>MSXN01000012.1 GCA_002083555.1 Nitrospira sp. ST-bin5 | reverse complement strand
CCAAATCACCTCCGATGGATCCAGTTGCGTTACGCAACGCGCTCGAAGCCGCTGATCGGACACGGGACATTCTGGAGAAGGTGGGGTCGTTGGATTCCCAAACGCAGCTGCACGCCATTCTTGACGCGATGATGAGAGGGGAGCAGGCGCCGCCTGAATTGCGCTCAACATTCAGGGAGACTTTCGAAGCGCACAAGGTACAAATCCATGAGGCATTCGAAAAACAATACAATCGATATCAACAGGTTCTGGGCGAAGAGCGCAGATCTCCAACCATGCCACCTCCGTTGAGAAAAAGCGGTGGATCAGAGCCCTTTTCGCTCTTTCGCGTGAGTGCGCGAGGGGTGAAGGGGACCCAGATGCCGTGGACCCATCTGGTTGATCTTCCCCGAGGAGCCACGGTGAATCTTGAGCCCGATTGCTGCGGTGCATGGCATATCGTCGCCATTCCGGACAGTGCCTTTGAGGGTGGTGGTTTCAATCTGGAGATTAAGTCGGCAGGACGATACAACTCCGATAAAGACCACATTAGTGTGGATGGTGAAGCTATCACAACGACGACCAAGGTCGTTGCAGGCGACAAGGCAACCGTCAAAGTGAAAATTACGAAAAAGAATAGAGCGGTCGTCAATCGATGTCCTTCCGCCTCCGGTGTGGTGCCTGGTGACGCAAGTATCTATGAGGAAATGGGCTACAACGTATCCACACCGACGACGAACCACAGCGCGGGCATCTTTGTTCACGATCGCGCCAAAACAGAGGCGCAAACCGATGAAGAAGGATTTGTCCAAGAAATCAAAATGGAAATCACGGCAGAGGATCTCGACGGCGAAACCGCTCAGGTCTTGCGGCAAGCATCGGGCAACGCGCTCAAGAAACGGGATATGCCGGTCGTGTGTTCCGGCTGTACCGCACGCGTCGCTGATGCCGCGAAGAAACTGGGACGGATGGCCTCCTGGAACTATTACAATGCGGAGCAGTTGTGGAGGAAGCCTGTCTACAGCGCAGATGCCTGCGTCAAGATCCATTTTACGCCGGCGACAAAGACAGTCTCGTTATCTCCAGGTGGCTCGACGAAAGTGAAGACAGAGCTGCGGACCGTTGGAGGCTACCAAGCAACCGAGGGACGATTGTTTGAGCTGCAGGAATTACACGACGGAAAGGTGACACCCAAGGACGTGAAGACGAGCCCTGCCTCACCTGCAGTGTTTTCCTTCACTGCGCCACAGAAGAAGTGGACAAAATCAGAACTCCCCGGCTTTCGGGTTCTTAACAGTTCGTCCAGGGCTGGAAGAGCCGGCCCCGAAGAGTGGGAATTAGGGGTTGGTTTGAAACTCAGGTTTGGTCAACGGATTATGGCCGATCCGCAATCGATCAAGGCAAAGATGGGCATGGCGCAGTTCGATGGCATCGTGCAGTTCGACATTCCGCTCATGCAGTATGCAGAAGGGCTGTTTCGCGGAGAAATCACCCTGGTTCGTCCCATGGTAGTCCGGCATGTGAAATATGGGACCTGCGGATCGGCGTCCCGTGCTGAGCACTGGCTTGTGACGGCACACGTCAACCCGATGAGCGAGTCCATGGATGTTCAGTTTGGGTTCACCACGTCGAATGAGCAAGGCTCATGGACATGCGGGGGAATTACGGATGAGCTCCACGACGATCTCTTCGAGATTTTGGAATCTGCCAACATGCCCACGAAGACTGGGATAAAGAAGGAATACAACGCCAGGAATCAGGAATTTTTGGAATGGCTCAGCGTGGAGGTGGTGGAAGGACTTGATTAGTACAGAAAGGTGTCGGTCTACGGGAACAGCGTGGATGCTTGGCCGATTTCTGCTTCTTCTTATCGTCGCGCTGTTGACCGCTAATTGCGGCGGCGGGGATAAGCACCTGCCGTCGTCGAATCCGCCCGAGTACGATCCGAAGAAAGTCTATACGACACCGGCCGCGCTCCCCAGCACCCCATCCGCGTCGGTTGCGAAACCGGCAGAACAGGGCCCACCGTCAATTCAGTTACCCCCGTTCGAACCGGGACCGAATGAAATGGGCGAATGGAAGAAAGTGCCGGTTAACCCGGCGTCGCTGCAACTATTTACAAACGTCAAAAACCCCTGTGAAGCCTTGTCCAAAATTGTTCAGGGGCTTGGCAGTAGACAGCTCTTCGCAGGGGAAGACGGTCAAGCGTTCAAGAAATTGCTTGGCGCTCAGGCGGAGTCGATTGCGCGATCCTTGGACCAGCAGTTGTTCGACAACTTCAAGGCACAACTAGGCCCTAATGTTGCCAATTGTCCCTCGCCAGGGCCCGCACGAAAAAGTCGCTTTGACGAGCCCCTTCATGCACCTCGCTTCCTGTTGGCCACAGGGCCATCTCATGGATCCTTTCAACTTGCGCAATCCACAGCGCCGGCAGGTGAACGAGAGGGGTTTACGGTCACGAAAGGCTCAGTGAACATCCCCATCCCTCCCGATGCGGTCGGCAAGAAGTCGCGCGAATGGAGAATTGAGGAAGGGAACTCGCCTGGCACGGCAGGAGACCGCAAGGCCTTCACGCTCATCAATGGCGGCTATGCCAAGAAATGCCCCACGCCTGATCTCGGCGAGCAAGGAGCCTATGTCGTCGAAGGCGACTATGAATTCTCGCTGGTCGTGGACCAAACAATTAACTTTTCCAACATGATTCGAACGGAGTACAACGCCCGAGGCATTCACGCTACCTTGAAGGGCCGCGTCGGTGATGATGCCAGGCTGCAGTATGTCGATCTCGATGCGTCGTTGGTGATCGGGCGTGGAGGGACGAATGCGCCGACGTCGTTTGCTCATCAGCACCAACATATGCGGTTTATACCTGATCGCCGAGCGGGAGGCATGCCGTCGGAGTTTTCCAATTGGTCGGTCACGGAATGGGATTCTGCACTGGTCGGCACAGGCCAACGTGATGCTATGAACATGTTGCTGTTGGCCGTGACGGTATTCTCAGGGCCGTTCTACTTGGCAGCTGAAGGTGAATGGACCACGGCCAATACCTGCGTGGAGATCATCTTCACCCCGCCGACCAAGACCAAAAAGTTTGTTCCAAGCGAATCGACACACGTGAAGACGGAACTGCGGACCAAGAAGGAGCAGGCGCTTGTTCCCGCAAAGTTCAAGGAAGCCAGGGAACGACCAAGAGAAGGCAACGGCCGAGTGTCACCGAGGGAGGACAAATCGGAGCTCAATAGGCCGGCGACGTTCACCTACCAAGCTCCAGCGACCAGGGTTCAGCACAGTGGATTCCGGGTGAGTGCTATCTCCCGCGCGGGCGTCGCGGAAGCCAAGGAAGCTGAATGGGAAGTGGCCCCTTCTGCGTATGTCCTTGAATTCAAGTCGCACATCGTTCAGGAACCGTTAAATCTTCAGAATCCGCCATTCGGCATGTTTATGAGTTCGAATGGGTTCGATGCCCACGTCCAAGCGACTGTCCCGCTCCAGCACAGGGACGATGGCCAATGGGTTGGGGACGGCGTGATGCAGTACGCAACTCGCACCTTGACTCAGCCGGCCTCGTGCGAAATCCGCATTCAAGGCAACGGCACGACCACCTTTCATGTGAACGGAGGTTCGATCAGCAGTGATCCTGATCCATTTGCCGTGAACTTGACTATTCTTCCTGGGCAATCAGGGGAAGTGGCAGAGACCCACTGTACGAGCGGCAATACGCCCGAAAAATTAAAAGAGTTGTTTGCGACCCAAGGTGTCCAAGGCGGTGACGCACATGTCACGTCAAAAGGTGGGGGATGGAGCGGGGCCTTCAACTTCACTCGCTTCAGAACATTCAATTGGAATAAGAAAGGTTACGAAATCGGAGGCTGGACCCCGGTACGCGACTCTGATGTGATCGCCCAAAAGACAATCACCGTCAACTGCAGCATGGGAATGAGCGCATGCCGGGAAGAGACGACGTTGACCTTGCGATTGGCGGATGAGCCAGGCGCCACAGCATCTCCGCCTAGATAGATCACATCCAGAGTGGCCAGAACGCTTTCGGGAGATTGGGAAGACGTCGTTGATTGAGCCCCCGCTTAGAACAGAAACTGCGTCCGGTCCCTTACCTCAGCCCCTGTCACCCACACTCCCAGTAGCGATCACACCACCGTGCCCATACGAGTCTCATCGACGAAGGTCTCAGTTGCATCGTCGATCGCTCGTCCCTGGCGGCCTTTCGGAGGCAAGATAAACAATTGTTTTGGGTCAATCTTGTCCTTCTTTTCGGGCGGCATCGACATCTCATACGTCACCGGGCGGCGGTGATCGGCCATTTGCAGCTCGGGATTGTAGACACTGTTGAACTTCCACAGCATCTTGATGAAGTTGGTTTGTCCCTTCATCAAGTGTCCTGCCGCGATCTTGGCCGTGCCCTTGAGCGCAGCCCAGCCCAGATGCTTCTTGTTTAAGACTTGTTGAGTCTTGACCAATTCCGCGTAAAACTCCGGGAGCGGCATCTTGGTCGGCATCACGGCGTGCTGAATGTCAAAGAGGCGGTAGTCCCGTGTGTGAAGCTTGCGGGATTCCGTGAGCCAGCTCTCGGTGCCGGGATATGGAGTATTGACGCTGATATTGACGATCTCTGGAATCTCCAGGCACCACTGCCGGATGACCTCAAATCGCTGCCGGTCCCAATCAGGATCAGCGATAAGATTGATGGCGACGGTGATCCCGAGGGACCGAGCGAATTCGAGCGCCTCGAAATTCTTGCCCAACGAGATGCGTTTGCGGTGCATCTTGAGGCCTTCCGCATCGATGGCCTCCACACCCAAGAACATGTACTGCAGTCCCAGCGTCTTCCAAAATTGGAAGACTTCCTTATTGCGCAGCAAGACATCGCCGCGCGTCTCCATGTAATACTGTTTCTTAATTCCTCGCCTCGCCACCGCTTCGCCGATCTCCATGCCCTGCTTGCCCTGGATGAAGGCGACATCGTCAACCAGAAAGATACCTGGCTCTTGAACCTGCTCCAACTCCTCAACGGCTTTCTCCGGACTGACCATGCGATAGCTGCGCCCATAAAAGGTCCAGGCGCTGCAGAAGGAACAATCCCAAGGACAACCTCGCGCAAACTCGACCGATGCACAGGGGTCGAGCACACCAATGAAGTACTTGTGCCGGTTGCGGAGCAGATCGCGAGCGGGACGGACATCGTCCAGATTCTCGATGAATTGCGGCGGTGGTCCTTCGCCATCAAGCGTCACCACCCCCGGGACCTTGGTGATCGCCTTGCGGTCCTGTTCAACCGCCATCAGTAATTTAGGAGCGGCCACCTCCCCTTCGCCCTTGAGGACGCAATCGATGGCGCCGTCGCCGTGTTCCAAAAAATCCTTCGCTACAAATGAGGCACTATGGCCACCGACGAAGACGAAGCAGTTGGGCAACTCTTTCTTCGTGAGTTTGGCCAAGTCCACGATCTCCGGCACATTCGCCAAATAGTTGCAGCCGAATGCCACCACGTCTGGTTTCCAGGTGGTGATGAGCGCGAGGTAATCTTTCCAGGTGTCAGCCTGGAGGTCGATGAGACGAACCTCATGCCCGGCTTGGCGGACTGCCTGGGCCACCATCTCCAGACCGAGCGGCTCCAGACGTAGATAGATCTTTGTGTACATGAGCGGACCTGGATGGACTGCGAGGAACTTCATAGCCCCAAACCTCCTGGTCTATAACACGCCGGCCGGATACCGATAGTCCGAAGACGAAGAAGAAGCCCGGCCAGTGGATTGATCGTGATGTGGTACCTGATGCGGGGAGGGATTGTGCCAGAATGGAGGCGTCGGTGCAACCTTTAAGTGCGCAAGACTTAAGACGATTCATGGAAGATCCGTCAAGGTTATCTGGATTTTCCACGCCCCGGTCCTTACCATACAGACATGTTGCCGCTCGAACGGACTCTGCGTCAGCGCCTCATTGATCTGCTGACGGATACTCGGATGACCGCAGAGCAACTGGCTTCTATGCTCGGGATTCCTGAACGACAGGTGGAGGAGCACTTGGCTCATGTGGTAAAAACGGTGTCTCGGGACCGTTCACGGCAGTTTGTGCTTGAACCGTCGATCTGTTTGGATTGTAGATTTATGTTCCGTGACCGCACGAGGTTGACACGACCAAGCCGCTGTCCCCAATGCCGACGCGAAGGGATCTCCGCCCCGCGCTACGGAATCGACTGTCTCAGATCAGGATCGACTCACGCGAACACGAAGGTGTCACGGCGGAGAGACGCCTGGAAAGGATGACCATGATATCCGCACGACTGGTACTCTGTGCCCTCTGCTTCCTGCTGCTCGGCTGTTCTGATCAGAAGGCGAACGAGCTGTTTGAAACGGCAGCCTTCGAAGAGAACCAAGGGAATGTCCCCCATGCCAAGCAGCTCTACCAAGAACTGGTGAATCTCTATCCATCCACCAAAGTGGCTGAGATCGCTCGGGCTCGGTTAGCTGACCTAGACAGCAAAAAATAGACGCCGTTGCCTTGCAGCACGTTGGTCTGGTGGCACCTTACGCAGGCTACGGTCAGTCATGACGTCTTCATGAATGAACGGACGTCTCCGGCCTTTGTCGAGGATGCCATGGGAAAAAGGCATTGGTCGTCGCCTGATAGGCTTTATACTCTTCTCCACGGCTTACCAGGGCTTGCTCTTCCGCCCGTGGAATACCAGTCACTCTGTACAGTAACCAGCCCATCCCCATCGGACCAATCCAGGTGTATAACCAGCCGGGTGCTCCCATCGTCATGACGACATACGAGCACCAGTGCAGCCAGTCGAAAAAGTAATTCGGGTGGCGGGAGTAGTGCCACAGCCCCTCTCTGCAGACGCGACCTTCATTCCTTGGATCGGCACGGAAGTGAGCAAGCTGCCGGTCTGCCTTTGCTTCACCAGCCACGGCCACGCTCCAGATCAGCAATCCGACCATCTCGACCACTGAGGATGGAATACGAGTATTCCAGAGCACCACCAGAAACGGGAGGGAAAACACCGCCACGGACAGCGCCTTCCATTGAAAATACACAAACATATTCACCGACTCCGCATCACCCCATTTTTGTCGCAGGCGACGATAGCGGCCGTCCTCCGGTTGCCCAGTCATGCGTTGGGAATAAATGTGCAGTCCCAAACGGCCGGCATAGAGCAAGACCAGCATCGCGGTGAGCAGGATGCGCTCGACTCCGGCGGGAGCCTGAGTCATATACGACAACACCGCGGCGATCAGCCCCGCACACCACGCGACGTCGACGATCGCGGCATTTTTTGTCTTCCGCTGCACCGCCCACAGGAAACCCATGACGACCGCCATGACGACATAGGTGATCACGACAAGCTGCAACGGATCCGATACGTCTATTCCTTCTTCTGGTCCCATCGTTCCTTCCCTTTACGACCAACTCGGTTCATAGTCCCATACGTCGACGCCTTGGCGCTTCCGATTCTTCAACCAACTGCGAAACCCTGGGAGAGGAAACGACAAGAGTGCCTGGATTTTTTCACAGTTCAATGAAAGATCCGCAGGCCTGGGGGCACCGGCATGATCCCCAGCGGATCCTTCAACCAGATGGCCTTGCAGCTCCGGATACCACTGCAGCAGCGCCTGTCCGATCTCCCAACGTGACAGCCGTTCTCGTCCACCGAGATGGTAGAGACCGGGCGCGCCTTTGTCGAGTAACTCCCATACCGAGCGGGCAATGGCCCCGGCCGGCAACGGGCAACGGAATTCATCAACATAAAGCATCACCTTCTTACCAGTCTTCACCGACCGGCACATATCTTCCACAAAACTTCGATCGCCATGCTGTGAGGCACCCGCCGTGAGGACGATCCGGATCGCCGTGTGGGCTGGATTCTCCAGCACGCGCTGTTCCGCTTCAAACTTGGTCTGGCCATAGATATTGATCGGATTGGGCTCATCGGTCTCCTGGTACCAACTAGCCTTGCCGTCGAAGACTTCCCCGCTCGACAAGAAGAGAAAGGGAATGTCCCGGGAGAGTCGCGCCAGATACGCCGTGGTGTCCACATTCATACGACGGGCGGCGTGAGGATTTCGCTCGCACTCTGTCGTTCGACTTAGTGCCGCGCAGTGGATGACTGCGTTGGGCTTGAGACGCTGCCACACCTGATCGGCAGCGGCGTGATCCGTGAGATCAAGGTCAGCGCGGCTGAGGCCACAGACCTCCCACCCGGGCGCCCATCGAGCGGCGGACTTCACGAAGTACTGTCCTATCAGTCCTGCCGTTCCGGTGACGATGACACGTGGCTTCATAGTGCGTCAATGGGGAAAGCGCGCGTCGCAAACACATCCGGCAAGCCATCCAGAGCGCTGCCCGCTGTGTATGGTGCCCATCTATAACGATGCACCATCGATGCACACCGCCCTAAGTGGGAGACCGCAGATTGTACGACTTCAGGCTGTTAGTTTGGAAGATGCGATACGCGATGAATAGTCTGTATCAGGCAGGGTTCGCAGGGCCTACCGCCACAGGTTCACATGCAGGCTGGCATATAGGTCGAGAATGGTGGGGGAGGTACTTAGTCACTGCGGTTCTCTCATGACTAGGCTGCTTTCGATTCCGTCTCGGCTGGGACCTGGCCATGCGGCAGCCAGCGATTCAGAGCCGCTGTGAGGGATTTACTCGTGACCGGCTTACTAATAAAGTCATCCATGCCGACCGCCTGACATCGATCACGATCCTCTTTCATCGCGTTGGCCGTCATCGCGATGATCGGCAGATGCTGTGACTTGCCGACCGCTTGCAGAAGACTCGCCTCCTGGTTTCTGATGACTCGTGTCGCTTCAAAGCCATCCATTTCAGGCATCTGACAGTCCATAAAAACCAAGTCGTACGAAATCCGTGCTAGCGACTCGACCGCTTCGCGCCCGTTGGCCGCCACATTGACCCGATAGCCAAGCTTCTCAATCATCTTGGCTGCGACCTTTTGGTTGACCGGGTTGTCCTCTACCACCAAAACAAGCGGACGAGCCTTCATCATGGATTCCAATACCGTGTGCTGCGTAATAATCGAAGCCGCTGCGCAATCGGCTGACCTGCCAGTACTAGGCATGTGTCCCAGGGCGGTGCCGAGACACTCGAACAACAGTGACCGACGAATCGGTCTCGTCAGGTACGCGTCGAGACCAGCCTCCTGCGCCGCTTTGGCGTCTCCGCGCTGACCACCCGATGTCAACAGCACCAGGCGCGTGGCGCTGATGGCGTGATCTGACTTGATCTGCCGGGCTAATTCCAGCCCATTCATGCCAGGCATGTGCAAATCCAAAATGGCTAAATCAAACGGCGTACGACGAGCAACCGCCTGACGCAGACATTGCAAGGCCAGCTCCCCATTCTCGACACTTTGGCACGTGACATCTGCTCCGGTGAGATAGTGCTTAAGAACCCTCCGATTCGTAGCATGATCGTCCACGATCAGAATATTCCGGCCTTTGAGCGCCGCTTGAGGGGGAGGAATCTGCTGGGCACCTTCTGGTTGAAGCTGAAAAGGCACGATAATCCAAAAAACACTGCCGACACCAACCGTACTGTCTACACCGATTCGCCCACCAAGCAGTTCCACAAGCTTTTTGCAGATGGCCAGTCCGAGGCCAGTGCCTCCGTATTTCCTTGTGGTGGACCCGTCTGCTTGTGTGAAGGGTTGAAAGAGTTTGGCCTGTTGGTCTGGTGCGATACCAATTCCGGTGTCTGACACTTCAATTCGGAACCACTGACGCGGTGGAGTCAAGCTTGTCGATGTAGGGCGCTCATGCTCTCCCGAAGTACTGATCGTCACAACGATTTCGCCCTGCTCGGTAAATTTAATAGCATTGCCGACCACATTCACCATAATTTGGCGCAGACGACCAGGGTCGCCTTGCAGCAGTGTTGGCAGACCGGCTTGCACAAGAGAGGTGAGTTCCAGGCCCTTGGCATAAGCCTGCTCCCCAAGAAGACCGAGGGTATCCTCCACCGTCGAGTGAAGGTCGAAATTGACATGCTCCAGATCCAACTTGCCAGCCTCAATTTTTGAGAAGTCGAGGATCTCGTTGATGATGTCCAGCAGATGATCCCCAGACAGCCGTACGGTCTCCGCGTATTCGCGCTGCTCATGAGTCAACTGAGTGTCTAGCAGGAGTCCGGCCATGCCGATGACTCCATTCATGGGTGTCCGAATCTCATGGCTCATCGTTGCGAGAAACTCCGCCTTGGTCTTCACAGCCTCCAACGCTTTATCTCTGGCCTCTTCGAGAGCCTTGTTCTTTTCTTCCAAATCCTGTGCAGCCTGTGCCAGCTTAACCTCTGCCTGCTTCTGGGCGGTGATGTCGATCGCAAACTTCATGACCTTCGAGACCTTGCCGCTCATATCAAAGATTGGGCTGTAGGAGGCCTGGATCCAGACTTCTCTCCCTCCCTTGGCAACATGGTGGTACAACCCCTTATCAAACTCTCCCTGGTTCAATTTCTCCCAGAAGGTATTGTAGGCCTGACTGCTCGCATGGGCTGGATCACAGAACATCCGGTGATGCTGCCACAAGACTTCATCGAGCCGATAACCCATGAGGTTGAGGAAATTGTCGTTGGCCATAAGGAGCGTTCCGTCGAGCGCGAACTCGGCAGTCGCCTGCACAGCGTCGATGGCGACGGTCACACTCCTCAATTCCGCCGTCGCCGCCGCAATTTCGACCTCTGCCCGCTTACGTGCACAAAACTGGCTAAGCTGGTCGGCTACGGCTTGGAAGGTGGTCAGGAGCGAGGAATCTTCCGGCAGAATCTCATGATGGAAAAATTCAAGCACCGCGTAGACGCGATCGGCTAATCTGACCGGAAAGGCTGCCGCCGCATGAAAACCAGCCTGCTCAGCCAGCGCTGCGCGTGGGAAATTCAGATCGTGAGCGACATCTGAAATCCACTCCGGTTTCGTGCTCGCCCACACTCGACCGGGTAGCCCAACGCCTAAGGCAAATGTCATCCCTCGACTTGCCACCCCATACTCATTCGATGCAACACAGGGGGTCGTCCAAATCGAATGGCAGCGAAGCCGTTGGGCGGATTCATCCAGCACCCAGAGCAGCCCCTCATCCCACCCCAATGTCTCGCAGACCGGTTTGAGTATCATGGAGATCGCGTCATCCAATCCGGAGACGCTGGCTAATACATCGGCAATCTGCTGCTGGAGAGTCAGCCGCTGTTCGAGTTGCTTGCGCTCCGTAATGTCGGTCTGGGTGCCGACCATACGCAACGGCTTGCCCTCCGGTGTCCAGGACAACACTTTGCCCCGACCGAGAATCCATTTGTACTGGCCGTCCTTGCAGCGAACCCGATACTCCGAGACATAGACCGGGGATTCCCGCCGGAAGTGGTGGTTGAGTGCCTCAGTCACCCGTTCCCGATCGTCCGGATGCACATGAGCCCACCATTCCTCCCAGGTATCTTCGATCTCGTCTTGTCCGTAGCCCAGGATGCGTTTCCATTGGCCCGAAAGAAAGATCCGATCAGTGCATACGTTCCAATCCCACACCCCGTCGCCGCTGCCCTCCAAGGCAAATTGCCAGCGCTCCTCACTTTCGCGCAAGATCGCTTCGGCTTGCTTGTGCTCCGTAATATCTTCGGAAATACCCACCAGATATTGCGGCCGACCACCGTCGTCCAAGATCGGGATCTTCTTCGTGCGCAAGGTCCGCACGCCCTTGTCTTTTGTCCGAATCGGCTCTTCCGGAATATCCAGCAGGCATCGGCCCACCATGACTTCGCGATCCTTGGCCGTAAAAAAGTCGGCCTCTTCTTTGGTAAAGAGGTCATAGTCGGTCTTGCCCAGGATTTCGGATTGCGACACACCGAGCAGCTCCTCTCCCGCCTTGTTCAGCCGCACAAAGCTGAGATCCTTCGCATCTTTGACGAACAGCATATCCGGCAGGTGCGCCACAATTGACGTCACAAGTGCTTCCGACCGCCGCAGTTCCAATGCATCTGCCTCATGGAGCCGCCAATAGATCAAGATCCCTACGCTCTCCGCCAGGACTGCCCCCGCGTGAATACCGGCCCAAAGCCAGGGATGCGCAATTGCCTCCGGATGGTTATAGACCATGATCGGAGCAAGTGTGCCTACGATCCCATGGTGGAGCGCAGTCAGACCCAGCGCCAGCAAGAATGGCAACCAGTCCTGATAGAGAATGATAAACACAAGGATAATGAAGAAGTGAAAATGCGCCTCGATATATCCACCCGACAGATGTACCAGTCCTGCGGACGCGCTGATGAGGCCCATCGTGGCCAGCGATGCACGCAGACGCCGACTGAGTGGCTTGATGGCGGCCAAAGCAGTGAATACGGCCACGATGGCGCTCTCGGAGAGCACAACGGACGGACTGCGATGTACGACCAGGCCAAAGCACGCCAGCCCCACGACATGCAGCACCAGCAGGTTGAGGAGTACCTGGTGTCGCCCAGACCATGCTGCATCGGACAGCACGATTCCCTTAGGAAGTATGTGACCTATACGTGAAAAGAGCGACCGATGGGATTGGCCTGTGAAGCCATGCTGGACAGGTAATATCGGTTTCATGCGGGCAACCCGGCCGCTGTGTTACCCCACGCACAAACGGAGACGGTGAAAGACGGTGTCTTCACGCGAATGCCCACTTCAGCCTTGACCCATGACAATGGACGTCGGCGAGGCCAATCCACGCACGAGGTTAGGCTGAGGGTCGGTGAAGCTACCCACCCGAGAAAACAGGAAAGGGATCGATCCCGGCACGGGTCTGATTCCATGTGTCGCTCCGTGGGTCCTCTGCTTGGCGATGCTGAACCCTCCTGGTTCACACCGACCAGCAGAGACCTGAGCGGCACGAAATCGGCCACGGATACCATCGCCGGTCACGGGAGACTCGATGGTGCTCTTCTCTGCGCACCATTCATATCGGCATGATTATGAAACATCTTGAATAGACTGGAGCTTGGCCTTTCCATATTTCCCCTCATACTCCAATCGCTTATGCATTCTGACTCTAGCTGATGAAGGCAGATAAGTTAGGAGTCGGTAATATATGACATGGGGTAGACGGTGAGGGGGTGGGCCCGCTGATGCGGGCCCACCTCAGCTCTACGGCATGGTTAAGTTGGCGGAAGTGCTGAGACGTACTTTCTTAGCGGGTGAGCTTCCGGTACCGAATCCGGTGGGGCTGATCGGCGTCTTTGCCCAAGCGCCTTTTCCGATCCGCTTCGTAGTCGCTGTAATTGCCTTCGAACCAGACCACCTTACTGTCGCCTTCAAAAGCGAGGATGTGGGTGGCGAGGCGGTCGAGGAACCAGCGGTCGTGGCTGCTGATCACGGCGCAGCCAGCGAAATTTTCCAAGCCTTCTTCCAGCGCACGCAAGGTATTCACGTCGAGATCGTTCGTCGGCTCGTCGAGGATGATGAGGTTCGCGCCCTCTTTCAGCATGCGCGCAAGATGCACCCGATTGCGTTCGCCGCCTGAGAGATCCTTCACTTTTTTCTGCTGATCCGTGCCGGCAAAGTTGAAGCGGGCACAGTAGCCGCGGGCGTTGACCTCCGCCTTCCCGAGCTTGATCGTGTCCTGACCCTCCGAAATGATCTCATACACGGTCTTGTTCCCGTCCAAGCTCCGATCCTGATCCACATAGCCGAGCTTGACCGTCTCACCGATCTTGATCGATCCGGCATCCGGCTTTTCCTTGCCGATAATCATCTTGAACATCGTCGTCTTACCCGCGCCGTTCGGCCCGACCACCCCGACGATACCGCCCTTCGGCAGGTTGAAATTGACCTTCTCGTAGAGCACATTGTCACCGAAGGCTTTGCTGATCCCGTTGGCTTCAATGACGACATCGCCGAGCCGAGGTCCTGGCGGAATATAGATCTCCAAATCATCTGCCACCTGGTCCTGTTTCTGATTGACCAGTTCCTCATAGCGGTTCAACCGCGCCTTGCCCTTCGACTGCCGCGCCTTCGGCGACATCCGAATCCATTCCAACTCGTGTTCAAGCGTTTTCTTCCGCTTCGACTCCGCCTTTTCCTCTTTTTCTAGTCGATCCTTCTTCTGTTCCAACCACGAGCTGTAATTGCCTTGGAACGGAATCCCATGGCCCCTGTCTAACTCCAAAATCCACCCAGCCACATTGTCCAGAAAGTACCGGTCGTGCGTCACGGCAATGACCGTACCCTTGTACTGTTGCAGATGCTGTTCGAGCCACTGGACCGATTCGGCATCGAGATGGTTCGTCGGCTCGTCGAGTAACAGAATATCCGGCTCTTGGATCATGAGGCGGCAGAGCGCGACCCGGCGCTTTTCTCCACCGGACAGCGTCCCCACCTTCTGATCAGCAGGCGGACAGCGCAAGGCATCCATGGCAAGGTCGAGTTGATTTTCCAATTCCCAGCCGTTGGCGGCTTCGATCTTCTCTTGCAGTTGGGCTTGCTTGTCGATCAGCTTTTCCATCTCATCGGGACCGACTTCGCCCATCTTATTGCTGACGGCTTCGTACTCATGCATCAACGCGACCAGCTCGGCTTTCCCCTCTTCGACCACTTCCTTGACCGTCTTGTTCGGGTCCAGCTGCGGTTCCTGTTCCAACAAGCCGACGCTGTAGCCTTTCGACCGCGTAATTTCACCGGTATAGTTCGGATCGGCCCCTGCGATGATCTTGAGCAGCGAGCTCTTGCCTGAACCATTCAGACCCAGGACACCGATCTTCGCGCCGTAGTAGAAGCCAAGGTAGATCTCTCGCAGCACCTGCTTCTTCGGTGGGAACACCTTCCCAACATTAACGAGAGAGAAAATGACTTGTTTGTCGTTTGTGGTCGCCATGCATTCCCCTACTTATGTGATGAACTGGTGCGTTGATAAGAACCATCGTGCGGGAGGCTCACAGGAACCAGCGTACGCATCGACTACAGCGAATGCAGGATCTGGAGTCCCGCGTTCGCCTGAACGGCCAGGGCGGCAAGGCCTGCCCTGACTTCCGACGCGTTGCGTACAGGGTTAGGAAAAGCCACCCGCCCACCCTGCATTCGGCCTGGCGTGGTGAGTCGAAGGTGAAAACCCAACCGATCCAATGCCGTCACTGTCGCCTGCTGCGCCTCCACATTGCCGAACACACGGGCCAGCAGCAGCAATGTCTCCGCCTGCACGGTATTCAATTCACGGATGAGGTTCGAGGCGTCATTCGTGAGCGGGTCCACGGACGCCCCCGCGTAATCGTCCGGCATTACCCAGCCCATCGACCCGAACCCCCCGACAAAATAGATATCCGCCAGCGCCATGCGGAAAAAACTAAAGTCCTCGAAGTCGACCCAATAGGAGGCATTGGCATGGCGTGCTAAATACAATTCGCGAATCTGACCCGCTTGCTCCCTCGGCACCCTGGTCACCGAGCCCATCAAGGTCACCCTGGATGCACCAAGCGGATCACTGCGGCTCTCAGGCGGTGTCACGAGCAAGCTGGCCCGTGGATCGCCCAAGAGATTTTGCGTATGCATCGCCATCGTGCTGATCAGAAAGACCGGTTGCCCCTCCTCGTCCAACCCGTAGGGCATCACCGACCCGAAGGGCCAGCCAGGCTGCTTGCGCGAGAGCGTCGAGAGACTACCCGATGACTGTCCATACACCAGCGTCTTGACCCGCTCGGCATGGGACGGCTCAGGAACGTCAGGCCCCTCTGAGTCCGACCCGCTGCTATGTTGTCGTGATGAAGACATGTCTGATCTCATACTCTCTACAAACCGGGTGACACCTTACCCTGGATCTGTCGAACATTTCCACTGAGGACGGGGTCGTGCCGGAAAGTTCCGTTGGACGTAATCCGATAGGCTCAATACAAGCGGCGAGGAAAGCAAGAAACTGATCCGCCAAGCGATTCACGCCAATGAGCTGGTGTTACAGATAAGAACAAGAGAAGCATTCCCTGTGCAGTGGGAAGAGACTATGGGCAATCTCACGATCGCGAAGAAGGCGCTCGAAGACATGAAGTAATTCTCTCGGCGGTTGGTTGCACTCAGCAAGAAGGGGGCTGGAGCGGAGTCGGCTAGAAGCCCATTTCCTGCGACAGCCTGACTTCCGATTCATCCACAATCTCTTCCAGGCAGGTGAAGCAGGGAAAGGGGAACTGATTGACGGGGATCGCGCAGACTTCGCCGACAGGTGATTGATCGAGCGCCGGGCCGCCGCATTCTTTATGGATCAGGGTCAGCATCGTGGCTCCTTTATGGTTGTCCCAGTACCAGCTTATGAAACCGCTCGACATGCTCGGGACTGCTGAGCCGATGGTCGCCGGGAATCAAGTTCAGATCGATCGGGAACGTCGGCACTCTATCCAGCAGCAGCCGGGCGAACTCCCGGCTCCCGTCTGGCAGGATCACTGTATCTTGTAATCCATGCAGGATCGTCGTCTGCACCGGCCTGAGCCGGTCGAACGTGGTCTGCCAATAGGCCTCGCTTTCCTCGACCCACTTCCATGACAGCGGCCAATCTTTGTGCAGCGGGTCGTCATCCCAGGGCATCCAGCCGCGGCTCTGCCAGGCCTGTCGCCGCTCCGGCGAAATCTGCGTGGCGCGAACGCCCATCATATTGAACGCCGGAGCGATGAGAATGAGCCGATCGACCAGTTCGAACTCTTGCGCAATCAGCCACGCGATCCAGCTTCCCAGAGAATTGCCGACGATGGTCACCCGGGGAAGAGGCGCGTCCCCGGGAAAAGGAGCCTGGCTTTGCAGGCTCGGGGCGGGAGGGTGCGATGATGCCTGGGGTGGGCGGGTGAGAAAGGAGTGGGCCGTCAGCATATTAAGAATCGTCCGCGCGTCGGCGATCCAATCCGACAGGGTGTAGTCCGTGAACCGACCCTCCGAATCGCCGAACCCGCGCACATCGTAACAACAAAATCCCCAGCTCTGCTCTTGGCACCACTGGGCCAAGGCCTTGCTCTTGTTCCCCCAGCGTTTGGAGAGAAAGCCGGTGATGAAAAGGACCTGACGATCCTTCCCCATCGCGCGATCGCCGCGAATCAACTTGCCGTCAGGGCCTGGAAGTTCGAACGAGTGCAGACCGCTCATGCCTGCGTGACCGTCTTGGTGATGAACAGCCCCAGCCGTTGCAGGACCATTCTCGGAATCTCATGCCCCCCGCGGAAATTGTGCCATTCAACGGACAGCCCCGCATGGACCAGCGCATCGCGCAACCGTTCCGCCCCGACGTAGGGCAAGATCTCGTCCTGCACCCCGTGGCTTTGAAAGACCGGTAGGCCTTTGCGCTTCTGAAGCAGCGGACCCCATTCCTGCGCGGCGAGGAGCGTTCCGGACAGTTGGACCAGTCCGGCATACGGCTGCGTCGTTCGTAGCAGCAGGTCGCAGGACAGCATCGCCCCCTGGGAGAATCCCCCAAGCACGGTCTTCTTCGGATCGGCGCCGAACTTCTGCTCGATTTCTTTCAAGAAACTCAGCATCGTCTCACGCACCGGCGCAAGACCCTTGGGAATATCCTGCGACAGGTCGCGCACCCTCCCGGCGGCTCGATCCTGGGCAATACGCGCCATGTCGATCAGCCACCAGGCCCGCGCATTGCCGGGTCCAAAGCTCAGCGAGAGCGGGCCTTCGGGAAACACAAACCTCGTGCCGGCCGGCACGTTCAGGGCATCGGCCAGCGGGACGAGATCGTCGCCCGGCGCACCGAAGCCGTGGAGAAGAATGACAAGAGGCCCGCGACCTCCACCTTTGCCGTCCGTCCCGCCCGTCACTCGCGTCCGCAACCCACTGATTTGTTCGTCGCGCATAAATGATCCGTTACCTCATATACAAATATTGCAACAAGGCGACGATGCCGTAGAGCGACGATTCGATCACCGGCTGCTGGTAGAGCGGAACGAAGGCACCCTGCTCATTGGCTTCGACTTCATCGATGATGAACTGAACTTGCTTCATCCGGACATCACGATCCTGCCCGATCCCCAGAGCCTGGACCATCTGCCGGCTCAGCCCGGTCAACATGGCGGCTTTCGCCTTGCTCGCCGCCTGGTAGAGGAGGAGCGCCGCCAGCAACGCCAGCAGGACGTTCAGCCCCCAGAAGCACAGGAGGAGCAGCGGGTAGTTCCAGATATCGAAGTAGTCGCTCCGGGCAGCGATCATGATCAGCAGCGCGAAGAACGGATAACGAATCAGGCGATTCACCACTTCGGTCCGCTGCCCGATCAGATCCACCACCGCCAGGTACTTCAGCTTCTCAAACTCCGCTTTCTGGGCCTGGCCCAGGCCGTAGTCCCGAAGATACTCCTCCTGCACTTGATCGGACCAGCCGCCGGTGGAGGCGGTCACCCAGCCGATCCACCGCCGACAAAGCATCACCGCGTCGAAGACCGCCAGATTGAGCAGACCTACGAGCGCCACGCTGCCGATCGTCAGAACCCAATCGACCGTGCAGCTCAGGTGCCCCCGGCAGGGATGGATCATCTCCTCGTCCAGCACCCACCGTTTCAGCGACCCCATGACCGCGAGATACAGCAGAAACAGAAGTATGGTTCGCGCCGCGCGTTGCGCGGGTTTGCCGGCCTCGCGATACCAGGACCAGGCCTGATCCACCGTCGTCGCCGTCATCGTCTCGGCCGGATGGGACACCCGCTTGAGGTTGGTCCAGAAAGTCCCTGGTGAAAACCGCTTGCCGCCGGAGTCGTCCTGGAACAGAAAATCCCGGCCGATCAGATCGCTGTTGTTGGTGAGATCCCGCATCCCTTTCGCCAGCAGGACGAGACAGAGAACCACCACGAGGAAGCGCAGCAGTTCGCTCGGCCAGATGCTGACGCCGGCGGTCCAGGAGAATGGCTCCCCTTCGTCATGACCGGCGAGCAACGCCGTCGCGCCGCCGAATGCCGCGAACGCCGAGAAGGAAGCCAGGAGGATGATCCCCAGGGCCCCCAATAATGCGGGACTCCCCGTGACCCAGAGCCAGAGCCGCTGATGGCTCCACGCTATGATGATTCCGGTCAGGAGCGCGAGGACGACGCTGGCCGCTACGGCGGTGTTATCGAACCCGACTCCTTGCTTCAGCTGCCCGTATTGTTCGGTATAGGCGAGGTCCGGCCGCAGGGGATGGATCGTACGAATCCCCTCCTGATCGACTACACTCAAATCTACGGCTCCGTTCCGGCCCACTTCGAAGAGCCTGGGATGAGACCCCGCATCGTAGAGGCGATCCTCCGGGGTCATCGACGCATGATACGCCGATGTGCAAGGCCCTTCCCGCGGCTGATGACCGTTGGACTCGCACGTGACATGCTCCACCGCCTGCAACGCGGCAAAGTAGGCCGAGGTCTGATAGCTGCTGCGGAACGGCGGCACATCGCGCTGAAGGCTTCCGTCCAGCTGCAAGCCGAACGGCGAGGCAACGAGCATGTTGCGTGTCGACTTGTACTCGCTCGGATGAAGATGACGCGCGTCGAGATCCAGCGTGAAAAAGATCGCGTGCGGGAAAAACGGCCGGAGGGCCTTGATGATGAGCAAAGCGTCGTAGGGATCCGTCCCCATGATCCCGATCGCTCTGGCGCCCTCACCTTCGTCATGGATGCGCGCAACGAGCGCGCGCACATAATCGAGCTGGCTGGTGCCCTCCGGGCGGTCTCGATTCACGTCTCCGGCCTGATTGCCGGCTGCCGCCTTGGCAGCCCGGGCGGCTCTCGCCGCGTCGTCCCCCGGCACCTCTCCGTCCAGTCCGCCCAGATAGCTGTAGCGAAAGACGTTGAGCGCAAGCCCTTCGTAGTCGGCGGGCCGTTGGATCTGCAAATCCACGGCCTGCGGGATGTTCGGACACAAGCGTTTGATATCCACCGGCACTTGGATCTGCTTAAGATCCTCTTCCGTAAACGTCGCCACCTTGGCACAGGCGGCCGCGCGAAACTCGATCGGCAATGCCCGTCCGTAGAAGGAGTCCCACTCACCGATGAGAATCACGGCATCCCAACCGAGCCGGACCTGCCGCCGGCCCAATTCGGCGATCAGCGATTCGAACCGTTGCTCGTCCGAGCCGACGTCGTAGACGAGCCGGATGTTCGCATCGGCCAGCCGACGATAAAATTCATGTTCGCAATCGGCATAGGTCGCACAGGCCGCGCCTTTGCCCGACTCCGCCTTGAGCCCGTAGGCCAGGAGCCCTTTCATGGCGCTGGCCCAGGGCGAATACAGCTCGATCGACCCGTCGGCGTTCGGCCAGACCCCGAGCCCGTCATGCGGATTGCCGTACAGCGTCCCCGCCTCATCCAGCAGCGCGCGATAGGCCGAAGAGCTGCGCGGGCCGATAATTTTGAACGTGACGGCCTGTTGTATTGCGGGATTCAGCCGTACGAGCTGGCGCTTGTCGTCGGTGAGGAGACACGCGCCTTTGCCTGCTTCCTGACAGGCCAGCCCCTGGGACAGCGACGTCAAGGTGGCCAGGAAGCCGCGGTTCAAGGCTTCGTCGGGGAGCCAGACCACCAGGACGCTGTCCGCACGGGATCCGGGCTCACCACAGTTACGGGTCTTTCTCAGTCGATACCATTCATAGGGCAGCCCCTGAACGGAGCCTCGGGGTTCCCAATCGACAAAGGAGAGATGGGTCTCATCTTCCGGAACGTAGCAGGCGACGCCAAGCGCCGTGCCGATCGCGTAGCGGTCGCGGAGCCGCGACTCGGTGCTTTCCACATACGGCCCGCCGGTTGTGGTCGTCAATAAAACCGTCAGGCGCTGCCCGCTCTTGACCCGCTCGGCGATCGCCTCCCGAAGCGTGCTGAGCCGTTGGGCCAAGGAGGATGCCGCCCCGGACGCCGCTTGGGGCGCCCCCTTCTCCCGGATAGCCCGCTCGACCGCCGCCACCGGATCTTCCCACAGCCGCGCCCGGACCAACTGCTCGCCGGTGCTCTGCTTCATGTCCAGCCCGGTGCCGACCGGCCGCGAACTGCGCAGCGGATCTTTCACCAACAGCACACCGGCAATGGCCAGCACGAGCGTCAACGCGCCCGCCACCGCCAGCTTCGAATCACCGCGCGATTTCGCCACAGGTTGCGCTCCTCCAGAGATGACCGTCCCGTCACTCTACATCAGACAGAGGAGGAGACTGCAAGGAGTTTCAGGGGACCGATTGGAAGAGGATTGAGCAGATAGTGGACTACTGGGGAACGACTTTGAAGATGCCCCCGGCGGTGGACACGTAGACATACCCGTCGGCCCCCAGCATCATGCTGAGGAGCCCACCCAGGCCGCCGTTGTATGCCGTGCTGGTGCTGCCCAACTGCGTGAGATCGGCCCCGCTCAAGACCACACGGCGGATCCGGCCATCGTTCCAGGCCGTGAACAACAGATTGTTCTTGTAGGCCGCAGGATAGACTGTGGAGTCTTCGGGTATGGCGATGATCCCGGTCGGGGCGATCGTCGGTGTGTAGGCCAGGATCGGATTGAGGAAGCTCGGATTGTTCGCAATCCCTCCGGCAGTCGGCCAGCCGAAGTTTCCCCCGGCCACGACGCGATTGATTTCGTCGTTATCACCGGGGCCGTTCTCGGTTTCCCACAGATGGCCGGTGTGGGGATGAAAGGTAAATCCGTAGCTATTGCGATGACCGAGGCTGAAGACCTTCTTCGCATCGGCGTTCGGGTTTGAGAAGAACGGGTTATCGGACGGAGCCGACCCGTCGGGATTTACACGCAGAACTTTTCCTGCCAGCGACGCCACATTCTGTGCATTCGCCGTATTTTCCGCGTCGCCGATGACCACATAGAGCTTGCCGTCAGGCCCAAACTGAATGATGCCGCCGTTGTGATTGGTACTGGCCGGCAGATTGTCGAGAATGATCTGCTGATTCGTGCAGGATCCGGCGGACTCGGTGTAACGGACCACTCGATTGCGCAAAGGGCCGGAGACTGAATGATAAGCGTACACAAAATGGTTCGTCGCAAAGTCCGGATCGAGGGTCAGACCGAGCAGACCCTGCTCCCCGCTCGTGGTGATCGCGATCTGGCAAAACTCCGTCGGCACGAGCTGCCATTGCGGATTGATGATACGAATCTTCCCTGTCAGGCGTTCGTTGAAAAAGACCCGTCCGTCAGGAGCCAGCGAGAGGCCAACGGGAAAATTCAGACCCGGCAGGACGGACTGAAGAGT
Source organism: Nitrospira sp. ST-bin5 (assembly GCA_002083555.1). Lineage (GTDB taxonomy): Bacteria > Nitrospirota > Nitrospiria > Nitrospirales > Nitrospiraceae > Nitrospira_D. The sequence continues at coordinate 57,042 of MSXN01000012.1, read as the reverse complement.
CAAATCACCGGCCGGCGGTTGGCTGACTGAGAAGGTGAGCGTCTTGGTCGCCTCCTGGTTCGGCAAGTCATTGTTGTTCTGATCGGCGAGGACGAACCGAACGGTATGAGCGTTGGATGAAAGTCCGAAGATGTCGAAAGACGTCGCCGATTTCCAATGAACGAAATGCGTATGGACCCCGTTGTAGAGCACGCCGTTGTCATCCATGATCGCCGGTCCGTCGTAAAACCGGTAGGGCACGGGATCGGCATCAAGATAGAAGTGCAAATGGGGCTGACCGGGCGTGCCAATCGTGAAGAACTGCGTCGCGAATGAGACGGTAACGGGACCGACCGGGACCGTCGCATTCTGCGCGGGACTCGCCAGCGTGATGGTTGCAGGATTTACGGTTACCGGTGGCGGGGTGACCGAGGGAGCCGGTAAAGTTGCGCCGCCCCCGCTGCGTACAGGCGGCAAGCACCATCAGGAACCAGACCGAGACGAGCAGGCTCCTACCGGTCTGTGACATCGTCTGAAACTTCACGCTCATGCTCCTTGCTCTTTGGCGGCGGGAGGCCGCCCTGCGAACCCACCAGTCCAGTGAGTCGAGCGGCCTCCCTTTTGAACACAGCTTCTAGCTGGAGCATAAAGAGTGCCTCGGCGGAAACCTCTATCAGGACGAGCAACTCACCGATAAATGCTTGCCCCAGTTGGGGGGCGCGGCGGCGTAGGCGTCCATACCCGGCTGTTCGCTGTAGGGATCTTGCAACAGCGCCAACAGGCAATCGACTTCTGAATAGTCCTTCTGTTGCGCTTTCTCGATAGCAGTCTGGGCCAGATAGTTGCGCAGGACATAGTTAGGATTGATCCGGTTCATGCGTGCGCGCCGTTCCCCATCGTGGCTCTGCTCCTTGCGCAACCGTTCGGCATAGCGCTGAGCCCAGGCATTGAACGCCGCACGGTCGAGAAAGAAATCGCGGAGCGATTCGTTGAGCGAGCCCTCCGCTGATGAAAATACACCCAGGGCCCGGAAGCAGTTCGTGTAATCGACGTGACTCTGTTGCATGAGGCCGAGTAAATCCTGAATCAACGCCGCATCATCCTCATGCTCTTCAGTCAATCCAACCTTGGCCTGCATCAGTTCCATATACCGGCGCTCGCAGAGAGGCGTATAAGAATCCAGGGCTGCTTTCAGTGCGTCCTTCCCGGCCAATGGCAGCAACGCCTGCGCAAGACAACTCAGATTCCACAGCCCGATGTAGGGCTGCTGATTGAAGGCATAGCGGCCGTTGTGGTCGGAATGGTTGCAGATGAAGCCGGGGTCATAGTCGTCGATGAAGCCGAACGGGCCATAGTCAAGCGTGATCCCGAGGATTGACATGTTGTCGGTGTTCATCACGCCATGGGCCCAGCCGACGGCCTGCCATTGGGCGATCAGTTTCGCTGTCCGCTCGACCACCTCGGTAAAGAACCGCGCGTATTTGTCGGAAGCGTCGACCAGATGGGGATAGTGCTGGGCGATTACATAGTCGGCCAGGACTTTCAATTGCTCGTGCTGCTTCCGATAGTAAAAGACTTCGAACGAGCCGAATCGGACGTGCGAGGGCGCCATGCGCAGCACAATCGCGCCGGTCTCCACCTGTTCCCGATAGACCTGATGGTCGCTGCCGACGACGCAGAGCGCCCGCGTGGTGGGAATGCCGAGCCCGTGCATGGCCTCGCTGCAGAGATACTCGCGAATCGTGGAACGCAGCACGGCGCGGCCGTCGCCGTCGCGTGAAAAGGGCGTCATCCCCGCGCCCTTGAGTTGCAGATCCCATTTCTCGCCCCGCTCATTCCGGACTTCGCCCAAGAGGATCGCGCGGCCGTCGCCGAGCTGCGGAACATAGGTGCCGAATTGATGACCGGAATAGAGCATGGCCAACGGCTCCATCCCCGGCACCAGCAGGCTCCCGCCGAAAACGCCGGCGAATTCCGGACGCGCCGCTTCCGCCGGATCCAGGTCGATCAGTTCCGCTGCCGCACGATTAAAGCTGATGAGATAGGGAGCCGTCGAAAACGGCGTCGGGTTCAACTTGGCGTGGAATGATTCCGGCAGACGCGCATAAGAGTTATCGAAAACGAGCTGTTCGAGCGTACGGAGGACCATACGCTTCTGTATCACGATTCCCTCACAAACCGCCACCGGGCTTCATATCCTTCACTCTTCTCAGCTTGCAGTCTTGTTATCATCTCTCTGCGCCTACTCCGCCAGCGCTCTAGCATCGGAAATCGATTGGATCTAAATAAAAACAAAACCGATCTATCTCCATTTCTTAGGGCAGTTTCATTTCATCAGATGGGTAATTCAGCCCTGCTCTTAACGATATACCGCCGTCTCTCGTCAGCAAGTGGCTTGACGAACAAAGTCGTCCGGAGATTAGAATCATAGACCTTTCCCATTCTGGTTCTGAATAAGAGGTAGGACGCATGACACAGACCGATCAGAAAACCCGCTGCGAAGAAGCCATGCTGCTCGACTGCATCGGAGACGGTGTGGTCACAATCGGATTGGACATGACGATCCGGTATATAAATCGGGCCATGCGGGAGTTACTTGGATACAAAGAAGATGAATTGCTTGGCCGTCCACTCGGCTGCCACCTGCTGGTGCAAGGAACGATCTGTTCCACGCAAGACTGCATCCTGGAGCGGGCCATTCGCAATCGAGAAAAGGTTCGGAATTTTGAAACCACCATTCAGAACAAAGATGGCCGGAAGATTCCCGTGAGCTTGAACACGGATCTCCTCCGCGATGCAGCGGGAAATTTTACCGGCATCGTGGAGATCTATCGCGACCTGAGTCAGATCAATGAGCTCAAAGCCAAACTCGAACGGCAAGGGAATATCGGTGCACGGGGCCCCATCGTTACTCGAAGCAAGTCTCTGGAAGGCATTCTCGACCTTCTGCCCCAAGTGGCCAATTCCAAAGCTACCGTTCTCATTGAAGGTGAAAGCGGCACCGGGAAGGAACTCATTGCCAGGCAGATCCATCGGCTGAGCCCGAGACGCGACCAGCCCTTCGTCGCGGTGAACTGTGCAGCGCTCGCCGAAGGCGTTCTCGAAAGCGAATTGTTCGGCCACGTGAAAGGAGCCTTCACCGGTGCCATCACTGATCGCATGGGGCGATTCGAGATGGCTAATCGAGGAACGATCTTCCTGGACGAGATTGCGGAAATAACACCTATGGCGCAGGCCAAGCTTCTCCGAGTGTTGCAGGAAAGCGAGTTCGAGCGGGTGGGAGGAAATAAAACCATCAAGGTGGACGTGCGAGTGGTCGCTGCTACCAACAAGAATCTCGCCATGACCGTAGAAGAAGGAAGGTTTCGGGGCGATCTGTATTACCGATTGAACGTCTTCCCGATTCGCGTCCCTCCCCTTCGTGACCGAAAGGAGGACGTTTTACCCTTGATCGAACACTCAATCGCCCGGCTCAACCGAACCATGGGGAAAAATGTCCGGGATCTCGATGGCCCTGCTCTCAAGCTGCTCGAAGCTCACCGGTATCCGGGGAATGTCCGGGAGCTTGAGAACATTCTAGAGCATGCGTTCATACGGTGCCCGGATCACACTATCAGGCTTGAGCATCTGCCCGAGCATTTGCTGGCTGAGAGTTATCACAACAGTCAGGAACCAGGGACAGGAAAACCTGGTGGACCAACTTCTCTTGCTGCTCTGGAGCAAAGAGCCATTGTCCAGGCGCTCGAACAAACCGAGTGGGATTATCGATTGGCTTGTAAAAACCTTGGGATGAGCCGCTCGACCTTACTCAGACGACTGAAGACCTATAATTTGTCCAAAAAAACTAAATCAAAATGACCAATCAATGTATCATTATGGAACTCGTAACTTACTGATATAGTTGATATATACATATCTTGCATCAATTTGACACTGTCAGCTTCTCCCCGCCCTTCTTTCTCTCCACGGTCTCTAAGTAAATCAATGGGTTCTGAACAGATGTCTTTCGCTTTTTGAGGCATCCGCCTTGCTGAGCTATGTGTGTGAAGGCGAGTTTCTACATTGCTCTGTCGGCTGGATGGACCCATGACTGAGAAAGACGGCACGACCGAAGTCCCTGTGAGTATCGGGAAAATCTTGGAACCTGAGACCGAAGCGATGACGCTCGATCGTTTGGTTTCCCTCGCTGACAACGATGGTCTCGTCAGAATGGGTTTGGGCCTCATGGAAGCCTTTGCCCAAGCGGAAGGGCGGATCCTATGGCATTGACAAGGGCTCATTCCAGAGATCCTGGATGTCTGAAAATATAGCCTAGGCGAGGTGGTTCACCGGTCTAACGAGGGAGGGCGACGCTATGGCCTATAGCGATAAAGTCATTGACCACTTCAACAACCCCCGAAACATGGGGAGCTTCAAGAATGATGAGACTGGAGTCGGGACCGGGATGGTCGGGGCCCCAGAATGCGGTGACGTAATGAAACTCCAGATCAAGGTTCAGAAGGATACGATTGTAGACGCCAGGTTCAAAACCTTCGGCTGCGGCTCCGCCATAGCCAGCTCCAGCCTGGCCACAGAGTGGCTGAAAGGCAAGACGCTTGAGGAAGCCGGGAAAATAAAAAATACCGACATCGTAGCGGAGCTCAATCTTCCACCGGTCAAGATTCATTGTTCGGTCCTCGCCGAAGATGCAATCAAAGCCGCGCTGGCTGATTTTCAGCTCAAGCAAGGCGCCGACTCCACGGTTGTCCCGAGCAAACCGTGACGAGTCGGAACATCACGGCCTTCGGAGCCATAAGAATAAGGGCAAAGGAAGCTGCTGAGATATGAGTCGTATTTTTTGAGGAAACCGGTATGAAATGTCCGCGATGCGCCGGATTAATGATGCAGGACGATTACCTGGACTTGCAGGACGAGGCCGGCCAGTGCTGGTTTTCAGCCTGGCGCTGCTTGATTTGCGGAGAGGTGCTCGATCCTCTCATTCTGAAACATCGCAGCACGCCGCCTGCTCCGATCCTGGACAGAGCCCGGCCTCACAAGAGGATATTGTCGATAAGACAAACGCCGACAACCGCTCAGCATGAAGAACCGGCGAGCGATGCGAACGCTGCCATTCCGTCGCTCGCCTAACCAGAAAATACAGGAGTAGGCCCACACGACTCTCGAGGTACTGTCAGACACCCCCGCCACGAGAGAACGTTTCGAAGGTGAGGGGGGGAACGCAGAGGATAACAACAAGGAGTTCTTGTCATGGCTTTGCTCATCACCGACGAGTGCATATCCTGTGGAGCCTGCCTCCCGGAATGTCCCAATGAAGCGATCTTTGAGACGCGGAGCGACGCCGAGGCCAAGGGCCATCATGTCGGCGACGGCCAAGGTGTCGGCGATAGCATCTATGTGATCACACACGAACGCTGCACGGAATGTGTCGGGCATTTTGACGAACCGCAATGCGCCGCAGTGTGTCCTGTCGACAACTGCTGCATCTCCGATCCGGCTTACCCGGAATCGAAAGAGATCTTGCTTGATCGTGCAAAACAACTCAATCCAGACAAGGAGATCCACCCAGACAAGGTGTGGAGCGGAGTCCGTGGATAAACCAGTAAGGCCCGGCTTCCATCCAACCCAGCAAACGCTCGTGGAAGGAATGCTGCAGGCGCACGATCGCGTGTTTCGGTTAAACAAACGAGGTCGGGCAACAGCTGCGTATCCGTGAGCGAAATATGACCTGATCGATATTCTCGTCTTTCAAACGCCGGAAGGAGCTGCCGATGCTTACTATCACATCAGACACAGCACAAAAAATTCTTGAGTTCATCCACCAAGAACCTCGGGCGGTCGGATTACGCATCTATGTCCGAGGGGGAGGGTGCCACGGATACCAATATGGCATGGCTCTTGAGTCCAAGATCGCCGAGGACGACACCGTGATCGAAAAAGGGGATCTCAAAATCATACTCGACTCACAAAGCGCTCCGCTCCTTCAAGGCGCCGAAGTGGAATATCAGGACAGCGTGCAAGGTTCCGGGTTCTCGATCAAGAACCCTCAAGCCAAAACGACTTGCGGGTGCGGAAGTTCATTTAGCGCATGAAATGTTTGCAAAAGGAAAGGGTGCGTAATGATCCCGACCATCACCCCCCGAGAACTGAAAGACCGGTTCGATAAGGGAAACAAGCTGTTTCTTCTGGATGTGCGAGAGCCCTGGGAATACGCGCTCGCCAAGCTCGACGGTTCCCATCTCATCCCACTCGGCACGCTTCCCCATTCCCTGGGGAAGCTGGATCGAAACACGGAGATCGTAGCGTACTGCCATCACGGGATGCGAAGTGCCGACGCCGCTGGGTTTCTCCTTCAGCAAGGCTACACCAGTGTGAAGAACCTCGTCGGTGGGATCGATGCTTGGTCTGTCCAGATCGACCCAACCGTACCTCGCTATCGCTAAATTCCTATCCCGGCGGGTATCGATTGTACCGGAAAAGCTGGCAGCCCCCTTATGATGCCTACACCAAACCCAGTGCGTACTCCCAGCTCAGACGGTCAGGCCAGGCATACTTCAAGCTTTATTGAATGGCTGAAGACCATCACGTTCTATGAGATCGCGGTCGGCATGAAAGCCACTTTGACGCACCTGATCCATTACCGACCTATCACGGTTCAGTATCCGCATGAAAAACGTGCCTTGCCTGACAACTACCGAGGCATGTTGGCCTTGCTGCGATACGCCGATGGGACTGAGAAATGTGTGGGCTGCGACCTCTGTGAAGCCGCCTGCCCCAGTCGGGTCATATCGGTACTCAGCGCCGAAGTTCCCGGGGAGCCGGTCAAGCGATATGCCAAAGAATATTATATGGACATGACCCGTTGTCTCTTCTGCGGAATGTGTGTGCAGGCCTGCCCGGTGGACGCACTCGGTATGACACAGGAATTTGAGTGGTCGGTCTTTGATAAGCGCAATCTGTTCTTGAATAAGCAGCAGCTCCTGGCCATCGGTGATCGTAATTTCCCGGTTCGGGAGAGACGGTTGGAGTTCCAGCATCCTAATGTGGCCTTCTTCAACGTGGCGTTTGACCACCATCCCCGCAAAGATGTCTGATCCTCCAGATGTACGCAGGCTCACTGACACACCAGTCGTGCATTCCACGGGTTCCCGCACTATTGGCGGAAAAAGCCGGCCGCCCCGGGTGTTACGGGCATGTTCATTTTCATAAGGAGAAAGGCTACGTGATTCAATCGAACCTATCCCAGACGGACCATGAAGCATTCCTGAAACAGTTGCACGAACGACCGCAGCAACCGATCGGGAAGTGGCTGCGGGCACCGGCTCATGTGCACTACAAAGCGTTTCGCATGTCCGATCCCCCTACGCAGCGTCTAGCCAGCCGGACAGAATTCCAGTCCCTGTTGAGTCATTGGAAGGTTCCTGCAGAAACAACCTACGTGAGAGAGAATTTCGGCTACGGTGTGAAGGAAGGGAAGGATGGCGACCGGCTCATCGTGTTGTGGCAGGCGCATACGGAATACTACAACTACCAACTCTGGCATCTGCTGTCGCCAGCGAGTAGCGCACCAATGTTTGGACCACTGAATTTTCCGGAGTACACGTTCCCCATAGAACCGCTTGGGTCCGTGGTCTGTCGTTTGGACATTCTACTGACCACAGGCCTTCTGCCATCCCGTCACGTATTACGTGAGTTGATGCCCGGACCCGTCTTGTACGGCAGCCGAATCTTCAACGAGCAAACCTGCGCCGTGACGAACTTTACACCGGATGTCCATGGGCGAGAACGGTACTGGATCAGTGTGGGGCCTTCGCTAGAAGATCCCGCGCGGCTGAAAGATATCGTCGATGCGATTGCGCGGATCGAGACCTACTACCATTTGCTGTTGATGCAACTTCCGCTATTCTCCGCCGCCGTTGATCAGACTTATAAATTTGAACAAGTTCACTTGAAGCAGCGGGAAATCATTACATCTCATATCATGCGCGCGAACTCGGAAGACTTGCAGCGTTGGCTGAATACCCTCACGCAAGATCTGCTGAAGACCAATCGCATGGCGGGGAAACTTCATTTCGAGTTGTCGGCCTCACTGCCGTACGACAAGATCGTGCATGCCACATTGGCGTCGACTGCCGAGCAACCGATGGACTTCTATCGCCCAATCTCTGACTATGTGTTGAACAGAATCGCAGGGGTCGCGGAAGGCTATCAACAGCTTTTGCGTCGAGTCGACATACTCCGTGGGGGATTCGAGGGAATGATGGTCATCATTCGGACGAGGCTCGATCTGATCTTGGAAGCACACAATCTTTCGCTCCTCCAAAGTGTCGACAAAACAACCAAGAGCCAAGTGATTCTCCAGCATACAGTCGAAGGATTGTCCGTCATCGTGATCGCCTACTACCTCGCTGGGTTGGCAGGATATGTCTTCAAGGGACTATACGAACTCGGCTGGCTTCGCAGTGCGGAGCTGGCCTCGGCCATATTTGTTCCCATCGCCATCGCCCTGGCTTTCGCTGTCATGAGTATCAGCAAGAAATATCTGGATAAGAAGATGGGAGAAGAGCAGCCGGCGGCCAAAGGCAATAAGCAAGAAGGGTAATTTCTAGACCGGTTCATCTGTCGAAATCCCGTCCGACGAGTGCACTTGGGCGTGACTGGCCGGTGAGGGTCTCGGCGGATGGGCTTGATGAAAAGCAAGAAGAAAAGCGGATGCCGGCTCATCTATGCCGAGGGATGAACTGAGTGAATTGGGCTACCATTAAGTTTCTCCACACAACAGCATCCGAACGTGGCGTTCTTCAGTGTTTCCAGCGCGCGGCGAGCCATTACCGGCCAAGACCTTCCAGGTCCCGATCCACGGTAAAGACCAGCACCTTTTCGCCGATCTGGGCATTGATGTCGGTGAAGAGCGCCAGCGCCTTGGCTCCCGTGATCTCATTGACCTGCTCGAAGAGCCGATCGCGGCCTTGGGCAATGAGGGTTTGCCGGATTCGTTTCACCATGTCGACGCCTTCGGCAGTCTTGGCAAGTTGCCGCTCCGCCGGCGTCAGGACGCCCTTCATGCGAACGACAACGAGATCCCGCACGATATAGGCCCGCACATCCTCCGGGCCGCGCCCCATAAATTCCTGTTCGAACTTGATGATGGCGTTCCGAATCGCCGCTTCGATCTCGCCTTTGGTCAGTCCCTTGTTCATCACACAGCCCTTCCAGCCAGATGGTAGAGGTCGATTATAGAGGGGCTGCTGAGGCGGCCACAAGGATAAAGCCGCCCCTCGTGGGGCCAAACGGGATGATGCGTGGGCCCGAAGGCCTAGGCTCTGGTGGACAATGTACCCGATGCCTTGACTACCCAGGGACAGATACCGGATAAAGGGGCATGCATGCGCCTGATGGTGTTCCCTGTCGACTGCATTGACCTGGGACAGGCGGGACCATCGCTGTGGAAAAATAGAGGCGGTAGGGTGACCGGCTCGGTTCGGGCCGGACGCAGTACAAGCCAACCGTGCGCGTCGACCGTTCGTCGAGGTGCGCGGTTGGCTTTTGTGTTCTCTGAGCCCGTGAGGTCCATGTGTATGCCTTGTTGATCCCACTGTTTCCGCTCCTCACGGCGCTGATCGTCGCCGTGGGTGACGACGCGTCGCGTCGTGCACGGACCAAGCTCGCCATCTTCCCGATCGGCGCGGCATTTTGTGGCGCGGTCGCCACCCTCTACCTCGTGGCGACTCAGGGGCCGATCAGTATTCGATTCTACGACCCAGCATCCGCAGCCTCCCTTACCTTTCCGATCGGTTTCTATGTCGACCGGCTCAGTGCCGTCATGATGGTGCTGATCTCGGGCGTCGGCACGGTCATCTACGCCTATTCCATCGACTACATGTACCAGGACCCTCACGAGCCGCGGTACCTGACCCTTATCGGCCTGGCGCTCTTCGTCCTGCTCTGCCTAGTTTCCAGCGCCAATCTCATGATGCTGTTTCTGTTCTGGCAACTCTTGAGCTACCTGCTGTATCTCCTGGCCCATAACCATACCCATCCGGGGACGTTGGAGGGCGCCTTCAAGACCTTCACGTTGTTACGGATCGGAGACGTGGCGTTTCTTGCGGGGATTGTCCTGGCCTATGCCCTCTACGGCACGCTGGAGTTTCCGGCCTTATTTGCCAAGGCCGCTGAATCGGCCGTGACGCTCGCTCCCCTGCCAGGGCTCGAAATCAGCGGCGCCACGGCCGTGACCTTGCTCCTGTTCATCGGCGGGATGAGCAAATCCGCGCAATTCCCGCTCCATATCTGGCTGCCTCACTATCTCTATGCCCCCACGCCCGCGACGGCGTTGCTCCATGCCGGCATCATCAACGCCGGAGGGTTTCTGATCAACCGCCTGGCCCCGCTGTTCGGGCTGAGTTCGACGACGTTGCATGTGGCCTTCGTGGTAGGGACGCTGACCGCCGTGCTGGGCGCCACGATGATGCTGGCGCAAAACGACATCAAGAAAACGCTCGGATTTTCGACGGTCGGTCAGATGGGCTACATGATCATGGAGTGCGGCCTGGGCGCGTTTTCACTCGCCGTCTTCCACCTGATCGCCCACGGGCTGTTCAAGGCCACGATGTTCCTGAACAGCGGCAATGTGATCCACAAGGCCAGAATGGAAGCACATTTCCCTGATGCCGACCGGCAGGAAGAGGAGCAGGCCTTTTCCCCGCTCACCTGGTCGACCGGATTTCTGACCACGTTGATGATCCCCCTGCTGATCTTGTTGGTTACCCACGGCATCCTGCACATTCCCTTGCTGGAATCCCAGGGCACGGTCATCTTCCTCTTCTTTATTTGGATCACGTCCTCGCAAGCCATTTTGACGCTCACTCGCCTGCGCGCGGTGCCCTCCTGGGAAGTATCGGCCGCGATGCTGGTCACGCTCCTCTTTGTGGTGTTCATGTATCTCTTCGCCGTCGAGTCCTTCACGGCCTTCCTGTATCCCGATTCGAACGAGGTCGCATCGTATTTCAAGGCCGCCGCGCTTCCCAGCTGGCTCTTTGACCTCATAATCCTGTTAGCCACAGTCATGACGGTCCTGAGCTGGTGCTATCTCTATCTGCGCGCCCATGGCCGGACCGTCTGGGTGCCGGGCTGGGTCGCAGGCCTGCGGATCCGCCTCTACGTCCTGTTCATGAACCAGTTGTATGTGGACAGGCTCTACGATCGATTCGGCCTGGCCATGGCACAGACCGCTCGCCGCCTCGACAGCCGCACCGAACGATAAGGCCGTCGGGTCCACCGGGGAAGATTCGGGCCGACGCAGTGCTTGACGATCGTCTAGACAACGTACTAATGATGAGCCCGCGCGAGGGCCGCTGAAACGGTCTGTGACCGCCCGATACCAGGTCGGCGCGGAGGCTGACCAGAAATCAACACGTTCCGGTGTGAGGGAGTGCCCGTGTCGTTCGTGCTTCTGATCCCGTTGTTATTGCTTGCGGCTGCGCTGATCGTGTTGATCGGTCCCGACGAGACGCGCGATCTGCGTGCGAAGATCGCCGCCTATCCGATCGGAGCGGCCTGTTGCGGCGCCATCGGAACCCTCTATGTCGTCGCCGTGCAGGGGCCCATTTCCATTCGATTCTACGATCCAGGCTCGGTGGCCTCGCTCGTGTTCCCGATCGGCTTCTACATCGATCGGCTGAGTGCCGTTATGATGACCTTGATCGCGGGCGTGAGCACCCTGATCTTTGTCTACTCGACCGGCTACATGTATCAGGATCGCCATATGCGCCGGTATCTGGCCCTGATCTGCTTCACCGATTTCGTCCTGATCTGCATGGTCTCCAGCGCCAATCTGATGATGCTGTTCCTGTTTTGGCAGATCTTGAGCTATCTGCTCTATCTCCTCGCACACAATCATGAGCATCCGGCCACGCTCAAGGGCGCCTTCAACACCTTTACGCTCTTACGCGTCGCCGATGCCGCCTTTCTGGCTGGAATCGTCCTGGCGTATCGCGTCTACGGCACGCTGGAATTTCAAGAACTCTTCGCGCGGGCCATTGAAAGGCCGGTCGCACTCTCGCTCTGGCCCGGGCTAGACATCAGCGCCGCGACGGCCGTCACCCTGCTCGTTTTCATCGGAGCCATGGGGAAATCCGCACAGTTTCCGCTCCATTTCTGGCTGCCCCGATCGCTCTATGCGCCGACGCCCGTGCATGCCCTGCTCCACGCGGGGATCATCAATGCAGGCGGCTTCCTGATCAACCGGCTGGCGCCGCTCTTCGGGCTCAGCTCGACGACATTACATGTGGCCTTTGTGGTGGGGACACTGACGGCGATCTTGGGCGCCACAATGATGCTGGCGCAGAACGACATCAAGAAAACGCTCGGCTTTTCGACGATCGGTCAGATGGGCTACATGATCATGGAATGCGGGCTCGGTGCCTTTTCGCTGGCCGTGTTTCATCTGATCGCCCACGGCCTCTTCAAAGCGACGGTCTTCTTGAATTGCGGGAACGTCATCCATAAAGCCCGACAAGAACCGCACGTCCCGCATGTCGATCAGCAGGAGGAGGAAGAAAACTTCTCTCCGCTCACCTGGTCGACCGGATTCGTCACGACGCTCGTGATTCCCCTGGTCATTTTGCTGGTCACCCACGGAGTCCTGCGCATCCCGCTGCTCGAATCGCAGGGAACGGTCATCTTCCTGTTCTTTATCTGGCTGACGTCGTCACAAGCTATTTTGACCCTCACGCGACTACGCGCGATCGCCTCCTGGAAAGTGTCCTCGGCCATGCTCGTCACGCTGCTGTTCGTCGTCTTCGTCTATTTGTTCGCCGTCGAATCGTTCACCGCCTTCCTCTATCCCGATCCGGCCGAAGTCGCGTCCTACTTTCAAGCCGCCCATCTGCCCAAGTGGCTCTTCGAGAGCCTGGTGCTCATGGCGACGATCATGACCGTCCTCAGCTGGTGCTATCTCTACATGCAGGCTCACGGCCGGACGATCCGGATGCCGAAGTGGGTGTCACGCTGGAGTCAGGGCGGACGAAACGGATTGTATGTCCTGTTCATGAACCGGTTGTACGCCGACGAACTCTATCACCTGCTTGGACGGACGGTCATGCGCGTCGTCCATCGCTTCGACAAACGCGAACGCGGGTGGTCTCGATGATCGACGCGACCCTCATCCCTTGGATCATGACGGGCGTCCCTCTGCTGGGCGCGGCCTTGACCCCGGCGCTCTGGGCACACCCCCACCGGCTCATGGCCTGGTCGGTCGGCGTCTGCGCCGTCAGCCTGGCTTCCCTCGCGGGATTCGCCGGATTTCTGACCACCCCGCCCGAAGGACTGCTCCTGCTGTGTTTGCTGCCGCTCGCCGCCGGGATGTCGCTCCTGGGCCAGCCCCATCACCAGGACCATCGGACCTCCTGGGTCCTGACTCTCATCTTTCTCAGCCTGGGAATCGGCGCGCTGACCAGTCAGCCTGTGATCGGCAAGCTATTCCTAATGGCGATCCATGGTTTCGTGATCGTATTGCTCTATCGGCATCACACCGCACTCTGGCCCATCTCCTGGTGGGGCCTCGGGGCCTATACCCTCGGCGCCTTCTGCCTGTTGCTGACGCTGGTCGCCGCTCCGCCGCTCTCGTCGATGGCGGCGCTGCTGGCTTGTACGATTCTCCTGCCCGTCGTGCCGTTTCACGATGGACATCTCACCGCGCTGACCCGCCTACCCGGCAATTTGCCGTCGTTCATGGTCCTGCTCTTTCCGGCGCTCGGCCTGCATAGCCTGGCCCCGCTTGCGGCGACCCTACCGGAGGCTGTCGTCTGGATGATGAGCTTCCTGGCTCTCGCCGGCACCCTCTATGGCGCGATCAAGGCGCTGGCGCAGTCGCGCGTCCGACTCCTGCTGGCCTACAGCAGTCTCTCGTTCTTTTCGATGCTCTGGTGGTGTGTGGTGACCTCGCGCTCGGCCACGCCGCGGGCCGCGCTCTTCGTCGGCGCCGTCGGTCTCGTCATGTGCGGGCTCCTGGTCGCCTGGCAAATCATCCGCACGCGCTACGGCGACGACGTGGACCCGCAGGCCATCAGCGGACTGGCCTCGACCATGCCGCAGTACGCCGTGCTGCTGTCGCTCCTGGCCCTCGCGGCCATGGGCCTGCCGCCGTTCGGCGTCTTCGCGGGCTTCATGGGATTGCTGCTCTCGTCGACGGCGGCGTTTTCCGCCGGCATCATCGTGCTCATCTGTGCCTGGCTCGCGGCCTCCTGGTACATCCTCGCTCTCGTGCAGGGGCTGCTGTTCGGAGCACGGCGGAGCGATTTACGGCATGCCGATTTACTCCAGACCGAACTGGTGTCCCTGATCATTCTCGTCTTGACGCTGCTCGCACTGGGCGTGATGCCGATCAGCCTCTTCGGACCGGACCCGACAACGCCTCCGGCCGGCGCCCACTCAGGATCGCTCGTATGGACCCGATAAACCCGTCGATCGACATCGAATCCAAACGGATGGAGCTGCGCGGTGTGGTCCAGCTCGCCGGCGAAGTGATTGCGCAGTACTGGCCGATGCGGACCTTCGTCCACCACAATCCCCTGCATAGCCTCGAGTATCTCCCGTTTGAAGAGACCGCCCGGCGCGGCAAGCAATTCATGGGAGGGCATAGTTATCTCCCCGGCACGCTCTATCGGGAGTATCTGAAATCGGGCCGGATCCAGCTCGCCCATCTCGACGCCGCCTTGCAGCCGCTCGTCTTGAACCGGGAGGTCACGATCGCCTCGCGCCCGATTACGCAGGGCGAGGTGCTGCGCGCCTGCCTGACGGAAGGACTCTGTGCGCCTGCGGCGGAACCGCTGGATGATCAACTCCACGATCCCGCGCAAGCCGTGATCGACGTCGTCGCAGCCAGCCTGTCTTCCGAGTGGACATTCCCCGATCTCCGCAAACGGATTCATCTCATCGTGGAGGGCGACCAGGCGGCGCTGGGCCGGTGGCTCACGCTATCGCATTGGTGCGACGACACCTTCGGGACGCAGATCGTCCAACAGATCAACCACGAACTCATTAAATGGTGTGAGGCCTTCCTGGACGAAGGCCATGCCACCTGGCCGATGCCGGGACGGGAGAAAGGGCTGTATCACGCCTGGAAAGACCTGGCGGCGCAGGAGTGGTCGCCCTGCGGCATCGCGGACAGCCGGAGAAAGATCGCGCAACTGCCCGACTATCCCGAAGACGCGTTGCTCCAGAGTCTCGACCGTCTCGGCATTCCGTCAGAGCTGCGCCAGGATTATTTATCGCTGCAATTGACCGCGCTGCCGGGCTGGGCCGGCTTTATCAAGTGGCGCGCGGAAGAACGGGACTATCCCTGGCAGAAAGCCTATCCGGTCGGCCTCGTGAAGTTTCTTGCCATCCGCCTCTGGTACGCCAGCGAGCTGGTTCAAAAAACCTGCCGTGAAGAACTCGGCATCGAGGGCCGCTACGACGCCGTCGTCTCCTATATGCGCGAGCACCCCGACGAATACTATTTGAGGAGACAGCGGGTCGCCGGGCGGCTGCCGGCGCTGTATGCCGAGGAAGTGGATCGGCTCCGGCATCACAAGGGAGACGGCTGGAGCCGCGTGATGGAGCGGTACGCGGTCGAGGTGGTCCCGCGGCAGGAAATTGCCGCGCGCCGCGGCGCCGCCAAGCGGCTCGTGGCACTGGCGCGCGCGCTGGAACTGGATCCGGCGGTCTTGGCCGAGACGACGCACGCCACGCTGAAGCAGCTCTTTGATTGGATGGAGTCGTTCCCCGAATCGAACCATGGTCCGGTGTGGCTTAAGGCCTTGGAGGCAGCCTACCAACAGCGTCTACTCACCCAGTTGCGGACTCCGGCGCAACAGCGCACCGTCCCGGCGGATCAGCCGGGTACGAACCGCCCCTATTCACAATCGGTCTATTGTATCGACGTGCGCTCCGAGCCGTTTCGCCGTCATTTGGAATCCACCGGTCCCCACGAGACCTACGGCTTCGCCGGATTCTTCGCCGCCTTCATCCGTTATCGGGCCTGGGGGAAAGAACACGACACCGAACAGTTTCCCGTCATCATGCGCGCCAAGAACGAGGTGCGGGAAGTTCCCAGGAGTTACCTCGATCACAAAGTGTCGAAGCACGAGGCCCGCACCAAGTGGGTCCATGCCGGCCATACGCTGCTGCACGATTTGAAAGAAAACGTCGTGACGCCCTACGTCATGGTGGAATCGCTCGGCTGGTTCTACGGCCTGCCGATCTTCGGCAAGACCCTGGTGCCGTCGCTCTATCAACGCTGGACCGCCTGGTTGCGGCGCCTGTTTGTGCCGGGCATCGCGACGACGCTCACGGTGGACAAGATGGCTCCGGCCGAGACCGCGGAGATGCTGGCGGCCGAGCACCACGCCGTCGTCAGAAAAGTGCTGCATGAGCATGGCGGATTGCGCAGTTCGCGCATCACCCCGGCTCTTGTCGAAGCCCTGCGCCAGCAGGCGCTGAACGGCCAGGCTGACCTGGATTCGTCCCTCCTGGACGCGGCGAAGCCGGCCGAACTGACACCCGAACTGCTGCGCACGCTCGTCGATATCCTGCGACGCCAACACGACCTCACCGCGCGCGCAGCCTCGCGTCAGAAAGAACGGATCACCCGGACGGGATTCACCCTCGACGAACAGGCGCTCACGGTCGACACAGCCCTCCGGATGATGGGACTGACGACCAACCTGGCACGGCTGGTCTTGATTTGCGCCCACGGCAGTACGTCGGAAAACAATCCCTATGAGTCGGCCCTGGATTGCGGTGCCTGCGGCGGCAACGAAGGCAAACCGAACGCCCGCGTCCTCGCGATGATGGCAAACAATCCAAAAGTGCGGGAGCGGCTGGCCAAAATTAAACTGGTGATTCCGTCCGACACGCACTTTTTGGCCGGCCAGATGGATACGACGACCGACCAGGTCCAGCTCTTCGACTTGGAAGATGTGCCGCCCACCCATCGCGCGGACCTGGCCCGGTTGCAGGAAGATCTCAAGGAAGCCTCCATCCTGACGAGCCAGGAACGGTGCGCGCGCTTCCCCGAGAATCAGCAGCCGCTGGACGAGCGAGCCGCGGAGTCGCACGTGCGTCAGCGGAGCGTGGACTGGAGCCAGGTCCGGCCGGAGTGGGGCCTCTCGAGCAATACGGCGTTTGTGATCGGGCGCCGGGAGCTGACCAAAGGGCTCAACCTCGAAGGACGGGTGTTTCTGCAATCCTACGATGCGCGCCTGGATGCGAACGGCCGTCTCCTGGAAGTGTTGTTGACCGGCCCGCAAGTCGTGGCGCAATGGATCAACATGGAGCATTATTTTTCCGCCGTGGACAACGACGTGTACGGCAGCGGCAGCAAGATCTACCATAACGTCGTGGGGCGGATCGGGATCATGTCGGGCCCCTGGAGCGACCTCCGGCTGGGATTGGCCAGACAGACGGTGATGAACGGCGATGTGCCCTACCACGAACCGATGCGGCTGCTCACTATCGTGGAGGCGCCGCGCGGGCGCATTGACAAACTGGTCGAACGGCACGAAGTCTTGCGGCATTTTTATCACAACGAGTGGGTACACCTCGTCGCCCTCGACCCCGATGACCAGCTATGGTATCGGTATCGCCCCACAGGCGAATGGGTTCGAATCGACGGGACTCTCTAACGAGCGGACATTCTCACGTGGGCACAGATAAGGGAGGAACACACAGATGGGCGCGTTGACATTGCATCCGATGAAAGAGATCCGCGTGATCGTCGCGGGAGAACACCAGGCCTTCGTGACCGAGTTGCTGGATCGCGTGAAAGCGTCCGGTTATACCATCATCGGCAACTTGTCCGGCAAGGGACACCATGGCATCCGCGAAGCGCACTTCATGTTCAGCGAGCAGGAAAGTCTTGAGATGATCATGACCGTCGTCCCGGAGGACAAGGTCGAGCCGATCCTCTCCGGCCTCCGGCCGCTGTTTGAAAAGCATTCCGGCGTCATGTTCGTCACGGACGTGTCGGTGAGCCGTCAGGAATATTTCGGGAAGAAGGCCAAAAGCGCCTAGCCGGGCATCTGATAGGTAGCTGGAAAACAACGTCCTCACGGCAGAACCCTGGCCTCCCGAGTAGACTCACAGATTCTTTCACCGGCATTCGCAGGTTGTTCAGAAAGGTTGTCGGTTCTCACCCGCCCAACCCCGGCGCGCCAAGACGCGCCGATCCGCAGGCAAGGCCTCAGCCAGCGAAGGGGTGAGGAGGTACATACCAAGCTTCGCTTGACCCGCTCGCTTCGATCACATGCGAGCGGATAGGTACTTCGCCACAAGTAGACTCTCGGTACGTAGAGCCACTGAGCGTCGCGAGAACGCCGCTGGCAGGCTTTCTCAACAACCTGCTGAGCCGCCCTTGTCTTCCGCGCCATGACTTGTCTAGAATGGGCCCCTCGCATGAGGGAAGGGGAACGGCAATGAAGGGCTTACGCTTCGAACGCATCGGCAAGGGTCGTTACTACAACGTGGTGTTCCACATCGGAAGCACCTACATTCCGGTCAGCGACGACACGGTCGAAGAACTCCGGACCCAGAGCCTGCTGCCCGCCGAACGTTTCCTGGATCTGCTCGTCGACCGCGTCGGCTACTCCTCATACCTCAAAGATCAGATCCGCACCGAACTGAAATCCTCCGGCGATCCGGTGACACAGATTACGGTTTTGCAGGGTGCCATCCGCGAGCTTTAATCGGTCGCTCGTCGTTCGTGAAGCGTATCTCGCTGAAATCTAACCTCACGCGCTTTCCTACTTTACCCGCACATGGCGTTTTCCTTTGAGCGAATGGAGTAGTCGATCCGTCACTCGAACCCTTTTAGGGGTTCGTCGAAGACCCCGTGCTTTGGCTATCAAAGCATCCGCATCGCCCAGCACACTGCACGTTTCCTGCTTGAAACCGGTACGCCCCTTCTCTTTCACTAAATGGACTTGGAGTCGATAGCCAAGCGCCGAGGCATACCGCCGGAGCGTGCCGATGGAAGGGGAGTGCTTCCCCATTGAACTTTCCAAACGAGCCACCGCCGATTGCGTGGTACCGATGCGTGTGGCTAGCTCGGCTTGAGTGAGCCCCGCCTCGGTTCTCGCTTTCAGGATTTCGTCGAGCAGCTCGAACTCCTCCTTGAGTTCTTCGTATTCGCGTCGGACGTCTGGACGGGCAAGTGCCTTGGCTTTAAAGGCTTTCAGAGTGTTGCGCATCTTTCACCTCTTTCATTCGGCTACGCCCAAGCCTTAATTCTTTTAGGGGCGTCTTCTCGGATTTCTTCACGAACTGGTGAAGCATGACAATCCGGCGACCTACCAACGTACAGTAGAACACTCGGGCAATGCCTTCCGCAGCTTTGAGCCGCAACTCGAACAACCCATCGCCCATAGCACGGGTATGAGGCATACCAAGGTCAGGACCGTAGATCTCCATCCGCTCAGCGTACCGTAGGAATCGGGCGACAAAACCCGCAGGAAGTCGAAGTATCTCCTCCTGAAGCTCCGCGCTGTAGAAAGAGATGCGCCAGCTCATATTTGAGAGTATAGCAAATATGCTATGATGTGGCTAGCCGGAAAGAGGAAGCCAAATCGACCGAACACGTCCTAGCAACGCCTACCCGCAAGCCCAGCCATTTGCATCGAAGGCTACCAAACTAGGCGGGCGAGTCGCGGTGCTACCGGTGGATATGAAGCACGGCGAGATCAACAAAGAACTGGGTCTCCCTAGCGACTACACCGCGACCATCGAAGCTTTCATGCGCGCACTTGGACGGCCTTAAAGACGTGCCCGACTGGCGGGCAATCGAAGGAATTAGAACCCGGAGCTGCTGCAGTACCAAAGAAGACTTTCAGACATTGTTGCAGAATGCATAACCGCACAAACAACCGCTTTATCACCATTGACTTAGCTTACTTACTAAGGTAAGTTTCGTGACCCATGAAACAGAAAGTCGAACAAAAGCGCTGCAAGACTTTTCCTCTTGAGATGGAAGATGCCTTGCATAAGGCTCTAAAGTATAAAGCGATCGAATCTGATCAGACGCTTCACACTTACATCATCGAAACATTGACCGCAAAAGTACAAGAAGAGCCAGCACGTTATTTCGCATCTAACCGCCAAGCCACGAATTCTAGCGAGAGAAAGAAATGAGTGTCCCATACGTTAATGGTTCATCGGTGTGGCCTCTTCGATGCTCTGAGAGTGAGCCGGTTCAGATCGTTAGCGGAGATGTCCGAGATAAGCTGTCTTGCTTACCCGATGAGACGATTCATTGTTGTGTGACTTCACCGCCATATTGGGGCATGCGAGATTACGGATACCATGGTCAAATTGGCGCAGAAGACACGATTGAAGAATACATTTCAAACTTAGTTTCCTGTTTTAGGGAAGTACGTCGTGTGCTGAGATCTGATGGGACCTTTTGGTTAAACATCGCAAATACCTATACCTCCGGTGGGCGTGGTTGGCGGGATAAGGATAGCAAGAATCAAGGACGAGCGATGTCCTATCGTCCCGATACCCCCGATGGATTAAAACCCAAGGACTTAATTGGTGTGGCTTGGATGCTGGCTATGTCTCTCCAGCGTGACGGCTGGTATCTTCGTTCTGACATCATCTGGCACAAACCAAATTGCCAGCCGGAGTCCGTCAAAGATCGAGTAACAGTCTCGCATGAATATCTGTTTATGTTCTCAAAAAGCGAGAACTACTATTTTGATCAGGAAGCCATTAAAGAACCTACGGCGGATGGAAAGGGACGGAAGAATAAGCGCACGGTCTGGCAAATCAATACCGAACCCTGCAAGGAAGCACACTTCGCCGTGTTTCCACGAGCGCTCGTTCGTCCCTGTATTCTCGCAGGATCTCCCAAGGGTGGGCTAGTACTCGATCCATTCCTAGGAAGCGGGACCGTCGGTATCGTAGCGATCGAAACAGGTCGCCGATGTGTAGGAATTGAAGTGAAGGCAGACTATATCAATATTGCAAAACAAAGGTTACGAGGGACATCACCCGCGTTGTTCACGGGGTGTCAGTAGGTGGGACGAACTTCCACGATGCATGAACAACACATAAGTCTTTTCTCAGCCCCTTGATCTGTAGCTTTCTTTCACCTCCCCCATCGAAATACAAGCTGAACAGACTTTCGCCGTTCTTTTCGACATAGCAATAACCGGGCTTTGGAAATTGTTTACTCGCGCTCATCATTTTGAATCGACCAGTAGCTGCTTTCTTAAGAAGCGCCTTGGGGATCTCGACCAACTCATAAAAATAGTCAGGAGTTCCCTTCTTTAGTGCTCGAAGAATTAGGATCCGCTGAATTCCGCCCAAAGCACCAAGAAACTGTTCTCTCAAACCGACGAGGTCGTTGGGATCATCTCCCCACTGACCACCGCCGAGTTCCATAAACTTCGAAATATGAATCGTATTCAACCGAATAGCTTTTGCAGCCTCGGTCTTAAGTGAGAAGTTCTCGCCGTTGATTTGTATGTCGTAACCTCTCTGTCCACGCGGTGCAAGAGTTGCGTCCTCACCACTAGCCTTCAATACACTCTCAAGAGCATACTCGAGCTTGTCCTTTGAAAATGGCTCACGCGAGAAGCAATGGTGGAGACGCAGCACATCACCAAAATCTTCCAGTACGCGCTCGGAGATGAGCCCTGAAGCTTTAGCTTTCCAATAATCTCGCGGGAGGGAGAACACCCCGACAATACGATCTATCAGTTTGAGCCTGTAATCTGAGAGTTCAGGAATAGCGGTGAGGAGACGTTCTATTCTTTGTGATCGAGTCATTTGATGATAACGACGTAGAACCCGACGCAGTGCGAATGTATTTCGCCCCTCTGGCAATCACGGATTTGTCCCACCCACTCCAGAAGTAGGGACAAACTTGTATCCTGCTAATCCGGTACTTGTCCCTCTTGGAACAGCTGATTCATGATGGCGTTGCGCATTTCGGGGTCGCGGTAGTGCTTCACGGCTTTGGTGTAGTTTTCCATCGCGCTCTGGCGTTTTCCGCGGATGGCGTAGAGCTCGGCGATGCCGTGGTAGGCCCGGGGGTCTTCATCGTTGCACTTCAATGCGCGGCTGAATAATTCCTGCGCGTCCTGGAATAGCCGCTTTCTGAGCGCGAGCCAGCCGAGCGCCGAGTGCGCCGACCCGAACTCGGGATTGGCTTCCTGCGCGTCACGATAGGCCCGTTCAGCCAAATCTAACCGCCCGCGCGTTTCATAGAGCCCGCCCAGCGCGAAGTGAACTTCGGCGTCTTTCGGATTCAGCTTCAACGCCGTCTTGTACGATTGCACGGCCGGCTCCATCTTGCCCTGCTCCGCGAGCGCGCAGGCGAGATTGGCGTGGGCGATGTGATCCTCGGGGTTGAGCTTGATGACTTCGCGATATTGCGGAATGGCCATTTCGAGCCGGCCCTGCTCCTGGTAAGCCACGCCGAGATTCGTGCGGGCCGGGGCATAGTCCGGCGCGAGCCGCACGGCTTCGCGATATTCTTTGATCGCCATTTCGAGGTGATTCGCCCGCTCATGGATCTGCGCGAGAAAGTAATGCGGGTAGGCCGATTCGGGGGCGAGCTTCGCCGCTTCTTTGTACGACTTCATGGATTGTTCCGACTCGCCGGACTGGGCGAGGAACAGTCCCATGATCAGATGGGCGTGGGCGTTGTCCTGCTGCCGCCCGGCGAAGGTTTCCACCCACTGCTTCACCTCGGCAATATCCTCGGCCTCGTGCAGGCAGCGGGCATGCGCCTGCCAGGCCTCGGCGAACTGCCCGCGCACAAGATGCACGGCGTTCAGCGCAAAATGCGGGCGTGGATCTTTCTCTCTCCCTTCCGGGAGATGACGTGCCCAGGCGAGGGCCTCTTGCTCGGCAAGGTTCCATTTCCCGGCGAGGAGCGCTGCTTCACATGGGGTTTGATGATCGGGCATGGTGTATCGAAATTTATCTGGTCAAGGTGTCTTCGATGTCAGGGGATGTGGCCTGAATGCGATCCCCGAGCATCGGATACCGCGCGGCCATCTTCTGTTTCATGAGCCAGGCGACGGTGCGATAGGACCAATGGCCTTTCACGCCGGAGCGGAGCTTGGCAATGTATTCCGCTTCGGCATAGTCCATTTTGAAGAGGCAGCGGACTTTGAACCCGAATGGGATGGCGTAGAGCGACCCTTCGGCGCTGGTCTTCTTGAGCCGTTCGATATCGATGCGCACGGCATCCATGGCCTGCCGGTATTCTGAATCCAACCCCGCCTGCACGAGCGGCGGCGGCACATCGTAGCCGTGGATCGTCGTGAAGTTTTGCTGGATCTGCTGGCAGCGCCGGTGCCGGTGCATGTCGCGCCAGCCGCCGATGTCCATCAGGATATCGAAGGTGAAGGCGTAGCCGCTGCGGAATTCCTTGATCAGTTCGTCGTACGGACCCCGTGATCTCATGCCGACGTCGATCGCATCCTGCTTCTGTTTTTCAGACCAGTCGCGCACGACGGCGAGGATCTTGCGATAGGGCGCGTGCGTGGCGCGATAGAGCAGCGTCGTGACGATTTCATCGATCGGGTCATGGCCTTCGATTAGCTCGACGGATTCCTGTTCGCCCCACGATGACGGTTGATCCAAACCCGTACCCTTGAGGGCCTCTTTCGCGTACCGGCCCAGTTCCTGATACACCGACGATTGATAGTCGTTCGGCTTGGCATGGCGCGCGAGGGTCGGAGCCATGGGTTCGGTCATTCCCGCCGCCTGGCCGCTCAACTCGCCCCACAGGTTCATGGGGGCACGCTGGCAGGCATCCTTGAGATCATCCGCGATGAGCCGCAGCTCCGGTAATTGCGACGAGAGCAGGCGGGTGATCTGTTTTTCCAGAGTCCTGATGCTCACGACTTGCCCGACGTTGGTCTTCGCCGCCAACGGCAGGAGATAGCGCGTGACGTCGAACGCCCGCGCAGCAATCGTCCGTTGGTAATCGGCCGGCTTCATCGATTCAGGGCGCGGTTCGCGCTCGGTGAGAAACTGGGTCAGCTGCGGATGCAGGAGACGATAGACTTCGGACAGGCTCCGCAAGATCCCTTCGTAGGTTCCTTCAGTCTCCGTCCCGCGCAGGGAGTCCGGGATATACCAGCTGCCGGAGGCAAAATTTTGATAGCGGCTCGATTTCGCCTGCCCATCCCATAGCGGTTCGTCTTCGAGGCGGATGGCGGCGAGCTCGGAAATGTTTTCAAAACAGATGATGACGTGGCCAAAGTCGGCGATCAGCCGCAAATTTATGCGCATATCGCCAGATACACTGGAGAATGTGGGGCTTACATTGATTTCCATGTCTAAAACGTTGCCAGAAGTGGCTTGCATAAAGGTGATGGAGGGTAACAGGGGTAGGATCGAGAGGCAAGACCTAACTAAAGCCAGCCGGCGTATTACTGATCGACACGGCCATATTTGCTGATCAGTCGTGTCCGTAAGTCCTCATTTTCTATTCGAAGAACATCATTTGCCCTCTTGTATTCGTTGAGCAACGCCCTTTGTCCATCATATTTTCGTTCAAGTTCCTCTAATCGGGCTACCAAGCCGCCTTGCGGCAAGGGGCTGTATACGTCACTCTCTAACAGCTTCTTTTGCTCGCTTACTTCAATCTGAAGCCGTTCATACCATTGGTCGAGATACGTGCCCTGCTCACCATCCCACAAGGTACGGTCTGTCTTAAGACCTACGCGGGCCGCAACCAAGGCATAGATCTCCTGCTTGACCAATGTTTTCAACTTGCCTCTTTTTATACGGGTCAAGATTTGCCGCTTGGCTTGGGCGGCTTCGTATTTGAGTTTCCCTAATGTATAGCGACGTCTAGCCACTTACTTGCCTTTGCCGAATGAACTGCAATGCCTGAGTGTAGGTGGGGGCATCGCCGCCGAGCTCTCTCTCTTTCATGAATTGCTTAGCGCTGGCCCAAAGTTCACCCTTCAGTTTGTTGATGGTAACTGGTGATAGTCCAAAACGATTTCCAAATAGTTTCGGGATCGCTTGATCGAGAAGTGCTATGACACTCTCTTCTCGAAGCTCCACAGCCTGGCGTTCAATCACATTCCGTCGTTGCTTCTTAGCCAACCGTGATCTCATGGCAAGAACCATGAATCGAAATATTTCTGCTTTGTGATCCTCGAGCATTGTTGTGTCCGGATTGTACTTGTCACATGAGAAGCAGTGCAGTTCTGTATGTCCACAGTTAAGCAGCTCATGCGCAGTACAGTTGTGAGACCGCCTCGGAAATCCACTCGCCACCATGTTTACCGGGAGAATCCGGCTTTGGTTTACCTCATAGGGATTGTGTTGATTTGCAAGCGTCTTTTCAATCAATTGGCGCACAAAATCCTTATTACTCGACACATTTGTCATGCGTGAAGCTTGAGCCACAACTTGATCGAGGGGAAGGCCATCGGTTTCCCCGAATTTATCGCTGATGTTTTTCCAAACCCCTTCCTTAAGGATTTGTGCATACCATCGTTGATATTGAGGAGGCTTCGTGGCCACATAAGGCAAAACGGACTCGACTCTTGTTTGACCTAGTCTCTGCCGAATATCCTCGAACTTTTTCTCCTGCAAAGTCAGACAGATAGCTTGGAGTCTTCGTGCATCATGAAGTGCAAACGGTCTCCCATTAGGATGCTTCATGGGCCAGAGATGCCGTTGCACTCTTTTCATAAAGTTGTTGATTGTATGTGAGTTTAGAGGACCATCGTCCGTCGCATTCGCTAATAAGCGATATTCGGTCAGCCCGTCACCAAACGCGGCAGTGTCAGAAGGGATATAGATCTTGTTACTTGGTGCCACACGCTGAAGCTCTTCAACCCACCGCACCACATCAGCACCAACTTCTACTTCATGGTGGGGCTTCGTCTTTACCGAGTGGAAAAAGAGAAAGGGGTGGCTGTGATGGTCTGCTCTTAAACAGTCTTTGATCAAAAGACGGATGCTCTTCCCTCGACCACCTGTCGCAAACGCGATTAGCGCAGCCCGGCGACATCGGAAATCCAGAATGCGATTTTCCGAGAACGAAGGGCTTTGGTCATCGAGCAGCGTGTCGATGAATAGCTCAGCTGACGCAAGGTCTAAAAGTTTTCCATGTGAAACTCTGGATCGTCTCACTATACGTGGGATAATCTTCTTCTCCGGACAACTAGTTCCGAACATACTGGCGTACCAGCGAACCCAGCCCCGAAGAGCTCCCCGCGCCCCATTCCTTATAGAACGGCTTTTGGAAGGCCTTCCTTCCCTTAAGAAATCTGCTATTCCTGGAACCAGGCATTGATCGATTGAATCGTACCTGTTTTTTTGGCACCATTCAGCAAAGAGCCGTAACGCGCTGGCATAGCCCTTCCATGTTCCCATTGATATTGAACCTAGGCCCTCACGCATAGGTGAACCTTCGCCCTCTCCATCACTCAGGGTCGATTTTCTGACTTGCGGCCCCTCAACTCTCGTCAACAGCTCTCCAAACACGTATTGGTAAAGTATTTGTGAAGAAGGAGTGCGCACACCTTGTAAAATATTCCTTTGCCAAGTTGCGTCCTCAAGTTCCGAGACACGGGACCCTCCAGAGCGTTTCCGGACAAATGTTCCCGAGCACTGTTGATCATGCTCTAAAAGAATCCCTAGTAGCCGGATCACTTTCTTATTGGTAGATGATTTTGCAAGGTCCTCCCCCTGCCGTAAAATACTAGGATCGATTGCCTTATGATTGTGATCATGTCTCAGGCCATACCCCGCTAACCAGAACGCTAGCGCTTGGTTCCTCAGCTGACTCCTGATCTTGGCTTTTAAACGTGAGTTGTTCACTTCCAACTTGTACAGAATGGGGAAGCACTGATCAAAGAGCTGATCCAGCACCTTAAAATTGTCGATAGCGTGGACTGGAAAATCTTCCGCGGATTGCGGCCGAGATAGGCAAAAGGCAAGGGGCAAGCGAATCCTCTGGTAGAACGCTAACCTCGCCGCATACGTACTGATATGATGAGTAGCTAGTGTTGACCAATAAGAGGGACTCTCGAAGGTCTCCAAGGGGATTTTAGCCAGATGAGAAACGATGCCCCAACTAGTCCCAAAAGCAATGTGCCATTCTGTTGCAGTGAAATGTGACCTTACTCCGAGCCTGACGCAAGGCTCGCTGATGAGCGTATCCTGATCTTGTCTAAGAACCTTTCCAAGGAGGGCTACGGCTCGACCGGTAGTGGGCGGTGACAAGTTGAAAGCTGCTTGCAATACCTCATCAGTAACGGGTGAACAATCATCTGCTTTGGCTACTCCATAGCCTCCAAGCCACAATCGTAGCGCAAGTGTTTCTAGCTGAGTGTGATTCTTCTGCCTCTGTCGTTCCTCACCAGAACTGTGTAGCCCACAGCTGGAATGGTAGCCCTCCCAAAGCATGCGAAGACTGACAAAATTAGGATGCTGCGCTAAGGGCAAGTCGCTGTTTCGACAATGAATGCGGAAGGTATACGTGAGAGGTAGAGTAATGCGGCGGAAAAAGGCCAAGTGCCAAGCGTAATACGCTATGTCTCTTTGATCCTGCCTTTTCCACGCATTTGGGTTCTCGAGTACCTCAAATGGCAAATCGGTAAACCGGACAACCCGGTACCATTCTTGAGAAAAGGTTTCCCATTCTTCCCGCAAGAAGTGTCGGCGTACTCCTCTTGCAATTTCAGCCTTGTTTCTAACCTTCATTCCGTGGATGAGCAGCATCGAATTGCTGGATTGAAGACATCACCATTTCTTCGAGCTTATCCTCTGTCAGACCCAAATCACTGAGCCTTTTCACGATGAGAGCGATCACTTTCATTTGCCCAGCGGCAATCGAGTTGTCATAAGTAAAGTCTCTGCTGCTTTGAACCATTTCTCGCATGTTTACTATGTGTTTTATGAGCGTAGTCACGGCTCCCTGGGTCTCCTCTTTTTGCATCAAGAAATGTTGGCATCCCCAGCAACGCATCCAGTTGTCGCATTCTGATTGATTGAGACAGTGCCCCATATCGAGGCGTTTCCCATATTTCGCCAGAAATGTTTCTAACTCCATGTCTGTGGTGAGAGCCCTCATCATTGATTCCACTGGAGTTTCATCGTCGGTTAGAAGAGAAATGAGCCGCAAATAAAAACGGCCCGTGATTTGTCCCCCTTCATACTGGGCTACCACTTTGTATAAGAGTGCGTTGCGTGCGATGCGACTCCGAAGGTAAAGCCTCGTCATCTGCTCGTTTCGATGTCCGGCAGCAAGCTGAACTGCCCCAATGTCTTGAGTTCTTGCAGCAATTTCAGTCAATAGAAGCGTCCTAAAGGCATGCGCCGAACCTCTTGCCAGACTCCCATCGGGCTCTCTGTAAGCAATCATGTGTTTTAAGTCGGTCAGAAATGACCGGATCTCGGTTTCGCTTGGGACAGTAGGAGGTTTTGAGAGCTGGAATACATGGATGTATGTCCGTTGGGTTCGAGGGTTATAAAGAGGCGGAAGTTCGAGTTCTCTAGCTCGCGCAATGAGTGCCCGGATCGCGGTCAGGCCCATTGAGTCGAGAATAGGAAACTGGCCCCAGGTATGCCCGGCTTTATCCTCAGACGGAGAACATAAGCCCCAAGCGGAAGGCTCATTGGGCATCGGTCGTAACGCCGTCTCGACATCCAGGTCAAGAAGGAACCGAAACCTCGGGGGTGCTGAGCAGGCAACCATCCAAAACAGTTGGTAAAGCTGCTCCCGTTCGTTGGAGGGAGCAAAACTTTGGAGAGCTTCAACCAATTGCAAGGCGGCATCTCGTGATGAAAATGAATGACCTTCCCGCCCATTCAGTTCACGGTTTGCCTCCCGTGCTAATCGACGCCATTCCTCGAACGGAACATCAAGCTCCGACGGAAACCCAGGTTCTCCACATCCCCACTCGAAGAATGTTTTGATGATCGAGATATACGTTGCGAGGGATTTCTTTGCCCTTCGACCATTGTCTAGCCAATCTTGGAACTGCAGAAACTCTTTCCTCCTGAATCGCGACAAATCTTCAAATCCGCATTGCTCAGCAAACTCAAACAATCTTTGCAATACGTGCGGAATGAATTTAAGCGCTCCAGGATGAGCATCAGCGCTTTTCAGGTACTTATGGTATCTTGTAGCCATTTCCTTTAGCGCAGGAGTCGCTTTCAGAGTTTCCCATGCGTTAGGAAATGCCATAGATAGTCGCGTCTGGCTGTACCCCATTAGTATGCGGAAGTCTTGAAGTGTCTTCTTGCTGTAAACGTGGTTGTCCCAGATTGTGGAGACCCAATCGAGATCATCGTCAGTGAACTGCTGAAAGGGTTTCGCCAAGATTAACGTATGAATACTGAGACTTGTCCGGAACTCAGCCGAGCCCCCACTCTGAGCTAGCAGTTTGTCCGTCTTGGTCAATTCCTCTTCCGACACGAGCCCGAAGTATTGAGCCCATTTGACCGCAACCTTTAGTCCTCGACGGCGACGCCGGCGTAAGTACGCCACATAGGCTTCACGACGCCCTTGAGCTTCTGATCCAAACTCATGACATAGGCCTGCGTACCAGGCCCATGGGACAATGTAAGACATTTCATTGACGTGATAGTTTGGATGAGAGTGTCTGATCTCCTCCTTCTGGTCGAGCGGCGTTGAAAGCCATTGATTGCCATCCTCATATGTTTCATGAAGGCGCTGAACAATTGGTCCCAAGAAGCAAAGTTGGGCATAGTGCCCTCGTCCAAAGACACTCTTGTATTCAACTCTCAGTCGTGCGAGCGGTATCCAGAGCAAATCACCCATGCGGAGTTCTTCCATCCAATGACTGGTTTATAACCTGTTTCATCCGAGCCACGGTGAACTGCCCCTCCTCCTCTTTATCCGACATCCAATGTGCGTAGAATTTTGCTGTAATTTCTGTCGTACTGTGCCCGAGCCAGAGACTTACTTCGTCAATTGGCCTCTTGAGGACTTTTAGTAGATACGTGGCGTAAAAGTGTCGGAAGGTATGTGGGCTATATCTGTGGAGAACTGACTCTGGATTGCCTTTCCGAGCTCGTTTAGCAATAGCATGGTACTTCTTGTAAACAGTTTGTCCCGTGATGGGTGCTCCTCTGCGTCGGTGGTCACTGCTGACGAAAAGAAAACCATGGTCTTTCGGTTGATGCTGAATGAGTTCCGTGCGTTCGCGCAGTGCATTAATCAAAAGGTCCTCAAGATCATCGGCTGAAAAAATCCACGGCACTTCTCTTCTCTCTCCGGCACGCTTGTGCGAGGCTCTGTAATCAGGGTTGCCGCGATCTATTACACTGAAGACCCATCTCCCCTTGGAATGTAGGTGTACGTATTTAAGGTCTCCCCTCAAATGGTTCCTCAGCCATTGCTTGGCCTGAAAGTATTTCATGCGGAAAAACGACGGAGGGAGGGTTTCAGGATCAATTGTTATCCCCGCAGCCTCTGCTTCTCGGAGACCGAGATAGCGCAGGGTGGCAAACAGTAACTTGTTTTGAGCGCCTGGTGTGTATTGAAAGAATAGATTAGCCTGGTCGAGTGAAAACACGGCATCACTCGGGAGATTGTCGATCTTATTCCAACGAGATCGGACCCCGCGCTCCCCGGTTATCGCCCGAAGATCAACGACGGGAACTGTCCTGGACCCCGCAGTCCCAGATATCACTCCCCAGATTCGCTTCTGGCGCACTGGCAACTGCTGAAATGATAAGCCAGCGTACCTCTCCGTTCGGGTCTGGAGAAAACGTAAATACTTCACACTAACGTACAGAAACTTTTCGATTGCACCAGGAGCACGTTCCCTACCATCAGTTTTCGATAAACCTCCAAGGTCGCCGGAATCTTCGCAACAGCTGTCTGATGACGTGTGCTCTTTGAGGGGTACCTGTGAAAGAACGGACCACTCCAACACGGAGCGCGGTCGCCAGTTGTGACGGATCAAGCGGAGATAATCTGTGTAGGCCTGAAGGATAACAAGGAGGTCACCATCACGAAGATCAAGATCCCAGAGCGTGAGGAAATCCAGCAGCGTCTTGAGTGCATGCGCCTCAAAGCGAACCGTATTGATAGCTAGTCCGTTTGCCTTTTGCAGAAGGAGATAGGTCGTTGCGAGTTCGTGCGTTTCATGACGAGCTGTACAAACAGCGATGATGTTGGAAGACTGAAGAAAGTAGGCATAATGGAGTCCAGATATCTGAAGGGAGCAGTAGTATGAATTATAGGCAGCAAGACGGCCGGCCTTGGATAGGAGGCTCGCGTAATGGAACAGTTCGTGATAACCCACGACTCAACTCCCGTAAGGGCCGATCAGTTCATTCCAGGTTGGAGAGGTAGCGCACGGTTTGGCATTGCTTCATCGAGTAGCCAATCCTATACTGTGGCCTCATAAGAGGCTTTCTTGAGGTCTCATTCAGCTTTAAAGACACCAGGGGCCGTTTACTAACCGACCGTTCTTTCTTCCAAGTACGAGGCACCCTCATCGAGATATGTGACTGACAAGATGGAGACGCAGTTCAAGAAAATCTAAAGCTGGGTAAGGACGATAAGCACTGGCTAAACCCGGTTTTCTGGCCAGAGCTTTTCCGCCGGTACGCAGACTAACTTGGCAATGGCGTCGCGGATTTCCTGAGTACAATGCCAGCCGTATACCACGCGAGCGACTGCATGCCGAGATCTACCGATAATTCTTCCAACATCTGCGTACGAATAACCTGCCTTCAACAAAAGAAGGCAGACAAGATTTCTACACAAATGTCTTTTATTCGTTGTTCCCACGGTTGGTGAATTATGTCCCAAGGGAAACCAATTAGTCAAGCTGATTTCCCACAGGAAATCATTGACCGTTTGCTCCTTGCCACGGGTCTAAAAACCCAGGCGAGCTTGGCCTCTTATCTTGGGATAACGCCACCAAAGATTACTGGCGCTTTTCGACGCGGCCATGTGCCAGCCCTTTGGCTATACAAAGTAGCTTATGAAACAGGTTGTCGATTGGAGTGGCTTCAGAAGGGTGAGGAACCAAGGAATAGAGCCGAGAGTCACGCAGCGATTGCTCCTAAGTTGGTGACTTTGGCACTGACTTATCCGGGCTTGCTTCAAGCCTGGAATGATCTTGGTGAAGAAGGTCGAAATGTCATGAGCGACTATTTCTCATTGTGGAATCAGGATGAAGAGATCCGTAACTATTTGGCTTCACAGCGGAATATCCTAAGAAGAGTCCGACCACAACGTAAGGCCTAAGCCAAGAAGTCCCAACCTTGAATTTACCCACAATTTTCTAGATCTGTTATCCCCCCCAGCATGCCGATCGACCCATAGTTGCCCAGAATAGATTTTCCAATGGATCTATTTTCAATCCCTTACCTCCCAAGCTGGGGTGATTTCACACCTGCAAAAGGGTATTCTCTTTCCTCACTTCTTCAATAGAGCGGGGCGTTCTCGAATGGCAGACCTCAATAAGAAATCTCTGAGCGAACGCGACATCTGTAAAAAGTTCGTCACACCGGCGCTGGAGCAGACAGGATGGGATGAGATGTCACAGAATCGCGAAGAGGTCGGCTTTGCCAAAGGCCGGATCATTACCCGTGGCAAACTCGTCACCCGAGGAAAAGCCAAACGCGCCGACTACATTCTCTACTACAAGTCAAACATCGCCATCGCCCTCAACGAGGCGAAAGACAGCAGCTATCCCGTTGGTGATGGTATGCAGCAGGGGCTGGAGTACGCCGAGACGCGTGCCCACGAGCTATACTCCGACTGGATTTGCCTATGAGCCTGATCAAGTCAAAAGCGCGTGTCGCCGACCACGGGGAGGTATTCACCCCCGCGTGGATGGTCGAGGCGATGCTCGACCTCGTCAAGGGCGAGACCGAGCGGATTGACTCCCGCTTCCTGGAGCCGGCGTGCGGAAGCGGGAACTTCCTCGTCCGGATCCTGCAGCGCAAGCTTGCCGCCGTCGAACTCAAGTTCGGAAAGTCCGACTTTGAAAAGCGACACTACGCCCTTCTCGCACTGATGTGCACCTACGGGATTGAGCTCTTAGTGGACAACATTGCTGAGTGCCGCACGAGCCTGCTGGAGATCCTCGCCGACTACCTGAATCTCGAGGAGTCGGATGACCTCTACCAAGCTGCCTTCTACGTGCTATCGCAGAACCTCATCCACGGCGACGCTTTGACTATGCGCGCCAGCGACGGCAATCCGATCACCTTCGCAGAATGGGGCTATCTGGGAAAGGGAAAGTTCCAGCGCCGTGACTTTCGTTTGGACGTGTTGACGGGGGCGTCGGCATATAGCGCGGAGGGCGACCTCTTCGCCCACCTCGGCAAGCACGAAATCTTCACGCCGACGAAGACGTACCCGCCGATGACGGTGAGCGAGCTTGCCGCTGCCCCGAACGAGGCACGATGAACAGCCAAGCAAGTTTTTCGCTCCGCGGCCGCAACCCGGATGTGTTGACATGCATTGCGAACCTGTCCAACGATGAGGTGTTCACGCCGCCCGAGTTTGCCAACAAGATGCTGGATACACTCGCCGAGGCATGGGCCGCCAACAACAACGGCGCGGACTTGTGGGCGGACAGTTCTGTAAAGTTTTTGGATCCATGCACGAAGTCCGGCGTGTTCCTACGTGAGATCAGCAGCCGCCTCACCAAAGGCCTGGCAGACGAGATTCCGAACCTCGAGGATCGCGTAAATCACATCCTGACTAATCAGGTGTTAGGCATAGGTATCACGCACCTCACCAGCCTGCTTGCACGCCGCAGCGTGTATTGCTCAAAGCACGCTGCAGGCAAGCACTCCATCGCTAAGTCCTTCAACAAGGACGACGGCAATATCTGGTTCGAGCGGATGGAGCACCAATGGGCGGATGGCAAGTGTAGATATTGCGGGGCAAGCCAGAAGACGTTTGGTCGCGGCGAAGGTTTCGAAAGCCACGCGTATGCGTTCATTCACACCGACGACATCAAGACTCGGATAGCCGAGTTATTTGGAGGCGCTATGCAGTTCGACGTAATCATCGGGAACCCGCCGTACCAGTTAGATGATGGGGGCTACGGCACGAGCGCCGCACCGATCTATCAATTGTTCGTGGAAAAGGCTTTAGCCCTTGATCCGCGGTACGCTGTATTCGTCACACCTTCGCGGTGGATGGCTGGGGGCAAGGGTCTCGACAAGTACCGGGAGCGTATGCTCTCCGACAGGCGTCTTCGCAACATCGTGGATTTCCCAAAGCTCTACGAGGGCTTTCCCGGGGTGAAGATTCGCGGTGGCATTTCCTATTTCCTGTGGGATCGCGACCACAACGGCCCGTGCCAGGTTCAGACTATCTGGGACGGCCAACCGACGGGACCGGCAGTTGCTCGCCACCTCGATGCCTACGACATCCTCGTGCGGCGTAACGAGGCTATTCCGATCTTGGAAAAGGTCAGGGCGAAGGGTGAGCCGACGCTCGATCTTCGGGTTTCCAGTCAGAAGCCGTTTGGCCTCCGCACGTTCTTCCACGGCAAGCCGGACTCAAAGCGCCTCAAGAATCCCGTAAAGCTCTTCGGATCTCAAAAGATCAGCTACGTCGAACGCTCAGAGATTCCGACGAACGCTGCGTGGGTCGACAAGTGGAAAGTGCTCATGACGCGCGTCCAAGGCACGAGTGCGGCGATTGAGACAAAGTTTCTCAGCAAGCCGATCATCGCTGAGCCCGGTACGGCTTGTACTGAGAGCTACCTCGTCGCGGGCCTATTCGACACTGAAGCCGAAGCGACGAACTACGCGACATACCTGCGTACGCGTTTCGTTCGCTTCCTTGTTTCGCTCCGCAAGTCAACCCAGGATGCGCCGAAGCATGTCTACTCTTTCATCCCCGACCTGCCACTAAACCAAGAGTGGACGGACGCCAAGCTCTACAAGCGATACGGGCTGACCAAGGACGAGATCGCCTTCATCGAGTTTCAGGTTGCCGAGCATAGCGACGCCTCTCCCAATGAAGAAGTCTCCAACGACGGCGACGATGAGTAAGTCCATCGATGAAATCATTGCGCTGAAGCCGGAAGCTCGGCCACGCATCTACGCCTACTCGATTGCCGACAGGGCGCACGCGGGTCTTCTCAAGGTGGGGCAGACGACGCGCGACGTGAAGCAGCGCATCGCTGAGCAGCTCAAGACCGCCAACATCAAAAACTACACCATTGAGCTGGATGTGGCCGCAGAGCGTGACGACGGCACGATGTTTAGCGACCACGATGTGCGTAGCGTGCTGGTCAGGAAGGGCTTCGAGAACGTCGAGCTAGAGTGGATGCGCTGCACGCTCAAGGACGTGAAGACCGTCCTCACCGAACTTCGCACCGGACAGAGGTTCACAGGCACCCATCATGAGACCTTCGCGATGCGCGCTGAGCAGCGCGCCGCTGTGGAGAAAACGCACGCCTATTACCACTCGATCTGGAAGGAGGACATGCACGCGGTTCCGCGCTTCTTGTGGAATGCGAAGATGCGCTTCGGCAAGACCTTCACGGCCTATCAGCTCGCCAGAAAGCTCGGGGCTAAGCGGGTGCTCGTGGTGACCTTCAAGCCTGCCGTGGAGGATGCGTGGCAGACCGACCTGGAGTCCCACGTCGACTTCGACGGCTGGCAATACATGTCGCGCAATTCCACCAGCAATCCGATGAAAGTCTCTGCCAAGAAGCCGCTCGTGTACTTCGGTTCCTTCCAAGACCTGCTGGGCCGCGACAATGCGGGAAATATCAAGGCCAAGAACGAATGGCTTCATCAGGTGAAGTGGGATTTGGTTGTTTTCGATGAATACCACTTCGGCGCGTGGCGCGAGACGGCAAAGGAGTTGTTTGAGGGTGAGGAAGAAGCGGTCGCCAAGAAGGAAGGCAAGCTCGAATACGATGCCGGCTTGGAAGGCGTGAACGAGGATCTCAGCGAACTCTCGGAAAAGGAGACCGAGTTTCTCCCCATTACGACCAAGGCGTACCTATATCTTTCCGGGACTCCATTCAAGGCGCTGGCTACGGGCGAGTTTATCGAGGAACAGATCTTCAACTGGACGTACACCGACGAACAACGTGCCAAGGAAGAATTCTCCAACAGGAATCCCGGCAAGTGGAACCCCTACGGCGCGCTGCCGCAGATGCGCTTGCTCACATATCAAATGCCGGACGAGCTTCTGACGATTGCGAGCGCCGGGGAGTTCGATGAGTTTGACCTCAACGAATTCTTTGCTGCGTCTGGCACGGCAAAGGGTGCACAGTTCAAGCACAAGAGCGATGTGCAGAAGTGGCTGGACATCATCCGGGGCTCGTACGCGCCGCAAGCAGTCGAGAGTCTCAAGACCGGAACACGACCGCCGGTTCCATATTCGGACGTCCGTCTGCTGCCGTATCTCCAGCACTCATTCTGGTTCTTGCCAAATGTTGCTGCCTGTCACGCGATGGCGAATCTCCTAGCAGAGAAGCACAACACGTTCTGGCACGATTATAAGGTCGTCGACGCCGCGGGTGCGTCGGCGGGCATCGGGCTCGATGCCTTGCCGCCCGTGCGTAAGGCCATCGGGAGCGGATTCGAGACAAAGACGATCACGCTCTCGTGCGGCAAGCTCACGACTGGTGTGACTGTGCCCCAGTGGTCCTCGATCTTGATGCTCCGCAATCTCAAGTCCCCCGAGACCTACTTCCAGGCCGCATTTCGCGTCCAGTCGCCGTGGTCCATTAAGAACCCCAACGGCGACAACCCGAACGAGGAGGAGATCCTCAAGCCCGTCTGCTTTGTCTTCGATTTCGCGCCCACCCGTGCGCTGAGGCAATTGTCCGAGTACGGGATCGGGCTCTCGCCAAGCGAGCCGAACCCGGAGAACGCGGTCAAGGATCTCGTGTCGTTTCTGCCCGTGCTGGCCTACGACGGCGCCAATATGACGCAGATTGACGCGGGCGGAATCCTCGATATCGCGATGGCGGGCACCTCGGCTACCCTCCTTGCCCGCAAATGGGAGTCTGCGCTGCTGGTGAACGTGGACAACGATACTCTGCGCCGCATCCTGGACAATCCCGAAGCGATGGCCGCCGTGGAGCGAATCGAGGGCTGGCGTGCGCTTGGCGACAACATCATCGAGACGATCATCAACAAGAGCGACAAGGTCAAGGAACTCAAGAACAAGGCCAAGGACGGAGACCTGACGGCGAAGCAGAAGAAGCAGCTTAGCGATGAGGAGAAGGAGTACAAGTCCAAGCGCAAGCTCGTCCAGGAGAAGCTCATCAAGTTCGCCACGCGCATTCCCGCGTTTATGTACCTGACCGACTTCCGCGAGAACACGCTGCAGGATGTCATCACCAAGCTCGAACCGGACTTGTTTCTGGCCGTCACCGGCCTGACGGTGAAGGATTTTCACCTGCTCGTGCGTCTGAAGGTATTCAACACCGAGCAGATGAATCAGGCCGTCTTTGCGTTCCGCCGTTATGAAGACGCATCGCTGCGCTACACGGGCATCGAGAGCCACCCTGGATTGACCCATTACGGGCTGTACGACACCGTGGTGGCGAGGGAGTGATGCGGTCTCGCGCAACTGCGGGCTAACAACCCGCGGATGGTCATCCACGGGACCGTTAGCCTCGGGGATATGAAATGGGATTAGCAGACTGGTTCAGTGGCTTTTGCAGCAACATCCAAGTGCAGGATGGCGGAACCCTCTCGCTCCGATATAAATCAATCACTCGTCGGCTCAACACTGATTTTTGGAGCACAACGTCTGAGACATCGCACAGCCTTTTCGTAGGATCCTACGGCCGCAACACCGCCATTCAGGGTTTCAGTGACCTAGACATGGTGTTTGAACTGCCTTCCGATCTCTACTTCCAGTACGACAAATACAAAGGTAACGGTCAATCAGCGCTATTGCAGGCCGTACGGAATTCGATGCAGAAGACCTACTCTTCCTCAAGCATCGGTGGTGATGGGCAAGTTGTAGTGGTGGCATTCCAAGATGGAATCACATTTGAGGTAGTTCCTGTCTTTACGAACAAAGCGGGCAGCTACACCTTCCCTGACTCCAGCGGAGGTGGTTCTTGGAAGACGACGAATCCGAGGTCTGAGATCGAGGCCATCCGGACAAGAAACACCGCATGCAATAAGAACCTCGTGCCTCTTTGTCGAATGATGCGAGCATGGAAGAAAACATGGGATGTCCCGATCGGCGGACTCCTCGTTGATACTCTCGCATACCAGTTCATCGAAGGCTGGCAGTACAAGGATAAGTCATACTTGTATTACGATTTTCTTTGTCGTGACTTCTTTCGATTCATGGCTGATCAAGACAAAGAACAGGAGTATTGGAAAGCTCCAGGTAGCGGTCAGTATGTTTACGGGAAGGGCTTGTTTCAATGGAAAGCGACGAGGTGTTACAACATCTCGTGTGAAGCAATAGCGCATGAAACCGCCACTCCCAAGAAGGAATGGTCCGCCAAGCAAGAATGGAGGGAGATCTTTGGAGCCTCATTCCCAGACTAGCGACACACCTGATTCTCGCTCGATTCTTGAGGGGCAGTTGCGCGAGTGCTTCGGGCGAGTTGTGTATTCCCATAAGACGCACGAGAAATGCGCCGACATCCTTCTCTCGCGGCTTTCTCTGATAAAGCTATGGCAAATCATCCTCTCGGCGGTCACGACTGGCAGTTTCATTGCCGCCGTGTTCGACGTGGGACAGATTGGGGCATTAATTGGCGTTCTTGTATCCACCGCTCTGCTCGTTCTGAATGCGTACACAAAGAATTACGACTTGGGTGAGCTTTCTCAGAAACACCGGCAAGCTGGAGCCGACCTGTGGGTTATCAGGGAAAGGTACCTTTCCCTGATAACCGATCTTAGGATGGGGGAAAAGCCAATCGAAGGGTTGCAGAGAGAGCGCGACGATCTGCTGGAGGAACTGCATTCGGTCTACTCAGGAGCGCCAAGCACGACGTATCAGGCGTATAAGAAAGCACAGGAAGCCCTGAAGCAACTCGAAGACATGACTTTCTCCGATGCGGAAATCGATGCCTTCCTTCCGAAGGAACTCAAAAGAGGCTAACAACGCCATCAACACGGAAGTGTAAATGCAGAGCGAAGCGGCGCTTTTGCACGCCGGTTATGGCGAACGTTAGACGCCTCAAGAACTGAGATCATTGACCGAAGAGGTGGCGATTGACGACACGACAGTGCGACGCGAAGTCACCAGTTGAGGAGCAACGGGCAATGGTCGAGCACATCGCGCGCGAAACTGAGAGGGGCGAGGCCGTACTCGATGTAGCCAAACACACGAATCCCTTCCTAAAGGAATGCTGCTCCGCTCTCATTGTAGCCGCAGTGAACGGCGAGATTGATGTGGGACGGTGGCGTGACCAGCGAGCTGGTCACACCGGAGCCTCAGCGCTGGGCTTTCGAGCGGTTGTTGGTGATGGCGCAGAGTTCAGGACATGAGGACGATTCCGCCCCCCGTCCCGATCCCTCAGCCGTCGGCGCCGCCGCCCGGTCTGGCTGCGGACGTCGTGGCGTCGGGACTTCCGGTGCATCCCGAGGACCGCGTCAGGCTCTTCAGCCCTGACCAGTGGGAGCGCTTCGTTCAGGAGTGGGTCGATTCGCTGCGCGCCGAATACGAGCTGGTCGAGCGATGCGGCGGTGCAGGCGACATGGGACGCGATGTCATTGCGTCCGTGAAGGACGGCAACGGCGCGTGGGATAACTACCAGTGCAAGCACTACCATAGCGCGCTCGCGCCCAGCGACGTCTGGGTCGAGTTGGGCAAGCTCGCGTACTACACGCTGAACGGCGAGTACTCGTACCCTCGGCGCTACGTCTTCGTCGCACCGCAGGGCGTCGGCCCGAAGCTTTCGAACCTCTTGAAGAAGCCACATGCACTACGTGATGGCCTACTCGAGAACTGGGACAAGACGTGTCGAACGGAAATCACCAAGACGCAAGTCGTTGAGTGCGACGCTGCGATGAAGGCGCACATCGCGAGCCTCGACTTCTCGATCTTCAAGACCAAGCCGCTCCTCCGCATCATCGAAGAACACGCCAAGACGCGCTGGTACGTGGCGCGGTTCGGCGGCGGACTCCCACCGCGTCCTGAACCGCTGCCGCCGCCGAGCATCCCGGCCGACAACGAGGCGATCTTCGTCGGTGAGCTTCGACGTGCGTATGCGGATCACCTCAAGCAGGACGTGAAGGATCTCGACGCGGGGCTCGCGTCCCGCGAAGACCTCCTCGAGCACTTCCATGACGCGCGCGTCGAGTTCTATAGCGCTGAAGGTTTGCGAACCTTCTCGCGGGACACGCTGCCTGCGGGCGAGTTCGAGAAACTGCAAGACGAGGTGCATTCCGGCATCAAGGACGACGTCCGCGGCGATCACGCAGATGGCTATCGTCGCATCGTCGCGGTGGTGAAAACGGCCCGCTCACTGCAGCTTACGAGCAACCCGCTCACCACGCGCATCCACACGCGTGATCGTGGCGGCATCTGCCATCAGCTCGCGAATGATGGAAAGGTCCGGTGGGTCAAATGACTACGGAGACGCCCATCCAGCTACTCTCGCCGTTCAACGGGCCTGTCGAGATCGGCCTGCGAGCGCTGTGCGTGCTGACGACAGCGTTCCCCGCGGCGTATGCGCTGCAGCGGCTTGTCGTCTTCGACTACTTCCTTGTCCACTCCGACGACATCGAGGGCGGACCCGACGGGCTGCATCCCCAAACGCCTCATCGCGGAGGAGAGATCCTCGTTCGTCGCGGCGTGCTGCAAGATGGCCTCGCGCTCTACGAGAGCCGCGGACTCCTTGAGCGCGTCTACAAGGACGGCGGCATCTTTTTTGCGGCGACCGACAAATCCGCCGACTTCCTCGACACGCTGAGCACTGAGTACTTGAAGAGCCTCCTCGAGCGCGCTGACTGGGTGGTCAACAGCTTCGGCCTGCTCGACGACGCCGAGCTCAACGCGATAGTCCGAGACCACATCGGCACGTGGGGCGCCGAATTCTCAATGGAGTCCGTTCTCTGGACCGAGGAGGCGTTATGAATTTCGGCTTCGCGATTCGGCGACTCTCGCTGCTTGGGCTGGGGAAGGCGCCCGCAGAGGTCACGTTCACGCGTGGCCTGAACGTCGTCGCTGGGCCCTCGGACACCGGCAAGAGCTTCATCGCGCAGTGCCTAGACTATGCGCTCGGTAGCGGCGACCCACCGAAGGAGATCCCCGAAGCGGATGGCTACAGTTCCGTCGTCCTCGAGATCGAGGCCAACAGCGACCAGCGCGTCTACTCGCTGGAGAGGAGCGTGCGTGGCGGTGAGATCCTCTGTAAGACCGACGGGAAACCCGACCGCGTGCTCGCGGCGAAACACCAAGGCGGCAAGGAGGACACGGTCTCTCAGTTCTTGCTCGACCTGTCGGGACTGGGCACGAAGAAGGTGCGCACCAACGATCGTGGCGCGACGCGCCAGCTCAGCTTCCGCGATATTGCCCGACTTGTCATCATCGACGAAGAGACGGTCATCACGGAAGACTCGCCCGTACTGAGTGGGCAGGTCATCCACAAGACGGTTGAGAGCGGTGTGTTTCGCCTCCTGCTCACGGGCACTGACGATTCCTCAATCATCGCGAAGGAAGATCCGAAGGTCGCGAAGGGGCGCCAGGCTGGTAAGGTCGAGCTGCTCGAAGGCCTCCTGAAGGCGAACCACGGGCGCCTCGCCGAGCTTGGTGAGGTGAGCACCCTCCCCGAGGAACGAGACCGCCTCACGCGGATCGACGCATCGATTCAAACCGCTCTCGCCGAGCGAAACGCCGCGCAGGTCAGCGTCGCGCCTCTGCAGGCGAAACGCAGCACGGCGTGGGCGGCGCTGAAAACGGCCGAGTCGAAGCTCGCGGTCTTGTCTGAGCTGCAGACGCGGTTCGACCTGCTGCAGGAGCAGTACGCGTCTGACTTGCGACGGTTGGAGGCGATCGCCGAGGCAGGCGTTCGGCTCGACCAGCTCAAGGAGGAGCGTTGCCCGATATGCGGCGCACTCGCAGAGCACCACGACCACGGCCATCGAGAAGCACGCCTCGCGCCGGCGGATGTCGCCCATTCGTGCAAGGCAGAGGCGGCCAAGACGCTCAAGCTTCTCCAGGATCTGCAGACCACCCGGAGTGCGAACGCCGCCGAGGTCGAGCAGCTCCAAAGCACCCGCAGTTCGTGCCAGCGCGAACTGGATGCGATCTCGTCGGACCTGAAGGCGTTGATGGGGCAGCACGTCGACGTGGCCTCCAAGAAGGTCGACGACCTCCGTGCGCGCGCGGAGACCTGCCGCAAGGCGATCGAACACCTCGAGCGAATCCAGGAGCTGAACGAGCTGCTTGAAGAGGCGAACAAGCCCAAGAAGAGGCAGAAGACCGACGTCGCTGGCGCAGCGGTGAGCACCGCGCAGGCCGACCCGTTCAGCAGGGAGGTCGAAGCGCTGCTGAAGGCGTGGCACTTCCCTGATCTCGATCGCGTCACGTTCAGTGAGAACGACCAGGACGTCGTCATTTCGGGGCGAGCGCGTAGGAGCCATGGCAAAGGCGTGCGAGCCATAACAAGGGCCGCGTTCAACCTCGCGCTCCTGCGCCTCTGCATCGAGGACGAGTGCCCGTTCCCAAATTTCGTTCTCATCGACTCTCCGCTTCTAGTCTACGAGGAGCCCGATGCGGACGAGTCGTCGTTTCCGCAGGACATCAAGAAGCACTTCTGGGAGAGCGTGAAGACCTCCTTCACAGAAGCACAGGTCATCATCATCGAGAACAGCCACCAACTTCCTGTCGATGGGATGCTCGATGGCGTGAACGTCGAGCTGTTCACTGGGAACGACCAAGGGCGTCGTGGTTTCATCCCTGAGGAGTGAGCCGAATGGTGAACCGCCAGACCCCGCAGAAGGGCGAGCAGGGCGCTTAACGCACCGCCGATGACGTCGTAAGCATAACGAGGTCGAGTCATTCCAGGCGGCGCTACGGCCCGCCGCCGAACCGCATCGCGTTAATGCGACAGGGCTGAGGACCGCTTTGCGGCGGTGCGATCTCGATGCCGAACTTCCGCACTTGGCCGTTCTGCGCCCGTCGGAATCCGACCCAAAGCCGAAGCCCACGACCGACCGCTACCAGGTGGTCCAATCGAATGACGGCACCATCGGGATCCCATGGGGTGTCAACTTCCCGAATATCCCCAATATCCCCTTGTCAAAATCCTCATCAAAAATGCCAGCCCAACATTGGTCGATTTCTCAAGGAATTTGATGATGCTGATGCTGGTGCAAAAACAAATCATTTTGGCAACTCCACATTGACCAGGCAGCGAACTTCCCATAATTGATCCATTTTCGTCAAAGAAGGATCTAAACAAGAAGAGCCACCGATTTCTATTCCTTTCTAGCTTTACCTGCTTCATCTCTTGTGCTTGAACAATGCTCATGCTGGATCTTCCATTCGGATCCAACCTTCCGCAGTAGACCTGTGCACTTCAAATCCCCCAAGGTAATTCAATGTTGTTAAAGGTGAAAGATTTGGCGCAACAGCTTCAGATTAAACCGGCGACTCTGTATGCCTGGGTGGCACAGGAGAAAATTCCCTACCTTAAGATCCATGGCGTGATTCGCTTCGAGAGCGAGTCGATCAAGGATTGGCTCAATGCGTTTGGAGTGAGCAAACGCACACAAAGAGTGGTGGTCGGCAGTCGGACCGGAACGGAAGAATCTGTAGAAGCCCTAATTGCCAGGGCCCAGCGTGGTGCTTACCGTACCGTCGAGAGCGGGTGAAGGGAATCAGGCAGTTTGCGGCAAGTTACGGCAGTTCACAGCAGTTGACGCAAAGGCAGCAGTGGAAACGAGATGCAACTCCGATGCATCGACTATAGAGATGCTAATGATGAGGAACGAAGGATGAGCGGGTGCCTACTAGGCTCTCGAGCGCGCAAATTGGAAGAGATGGTGCCTAACAACGTTCTCTCCCTGCCGATGACTCTTCAACATCGGAAGGACCTGCTCGACGCAGGGCCGTTCGCCGATCGCTTTCTTCGCGCGGTGATGTAACGGGAGCGACGGTGAGCGAGGATCGCGGCACCACGCGTCGGCACACCGTCACCGAGACGACTCATCGTCACGCTGCTTCGTCACTTGTTCTTTGTCCTGACATCGCCACTTCAATAACCGTGCGGTATGCAAGGCAATTTTCCGACCTCCGATTCGCCCGGCGGCTGGAACGACCTATGCGATGCAGATCAGTAAACGAGCAAGGAGGTAAAGGCCATGATATCGGCAACGGTGTTCTTCACGATCTTGTTTCCCTTGACGCGGGTGTTGGCGACCGTCCTGGATCTCGCCGGCCGCGACCTCATCGTGGTGCCGTTGGCGGTCCATGACCGGCGGATGATGCATTGAAGGGG
Organism: Nitrospira sp. ST-bin5; assembly: GCA_002083555.1. GTDB lineage: Bacteria > Nitrospirota > Nitrospiria > Nitrospirales > Nitrospiraceae > Nitrospira_D. The sequence goes on along the minus strand of MSXN01000012.1, from coordinate 12,646 downwards.
CGGTTCCAATGCTGCGGATGACCGTGAAAGACGAGGTGGACGGGAGTCGGCTGGTCATCGAGGGCCGGTTGACCGAGGTATGGGCGGATGAGGCCCGGCACTACTGGAACAGCCTCGTGGCGACAAGGCGGGTTGTGGCCGTGGTTGATGTCCAAGGCGTGATCGCAGTCGATGCCGTCGGAAAGGCTCTCATGCAGGACATACATCGCCGCGGCGTCCGCTTGGTGACCAAAGGCTGCCTGATGAATAGCGTGGTGGCGGATATCACGGGGGACTGTCAACGTTCCAATAAGGGGGCACGAAGGAGGACAACATGATGTGGGATAGACAGCTGACACCTATAAGACCCGCGATCTGTTGGCTTGGATTACTGGCGCTGACGCTCCTGGTCGGTTGCCGCGGAGAAGCAGGCTCGACGCCGGCTCCTGTGGCGCCGGAAGTCGAGGTCGTCCAGGTCGTTCAGCGAGACGTTCCGGTGTACCGCGAGTGGATCGGGACGACGGAAGGCATGGTGAACGCGCAGATACGCGCGCAGGTGACCGGCTATCTCCTTCGCCGCACATACACGGAAGGTGACTTCGTCAAGCAGGGCGATCTGCTGTTCGAGATCGATCCGCGACGGTTTCTTGCGGCCGTGGATCAGGCGAAAGGCGATCTCGCGAAGGCAAAGGCTCACATGGTCAAGGCCGAGCTCGATGTGAAGCGCGATCGACCGCTTGCGAAATCCGGAGGGGTGAGCCAGAAGGAGCTAGACGATTCCGTTCAGGCCTATGAGGAGGCCAAGGCGTCGGTCCTGTCGGCAAGGGCCGGGCTCGAGTCGGCCGAGATCAATCTCGGCTTTACAAGAATCACTGCGCCGATTGACGGCGTCGTCGGCGTGGCCAAAGCCCAAATCGGCAACCTCGTGGGCCCCAACGACGAGCTGACGGCCATGTCCACCCTCGATCCCATCCGGGTGTACGTCCCGATCAGTGAACAGGAATACCTCCAATTCGCCGATCGGATTCAGCATGCGTACGATATCAAGTTCACCGATCCGGACAGCCCGAACCTGGAATTGATTCTCGCGGACGGCAGCCGGTATCCCCACACCGGCAAGTTCTTTCTCGCAGATCGGCAGGTTGATGTGAGCACCGGGACGATTCGGGTTGCCGGTCTCTTCCCCAATCCGGGGAATCGGCTCCGACCGGGGCAATACGCCAAAATGCGTACGGCGGTAAGAACGGCGCAGGGCGCTCTTCTCGTGCCGCAGCGGGCCGTCATGGAGTTGCAAGGCACTTCTCAGGTCGCCGTGGTCAAGCCGGACGGAACCGCGGAGCTTCGTCCCGTAAAAGTCGGGGACCGGATCGGAAGTCTGTGGATTGTCGAGCAGGGAATCGGCAAGGACGAGCACGTCATCACCGTCGGTCTGCAAAAGGTCAAGGCGGGACTGACTGTGAACGCGAAGATGACTCAGCCGGAGCCGAACGGAAACGAGACGGCACCAGCGGCTTCTCCATCGCCCAGCAAACCATAGGAGGCACCCATGGCTCGCTTTTTCATCAACCGGCCGATCGTCGCGATGGTGATGGCCATCCTCATGACCATCCTTGGTCTCATCGCGATGGTCCAGCTCCCGACCGCACTATTTCCGGACATTGCGCCTCCAGAAATTCTCCTCGAGGCGACGTACGTGGGCGCCGATGCCGTGTCCGTCGAACAATCCGTCGCCACCCCGATCGAGCAGATGATGAGCGGGGTGGACAACATGCTCTACATGTATTCGACGAACGCGAGCAACGGCAAGATGTCGCTGCGCGCCAGCTTCGACATCAATACCAGGCCGAACGACGATCAAATCCTGTCGCAGATGCGCTTCACGCAGGCCGAGTCGCAGTTGCCGCAGGATGTGCGGAATTTCGGGGTCACGATTAAGAAATCCACGATGAGCCCGCTGGCCGTCTTCTGCCTGTACTCGCCCAACGGCACGTACAACGATGTCTTCCTGTCCAACTATGCGTACGTCAACATCAACGATCCCATGACGCGCGTGCCTGGCATCGGGCAGGTAATGGTCTACGGCGCGGGACAGTATGCGATGCGTTTCTGGGTCCGGCCGGACCATCTGGCCAAGCTCGGCATGACCGTGACCGAAGTCCTGAACGCCATTAAAGCGCAGAACACCGTCAATCCCGCGGGACAGGTCGGCATGGAGCCGGTGCCGTCCGGTCAGGAATTCACCTATGCCATCCGCGCCCAAGGCCGGTTGGAGTCCGAAGAGGAATTCGGGAACATCGTCGTCCGCGCCAACGCCGATGGCTCGATGGTCCGATTGAAGGATGTCGCGCGCGTTGAGTTGGGCGCGCAGGTGTACAACTACATCGGCCGCATGAACGGCAAGCCGGCCGCGATCATCGCGATCTATCAGCTTCCGGGATCGAACGCCATCAAGACGATGGACGGAGCGACCAAGTTGATGGAAGAGATGAAATCCCGCTTTCCGGGGGATCTCGACTATGTGACGGCGCTCGATACGACACAGGCCGTGCGGGAAGGCATTAAAGAGATCGTACACACGCTCTTGGAAGCCCTCGTGCTCGTGATCATTGTCGTCTACCTTTTTCTTCAGGGTTGGCGCGCTACCCTGATTCCCCTGCTCGCCGTGCCGGTTTCGCTCATCGGGACCTTCATGCTGTTCCCGATGCTCGGCTTCTCGATCAATACCTTATCGCTCTTCGGCCTCGTGCTGGCCATCGGCCTGGTGGTGGATGATGCCATCGTCGTAGTCGAGGCGGTCGAGCATCACATCGAGCATGGTCTCTCGCCGAAGGAGGCCAGCCTCAAGGCAATGGAACAGGTGTCGGGTCCGGTCATCGCGATCGCGTTGATCCTGGTCGCCGTGTTCGTGCCCACCGCATTCATTCCCGGCATCACGGGACGGCTCTATCAGCAGTTCGCCGTGACGATCGCGCTGTCGGTCGTCATCTCCGCCTTCAACGCGCTCACCCTCAGCCCCGCGCTGTCCGCCTTGCTGCTGAAGCCGAAGCAGCCAGCCCGCGGAGTGCTCGGATGGTTCTTCGGCTGGTTCAATCGATCGTTCGCGCGGGCGACCGATGGCTATGTGCGCCTCTCGCACCGGCTCATCCGCAAGGCCGCCTTCTCGATGCTGCTCTTAGTGGCCATCGGGCTCACCGGCGTCTGGATGGGCGCAACGTTGCCGACGGGATTCCTCCCGATCGAAGACCAGGGCTATGTCTTCTTGAACGCGCAGCTCCCGGATGCGTCCTCGCTCCAGCGAACGAACGAGGTCTCCAGGGAGATCGAGGCGATCCTCAAAGAGACGCCGGGCATCCGCTATACCACGACCGTCGTCGGCCACAGTCTCTTGAGTAATGTGAGCACGACCTACAACGCCCTTTTCTTCATCTCACTCGATCCGTGGCATGAGCGCAAAAATACAGACGAGCAGTTGCTGGCGATCTTCAAGAACGTTAACGCGCGGCTCGCCGGCTTGCCGGGAGCACGGGCGTTTCTCTTCCCGCCGCCCGCCATTCCCGGCGTCGGAAGCTCGGGGGGCGTGTCGATGGTGCTGGAAGACCGCGCCGCGAAGGATATCGGGTTCCTGGCGGAGAACACGCAGAAATTCCTCGAGGCGGCCGCCAAGCGTCCGGAGATCGGGATGATCGACACCACATTCATCCCGAGCGTCCCTCAGTTCTTCGCCAGGGTGGACCGCGACAAGGTGCTCAAGCAGGGCATCAATCTCGCGGACGTCTACCAGACGCTGCAGGCGTTCATGGGCGGCATCATGGTGAACCACTTCAACCGGTTCGGCCGAACCTGGCAGGTGTACATCGAGGCGGAAGGTGAATTCCGCACGAACCCTAACACGATCGGACAGTTTTATGTCAGAAACGGGAACGGCGAGATGGTCCCGCTCTCGACCGTGGTGAGGATCGAGAACGACCGCGGACCCGAGTTCACCATGCGCTTCAACGAATACCGCGCGGCGCAGATTATCGCGTTGACCGCGCCAGGCTACAGCTCCGGCGAGGCGATGAAGGCGTTGGAAGAGGTCTTTGCCGCGTCCATGCCGCCGGAGATGGGCTTTGATTACATGGGCATGTCATTTCAGGAACAGGCGGCCTCCCAAGGGGTGCCGGCCGGCGTGATCTTCGGCTTCTCCCTGCTGTTCGTCTTCCTCATTCTCGCGGCTCTGTATGAGAGCTGGGCCTTGCCCTTCAGCGTGCTGCTCGTCACGCCGGTCGCCGTCTTCGGCGCGTTCGCGGCGCTGTGGCTCCTGAAGCTCGTAATGCCTGAGGCCAGCGAGAACGACGTGTTCACGCAGATCGGGCTGGTCATGCTGATCGGCCTCTCCGCGAAGAACGCGATCTTGATCGTGGAATTCGCCAAGGCCGAGTTGGAAAGCGGGAAGTCGCTCATTGACGCGGCGCTGGTTGGGGCAAAGGTGCGGCTCCGTCCGATTCTCATGACGGCCTTCGCCTTCATTCTCGGCGTCGTCCCCCTCGTCCTCGCGACGGGCTCGGGCGCTCATGGCCGCGTGCTGCTCGGCCTGGCCGTGTTGGGCGGGATGCTGACCTCCACGGTCATCGCGATCTTTCTCATCCCCGTTTCATTCTATGTCGTTGAGAGACTGGCGCACGGACGCACGCATTCCAAGCGTCCGACGCCCGGCGTCCCGCCATCCGATGCGCCGCAAGGCGGAGACGGCGACGTTCACATGCCGGAGACAGTGGAGCTAGTCCATGCCCGAACGTAGGAGACGTCCAATGCGCTACCCAACGATATTAAGCCTTGCCGCGGTTTTTTCGCTCAGCGCCTGCATGATGGGACCGGACTATAAGAAACCGGAGTTGCCGCCTGCCGAATCCTGGCGCCTATCGCCGGGGACGTCCGAATCCATCGCGAATCTTCCCTGGTGGGACCTCCTGCGCGACCAGACCTTGCAGGGGCTGATCCGCACGTCGCTCGCCGAAAATCTCGACTTACGCGTTGCCGTCGCGACGATCGAGCAGTACCAGGCGCAATTCACGATTGCTCGGTTCGACTTGGCGCCATCGGTGAGCGCGACCGGCACAGGTGCCTACTTCCACAGTACGAACAACGCAATCGGGATCCCGGCCCCGGGTTCCGGCGCCATCTCCATCCCGTCAGGCACCCGATCCGGGGGCACCGACTTCGGAAGCGAATTCGGAGGAGTCGGCGTGAGATGGGAGATTGATGTCTGGGGCCGCATCCGCAGATCGATCGAGGCCGCCCAAGCCCAGCTCCTTGGACAGATGGAAAACCAACGGACGATCGTCATCGGCTTGGTGAGCAATGTCGCTCAGGCCTATTTTGAGCTGCGTTCGTTAGACCTCCAGATCGAGATCACGAAGCGGACGCTCAAAGCCTGGGAAGAGAGCGTGGCGATCTCGCGAATCCGGTTCCAGCACGGCGACATTCCGAAGCTGGACCTGAACCAATTCGAAGCCGAACGGGCGGGCACGTCGGCGCAGCTGGCCGACCTCGAGCAGCAGGCGGTGCAGAAAGAGAATTTGCTCAGCGTGCTCCTCGGACGCCGGCCCATGAGCATCCCGCGCGGCGCGAGCCTGACTGAGCAGATCATGCCGCCAGACGTCCCGGCCGGTCTTCCTTCGGATCTCCTCCAGCGGAGACCCGATATTCTCATGGCGGAACAGGAGCTAGCCGGCGCCACGGCGAATATCGGCGTCGCCGAGGCGCAGCGGTTTCCCGCTGTGTCGCTCACCGGCAACGCGGGGGTCTCCGCGCTTCAGCTCACCGGACTGGCAGCTCAGGGACCGTTCGGCACCTTCGGCGCCCTTGGGAGTATCAGCGCGCCGCTCTTCAACGCGACCGCCTTGGGGTACCAGGTGAAGGCGACGGAAGCGAAGATGCGGCAGGCGCTCGCGGCCTATCAGCGCACCATACTCTCGGCGTTTCAGGACGTCGAGAATGCCTTGATCGCCGTGCAGAAGACGCGGGAAAAGCGAACGGCGCAGGAGCAACAGGTCGAGGCCCTGCAGTCGGCATTGGGCTTCGCGAAGCAGCGCTACCAGGGCGGGCGCGCCAGTTATCTGGACGTGCTGACCGCCCAGCGCAATCTGTTCACGGCAGAGGTGGCGCTCGCCGACACGCGCCGGGCGCAGCTCACCTCGACGGTCCAACTGTACAAAGCGTTGGGCGGAGGCTGGACGCCCGATGAGACAAGCCAGCCCGAGCGGGCGATCGCCGTCTCTCGCATGAACTGACAACTTGGAGGTGCACCATGGCTGAAACCATCACGGAGACTCGACAGAAAGCATTAGCCATCAATCTCGATCCCACCTCGTACGGCACGTTTGCGGAAATAGGCGGCGGCCAGGAGGTGGCTCGATGGTTCTTTTCCGTCGGAGGCGCGGCCGGAACGGTGGCCAAGACCATCTCGGCTTACGACATGGCGGTCAGCGACGCGCTCTACGGACCGACGAAGCGGTACGTCAGCCGCCAGCGCTTGGAAGCCATGCTCGACTTCGAATTTCATAAATTGCTGGAGCGACTTCATGCGACCCGCGGCCAAACGACCCGATTTTTCGTGTTTGCCACCACGGTTGCCACCGGAAGCTACCGGCATCCCGGGAAGGGACGCGGCTGGCTTGGCGTCCGCTATCAACGCATGGCAGGCGAAGATCCGTCGGAGATCATCATCCATGCGCATCTTGTCGATTCGGCCGTCGTCCGTCAACAGGAAGCGCTGGGCACGCTCGGCGTCAATCTGGTCTACGGCGCCTTGTTCCGGTCTGACGACCCGGTCGGCCTGATTTCCACGCTGATGGACGACCTCTCGCGCGAGCGTATTGAGATCGACATGATCAAACTGACAGGCCCGGCGTTTCCGGGCGTCGATAACCGGAGAATGACCCTGATGCTGGTGGAGCGTCGGCTCACCGACGCCGCGATGTTCACCGCACTGGGCGAGGTCGTGCAGCCGTCGGAGATCCTGCACAACAAACCCATCCTCGTTGAGCGAGGCAGCTTTCGGCCCGCGACAAAGCTCACGGTCGACTTGCTGAATCGGGCGCTCGATCAATTCACCCGGCATCCGGGCCTCGCCGGGCAACGGCCTGTCGTGCTGGCCGAGATGACGCTGCGGTCGCTTGAGCCGGGGTGCGATGCCGACCATTGCGACTTCCTGGCCAGGGCGGAGATCCTGGCGGCGCTCGGCATGGACGTCCTCATCTCACGGTTCGAGCCGTACTACGAGCTGGCCGAGTACCTGGCCGCGTACACCGACAAACCCATCGGGTTGGCGGTCGGCATGCCCACGATACGGCAGATCGCTGATGAACGGTACTACACGGATCTGCCCGGTGGCGTGCTCGAGTCAGCAGGACGCCTCTTCAAGCGTTCCGTCACCATGTACGTCTATCCGATGCGCGACCCCGTATCCGCTGGCATTGCATCGGTGGAACGGGCGGTGATCCCGGCTCCTTGGCATCATCTGCGCACCCTCCTTCTGGACATGGGCCGCGTCGAGCCGATCCGCGGCTATGATGAAACGCTCCTGGCCATCCAGACGCCCGACGTGCTGAGGAAAATTGAGTCCGGAGATCCGTCGTGGGAGGAGATGGTTCCGAGGACCGTGGCGGACATCATCAAGGCCAAGCATCTCTTCGGCTGGCCATCCGATTCACACATGTCGTCGCAACAGACCGCCGTGCCGGCATGAGGCCACGGCGCACAGATTTTCTCTTTTCCGTCGCCGGCCTCTTGAGCAGCAATCGTCTCTGCGGCATAATACCCGGCGATGGCTACCGATCACCCGCGCGACGGGGCGCTGCCCGAGCGCTATCGGACACTGTTTGATGTGGCGGAAACGATCGCCACGCATCGGAATTTGGGCGAGGTCTGCCGCGATCTTGCCCGGCTCCTTCCCAAGGTCGTTCCCGTCAACTTCGTCGCTCTCGCGCTCTACAATCCCGCCCGCCACACCATGACGCTGCATAGCATCCAGGCAAACATACCGATCCACTTGCCCGACGACGTGTATGAGCTGCCGGTCGACGAGACGCCGGCGGGCTATGTCTGGCGGACGCAAGAGCCTCTTTTCCTCGCCGATATCATGGCTGAACGCCGCTGGCCGGCTATTGTCGCCAAGATGCAGATGGACGGGCTGCAGTCCGTGTGCGGGTTTCCGCTGACGGTGGCCGGACGCCGGCTCGGTGCCATCGGATTTTGCAGCGTCCAGCAGGACGCCTATCACGACGGCGACGTTGACTTTCTCTGCCACGTCGCCAAGCAGGTCGCCGTGGCGGTCGATAATGCGCTGGCCTACGAGGAGATCGCGCGGCTACGGGATAAGGTGACGAAGGAAAAGCTGTACCTTGAAGAAGAGATCAGGACCGAATACGACGATATCGTCGGAGATAGCCGGTCACTGAAACGTGTCCTCAAACAGGTGGAAACGGTCGCAGGCACCGATTCCACGGTCCTCATCCTCGGAGAAACCGGCAGCGGCAAAGAGCTGGTGGCGCGCGCCCTCCATCATCTGAGTGGGAGACGCGAACGGACATTCGTGAAGCTCAATTGCGCCGCGATTCCGACGGGACTGGTGGAGAGCGAACTGTTCGGCCATGAGAAGGGCGCCTTCACCGGCGCCATCGCGACCAAGATCGGCCGCTTCGAGCTCGCCGACCACGGCACGCTGTTCCTCGATGAGGTCGGCGAAATTCCGCTGGACTTACAAGTGAAGCTTCTCCGGGTGCTCCAGGAGCAGGAGTTCGAGCGGCTCGGCAGCACCAGAACGCTCCGCGTCAATGTCCGCCTGATCGCCGCAACGAATCGCGAATTAGAGCGGATGGTGGATGAGGGCAGGTTCCGTAGCGACCTCTACTATCGCCTCAAAGTGTTTCCTATCCTGGTGCCGGCTCTGCGAGAGCGCCCTGAGGACATCCCGATCCTCGTAAACCACTTTGCCCAGAAATTCGCCCGGCGCATGAAGAAGCCCATCGAAACGATCCCCTGCGAATCGATGGCCGCCCTGCAGGAGTATCCGTGGCCAGGCAACATCCGGGAGCTCGAAAATTTCATCGAGCGGGCGGTGATCCTGTCGCAGACCTCTGACCTGGAGGTGCCGGTCTCGGAATTGAAGCGGCCAAGCACGGCCGGCAATGGCACCGCGGTCAGCCTCGAGGACGCCGAACGTCAGCACATTCTAAAAGCTCTGCATGAGGCGCGATGGGTCATCGGCGGCCAATCAGGTGCGGCCGCGAAGCTGGGCATCAAACGCACGACCCTGCACTCGAAGATGCAGAAACTGGGTATTAGCCGACCGCAGTAGAGGAAGACATCAACGGCGCGCTCCCGTCTCAGCTGACTTGCATGCCTAGGACGGCAGGCTTGCCGTGGCATCCCGCTATTGTCCAACCTGCCCCGTGGCGAGCAAGAGCGGTGTGGCGTAATGGGCGCGTCGGAATCTCGATCTTAATCCTCACAAAAGTCTTTTCAACATCGGCATGGCCTGCTCGACGCAGAGGCGCCCCTCAGCGATCGATTCCTTGGCACGGTTGTATTCCATCAGACCAATGTGTCCTAAGCGCGGAACTAGCAGAACATGGGGCGGGTCGCCGGCGAGACGTGCGCGGGTGATATAGTCCTCCATGATATTAATGGAGTTGGCGAGCACGTTGAAGTAACCCGGGGTCGATGATCCTTTTTGGAGCAGGCGGGGGGCGATCTTCGACGCCTCTTCCCGCAATCCAGCAGGCAACTGGTTTAAGAGACGGCTGACGAATTCGTGCGGGTCATGCGGAGACGCGATGGGGGCCTGTGAGTCAGGTTGCGCCTTGAATCGCCGTCCCAACAGGTCTCCATTGAGATTCACCGCGATCGTGACCTCCGCACCGAGCGCGCGGCAGACCGAGACCGGCACTGGATTGGACAACCCACCGTCCGCGAGCAATTCGTCGTTCACGCGCACAGGGCTCAGAATTCCCGGGATGGAAATCGACGCACGGACGGCGTCATGAATCGGGCCGCGCTGCAGCCATACTTCGCGGCCCGTGACCAGATTCGTCGCGATGGCCGCATAGGGCTTCGGATAGTCTTCGATAAGCCCCGTCATTCCCAGCCTATGCAGAAATCCGACGATCAGTTCGCCGCTGATGAGTCCCCCGCCGGTAAGTCGGACATCCAGGAGGCCCACAACATCCCGCCACGTCGCGGCCTCGGCCCATTCACGCAGCGCGGTGAACTGCCCGGCGACATAGGCCCCGCCGACCAACGATCCGATAGAGCTTCCACAGATGATATCCGGCTCGATGCCGGCATCCGTGAGCGCATCCAGGACGCCGATGTGAGCCCATCCGCGCGCTGAGCCGCTACCGAGTGCCAGGCCAATCCGTGGTCGGGTCATACAATCACAATGAATGTCTCGGAAATGTCTGCTACAGCACAGAGGCACAATCAATATCACATTATCCCGCACTGGAGATATGGCCATTCAGTGATTGGTCGCTTCCGCACCCGTAAGCAGCGTCAAAGTTGTGAACTGGCTTGAGCCCGGTTGCTACGCTGGTCTAGCGTTGTTTCCTATCTAGAGAATGTTGCTATGCCGCGGTATGTCAGGGTCGTGGTGCAGTGCTGCCTGGGGATGGTGGCCGACCGGTGTCGGGCGAGGAATGAATGTCCTTCGTGGTTGTTGCGCCCCGCTCAATTTGCAGCCAAGAAGAATACGTCAGAAAAGGTGCCAGAAGCAGAGTGAAGATGGGGACCTTGTAACAGAATAGAGGGCGAGGGTCGTTAGATATCCCTTTGGAATGGAGCCTCTGAAGCAATAGAATTCTTTACAAACATGGGGGCCACAAACGAGAAACGATCTGTCCACAAAATAAATGGGACAGTGCATTTCCCTGAGACAAGGGAATTGTTTTTGACTTCTTACTCAGCCTGTATGTGCCCCACCATCATCAGGCCGATACCAGCGCATCCCTGTGCTATTCGATGTGCTTTAGCACTTTCCCCGGCAGAGCTCTTTCTGCGAGGCGGAACTCAGAGCTTTTCTGCAGGTTCATCCAGAGTTCAGCTGTGGTGTTGAAAAACGTCGCCAGGCGTACCGCGGTATCGCCCGTGATGCCGCGCTGTCCTTTGATAATTGCCGTAATCCGGTTTGCAGGAACATCGAGGGCTTTCGCGAGCATATTGGCGTTGATCTGTGGCTCTGAGGGCTTTATGAACTTCTCGAACAGGATTTCTCCGGGGTGAACCGGCCGCATTCCGTTCTTAATCGTCACACCTTCTCCTACCGAGAGCCCGAGAACGTTCTCGATTCTCTCGCTACCTTCGCACGGACCGTCCCGTATCGTTGTCCACGTGGAGCACGCCGCACGGTCAATTCCACATCCTGGCCCAGTAAGGAAAGATAATGCACCAGGCGTTCGACCGAGAATCCGGCCATCTGTCCTGCTAGGATCTTGGACACCTTGGCCTGATCGATTCCAAGGCGAGCAGCCGCCTCCACCTGCTTCCAGCCTCGACCCCTGATCGTTTCCTGAAGGGCCTGCAGTAAGCTACTTTTCAGAATGAGTTCCGCAGATCGTCCTTCCGAAAACCCCAGATCCCGGAAGATATTCCCACTACCTTTCGTCACGGTCTCACGTTTCATAGGCCTTCCTCCCTTCGCCACTTGAGCACATCGGCAAATCGGCTCCGGCCGATGTATAGATCAGCCTGCGCTGTTTTCTGTGAACGCTTCTGACGCACATGGAGAACATAGATCGCTTCTTCAAACTTAGCCACGTAGAAGACGCGAAACGCCCTGCGTGCCTCTCGAACCCTGATTTCCTGGACTCCAGGTCCAATTGTCGCCATCGGTTTCCAATCATCCGGCTCTTTCCCCTGCTGGACTTTAAAGAGCTGAAAGCCGGCTGTTTCCTGTGCGCTGTCCGGAAGCTGAGAAGATCCTCCCGTGACGTTCCAACTAAATGAACTGGCTTCATTCGCGTCCTCTGATCTCGTCACAGGCTATGATATGCCATAAGTGGCATATGTGCAACCAGCCATGGATTGGCAATCAGCTGGAGAACACCGGCTCCCTGAGTTTCGATCAGCGGGCCTTCGCTGTGCTAAAACTGTGCTAAAAGGCATCACAAACCATTGAATTGGGCAGAATCAATCGACTGCATAGAAACTCTCCAAATCAGCGATTTTTCACACGAAAGTGGGGAAACCTTCGTAACAACGAATCCTTTGAAAATCGGCCTTTTGTCTCTCTTAATCAGCGGGCCTCGCTATTGACAGTCGGGACTAAAATGTTCGCGCCTACCGCCGGCACCGATGATGCTGTTCCGTAAACATCTGATTTCTGGACGCTGGATGTCGAGTTCTGGGGTCACATGAATTCGAGCACGTACGGGAAGACAGGTGGGCTGTGGGCAGGTGTGGTGGGCACGGACACGCGGGTGAGGTACCGGTTCGACGACTCTCCCTCAGCCGACGCAGACCCGCTCCAGCCAAGCGTCGCGTGAAACGGGCACCATCTCGAATGAACGGCCGTTTTCCGGCGTGGAGCTTGCCGTAGCGACTGTCGGAAAGTGGCCGGATAGCGGCATTTGAATCTGACAAATACATCGTGGAAAATCCTTTCTAAATGGATTTCGCCAAAGTTAGT
>MSXN01000011.1:329-58530 GCA_002083555.1 Nitrospira sp. ST-bin5 | reverse complement strand
CGACCACGCGGCTGAAGGGGCCTCGGAGGGTGGCGTAACGAGCTGGGCGTGTCGCTGTTTCAGCGGGAAGCTTGTAACCGGTCAAGGTGACGGAGAAAAAATGAATGCCGTCGATCCGTTGCCAAGGGGAGGACTTGATCAGATGCAGGCCGACAAACCCGGCCTCGGTCATCCCGGCCATGTAGTCAGTCAACGTCAGGGCGCCTGATAAGCAGTCACCCCATTTCTCTGCGTCATGCACCAGATATTGCGGCACCGGCTGGTCCGCGACGATGTCGGAAATCGTAAATCGTCCGCCCGGCTTGGCCACGCGGAACATCTCGCGAAAGACCTTCCGCTTGTCGGGAGCCAGGTTGATCACGCAGTTGGAAATAATCAGGTCGATGGTATTGTCGGTGACCGGCATGGCGTCGGCCATCCCTTTGCGGAACTCGACATTGGATGCGGGATAGCCCAGGTTGGTGGCGACCACGACGGCATTCTTGCGCGCAATGTCGAGCATCGTATCGGTCATGTCGATGCCGATCACGTGGCCGGTGGGGCCGACGAGGCGCGAAGCCTCGAAGCAATCAATCCCGCCGCCCGACCCGATGTCCAGGACGGTTTCGCCAGCGCTGACAGTGTTCAGTCCGGCCGGAGTGCCGCACCCATACGAAATCTTGAGAACCTCTTCGGGGATGAACGATTTAAGGTTCGCCATGTCGTAACTGGTAGGGCAGCACATCTGCTCCCCCGTGCTGGCGGCTTTGGCGTAACGATCGCTGACTTTTTTCTCGATTTCATCTATCGGCATGGTGTCCTCGTGATGGTCTGACAAGGTCTGAAGCTGGCTCGCTGTATCTATCAACTCTGCGCCCGTCCGGTCAATCGGGATGTTGCCGGGGGGGGGAGGGATGGTTGACGCCTAATTGTCATCTAGCCAATGTCGAGAGTCGGCCGAACGGCTGACCGCAGGGCAGTACAGTACTTCGGAGGAGTCCTGATTGACAAGCTGTAGCCGTATGGCTACATTTGGCTATGTTTGAGATCCGCACAACACGGGTGTTCGCCAGGTGGTTGGACGGTTTGCGTGATGTGCGCGCGCGAGCACGTGTCCTTGTCAGGATCGAGCGGCTGGTAGACGGTAATCCCGGAGACGTCAAGCCGGTTGGGGAGGGCGTATCGGAAATGCGGATCGACTACGGGCCTGGGTATCGGGTGTATTTCATACAGCGAGGGGAAGAGGTCATCGTTCTGTTGGCCGGTGGAGATAAACGGACACAGGCGGCCGACATTCAACGGGCGCTACGGCTCGTGAGGAATTTGGAGGAGTGATGATGAAAAAAACGACGACCACTCGGTATGACACGGCAGACCATCTGAGATCGTCGGAAGAGGTGGCGGCGTATCTGGAGGCAACGTTCGAGGAAGCCAATGGCGATGCGGCTTTTATCGCCAAAGCTTTGGGCCATGTCGCACGATCCAAGGGGATGGCGAAAGTAGCGCGGGAAGCAGGACTGTCGCGCGAGAGCCTGTATAAGGCGCTGTCAGGTGAGCGAAGCCCTGGGTTCGATACAGTGCTGAAGGTGATGGGTGCGTTAGGATTGAAATTGCAGGCGCAGGTGTCGCACGCCCCTGGCCGTCGTCCGAGCGGACGTTCGTCCAAGAAGCGAGCGGCCTAAGGGGCGGCGGCAGAGCCCCTCCACTAGAGGGCTGAAATGCGCATACATGATCTTGGTACAACCACTCAGTATGAGTGCCCAACATGGACTGGGAATGGATTTGTCGAAGAGGTCCCGCAAGCATTGTGGACTAGGCTTCCAGAATCGCTTAGGAAGATTGCGTTAGAAGATATTCACTTGGGCAACAACACGGAGTCTATACTGGAAAGTCGCGAAAGAGGCATCGTTCTCCTGGCGTTAAGAACGGGACCAGTGATCGACCGAACGAGCAATAGTGTAGTGAAAGTGCATACACGGCACGAGTATGGAAACTATTGCTACGATGGTACAAAGGCCACATATGAAGATATCAAGACGGGCTGTTTTCTCGCCTTCGAGGATCCGGATTATAAGGAGCAGGTATATTAGGCGAAAAAATGGTCACTGAATCGAGTCTGCTAAGTCTCGCCAGTTAAACTGTCCCAGAATATGGCGGGAGCTGCGCGGACGCAGCCCCCGCGATAGTGTGAGTTACATCCGTCCTCTCGTCTGGAAGTATTCGTCGTAGCGGTGGACGAAATCTTTCTGCGCCAGCGGCGTGTGGCAGGCGCGGCACTTGGTGAAATCTTCCATCAGCGGCTTGCTCGTCGCATCGTACGCCGCATAGGCCCAGTCGCCGTTCTTCAGATTCTCGGGCAGCTTGTCGCCCCAGCCCTGTTCCTTCCCCATGACAAACACCTTCGCCAGATCGCCTTTCATCGGTTTGCCATCCATGCTGGTCATGAGCTTGTCCCCATCCATCTTGGCTTTGTAGATTTCCATCACCATGACCGTGCCGTTCGGAAAGTTCTGTCCTGCTGATGTTCTTGCGCCGGTCGGGTTGATGTAGATGTCACGGACCTGTTTGGCTTCGCCTTTCGGAATGTCCGTCAGGAACTTCGGCCAGGATTTATAGTCGGCGGGCAGTGGCAGCGTGCCGTCAGGACCGGCCATGGCCATCGGCGACGTGACGATGTCTTTCTTCATCGGACCGAGCGCGCCAAGCAGTTCGTTCTTCTCGCGATCACCGACTTTGAATTTGTTGAGTGTGGCAACCAGATCGCCGACCAGCGCGTCGAAATCATCCCCGGTCAGTCCCATCCCCGCATGAGTCGTCTTCATATCGCGACCCGTATAGGTGCAGGGACCGCCGGAGGCCTGGCAGATCTGCTCGACCAGCAGCATCTTGAGGCGAGGAATATTGGCGGTGGCGAATTTGCCGTTGATGCGGCTGTCGGCGGCGACCCGTCCGACGAAATCCTCAACGACGGTGGTGATCGCCGGTTTTCCTCCCAGCCGGTCGTACAGCGACTTGTCTGCCGCCATTTTACCGCCCGATGAGTCCACGGTGTTACAGCCGCCCAGCGTCAATAGTAATCCGCCGATGGCAAGATAGGATGCGATGGGTTGTCTCATGATAGGTCACCTCCCTAGTTGGAATAATTGAGTGATGGGTGTCTTGCTCCGTTGTCCAATCTTACGAAGGACCTCGTCTTACGAAGGACCTCGCGCGTCGGATGTGTGGGATGAAGTATTGGATGCGGAAATTTGTGCGAGACGAGCAATTCTGAATGCACCGAGTGGACGATGCATCCAAATACCGGTGAGATTCGTAAAGTCTTGCCCGGCTTTTACCGTGATGCGTCAGGGATGAGTGCGGTGCAGCCTAGTTCTTCGCCAGAGCCATAGGTAAATCGCCGTGTTCATGGCGATCACGAAGAGACCGAGCATCAACTGTGCGGGGCGAGTGAGGTTGTTTGGATAGAGAAGGGCAAGCAGGTAATGACCGAGGAAATCACCTTCGTAGACCTGTGCCCCGCCTTGTTCGCGCAGCCAACTTTCCAACGGAGTCAGCGGACAGATCCAGCCGCTGAACTCGATGAAGGCTCCGCCAACAACTACAAGTATGTGAAGTCAAATGATCGGCCGCGGTTTGTCTAAGAGCATGTCGCTGAATAATACGAAGTAGACGAAGATCATGTGGATGAGCAAGGCCGAATAAGAAAGTGCGCTTTCAGAATGGTTTCTATGCAGTTCAGCGTTGATTGGAGGTGGTCTCATGTTTCAGGAGAAGCGTGTAAGGCATGACCTATCTAAGTGTAGCTGATGGGAATGTGGGCGATGATATGCGAATCTCTTGGAGGATCCTCTCAGTCCTGGTGCGTCGGCCTTCCGGCATGAGATGATCTGCGGTGTCGGCAAACAGGGTTTTCTCATACTGGAAATCGACAGGTGATCCAAGGATTGTCCAGTGAAGGAGTCTCAGCTCCTGAGATAATTTCTGAATATGGGCTTGCACCGCAGGATTGCCGAAATTGAGTGCGGCGCTTTTCATTGTTGGAGCCCAGATTACCCAAACGGTTATGTCTTTTTTTCGGCAGTAGGCTGCGAATGCGCGGAACTCGTCCCATACCTCATTGAAAGATTCAAAAGGAAGGGTTAGTCCATAATCCGTATCGTCTAATTCTGGCGTCGTTCTTGAGAATCGGATATCGCCGTGAGAATTGATGTTCCTGGGCGAGTATAGGTAACGAGGTGCAAGTGAAGTTTCATGCTGAGCCTGTTCATGTTCTTCCAGGATTTGTGCGTGCTGTCTCAGCGCCCGTTTTATTAAGACTGGGGACTGTGCTTTAAAAGCTTGGGCCAGCGTTCCCGCGGCTAGCCGATGCCAAGGCACCGAGTGAATAAAAGTGGCTCGTTGAAACCATGAGAGAGTCCAAAAGTAGTCAGTGTTCCAGCTCATCACTTGGTTTGTGAACCAACGGTCGTAAGGGCGGTTGCGAGAATAGCGGTAGTACTCAATTCCTAGGATAACTTGGTCGTGCGGTTGCAGAAACTGTTGAGCTTCACGAAAGGCATGGTTGAAAGAAAACCCTGCATGCAGAGCAAGATTGATCGTTGGAAGGCCAAGCTCGGATTCGATCATCTTTGAGTCGATGCCAAATAAAGTGCTCGATCCCCCCAGGACGAGAACTTTGGGGGTGGACGTGTGGGCGGCTAGGTGATGTTTCACTATTGCGGAGTCATAGAGCCAATACTCGGCTTGGACGGGCGCACCCAGTTGATAGATAAACAGTCCTGCATGCATTGACGTCAGTGTGAAAAAGATGAAAGCAATTTGAATGAGGTAGCGGTATGCGGTCATATGGTTAGAATTGCTGATAAATAAACGCGCCCCGAGCTGCATTGATTGAGGCCAAGAATGCCCCATACAAGAGCAATCCAATAACGGCTGCCCGTCTTAGTGTCCAATTCGACCGTAGGGTAGGGGTGCCCTGTACCCATTCTTGAGTAGTCGGACCTTTCCACGCCACGATCGTTGCGGCCAGAAAAAGCAGCCCAGTTAGGCTTGCGTTAGATGTGAGGATATCCATGGGGTAGATGGTTCGTGATTCAAATGGTAGAGCGATGCTGAGATCGTGGAACACCAATGCGAAAGCCTCAATCGAAGGGGCTGGTGTTTGCACGGCTTCCTTAACTTCAGCCAGCGTCAGATTTGTGGGCAATAGGCTTGTTAGCCCAACGAGAGCTTGGCTGAGGTGCAGACCTGCTGCAACTGTATCGGCGCGAAACCATCCCCATGCCAGCATAACGCAGATGGATGTCAGTACGTGACAGAGCCAATCGGGGAGATCGATCTGTACTTTTCTCCATAGATGGTTGACGCAAAGGTAGAATCCGTGGAGTCCCCCCCACACGACGAATGTCCAGTTGGCTCCATGCCAGAGGCCCCCAAGAATCATAATTGCAAACAGGTTTACATACTGGCGCAGCGCACCTTTTCGGTTGCCGCCCAAGGGGAAGTATAAGTAATCGCGAAGAAATGAAGAAAAAGTAATGTGCCATCTTCGCCAAAAATCAATGATGCTTGTGGCCTTGTAGGGAGCATGAAAATTCCCTGGTAGTGTGAAGCCGAACATTCGGGCAATCCCGATGGCCATGTCCGTGTACCCTGAGAAGTCGAAGTACAATTGGAATGTATATGCTGAAACAGCCAGCCACGCTTCCGCCATACTCAGGGATGATCCCGAGGCCAGGGAGGTGAATGTGGGATTGATCAACGGGCCAAAGCTATCTGCGATGACAAGCTTTTTGGCGAGCCCGATCGCAAAATAGCTGATTCCTTCAGCCAGATGAATCGCAGTAGAGAAGGAGCCCGTTCTCAGTGCGTCTATCTGCGGAAGAAACTGTTCTCGCCGAAGGATAGGGCCTGCAACCAATTTCGGGAAGAAGGTGACGAAGAGCGTGTAGTCGAGCCATGAATGATGTTTTGATGGAGACCGAGACAGGTCAACCAGATAGGCGATCTGCAAAAAGGTCAGGAACGAAATCCCTAGTGGAGCAGGATCTAGAGGGGGGGCAAATGTTGTTCCTGCAAGATCATTTACAATTGTTGCAGTAAAGGCTGCGTACTTGTAGTAGGCCAGCACGAATAGGTTAAGGGCGATCCCTCCCGTCAGGACATGGGTCTTGGCGATAACGCTCGTATGTGTCATCTTGATGAGCCCATAACCTATGGAGTAGTTGGTAATGAGTGAGCCAAGGAGCACGGGCAGGTGAGCTGGATCCCACCACCCATAGAGTAAGATTGAACAGAGGCAAAGCCATCCGAGAGAAAAGGTGGGTGGGGCCCAGCGGCGCAGGAGAAGAAACGTCGTAAGACAGATTGGGAGAACGACTCCGAGAAACCAACTGGATGTCAGAAACATAGTTGTTCAAACCCTATGACGCATTCCATTTTCGAAAACCGTCGTACAAAGCTAATTATGTATCGCACATGGGATGGGAGGCGAAGAGAAATCAGATAATGAGCGGTGCCGATTATGGGGGTCTGGCGTTGGACATCGATAATACTTAGGGAAACGACGCCGGCCTTACATTTCCGATTAGGAGGACATTCGACTATTCATCTGGAACCTGAGTGGCATCAATCTCGATCAGGCGGTGCCGTCCGTTGCCGAGTGGCTCGATCTTGAAGACGCGCCGGCCGAGTTGCATGGTGCCTGTCACGGTCGCGCCGTTGAGCACGAGAGAAAAATCGCCGGGGTCTGCTGGCTTCAGCTGCCCGCGGATGAAGCTCGTGTCGTTGATCCGCGCAAGGGTGGAGATCACCTCCAGCTCATACCGCCCTGCGTCGAAGAGCTCGACGGCAATCGGCGATAGCGGCCTGGCTGCGGCGTCTTTCAAAGCTTTCACCAGGAGCTCATCGAACACGATCTCGCGCTCGCGGAGGATCGACGGTTTCTTTGGAGGCAGAGGTTGATCGGAGGGACTCACGGTTGGGACGGCACGCCAAAGCAGGGGAGCGGGCGATAACTCCGCTCCGAATGATCTGTTGCCAAGGAGCAGGAGGGAGCATATAGCCATCAGCAGTACTTGGCGAACCAGGTGTTTCTGGATCGCATACGCAGCGGGGAGCTTTGACGTGAGGCTGACCATCATTGGGACCATTATAAGTCTCAATCGAGTCGGCTGCTATGGGCTCGCTTGATCGGTCGGCTAGGAGCGGGCGCGGGTTATTCGAGCGGGTGTGGATGTGCGAGCTTTGGAAGCGGTGCGTTGCCGTGTCGGTTTGGGACGCTGAGCGGTGCTGGCGGTCTCAGCCCACTCAGCCAGCAGCGCGGCATCCTCAAGAATGTCGGCCGGCACTTCGTAGTAGGTTGTGAGCGTCATCTTCGAAGTCGCACGAAAGGGTTTCGTCCCTAAGGCGCGATAGGATTCGACGGTTTCCGGTGTGACTTTGAAATAGAGCCGGCCCTTGTGAATGATGCCGAAGAAGGCCTCACGATAGCGGAGTCCATAGCCGCCGAACATCGCGCGGCACGTGAGTCCGCGTAGGTCAGCCAGTTGATCCAGCACGAAATCCTTAAAGCCGTCGTGCTTCGCCGCCATGGGAGAATCAGACGGGTTTGCGGGCCGCGACGATGCGGATGGCCATCGGGAAGACGATGCGGCCGCCGCGCGTGTAATTGGATGCGGCCTGAAGAATGCGCTGTTTGACGTCTTGTTTCTGCGCGTCGGTCAGCTTGGCCATGAGATTCTGCACCGGCGCGGCGATTTCTATCAGGCTGGTGTAATACTCGTCCGCCGAGCCATAGGTCCAGTCGGCGAGGAAGTCCTGATCGGTCACATCGACCAATCCCGCTTGTTGAAACAGTCCTGCGAGCTCGCCTGGTTTGGCCAATCTGAAAATGCCCGGCGCGGTCGGGTCCGGCGGCGGCAGCTCGATCACCTGCTTGATGGCGGCCATCGAAAGGCCGATCGAAGGATTCTTGTCCGGCGCAGACCACACAGCTGCTGCGACCCAGCTTCCCGGTTTCAGGACCCGCGCGATTTCCGACGCGGCTTTCGGAATCTCCGGGAGAAACATCAGGCAGAAGCGGCTGGTGATTGCATCGAAGGAGTTCGGCTCAAAGGGAAGACTCGTCACGTCGCCGGTTCTAAACGAGATGTTGTTCAGGCCGAGGCGTTTTGCTTTGCGCTCCGCAGCGGCCAGCATCTGCTCCGCGAGGTCCATGCCGACGACGCTCCCCGCCGGTCCGACAACCTGTGCGCCCAACAGAGCCGGGTAGCCGGTGCCGGACCCGAGATCGAGCACGTTCAATCCGGTGTGCAGCCGAGCGTCGGCCACGAGGCGATGGTTGACGAAGGCCATCTGTTCTTCGAAGAGGCGGTCCCATTTTTCCCAGCCGCCGGCGACACGGTTCCAGTCCTGACGTTGACCTTCGATGATCGTGGCATTGTCTGGGGTTGGCATAATTTTCCCTCTCACGTTTATCCGCCGCTGAGGGCGCAGACGATGTAGACAGTATCGGCCTTGCTGAGTGGTGCTGACAAGTCCTGGAGTTGCACGTCGTTCACAAAGATTCTGATGTGCGGCCTGATCCTATCCTGTTCGGTGACGATGCGAAACCGGATACCGGGGAAATACCGATCCAGCGCCGCCAGCATTTCGGCGAGCGTCGCGCCTTCTATTGAGATCTCGCTCTGTTGCGCCGTGTAGGAACTCAGCGCGCTGGGGATGTGCACCGTCATTTTCCGAAACAGCCCGCCTCCACAGAATAGATTTCCGGCAGATGCCGCGCGATGCAGGTCCAGGTCGCTCCCTCATTCCGGCTCGCCCAAATTTCGCCCTGCGTCGTGCCCACATACAGCCCGACTGCCTCGTGCCTGTCATTGGTCATGGCCTGGCGTTTCACCGTCCACCAGGCATTCGAACGCGGAAAGCCCTTGTCCTGTCTGGTCCAGCTGTTCCCGCCGTTGCGGGTGACATAGGCGGCCGGTTTTCCGCCGGGGCTCACGCGCGGCCACACGGTTCCCCCGTCCATCGGGAAAACCCAGGCGATGTCGGCGTTGCGCGGATGGACGACCATCGGAAACCCGACGTCGCCGACTTTCTTCGGCATGTTCTTCCCGATCCGCACCCACTCGTCGGAGGGCCGGTCGATGCGATAGATGCCGCAGTGATTCTGTTGATAGAGCCGGTCCGGATTGCTCGGACACTGCCGCATGCAATGGGGATCGTGATAGGTCACGACAGAGGCGTCGAAGCCGTCGACCGTTTCCATGCCCTTGATGAGGGGCACGAAGGTCCTTCCGCCGTCCGTCGATTCGTGCACGCCGCCGCCGGACATGGCGAAATAGAGATGCCGGGGATCGCGCGGGTCCACGATTATCGAATGCAGCTTTGGGCCATCCGGCGTGCCGTCCTGCACGGAGCCCATCCACTCGCGGTACTGCGGATCGTCGTTGATGTTTGAGAACGGTTTCCAGGTCGCGCCGCCGTCCTCCGAACGGAAGAGGCCCTGCGGCGAGGTGCCGGCGTACCACAGGTTCGGCTCGTTAGCATGGCAGGGTGTTAGCCAGAAGACATGATCGACTGAACGACCCTTTTCACCCTCCGGCACTTTTCGAAAGGCCGGCGGCGCGACGGCTTCTTTCCAGGTCTTGCCGCGGTCCGTCGACCGGTAAATCGTCGGGCCGAGATGGCCCGTGCTGGCCGCCATGAGCACGGTGCGCCGGTCGCGCGGATCGGCCACGACGTGGTGGATGATGTGGCCCAGGAAGGCCGGTGCCGAGAGCTTCCAAGTCCGCCGGCTCGTGTCGCTCTTGAGGGTGAACGCGCCCTTTCTGGTTCCGATCAACAGGGTGACGGCACCTTTGTCAGTCCGTGTCGCAGTCATATCCGGCCTCCGTCCGATCATTATTTCAAGGTGTGCAGCGTCTCCCGCAGTTCTTTCAACTCCGCAATGGAAAGATCCAGATGCTGGTCGCGCTGCGGTTGGTCGTCTTTGAATTTCCACAGCCGCCAGAAAATCGCCGTCAGTTCCTTCTTGTGCGTCACGGCCAGATCGTAGGCGGGTGTTTTGGACTGCTCCTTGGTCACGTCGCAAAATGAATCCAGCAGGGCATGGAGCTGGTTATGATAGTCGTCCAGCGCGTTGTCCTTCCCCTTGCCGCCTTTGGCTTTCGCCGCAGTGGCTTCCATCATGTTTGTGAGGTTGATCATCGTGTCGACACCGCTCGCGCCTTTGGCCTGTGCCGCGTAGTCGCCTGCTCGTGGATAGAAGAGATAGCTGCAGCCGCTCAGCGTCGTCAGTATCAGGGCCACTGCCAATAGTCCGATCGTCCGTTTCATACAACCCTCCTGAGGTGATGGTGTGGAGCGTCTAGTCAAGCATGTTGCCTGATCGATTTCAATGCCGCACCATCATGGTTTCCGCGTATAGACGATCTCCAGGAACTTCATCTCCTTGCCGCCGTGGCCGTGCGTTCCGTACATCTCAAAGGTCTGGTTGTTGGCGTCCTGAATTTTCCAGACGGCCCGATGCAACATCTTGCCGCCGCCCGGCTCGGGGTGTGAACCCTTCAGGGTGATCGTCTTGCCGTCGGCGCTGGCCGTGCCTTCCATCATGAAGATCCCCGTGCCCATGCTGTCGATCCAGGCCGTGACGTACTTCTTGGTCACATTGTCGTAGCCGTCGATCCCAATGCCATGGAAGGGCTGTCCCATCATGCTCCCATGGTATTCCTGGTAGAGAAATCTTCCGTCCAACAGCATCTTGGATTCCGCCGTTCCGTCCGCCTCCGTCGGCGGCTTCCCCGGCTCCATCCATTCCTTCGTGTGGGTCGTGTAGCTGCCCGCGATGCTGGCGAATAACTTATGAGGTTCGCCCGGTTGGGCTAGTTTCTGCCAGAGCTCCATCATCGCCTGCTGGTCCATCGTCTTGTCGGCCTTTTTGTCCTTGGCCAGGGCCGGCGAGACTGTGAGTATGAGGCACAGAGTTGTGATCGCGAGCTGTCTGATACGCATAGCGGCCTCCTTGGTTTAGCGCTCAGCCAATTGTTTCAAATTGGCCAAGCCGGTTTCAAAGTCCTTTCCGACCATCTTGTCCATGCTGCACAAGAGTCCCATGACCTTCATCATATAGGGCTGCGCGCCATACATGGCCCAGGTGACGTCTGAGACATTCCCGGTGCTGCTCACGGTGAATTCCGCGGTATTATGTGCTTCGAACGGCTTCAGGAAATCCAGTTTGATGACGATTTTGGCCGAGGGAATCGATTCGAGCGCTTCCATACGGCCTGTGCCGACGTCCTTGTTGCCCTCCCATTCCAGCACAGCACCCTTTCCCTGTGACGCGCCGCTATGGGTCTTCTTCATAGCCGGGTCTTTTCGTTCCCAGGGAGACCAGGCGTGCCAATTGTGAAAATCGTTGATCAGGGGAAAGATCTTGTCCGGCAGGGCGGCAATCTTCACCGACCGTTGGATTCGGAAGGTGTCCGGCCTGGTTGCGGCATAGAGCAGGACCGCAGCGACGGCGATGGCGGCGATAATCAGGATCGTATTGAGCATAGGCGCCTCCTATTTCTCCCTGGCTACTTGTGCCCGAAGCCGTTCTTCCTGTTCTCTCAGTTCAGGCGTGAACTCAGCCCCGAAATCCTCCGCTTCAAACACCTGACGAATTTCGATCTCGGATTCCCCCGGCATGGGATTGGGGCAGCGTTTGACCCACTCGATCGCTTCTCCCTTCGATTTCACCTGCCACAGCCAATAGCCTGCGATGAGCTCCTTCGTCTCGGCAAAGGGGCCGTCGATGACGGTCCGTTTGTTTCCTGAGAATTTTACGCGCGCGCCCGTCGAACTTGGCTGGAGCCCTTCGCCGGCCAGTAGCACGCCGGCCTGCACCAACTCTTCGTTGAATCGGCCCATCTCGGTGAGGAGCTGCTCGCTCGGCATCACCCCGGCTTCTGACTCCTTCGTAGCTTTGATCATAATCATAAATCGCATCGTCGTGTCTCCGTTTCCGCACGTGGCTCAGGCGTATCCCGTGGCTGGATCAGATTCCCTCATAGGCCTGCCTGATCGTCTTGAGGTCGGGCTTGGTCATGTGCAGGATGGCCTGCATCACCCGTTCGGATTTAGTGGAATCCTTGTCCCGCAACATCTCATCACATTCAGGCATCACGATCTGCCACGACAGGCCGTATTTGTCCTTCAACCAGCCGCAGGGGCCTTCCTCTCCGCCTTCGGAGAGTTTGCTCCACATCTCGTCGATGTCTTGCTGCGTCTCGCATTTCACCGTGAACGATACCGCCTCGCTAAACTTGAAAATTGGACCGCCGTTGAGCGCCATATACTCCTGTCCTTCGATTTCGAACGTCACGGTCATGACAGAGCCCTTCGGTCTTCCCGAAACCCCGGCACCGGCTTCGCCATAGCGGGTCACGTGTCCGATCCTGGAGTTCTTGAAGATCGACGTATAAAACCGCGCCGCCTCTTCGGCTTGGTCATTGAACCACAAACAGGGCGTGATCTTTTGCATATGCATATGGTTGTACTCCGTTCTACTGAACCGACCGCGTAGGCTTGCGCGTCAGACTCTGCTGTATAGTCGAGCGAGACCGCTTGGAATCGACAGGTCGAAGTTGTCCTTCATTCCTCGCTTCTCGTTCTTCGCTCAAACTGCTTTGTTCTCAGCAAGATACGCTTCATGAACCGTCACCGGGTAACCCCGTGATCTCCCGAAGCGGTCGGACTTCCACTGCCCCGATCCGCGCGCCGGGAATGCGGCCGGCGATGTCGATCGCTTCCTCCAAATCCTTCGCATCGACCAGGAAATAGCCGGCGAGCTGCTCGCGGGTTTCGATGAACGGTCCATCCGTGACTGACCGTTTCCCCTCACGCACCTGTACGACCGACACAGTGGTGACGGGCTGGAGTGGCGAGGCATGGACATACTGCCCGTTGTCATGCAGCCGGTGACAGAGCTGGATCGACTCGGCCAGCATGGAGCGTCGCGTCTCCTCGCTCATCCGGCCGAACACCTCTTCATTGTGGTGAACCAGCAAGAGGAATTTCATGGCTGCTCCTTTCTCTTTCACCCTCTGGTCGTTTCCGGCATCCCAAATCGACAACGGGAGTGCCGCTTACGGTAACTCTGCCAGCCGCTGTTCCAAAAAACGCCGCTCCGGGTCCTGCTTCGTGAGGGCGAGGGCCCGTTCATAGGAGGCGCGGGCACCCGTCTTGTCCCCCAACCGCCGGCATAAATCGGCTCTGGTGGCATGGATCAAATGGTAGTCCGTCAGCTCGCCCCGCGCCAGGATGGCGTCCACCAGCGCGAGACCTGCCGCGGGACCGTCCCGCATCGCCACGGCCACCGCGCGATTGAGGTCGACGATCGGCGAGGGAGCCGCGCGCATCAACAAGTCATACAGGGCGACGATTTGAGCCCAATCGGTTGCGGCTGCATTTGGCGCTTCGGCATGGACGGCGGCGATCGCCGCTTGTATTGTGTAAGGACCGAACCGCCGTGAGGTGAGTGCCCGTTCAACGAGCGCGATGCCTTCGGCAATCAGCTTTCTATCCCAGCGCGACCGGTCCTGCTGGTCTAATAAGACGATCTCCCCCGTTGACGATGTGCGCGCTGGCCGCCGTGATTCGTGCAGCAGCATCAACGCGAGAAGGCCTGCTACTTCCGGTTCTGGCAGCAGCTCCAGCAGCAGGCGCCCCAAACGAATCGCTTCGCCCGAGAGATCGGCCCTGGTAAGGGACGCGCCAGAGGAAGCTGAATAGCCCTCGTTGAAAACCAGATAGATGACGTGCAGGACCGAATCCAGTCGGTCGGGCAACTCGGAGGGCGGCGGGACTTCGTAGGGAATCCGCGCATCGCGGATTTTCGCCTTGGCGCGGACGATCCGCTGGGCCAACGTCGTCGGGGATGACAGAAAGGCGCGGGCGACCTCTTCCGTCGTGAGGCCGCAGACTTCACGCAACGTCAGCGCCAGTTGGGCCTCGGGCTTGAGCGCCGGGTGGCAGCAGGTGAAGATCAACCGGAGCCGGTCGTCTTCGATACTGTCTTCGTCTAGCTCGGTCGCTTCACTGGTTGCGGACTCCATGTCTTTGGCGAGCTCGTTGAGTGACGCATCGTAACGGGCGCGCCGTCGTAAGCCGTCGATCGCCTTGAAGCGGCCGGTGGAGACGAGCCAGGCCCGTGGATTGGCGGGGATGCCGTCACGGGCCCATTGCTCCATTGCCGCGGCAAAGGCTTCGTGCAACGCTTCCTCGGCCAGGTCGAAATCCTTGAGCAGCCGGATGAGCGTCGCCAGCACCCGGCGCGACTCAGCCCGGTACACCTTTTCGGCTGTTGCACGGACCTGGGTCACTGCGTCGTCGCTCATGACGGATCTCTTACGCGCAGCCGAGTTCTTTCATCGGTCGGACCTCCACGCTGCCATAACGGGCGGCGGGGAAGTGCGTGGCGATGCGGATTGCGTCATTCAAATCGGGCACATCGAGCATCAGAAAGCCGCCCAGCTGTTCCTTCGTCTCGGCAAACGGCCCGTCGGTCGTCGTGGCCTTTCCCTCGCGGACCCGCACGGTTGTGGCGGTCTCGACCGGATGGAGCGGGGAGGCCGCCAGTAACTGGCCGACCTTCTGCAGCCGGGCGCAATAGGCCATCGCTTCTTCTGAGAGGGCGACCCGTTCGTGGTTCGGCAGGGCATGGAGGATCTTTTCTTCGACATAGACCAGACAGAGGTATTTCATGGTGTGCTCCCGGTGGTGTGCCGCATTGCCGGATATCAGCCTTTGCCGGATAGTCGTCCGGGGGCGCTGAAATCGACAATGGACTGTCCAATATAAAAGGGGAGCGCGTTTCACCGCTAGCCAACGATCTCATATCCCGCCGAGTCGAATTCAAGATCGTCATACTATTCTCGAACCATCACCCCACTGCCGAATCTCAGCCGCCGTGACGATGAGAGTGGTCGGCTGCTGTGTCTTGTTTGGAAGGCACCTGGCCCAACAGTCAGCAGAAATTTGGGAGCAGACGAGCCATCGGTCCGGGGTTCTGCTGATCGGCAGCTTCGGGTGGATGCCCCAGCGCATCGCCTGCTATACGTTGGATGACTCTGGGGAAGTCGCGATCTGCCTGAAATGCCAGCAACGAGAGAATGACCGGTGCCAGCAGTCTTCGCTTCGGTAGCAATTCCCACCAGACCATGACCTGACACCCATCATAGGTTGGCATGACTTCCCACCCGCCACGCATGGTCTTCGCAGGGAATGGAAAGTCCGGAGCTTCTGACAGAAAACGCACCGTGAAGCTGCGACCGGCACTAAACTCGGTGCACTGCTCAGCCCACCGCTTTCCCGCGTGATTTTCGCACTGCCGTACCGCCCCAACACCCGGTGTGCGCCCGTCAAGGACAACGGAGCTTTTCAGGGAAGGCATATAGTTCTTAATGTCCCCAAGTCTGCTGATCACCCGCCACATGGCGTTTGCCGGTGCGTTCGTTTCAACAATGATGCAGTGCCGGTATTCGCCTGTGTCCGGAAGTTTGTGCGCGCTCCCGATCGCCAAGAATTGCCAGAGGCCAAACAGGAGGACCGCCGCCGCCACGGTAATGACGAGGCCGTTCCCGGAATCAGAGAGAGCGTTTGGGAAAAGTCCAAGCAGTGCGACGGTGACAATGGCCCACAGGAAATCCGCTGCGCTTGCATAGAGCGCACGCCACGTCGCGATTCGGCGGCGCGTTGCCTGGTGCAGCAGGTCAGCGGCAAAGAACACCAGCCCCGCGCCGACGGCTTGGAGGGCAAGCGGTGTCTGAGCCCCGAGCCAGCCGCCGACCATGGACGGACGAAAAAGCATCAACGCCGCACAACTGAGAGAAAAGAGAGCATTTGCCGCGAGCGCAAGCCGCAGAGGGAGTGCTGTAGCCATCTATATCTCCTTCTTGTTTGTGGTTACGAATTCGTGTCTATGCCGCCCAATATAGGAAGGTGGGCATGTCATCGCGCACCTCCTCTTTCCGATGATCTCGAATACGCGAGTATTGAACGAACGTTCCATAATGAAGCAAAGAAAGAGACTGGCTCAGTCCAAGGTCGAGAGTGCAGTCTCCGCTGTCTGCTGCACCACGTCAGCCGGCGCGCCGGCTTTGATCATTACAATAGTGCCTTGCATCATCGTCGTCAGAAAACGTGCGAGGGCGCGCGGATCTTTGTCGAGGCTCAACTCGCCCTGCTTTTTGGCGCGGGCAAGCAGGCCGAAGAAGGCATCCTCGCTCATCTTCAACGCCTGATTCAGTTTGCCGGCGATCCCTTTCTCGTGGGGCGCCAACTCCATGACCGTGTTGGTGATCAGACAGCCTCGCCGCTGCGGATCGGCCAGCGCGCCTTCGATCATTCTCTGAACGAAGCGGCGGAGCGTGGGCAGGGCAGGCCCCGGCTGATCGAGGAGAGAAAACTTTGGTCCGACAAAGCCGCTGCAATAGCGGTCCATCGCTTTTAAAAAGAGCGCTCGCTTGTCGCCGAAGGTGTCGTAGAGCGAGCCGCGGTTGAGGTCCATCGCCGTCAGCAGATCTTCCATCGACGTGGCTTCGTAGCCCTTGTGCCAGAAGACCTGCATCGCCTTCTCGATCGCTTCATCGGGGTTGAATTCTTTGGGGCGCGGCATGAGACTCTCCGGATGATGAGCGATACGGTATCTCATACTGGAACGATCAGTCAAGTATGAAGTCGTTCGCGGTGGCTGCGTAATTTGTCGGAAGGGTTTCTGCGCAAACCGACAATTTCGTTCTCGAACCGAGAACAGTTGTGTACAGTCGGCACAGTACGTTGAACGAAAGGATCTCTACATGAAGGCTGCCACGATGCCCGATGAGTTGTTTCTCGATGTCCGTGAACATACGCGGATGCGGGTGCCGGTTCCCTTTTCCTGTGCGTTGGCGGAGAAGGCGCGGCCGCGCTGGTTTGCGAAGAAGCGGGCTGGTCTCGGCGTGGTCTACGATGTGTCGCTCAAAGGCGCCCGAGTCACGAGCGAAGCTCCGATGAATCCGGGCGATCAGGTCACGGTGCTGCTGCGTTTGCCGAAACAGGTGGCTCCGTTGGCGGTTGAGCGGGCGACGGTTCGATGGGCAAAGGACAATACATTCGGACTTGAGTTCATGCATCTGACGTCCACCGCGGCCATCAGACTTCAGCGGTTTCTTTCCTCGCAGGTTCAATCAGTTGCGTGAGCCCTCTCGCTGTTCGATGTCCCCCAGGTAGTCCCTCTCCCGCGTCCGACTGAAAGGCGGGATTGCGGTCGGCCTGATTCAGTTGACTCTCCCTCCATCCCTCAGTAGCCTGCGCACACGTCCTGCGTTCCGGCAGGTTGCGAAAGGCATGTGATGGACGGTCTGCATCAGCTCGAGATAGTCATCTTGTTGCTGGCGGTGGTCCTGCTGTTGACCACCGTTGCACAGAAGCTCGCCGTTCCCTATCCCATTTTATTGGTCATCGGTGGATTGATCCTCGGCCTGCTCCCGGGGCTTCCCACGGTCACGCTCAGTCCTGATCTGGTCTTTCTCGTGTTCCTTCCACCCATCCTCTGGGCGGCTGCGTACTTTACGTCCTGGCGGGAGTTTAAGGAGAATCTTCGTCCGATTTCATGGTTGGCGGTCGGCCTGGTGTTGGCCACGACGGCGGCAGTTGCGGCGGTCGCGCGCGCGGTACTGCCGGGACTCGGATGGGCGGAAGCCATTGCCTTGGGCGCCATCGTCTCTCCGCCGGATGCGGTTTCGGCCACCGCTATTGGGAAACGCCTGCGCATTCCCCGTCGCGTGGTGACGATTTTGGAAGGCGAAAGCCTGGTGAACGACGCGACGGCGCTGGTGCTGTATCGCGCGGCCGTCGGGGCCGCGGTTGGCGGGAGTTTTGTGCTCGGCGACACGCTCTTGCAGTTTGTGTTGGCCGCAGTCGGGGGCGTCGCGATCGGGATCGTCGTCGGGATGGTCTCGCGTTGGGCGCTCTGCGCGACGACCGACAGTTTTACGGAGATCGCCATAACGCTGCTCGCTCCCTACCTCGCCTGGGTGTTGGGCGAAGTGACGCATGCGTCGGCCGTGCTGGCCTGTGTGGCCGGAGGGCTGCATGTGCGGCAGCATTTCAGCGCGGCGGTCGCCCCGGTGACCAGGCTACAGGCGCGGGCGGTCTGGGACCTGCTGATCTTCGTGCTGAACGGGTTTATTTTCATTTTGATCGGACTCCAACTCGGAGCCTTGCGTACCGCCATCCCGGCCGACCGGTTCGGCGCAGTCTTGATGGCCGGCGCGGCAGTCAGTCTGACGGCGATCGTCGTGCGTCTCGCCTGGGTACCGGCGGCGGCGGCGTTACCCCGGCTGATGAGCGCGACGTTGCGGGCCCGCGATCCGATGCCTCCCTGGCCGCACATTTTCGTCACAGCCTGGACCGGCATGCGCGGGATCGTCACGCTGGCGGCCGCGCTGGCTCTGCCGGTGACGACGGCGGCCGGCACGCCGTTCCCGTTTCGGGCGGAGATCATCTTGATCAGTTTTGCCGTGATCCTCGCGACGCTCGTGCTGCAGGGCCTTTCGCTTACGCCGATCATTCGCGCGCTGCATCTAGAGGAGGGTCGGGGGCTACTTGAGCGGGAAGAAATGCTGGCGCGTGAACAGGCGGCCTCGGCGGCATTGGGGCGATTGGATGGAATGGCAGGGGAAGATGGTGTGCGGGGAGGGCACGTTGAGCGTCTACGGATTCATTACAGTCGCCAACTCCAACGGTTTGCCGGATCCGGTCCCGTCGATGCGGACTGTTCGGTCGAGGCCGGCGAGCAGTTCCGGCAGTTGCGGCACGACACGTTGACCGCCGAACGGCTCGCATTGATTCAATTGCGGAACGACGGGACGATCAGCGACGAGGTGTTGCATCGGCTCGAACATGAACTCGATGTCGAAGCGTTGCGCGCGGGTATCGGCGAGCGCCGTGTGCCGCGGTGAGGAGCCGCGATTTGTATTGGTTGGATGGGCGGCCCCTCTTCCGGTAAAGAGAAACGGACCGATCGCTTACAGCTCAACGCGCTGATACGAGGGGGCGGCCAGGTCCTGCCGGAGCAGATCCCATTCGATCAGAAAGATCGTTGAGCGCGCCGCGCTCATGGAAAGCCGTCGCTCTCCGTCTTTCGCCACGACACTCTCGGCTTTCGTGAAATCCATAGTGAGGTCCGGCCCGGTCCGGTTGCAGACGAACAGCGGCAGCCCCGTGTCGCGCGTGCAGCGCTCCCATTCGCCGTTGGGGCCATGAAAGCCAGGTGCCCAGGCGGCGGCAGATACCAGCATCCGCGCGCCCTGTCGGCGCAAGCTGTCGGCAATGCCTGGAGAATACGCATCGGCGCAAATGAGGAGCCCGACTTTGTCGAGCGGGGCGGCTGGAATCGGGATCGCCTCTGTGCCTGGCGTCGACCAGGCTTCCGATCCCACGCGCAGCGAGTTGATCTTTCGGTGAGCGCCGGAGAGCCTGCCGTCCGGGGTGATCACGAACAGCGAATTGTGCAACTGCTTCGTGCGAAGGTCCTGTTCCGGCACAGCGAGGAACAACGTGATCCGCAGTCGCGATGCGAGGCGGCCCATCTGCGTCATCCACTCATCCGGCTGGGGCGCGATCCAGTCGGTGCCGATCCGATCCACAAAACTATACCCACAGACCGCGAGTTCAGGGGTCAGGATCCAGTTGGCCCCCGCCTGTGCTGCCTGCATGATGGCGGTGTCGATCAGCCGTCGATTGCCGGCGAGATCGCCGGGAGTCGGCGCCAGATGCAGAAACGCGATGCGAAGCGAAGATGCGGCCATGGGCGGCATCATACAGGGTTGGCGTGGCCGTCGCGAGCGGCGAGGCGGTCGATTTCTCCTGGTCGACGACTGTTGGCCGTCGGTAGCGGTGTGATATGCTGCGCACCCATTATGGCTATCGACCAGACACGTCAGGGAGAATTGGCCGCGGCAACGGCGCGCCGCAGGACCTTTGCGATCATCAGCCATCCGGACGCGGGCAAGACGACGCTCACGGAAAAGCTGCTGCTCTATTCCGGGCTCATTCGGACGGCGGGCATGGTCCGCGGCCGCAAGGGTGGCAAAACCGCCGCTTCCGACTGGATGGGCATGGAGCAGGAGCGCGGCATTTCCATCACCGCCTCGGCCATGCAGTTCCCGTACAAGGATGCGATCATCAATTTGCTCGATACGCCGGGCCACCAGGACTTTTCCGAAGACACCTATCGAACGCTGACGGCGGCCGACAGCGCGATCATGGTCATCGATGCGGCCAAAGGCGTAGAGACGCAGACGCGCAAGCTGTTTGACGTCTGCCGCTTGCGGCGGATTCCCGTCCTGACGCTGATCAATAAGATGGACTTGCCCGGACGGCCGCCGCTCGATCTGATGACGGAAGTGGAACAGGCGCTCAATATCCACGCGAGTCCGGTCAACTGGCCGATCGGCTCCGGCAGCGATTTCGTCGGGATCGTGACGCGCGCCGATCATCGCGTCCAACTGTTCAGCAAGACGGCGCATGGCGGCGCGACGAAGGTCGACGTGGCGAATATGGTCCTGGCCGATCTCGAACGCAGCGGCCGTGTCCCCCCGGATGTCATGGAACCGGTGCAGCACGACCTGGAGTTGCTCGAGATCGCCGGCAATCCGTTTTCGCGCGAGCAGTTTCTGAACGGCGACGTGACGCCGGTGTTTTTTGCGTCCGCGCTCACGAACTTCGGGATCGAGAGTTTCCTCGACGCCTTCGTGACGCTTGCGCCCTGTCCCAGCGCCCGGCTGGCCGACCGCGAGGATGGCAGCGAATGCACCATCGATCCGGTCGAGACTCCGTTCAGCGCCTATGTGTTCAAGCTGCAGGCGAACATGAATCCCAAGCATCGGGACAGCACCGCGTTCCTCCGGGTCTGTTCGGGGCGATTTGAACGGGACATGATGGTGACCCATCATCGACTGAATCGAGAGGTGCGCCTTTCGCGCCCGCACAGTCTGGTCGCGCAGGAACGGAGCACGGTGGAGGAGGCCTATCCCGGCGACATCATCGGCATCATCAATCCCGGGCTCTTCGCCATCGGCGACACGATTTCGGTGACGGGCGGATTCAATTTCAAACCCTTGCCGCAGTTCCAGCCGGAAATCTTCGCGCGGCTTCGTCCGACCGATGTCGGCAAACGAAAAGCCTTCGACAAGGGGATGGAGCAGATGGCGCAGGAAGGCACGGTCCAGATCATGCGGAGCCTCAACGATCTGGACTCGCTGGTTGCGGCGGTGGGTCGGCTGCAGTTCGACGTGTTGCAGTATCGACTCCGCCACGAATATCGCGTAGAAACGGTGCTTGATGCCCTTCCGTTTTCATGTAGTGCCTGGTTGGGCGGAGATCCCGCGACCTTCAAAGCGCCGTCTGCGTCCATGGTAGTGAAGGATCAACGCGGGCGTGTGGTGGTGCTCTTCGGCGACCAGGTCATGAAGACCATCGCCCGCGATCGCAACCCTGATCATACGCTCCGCGATATGGGGTAGCGCAGCGAGGTGTTGGCCGAGACCGGTCGAGAGCCAGCGACAGTTCCCCCTTCTCTCTGCCACCTTCACCGGGTATGTTCTATGGCGTGGCCGATCTCCATCACACGAGAACTTGCCGGAGCCGTCGCTGCCTGGAATTCCGGCAACGCCGGCAAAGCACGAGTGTGCGCGCGGCGGGCGGTCGCATTAGCCGACGACGCGTGGCTGGGACAGCAGGCGTCTCTATCATGGTCAGGGGATGCCATGGCTCACCTGCGCAGAATCCAACAAGACCTCGCGTTTCCACTATCTGTCCGGCAGGCGGCCGAACGATTGACGACGACCGTCACCCAGAAGCATCGGTCTCCCTTTACGGCCGATCCCATCGGCGATGCGAACACCGTCATAGAGTGTCTGCTAGGGGGCAGTGAAGCGCGGCCTTAATAGTGTGTAAGGCGTGAGGCGATTGATGGAAGCGGACGATGCTGAAGCGTTGCGAGAGGCCTGGGTGAGGAACGAGCCTCCGCCCTGCCCGCACGATGTCCGGGAAAAAGAATTCTATCTCGGCTCCGATACGAGCGCTGAAATCTGCGTGGTGTGCGGGAAGTCCTTCTGGAGGGGAAACTAGCTATGGGGCTGACGTTTAGGCGGCGGGGTGGCCGTGTGTTGGCGGCGTTGCTCGCACTGGCGTGGGAGGTGGGGCCCCCACCTCTCTGGGCCAATCCGGCGCAGGATCGGCTTGCGGCGATGTCTGAGGTAGAGCGGAGCGAAGCCCTGGCGGTGTTCGTCGAAAGCGGCGGCCATAGCTGCCGCACTGTCGCGCGCACGTTCTTTCAGGGTGAGGATGCCAAGGGAAATGTCTTCTGGGATGTGGAATGCACCGGGGGCGAGTCCTATGTCGTGGTGATCAAGAACGACGTGCCGGGTTCGACCCGGGTGATGACCTGTCGCCGCTTGCGGGCGGTGGCGGGCGCGGGCTGTTTTAAGAAGCTGGAGTAGTACATCGTACGGGTAACCGGATATGAGCCAACCTGACTACGTCTTTACGTCGGCCGAAGATCAACTGGAACTCACGCGGTTGCAGGCGATTGAACGGGAATTCGATCCGGCCAGCCGCCGCCGCATCTTTGCGACCGGCCTCACGGCCGGATGGCGTTGCCTGGAAGTCGGGCCCGGCGCCGGCTCGCTGATGCGGTGGATGGGTGAGAGAGTCGGGCCTTCGGGGCGGGTCGTCGCCCTCGACCTCTCGACCAAATTCCTGACGACGCAATGTCCGGCGCATGTCGAGATTCAGCAGGGGGACATTCGGACGGTCTCGTTGCCTCAGGATTCATTCGATCTCGTCCATGCGCGCTATGTACTCATTCACTTGCCGGACTATGAGATCGCCCTGTCCCGGATGCTGGCCGTGCTGAAGCCGGGCGGGTGGATCGTCCTGGAAGAGCCGGACTTCTCTGCCTCGAGGGGTATCGCTGGAACGGCGGCGCAACTCGCGGCGATGCAGCACATTAATCAGGCGATTCATCGGATGTACGAAAGCCGCGGGATGGATTATGCACTGGGACTCAAGCTGTTGCCACTTCTGCAGGAACGGGGACTCTGCGATTTGTCCATGGAGAACGATGCGCCGGTGTCTGTCGGTGGCTCGGGTTTGGCGAAGATGATGGCCATGTCTGCCCGACAGTTGCGGGAAAAGTATCTGGCGACGGGCGTCGTGAGCGATGCGGACCTGCAGCGCTATGGTGAATGTGCCGAAGATCCGCAGAGTCGAGCCGTCTACTATGCGACAGTGGCGGTGGCCGGGCGCAAGCCGGTCGAGTGAGTAGGCTGTGATGGATACCCCTGTCTTGATCCTGCCGGGATTCGGCAATTCCGGCCCCGGGCATTGGCAGACCTTGTGGGAAGTGCGCCATCCGGCTTGGCGGCGAGTTGATCTTGGCCAATGGGATGCGCCGGATTGCCAGGAGTGGGTGCGTACCCTCGATGGGGCGGTGCAGCGCTGCGAGGCTCCTCCCATATTGGTCGCCCATAGCCTGGCCTGTTTGCTGGTGGCTCATTGGGCCGGGCAGTCACGTGCGCCGATCAAGGGGGCATTCCTCGTGGCGATTCCCGAACCGGCCAGCCCCAGCTTCCCGAGTGCCGCCAATGGGTTTGTGCCGGTGCCGATGCAGCGGCTGGATTTTTCGACGCTGGTTGTGGCGAGTGCAAACGATTCGTTCGGTTCCGTCGCGCATGCCCGACGTTGTGCGATTGCCTGGGGCAGCCGGTTTGTCGATGTCGGCGAGCTCGGGCATATCAATGCCGACAGTGGGATCGGCGACTGGCCGTCGGGCTATACGCTCTTCCAGGAGTTTGTGGGGTAGCGGGTGTCGATTCAGATTGCTCAGGCTCAACCGGAAGATGCGGCTATCGTCGCTACGCTTGTAGGGGAACTGCTCCACGAGATTATGGCGGCCATCAACGACAAGGCATTCAACTTTCAGCAGGCCGATACGGAAGCGCG
Organism: Nitrospira sp. ST-bin5; assembly: GCA_002083555.1. Taxonomy (GTDB): domain Bacteria; phylum Nitrospirota; class Nitrospiria; order Nitrospirales; family Nitrospiraceae; genus Nitrospira_D. The sequence continues at coordinate 34,518 of MSXN01000011.1, read as the reverse complement.
AGCGACGGTATGGCTGCGGGAAGGACTCTACTTGGTGCTGTTGGCTCGTGACGGCGGCATGCCGATCGGATTTCTCGCGCTGTATCAGAGCTACGCGCTGTATACGGAAGGTGTGTACGGGACGATCCCTGAATTCTATGTTCGCCCGGCCCATCGTTCGAAGGGAGTGGGCGCGGCGTTGTTGGAACAGGCCAGGCGACTGGGACAATCGCGCGGATGGCGGCGATTGGAAGTGACGACCCCTCCGTTGCCGGAGTTCGACCGGACACTGGCGTTCTATCGGCGTGAGGGATTCAGTATTTCCGGAGGGCGGAAGCTGAAGCTAGAATTGTCGTGAAGCCGGTGGTGCAACGTGAACGGACCGGGTGCGGCATTGCCAGCGTCGCAACTTTGGCGGGAGTCAGCTACACGCAGGCCAAACGAGCGGCGAATCAGCTGGGAATCTTTGCTGAGGACCCACGGCTCTGGTCGGAGACGCAGCCAGTGCGCGATCTCCTGAAGCATTTTCGCATTCGCGCGGCACGCAGGGAAATGTCGTTTGTCTCTTGGGCAGGGCTGCCGGATGTTGCGCTGCTCGCGATCAAGTGGCATCGTGAGAAGGGCCGCGCGTTCTGGCATTGGGTGGTGTTCTGGCGGGGCCCTGGAGGCCCGGTAGTACTTGACTCCAAACAGGCGTTGCGTTGCCATACTCGTACGGATTTCGGACGAATGAAACCGAAGTGGTGGATCAAGATCGAAGGTGAGAATACCGGACGAAGCGAGTAACCGGACCCTGAGAAGAGGGAGCGTCGAGATGAAAGACAAGATCCGCTGCAGCTGGGCCGGCGAGAAGCCGCACATGGTTCGCTATCACGATCAGGAGTGGGGTAAGCCGGTTTATCGCGATAGGAAGCATTTTGAGATGCTGCTGCTCGAAGGCGCGCAGGCAGGGCTGACGTGGGACACCGTCCTGCGAAAGCGCGCCGGGTACCGTAAAGCGTTCGCGGGATTCGATCCGAAAAAGGTCGCGCGATTCACGGCGAGCACGAAAGCGGCACTGATGAAGAATCCCGACATCATTCGCAACCGGCTCAAGATCGATTCGGCGGTCACCAACGCGCAGGCCTTTCTCGCGGTGCAGAAAGAATTCGGTTCGTTCGATGCCTATGTCTGGTCATTCGTGGGAGGTGAACCGATCGTCAATCGGTGGACACGGATGAAGGATGTGCCCGCCACGAATGCGGTGAGCGATACCTTGTCGAAAGATCTGAGAAAGCGCGGCTTCCGGTTTGTCGGGAGTACCATCATCTATGCCTACATGCAGGCTATTGGAATGGTGGACGACCATCTCGAATCCTGCTCCTTTCGGTGATCTTGTCCCTACGATCCATTCGATGAGAGCTGAACGTTGGTAGGGCCTTCTTGTCGAAGACCGAGCGAACATCTCGTGCGCAGCCTGCAGTTCAGAAGGAAGGTTGTGGATTGCGCCGGCAGTGTTTCATTCCTGCAACAGAGCCCATCACACCTATCTACTTTAGTTCACAGTGCGTGGCCGAGGACGCGTGTTCCTGTGGGGGGAAAGATCGTTCTCGGAACGACGGAATCGCCGCGTCGGTGTGTCATTCCGCTGTGGACGCTTGGCCGGTACCGTTTTTGCTGAGCCACGCCTCGAACGCGTTCGGCATTCGCGCGCTGCATGAGGCAGCGGGTGTGGTTTGTCGCGAGGGAACAGGTTGTACCGTAACAAGGAGGTGGGCATGTCCGTGTGGAGATCGATGCTGGGAGTCTGTGTGCTGGCAGGGTGCGTGAGTGGCGTGGGTGTCTCGGCGTGGGCGGAAGAGGCGTCTCCTGCAGGGGCAAGCGAGCCGGCGATTCATCGGCTGTTCCCTGAGAGCTGGCCGATCTCCATCCGTGGTTGGGTGGACGGCGGGTATACGTTCAATGGATCGAGCCCGACCTCGGGCTTCAATGGGCCGTACAATGCGGTGGATAAGGATCGGCCGAAGTTGAATCAGTTGTATGTGATCGTGGAGAAGGCGCTGCAAGGCACCAGTGGATTCGATGTCGGTGCGCGGTTTGATGCGCTGATGGGTTCCGATTATTTCCTTGCTCAGACCAACGGACTTGAACGCAACCGTGATGGCTCGAAGCGGTGGAACAACGAAATCACCGGGGTGGCGCTGCCGCAGATGTATGCCGAAGCCGGCAATCAGACCTTCTCGGTGAAGGCCGGACACTTCTATACGATCATCGGGTACGAGGGCGTACCTGCTCCGTCGAATTTCTTTTATTCAAAGGCCTATTCCTACCAGTTTGCCGGCCCCTTCACGCATTGGGGCGGCCTGGCAACCTGGAACATTTCTCCGCAATGGATGGTGCAGGGCGGCGTCGTCAACGGATGGGATTCGCTTGATCGCCAGAGTAACAAGCCGGCCTATGTGATGAAGGCGAAATATACCTCGAGCGATAAATTCGTCACGGCCTCGTTCGCGGTCATCACGGGCGAGGAGCCGTCGGCGATCCCGACGCGATTCGAGCAGCGGACGCAGTATAGTGCGATCGTCGCGCTGAACCCGACCAAGGATCTCGAATATGTCTTCCATCACTACTATGCGTATCAGGAAGACGGCAAGACCGGCGGAGGCATCGCCCGTTGGTATGGCGTGGATCAATACCTGTACTACCGGTTGCATGAACAAGTGAAAGCCGGGCTGCGATTCGAATGGTTCCGGGATGAGGCGGGTACCCGCGTGGGCGGCTCTCCGGACCGGGGGAATCCGAACCTGGCTCCGTTTGCCGGGAGCTTCTATTCGCTGACGGCTGGAGTGAATTATTATCCCCATCCGAACCTGACGATTCGTCCGGAAGTGCGGTATGACTGGCTGGCGGGCAGCCGCAGTCCCTTTAACGACGGCAATAATTCCAATCAGGTCTTAGCGGCGATTAACGCCTACGTGCAGTTCTAGTCGATAGGAGAAGGCCGTTCGACTCGCCCGCCGAATAACAGCGGGCGAGTCGATTGTTCTGTGAGATGGGGTTGGATCGCTCAGGACAGGGCCTGGGATGGTCGCCCGTTTTGTGCTAATGAATGGCGCATGACGACATCGCCTCGATCACTGCCGCTTCCTCGTCCTCAAGACCAACTGGCCGGCTGTGTCTGGTTCCCGCGGTTCGCCGAGAAAGCCAGGCGGTTTCTCGGTCAGCAGCTTCCGTTGACCTATCGAGTAGCGTTCGGGAGTCGGCTCGGCATCGATGGCGCGTTTCTCCGGCACTTCGGTCTCACGGTTCCCCAGTTTCTCGTGGCGGTTCGCCGATCAGAGAACAACGCTGCGTTAGCCCAGTGGTTTCTGTCGCTCCCTTCGGCCCGTTCCGAACGTATCGACGAATGGAACCGGCGTGCTGCGCTACTGGGGACCAAGGGACACCCTGGGTATCTCACCCGCCATCTCATCAAATGGGTCTTCTATCCAAAATCGGTGCTGGTTCCCGTCAACAGCCTCTTTGAAGCGATCGAACAAGACGAACGCTGAATTCAGCGCTATTCTTCCGTATGCACGCCGTCGAACCCGTCGAGGGCAATTCCGAGGGTAGCCAGTAGCTCTTTGAGCTCAGGGCTGCTGTCGGAGCGCGCCTGCTTCAATATCGACCGATGCAATGTCTTCAGCGGTCCGAGGACCTGACGGTCGGTTGTCTTGCCCAAGGCTCTGGCCAGGATGATTTGATTGGTGATGGGCTCTCCGGGCAGCGCGGCGATGAGAGTGGGAATAATGTCGCTGCCGGGATGTAACGGTGCGAGGCGGCCAAGACCAGCGGCAGCGGCGCGATGTTGGTCGGGCGTGCCTGTTTTGAAGAGTGCGAGTAGTGGAGGGATACAATCTTCATGGCCGATGGTTCCCAGCGCGGTTGCTGCGGACTGCGCCACCGCCGGATCAGAGTCTTTCAACAAAGCGGTCAGTCGATGGATCGCGTCTACTGCAAGCATCTGACCCAAGAGTCCGATCACGGTCTGCTTCTGGGTGGCCGTTGCACCGGACTCATCCAGGGCCTGGATCAGCCGGGAGGACTGTCCCCAATCGGCCGCGAGCAAATACGGAAACGGATCGGTCTGTAACTGCTGGGTGAGTGCGGCGATCGCGTAGAACGACGCGTCGGCTTGCCCTGCTTGGCGAGCCGCCTCTTGGGGATTGCTGAACGGTGTCCGGACTTCGTGCCGCCAGTCGCCCGAGCGGGTACCGAAGCGATAGGTGAGCTGGCAAGCGGGTCCTTTCCAGAGTCGTACGGCGGCGTCGACCATGTCGGCGTCGCCACCGTAGCGGCCTGTCCCTTCCCAGGTTTTGAGTTCTTCGCACTTGACCTTGACGGTCACTTCATGAGGCTGACTGCCATCGGTGACGATGCGGTACCCCAATCGCTCGAACCGCGTTGCAACCGCCTTCGTGATGCCGCCGGCATCAAGGGGACCATGGCTGCTCAGGGCTAAGGTCTCCAGATGGATCTGTTCGGCCCGATGCAGGAGGTCCTTTTCTTCGGCCGTCAGCAATTCCTTGCGTGCCTGGGTTATGTCCGGAAAAATTACGGCAATGGTCGATCCAAAGAAGAGGAGTGTCAGCGCTATTCGAAGGCGTCTGATGGCGAAGAGATGAAGGCTCATGGTGATCCGTGCGCTCCTTGTGGTGCGAATGGAAGGACGGAGTGAATGAATGTGGCGGGATTGTCTCATAGGCTGGGTGAGCGGGGGAAGTCTTCCGTCACGTCCAACGGGAGACGGGGCGTCCATGGCCGTTCTCAGTTGAAGCGATCGTACGACTGTAGGGGAATGGCTACAGCGGCATTATCTCTACAGTCTGAATGGGATACGTAGTTATCCCCGGTGTCTACTGTCCTTCTTTCCCTTCGAGTTTGATCGGGATCGATGGAGGGGATCTTCTAGGAGAACGAGAAATTCAAGGAAGCGCTGGGGAATGTTCGGATTACGCCTCGTCGGTACGGCCCTTGCTCTAGTCGGTGTGAATGTGTGTCATCGGACGTAAGGAGAGAAGACCTGAATATGCAAAATCGTGCCGCTTCGAGAAAACTGGTTCATGAACAAGGAGGCCTGGCGCCGGTGATCAATCGTCGGGAGGAAGCCAGGATTGAGGATTGTCATTCCTGCTCATATGAAATCCTCGCACCGGATGAACCGGGTGCGGCAGGAGTTCAACAAGGCCAGGTGTTTACGCTCAATCGCAGCGCGCACGGGATGTTGCTGCTGATGGGACAAGCCCCGCGGCCAAATCAGCGGATCGAGGTCCATAGTGCAAAACTAGGCTGGTGGCGCTCCACAATGGTCTATGATGTGCGGTGGACGCGACCGATCCAAATTGGGCCTCAAGGCGACCTGTTTTTAGTTGGGTGCCGGCTGACGACGGGATTGCCTTTGTAACGTAGACCTTCAAATCTTCTTCAGAGAGATTCTTCCCTCAACGCCGCAAATAACGATTGATTGCCGCAGGCGATGATTTTATCCTGCGCGCATGTTGGTCGGATTTGTCGCGCTCTATCTGCTCTGTTCCGTCGGGATCGGTCTCTACGCGGCCTCGCGTGTGCAGAATACGAAGGATTTTGCGGTGGCCGGCCGGAGTCTGCCGCTACCGGTGGTGACCGCGACGGTCTTCGCCACCTGGTTCGGCGCCGAGGCGGTGCTCGGCATTTCCTCGACCTTCGTGAAGGAAGGGCTTCGGGGCGTCGTAGCCGATCCCTTCGGGTCCAGCCTCTGTCTCATTCTTGCCGGATTGTTCTTCGCGCCGCGATTCTACCGCATGAATCTCCTGACCGTCGGAGACTTCTACCGTCTTCGTTATAGCCGCACGGTCGAAGTCTTATGCACGCTTGCGGTCGTGGCATCGTATCTCGGTTGGGTGGCGGCGCAGTTCAAGGTGCTGGGCCTGGTGTTGAACGTGGTCACGGCAGGGGGGATCAGCCAGTCTCTGGGCATGATCGCGGGAGCCTTGATCGTCCTGACCTACACGACATTCGGCGGCATGTTCTCGGTCGCCATTCTGGACTTTGTGCAAATCACCGTCATCATGGGCGGCCTGTTGTATATCGGCTCAATCGTCAGCGGACTGGCGGGAGGCGTTGAGACGGTTATCGCGCATGCGGTTCACGCCGGGAAGCTGGATTTCTTTCCGCCGGCCAGCCTCAACGCCTGGATTCCATTCATCGGTGCGTGGGTGACGATGATGTTTGGGTCGATCCCGCAGCAAGATGTGTTTCAGCGGATCACGTCGGCGAAGGACGAAGCGACGGCCGTCCGCGGGTCGCTTCTGGGCGGGATGTTGTACTTCGCCTTCTGCTTTATTCCGATGTTTCTGGCCTATGCCGCGACGCTTGTCGATCCGGCTCGCTTTCTGGCCCTGCTGGAAACCGATTCGCAGCTGGTGTTGCCGACGCTGATTCTGGAACATACGCCGATCGGGGCGCAGATCGTCTTTTTCGGAGCCGTGCTATCGGCGGTGATGAGTTGTTCCAGCGCGACGTTGCTGGCGCCGTCCGTGGCCCTCAGTGAAAATGTCTTGAAGCCGATGGTTGCTCGCTTGAATGATGCGGAGTTGTTGCGGATGATGCGGACGGTATTGGTCATCTTTGCCGCGGTGGTGTTGGCGATTGCGCTCTGGTCGGGTGCCAGCATTTATCACTTGGTGGTGAGTACCTATAAGGTTACGCTCGTGGTCGCGTTCATTCCGCTACTGGCCGGACTCTATTGGCCGAAGGCCACGACACAAGGGGCCATCGTGGCCATCGCGGGCGGGCTTGTAAGCTGGTTGGGATTCGAAGTGTTCAGTTCAGTCGATACGGTGTGGCCGCCGCAGCTGGTGGGGCTGCTGGTGGCCGTAATCGGAATGGTCGTGGGATCGCTGGCGCCTCAAGTGCTGTCGGTCATGACAGAGAAACCAGCGGCGGAACCGTTCTAAGACGGCTGCATCGCCTGCGTGCGTTTTTCTTCCAACTCTGTCCAGCGTGCATAAAGTCGCTCGACGTTGGTCTGGGCCTCTGCCAATGCGGTGTACCGGGCTTGCAAAGCCGTGGCGTCTGATGTGACGACAGGATCTTCCGTTGCGGCCTGGCAAGCGGTCACGGCGGCTTCCGCCTTGACGATCAATCCTTCGATCTTGTCCCATTCTTTTTGCTCAGAGTGGGAAAGCCCTTTGCGGGCCTGTTTCGGCTTGGGGCCGTTGTTGCTTGCGGCGCGGGTGGGCACGGGGCCTGAAGAGCCGGAGGCCCCTCGCTCCTGAGCCGCCTCCCATTGAGCAAAGTCGGCGAACCACTCGGCGTTGCCTGTGCCATCCAGCGCCAGCATCATCGTAGAGACGCGATCGAGCAGCCAGCGGTCATGAGTCACGAGGATCAACGCGCCCGGAAACTCCAGGAGATTTTCTTCCAGCACGTCGAGGGTCGGGATATCCAAATCGTTCGTCGGTTCATCGAGCATGAGCACATCGGCCGGTTGCAGCATGAGCCGTGCAATCAGGAGCCGGGCCTGTTCGCCGCCGGAGAGCCGGGACACGGGCAGATCAAGCTGTTCAGGCCGGAAGAGAAATCGCTTAGCCCAGGACACCAGATGGATCGAACGATCCTGATAGATCACGGAATCGCCGCCCGCGGGAGCGAGGGATCGGCGGAGGGACACCTGTTGGTCCAGCGACTCGCGATGTTGCTCGAAGGTAACGATCCGGAGCTTGTCGGCACGGGTGACGGTGCCGGCATCGGGCTTCAACGTGCCGGCCAGCAGTTTCATCAGCGTGGATTTGCCGCTGCCGTTCGGGCCGAGCAGGCCCAGCCGTTGGCCGGGACCCAGGATGAGTTCGAGGTTCTTGACGATCTGCTTGGACCCCAGTGCTTTGCTCAGCTGCTGGGCGACGATCAATTGTTTGGATTTGCGCCCGGAGGCGGTGAAGTCGATTCCAGCCGGGGCCAGCTCACGGCGGCCGTCGCGGTCCGCCAGGTCGTTGATCAGGACGCCGGCGGCGTCGATACGGGCTTTGGCTTTGGTCGTGCGCGCCTTCGGCCCTCGGCGAAGCCACTCGACTTCGCGCCGGACTTTGTTGGCGAGGGTGGCATGTTCATTCGCCTGGGCGGCGAGATTGGCCTCGCGCGCTTCCAGGAAATCGCTGTAGTGTCCGGTGGCTTCGAACCGGCCCTGCGGATAAATTCGATTGAGCTCGATCATCCGTTCCGCAACCGATTCAAGGAAGCGCCGGTCGTGGCTGATCACCAGGTAGGCGCGGGTTTCGGATTTTAACAGGCGTTCGAGCCAGAGAATGCCTTCGACGTCCAAATGGTTCGTCGGCTCGTCCATCATCAGCACGTCCGGTTCCATTAATAAGGACCGGGCGATCGCCAGACGCTTCTTCCATCCTCCGGAGAGGGTCCGCACCAGTTGCTCGGAGTCAGGGAATTCCCCCAGGCTTAATGCACGGGAGATCCGGCCGCTCTCTTCGTGCGGGTCCAGTCCTTCCTCGCGCAAGGTTTGTGCGAAGACTTCTTCCACGGTGAGGTCGGGAGGAAAGGTGGATTCCTGCGGGACATAACTCAGGCGGACATGGCGGCGCAGCGAGCGGGTGCCGTCGTCGGGGTCTTCGATGCCGGCGAGGATCTTCAGCAGGGTGGATTTGCCGGAACCGTTCGGGCCGATGAGTCCGACGCGATCCCCCTCGGCCAGGCCGATGGAGAGGTCGGAAAAGAGCGGCTTCACGCCATAGCTCTTGCTGATGGACTCACAACTCAGGAGCATAACAGGTGGCATAGATCGTCGATCTGTATCCGGATTGGTAAAGATGTCAGGTGTCGTCGTCTGGAGAGGATTCTACCTGGCAGACAAGCTTATTGGCACATAGTCTATCAAGAGAAGGGTGTCCCTTACTAGGTGTAGAGCGAAGCGGGCAAAGATATATTTAGTGAGCCAGCGTGTAATTCACCAGACGACGAATTTGATCGGCCCCAAACGGCTTCTCCAGAATATGCCGGGCCCCGAAAAGTTTGGCGACGCTCAGGAAGTTCTGTTCCCCCGACGCGCCGGTCATGGCGATGACACGGGCGTCGAGAAATTCCCTGGTGAGTTCCAGAATCACTTCCATGCCGTCCTGCTCCGGCATCAAAATATCAGTAATGACCACATCGGCCGGCTGCGCCCGATAGAGGGCCAGCCCCTCACGTCCGTTGGCGGCTTCACGGACCTGGTGGCCATCGGCCTCCAGCATTTCCCGCAGCAGGAGCCGCAAGGCCTCGTCGTCGTCGATAACTAGAATGGATGCCACGGCCGCTCCTCTAGCTTCTAGTTGGTGTCATGTCGGCGATCAGGCCGCTTGGGCTACAATCGATTCGATCCCCAGATGAACCTCGTCGTCGTGATAGTCGGCCTCGTCTCCGACTGCAACCAGCACCGGGGCTGGTCGCGAGGCTTGTAGGCTACGACGATTCTGCTCCATGACGGGGTCATGGACATGGCCGCAATTCATGCAGCGCATGGCACTCACCCACATATGACCGGACGTGCCGTCAAAATCCATTAAATTGTCTTTCACCATCAGTCCGCAGCATCGTGAACAGCTCATGGTCGGTCTCCTTGGTTGGGGGTGAAGCACGCATGTCCTGTTCAAGAGGATACCGGGATTGCTGGAAAGCGTAAGACCAGGAAGGGTTACCTCGGAAGGGGGGGGAGTCATGCTCCGGGGCTGAGTCGGAGGGCGCCGCCGCGCGAGGTGGTCTGGCGTGTCATGACTGCCTGCCTCCGTTCTCCCGATTTGGTGCGGTTTGTCCTCAATAGATCAAGATTATGCGTGCTTGAGCCGATAGATGTAGTGACAAGGTGCGGCCGGTAGGCCGTGAGGTCTATGTGTGATTTCAGTCTTGAATGGACGGACTCTGGAGCGATGGGCAGCGTGTGGTGGAAGCAGACGATTCTATTGATACTGATGGTGATGGCCAGCGGATGTCTGGTCAAACCCTACGTGCTGACGAAGGATGATGTGCGGACGCGTGTGACCAACGATATGAAAGCATTAATGGCGATCGAGGAGCCGGTGATAGGGCCGATCGACCTCTATGAGGCGACGGCCCGGGCGCTCAAGTACAACCTTGAGGCCAGAGTGAAGGCGATGCAGGCGCAGTTGGCCCATCAGCAATTGAACGTCGCGCACTACACGCTGTTGCCGCAGATCTCGGCCAATGCCGGATTCGACGGGCGCAACAATTTCAGCGGCGGTGGCGCGCAATCGCTCTTAGATGGACGTCCGGTCCTGGAACCGTTCACCTCCTCCGACAAGAACGTGACCTCCGGCAATCTGGCGTTGAGCTGGGATGTGCTCGATTTTGGGTTGTCGTTCGTCAGGGCGCAACAGGCGGCGGACAACGTGATGATTGCAGAAGAAGAAAAGCGGCGGATTGCCGTGCGGCTCGTGCAGGATGTCCGGAGCGCCTATTGGCGCGCCGTCAGCGCCGAACGGGTACTCCATCGCGTGGAGTTTCTCAATGAGTCGGTAGGGAAAGCGCTGGAGAGTGCGCAGCAGATCGTCGATAAAAAGCTCCAGGCCCCGTTGACGCCGCTGAACTACCGGCGCGATCTGCTCAATATCCAGCGCGAGGTGCAGCGGTTGTATCGGGAACTCAGTACGGCGCGGACGCAGTTGGCGTCGATGATGGGCCTGCCTCCGGGAACCCCCTATGAACTCACCGTGCCGGTCAGAACCGGCCATGTCCCGCTCGTGAACTTGGATACGGAGAGCATGGAGAAGCAGGCCTTGATGTTCCGGGCCGAGTTGCGGTCGATCGACTATCAGAAGCGGATCAGCGCCAAAGAAGCGCGTGCGGTGTTCTTGGAATTGTTTCCCAGCCTCAAACTCAGCTTCGGCGGGTATTACAACAGCAACAGCTTCTTCCTCTATCAAAACTGGCTGGGCTACGCCGCCCAGACCAGTTGGAATCTCCTCTCTGCGTTTCGTACGCCGGCCAAATTGAAAGCGGTGGAGGCCCATCGGGAGGTGCTGGAGTCGCAAAGCCTTGCGCTCACCATGGCGATCCTGACGGAAGTGCATGTCGGCGCCGTGCAGTTTGTCCATGCGAAACAGGAATTTCAGAATGCGAGGCAATATCACGAGACCCAGTCAGCGATTGCCGAGCACACCAGGAATCTCTGGCTTACCCGCAGTACGAACGACCTCACGCTGATCAAGGAGCGGGTGAACGATGTCCTGGCAGAGATCCGGCTGGACAGCGCGCAGTCGGGGGTCGAGACAGCCTATGCAACCTTGATGGCGTCGCTGGGGGAAGATGCGGTTCCGGCAGGCCTCGGCGCGCAGAGCGTGGCGGACTTGGCCGGGGCCTTAAAGAAACTCTGGGAACCCGCGGGATTGCGGACGGCGAGCGTCGAAAGGAGATCGGAGATCCATGCGACCTCTGTGGCGCGCTAGCAGCATTCTCATCGTGGCGCTCGTCTTGTCGGTGGCCGTGGTGCCGCAGGCCGGCTGGCCCAAAGGCGAGCGGCCGGCCACGGTGGTGCGATCCGGGAACGGCGTGATGCGTGGCATTGTCAGAGCCGCCACACAAGCCATGCTCTATACGCAGATCCAGGGCCGGGTCAGCCAGTTGCCGCGCAAAGAAGGGGAGCGAATCGAAAAGGGCGAAACGCTGGTGCAGATCGATTGCGAGAAGTACCGGGCCGAACTGGCGGCGGCCATCGCCGAGCATCAGGCCAAAGACAAGACGTTTGCGAACAACAAGGAACTCACCAAGTTGAACGCCGTCAGCACATTGGAACTGGAGATTTCCGAGGCCGAAGCCAAGAAGGCTCAGGCTGCGATTCGCATCGCCGACATCAATGTGCGGAGTTGCCGCATTGCCGCCCCTTTTTCCGGCCGCATCACCGGCGTCATGGTGAACGAGCATGAGAATGTCTTTCCCAACGACAAGTTGCTCAGCCTGCTGGACGATACGAGCCTGGAAATCGAGCTGGTGCTGCCCTCCTCGTCGCTGGCCTGGCTGAAACGAAAGGCGCGGTTCACGTTTACGATCGATGAAACGAAGGGGGAGTACCAGGCGAAAGTCAAAGAGATCGGCGCGAATATCGATCCGGCGAGCCAGACGGTCAAGGTGATCGGCGCGTTTGAAAAGCTGCCGCCCGAAGTCCTGGCCGGCATGAGCGGCTCCGCCCAATTCCCAACCATGCAACCCTAACGCGATGGCCGCCACCACCGAACCCACTGCACAACAGATCCCCACGCTCATCCACCTGGCGGCGCTCACGCACCTGGAAGGGCAGGTGCGTGCGGCCAAGACAGTCCAGGAACTGCAGTTTCTCGCCGTCAATGAAACACGCCGTCTGGTGCCCTATCAACAGGCCTTCCTGTTGATTTTCGATACATCGGGCGCGGCGGCCTGCCGGGTTGGGACGGCGTCCAGCGTGGCGGTCGTCGAACGGGAGGCGCCGCTGATTCTCTGGCTGGAGCAGGTGGCGCAGGCGCTTCGGCAGGAGCATCCGGGCGATGAGCCGATGGCGCTGACCGAAGAGACCTGTACGGCCTCCTGCCGCGAGGGCTGGCGCGACCATGTCCAGGGCTACGTGTTCTGGTGTCCGCTGAAACATCCCGACGAGACCGTGCTTGGCGCCTGGTGGTTCGAGCGCGAGTTTCCCTGGCAGGAAAACGACGTCGCCATCGTCCATCGATTGGCCGGCAGCTATGCCTATGCCTGGAAGGCGCTGTCGAGAAAGACACGCAGCTGGTCAGCCACGATCAAGAAGCCCTATGCCTGGCTGATCGGGGCCGCCCTGGTCGCGGCGTTGTGTGTGCCGGTCCGGGTCTCAACCGTGGCGCCGGTGAAAGTGATGGCGAAGGATCCTGCGATCGTGAGCGCGCCGATGGATGGGGTCATTGCCGAAGTAGTGGTTCCACCGAATACGATGGTCCTTCAGGACCGGATCTTGTTCCGCTATGAGGACACGAATATCCGCAACCAGTTTCAGGTGGCCGACAAACAACTGGCGGTGGCCCGTGCCGAACATGCCCAGGCCGTGCAGGCGGGATTCGCCGATCCTCAGCGAAAAGCCGACGCGCCGATCAAAGACGCGGAAGTCTCGTTGAAAGAGACCGAGCGCGAGTACGCGCAAGAAATGCTGGAGCAGATTGACGTCCGCGCGCCGCAAACCGGGCTGCTGTTGTACACCGATAAAGCGGATTGGGTCGGGAAGCCGGTCTCCGTCGGTGAGCGGATCATGGAGATAGCCGATCCGCAACGGCTGGAGTTACGCATCGATTTGCCGGTCAGCGATTCGTTGATGCTGAAGGACGGAGCCGAGGTGGTGGCCTTCTTCGACGCGCTGCCGTTAGAGTCCTTCGCGGCGACAGTGAGCCGGGCGAGTTATCACGCCGAGGTCTTGCCGGGCGATGTCCTGGCCTACCGGGTGATGGCGGAATTGGCGGCCGCCGATCCGCGTCTCCGGATCGGCTGGCAGGGCTCGGCCAAAGTCTACGGCGAGCGCGGTCCGCTGGCCTTTCTGCTGTTTCGCCGTCCCGTGACGGCTCTGCGCCAACTGCTGGGAGTGTGACCCATGCCGAGCGTGCCACCTGCGCAAGCCCCCAAAGAGCGGAAACTGCCCGCGCTCAGGAAGAACGTCGAGTTCCTTCGCGGCGCGCCCACTCCCGAAGGCGTGCCGACCTGGACGATTGTCGATCCGGTTCGCCAGAAATATTTCCAGATCGAGTGGCCGGTGTATCAGCTGCTCCAGCGCTGGTCATGCGAGACGGTGGAGAAGCTGGTTGCCGCCACCGCGCAGGAGACGACCTCGCGCATCACCGCGGAGGATGTGGAGGATCTCATCAAGTTCCTCTATGTGAACAACCTCACGGAGCAATCGGCGAGCGGGCAGACGAAAGATTATGTGGACCAGGAAGCGGCCCGCCATCAGGCCTGGTGGCAATGGCTGTTGCATCATTACTTGTTCATCAAGATTCCGCTCGTGCATCCGCATCGGTTTCTCCATGCCACGTTGCCGCTGGTGGCGCCGTTCTACACCGCGGCAGCCGCATGGGTGTTCGGGGTGATCGGGGCGGTGGGGCTCGTGCTCGTCAGCCGCCAGTGGGACGTGTTCCTCTCGACCTTTCTGCACTTCTTTAACTGGCGTGGAGCCGCGATGTACGGCGCGGTCCTCTGCGCGGTCAAAGTCGTCCACGAATTGGGGCATGCCTATACGGCGACGCGATTCGGCTGTCGCGTGCCGACGATCGGTGTGGCGCTCATGGTCATGATGCCGGTGCTGTATTCCGACGTCAGCGATGCGTATCGGCTGACCTCCAAGCGCAAACGGCTGGCCATCGCGGCCGCCGGCGTCATCGCTGAACTGGGCCTGGCGGCGGTCGCAACCCTGCTGTGGGGATTTCTGCCTGACGGCACGTGGCGGAGCATGGCCTTTATTGTCGCGACCAGTAGTTGGATCATGAGCCTGACGGTCAACCTCAATCCACTGATGCGGTTCGACGGCTACTATCTGCTGGCCGACGGCTTGGGGCTGCCGAACTTGCAGGACCGCGCGTTCGCGTTCGGGCAGTGGCGGTTGCGCGAGGTGCTGTTTGCCCCCGGTGCGCCGGCGCCTGAAGCTGTCAGTCCATCCACTCGCAGGACTATGGTCGCCTATGCCTGGGCGATTTGGGCCTATCGGATGATCCTCTTTACCGGGATTGCGGTGATGGTCTATCACCAGTTTTTTAAACTCCTCGGGATCATTCTATTCCTCGTGGAAATCGTCTTCTTTATCGGTCTGCCCATCTGGCGCGAACTCACGGCCTGGTGGGGCCGCCGTGCGGCCTTTGCCGGAACGCGCCGGTTTGCGGTGACCATGGCGGTCCTAGCGGGGCTGCTGGTGTTAGCCTGTGTGCCCTGGTCCAGCCGTGTGGCGATTCCGGGCATCCTGCAGGCGAAGCGCTATGCCACCGTCTATCCGCCGGCCTCGGGCCGAATCATGGCCGTGGCGGTCCGTCAGGGCCAGCCGGTGCGTGAAGGGGATACGCTGCTCATCTTAGAAAGTCCGAAATTGGTGAAGGACGCGAAGCTGGCGCAGACGCAGGTGGATCAGTTGGACTTTCGGTTGCAGCGGCAAGCGGGTTATGCCGATGATCGGGCGCAGGCACAGGTCATCGGGGAGTCGCTCAAAGCCAAGCTGGTTGAATTGGACGGGGTGACGGAGAAGCAGCAGAACCTTCTGCTGCGCGCACCGATCGATGGCGTGGTGGTCGACCACGCGGACTCGCTCTATCCCGGACGGTGGATCAACGAGAAACTGGCGGTGGCCTATGTCATCGATCCGGGACAGTCGAGCGTGGCGGCGCTGGCATCAGTGGAGGACCTGAGCCTTCTGGCGCTCGGGCAGGAGGGGCAATTTATTCCGAACGATGTCACGCAGCCGAGCCGCCCGGCCCGTGTGGTTGAAATTCGGGATGCGGACGAGCAAGACTTCTCCGTGCCCTACCTGGCCTCGATCTACGGTGGCGATGTTTCGGCGAGAAAAGATCCGCATGGGCGCGTGCAGGCTGAGCAATCCGTCTATCGGATTGAGCTCAAGGTGCTGGATCAGACAGAGCCGGTGCAGCAAGTTGTGACGGGACTGGTGCATGTGACTGGCAAGCCGCAAAGCTTCGTAGGGCGTGCCTGGGATCGGGTCGCCGCCGTGTTGATCCGGGAGAGCGGGTTCTAGCCGTCCCAGTGGGGCGATTGCCGGAGCTTCTTTCAGTTCCGATCCGTTGTGCGCTGTTCCAGCGCCTATCCCGCGAGTGTGTCTTCTCCAACAATCCGATCAAGCTGCGTCAAAATTCCGCCGATAAAGACCGGGGACTGTGTGCCCGCGTGCATTCGGGGGAGGGATCTGGCTTGTTCAAATTCTGGCGGAAAAAGAAGACGGATCAAGCCGCTGCCCCGGCGTCTCACCCCACGCCGACCTCAAGTTTCAAACAGTCCCTGCTGTCCCTCGAACAGCGGTTGATGTTCGATGCGGCGGCAGCGGCCACGGCGGCAGAGGTGTCGTCCGAGCAAGTGGCTCAAGACCAGGCCGAGGCCGCGGTTTCCTCTGAGCCGTCGGCGGACGGTTCCACTGCCGAGCAGGCGGACTCGCAAGAGCTGCTGCACGCCATCATCGCCTACGATCCTGGCGAGTCCACGACCGAGGTCGTCTTCGTAGATCCCACCGTGCCGAATTATCAGGAGCTCCTGAGCGGTATGGATCCGAACATTGAAGTGATCATGCTCGACGGTGGGCAAGACGGGATGGAGCAGATCGCGAGCGCGCTGGCTGGACGTAGCGGCATCGATGCCATCCACCTCATCTCACACGGCGCCGCCGGCACGCTGCAACTCGGTTCCGGCACGCTCAACGTCGACAGTATGTCGGAACAATACTCCGACGAACTCGCGACAATACAACAAGCGCTTTCAGAGCAAGCCGACATCCTCGTATACGGCTGCGACTTCGCAGAGGGAGAAGCGGGGCAGATCGCAGTCAACTTGCTGGCGGAACTGACCGGCGCTGACGTCCAGGCCAGTACCGATGCGACTGGCCATATTTCCCTTGGTGGCGATTGGGAATTCGAGGTCCAGACCGGAACGATTGAGACGCAGATCGTCATCGGTGAGGTTATTCAGGCGGATTGGGTCGGTCTTCTCGCAACCGAGACCGTGAAAGATACGTTCTCGGCGGATTCCTACAGCAACAACAATGGGACGCAATCCTGGTCGACGAGCTGGTCCGAAACCGATGCGAGTGGGGGCGGAGCCAGCGGTGGGGATGTGCGAGTGAACTCCTCACAGCTCCGCATCGACACCGATACCGTCGGGAACGCCATCAGTCGTGGCGTCAACCTTAGTGGAGCGACAAGCGCCACCCTGACATTTGACTACACGAACGCCCTCGTTGGTGCCGACCGCATCGAGGTGCGCGTCTCGACCGACGGAGGCGCGAACTACTCTACTTTGGGTAGCGGAATCTTCTCCAGTGCCGCCAATATCGGAAGTGGCGCGGCGAGCCTCGACCTGTCCGGATACATGAGTGCCAACACCAGAATTCAATTTATTGTGACAGCCACCGGCGGGGGCGAGCGGCTCTACGTCGACAACGTGCAGATCAGCTATCAAACCAACGCGGCGCCGACGATCACGAGCCTGAGCGGCGATAGCCTGAGCTATAGCGAAGGCGATGGGGCGGTGGTGATCGAGCAAGGGGCCAACGCGCTCGTGGCTGACGTCGATAGCGCCAACCTCGATACGGGGACTCTCACTGTTTCCATTCCGTCCGGTGGCGACAGTGCGGAGGACGTACTGAGCATCCGGAATCAAGGGACCGGGGCGGGCCAGATCGGCGTGAGCGGCAGTAACGTCACCTATGAGGGTGTGACGATCGGCACGTTTACCGGCGGCAGCAGCGGGACGAGCCTCGTGGTTACCCTCAACGCCAGCGCCACGCCGACGGCGGTGACGGCCCTTGTCAAAAACATCACCTATGAGAATACGGATACCAGTGCCCCCACAACTGGGGCTCGGACCGTGCGCTACACCCTGACCGACGGCGACGGCGGCACCAGCGCCAACTACGATACGACCATGACCGTGAGTGGCGTCAACGATGCGCCGACCTTCGGCGTCGGCGACGGTCAGGCCACGACCAGCTTCGGGGCCGGATGGGAGTTTGGGAAGGAGACCGTCGTCCAGCCCGACGGCAAGATCTTGGTCGGCGGCTACAGCGATAGCGGGGGCAGCGACGACTTCAGTGTGGCCCGGTATAACGTCGACGGCACCTTGGATACCAGTTTTGGCGGAGGCGATGGGGTGGCGTTTGCCGGGATTGCGGGCCGGGCGGAGGCCATGGTCCTGCAAGCCGACGGCAAGGTGGTGCTGTCTGGGTATACGACCACCGGTGGCTACCAAGTCTGTCTGGCGCGGTTCAATGCGGACGGCACGCTGGACATGAGCTTCGGCGGCGGCGATGGCGTCGCATCCTCCGGGGTGTATGGCAGCGCGAAAGATGTTGTGGTTCAGACGGATGGCAAATTCCTGGTCGCGGCCGATCTGTCGAATAGCAACTTCAACCTGATGCGGTTCAATAGCGACGGGTCGCTCGATACCAGCTTCGGCGGCGGCTCAGGGTACGTCAGCACAGATCTCGCCGGGAGCAACGATCGCGCGGATAGTCTCACCATCCAAGCCGATGGCAAGGTGGTGCTGGCGGGGTTTGGGTTCAACGGGACCAGTTTTGATTTTGCGTTGGTCCGGTACAACACGGACGGGTCATTGGATACGAGTTTCAACGGCACGGGGAAAGTGCTGACCGATTTCGGCGCCAACAGCAGCGATATGGGCAACGAAGTGCGGATGCAGGCCGATGGGAAAATCGTCGTGGCCGGGTGGAGCGACACCGGCGGCACCAACGATTTTGCGATTGCCCGCTACAACACCAACGGGACGCTGGACACCGGCTTTGGGACCAGCGGCAAAGTGACCATCAATGTAGGAAGCAGCGACCTTGCGGAAGGGCTCACGATCCAGTCTGACGGCAAGATTCTCGTGACGGGGACGGCGGGGATCAACGGGAATGATGTCGGCTTGGTGCGGCTCAATACGGACGGCACGCTGGACACGACATTCGGCGGCGGAGACGGCATCGTCACGTCGAATTACAGTGGCTCCAGCGATGATCGGGGCTACAGCGTGGGGGTGCAAAGCGATGGGCAGATTGTGGTGTCCGGTACTACTCAGGTCGGCGGCCTTGGCGAGTACAACGTCGCACTGAATCGCTACAGCAGTACCGGGTCGCTCGATACCGCGTTCGATCCGGTGAGCACGCTGGATGGCTCGCCCATCTACACCGAGGGCGGGTCCCCTGTGGTGCTGGATGCCGATGTGCAGATCTTCGACACCGAACTCTCTACTCTGAATAACTTCAACGGGGCCACGCTGACGCTGGCGCGTAACGGCGGAGGCAACCCCGACGATGCCCTCGCCTTTGACGGCACCACTGTCACCACCAGCGGTCCAAATCTCTTTGTTAGTGGTGTACAGGTGGGCACCTTCACCTTTACCGGCGGCGAGCTGATCGTCACCTTCGACAGTAATGCCACGCAGGCGCGTGTTAACACGTTGATGCAGAACATCGTCTACTGGAACTGGAGCGAAGCGCCTCCGGCCAGCGTGCAGATCGACTGGACCTTCAACGACGGCAACAGCGGGAGTCAAGGCACCGGGGGCGCTCTGCAGGCCACCGGCAGCACGACCGTGACGATCATCCCCGCTAACGACGCCCCGACGATCACGAGTCTATCTGGCGACAGTGTGAGTTACACCGAAGGCGACGGCGCGGTGGTGATCGAACAGGGAGCCAACGCGCTGGTGGCGGATGTGGATTCGACCAACTTGGATACCGGGACGCTCACCGTGTCCATCCCCTCCGGTGGCGACAGCGCGGAAGATGTGCTGAGTATTCGGAATCAAGGGACCGGGGCGGGACAGATCGGCGTGAGCGGGTCGAATATCACCTGTGGCGGCGTGACCATCGGAACCTTTACAGGCGGCAGCAACGGCAGCGATCTCGTCATCACCTTGAATAGCAGCGCCACCCCGACGGCGGTCACTGCGCTCGTCAAGAACATCACCTATGAGAACACGGATACGGCGGCGCCGACGACGGGCGCCCGCACGGTGCGCTATGTCCTGACGGACGGCGACGGCGGCACCAGCTCCAACTATGACACGACGGTGACCGTGACCGCCGTTAATGATGCACCGACGGACCTGGCGCTCTCGGCGAATACGGTGGCGGAGAACGCGACTAATGGCACGGTGGTGGGGACGGTGAGCGGGACGGATCCCGATACCGGCGACACGAAGGCCTATAGCTTCACGGATAGTGCGGGCGGACGGTTTGCGATCAACAGCAGCACGGGCCAGATCACCGTGGCCGACGGGAGCCTGTTGAACTACGAGAGTGCGACGAACCACAGCGTCACCGTCAGAGTGACGGATAGCGGTGGCCTCACCTATGAGGAGACCTTCACGATTAACCTGACCGACGTGAATGAAGCGCCGACCGGGGCCGATGCCACCGTGACGATCAACGAAGATACCTCTCATACGTTGACTGCGGTGAACTTCGGGTTCAGTGACGTGGATGCGGGAGACAGTCTGAGTGCGGTGCGGATCGATACGTTGCCAGGGGCGGGGACGCTCACGCTGTCTGGAGGGAGCGTCACCGCCGGCCAAGTCATCACCGTCGCGGATATCACCGCCGGGAACCTGGTCTTCACGCCGGATTCGGATACCAACGGCACAGGCTACGCGAGTTTCACCTTTTCCGTGTGGGACAGCATCAATGCCTATGATGCTGCGCCCAACATCCTCACGTTCAATGTCACTGCGGTGAACGATGCGCCGGTGATCACGCCGATTGCGCCTGATGTGACGTTTGTGGAGGGCGGTCTTGCCCAGGTAGTCGATGCGACCGGCACGATTGTCGATATCGATTCGGCGAACTTCGATAGTGGTGTGATGACCGTCTCAATCTCAGCCAATGGCACCGTCGATGACCGATTAGTGGTGGGGAACTGGGGAACTGGCCCAGGCCAGGTGGGGGTCTCCGGCAGCAACGTGACCTATGAGGGCATCGTGATCGGGACCGTGGGCGGTGGGACCAGTG
Source organism: Nitrospira sp. ST-bin5 (assembly GCA_002083555.1). Classification (GTDB taxonomy): domain Bacteria; phylum Nitrospirota; class Nitrospiria; order Nitrospirales; family Nitrospiraceae; genus Nitrospira_D. The sequence continues at coordinate 13,838 of MSXN01000011.1, read as the reverse complement.
GGTCCGATCCCCTGGTCATCACGTTCAATACCAGCGCGACGCCAACGGCTGTGCAGGAAGTCTATCGTAGTATCCAGTTCAACAACGTGAGTGACAATCCGTCCACCGCCACGCGCACACTGACGATCGGGCTCACCGATGGGGACGGGGGAACTGCTACGCCACAAAATAAGTTGGTCTATGTCCAGGGCACCAACGACGCGCCGGTTCTGACCTTCGGGGAGGGAGACAAGAACTTCACCGAAGGCGCGTTGGCCGTGATGATCGATGCCCTGCCGACCATCAGCGACCTCGACTCCACCAACTTTGATACCGGGACACTGACCATCACGATCAGTGCCAACCCCAGCGCGGATGATAGGGTCGAGCTGCTCAATACCGGGATGGGGGCCGGCCAGCTCGGGGTGAGCGGGACTAATGTCTACTATGGCGGGACATTGATCGGAACACAGGGCGGCGGGATCGGCGCGGCCCCCTTTGTCGTGACCTTCAATGCCAATGCCGATGCAACGATCGTTGGCGAAGTCATGGCCAACATCCGCTTCTGGGTGGCCGGTGATGCACCATCCACCGCAACCCGCACGGTCGAGGCGGTCTTGACGGATGGGGACGGGGGCACGTCGCTCACCGCGTCGAAACAGATTACCGTGACGGCGGTGAACGATTCGACCGTCGTGACCGGCGGCACGAGCGGGAGTGGCAGTGAAGACACGACCGTGACCGGGACCCTGACCGCCACCGACGGCGACGGCTTGAGCGACGGCACGGTCTTTAGCGTGACCGGCGCAGCGACGAACGGGACCGCGAGCATCGATCCGGCGACGGGGCTGTGGAGCTATACGCCGACGGCGGACTGGAACGGGGCCGACAGCTTCACCGTGACGATTACCGACGACGCGGGCAATACGGCGACCCAAGTGATCAGCGTGACCGTGACGCCGGCGAACGACGCGCCGACGGACCTGGCGCTCTCGGCGAACACGGTGGCCGAGAACGCGGCAAATGGGACGGTGGTGGGGACCATCACGGGCACCGATGTCGACACCGGCGACACGAAGACCTATGGCCTGACGGACACAGCCGGTGGCCGGTTTGCGATCGACAGTACGACGGGGCAGCTCACCGTTGCTAATGCCAGCCTGCTGAACTACGAGGCAGCGACGAGCCACACGGTGACGGTGCGGGTGACGGACAGCGGCGGGCTGACCTACGATGAAACCTTCACGATCAACCTGACCAATATCAACGAAACGCCCACGGCTGTCACGTTGAGCAGCAGCACGGTAGCCGAGAACTCGGCGAATGGCACGGTCGTTGGGATGGCGAGCACCACGGATGTCGATGCGGGCGATTCCCACACCTACCAACTGATGAGTAACGCCGGCGGCCGTTTTGCGATCGACGCTACCACCGGGGTCGTCACGGTGGTCGACGGGAGTCTGTTGAATTATGAAGTCGCGACGAGCCACACGGTGACGATTCGGACGATGGATGCGGGCGGGCTCACGCACGATCAGGTCCTGTCGATTGCGGTGACGGACGTCAATGAGGCCACGACGACGCCAACGACCGTACCCGGGCCTCTCTTGCCAGGCACGCCTGCGCCCCCTGCGCCGCCTAGTCCGCCGACCACGGGCGGTCCCGTGACTTCCGCGCCGACAGAGGGAGGGGCCCCGACGCCGGGTCCTGCGCCGATGCCAACGGTGCTGCCCTCAGATGCGGCCCGTGTTGTCACTCCGGCGGTGGCCCCGCGGGTTCTCTCAGGGTTGGTGTCTCCCGTGGGGCCGAGTCATGTTCAGGACAGCGATAAGCCTATTGTGCTGGAAGAGGAGCGAGGCCTGGTTGCCTGGACCGTCGTTGAGCCGGTGCTGAATCTCTTGCATGAGGCGGCGGATCAGTTGCGGACGCTGGCGCAGTCGCCGGAGATTCCGGTCAAGCTCAGCGAGTTCATCGTCAAGGAACTGGATGCCATGACGGAGTCTCTGGAGGAGGCGATGCAGGGCCAGCAGGATGAAGAAACGCTGGTGGCCGCGACGGCGGCGGGTGTCAGCATTGTCCTCTCAACGGGCTATGTGGTGTGGGCCTTGCGAGGTGGGTGGTTGCTCGCCTCGCTGTTGGCGACGATGCCGGCGTGGCGGTCCTTCGATCCGCTTCCTGTTCTCGTCCGGGCCAAAGAGGATCGGGAGCATGATGGCGGGCGTGATGACCGGCGCGCGGCGCGCCGCGAGGATGAGCGGATCGAGAATCTGTTCGGTTCCAATGAAGGGAAGGCCGCATGAGAGGCCGGTCTCCCCTCGTCTGGATATCGTTGGGGCTGGTGTCGGTGACGGTCAGCCTCGTCCTTCTGAGCAATGCCCTGTTTCATGTGGCACCGGACGAAGCCCAGCAGATCTATCAGTATCGGAAGGCCTTGGCCGAAACGCTGGCCGGCCAGTTTTCGCAGTTGGCGCAGGATGGCAACCTTCCGGCGATCACTGAAGCGATGCGGGTCCTGGCCGAGCGCGATCCGACCATTCAGTCCGTGGCGCTTCGGCACGGCGTGCGTGAGTTCGTGGCCCAGGTCGGGGATCATCAGCGGTATTGGCTGATGCCGCCCGGCGATAGTTCGACGCTCGACCAGATTCGTGTGCCGATCCTGAAAGGCCCGGATCGGTGGGGCACGCTGGAGCTGGCATTCCGCCCTGCCGTGGATGGCGGAGTGCGTGGCTGGGCGCAGAGCGCCTGGGTGCAGTTTCTCGGGGTGTTGGCCGGGCTGGGGTTTGTCGGGTACTGGATTTTTATGCGGCGCACGTTGCGCCAGCTGGATCCCTCGGCGGTAGTGCCGCAGCGTGTGCGGGCCGCCTTGGATGTGTTGACCGAAGGGATTGTGCTGGTCGATCCGTCCGATGTCATTGTGCTGGCCAATCGTTCGTTTGTCGAGCGTGTGGGCATCGATGCGCAGTCGTTGTTGGGTCGCGATCTTTGCGATCTGTCCTGGGTTGGCACGCGACATGCGCCGCTGCCGGAACGGTTTCCCTGGACGGACTCGATTGCGGACCGGCAGATTCGGGTGTCGGTGGCGTTGGGGTTTCGTGCGTCGGACCAGACGGAACGTCTGTTGCTGTGCAACTGCTCGCCGATTCGCGATGACCGGGGGGTGGTCCGTGGCGCGTTAGCGTCGTTCAACGATGTGACGGAGCTGGAGCAGGCCAACGAACAGCTGCTGGGGGCCTTGAAAGATCTTGATGCGTCGAAGGAGGAGGTGCTCCGCAAGAATGAAGAGCTGTATCGGCTAGCCACGCGCGATCCGCTGACCGGCTGTTTCAACCGGCGGGCGTTCTTTGAGCAGGTGGACAAGGTGGTGGCGCGTGCGGTGGAGCGCGGAACTGATCTGGGAGTGTTGATGGTCGACATCGATCACTTCAAGGCGTTTAATGATCGGCACGGCCATGCGGTAGGCGATCAGGTGCTTGTGGCCGTGGCCAAGACGATTCAGTCTGTCCTTCGTGCAGAGGATGTTTTGGGCCGGTATGGCGGAGAAGAGTTCTGTGTGGTGCTGGATGGGGTGAACGCGTATTTGCTTGGCGAGATTGCCGAGCGGATCCGGCGCCGCATCGAAATTGAAAGCGGCGGCTCGGTTCGATCTGTCAACGGGCTGCGGGTCACGGCGAGCCTTGGGGCGACGCTCTCCGTAGACAGGAGGCATTCGAACATTCCGGTGTTGTTGGAGCAAGCGGATCAGGCGTTGTATGAGGCCAAGCGCAGCGGCCGTAACCGGGTGTGTGTGTTCCAGCCAAAGGATGCGCCATCAGCCGCCGCGTGAGGCAGGCCTGTCATCAACCATTTCCCTCCATCTGTGTTCTGTCCACGTGAAGATTGGTGGCCGATCCGTGCGCATGCGGTGATCGCTTCTCCGATGGGCCTCGGGTATGCTGGGCGTGGAAGGGATGAGGCATGCCGAGGGTCGGCCGCGTACTGAAATCGCTGGTGGGCGGAATGGTGGCTCTGGCCTGTGCGGCGATCGTGGCCGTGACGGGTTACGGCGCACTGCTGGCTACATCCATTGCTCTCCCTAAGAGCGATGAACATCCGCCCCTCTTGATCTTTGGTGCCCCGCATTTGCTGAAGCCGGGGGAGCCGGTGGTTGAGACTGGGGTGTTCGACCGGTTGCATCGGCTGGGCTATCGTGCCGTCTCGGACGTGCAGGCGCCTGGCGACTATCTGGCGTCGCAGGACGTCATCGATCTGTACCTGCATGCGCAGGAGGAGAGCCATCAGCCTCCCCGGCGCGTGCATGTGGAACTGAAAGATGGCGTGATTGCGAATGTGATGTCGGTGCAGGAACGGGAGTCGCTTCCATTTGTGACGCTCGAACCGCCCTTACTGAGCGGCATGCGTGGTGGGTCGCGGCAGGTGCGGGAGTGGGTGCCCTACAACCAGATTCCTCCTGTGGTCATCAAGACGGTCTTAGCGGTGGAAGACCGGCGATTCTTTTCCCATTATGGCGTCGATCCCGTTGCCATCGGCCGGGCGCTGTGGGCGAATGTGACGCGTGGCGGTGTGGTGCAGGGCGGGAGCACGATTACCCAGCAACTCGCCAAGAATCTGTTTTATTCGCCGCAACGGACCATGGGACGAAAGCTGCGCGAGGTGGTGGCGGCGTTTGTGATGGAATGGAAGTACCGCAAGGAAGAGATTCTCGAAAGCTATCTCAATGAAATCTATCTTGGGCAAGCCGGCTCGGTGTCGATCTACGGCATCGGCGAAGCGGCGCACCGGTATTTCGGGAAACCCCTGGATGCCCTCTCGATTGAGGAAGTGGCGCTGATTGGCGGAATGATCAAGGGGCCGAACACCTACTCTCCGACAAAAAATCTGGAGCATGCGACCCATCGCCGGAATGTGGTGCTTCGCCGGTTGCGCGATGAGGGGGTGCTGACCGAAGAGGCGTGGAAGGAGGCGGTGAATCGGCCGGTCCAGGTGTCATTGCCAGAAGATGTCGTGGCGGATGCCCCGTATTTTGTCGACTATCTGCTGCGGCAGGTGGAAGCGGGAACCGGGATGGGCATTCCCGAAGGAGCCCGGATCTATTCGACGCTCGATCCGTACATGCAGCAACTCGCGACCGATGCTCTGCACAGAGGGCTGGCCAAGCTGGAGCAGCAGTACCCGGCGTTGCGCGAGGGAGAGACACCGTTGCAGGGCGCCCTCGTGGTGCTCGACGCGCACACGGGTCATCTGCGTGCGATGGTCGGGGGGCGTGAGTATCGCACGAGTCAATTCAATCGGGCGGCGCAGGCGCACCGGCAGGCAGGGTCGCTGTTTAAGCCCTTTGTGTATCTCGCGGCGTTTGAGGCGGCCCGCGCCGAGGGGAGTACGGGGATCACACCGGCGACGATGTTGGCTGATGAGCCGGTGAGTTTCGAGTCCGGGACCGGTCCCTGGTCGCCGCAGAACTACGATCGCCAGTTTCATGGACAGGTTACGGTACGGGCGGCGCTCGAACAGTCTCTGAATGTGCCGGCGGTCCGTACGGCGCATCGATTGGGGATCGGATCGATCAACCGGCTCTTGCGGGGGTTCGGCATTCAAGGGGCGTTGCCCGACAATCTCTCGATCGCGCTCGGGAGCGCTTCAGTCTCGCTCCTCGAAATCACGGCGGCGTACGGCGGCTTGGCAAATGCCGGTGTGGTGGTGAAACCCGTCGCCCTCACCAATCTGGTCCGTGACTCCGGAGAGACGGTCTGGAGCCCGATGGTGGACCGGCATCAGGCGGTATCGGCGCAGGGCGCGTACCTGGCAACGTCCCTGTTGAAGGGTGTGTTGGATCGGGGAACCGGATCGAAAGCGAGAGCCTGGGGATTGCGGGGTCCGGCTGCCGGGAAGACCGGCACGACGGACGGGTATCGCGATGCCTGGTTCGTCGGCTACACACCGGAGTTGGTGATCGGCGTTTGGGTTGGATTTGACGATGAACGGGCGATTCGCCTGACCGGCTCACAGGCCGCCTTGCCGATCTGGGTGGACGTGGCGCGCCGGCTCATTCCTGCCGATTCTCCCGATTTTCCCATCCCGAGCGGGATCATTTCACGAGCGATCGACCCGCGCACGGGCCAGTTGGCGACGGCGCAGTGTCCTGAGCGGGTGACGGAGGTGTTTTTGGAAGGGACAGAACCGAGCGTGTATTGCGAGATTCATGGCGGAGGACTGTGGGAGCGGGTCAAGCAGCGGCTCGGATTATCCTAGCAGGCTGTTGATAAAGTCCGCCAACGGCGTTCTCGCGGCACTCAGAGGCTCAACGTACGGCAGAGAGTACGATTCGCCTCTTCGCTGGCTGCGGCCTTGCTGGACGGCCTTTCTGAACGGCCTTTCTGAACAGCTTGCGGGCCATACGAACTAGCGGTTTGCTGATGGCCAGTCGCTGTTCGACTCTTCTGTGCCACGTTTTGACAAACTGCTAGGCGTCTCTCCCCCCCTGGGGTATCCTGAGTGGCGACGGTTCGCCAATAGGGAGCAACTATGAAAAAGAGCGGGTATATGGACGACGGGAATATCACGTTGTTGGCCAAAGGAGTGGAGCTCAAGGGCGAGATTCGTGTTGATGGCACGGTGCGTATTGATGGCCGTCTGGAAGGGGATATCTACACCAAGGGTCAAGTCATTGTCGGGGAAGATGGTGTGGTGAAGGGAACGATTACGGCCGGTATATTGATTAGCAGCGGGCGCATCAAGGCGACGATTACCGCCAGCGATCGGGTGCAATTGCTCAAGACCGGTATCATCATGGGTGAAGTGCATGCGCCGATCTTCTCGATGGAGGAGGGCGCGAAGTTTCAAGGTGTCAGTGACATGGGCGTCACGACCTGGCCGGAGGATGTCCCGCGGTTGCCGGGTGCGGTCCGGGACATGAATGGCAATCGCAATCGCCCCGTCGCGGTCTTGGGGAAAAAGCCGGATCTCTGACAGGCTGCTGAAAACTTCCTGCCCGTGTTGCACTCTCTCGCGTCACATACTTTGGGCCTTCACCGCTTCCGTGACAACGTCTGACGGATCTGCTATCTACGTGGCCATCACGCGCTTCTTCTCCGACTGCCTATGACTCGTCCGCAACTCTTTACGGTCGTCTTCTTCGCCCTCCTAGCGCTGTTGCTCTATCAGATCGGACTGATCTTACAGCCATTTCTATTTCCAGCCATGTGGGCAGCGTTGTTAGCGCATTGGGTCTTCCCATTGCATCGTCGATTGACGGCGCTGATGAGCGGGCGCGATACGTTGTCTGCCGGTTGTTTGACCGTCGGCGTGCTGACGGTGGTGGTGGTTCCGGTGGTCTTGATGAGCGTGGTCTTGGTGCGGGAGGCGGTGGCGGTGGAGCAGACCATCCATGAGTGGATTGTCGCCGGGGGCGTTCAGCAGTTACCCGAGCGGCTGGCGGCGGTACCGGTGATCGGCAGCTGGCTGCGTTCGTTGGTATCGGGCGGTGGTGGGCAGCCTGTGTCGATGGAGGACTCCCTGGTCTCAGGCGCCAAATGGTTGAGCCAGTTCTTGGTCAGTCAGATGGGGGATCTCCTGAAGAATGCGGTTGTGCTGATCAGCAACTTTTTCATCATGCTGATGGTGCTTTTCTTTCTGTTCAAAGACGGCGAACGCTGGATGGACTCGCTGTATGAGCTCGTTCCCATGGACGAGTCGCATAAACGGAAAATTCTCACGCGGCTCGATCAAACGGTCCGGGCGGTCGTGAAAGGCATGCTGGTCACCGCGCTGGTGCAGGGCGTGCTGGCCGGGTTGGCGTATCTCGTGTTGAGCGTGCCGTTCCCGATGGTGTTGACGGCGCTGACGATCGTGCTGGCGCCGATTCCGTTCGGTGGGACCGCCTTGGTCTGGGGGCCGGTTGTGCTGTATTTTGTCGCTGTCGGTGCCGTGGGGAAAGCGCTGGGCATGCTGGCCTGGGGCGTCGGCGTAGTCTCGATGGTCGATCAGTTTCTTCGGCCGTGGCTCATCGGTCAGGACGTTCAGATTCCAGTGCTGCTGTTGGTGCTTTCTGTGCTCGGCGGACTCGGATTGTATGGGCTGTTGGGATTGTTTGTCGGTCCGATCATCATTAGCCTCTTCATGACGGCGATCCAGATTTATCGGGAAGAGTATTTCGTTCCCGATGCCGCTCAGGTGCAGAGTGCTCCTCCATCCTCCTGACGTCCACCTCCTCGCGCCGGTTCATCTTCCGCTCCAGTAATTAGTCCAACGGAATCGTGATTGCGATGGCTCCCATCACGTCGTTCGTCTTGAAGTCCCGCTTCGGGCTTAGGGGGTGGCTGTTGTGGCACGACACGCAGGCCGCGGAGACTGCCCGATCCGGATAGATGGCTTGAAAGAATTGTTTCTTTCCGCTCGACACAATCCCGGTGACGGGGCGGTCCGGTTGCTTGGCTAACGCGACGAGGGCATTCCGTTCGAAATCCGTTGCCGGGGCGTTGCGCTGATAAATCGGGGAGAGGCCGATGAGGCGATAACGGATGCCCCGTCCGCTTTCGGCAACCATTTTCCCCGAGTGCTGCAGGAATTGGGCGGGAAGCGGCAGGGCGTTATCCTGTTCCCAATGTTCGGTGGCGTTGACGATGTGCTTGTCCTGCATCCGGGTCACCACGAGCGTGGTGTAAATCGTCCGGTCGGCCTGGATGATGGCGTGCACGTAATCGGCGACTTTTTCCGGTGAGATGCCTGGCAGGACCGGCGGTTCTTTCGCCAGCGGCGGAATGGGCGCGAGCAGGATCCCCGCGACTAGGAATGCGACGGCTGTGGCTCCGAGCGTGGTGACGAAGTGGTGCATGTGCCCTCCTCAGGTGACTGGGTGCGGATCATCGGCAGTGTGACAAGGCAGGTCGTGCCCTCCCCCACGCGGCTCTCGATCCGCAACTCTCCGCCGAATTTCCTGATGATGCGCCGGGCGACGGTCAGGCCCAAACCCGACCCTTCCCCTTGTCCTTTGGTCGTAAAGAACGGGTCGAAAATTCTTGCGAGATACTGCGGTGCAATCCCAGGGCCGGTGTCTGTGATTCTGACCGTGACCAGTTGATCTGTCTGCGTGGTGACGATGGTCAAGGCGCCGATGCCTTTCATCGCCTGAACGGCATTCATCAAGAGATTTATTATGGCTTGCTGGAGTTGGTCGGGGATGGCCATGACCATGGTCTCTCCGGCGAAGGTCTTTTGGATGGCTATCTGAGTCAGATCGGCGGCGGTCTGCATGGCGGCAAGCGCTTGCTCGATCGTGGATTCCACACAGACTGGAATGCGCTGGGCTGAGGTGTCCCGAGCGGTGATGCCGGTGAAGTCCCGGATGATGGCGGCCATCCGGCGCCCTTGGGTGACGATATCGCGGGCGTGCGATCGGGCGCGGGTGAGATCGGTTTCCTCCTGAATGGCTTCTCCCAGGCCCAGGATCCCGAACAATGGGTTATTCAATTCATGTCCGATGCCGGCGGTGAGTACGCCGAGGCTGCCGGATTTCTCGGCTTGAATGAGTTGGTCCTGCATGCGGCTATCGTCCGTGCTGTCGCGGAGGACGAGCCCGCCTTGCGGCTCTTCACCCGGGCGGCTCGGCAGGCGAAACCACTGATAATGATACGTCCGTGAGCCAATCCGGAGCTCCGCCCGGTCACGGCCCCCCTCGTTGCCGTCGGTTTGAGCCAGGGGATCCCGTGGGGCTTTGTTTCGAACCGGTGCGGCTGCGTCCGGCGCTCCGGATGCGTCCCCAGAAAATTCTTGGCGTAGTTTGGTTTGGCTGGCGGCGTCGAGCGGAAGTACGGTGAACAGTGACAGCGGCGGCGTTGCGTCGGGCGCGAGGTGGAAAGCCTCACGAGCGGCCTGATTCACGTAGTGGACGGATTCACCGGCATCGACCAGGACGATGGGCGTCGGGACCGCATCCAGGATCTGATCGGTGGACTGCCGGAGGTAATCCACTTCTTGCGTTTTCAAGGTCACTTGGTCGGTTAAGCCGGCAAATGCGGCTTCCAGTTGAGCGTTCATGCGGGTAAATTCGTCGGCCAGATCTTCCAATTCATCGCCGGTGCGAATGTCGATGGCGGTTTGGAGTTCTCCTCGTCCGATCGCTTGGGCGGCCTGTTGCAGCGCGCGGACCGGCGTGACGATGCGGCTGGCGGCGACGTAGCCCAGCACCGCGAGGAGCACGACGGCGACGCCGCCAAAGACCGTCATCCAGGTAAAGAGATGTTGGATCGGCGCAAACAGTTCATCGGACGATTGCCAGACAAAGGTATGCCACGAGCCGCCGCTCAGCGATCCATTTGTCGAACGGCTGGTCTCCGGCAGGGGCGCGAAGCCGATGATCGACGCCGTCTTGCCTCCGTGTCCGTCGCTTGCTGCCTGGGTCCAGCCGGGCTGGAGCGGAGTGATGAGGGGAATCAGGCTCTGGTCGGATAGTGAGACGCCGGTTGGGAGGATCGGGCAGCTCATCACGATGCCCCGGCTATCGATCAGCATCACATGCCCGGTTTTCCCGAACCGGATGGGGTGGGTGGAGGGGGAGAAAAACTCTCTGGCATCGATCACGCGATGCAGCACGCCGATAACTTCGTAGTGGAGGCTGTCCATGACAGGGATGGAAATGGTGAACGCATACGTATCGGCCTGGGCATGGAAGTGGACGTCCTCGATAAATAATTTCCCCGCTCCGTTATTGAAGGCACCCTTCCACCAGAGAGTGTCGCCATGGCGGTAGTCCGGTTTGGCCTTCATGGAGGCGACGAGGGTGCCATGGCTATCGGTCAGGAACAGCATCTTCGTGGCCGAGCGCATGACTTGCGGCAGGAGGTGATCAGGTTCGCTGTGGGCGCCGGAGTAATGCTCACGCAAAAGCCTGGCCATCAGATTCTCAGTGACGGCCTTGACCATGGCGGGGTCGCGTGTTGCCCAATGTGCGGCCTGTTCGGTGTCGGAGAGGTTTCCCAATCCAGGGGGCAATGCCGAGGTGCCGTCCCGACGTTGTTCCAGCTCCTGAATGATTGCGGGGTCATTCGCGATGCGGGAAGTGCGGGCCACTTCTTCAGCGGTGACGAGGTCGAGTTTGCGAGCGGCCTCGGTTGCGAGCGCCTTAAAACTTTCGCCGTTGACGTCGCGGATTTCTTGCGACCCCTGCCAGAAGGCCATGCCCAGTCCGATGACGAGCGGGACGATACCGACGAAGAGCATCGAGAGGATCAGCTTGGCTTTCAGCCCCCATCGGGTCTCGCGCGGTGCGTGTGGCGGGCGTGCCGGCCTTGGTGTCGTCATGGGGTCACGTCTGTGCTGTTCGTGGCAAGGTGATAGTAAAGGTGCTGCCGATGCCGACGTCGCTGGTCACGGCAATGGTGCCGTGCATCTGGTGAATCACATGCTTGATATTATACAGGCCAAGGCCGGTACCTTTTCCGGGAGGTTTGGTGGTGAAAAATGGTTCGAAGATCTCGTTGAAGAGCTCAGGGGGAATGCCGCAGCCTGTATCGACGACCTGAATCGCCACGTGGTCCTGCTCAATCGTCGTTCGAAGTGTTAACGTGCCGCCGCGCTCCATGGCCTGAATGGCGTTGGTGATGAGGTTGACGAAGACATGGAGCAGTTCGTCGGGATGTCCCGTGGCTGCCGCTTCGGGGGTATACTGCTTGACGATATCGATGTCATGGAACCCGACAGCATAGCGGGCGATCCTCAGCGCTTCATCGAGTTTGTTGTTGAGAGGGATCAGACTATGGTTGTGAGAGGCGGAGCGTCGTCCGTAGGCCGTGAGGTCGCGGCAGATGCCCGTGGTACGCTTGACGGCCGCGATAATGTCCGCCGCCTGCGCATGGATGACCTCGAGATCAGTTTCTTCGGCAAGGTTTTCCGCAAGCCCCAGAATCAATTGCAACGGGTTGTTGATATCGTGGGCGATGCCGGCGGCAAAGGAGCCGATGCCGGCCAGCTTTTCCGCATGTAGCAATTCCGCTTGCAAGGCCGATTCATGCTGGACGAGCTCCCAGAGAATGCGGGAGGCAGATCCACTCAGCACGTCTGCTTCAGGTCGGGCGTGACTGCGGAGGATCGCGCCGAGGGCGGGGTCGCCGGTCACATCGAGAATCAGCTGCACGCCGTGGTTCTGGATGAGTTCGGTCATGTGGGGTACCACCGGCACGCGCAGTTCGCGGGCCCGCTGCAGGCCGCGTGCTCCGGGGTTACAATCGGTGATGCCGATGATCTCGATGGCCGGAATTTGGTGGAGCAGATCGAGGAGTGCCGTGCCGCCCCGGCCTGCTCCCAGAATGGCGACTTTAGTGGGCGTCACGTCTGTGGGGTGGGTGCTTGGCATTGGGTTGACGGAATCCTTGTCTCGTGAGGCCGGGGAGGGCCGGTGTACGGTCCTCCCCTCAAGATCCTGCGTAGATACCTGCGGCGCTGACGGGTTCATAGGGGCGCCAGTTCACGCTGCTCCATCGCACGGGCGACGGAGGCTTTCAGCTTTTCTCCTTCAACGGGTTTCACGAGATAGTCGACCACGCCTTGCCTGAGTAACGACGTAGCCATGTCGGTGTCGGGGAATCCGGTCAGGACGATCAGTGGCACGCGGGGGTAATTCTGCCGGAAGTACGCAATCGCTTCGATCCCATTGACCTTCGGCATACGGATGTCGCACACCATTACGTCGAGCAGCAGCCGGTTCTCTCCGCTATTGATAGTCTCAATGGCTTTCTCGCCATTCTCGGCCTCCAGCACGTCATAGCCCGCTTTCTGCAACGTCATCTTTACGACTTTGCGGATGTCCGGCTCATCGTCCACGACAAGGACTCGTCCGTTGCAGGCATCTCCTCCGACAAAGAACCCTGATTTGAATTCAGACATGGAAGCCTCCTTGGTGGTGGGTGATGGAATGGGTTGGAGCCGTCTGGTTCATACTTGTTCTCCTGCTGTGGTTAATGAGCAAGCCCGATGCCGCACATGACGTGATGAAAACCCGCTCAAATGAATGAATTGTGGGCGTTCAACCTATTGCCATGACTTTTGCTGGTGGATATCCACCACCACCGTTGGTTCATAGGCACCAGGTGTAACGGTATAGTTGTGAGGTCATTCATCGTCATGAGTCATCTGAGTTGTTCAGTGATGGGTGAGTGCCCGGCGTAGTGAATTGCGTTTCCTGTCGGGCCTCGGGTATCCTCATCTGAACAGACGGAGGCCGTGCATGATTACACCGGAAGTGTTGACCGAGTTCGTTCGGAAGAGTATGCCGGATGCGGCGGTGACGGTCACCGATCGCACCGGGACGATGGACCATTTGAAAGTGATAGTGGTGTCGGAGGCGTTTCGGGAGAAGAATCTTCTGGATCGGCACCGGCTCATCTATCAGGCGCTGGATGTGCCGTTGAAGGATGGACGGATTCACGCGCTGGAGTTGACAGCCCGCACTAAGGACGAAGCATAGGAGGATATGATGGCCGAACCGATAGAAGATGAGATCCAGAAGGAAGTGAAGGCGCACAAGATTCTGATCTACGGCAA
>MSXN01000011.1:0-285 GCA_002083555.1 Nitrospira sp. ST-bin5 | reverse complement strand
GAGAAGTACGGGTACCCCTATGAATTGATCGATGTCCTCTCGCAGCCGACGAAGCGGGAAGCCCTCACAAAGATGACAAACTGGCCGACGTTGCCGAAGGTGTTCATCGACGGGACGTTCTACGGCGACACCGACATTCTCGACCCGATGGAAAAGAAGGGCGAGATGGAGCCGCTGTTGAAAAAGGCGTTCGGCAAGTAGCGTTCATTTACTTGCGGTCTATAGACAAAGACAAACGGAAGCCGGCGGGCGCTTTTGGAGCGCCCGCCGGCTTTCTTTTGTCGA
>MSXN01000010.1 GCA_002083555.1 Nitrospira sp. ST-bin5 | reverse complement strand
GGCCCCAACCATCGGGTTGGGGCTGGTCTTACCGAGGCCCTTCGCAGCAAGGCGAAGAGCCAACGTCATATAGTGGAGATCGTGAGTGCGGACGGTCACCGTTTCTTGCGGGTCGTTGAGGACGGGCGGCGCGATGCCTTCGTGACCTTGACCGCCTTCGCCGTTTGGGTCGCCTTGGCGCGACGCACGGCCTTCACGACTTTGGCGGCCTTCGCTCGCGCCGGGACGGCTTTCTTCACTGTCGTTTTGGCATCGCCTTCGGCGATCGCCGCCTGAGCAGCCGCCAGCCGCGCGATGGCCACGCGGAACGGCGAACAGCTCACATAGTCCAACCCGAGCTGATGGCAGAACTCAACGGAACTGGGATCGCCGCCATGTTCGCCGCAGATACCGAGCTTGATCCCGGGCCGCGATTTGCGCCCGCCTGCGATCGCCGTCTTCATCAACGATCCGACGCCTTCCCGGTCGAGCGTGGCGAACGGGTCCGCATCCATGATCTTCACGGTGCGATAGTGGTCGATGAACTTCGCGGCGTCGTCGCGGGAGAACCCGAAGGTCGTCTGGGTGAGATCGTTCGTGCCGAAGGAGAAGAACTCGGCTTCTTCCGCGATCCGTTCTGCGGTCACAGCTGCGCGGGGCAATTCGATCATCGTCCCGACGAGATACGAGAGCTTCACACCGAACCGTTTCATGGTCTCTTGCGCGACTTCGCGGATGAGATCCTTCTGCGACTTCATTTCCGCCACCATGCCCACCAGCGGAATCATGATCTCCGGCACGATCTTCTTGCCTTCCTTCGCCAGCTCGCAGGCCGCCTCGATAATGGCGCGCGCCTGCATGCGCGTGATCTCCGGCATCGTAATGCCCAGCCGGCAGCCGCGCAGCCCCAGCATCGGATTGAATTCGTGCAGTTCCTCGACGCGGGCCAGCAGCCGGCGCTGTTCCTCCAGCTTGGCTCCGTCCTTGCCGGTCAGCTCGAGCTGGGCGATCTCCACCATCAGCTCTTCGCGCTTCGGCAAAAACTCGTGCAGCGGCGGATCGAGCAAGCGAATCGTGACCGGGAATCCCTCCATCTCACGATAGAGCCCGATGAAATCCTGCTTTTGCAGCGGCAACAATTGCTCCAGATACTTTTCCCGATCTTCTTTCGTCCGGGCCAGAATCATCTTCTGCATGATCGGAATGCGGTCTTCCGCAAAAAACATGTGTTCCGTGCGGCAGAGCCCGATTCCCTCGGCTCCGAACCCCCGGGCGATCTTGGCCTGATCCGGCACATCGGCATTCGCCCGCACCTTCATCGTCCGCACACTGTCCGCCCAGGAAAGGATGGTCGAGAACAGCTGATACTTCTGCGACTGCTTCGCATCCAGCTTCCCCTGCACCACTTGAATGATCTCGGATTCCATGACGGGAATATCGCCGTCATACACATTGCCGGTCGATCCGTTCACAGACAGATAGTCGCCTTCCCGAAATACTTTCGAGCCGATCCTCACCGATTGATTATCGATGACTTCGACGGCTTCGCATCCGGCCACGCACACTTTGCCCATCTGTCGCGCCACGACCGCCGCATGCGAGGTCATCCCTCCGCGCGCGGTCACAAACCCGGTCGCGGCGTTCATGCCATGAATATCGTCGGGGCTGGTTTCATCGCGGACCAACACAACCCGTTGCCCCGCCGCCTTCATTTCCACGGCGCGATCCGGCGTCAACGCAATCTTTCCTGCCGCCGCACCGGGCCCGGCTGGTAGTCCCTTGCCCAGCGGGGTTGAACCAGCTTCAGACTGGGTATCGAAGATGGGATAGAGATATTGCGCGAGCTGATCCGGGCCGACACGCTGCACGGCCTCGCGCTTGGTGATCAAACCTTCTTTGACCATCTCGACAGCGATCCGCACGGCAGAGATGCCGGTCCGTTTCCCGACACGCGTTTGCAACATATAGAGCTTGCCCTCCTGGATCGTAAACTCCAGGTCGAGCATGTCGCGGTAATGTTTCTCGAGGCGCTTGTAGGTATGTTCTAGCTCTTTGTAGGCGGGAGGCACGGTCCGGCCCAACTCCGTGACCGGCAGCGGCGTCCGGATGCCGGCCACCACATCTTCGCCCTGCGCGTTCATCAGACACTCGCCGAAGAACTTCCGCTCGCCCGTGTTAGGATCGCGTGTGAAGGCCACGCCGGTGCCGCTGGTGTCGCCCATGTTCCCGAACACCATGGCCACGACATTGATCGCCGTGCCCCAGTGATCCGGAATCCCATTCAACCGGCGGTAGGTGATGGCACGCGCGCCGTTCCAGGATGAGAACACGGCATCGATCGCCAGCTTCAGCTGTTCATTCGGATCGTCGGGAAACCCTTTGCCCGTTTCTTCCTTGACCAGCGACTTGAACCGTTCCACGAGATCGCGCAAGGCGCGCGCATCGAGCTGCGTCTCGTGTCTCACGCCCATTTCTTCTTTCTTGAGATTCAGAATGGCTTCGAAATGTTCGCGCGGCACCCCCATGACGATACTGCCGAACATGGTAATAAACCGGCGATAGCTGTCCTGCGCGAACCGTTCGTTCTTCGTCTTGGCCGCCAGACCCTCGACCGTCTTGAGCGTCAGGCCGACATTGAGCACGGTGTCCATCATTCCGGGCATTGAGGCGCGCGCACCGGACCGCACGGAAACCAGCAAGGGGCGCTCCGGATCGCCGAATCCCATCCCCATCGATCGTTCCACTCGCTTGAGTGACGCCAGCGCCGTCTCCCACATCCCGGGCGGATACTTCTTCCCCAGCTTGTAGTACTCCACGCAGGCTTCTGTGGTGATGGTGAATCCGGGCGGCACGGAAATGCCCAGGTTGGTCATCTCGGCCAGACCCGCGCCTTTGCCGCCCAGCAACTCTTTCATGTTGGACGTGCCTTCTGCCTTGCCGTCTCCGAAGTAGTACACGTATTTCTTTGCCACGCCTGCTTCTCCTTTGCGATCGACCACTGAACCTAGACGACTGGTCTGCTTGCGGCTAATTCAAGTTGCAGCCGGTACCGATTGACCAGATACCGCCGCGTCAACATCCCGAAAGCGATGACCGCCGCGACAAATCCGGCAAATGCCACGAGACGATAATCGGCCTTGATGCCATGATCCACGTAATAGCGCCCATCAGAACCCTGCCGTACTTTGGTGTTTTTGTCCAGCACATGAGGCCTGCCTGTCGGATCCGAGAGATTGATCCATTCGGAGCAGAGGCGGATAGGCTCAGTCGATCCGGCGAGACGCTGCCAACTGAGACGAAGGCACACGTCATTTTGAGGACTAAACTGATCCTGTGTTTTGACCAACTCATCCAGGTTGACGCCGCTCGCCCATATGCCGAACAGGAAAATCCCGTTGCATAGTACGATCAGGACAATCGTGATGACCCGCGCATACCGCTGAACACGGATGGAACGTAGCGCATCATTCCCCGGTTCTGCCAGGCCAACCTGCGATGGGAAATCCTGCACCATAAGGCCATACCCCGACTAGCTCCCTTGTACCACAATCTGGGAGAAGTCCGCGAATGACATGAAGAATTCATCCACATCCTTCAAGAGCGAGAGTCGATTGCTGCGCACCGCTTTGTCGTCGGCATTCACCATGACCGCGGCAAAGAAGGCGTCGATGGCCGGTTTCAAACACACCAGCGATTCCAGAGCCTTACCATAGTCGCTCGCCTGCATTGAGGTCCCCATCCGCTCCCGTTCCTCCGATACCGCCTTATACAGCGCGGACTCAGTGGCGTCTTGAAAGACTGCCGAGGCGACCGGCTGACGATCCCACTGCTCTTTTTCAACCAGCCGATGGGCGCGCTTGAATCCGACGATCAACGGGTCAAACTCTGCCCGAGTAGTCACTGCTTGCAACGCCTGCATCTTGGCCAGGAGGTCCCGCAGGTCGAATGACTGACGGTCGGTCACACTCACGACGGCATTCACAACATCATCCCGTAACCCATGGACGGTGCGGGCATAGTGCCGTACCCGTTCAAACACGAAGTCGACCAGCCGCTGCTGGCCGTCCCCCTGATTCGAACCGGCCTTGATTCCTGCCGCCCCCACAATCGTGCGCGCTTCCCCGATGGCGCGGCCCAGGTTCAACCGGACGCCGCCTTCCAAGAGAATACGCACGACCGCCGTGGCATGGCGGCGCAAGGCAAAAGGATCTTCCGAACCCGTCGGCACCATGCCGACATGAAAGAAAGACGCGAGGCTATCCAAACGGTCGGCCAACGACAAGACCTGCGCTTCCGTCGATTCAGGAATCGCTCCCTCCATCGAATGCGGTCGATACTGCTGAAGAATCGCCTGGCACACCGCCGGCGCCTCCCCGTCGTGCCGGGCATAGTAGCCGCCCATCACGCCCTGCAATTCAGGAAACTCTCCGACAATGCCGGTCAACAGATCCGCCTTGCACAACGCGCCCGCCCGCTCACAGCTCTTCACAACGGATTCGTTCAGACCGGCCAGTCGAGCGAGCGAAGCGGCCAGCGTGGCGATGCGCGCCTGCTTCTGCCCCATCGTCCCGATTTTCTGGTGAAAGGTCACTCCGTCGAGTTTGCCGACCCTATCTTGTAGCGCGGTCGTCCGGTCATTGTCATAGAAGAACTTGGCATCGGCCAACCGTGCAGCCAGCACCCGCTCATTGCCTTCGCGGATGAGGCCCATGTCCTTGACTCGATTGTTGGCCACCGCAATGAAATGCGCCACCAGCTTCCCGGTCGTCTTATGACGGAGCGAGAAAAAGCCCTGGTGTTCCTTCATTGAGGTGATCAGAATTTCTTCGGGGACATCAAGATACGTATCCTTGAACGACCCGATGATCGCGTACGGCCATTCCGTCGTATACACCGCCTGGTCGAGCAATGCGTCGTCTTGGTTCAGCACAAATCCCGTCTTTTTGCACAACGTCGAAATCTGCTCGGCGATGATGGCCCGGCGGCGTTCCGGATCAGGAATGACGCCGTCTTTCTCCAGCGCCTTCACATAGGTCGCACAATCCTTGACAACGACCCCCTGCTTCGAGCCGAGCACCCGGTGCCCCCGCGTCCGGTGCCCCGCCTTGATCCCGGCTGCCTCGATCGGAAGCACCGCGCCGCCGAAGAGCACGACCAGCCATCGCACCGGCCGGGCAAACCGCACACCCGCGTCGTTCCACTTCATCGCTTTGGGGAAGGACAACTTGGCCACGAGCTGCGGCAAGAGTTCTGTGAGCACGGTTTTAGAAGGACGTCCTTCTTCACGCTTCACCGCAAAGAGATACTCGCCTTTCGGCGTCTGCCGAACTTGCAGGTCCTGCACGGCCACGCCCTGCCCGGCCGCAAAGCCGACTGCGGCTCTGGTCGGCTGCCCCGCCTGATCGAACGCCACCGCCTTTGACGGCCCCATGGCCTCCTTCATGACGGAAGCCTGCTGCGTGAGCAGTCCTTCGACCACAAGTGTCAGTCTTCGTGGGGTCCCAAGTGTGCGGATGGTTTGGAACGTGAGTCGCTGTTCCGTGAGAAGCTGCTCGGCGGACTCCTTCAATCGAGCCAGCGCGGGGTTGATGAACTGATAGGGCAGTTCTTCGACCCCGATCTCCAGCAGCAGTTCTGCGGTCGACGGAGCAGATCGCCCGCTCCCCTTCTTCGTGGATACCGTGGCGCGAGATGGTTTCTGAGCTTTCGGCATAGACAATTTCTTAGAGAATTAAGATCGCGTGCGACCGGCGTGTTGAGTCCCTTGCTTTGTCGCACGAGCCATGAGGGGATGCCCCATGGCAGCCCGTTCTTCGATGTAGCGTTCCGCGCATTGCCGGGCCAGCGCCCGAACCCGTGCAATGTAGCCGGTGCGCTCCGCCACACTGATGGCGCCGCGCGCGTCGAGCAGGTTGAACACGTGCGAGGATTTGATGCAGTAGTCATAGGCTGGCAAGGTCAAACGCTTCTCGGTCTGCGCAAGCAACCGCTTGCATTCAGCCTCATGCGATTGAAAGGCCTGCATCAACATCGCCACATCGCCTTCTTCGAAGTTGTAGCGTGATCCCTGCACTTCGGTTTCATGATGGATGTCGCCGTACTTGACCTGATCGGTCCAGGCGAGGTCATACACATTGTTGACCTGCTGCAGATACATAGCGATGCGTTCTGTGCCGTAGGTGATCTCACCCGTGATGGGCGCCAGCTCGATCCCGCCGATTTCCTGGAAATAGGTGAACTGGGTAATTTCCATTCCATCCAGACGGACTTCCCACCCCAACCCCCAGGCCCCGAGCGTGGGAGACTCCCAGTCATCTTGAATAAATCGGATGTCGTGCTGTTTGGGATTGATCCCCAATTGCGCAAGACTTTCGAGATAGAGCTCCTGGATATTGTCAGGGGCCGGCTTCAGCACCACCTG
Organism: Nitrospira sp. ST-bin5; assembly: GCA_002083555.1. Taxonomy (GTDB): domain Bacteria; phylum Nitrospirota; class Nitrospiria; order Nitrospirales; family Nitrospiraceae; genus Nitrospira_D. Next base: position 39,149 of record MSXN01000010.1, on the reverse strand, counting down.
GTACTGATAGTAATGCTGCATGCGGTTCGGATTTTCCCCGTAGCGGCCGTCCGTGGGACGACGGCAGGGTTGCGGATAGGCGGCCCGCCAGGGTTCAGGACCGAGGGAGCGCAGGAAGGTAGCCGGATGAAAGGTTCCCGCCCCCATTTCCATATCGTACGGCTGCTGAATGACACAGCCTCGATCAGCCCAAAACCTGCTTAACGTCAGAATGAGATCTTGATAATTCACGAATGATCCAACGATTAAGTCGATAGAAGACTCACCAGTTGCCGCCGGAGAAAAATAGCGTGCCAAGCTAACAAGAATGCTTTCATGCTGTCAAGCAACAATCCCTCATGGATCAAAGAGTTGCATCGTGTTCTTGAGAGAGAAACGAATCGGGGCATCGAGCCAACATCTGAATAGGTTCTCAAGCGTAATAGGAACCAGGAGCTTGACGAATCTGATCAGGCTCCATTACTGTGTCAAAACTTGACTAAGTCAATTCATTTTAGAAAGACAAGGCGTGAAGCTTTCCAAGAAAAGCGAGTACGGACTCCGGGCGCTCATTGAACTCACGCTCGCCTACGAACAGACGACCTTGCAGCGCCACCAAATTGCCAAGCGCCAGCACATCCCGATCGAGTTTCTGGAGCAAATTCTTCTGGCGCTGAAACGAGCCGGGTTACTGGCCAGCCGGCGAGGTCTCAAAGGCGGCTATACCCTGATCAAGCCCCCCGGGGAGATTACTGTCGGTCAAGTGATCCGCATCTTGGATGGCCCACTTGCCCCCATCGGCTGCGTGAGCAAAACCGCCTACCAAAAGTGCCGGGACTGTCCCTACGCGGACAAGGCCGAGTGCCCGGTTCAACATGTGATGGGTCCGGTCCGCGATGCCATTGCCGGCATCCTCGATAATTGTACGCTCAATGATTTTGCAGCAAGCCATCGCAGGGGATAACCATGGATCAGATCGTCCTCGTACTCATAACGTTCGTCGCCGCGACCGTCAACGGCGCGCTGGGCTACGGCTTCTCCTCGATTACCATGCCGGTGGCCCTCCTGTTCTATACGAATCGCATTTTGAATCCCGCCATGGTGCTCGTGGAGCTGGTCCTGAATAGTTATGTCCTCTTTCTCAATCGCCAGAACATCCCCAACATTTTCCGGCGTGTCGTGCCCATCCTGATTGGCCTCGCCATGGGGGTCGCCATCGGCAGCTACATCCTCTCGATGGTGCAACCGGCCTGGGTCAAGTTCGTTACCTACTTCATGCTGCTCCCGTTGATTCTGCTTCAAGCGGCCGGCATCCGCAAACCGATCAAAGCTGAAAAAGCCATTGGGGTTCCGTTCGGAGTCGGCATCGGCACACTCTATTCGGTCACCACCATTTCAGGACCACCGCTGGCGCTCCTCTTCAATAATCAGGGATATGAAAAACAGGATTTTCGCGCGGCGCTGGGCGTGATCCGGGTCGCCGAAGCGACGTTGACCGCCATCGCCTACGGCATCATCGGGTTCTACAGCGTTGAGAGCATGAAGGTCATGCCCTACATCGTGCCAAGCGTCTTACTGGGTATTCCGCTCGGCGTATTCTTGATCCGCTGGATGGATCCTGAAACATTTCGGCGGCTCTGCATGAGCTTTGATGCCATCATCGTCGGATTTGGACTTTCACGAGTGCTCGTCGAACTGAATCTGGCAAGCACCTTCACCACTTACAGCATCCTTTCGATCGTCGTCCTACTCAATGCCGTGCTTCTCTATCGATATTTTCGAGAGCGGGCCGCGTCACAATCCAAAACCTAGTCCCTACCAATCCTCCAAGTCCAGCCTGCTGCTTGTCCTAAATTACGAATTGACGTCCCAATTCGAAAAAACATGTGTAGAAAGTGAAGGCATCCACCTACACCATCGGAATGAGAGATCTCAGTAAAATCGCTCTGGGCATTCGCCAACCTGAAGGTCAAAGCATTCAGACTCTGCAATGCAGGCAAGAAATTCCATTCAAAATCTCAATATGCACTTCGGAGAAAGGCTTATTTGTCCTTGGCCTATGTTTTGCTTGACGTACTTCCCATCAATAAGGGAGCGGGAAGTAATGATCCTCTTCATATTACTCATCATGGCGGCTGTTGCGCTGAGCGCTAGCTCAACGCCTTTGACGAACAGCCCGCGCCGTTCGACATTGTGAGATTGCACCTCCAGCCTTCAATCAAGTAGAAAGAATCCCCTTCAATGAAAGATGAAATGAGAAACCAATCCATGCGTATCTTGTCCACAAGCATTGCGTTGACCTCCTGCATGCTGCTAACCGGCTGTGGTGGTGGCGGAGATGGCGCTCCCGCCGTCTCCACGTCCTCAAGCGCAGCACTCCCGACAGCCTCACTCGCATGGAACCCGATACAAGATTCGTCGATTGTCGGATACTATGTCCACTACGGGCGACAATCTCCCGGGCAGTCAGGCTCCTGCTCGTATGAAGCGGCTCAATTTGTCGAATCACCGAACGCCACAATTTCGAACCTCCAACCCGACACTCGCTACTACTTTACGGTTAGCTCCTACAATGGCCTCGAGAGCGCCTGCTCAAGCGAAGTCTCGACAGTGACACCCTCGTCTCAGGCCTAGCCTGAACCATCCGTTCATTTTCTGCGATCTTCTTCCTTGAGGTCTCCGAGGCTCAAGCAAGAAGATCGCGAGTCCCTTCATTGACTCCCTTCCATCGTTTTGTTAGCCTCATGCCCCGCCGCGTTTCTGCCGATCTCTGACGTAGAGAAGCATGCGCCGGCAACCTACGAAGCATTCAATTCCTGAAAGGAGTTCCGATGGCCAGTGCAGCCCTGTCCCCAGAGTCCCTCAATGCCCTTCATAACAAGGCCACGCAACTCCGTATCGAAAGCGTTCGAGCCACATCCGAAGCGGCCAGCGGCCACCCATCCAGCTGCTGCTCCGCTGCCGACATCGTGGCGACACTCTTCTTCTCCGTCATGCGCTACGACCCGAAGAATCCCAAAGCCCCGAACAGCGATCGTTTCGTCCTGTCAAAAGGACATGCCGCCCCCTTGCTTTACGCGGCCTGGGCGGAAGCAGGACTGTTCCCCAAGAGCGACCTTTTAAAGTTGCGGACATTGGCATCTGACCTGGAGGGCCACCCGACTCCCCGTCTTTCATTTGTCGATATGGCGACCGGCTCGCTCGGACAAGGACTCCCCGTTGGAATCGGCATTGCCCTGAACGCGAAATCCATCGATAAATTTGACCACCGAACCTACGTGCTCATGGGCGATGGCGAGTCCGTCGAAGGATCAAATTGGGAAGCGGCTGAAGTGGCCCGGCATCACAGCCTGGATAATCTCTGCGCCATCGTCGATGTGAACAGACTGGGGCAAAGCGATCCCACCATGTTGCAACACAATATGGAAGGCTATCGCGCACGCTGGTCAGGATTCGGCTGGCATGCCATCGTCGTCGACGGCCATGACATTGCCGCGCTCGTTGCCGCCTTTGATGAAGCGTCCCGCACAAAAGGGAAACCGACTGTCATATTAGCCAAGACCTTCAAGGGGCACGGCCTGTCATTCATGGCGGACAGCCCCAGTTGGCATGGGAAACCGGTTCCCAAGGGAGAAGAGACGCAAAAGGCAATCGATGAATTGACCAAGCAGCTGAAACCCTCCGGCGAAACTGTACAAATCAACCGGCCCGCCTCCGCCACGCCCGCGCCGGCGACAAAAGCTGCGCTTCCCCCTTCACCCTATAAAGTGGGCGAGGCCGCCGCGACGCGTGAAGCCTTTGGCGTGGCACTTGAAGCGCTCGGAAGTGTGAACTCTTCAGTGGTCGGACTGGATGCCGACGTCAAGAACTCCACCTACACGGACAAATTCGGCAAGAAATTTCCAAACCGGTTTTTTGAAAACTTCATCGCCGAACAGAACATGCTCGGCGCCGCTGCCGGCCTCGCCGCCTGCGGCAAAGTTCCCTTCGTCGCCACGTTTGCCGCGTTCTTCACGCGCGCGTACGATTTCATCCGGATGGCGGCTATCAGTCAATCCAACATCAAGCTGGTCGGCACCCACGTGGGCGTCAGCATCGGCGAAGACGGTCCTTCGCAAATGGGGCTTGAGGATATTGCGATGATGGCGGCACAGCCAGGCGTCGTCGTCCTCTACCCTTCAGACGCCACCTGCACCTATCGTCTGGTCGAAGCAGCCGCCAACCACAAAGGGATGGTCTACATCCGCGCCGGACGACCGAAATCCCCGGTGATCTATGGCCCTGACGAGATGTTTCCGATCGGGGGCAGCAAAGTCCTCCGCCAAAGCGCAAACGATGTACTCACGATTGTGGCAGCCGGCGTCACACTCTTCGAAGCCCTTAAGGCGCATGATCAATTAAAGACAGCGGGCATCGCGGTTCGTGTGGTCGATCTGTACAGCATCGCCCCCATCGACCAAACCACCCTCATCGCCAGCGCACGCGCCACCCACGGGCGCCTTCTGACCGTGGAAGACCACTACGCGCACGGGGGACTCGGCGATGCCGTCCTGAGCGCCGTGAGCGCCGAAGGCGTGAAAGTTCACAAGCTCGCCGTCCGGACCATTCCCCATAGCGGCAAGCCGGACGAACTCGTCGATCATTTTGGCATCGGAGCGCGATCCATTGTCGAAGCCGTCAAGCAAATCATCAAGTAATCGCCGGTTGAGTTCATCCGCCCAGGGTGAACTCAACCATATCCCCCTGCTCAAGATTCTCTCCAGCGCAGACCGGCAACGCGTGCTCCAGGACTTGACCGAGCAGCATTACACCAAGAAAGACGTCATTTTCCGGGAAGGCGATCCGACCGAATACTTCCACATCGTGAAGGAAGGCACGGTCAAGTGCGTCAAGTCGAGCCCGGAAGGGAAAGAATGCACGCTGAAGATGCTCATGCCCGGCGACCTCTTTTGCTGCGACGCCGCCGCCTTTGAAGGAGCCCGCCACCCGGGCACGGCGCAGCCGATGGGTGATGTCAGCATCTTGCGCATGAACAAGAAATCCTACTTCGAGATGCTGCGCCGCAATCCCGAGGCGGCTATCGAAGTCATCAAGCATCTCGGCAATCGCCTCAACGAAGCCCAGGAAAAAGCCAAGGTCCTGGCCCTCGACCGCGCCGACCAGCGGCTGGCCTCGCTCCTGGTAGAGTTGGCGACGAAGAACGGGGTGAAGGATCCGCAAGGCATCAAGCTCCCGATGCGACTGACCCGCCAGGATATGGCCAACATGGTGGGCACGACGACCGAGACCGCCATTCGCATCATGAGCCGGTTCAAACGCGATCGCCTCGTGTCCGGAACGGCGACCCGCCTCATGATCCGCGATCTCGCCGCCCTCAAGGCCCTGGCGTCTGCATAGCTTTCTCCCGATCCACCTTTCTGGTATATTTTCAAAACATGATATACGTCATATTTTTTTGCCTGCGCACTCCGTATCCTCACACACACAGTCGACGCGTAACTGAGGCCTTCATATACAAGGACCGTCAGCGCCTTCGACGGGAAGAGTTCGACCAACCATTCAGAGAGGAGTTCCACAATGATGACAAGACAATCACAACGGGCCATGACACTCGCGGGAGCCACCGCGATTGCGCTCGCCGGATTGCTGGGACAGGCGTCCTATGCATCCGCGAAGACTCACGACATCCACATGACTGCCGTGGAGTCCGACATCGTCATCGACGGCGGCGGAGAGAAGTACGCGGCCTGGACATTCAACGGCACCATGCCAGGTCCGGTCGTCCGCGTCACGGAAGGTGACACCATCAACTTCACGCTCACCAACCCGGCCACCAATAAGAATCCCCACGCCATGGACTTCCATGCGGCAGAGATCGACTTCCTAAAGAACTACAAGGCCATCAACGCAGGTGAAACCATCAGCTACACCTTCGTCGCCAAGAAGCCAGGCATTTTCTTCTATCACTGCGGCGCCCCGCCCATGATCCAGCACGTCGCGCGCGGCATGTTCGGCGCCATCATCGTCGATCCGAAAGACGCGAGCGTCTGGCCCAAAGCGGACCGCGAATATGTTCTGGTCCAATCCGAATACTTCAAGAATCCGAACGATGTGCAGGCCATGTTCGACCGGAAATTCGACGGAGTGATGTTCAACGGCGGCATCTTCAAATATCATCCGTTCGTCACGGGCGGCGGCAAACTCGACGCCAAGCCAGGCGAGCGCGTACGTGTCTATTTCGTCAACGCCGGCCCGAACGAGTTCTCCTCGTTCCATCCGATCGGCGAGATCTGGGACAACGTCTATGAGAGCGGCAATCCGGCCAATAAACTGACCGGCGTGCAGACTTACGTGGTCGGACCGGGCAGCGCGGCAACATTCGACGTCGTCGTTGAGTCGGCCGGCGCCTACCCGCTGGTCACGCACTCCCTGACCGGGGCGCTTCGCGGCGCAATCGCCGTTCTTTTGGCCTCTCCCGATGCCAAGCCCTCGACGAACTTGATGCCCATGGTTCCGTGGGAGCTCCCCGCAAAAGCGAAGTAAGTTGAGAATCGGAAATCCGGCCGGCATAAAACCGGCCGGATTTCACATCCAGAGTCTTCAGTCCATGACACACGCGTTCTTCACCCCCATTATCAGCGGAATACTACTGGTGAGTGGGGTTTCGTCTATTCAGGCAGAAGGCCCCTATCGTAAGCTCCCCGCAACGGTAGACAGCCATCAGGAGAACTTTCTGGCAAAATAGTCACCCTAGCCAGGAGGTTTCCATGCGTCAATCGAAGTTCACCGAGACCCAAATCGTATCGATCCTGAAAGAGGCCGACGCCGGTCGGCCCGTCAACGAGATCTGGCGGCACTACGGGATTAGCTCCGCGACGTACTACAAGTGGAAAGCCAAGTACGGGGGGCTGGAGGCCTCTGATGTCAAGCGGCTCAAGGAATTGGAACACGAGAACGGCCGGCTGAAGCGGCTATATGCCGACCTGTCGCTCGAGAATGCCGCGCTGAAGGATGTCATCGCAAAAAAGCTCTGAAGCCCGCTGAGCGGCGGGAGATCGTCACCCATCTAGTCACGGTGAATGGTCTCCCAATTCAGCGGGCCTGTCGCGCAGTTGGACTTGGGCGAGCGACGTACTACCGACCACGGATCGATTGGGCACGGCGCGACGCCCCAGTCATTGCGGCGCTCACAACCCTGGTCGCAGCCAAGAGTCGCTGGGGCTTCTGGAAGTGTTGTGATCGGCTCCGGCTCGACGGGCAGCCGTGGAATCATAAACGGTTGTGGCGCGTGTACTGCCAGCTGCGGCTCAACTTGCCGCGGCGAACCAAGAAGCGGCTCCCTCTTCGCCTGCGTCAGCCGCTCGTAGTGGTGCCTCAGCCTAATGTGGTCTGGGCAGTGGATTTCATGAGCGATACACTGTACGGCGGACGACGATTCCGGACCCTTAATATTCTGGACGAAGGGGTTCGCGAAGGCTTGGCCATCGAGATCGATACGTCGCTGCCAGCCGAGCGCGTGATCCGCGTGTTGGAGCAAGTGGTGAGCTGGCGAGGGCAGCCCCAGGCGATTCGGCTCGACAATGGGCCGGAATTCATCGCCGAGTCGTTCATCACCTGGTGTGCGGAACGGGCGATTCAGTTATGGCACATCCAACCGGGCAAGCCGGATCAGAACGCGTTCATTGAGCGCTATAACCGGACGTATCGAACCGAAGTGCTGAATGCCTATGTGTTTGAGTCGTTGGAGCAGGTGCGCGAGATCAGTGCGGAATGGTTGCAAAGTTACAACGAAGAACGGCCCCATGACGCGTTAGTAGGCGTGCCGCCCGCCACGTATCGGGCTCAATTGGAAGCTAGAAGTTCTCCCTTGGCAGTGTCTACTTGACCGGGGAGCTTACGCTATGATAGGGTGGCGTTGATGCTGCTGGGCGAAGCGTGTTTGTCGGTTCGTTCCCAGCTCGTCTCGGCTCTTTCGAAGCAAACTGGAGTCCAACAGGTCGACCCCGATCTCGTTCCGAACCATGTACTCATCGACTATGCGCGCCAACAACTGTCTGAATCCGAACTCGTCATCATGGCCAATGCCGTTCTCGCCGGTGCCCAATGCCGGGTGGAAATTATGAAGTCCTGCATCACTGCAGGGCCGCCCGTTCTGGGTATCGATCCGCTCGGACCGTCCGATGGACAGGCCCATACTCACTAACAGACATGCCATGTCGACCAAGAATCGCGGATCTGGGTTCCGCGGATCGTTTTGTCGGTTCGGTCTCTGCGCACTCACGCTGACGCTCCTCGGTCCCTTTCCGGCTCCGGCACAAGAAGCACTGTTCGAAATCCTGCCCATACGACCATTCAACTTCGACGTCGCACTGCGCCAGCAAACATTCGCCCCGAAAGACCGGGAAGTCACCCTGCAGGCCGGCATCACGGCGTTACGGTACGGCGATGGGGAAATACGGATCGGGTATCAATACTTCAGCATCCGCACCGACGATTTCCGGACCGATCAACATGCGGTATTTCTCAATCCGCGTTGGAACAACGTCCTGGACCTCCTCGATTTTCCTGCTTCGATGCCGCTTGGGCGAATACTCAAGCATCTTTTTTTCGGCCCGCTTGAAGATCGTGCCGTTCCCTACGTGGGCGGACTCATCGGCACCGTCATCTCAGGACAAGGACGGACTTCGCCGGGTTTGCTGTATGGCGGCCAAGCTGGTGTGCGTTTTCCGGTGGCCCGCGGGATTTCTCTCGACCTGAGCCTGCAATTTACGCAGTACGACGTCAATTTCCGAGGAGAAGCGGGGGAGTCTCAGCAATGGCTGTTTCTAACCGGGTTCCGGTATTGAGCCGGCTTCTGCGGACGATACGTGAGGGCGCCGGGATGACACACGGGCGTCCCTGTCTCACAGCCTTCTTCCGGCACAAATGGCGTCCGGTATCCCCGGTGGCCGCCCTCCTGTTCTTGCTCCCGCTGATGCAGGGCTGTGGGCTGCTCTTCGACGCCGTGCAGCAGATCTACCCCGTAACGACCAACGAGCTGGATCGAATCTGCCGGCGACAACAAGTCCAGGTGGGGATGGCGGTGGAACCCTTTCGACCGTTCGTATTTCCCGCTGTCTGGACAGACGAAGGCGCCCGGGTGACCGGGCTCGATGCCGAACTGGTGCGGGCGGTAAGCGATGCGCTCACGCTCCATTGCGGCGCACCCGTGGTTCCGGCCTTGCACCTGATTCGTTTCCGAGATCTATTTCTACTTTTGAACGAGGGCCAACTGGACTTCTTCGTCTCCGCCGTGGCAGCCGGAACGCCTTCGCCTGGCCGGGCCGGATTCGCCTATTCCACTCCGTACTTTTCACAGGGAGGCCTCGGCACGATCGCCACCAGGCCGGGAGTCATCGAGCAGATCCAGCGTCGGCTCAAAACCGACGAGGGGGGAACAGCGCGAGAACGGCTCTTGGAGGGCCTCACCATCGCCGTGCAAGACAATACGTCCGCACATCTGTATGCCGAAGCCAGGATGAATGCGGCCAGAGTGCTTGTGTGCGATTCGCTCCCCGCAGCCTTCGAACATGCCGCCGCCGGCCTGTCGCCGCCCATCGATGTCATTCTCGGGGCACACCCGGTTTTAGAATTCATGGTCAAAACCACGCGTCGAGACTGGCGGCTTCTTGAGCGAGACGATCACACACCGCTACGGTTTACGCAAGCCGACTATGCCGTCGTGATGGCGGAAGAAAGTTACACCTTGCGGTGGTTCATCAACGACGTCATTTTTCAGCTCCACGAATCAGGACGACTGGAACAGATGCGGCGCCGATGGATCGAGGACGCATATGCCTATCCACGACGGGCATCGACGGAAGGGCTCCCGTTCGACGTGCAAAAGATGCCGGCTCACTATGCCCAGGGAACCTGCCGGGCAGCATCGCCACACTGACCGAGTCAAAGGAGACTCTATGATTCGTCTCGTAGGGATTGTATTCATGACCCTGGCACTCGTATCGGGAACCGCCTCTGTTCACGCCGCCCCACCCGAACAACTCCGCGCCGAGGCGGAAGAGACCGCGCGGCTCCTGGCAAAACTGCTCCAAGCGGGTCGCCTGGTGATTGACCAGAATCAGGCCCTGATCGACGATGTCCACAAAGGAGACAAAGGCTTTACCCCGGAGGTGTTTGAACGGCAGATGTACGAGGTCTTTCGACAACGGACCGGGATCGACCTGAGCGCGCCTGCAGCAAGAACGTCGTTGGCCGTGCCGCCTCTCGCACGCCCGCTCCTGCCGGCCTTGATCGAAGCCGGAAAAGACGTCGTCCGTGAGGCACAGGTCGTCATCAACCAGCGCGGAATCGGCTACAAGAATTTCATTCCTGCCACGTTCGGCAGCCAAGCGGCAGCGCGCTTTTCCAAACGGTCCCGAGTCCAACTGAAACAAACGGCGATCCAACCGCGCAATCCCAAGAATGAGCCGGATGAATACGAATCGTCCGTCCTCCGCTGGTTGTCTGGACGACCGAATGGCGAAGCCTATGTCAGCGAGTTGACCGAATCGGGCGGAACCTTGCGGGTCATGATGCCGATTTATTACCAGCACGAATGCCTCGTCTGCCACGGCGGTCCAAAAGGAGAATGGGATATTTCAGGCTACCCCAAAGAGGGTGCCCAGGAAGGAGAGCTGGCCGGCGCCATCAGTGTCAAAATCCCTCTGCGAACCGAGTGAACGCACCCACAGCTCTTCACCATAGATCTCTCCCGCATGCTGCCGAACAAAGAAGCGGTGTGCGTGCCGCTTACTCCTATGGATTCGGCGCGACAAACACCAATACGATAAGGCGCTGCCCACTCTCGTTCTTCACCCCGTGCTCTTCGCCAGCCGGAGCCATCGTTCCCTGCCCTGGGCCTAACACCTGCTTCTCTGAACCGACCTGAAACGTCCCCTGCCCTTCCAGAACGAGATAAACCTTGTCTTGGCTTCCATGGATATGGCCCTTCTGCTCCTGGCCCGGCTCAAAACAGTAAGTGTCGCAGAAGAACCGCTCCGTCTCAAACATATTGTTCTTCTTCATCTTCTCTTGGCTAAACTGCTGATACTCTGAAAGATTCACAACTTTCATAACAATGCGTTCCTCCTGATCTAAGAATGACGGACGGACTGATTGATGCGCCTGACGATCGAATCGACCGTGATCAAATGACGCGCAAGACCTAACTCCTTGGCAGGAATCCCCATCGCCAGACCGAGGAGCTGGGGCAAGTGAAGAATGGGAAGATTCAACTGAGTGTTCACCGCCTGGCCTGCTCGATCCTGATAAATATCCAAGCTCATGTGGCACAGAGGACAAGGGGTGACCATGCAATCGGCTCCTTGGTCCTTGGCTTCCTTCATGTTGGCTCCGGACATCGCCATCGCCACCGCTTCCTTTTCGAGAATGATCGGAAACCCGCAGCACTTGGTGCGCCCGGCATAGGCAACCGCCTCCCCACCCAACGCACGAATCACCTGCTCAAGAGATGTCGGGTTTTCCGGATCGTCAAAACCGAGATCCCAGGAGGGCCGAAGAATATAACAGCCATAGAACGGCGCAATGCGCAGCCCCTGCAAAGATTTCACCACCTGCGCGCCAAGCTGGCGCAGCCCGATCTCACGCACGATAATCCAGAGCAGGTGTTTGACCTGAATCGTTCCACGATAGGCGATACCGTCCGGCTCCAACACACGATTGATTCGATCGAGCAATCCCGGCTCGCTCTTCAATCGCTTGTTTGCCGCCGCCATGACGCCCTGACACGTCCCGCAGATCGTCATGATATCCAGACCCAGGCGCTCGGCCTGAGCAAAATTCCGCGCGTTCAACGCCAAGGCGACATCCGGCTCCGCCTCAGTCACCACCCCGGCACCGCAACAGGACGACGCGGCAAGCTCAACCACATCAATGCCGAGCCGGCCGACGATCGCCATCGTCGATTGATACAGTTCCGGTGTCGCACCCTTCGCCGCACAGCCGGGATATAGCGCAAACCTCAATGCCATCGCAGATCCATGCCGGTCCTTACTGCAGCTTGGAGCGCAGCCGTTGAAACGACTGATGCATCTCTTCGATCGCAGAATGCACACCCGCCTTCATTTCATTCCATTTTGCATCGGTGGCCGACTTGAGTCCATCGATCTGTTGCTTGACGGCTTCCTTCTTCACCTCCAGCTCACGAATCGATTTCTGCAATTCCGTCCTGGCCGAAGCCGAGGCCTTGTCGGCCTTCCCCTGCAGCGCCGCCATCTGCTTCTGAATCGCCTCGAGTTCTTCCTGAGCCTTCCGCTGAAAAGCTTCTTTTTGCTGAGCGGTATACTGGGCCGTCACCTCAATGGTCTCACGAGCTTCTTTGGTGATCGTGTCGGGCGTCACCGTCTTTTCACCTGCCTCCACACCCGCTGAGACCAGCCCGCACCATAGACCCAAGAAACCGATAATCCATCGGTATTTCATGCACCTATCTCCCCCATTCGGCCGAATCAATGCGCAATTCTTCCGATAGTATAGTCAGGGCTCCCTAAACTTGTCACGCCGTGTCCCTTCAGGCTCAACTTTTCCGGAGAACCAACCGACAAAGACACGTCACAAGCTCACACCGACGACAAACAACAGGAGCGCCAGAATACCAATGGCCCCCGATACACAAACCGCTGCCGCCACCGAGAAGCTGGAACAGGCTCTGGTCAAGAAACTCGACGCAGGAGAAGTCGAACTCCCGCTCTTGCCTCAAGTGGCCAGCCAAGTCATGGCCCTGGCCGCTGATGCCACGGCCGATGCCGCCAAGCTGTCATCCCTGATCCATCAAGATCAAGCCTTGGCCGCCCACGTCCTGCGCATCGCCAATTCACCGGCCTATATGCCGCGCAGCCCGGTCGTGTCCCTCCAGCATGCCGTAGCCATGCTCGGCATCAATCTGCTGTCGGAAATTGCCTTTACCGCCTCGCTGAAGAACGGCGCGTTCCAAGTTCCAGGCCACGAAGATCACGTCAAGCTGCTCTGGCGCCACTCACTGGCCAGCGGCGCCTTCGGCAAAGAGGTCGCCCGCATGCGACGGGTGAACGTCGAAACCGCCTACCTCTGCGGACTCTTGCACGGAATCGGCAAGCCGGTCGTCCTTCGGACCGTGGCGAATCTCGCCAAAGACCTCAAACTCTCGGCCGATAAGGCCGTGATGCAGCAGCTACTCGACGGCTACCACACCCGGGTCGGCACCGTGATTGCCGATAAATGGGGACTTCCCAAACAAGTGGCCGAAGCCATTGCCTGCTACCAGGAATATGATCACGCCACCTCCTTCAGGCAAGACTGCCTGCTCACGTGCGTCGCAGACCGCCTGGCGACCCATCTCCTGGAACCCGACACGCTCCCTGAAGAAGAATTGCGCGAGCACCCGGTCTTTGCCGACCTCAACCTGTATCCGACCGATATCGACCAGCTGCTGGCAGGAAAAGAAAAGGCGTTGGCCATGGTCAATGCGATGAACCTATGAGTACACCCACAGCCTTCGATCTTGTCATCATCGGTGCCGGTCCCGCGGGACAGAAAGCCGCCATCCAAGGCGCAAAATCAGGCAAACGGGTAGCACTGCTGGAACGCGAGCGGGGTATCGGCGGCAGCTGCGTCTACCGCGGTACGATCCCCAGCAAGACCTTGCGTGAAAGCGCCCTGCACCTCGACCGGCTGCACCGAGCCAGCGCGGCGTTTGAATTCAGCTTGAAGCCGGATGCCGAAATCTCTTCCTTGCTCAGCCGCCTGGAAGAAGTCGTCCAGACGCACGATACCTACATGAGCAAGCAACTGCGGCGAAACGGCATCTCGCTGTTTCACGGCCGCGCGCGGTTTCTCAATGATCGAACTGTAGAAATGCAAACCGTGGACGGTGCCCGGCAACACTTTACGGCCAACCATTTTGTTATCGCCACCGGCTCGCGCCCGCGCAATCCTCAAGAGATCCCCGTGGATCATGAACATATCCTCGACAGCGACTCCCTCTTGTCGATGATCTATCTCCCGAAGTCGCTGGCGATCATTGGCGGGGGCGTCATCGGATGCGAATACGCCTCGATCTTCGCCCTCCTCGGCGTCGAGGTCACGCTGATCGACCGCGCCAAAGCGCCGTTGCAATTCATGGATCCGGAGCTGGTTTCGCAATTCGTCGCCAGCTTTGAGCAGCACGGCGGACACTACCTAGGCGGACAATCGATCCAAAGCGTCCAGTGGGATGGCGCCACAAACGTCGTCACACTCCTCGGCGATGGCCAGATCATCAAGAGTGAGAAAATGCTCGTGGCCCTGGGCCGGCAGGCGAATGTAGAAGATCTCAACCTCGCCGCCGCCGGCCTGGAGGTGAATGGGAAGGGCAGCCTGTCCGTGAACCAATTCTGCCAGACGACCGTACCACACATCTATGCCGTCGGCGACATGGTCGGTGCCCCGGCCCTCGCGTCAAAGGCGATGGAGCAGGGCCGCCGCGCCGTGCGCCACGCCCTCGACCTGCCGATCGGAGATGCCGCGTCGACCATTCCGATTGGTGTCTATACGATCCCTGAAATGGCCAGTATCGGCCTGGATGAAAAGATGGCCAACGAGCGATTTCGAAATCCTCTCGTCGGTCGAGCCAAGTTCGAGGAGGTCGCCCGCGCACAAATCTCCGGTGACGGTCATGGACTTTTGAAGATGATCGCCGACCCGAACGGCGAACGATTACTAGGCATCCAGGTCGTTGGAGATTCCGCCACGGAACTGGTGCACATCGGCCAGATGGCCCTGCAGCAAGGCGCGTTGGTCGAATCCTTTATCGACAACGTCTTCAACTTCCCCACCTATGCCGAAGCCTATCGCGTTGCCGCGCTGGACATCCTCGGCCAGGTCGCCAAACGCCAGACCGCGGCGGCAGCCTAGCCCACATCGCCGAACGTTCCCACCGCCGGTGCAGCGCCGCCGGTCACAGGATTCACGCAGAGCGCGCCAGGCATAGATGCCGTCGCCGCGACCGGCCAGGGAATCTGTGCGCCATTGACCGGGACAATGCCGGGCCATCCATTATTTTGAACAGACAGATAGCATGAGCGATCGGCAGAAAACGTCAGCTCCGCCGTCTTGATACCGGCGAGGTTGGTCTTGGCTTCGATGGTTTTGGATTTCAGTTGATACGAAAGAAAGTTCGGAATCGCGATCGCCGCCAAGATGCCGATGATGGCGACGACGATCATCAACTCAATGAGGGTAAATCCGTGCTCTCTTCTTCGTTCCTGGGTTGTCATGGTAGTGCCTCCTTGGACATGACTCAGGCCTATGCCGGTGCCTTGATGGGAAGGAGGCTAGCGAGAATGGAGGAAGACAACAATCCCGACAAATGTGTCCCCCCAGATGGGGGGATAGGGGTTGTTGATTGGAGATAAAGGGCAATCATGAAGTGATCGCTTCGAGCTGTCGCAAAAAGTTTTTTCGAGGAACGAAGCAAGCAGGCAGTTTGAGAATGAGACTGGCTATCGCAGTCCAGAGGAGTTCGAGCGGCAGGCGACTGTCGCGTGATTTTCGTGCCTGTTATTCCGGAGCCATTTCAACCTGACACCACTACTTCTTTAAGTTACAAATAACCAAGCTGTCGAGCAAGAACCAGCAATCGTTGGATAGCAAGAATGCTTGCGATGGCAACAAAAAGAGAGCCAATCAGGTAGGATAGAAATATCTCCCCCTGCCGTCCCAGCAGTGACCAAAGAGTGGACTTTGTTATCCAAGGACGCAACCAGGGTGGAGGATCCAGAAAAATGTTGGTCCCATTCTTGGTTGATCGTATTATCATTATCCCCAAAATGACAAAAACCTGAAGCCACATGACTTCAGACAGAAGCTGAAATAGTGGGGTCTCCTTTTCCATCGCTCTCTCCCGCATTATCTACAACCACTCTACGACACGGTTGCATCAACAAGAATCTAGGCTAATCTCAACCGACTACTTTGATATAGAAAACGGAAGTCCCATTCCAAAACCAAAGCCCATAGACATGCCCCCTTGTAACGTCGTTTGTGAACCAGGGCCTGAGCTTGGGTCATTGTAGATATAGGTTCCAATACTGCCTTCAAACCCAAATCCCACATCACCAACGTGATGTTGGTATGCTGTCACATTTATGTTAACTGGATCTAGATTTGATGGCGGCTCATCAACAGAGCACTGAAGCGGCACCTTAATTTCAGGCGGTACGGTGATCGTGGTTCGGCACCCCCTCAAAGTGCATTGAAATCCATTAACTCCAAATGTACCTGAGACACCGATATCTGCACTAACCAGTCCTGTTGGATCTATATATGTTAGTGGACCATTTCCAACATAGACATAGAAATTAGCACTCCCACCCCTAAACTCAATCGGATCTTCCGCAACAAACCGTTGAAGTCTCGGATGATAATACCGTGCTCGATAGTAGTATAGCCCTGAGCCATCATCTTCCCGTCCCGTGTACTTGTAACTGTTCGTATTAGCTGCTCCCGTCTGAGACGCATAGCCAAAGGGTTCATAGGTGTACTGCGTCTGAATCGTGCCGGTGCCATCACCCAGTGCAACGGTTGAGCCGAGGGCGTCTGTGAGGAGGCCACGCGTGCCTGCCCCATCGGTTCTGGTGAGGAATTCATCGATCCCGAGGCCGGTCAACAGATTGGCCGTAACCGTGGCCCCGGCCTTTTCCTGCACAGGATTCAGCCCGTCATAGACAAAATTGGTCGTGGTGCCTTGAATCGTCTTGCCCGTTCGTCGACCGAAGGAGTCATAGGAGAAAGAAGCTAGGTCGCTGTGCCGCCGGCATCGGTCACAGTCTGAAGATTGCCATTGAAGTCATACGTGAGCGTGTTCGTTCCGAACGTCGTCTGCTGATTGTTGACGTTGTAACTCGCCGTGGCGAGTGCTGGAGGAATCGTGCTTCTCGCGAAAGACCCGCCCTGCTTGATCCGATTCCCTGCCGCATCATAGGTGTAAGTGAGATCGCCGATGACGGTCGCGCCTTGCTTATACGTGAGACTGAGCAACTCGGAGGCCGCATTGTACACATAGACGACACTGTTTCCGTTCGGCAGCGTGAGGCTGGTTCGTCGGTCGGCATCGTCATAGCCGATGGTCACGAGATTCGCTCCTTGCGTGATCTGGGTCAGCCGGTTGGCATTGTCATAGGTGTAGCTCACCGTCGGCTGTCCGGCCACAGTCATGGTCGTGCGACGAGAGGCGTTGTCATAGGTGTAGGTGAGCGTCCCCTGCGCCGTGACTTCTTGTGTAAGGCGGTCTAAGCCGTCATAGGTTCTCGTAATCGTAGCAGTGACCATATTCCCCGCATCTTTTTCCTGTATCTGCGTGAGTCGATTCCCGGCATCATAGGTGTAGTTCGTCGAGGTGCCGTCCTGATAGGTCGCTTTGGTTTTGCGATTCAGGAGATCATAGGTGTACGTCGTCACCTGGCTCTTGCGATCCGTGACCGTCGCGACGTTGCCATTGTTATCGTAGGTGTAGGTCTCAGTCTTGAGCAGCGGATCTTTCCGCGTCGCCGTCCGGTTCATATTGTTATAGGTATAGACCGTCTGCTGACTCTTCGCATCGGTGACGGTGAGGAGATTACTGTTCGCATCATAGGTGAACGCCGTATTTCCGTTGATCGCATCGACCAGTTGCGTGATCCGGTCGAGGGCATCGGGCGTATAGAGTGTCTTCTGCCCCAGCGGATTGGTCACGTTGCGCAGCCGCCCGGCGGCATCGAGGATGCGCTGGGTCTCCCGATTCAACGGGTCTTTGATCTTGACCAAGTCGCCGAGTTCATAGGTGAAGGTGGTGATGTTATTGAGCGAATCTTTGATCGTGAGCGGCTGGCCCGCGTTGTTCACCGTAATCGTCGTGGTCTTGTGCTGAGCAAAACAGCCCCACGCATGCGGCATGCATGACGACGCTTTTCCTTCCATTCCCTAGCGCTTGAATCCCCTCTGACCTCATGCTCGCCCTTTGGCCCCACACGACTCTTTCGTATAGACTAATCCTGCCCGGCGACACTTCCGTCGATACCGGGCAGAAACCGCCGAGAAATCCCCCATTCATCCGTCTAAATCAGCCCCTTCCGATAGAGGCGGCTACGGCTGAGGATGGGAGAGGCAGGGATGCTCTCGCAGGAACGATTGACATATGCAGGCCCTCTGCATACGATACAGGCATATACCGAGGGGGTATCGATGCGCACCACGCTGGATCTCAACGAGAAACTCATTCGAGAACTCATGGACGTGACCTCCGCCAAAACCAAGACCGACGCGATTCATCAGGCGGCGGAGGAATTGATCCGGAGGAAAAAGCTGGATCAGCTCAAGTCCTTGTCCGGTACCCTCTCTCTCGACTTGAATTGGAAGAAATTGGAAGCCACCGAACTCCGCCATCAAGCCTCCTTGAAGCGCCGCCGACATGGTCATCGCTGATACCTCTGTCTGGATTCCGTTCTTCAATCGCCCGGACTCCCAGGAAAAGGCCGCTCTCGACTTGCTGATTGATGCCGATGAGGTCGTCTTGGTTGGCGTGGTGCTGGCCGAATTGCTCCAGGGCTGTAGAACCCCCACTGAACGAACTGTGCTTTCAGACGCGCTCCTGGCATTGCGGTACTACGAAGTCACCTCATCCACGTGGATGCGAACGGGGGACCTTTCGGCCCATCTGCTTCGCAAAGGCGTCACCTTGCCGCTATCAGATCTGCTGATCGCGGCCTTGGCGCTTGAACACGATTGTCGCGTCTATAGCCTGGACGCTCACTTCAAAAAGATTCCAGGTCTCCATCTCTACACACCGACATCTGTCTGATCGTCCATATGGCGCCATCCTAGACTTCCACGATCCCTCCACATCCTCGGTTCGACACAGCCCCCCGCCCTTTGACCCGGCGCGATTGTTTCGTATAGGCTGCGCCTGACCATCGACAGTCCCGTCGATGCTGCGCAGGACCAGCCCATGAATCGTTCGACCAGACGAAAGCAGGAATCGCGTCAGGCCAAGACCGGCTCCACCTCCGATAGTTTCGCTATACACACCCTGCTCGACCAGGGGAAACGCCATCACCAGGCCGGCCAACTGGCCGAGGCCGAGCGAAATTATCAGTTGGCCTTGCAAATGGTCCCCGGCCACCCTGAAGCACTTCACCTCTTAGGATTGTTGGCCTATCGCGTCGGCAGCTACGAGCAAGCCATTGAGCTCATTACCCATGCGATCGAGGGGACTCCGTCCTCGCCGCTCTACTGGTTCAACCTGGGCGTCGTTACCCAACGGGCGGGAAAAGCAGATGAGGCCATCCGCGCCTATGAGCGGGCCATCGCGCTGAATTCCAAATACGTGGATGCCTTGATCAATCTCGGCAACGTCCTCAAAGACCTACATCGCCTTGCCGCCGCGATCGAGACCTATCGCAAAGCCCTGGCCCTCAACCCAGCCCACGCCGACACCCATAACAACCTCGGAGTCGCGCTCAAAGAACAGAATGCGCACCGCGAAGCCATCGCCGCCTATCGCGAAGCGATCCGGCTCAAGCCCTCACACTTTGAGGCCTGGAACAATCTCGGTCTGGCGCTGATGGAAACCGGTGCGATCGACGATGCGCTCGCCTCGTTCCAACAGGCCTTGACCATCGTGCCAAATTCGTCGAAGGCCCTGTATAACCTGGGCATCGCGGCCATGTGGAAGGGCGATGACACTGGCGCCATCGCCCGCTTCTCCCAAGTAGCCCAGGCAAAACACAACCACGGCGGACCGGTTCAAGAAACCACGCTCTTTCGGTCGCGTCTCAAACACGACGCGGAGCAAACCCGATTGCTCATCGAGCGCGGCCGCCTCGATGCTTCGTACCGGAGTTATGTGGATGCACTGGAACGGCTGGAAATCTCACTGGCCGCGGCCTATCCCACACGCAACCGATGTCCCGTCGATCCGGCTACGCTCACGGCGATTGCGCCGTCCTTCACTCAATTTCTGTATCGTGCCCCCTGTGAACGGCTGGCCGACGGCGCACTCAATCCGCAGTTGGATGTCCGGTCGATCGAAGCGCGCTATCTAGGACAGCAACCGGAAGTGACCTTTATCGATCAGCTCCTCAAGCCGCACGCCTTGGAGGCCCTACGCACCTTTTGCCTGGAATCCACGATTTGGAAGAAGGACTACGAGAACGGTTACCTCGGGGCGTTTCTCGGCGACGGATTTGCCACGCCCCTGCTGTTGCAAATTGCCGAAGAACTGCGTCACGCCTTTCCGGGCATCTTCAAAGACCATCGGCTCACCCAGGCCTGGGCCTTTAAGCAGGACAGTGCCAGGCGCGGTCTCTCCATCCATGCCGACGCCGCAGCCGTCAATGTGAATTTCTGGATTACACCGGACGAGGCGAACCTGAATCCTGAGAAAGGCGGGCTCGTGGTCTACGATAAAGAAGCACCGGCAGATTGGAATTTCGCGGCCTATAACAGCGAGCAGAACAAACCGAAGATTCTCGAATGGCTCACGCAAGCCGGCGCGCAGACGATCCGGGTGCCCTATCGCGTCAACCGTGCGGTGGTCTTCAATTCAGATTTGTTTCACGAAACCGACGATGTGACCTTCCGCGACGACTACCTCAGCCGGCGCATCAATATCACGCTGCTTTACGGCTACCGCCATCAGGCCTGACCGCACCATCCCCGAAAGATATCTCATCATCCTGCGATGCCGGCTGGTCGGTCATGACTTCCGTGACCACCGCCTGGATACGCCGCTGCATGCGCGACGTCGCCAGCCGCATGGCAAACCCGATCGCTGCCACCAGGAACACAAAGACTGGAATCATGATCCGGCCTATCTGTTCAAGACGTTCCTGCGGGCTACGCCCAGCATCCTGCTGTATCGGCCGCATAAAAGTGAGCCTGGCCCAGGCAATGGTGGATCCCTTGTCCTGAATCGGTTCAATCACGGTGATCCGTTCTTGCCCAGGCGTCGGCTCGTCTCGAATCAGCACCTCCCGATTCTGCGCACGAATGGCGGCCCAGTTCGCATCCTGAATCTGCTGTCCGACATAGCCGGCATTGGACGCGGCAAACACCCGATTGCCATGGTCGATCACCATCGCATCGGCAAGACCGCTGGTCCGCCAGGATCCGGCGAGCGACTCCTGCACTCTGGCCACATCCACAACCAACGCTGCCGCACTCATGGCGGCAAACGCCCGGCTCACCGCCGCCGCTTCCTGCTGTGCCGCCTGGTTCGCCTGCGCCTCACGCAGCTGGCCTTGCACCACATCGGACCGTTTGAGCGTGTAATAGAGGAGCCCCCCGATGAGGGCCGTCGCCAAGAGACTGACTAGTAGTGCACGAAGCATCGGAGACTGCCTCCTCTAATAGTTGGACTTACGAGGGGTCGACAGGGAGAAAGCCTTCAAGCCACGCGCGGAGGAACGAAGATTTCACACGGCCTCATCCGATGAAGCGGCACGCTGATAGGGCTCCAGTTCGAGTTCTTTGACCACATGCTGAAGTCGCGCCCATTCATCCGGCGTCAAACTGGCAAACTCCAACCCGAAGCTGCGGTCACGGCACCATCGGACCACCGCTTGCGTAACCTGAATCGGCGGCTCGTCGTCCGATACGTCGACACGCAGCTGCAACGTGGTGCCGGGCTTCACCGCGGTTGGACTGGAGACACAACAGCCCCGGATCGAAAGATCGGTCAGGTTGCCCGCACCGGACACAATATTGGCGGAGCTGAAGGAACTGCGAAACTGGACGGGGAATCGAGGATGTTGCCGATGTTCCACGGGGAGACCTCATCGCCTGAGAGCCTGACGGTGCCTACCCCTTAATATTGCCAATGGGTCGAAGTTCCGCTACCTTTTTTGTGATTCCTGCACGCTCGACCGACTCCACCACTTCAGAGATGTTCTTGTAGGCGAATCCGGCCTCTTCTGCGAGCCCGGACATCGAGACCGCCTTCACGAGAATGCCCCGCTGTTTCATCTCCTGCTGGAGCTGCTCGCCGCGGATCGCCCTCTTGGCTTGCGTGCGCGACATCGTGCGTCCCGATCCGTGCATGGTCGAACCGAACGTCTCTTCCGAAGCCCGCGTCGTCCCCACCAGCAGATAGGATCCCGTTTCCATCGAGCCGCCGCAAATCACCGGCTGGCCGACCGATCGATAGCAGGCCGGTAAGTCCTGGCTGCCCGGACCGAACGCGCGTGTCGCCCCTTTGCGGTGCACGACCAACTCGCCTTCGAGGTACCGCTCGACCTTGGCGATGTTGTGGGCCACGTCATAGACCAGCTCCATGCCCAACTCTTCTCCCGACCGGCCGAAGACTGCGGCAAAGGCCTCGCGGATCTGATGTGTAATCACTTGCCTATTGGCAAACGCCGTATTGGCGGCGCAGTTCATCGCCGCGAAATAGTCCTGGCCTTCCACCGAGAGAAACGGCGCGCAGGCCAGCTGCTGATCCTTTACCGTAATGCCGTACCGCCGCATCGCCTTCTCAAAGACTTTGAGATAGTCGCTGGCCACTTGATGGCCGAATCCGCGCGACCCGCAATGCACCATGATGACAATCTGATCCTGTCCGGTGATGCCGAACGCGGCTGCCGTCTCCGGATCGAAAATGCGGTCGTTCGAGACCACTTGCACTTCAAGGTAGTGATTGCCGGAACCCAGCGTCCCCAACTGGTTCATCCCCCGTCCCACCGCATGGTCGGTGACTTTGGACGGGTCGGCTCCTGGCAGACATCCGCCTTGCTCGATCCGCTCCAGATCGCGATACCAACCATACCCTTGCTCGATGCACCATCGAGCGCCTTTGGTCATGACCCGATCGAAGGACGACCGATCCATCGACACAAATCCGCTCGCCCCGACACCGGCCGGGACCCGGCGAAACAATTCGGTCATCAGCAGATCGAGTTTGGGCTGCACTTCTGCCAGCGTGAGGTCCGTCCGAATCAGCCGCATCCCGCAGTTGACGTCGTAGCCCACCCCGCCGGGAGAAATGATGCCCGAGCGCACATCGAACGCGGCCACGCCGCCGATCGGAAACCCATAGCCCCAATGGCCGTCCGGCATGCACAGCGCATAACGGCGGATGCCGGGAAGGCAGGCCACGTTCGTCACCTGTTCAAACACGCCGGTATCCATGGCCCGGAGAATGGACTCGGTCCCATAAATGCGGGCCGGCACTAGCATGCCGGGCTTCTCCGTAACAGGGATCTCCCATACCTCGTCGGATATGCGCACCACCTTCATGGCAGTATTGAGTTTCATACGTCGAGAACGACCCTCACACGCCAGCGTCCATGATCCTGATACAGCCGGTACAAGTGCTTGGTCACACCCTTCACATCGTTGCGCAACGCTTGCGTAGTCTGATTCACGGGCTCGCCGATCAACGTCCCCGCAAGAGTCCACTCCACGCCCGCTTGGGCCACCGAGATCACGGCACGGCTGAATACGACGCCCGCCGCATCTTTCCAATAAACGAAATCGGACAGCCAATCAAACAGCAGCTCGGCGAGATCGGGCCCCGTATGTTCCACACGGCGCTCCCAGGTCGCGCCGACCGTCTTGGGATCGGCCATCGCCTCCATCACCGCGTTCGACGCCGCTTCAAACATCTCCTGAACGGAATCGCCTTCGGCATCGAAGGCCAGATCCGCCAGGGCCACGTCGTCGAGAAAGTGAAAGGAAGCCGGCATAGATACGCGCTACAAGGTCGTCGGACGGCGGGCACGCTGAAAGATCGCCCGCACTTGCGCCATGCCCGGAAGGCGATGGGCGAACGGATTGGGCACCTTCCCTTTGAACAACATTCTGACGCCAAGAGGTAGAATCCTGAGAAAGCGAGACAGATCGAAGCCGACAACTTTGAGCGGCATGATCGCTTCGTTCAGCCGCCCCTGCTGATCGATGATCGAGACGAATCCGGTGATGTGGCGCGCACCGCCCGTCGAGGCCAGTCCCCGATCCAGCGACGCCCGTCGAAGGCGAATTATCGCCTCCATCGGCTTGACATCTTTCGGACAGACTTCCACGCAATAGTTACATCGCGTGCAATCCCACATCCCGTTCATCTCTTGCAGCACGGCGAGCCGTGCCCGTTTCATCTTCTCCGGCTCACGCGAATCCGACAGAAATCGATCCACCTTGGCCAGCGCCGCCGGCCCGGCAAACCCCGGCGATACCTCATGTACCGTACAGGCGGCCACACAGGCACCGCACATGATGCAGGCATCGACATTGTGATATCCGGACCCGGTTGAACCGGGATCGTGAGCCACCGCTCCGACAGTTGGCACGGCCATCGACGTGGAGAGCCAGGGCGTGATGTCGCGGATCTTCCCCCAGAAAGGCCGCATATCGACGACCAGATCCTTAATGACCGGAAGATGGTGAAGCGGGGCAATGCGCAGCCGGCCATGTCGTTCCAGTTCTTTGCGGACCGACGTGCGACAGGCGAGCTTCTCGCCGCCATTAATATTCATGGCGCAAGATCCGCAAATCGCCGACCGGCAGGAATACCGCAAGGCCAAACTGCCATCCACCTCATTCTTGATCCGGATCAGCAGGTCGAGGACTGTCGAACCGCGCCGCACGTCGAGGCGCACCTCTTCATCATGCGGCGTTGCATCCTGTTCGGGATTGAATCGTTGAAGGGTAAGGGTAAGACGCATGGAATAAGCTTTCAGCCTTCAGCAGTCAGCCATCAGCGAAAACTGAAAGCCGATCGCTGAGAGCTGATCGCTCATTTTAATCGAGCTCGAAGATCTTCGGAAAGTCGGTCAAATTGCGGCAACCGTCACTCGTGACCAGCACCATATCTTCGATCCGCACGGCGCCCAACCCGGGATAGTAGAGACCCGGTTCAACCGTCACGACGTGACCTTCCTGCAACAGCGAACCGGTGCGGCTGATGCGGGGCGCTTCATGAATATCCAACCCCACGCCATGACCGGTCCCGTGGAAATAGCCCTGCATGCGGCCGTCGACCAGCCCCGTCTTGTACCCGGCCTTTTCAAATCGGTCGCAGATCCCTTGATGGATCTTCATACCGTCAGCGCCGTCCTTGACCTTCGTGATGGCTTCCTCCTGCGCATCCTTTACGGTCTGATAGAGCCGCTTGAGTTCAGGACTAGCAGTACCACGGATCACTGTGCGGGACATGTCGGCAAAATACCGGCTATTGGCGGATCGAGGAAACACATCGAAAATAATGCTACGGTTCGCGGGCAACGGGCCCGTGCCTTCATGGTGGGGATCGCAGGCCTGTTCGCCGCCGGCCACGATCGTATGCTGCGCCACACAATCGCGCTCCATTAACTTGACGTTGATGAGCTTCTTGATGCGTTCCGAGGTCAGCACTTCCCCGTCCAGCCAGAGCTCCCCGCCGCGGATGGTCGCCTGCTTGAGCGTCGCATGGGCCGCCGCCACCGCTTCTTCCGTCGCGCGCTGCGCCGCTTCAATAGACCGGACCTCCTCGGCAGTTTTCACCACACGCCGCTCATAGAAAGGATCGCGTTTTGGCTTCATGCTGTAGCCCAGCTCTTGAAGCCGCGTGGCATGGATAAAGGGGAAATTGGCCGGGACGAGCAATTGCCGGACTTTCGCTTCGCGAAGAACGACATGGACGATATCGACCGTGCTCGGTTCCTTGGTCCCGTTCGACTTGGCCTTCTTTTCCAGCTCGGAATACGACAAGACCCGATCCACCGTTGCCTGCGATTTAGCTCGATCCATTTCGAGATCGCTCATGACCAGCAACCGCTCGCCCTTGACCTCCATATAGATGAAGGGGTCCGGCGCGACAAACTTCGTCGCATAATAGAGATTCGAATCGAGTTCGCTGGCGGCAATAAAGAGCGTCGCAACGTCAGGTTGTGCGGCAGTAGTTCGTTTCATGGATAGGTAAGACGAAGGAAATTGGACCGGCTAAAGGTGGTTCGGCGCATGAATGGGCTGATGCTAACATGGGGTCCGATGACGGTCAAGGCGTCGCCGGCACGGTTTCAGGCACGAACTCCAGTTCAGGCGTGGCAGGCTTGTCCTCGTTGGGCGTCATGAGATCCATCGGGAGAGTCAGTGTGTTTTTCAAAACATCGACGGCCAGTTGCGCCAATCCTGATAATCCGGCCGTGAACGATTTCATCGGCAGATACGTCACCTCGGGATCTTCGACGGCGCCCTTCATCGAAAAAATGGCCGTGGCCATCCCTTTGCGGTCACCTGCGAAGATACGGCCGAACAAGGGAATGGTCTTGAGAAACGTGGCATAGGACCCGAAGGGACTGACCGCGACGACCATGTCCAACTGATCCGTGGGCAGATCATAGTTGCCCGCCGCCGTAATCTTGAGGATCGGACTGTCGACGACCAGATTCTCTGTCTGGAACGACCCATTTTGTATGGCCACCGTGGCGGAGATGCGGTTATAGGGCAGCCCCTCTTTTTCCAGATCCACTTTCCCCTGCAGCACGGCAGGAAGATTCAGGATACTCAGGATCTTCCAAATCGCGCGCTCTTTGGCTTTCAGGATTCGCCCGTTCTCCAACAGCACCTCGGTTTTCCCATTCAGCGAGGGATAGACCCCATGGGGATTACGCCCATGTCCGCGGATGGTCCCGTTCAGCCGCACCTGGCCCGAGACGCCCTGGATGTCCGCATGAGTCAGCCGCAAGAGATCCTCCACCGCGACTCCGGTAGCCCGCAGGGACACCTCTGTCTCGGCCGGTGCTTTAGCAGGGAGTTGCACGACTACCCGGCCGGCCACTTGGCCATTGGTCGAGTCTCCGCCGATTCGATCGATATCCAGCACCCCATCTTGAATCGTGATCCGCGCCGTCAGCCCGCCGAACTTGAGATGCCGATAGTGCGCACGGGCCGCCGAGGCCGTCATCGTGACCTGGCTGGAGGAGGCCAATGTCTCCAACAACTCCCGCATCGGCGAGCGCTCGCCTTTCGGAATCACGAGGTCAAGGTCCAGCTGATTCGACTCGATCTTCCCGGTGATCACGGGTTTGGAAGGCCAGTTCCGCACCGTTGCCTCCAAGGCCAGATCACTGTCCTGCACCTTGAAGGACAGCCGCTTGACCTCCGCTCCATTCCGCACCAATTTCACTCGGGCATACAAATCGTCGATATGCCCGGCACCCTTGACCAGCACCAGGCCGTTCGTCACCGCCATCCATCCCGTCGTCTTCCAGGTTTTCCAATCCGTGTCTTTCCCCTTCACATCGAGCGAGACCTCGACATTGCCGGCTTCGAACCCGCCCTTCGCAATCCACTCAGGCAGACCGGACAAGGACAATTCTCCCGTGGCCAGCGTCGCATCAATGGAAAACTTGTCTCCGATCTGAATCGCACCCTTCACGGGGATCCGCACGGAGGGCAAGACCAGCTCAACGCGTGTGACCGTCGCGATGCTCGCCCGCGTCAGGTTGCCCTCAAACTCAAGGATTGCCGGAGCGCCGATCGGCTTCTCGATCGCGTTCGGCACCACCACCTTGGATTCCGTCAACACCACGTTGCCGCGCACATGCGGCGCCGTCGTGGCACCGCTCAGCTGCACGGCCGCACTGAGCAGCCCTTCAAACATCCCGACCGGAATCACCTTAGCGGGAACAAATCGCATGATATGGCCGGCATCGCCGTTCGCCCGAACGACGAACTCTTGAAACACGCTCGCAGGCCCGCCTGACAGACCGCCCTGGACCTGAAGAATCGTATCGCCCAGATGCCCCGTCACCTGCTCAAATCGCGTTCCGCCATCGGCCAACACAAACTTCCCCTGAAGCGCCGTGAGACGTTCCGGCAAAGACGGATGCGTGAGACTGATGTACCGGGCCGCGATCTCTCCGCCGGCAAAGGTGATGCCCCCAGGTTCGTTCAGCGGCCCCACCAACCGAAACGTCGGCAGCGCCGTTCCTTCGACATCGCGAAGACCGGCCAGCAGATGCACGAACCCCTCGGCCTTGACCGTCTTGGCAAGCAGCTGCACCAAATCGGTGGCCGCCATGCTGCCGGTGATCTCCAATTCCAGCCACGGTCCGGCTTCGAGAAAAGACACCGTCGCCTTCCCCTCAGTGATCTGAATGGCGCCATATCTACCGGTGAAATTCGCGGCCCGCACCCGACCAGTCTCTACGACGATGACGCCGGCCAGGTCTTTGGTAGGCACGTGATCCTCTCCCAGTAAGGCCTGTCCCTCTTGAATACGGAATTCCCCCGTCACCGACAATTGCGGCCCCGAGGTCGCCGATCCGGTGAGCGAGGCATTCACCACCTGCACTTTTCCGTCGATTTGCCGCTCTGCCAACACCGCCGGGAGTTGGGGATGGATCCATTGAGCCGGAATGGTGTTGAGCAATTCCTTGAGCGTGACCAGCGACGAATTAAACGTCACGGCAAAGGTCGGCTGTGCGGTGAGTAATCCGGCGAGATTGGCCTTGCCGGTCAAGGTCAGCTGATTCAGGCGCGCCGTCATGCTCGACAACACCGCATCGTATCCGGTAAGCCCAGGCATGATCCGCACCTGACCTTGCAAATCGACCATCCCGTCCAATTGTTCAGGGACCGGACGAGGGCCGAAGAAATCCGCCACGTCTCGCAGCACCACATTCGCGGCATCCACCTGCCCCTCGAACTGAAACACCGAGGTGGGCGTCGACACCGGCGGCGGCTCTGCCGATGCCGGCGCCGCAGGCTCTTCAGCCGTCAACGCATCAGACCGCTCGACCCGCTTGATTTGCCCCACAAGAGACACGGCTGACAGACCATCCTGGCCGGTCTGCGCCACCGACAGATGCACGTCGGCCATCGCGCGTTCCGGGCGGATCATCATCCCACCTTCGACCCGATCCAGCTTCAGCGTTCTGGTCCCGCCGGGCCTTGCCTCGTCAACAACCGTGATGCTCCCGTTCACCACCGTGGCCTGACGGATCATGAAGACGCGCGTCATCATGTCCAGCGTGCGCTGATCCGTTGCCGCCTGATTGGCGTTATCCAGAATATTCCAGTGGCCGGCTTCATTCCGGTGAATCGTGAGGACCGGATCTTCAACCAGGAGGCGCTTCCCCACCACCTGCTTCCGCAGCAAGGGAAGCAGACGCAGCACGAGATCAATCCGCTTCGCCGAGAATACGACTTCATCGGAATTGGGATCATGAATCGCGACCTGGGTGAGTTCAACGCGGATGCGCGGGAAGATGACAAACTTGGCGCGATGCACCTCAATCTTGCGCCCGAGGCTCTCCTCAAGCTGCTGCAGGACGAACTCTTTCAGATAATCTTCGCCGATGAGGGTATTGGAAAAGAGCAGGAAGGTACCGACGCCCACCGCGAGGGTCAGCACAATGACCAGAAACAGCCGAAGACGCGACACACTCCCCCCTCAGCACCCATACGTACAATTGCCATTCGGATCTTACCGGAAGCCTCTAGTTAAATCCACCAACCCTGCGGGAGACAAGGGATTTTCTCCCAAATTACATCACACCAAAACCGAGCTACATGGAATTTTAGCTAGAGCCCATACCCCCGACTCGCTATAATGCCGCTCTCCACTGGATCGACATGACCGTTGCACCCACACGATTCCTCTGATCATGACTCCCCGCCTCTCACGCGCATCCGCTGGGTGATTCTCGGGCTGCTCTTTGCCATCAGCGTCGTTACCTATATCGACCGCGTCAACATTTCCGTGACGGCCCGGCACATGATGCCGGCGCTGGGCCTGACCGATCAGCAGATGGGGTTTGTCTTTTCCTCCTTCGTCATCGGCTATGCCCTGTTCCAGATTCCCGGCGGCTGGCTCGGCGACCGCTGGGGTGCGCGGATCATTCTGACTCTGGCGCTGCTCTGGTGGTCTATCTTCACAGCCTGGACCGCCATGGCTCCGGCCTCTCCGCTGGCCGGATGGCTGGGCATCATGGGAGCGCTGGCACTTGCGCGCTTTTTATTGGGCGTCGGCGAAGCGGTGGCTCTGCCGAATTTCAATCGGGTCGTCACCGACTGGCTTCCGGCAGGGGAACGCGGACTCGGCATCGGGATCGCGATCGGGGGCATCGGCGTCGGCGCCGCGATCACCCCGCCCGTCACCGCCTGGATCATGGTGAATTTCGGCTGGCAGACCGCCTTCTACCTGTCGGCCGTCCTCGGCCTGGCTCTCGCCCTCATCTGGTGGTTCATCGCACGCAATCATCCGCTCGACCATCCCTGGGTTGCTGATCGGACCGCCGATCGAAAGAGCAACACCGCTACGACAATCGGGCAGGCTCTCTCCCCATCAATTCCCTGGGCAGCGTTGCGGCGAACACCGACGGTCTGGTGGCTCGTGCTGAGTTACAGCTGCCTCGGCTATGTCGCCTATGTGTACATGTCCTGGTTCTATCTCTATCTCGTCAACGTGCGCGGCTTCGATATCCTGCGCGGCGGATTCTTCGCGTCCGCCCCCTTCCTTGCGATTCTGGTCTTTTGTCCGATCGGAGGCTGGGTCACGGATCGATTGGCCACTCGCCACGGACTCACGGCCGGTCGCCGGCAGGCGGGCATGGCGGGAATGCTTCTCGCCGGCTGCGCGATCGGACTCGGGGCATGGATCGATTCTCCCTATCTCGCCATCGCCAGCCTGTCGCTGGGCGCGGGCTGGCTCTACTTCAGCGTCGGCGCCTACTGGTCTTCCACCAGCGACTTATCCAAGACACATGCCGGCAGTCTGTCGGGCTTGATGAACATGGGGGCCAATATCGGAGGGGCTATTTCTCCTACCGTCACGCCCTGGATTGCCGAACAGTGGGGCTGGCCTTTGTCGCTCGGCACCGCCGCCCTGGTCGCCGTCATCGGTGGACTGCTCTGGCTGTGGATCGATCCTGAAAAAGGACTCGCGCAAGAGAAGTGCTGAGTCCTGAATCAAGCCTACTCAGCGCTCAGCACTGCCCCGAGGCCTTGCCTCGAAAGCGACGCCCCTGTTACATTGCACGACTATGACTATGCAATTTCAAAAGAAGGATCCGCGCGCGACGATCGTCACCAAGTTCGGCGAGATCAAGATCCGATTCTATCCCGATGATGCGCCGCGCCATGTCGAGAACTTCATCAATCTGGCCAAGATGGGTTTCTTCGACGGCACCACCTTTCACCGGGTGGTTCCCGGTTTTCTCATTCAAGGCGGCGACCCCTTCAGCAAGAACGCCGACCGTACGACCCACGGCACCGGCGGCCCCGGCTACTTTCTGACCCCCGAGCCGAGCGATCGCCCGCACAAGCGCGGTGCCATCTCCATGGCGAAGATGCCGCGCGAGAGCAACAGCACGCGCGACTTCAACGACAACGGCTCACAGTTCTTCATCTGCGTAGGAGATAACAGCGGACTGGACCGGCGCTATACCGTGTTCGGGGAAATCTTTCGCGGCATCGAAGTCCTGGATAAGATCGTCGCCGCCGCCCGCGACGCCGCCGACAATCCGATTGAGCCGATCACGATGACCGTGACGGTAAAAGAATAGCGCTCTCTGAACTTTAGTGCGCGCCTGCACGATCGTGCGTCTGCGCACCCGACTTCTCCTCCTTGCAGGACACTTCCCATCAAGCAACCTCCGCGGCATCACAGCGAAGCATCGTTTTTCACCTTTTCATCGGGAATCAGTGCCTGGATTGAAGCGGTACTGTTCTTGCTGAGCCTTGATACCAAGTCACTCTTAAGGCGTGAGGTGTCATGGACTCGATACCCATACTCATCGCAATCGTGTCTCCGCTGCTCGCCAGCGTCCTGACGGTCTTATTCGGACGGCTACTCGGAGAGCGAGTTGCGAACATCAGCATCGCTGCGTTGATGCTCTCGACCGGGACGGCGCTGCTGTCTTTCTATCAGATCCTCAACTCAGACCCGCTCGCGCTTGCCCTTCCCGGGCTGCCGGCGCTGCTGACCCCCACGATACTCGTCGATCGCCTTGCCGGAATCATGATGGTCCTCATCAGTGTCGTGAGCTTGGTGATTCACGTCTATTCCCGGCAATATATGCAGGGCGATCCCGGCTATACCAGATTCTTCGGGCTGCTCAGCCTGCTGACCTTCGTGCTCCTGACCCTGGTCACGAGCGGACACCTCTTGTGGCTCTTCCTTGCCTGGCACACCGTGACCTGGCTGCTCGCCACATTTATTTCCTTTAACCGCGCCAACGCCGCGGCCCGCCGAGCGGGACGGACAACCCTGCTGGTCCAAGGGTTCGGGGATATCGCGCTCTTGTTGGCGATCGTGGCGCTCTATGCAGCCTTCGGCACCTTCGACCTGACAACGCTGTTCCATGCGCTGGATGAGATGCCGAGCCGTCCGACCCTCTGGACCGGAACCCCGTTCGAGTCGGATGCGACGACGACCGGCACGCTGCTGCTCGTCTTCGCGGTCATGACCAAATCCGCGCAGTTTCCGTTTCATATCTGGTTGCCCGGCACGATCGAGGCCCCGACCCCCGTTTCAGCGATGCTGCATGCCGGCATCGTGAATGCCGGAGGATTTCTGGTGAACCGCCTGGCGCCGCTGTTCGGCCAGTCTCCGACCACGCTCTACATCTTGTTCGTGGTGGGCGCGCTCACCGCCTTGATCGGCGCCTCGACCATGCTGACCCAATCGAGCATCAAACGCACACTCGCCTACTCGACCATGGGGCAGATGGGCTATATGGTCATGGAATGCGGCCTGGGCGCTTTCGCCCTCGCCATCTTTCACCTCTGCGCCCACGGTCTTTTCAAAGCCACGCTGTTCTTGAATTCAGGCGATCACATCCACAAGGCGAGAACCGAATACAAGCTGCCCGAACCTCGCAGGGTCAGCGACACGCCGAGGTTCTCGTTCGTGCCATGGGGAACCGGACTCGCCATCACGCTCATTCTGCCGCTTCTGATTCTGCTGATGACCCACGGCCTGGTCCATATTTCCCTGTTCGAATCACAGAGCACCATGATCTTTCTGTTCTTCGCCTGGGTCACGTCGGCGCAGGCCATCTTCAGCCTCTACCGGCTGAACGTGGCCGCCTCTTGGAAAGTCTCGCTCACGATGCTCGCGACCCTGACCTTCATCGTCCTCACCTATCTCTGGGCCGGGGAAGCCTTTACGCACTTCCTCTACCCGGCGCCGGCCCATGTCGCCGCCTATTTCCAAGCGGCTGCCTGGCACCAGGGCCTCTTCGATGCCGTCATCGTCGCGTCAACCCTGATCATCATCGGAGTCTGGATGCTGCTCTACGGCAAGGCGCACGGCTACCAGCCGATGCTCCCCGCAGGATTCACCACTCTGCACACGCGCCTCTACGTGGGGTTCCTCGCCGGCCTCTATGTCGAGGATCTGCTGCGGGCCCTGCGCCCGGGGCTCAAACCGTTGCGTGCGGCGTCTCGTCGGCCGCCCGGCTGACATAAAAGATTGCAAGATTCGAACGGGACCTCACCGGCAGCTCGAGCGCCGGTGCAAACAAGCAAGAGGAAAATTCGACAGTCTGAACCGAGGAGGAGATCACCATGAGAGGCCTGACACTGCATCCGATGAAAGAAATCAAGATCATCGTGCAAGGCGACCAGTTGAAGTTTATCACCGAGCTGTTGGACCGAACCGGAGCCACCGGTTATACGATCATCAACAATGTCTCGGGCAAGGGCCATCACGGCTTTCACGAGGGGCATCTGCTGTTCAACGACACCAGCAGCCAGGTGATGGTGTTCACCGTCGTACCCGAAGACAAGGTGGAACCGATTCTGGCCGGCCTGGGCCCGCTCTTCAATCGGCATTCCGGCGCCATGTTCGTGACCGACGTGGCGGTCAGCCGGCGGGACCATTTTGCATCCAAGTGAGCCGATCGTTCGGCCGGAATCTCTCCCCTTCTCTCGACGGCTTCCTATTCGACTCGGTATACTGTGGCGGCACGTGACCAGGTCCGATACTTACCCCAAGCCCGATTCGTAGGTACCTCGATATGCCGCCCGCACAACCCGGCAGTTCCCGCGAACCTGCCGTAGCACAACCGGAAGTCGCCGCCGCTGAAATCCTGGCATGGGTCAGCGACTGCATCGAGGGTGGGCTCTGCCTGATCGCACACGGCATATTGATTTTCGAAAATGCGCAATTCGGCGAACTGGTGGAAACCCCGGCCAAGGAGGATCTTGCGCCATCGAAATCCGGCGGCTCCCTGCGAGCACGGTTATTCGCCGACGCGCTCGCATGGAACAAAGAGTCGCTGGGGACTCGCGGGACCATGACCTATCACCTGGCCCATCGTGACGGACAGCCATTGATTTATGACTGCCGCTTCAACGTGGTCCCCTATCACGGAGATACCGGCGTGCTCCTCGTCCTGCAGAACGTGACGGAGCGGACCGTCCTCGAGCATGAAGCCTCCCAGGTCGCCCGATTCCAGACGGTGCTGGCCCGCATTGGAACCCTTGCCGTCAGCGATGCCTCGGCTCAAGACCTCATGAACGAGGCCGTGCGACATACGGCGCAAGCGCTGGACGTCGAGCTCTGCAAGATCCTGATCGCCAGGGAGTCCGACGATCACCTCGCTGTCGTGGCGGGGATCGGCCTGGAAGAGGAGCTGATCGGCAAACTGACGATCGAAGGCGGCACACATTCACAGGCCGGCTTTGCCATTCGTGAGCGCGTGCCCGTGGTCGTGCGGGACCTCCGGAATGAAACCCGGTTTACCCCATCCAAGCTCCTCACGGAACATGGGGGCATCGCCGGCATGTGCGTCCCGATGCTCGTCGAGGACCGCGTCTATGGCGTCATGACGGCTCATTCGAAACAGGTGCGGGACTTCACCGGCAAAGAACAGGAATTCCTCTGCGCCGTTGCGAACACGGTTGCCACGGTCCTGGAACGGCGGCGGCGGGCCGACACGCAGCGGGATCTTTATCACCGGCTCTTCATGTCCGCGCAGGACGGCATCATGCTCACCGACACCGACGGCCGCATCCTGGAATGGAATCCCGCGCTCGAACGGATGACGGGCTGGCGTCGCGAAGAGGCCCTCGGGCAACGTCCCGGCATCTTGAAATCCGGCAAACACGCGCCGGAGTTCTACGATCGACTCTGGCAAGCGATTCGCGCAGGCCAGGCGTTCGCCGACCGCTTCGTCAACCGGCGCAAAGACGGGTCCGAATTTCTGGTCTGGGAAAGCGTCAGCCCCGTGAAAGACCGGGACGGCACCACCCAATTCTATATGGCCATCCTCACCGACTTGAGCGAACGGGAACAGATGCTGGAAGCGCTGCGCCATACCGAACAGGTCAAGCTCGTCGGACAATTGGCCGGAGGGATCTTGCATGAAGTACGCAACCCCCTGATCGGCCTCGGCAGCCTCGCCACCCATCTGGCCGAGCAGAGCCAGCTCCCTCAGTCCGCCAGGGACCGCTGCCGCCTTATCGCGCGCGAAGCGGCGCGGATCGACGAACTGCTCGAATCGCACCTGGGACAGCTGCGGCCGCGGCCGTTCGATCTCCGGCCCTGCGATCTGCCCTCGCTCATCGACGACACGCTGGCCCTGCTCCGTCCCAATCTTTCCAAGCAGCGCATCGCCGTCCGGAAGACGATTGCAAATAACCTGCCGATGGTCGAGGCCTCGCGCGCCCATCTTCAGCAAGTGTGTCTGAACATCACGATGAATGCGATCGACGCCATGCCGGACGGAGGCGAGCTGGAGATCACGATCGGGCCTGAAACCAAGCGCGGCGCCGGGGTGCTCCTCCGCTTTTCGGACACCGGCAAGGGCATCGCCCCGGACAACTTACAGCGGATTTTCGAACCCTTCTTCACCAACGGCAAGGCGAAGGGCGTCGGGCTCGGGCTGACGATCACGCATGACATCGTCGAGCGCCATGGCGGGCAGCTGTCCATCACCAGCCCGCCTGGCAGCGGCGCCGTGGTCGATGTATGGCTGCCCATTGGAACACGAGGACTCGCATGACCTGGCAGTTGTTATTGGTGGAAGACGAACCCTCGGTGCGCGAGGCCTTTGCCCTCCGGCTGAGCGATCAGGGCTATATCGTGCAAACCGCCGGCTCCGGCGAAGAAGCGTTCGCCCTGCTGCGCTCGTTTGAACCGGACATCCTCATTCTCGACCTGGTCATGCCGAACCTCTCGGGGCTCGATGTGCTGGCCCGGGTCAAACAGACATCCCCCCATCTGCTGGTCATTCTCTTGACGGCGAGGGGAACCGTCAAGGATGCGGTGGAAGCAACGAAGCTCGGCGCCTTCGACTTCGTCGCCAAGTCTATCGATATGGAGGACTTGCAGCATGCGCTCCGCCGAGCCACCGAACTGCTCACCCTGCAACGCCAGGTCCGGTTACAGAGCGGACAGGACGCGGAACGGTATGCGCTGGATCGGATTATCGCCAGGAGCCCCGTTACGCAGGCCTTTCTGAGTCAGCTCCGGGAACTGGCAAACACCGACCGGGTCACCGTGCTGCTCCAGGGCGAGACCGGCACCGGCAAGCAGTATATGAGCCGCGTGATTCACTACAACAGCGCCAGGGGACAAAAGCCCTGCATCGAGGTGGACTGTCCGTCGATCCCCCGCGAGCTGTTCGAAAGCGAATTGTTCGGGCATGAAAAAGGATCATTCACCGGCGCCCTGGGACGAAAGGCCGGATTGATCGAGATGGCCGAAGGCGGAACGGTCCTCTTCGACGAGATCGGCGATCTGCCGCTCCCGTTACAGGCCAAGCTGCTCCGCGTCATCGAAGAACGGACCCTGCGCCGCGTCGGTGGCTCGGCGACCATCCCCGTGGATGTCCGCTTCATGGCGGCCACCAACCGCAATCTCAAAGAGGCCGTGGCCAAAGGCGAGTTCCGCGAGGATCTCTACTTCAGATTGAACGTCGTCACGTTGACCGTCCCGCCGCTGCGCGAACGAGGGGAAGACATCATCCCCCTCGCCGAACAATTCATGGCCCGCTCCGCCGTCGCCCTCAAAAAGCCGGTGCGCATGATCGGAGAGAGCGGCAAAGCAGTCCTGCGCCGCTATGCCTTTCCCGGGAACGTGCGCGAATTGGGCAACCTCATCGAGCGGGCCGTGCTGTTCTGCCCGGGCGATTCGCTCGAAGCCGGGAATTTTCCAGCCGATATACTAGCCGATCATTCCACAAGTCCCCGCACGAGGCCCCTCCACGCACCGGAAACTCCCGCTCCGGACGACCCGAACAACGTGCACCTGACGTTTCAGCTCGGCGAACAGTCTCTCTCGGACTTGGAAGACCGCATCATCGCCGAGGTCCTTCGGCGTTCCGACGGCAACAAAACCCTCGCGGCCAAACACCTCGGCATCACCCGCTGGATGCTGGACCGGCGACGGAAAACATAATTCGTGTCGGCGGCGTCTATGAGCGCGGGCAAGCCAAACCGGTGGGCCTGATGCTTCAACCAAAGTACCTCCTCAATCGCAGCTTTGGAGCAATCCCCTCGGTGTTTGTCGCGGCCGCTGAATGATTCCCCTGAGCAGCAACCGTCCACTGTGAAATTCCTATGCCATGGCGTATGAACGTTGGTTCCTCTGTCAGCGACAAGAAAATACCGAATCCAAAAGCTGGAACTGTAGAGACTCTGTGTGCCGGTGCGAGGATACACGGATGCCAGCGAAGCCAGTGCGCAGACACACAGCGTATAGTGAAAAATCGGCATGTCCTCACGGCAACCGTCTCCCCTTTCAGATCGCACGTACGTCGATAGCGAACATTCATTGAGTTCCAAGGAAGCCCTCTTCTGCCATCCAAGCCTGGCCGGACATGGAACCGTCCTTGCAAGTTTTCGTCCGGCAAAAGACCTGACGGCGAACATGCTTCAAGCGCTGCATAGGTTTCTGATCGAAGCGAGGACCTCAACCCGACAGGAAAGAGCAATCTGGCAGACCGGTTGGTTCAGGTCCTGAGTGAACAAAGTTGCGTGTTCAATCGTCGGCATGTGTCGTTCGTGGCAAGCCTGGAATGAAACCGTCCGACCACCGTCAACACGCAAAAATGGCTGTGGCCCTATCAAACCATAAGCGAATGCAATGAAAGGAGCGGCATGCCCGACAATCTAAGAAGTCGCGCCGTGACCCAGGGGTTCCACCGTTCTCCGAACCGAGCCTTGTTGAGAGCCGTCGGCTTCGCCGATGGAGACTTCGGCAAGCCGATCGTGGGGGTGGCCGATAGCCGGAGCACAATCACCCCGTGCAACGCGGGGCTAGGACCGTTGGCCGACCGCGCGGAACAGACGCTCAAGGCGGCCGGCGCCATGCCGCAAGTCTTCGGCATCATCACGATTTCCGACGGCATCGCCATGGGGACGGAAGGCATGAAGTATTCGCTGGTCTCCCGGGAGGTGATTGCCGATTCCATTGAAACTGTCTGCAGTGGGCAAAGTATGGACGGCGTTCTGGCCCTGGGCGGCTGCGACAAGAACATGCCGGGCGCGATGATCGCTATGGCGCGCCTCAATATCCCGGCGATTTTTGTGTATGGCGGCACCATCAAACCGGGCCACTATAACGACCGCGATCTCACTATCGTGAGCGCCTTTGAAGCGGTCGGTCAGTACAGCGCGCAGACCATCGATGAACGGGAGTTGCTGGAAATCGAGCGCCGCGCCTGCCCCGGCGTGGGTTCCTGCGGCGGCATGTACACTGCGAACACCATGGCTTCACTTTTTGAAGCCATGGGCATGAGCCTGCCCTATTCCTCAACGATGGCGGCGGAAGACCAGGAAAAGGCCGACAGCGCGGCGCAGTCCGCCGAGGTGCTGGTGCAGGCTATCCGCAGACAAATACTCCCGCGTGACATTCTCACCCGCCAGGCGTTCGAGAATGCCATCGTGGTCTTGATGGCGCTGGGCGGTTCCACGAACGCCGTCCTGCATCTGCCTGCCATCGCGCATGCCGCACAGGTCAGGCTGACGCTCGATGATTTCGAGGCATTCAGCAGACGCGTGCCTGTGCTGTGCGATCTGAAACCGTCCGGACGGTATGTGGCGACAGATTTGCACCGCGCGGGCGGCATTCCACAGGTCATGAAACTGTTGCTGACGCACGGTCTGTTGCACGGCGATGCGCTGTCCGTGACCGGTCATACCATCGCCGAGGTGCTGAAGGATGTGCCTGATGAACCGCGCGCCGATCAGGA
>MSXN01000029.1 GCA_002083555.1 Nitrospira sp. ST-bin5 | reverse complement strand
TCTTCAGGTCGACGGCCCGCACTCGGTTGTTACTCTGATCGGCAATATATAACTGACCCTGCGCGTCGACTGCCAAGGCGGCCGGTTCGTTGAGCGCCGCACAATCAGCCGGCCCGCCGTCGCCTGAAAACCGTGCCTGCCCGGTGCCGGCAATGGTCGTGATGATCCCCGTCTGAGCATCCACCCGGCGCACCCGATGGTTCATTGTATCGGCAACATAGAGGTGGCCCTGCGCATCGACTGCGACGGCCGTGGGAAAATTGAGCAGCGCCTCGGTGGCAGGCCCGCCATCTCCGCCGTACCGCTTTGGCGCTGCTGCCCCGACGAGATAGCGCACCGTCCCGCTCAGATCCGTCTGTTGGGTAAACTGCTCTGTCGTCTTGTGGCTCGTCTCGGCTAAGGGATCGACTTCTTCCTCAGGGACGACATCGCCCCCGCCTGATTGAGGGGCCGGCGCGACTTCTTCTGGTGTACAGCCAACCACAGTAGAAATCAGACCGGTGACGCGATCCACCCGCCTCACAACGTGGTTTTCAGAATCTGCGACAAAGAGATTCCCCCGGCCATCGATCGCCAGGCCCTTTGGCTCATTCAAGCACGCCTGCAACGCCGGTCTGCCGTCGCCGCTAAACCCGGGCTCGCCAGTGCCGGCCCGCGTCGCAAGAAGCCATGATGTGAACAAGGTTGCCATGCGAAAGTCCCGCCTCAGTTCAAATTGCGAAGAATGGCATCGCCCATCTCGGTCGTGCCGACGACTCTGCTTCCCGGGCTCTGAATGTCCTTGGTGCGGTACCCCATATCGAGCGTTTTGACGATGGCCTGCTCGATTGCCTCAGCTTCTTTCTCGAGCTTGAACGCGTAAGACAACATCATGCCCGCAGAGGCAATCGTCGCAATGGGATTCGCGATGTTCTTTCCCGCGATATCGGGCGCACTGCCATGGATCGGCTCGAACAATCCGACCTTGGCGCCGATACTGGCCGACGGCAGCATGCCGATCGATCCGGTCAGCATGGCCGCTTCGTCGCTCAGAATGTCGCCGAAGATATTGTTGCACACCATGACATCGAACTGGCGCGGGTTACGGACCAATTGCATCGCGGCATTGTCGACATAGATGTGATGCAATTCGACGTCCGGATAACTCTTCTGCACCTCGATCATCACCCGACGCCACAACTCGGACGACTCCAGTACATTGGCCTTATCGACCGATGTGACTTTTTTCCGCCGCTTGCGCGCCGCTTCGAACGCCACCTTGCCGATCCGGCGAATCTCTTCGGTCGTGTAGACTTCGGTGTTCACTCCGCGCTCTTCGCCGTTCGGCAGTTTTTCAATCCCTTTCGGTTTCCCGAAATAGATGCCGCCGGTCAGCTCTCGCACGACGAGAATATCGATCCCTTCGATCACCTCGCGCTTCAACGTCGAGGCATCAACCAGATTAGGGTATACCTTGGCGGGACGTAAGTTGGCATACAGCCCTAAGGCCTCGCGGATACCGAGCAGCGCCCGCTCAGGACGAAGGCTGTACTCCAACCCTTCCCATTTGGGGCCACCGACCGCGCCCAGCAGAACCGCATCACTTTGCTTGGCCAAGGCCAATGTCTCTTGCGGCAGCGGTACGCCGACTTTGTCGATCGCTTGCCCGCCGATGTCGGCCGAGGTGAATTCAAATGTGTGCTGATACTTCTCCCCGATGGCCTGCAACACCTTGACCGCTTCGGGAACAATCTCGCGCCCGACTCCATCACCCGCCAAGACTGCAATCTTCGCTTTCACGTCACGCCACTCCTTCCTGCGAACAGACTGGACTCTTTACTCCTCGACCTGCTCATCCTCACTCCGCCAGGCCGGATCAACCAGACACAGAAATTCTATTTCCGTCGTGCCAATGTTTTCCAGCGACTGATTCCCCCCGGGCGGCACGTACACGATGGATCCGCGTTCGACGAGCTCAGTCTCACTCCCGATACTGAAGCGGCCCTGCCCGGCGATAAAGTAGTACACCTCTGACGAAGCCAGCTTGTGCCGCTTAGACCGGCAGCCGGGGGCCAATCGGCCATGCGCAAGACTATAACCCAGCTGCACCGACTGCTTGGCCGGATGCAACAGTTCGCGAAGAACCGTGTGGTCTCCGGCAAGAAATTCGGGGCATTCCAAGAGAGTGCGCTTGAGCATGGGAGACCGCCCCCACCTGTCCGCAACGAGGCCAACCGCCACTTGCAGACACCAGGGGCCGTCACTCTAGCGTGGCGGGAACGGTCAAATCAAGCGGACTTTCTGCTCCCCCTCCGCCTGCTTCGAGGCCATATACGCGAGTCGATTCAACGCATTGAGGTAGGCCCGAGCCGCAGCCATGATGATATCCGTATCGGCTCCATGACCTGAGACCGTGCGGCCGTCTTCCTCCACGCGCACGGAGACTTCTCCCTGGGCGTCTGTCCCGCCCGTAATGGCGTTGACCCCGAACATCAACAGCTTACTCTTCGTCTTCGTGATCGCCGCAATCGTCCGATAGACCGCATCGACCGGCCCGTCGCCGGTGCCTGATTCCTTGATCACCTGACCGTCAATGTTCAATTCCACCGTCGCCGTCGGCACAAGACTCGTACCGCTTTCGACATGGAACGACTTCAACACAATCCGCTCGGTCATCTTGGCCAACTCTTCCGATACGATTACTTCCAAATCTTCCTCGAAAATTTCCTTCTTCTGATCGGCCAGCTTCTTGAAACGCTCAAAGGCGTGGTTAAGCTCTTCCTCGCTGAGCTTGTACCCCAAATCTTCCAATCGCTGCCGGAATGCGTGACGCCCGGACAACTTGCCCATGACCATCTTGCTCTCGATCAATCCGATCGATTCCGGCCGCATGATTTCGTACGTGGTCTTATCCTTCAACAGCCCGTCCTGGTGAATCCCGGACGTGTGGGCAAACGCATTGGCGCCGACGATGGCCTTGTTCGGCTGCACGACCATGCCGGTAATCTTACTCACCAACCGGCTCGTCTTGGCAATCTCCTCCGTCCGGATGCCGGTATCGGCCTGATAAAAGTCCTTCCGGGTCCGGAGCCCCATAACGATTTCTTCCAGCGACGTGTTGCCGGCCCGTTCGCCGATCCCGTTGATCGTGCACTCCACCTGGCCTGCCCCGTTGACGATCGCCGCCAAACTATTCGCCACTGCGACACCCAAGTCGTTGTGGCAGTGGACTGAAATCACGGCCTGCTTGGCATTCGGCACTTTGTCGAAAATCCCTTTGATCAACGCGCCGAACTCTTGCGGCACGGCATAGCCCACCGTATCGGGAATATTGATCGCTCCCGCCCCGGCGGCAATCACCGCTTCAATGACCTCATAGACGTACGATTGGTCCGAGCGGCTCGCATCCATCAAGGAGAATTCCACATCGGCCATATAACCGCGTGCGCGCTGCACCATCTCGACCGCGCGCTTCCTGGCCTCTTCCCGCGTCATCCTGAACTGATGCTTCAAATGGATGTCGGACGTCGAGAGGAACGTATGAATCCTGGCCTTCGGCGCGCCTTTGAGCGCCTCCCAGGCCCGATCGATGTCCTCCGGACGAGCCCGCGCCAGACTGCAGACCGTCGGTCCCTCGACCTCCAACGCAATCCGGCGAACCGCCTCAAAATCTCCGGGCGAACTGTAGGCAAAGCCGGCTTCGATGATATCGACCCCGAGCCGCGCGAGCTGCTTCGCCACCATGACTTTCTCTTCCACGTTCATGCTGGCGCCAGGCGACTGCTCGCCGTCGCGCAATGTCGTATCGAAAATGCGAATCATCCGTTCCATGGTTTCTCCTCCCTCACGCTTCCATCAGGATGCTCAAACAGCCCCCCCCGTTCTCACCCACTCAGCCCCGGCGCGCCGAGATGCGCCGCTCCACGGGCAAGGCCGCAGAGAGGGCGATCCCCAAGGCGTACTGCCGCAGTACACCGAAGGGGTCGAACGACCGAGAACACTGCAGGGGAGCTTTTTCAGCAGTCTCAAATAGAAAAAGCCTTCGCCCCCCATTACGGTCAGGGACGAAGGCTTCGCGCGCTTCGTGGTACCACCCTGGTTCGGCAACGAATGACATCCGGTCATCCATCGCCCTTCATTGGCCCCTTACGGGAGCGAAGCGGAATCCATTACTCGGGGTTCACGGATTCGGCTCAGAGGCGAGTTCGGCGACACACAGACCGGCTTGCACCACCCGCCGGCTCTCTCAAATCTGTGCGGCTCGCGTACTACTCCTCGTCGTCGCCTTACGATTTGGGTTCTATCACAGGCTGGTCAGACTTGGAAAGAGGTTTCTTCCCAACGGCTTTCGCCATCAACCAGAACAATCGTTCGGTCGGTCCCATCAACGCATAGCCCGAAAATACCACAAACAGCATCACCTCAGGCCAGGCCGCAATCATCATGAGCGCAAGAATACCCCAGACGAGATAGGTAATCTGCTGGCGGCCTTTGAACTTCATATCCTTGAAGCTGCGATACTTCACCGTACTAACCATGAGGAACGAAAGGGCGAGCGTGATGATCAGCACCAACACCGGCTTCACTTCCGTCCCCATCCGGACAATATGATGGTCGAGAATCACCAGCGATGCGACCACTCCAGCAGCCGCGGGAATCGCCAACCCGGTGAAGTACTTGCTGTCAGCCAGCGCGACCGTTGAATTGAAGCGCGCGAGCCGCACAGCTCCCATCGCGACATAGGCGAACATCACAGCGACACCGAACATGCCTTGTCCGCTCAGCGCCCAGGAGTAGATCAGGAGACCCGGGGCGACACCGAACGACACCACATCGGACAGGGAGTCATACTCCAATCCGAAATGGCTCGTGCTGTTTGTCAGTCGGGCCGACTT
Organism: Nitrospira sp. ST-bin5; assembly: GCA_002083555.1. Lineage (GTDB taxonomy): Bacteria > Nitrospirota > Nitrospiria > Nitrospirales > Nitrospiraceae > Nitrospira_D. Next base: position 34,299 of record MSXN01000029.1, on the reverse strand, counting down.
TCCATCCAGCACATCGAAAATCATCGCGACCAAAATGGCAATCGCTGCCGCCATATAGTTGGCATTGAAGACAGACAGGATGGCATAGACGCCGCAGAACAGGTTCCCCGTCGTGAAGAGATTGGGAATCAGATGCATCGCCTGACGCTTTCGTGCTTCCTTCCCCAACGATTGTCGCAAGCCGGTTCCCTTCATCGTAGGTCTCCCAAGATGGTTTCCCCGCCTTTCACTCGATCTCCTACGGCCACCCTCAGCTTCGTACCGATCGGAAGAAATGTGTCCATCCGTGAACCAAATCGGATTAAACCAAACCGCTCTCCCAGCCTCGCCCGTTCTTTGGGAGAGACCCAACAGACAATCCGCCTGGCGATGAGTCCCGCCACTTGCACGCACAACACCTTCGCCCCGTTGACCGTTGTGATCATCAGCGCGTTCTGCTCATTCTTTATCGTCGCCTCCGGCTTACTGGCGACCAAAAAGAGCCCCGGCTGATACTGGACATCCTCAATGACCCCTTCGCAGGGAATCCGGTTGATATGCACATCGAACACGTTGAGAAAAATCGTGACGCGGAGGCTGCGCTCTTTGAGATAACGAGGCTCAAACTCTTCTTCGATGGCGATGACTTTTCCATCGCCCGGCGCAACGACCAGTCCGGAACCTTCCGGAATGACCCGCGCAGGGTTACGGAAAAACCACGATACGAAAAGCGTGAAACCTGCCCCCACCACGGCGACCGGCGTCCACCCCAACCATCCGGCACAGAGTGTAACGCCCGCTGCCGCCCCAATGAAGGGAAATCCTTCTTTGGCAAACGGGACACCGACGGCACGATCAGCCACAGGGCTCGCCCCTTCTAATTTTTGGTCTTGTCGACCAGCTGATCTTTCTTCAGCCAGGGCATCATCGCCCGGAGCTTGGCCCCCACGGCCTCGATGGGATGCGCTTCGCCTTTGGCAAGCAACGCATTATAGACGGGACGATTGGCTTGATTCTCGAGCACCCACTCTTTGGCAAACTGACCGGTCTGAATTTCACCGAGGATCTTTTTCATTTCCTGCTTCGTCTGTTCGGTCACCACTCTGGGCCCGCGGGTGATATCCCCGTACTTGGCCGTGGTGCTGATCGAGTACCGCATGTTGGCAATGCCGCCCTGATAGATCAGATCGACGATCAACTTGACCTCATGGAGACATTCAAAATAGGCCATCTCCGGCGAATAACCGGCTTCCGTCAACGTTTCGTAGCCCGCCTGAATCAGCGACGTCAGCCCACCGCACAACACCGCCTGCTCACCGAAGAGATCCGTTTCCGTTTCCTCGCGGAAATTGGTTTCGATGATGCCTGCACGGCCGCCGCCGACGGCACTGGCATAGGCCAAGCCCACCTGCCGCGTCGTCCCGCTCGGATCCTGGTGAACGGCGAGCAAGCACGGCACCCCGCTGCCTTTCGTATACTCCGAACGAACCAGGTGCCCCGGCCCTTTGGGAGCGACCATAAACACGTTGATATCCGCCGGAGGCACAATCTGGCCGAAATGAATGTTGAACCCGTGCCCGAACGCGAGATATGAACCGGGCTTCAGGTTCGGCGCAATATCCTGGCGATAGATCACGGCCTGCATTTCATCGGGCGCCAGGATCATCACCACATCGGAGGCCTTAACGGCATCGGCGACCGGCATGACTTTGAGCCCGCTCTGCTCCGCCTTTTTCCAGGACGCACCTTCACGCACACCGATCACCACATTGACGCCGCTCTCCTTCATATTGAGGGCGTGCGCGTGACCCTGGCTGCCATAGCCGATCACGGCCACTTTCTTATTGCGAATCTGCTGAATGTCGGCATCTTTGTCGTAATAAATCTTCATCATGCACTCCTCAGGAACGCCCTGTTTCAGAAATAGATAGCCCCGTAAACTCCAAACTACTCGCGCGCCACCTTCTTGGGCTGCACCGCGCTCGCTCGAATCGGCTCTCGCGCCACGGCCACTCGCCCGGTTCGAGTCAATTCCTTGATCCCAAGCGGCTGCAGGAGATTGATGATGGCTTCAATCTTTTTCGGATCGCCCGTGACCTCGATGGTATAGGTCGCCGGCGTCGAATCGATGACGTTGGCGCGAAAAATGTCCGCGATTCTCAGCGCCTCAGCACGATCTTCGGCCTTGGTATGCACCTTGATCAAAGCCGTCTCGCGCGACACGAACTCGCTCTCGTTCAGATCGACGACCTTGATCACGTCGATGAGCTTATTGAGATGCTTCACGATCTGTTCGATGATGCGATCGTCGCCCGAGGTCACGATCGTCATCTGCGACATCGAAGGATCCAGCGTCGGCGCCACCGAAAGACTCTCGATATTGAAACCCCGGCCACTGAACAGCCCGGCCACACGGGACAACACGCCAAACTTATTTTCGACCGTGACGGAAATGATGTGTTCCATATTCGAATGCCTTAGGCGGTCAAGACGGTATCGGTACCGTCCGGCGTCACTTTGGATGTGCTCGCCTGTTTATTTTTCAACTCCGGCGGATCTTCCAAGATCATCTCGTGGTTACACCCTCCGGCCGGAATCATTGGATACACGTTTTCAAACCGATACGTCGGCACATCCACAATCACCGGCCCGTCCACCGCGATGGCTTCCTTCAGCACCGCGTCGAGATCGCCCACCTTGTTCGCGCGCAACCCGACGGCCCCATAGGCTTCCGCCAACTTCACAAAGTCCGGCGTATTCTCGAGGTCGCTGGAGGCATAGCGGCCCTGGTAGAACAAATCCTGCCACTGCCGCACCATGCCATGGAACCGGTTATTCAGGACGATGATCTTCACAGGAAGCTTGCTTACCACCGCCGTGGCCATCTCCTGCATATTCATCTGAATGCTGCCGTCCCCAGCAATGCACAGCACCAACCGACCAGGAAACGCCGCCTGCGCGCCCATCGCCGCGGGAAACCCAAAGCCCATGGTCCCCAGCCCACCGGACGTCAACCAGCGATTCGGCTTGGCCAGCTTGAAATATTGGGCGGCCCACATCTGATGTTGGCCCACATCGGTTGAAACGATCGGGTCCCGGTCCTTCGTCAGTTCATACAACCGCTTCACCACGTGCTGGGGCTTGATCGGTCCGTCCGCATCCTGCTGATACGCCAACGGATGAGCGGATTCCCACTCACGGATTTGCTTCCACCAGGGCTTTCGTAATTCCTTCTGTTCCCCGTTGACCGACGCGCGGAGAATCTGATTCAGCTCCCGCAGAACGGTCTTGCAATCCCCGACGATCGGAATATCGACGTTGATGTTCTTTCTGATCGATGTCGGATCGATATCCACATGAATGACCTTGGCATGAGGACAGAACTCCGAGACCTTTCCCGTCACGCGATCATCAAACCGCGCCCCGATTGCAATCACAAGATCAGAATAGTGCATGGCCATGTTGGCCTGATAGGTGCCGTGCATACCCAGCATCCCCAAGGAGAGCTGGTGTTCTCCCGGAAATGCCCCGAGCCCCATGAGGGTCATATCGACAGGGATTTGCGTTAGTTCCGCCAGCTCGATCAATTCTGCCGAAGCGCCTGAAAACACGACGCCGCCACCGACATAGAGAATCGGCTTCTTGGCCTTCATGATGGCTTCGGCCGCCTGCTTGATCTGCCACTTGTTGCCGTCATACGTCGGGTTATACCCGCGAATTGAGACAGAGGTGGGGTAGACGAATTCCGTTGTGGCCATCGATACGTCTTTAGGGATATCGACAAGGACGGGACCCGGGCGGCCTGTCGTCGCGATATAAAACGCTTCCTTGATGGTCATCGCAAGATCGTTTACATCCTTCACGAGAAAGTTGTACTTCGTGCAAGGGCGGCTCAATCCAATATTGTCGGCCTCTTGAAACGCATCGTTGCCGATCAGGCTCGTGGGCACCTGGCCGCTGAAACAGACCAACGGAACGGAATCCATGTAGGCATCAGCCAAGGCGGTAATGACGTTGGTCATGCCGGGACCGGACGTCACCAAGCACACGCCCGCTTTCCCCGTCGCCTTGGCATAGCCTTCGGCCATGTGGCCGGCACCCTGTTCATGCCGCGTCAAGATGACGTCTAAGTCTTTCTGCTGATGAAGCATGTCGAATATCTTGAGGACTACGCCACCGGGAAGCGCGAAGATCGTTTTGACCCCCTCCCGCTTGAGACACTCGATCAATATCTCAGACCCGTTGAGCTTCATATCGTTTCCCTCCCCCGGATGCCCGGAGTACTGTTTTCAAGAACGTGCAGCCCTTCACGAAATGGCCTCCCTAGAACCTCTGGCCAATCCACACGGAAATTTGTGCAATATCAATAGGAAAGAATGCGAGATCCTAACACCGCGCCAGATGAGGGTCAAGAGCCGCCAGAGGCATCTCCCGCAGCAGCAGGGCAGAGAAGAAAAACTGAAGCACTGCCAACAATGAAAAAAGCGCGAGCGAGGAAACCTATAAGCCGGATTCTGTCCCGCATGAACCGGAGTTCATGCCTGGGTGATCATTTCTCTGGGATTCGAGTTACCCCGAACCTCGAGCGACCTACCCGAAGACCTCGACCGGGCCAGTCGTTGTGCCGCACTCTCACGAGCGCGATACGTGTCTTCCTATTTGGCCTTGCACCGGGCGACGCTTACCGTGCCAGCGATGTCACCATCCCTGCGGTGGGCTCTTACCCCGCCGTTTCACCCTTACCTGATCCGCAGCGATTAGATGGGATCCCGTCGCCTTGGCCATCGGCGGTTTGTTTTCTGTGGTGCAGGTGTCGGATTGCTCCGCCTGGGAATTACCCAGCGCCCCGCCCATGGAGTCCGGACTTTCCTCCCGGCACGCAAGGTGCCGAGCGATCACCCAGTCTCCTCTCTCGCGCACCTGTACTATAGGGCTGGAATTCCCGGCTTTCAAGAGCAGCGTGTCAACCAGGTGTCCACTACGGCGCCACGGGCAAGAGCATTGGAGGGACAGGCTGTCTCGCCTGGTAGATAGCCATGGCTTCCGGCATCCACTTCTTGAGCTGTTCGATGCGTGTCTCGTGTCCTGGATGAGTAGACATAAATTCGGCAGGACCACCGCCTCCTGACACCTGTGCCATCCGCTCCCACAACCCTACCGACTCCCGCGGATCATACCCTGCGTCCGCCGCCAGGAGGATCCCGATATAGTCGGCCTCAGACTCGTGCTTTCGGCTAAACGGCAACAAGACCCCGACCTGGGCGCCGACACCAAGCGCGGCCATCGCCGCTTGCGACATCAAGCCACCGCCGCCGCTGGCGCCGGCTGCTGCTCCTGCCACCTGCAGGGCGGCGTTCGTCAATTGCCCCTGACTCATTCGCTCGGCGCCATGGCGCGCCAGGGCATGAACCACTTCATGGCCCATCACCGCGGCAAGACCGGCCTCCGTCTTGGCAACCGAAAAGATTCCCGTATAGACCGCCATCTTTCCACCCGGCAGCGCAAAGGCATTCAGCGTCTTATCTTCTTTAATCACGGTCACTTCCCACTGAAACTGCTGGGCCATCTCGCCGTACTTCGACCGTTTGGCTGCTTCAATAATCCGCGCCGCAACGCGCTTCACCGGCTCGATCTCACGTAGATCCTGGGACTGCCGCATCTTCGGGTCGCTCTTCACCTGGCTGTAGGCTTGCGCACCCATCTGATTTTCCTGCTCAACCGATGTCATGAGCAACTGCGAGCGACCCGTGTAGGGATTGGTTTCACATCCGCCGATCCCCAACAATGTGCCCAGCAGCGCTCCAATCACAACCTGTCGAATGTTCCGTATCCTGGCTATCATAGACTCTCCCTTGAGCATCACTCGTCGAACAGGCGTGCGACTCAGTCGAACAGGCGTGCGACTCAATTGACCGCCCCGCTTCGATTCGTTAGATTACCGCGCCCTCGATAAAATTTCTACCGGGAGCACGTAGTGGCAGTTACCCATACATCGGTCGAACGTATCGGCATCGACGAATCGGGAAAAGGCGACTACTTCGGCCCGCTCGTCATTGCTGCCGTCTTTGTGGACGCCGTCACCCAAGGTGAGCTTGCCCTCATGCACGTGCGGGACAGCAAGAAGATCTCGGACGGTCGGATCCTCGACATGGCGCCGGATATCAAAACCATCTGCCCCCACAGCATCGTCGCCATTGGCCCGCAGAAATACAATGAACTGTACGCAAAGATTAAGAACTTGAATCGCTTACTGGCCTGGGGCCACGCCCGTGCCCTGGAAAATCTGCTCGACAAGGTGTCGTGCGGTCGAGCGATTGCGGATCAATTCGGAGATGAGCGGCTGATTCTGAGCGCGCTCCAAGCCAAGGGCCGCACGATCATGCTGGAACAGCGACCAAAAGCCGAGTCCGACATAGCCGTCGCCGCCGCGTCGATCCTCGCGCGCGCCGAGTTTTTGATTCGACTCAAACGATTATCGGAGGAGGTGGGCACGTCGCTTCCGAAAGGAGCCTCGTCTACCGTGGAAGTGGCCGCTAGAATGGTGATGAAAAAACACGGGGAGGAACGGCTGGCGCATGTCGCGAAGCTACACTTCAAGACCACCCAAGCCGTACTGGCAGGACGCACCTAAACCGACTCGCCGACTTCCAGATCGTTCTTTCTGGCCACGCTCAGCGCCGAAGCGGATTCGGTCGGGATCTCGCCTTCCCAATAGAGCATTCGGCGGCAGTAGGGGCATACGTGGAGATCGTCGGATCGTCTGACTTGCGCGATCAACTGCGGCGGGATCTGGAGCCGGCATCCGGCGCACATCCCTTCACGCACAGCGGCAATCGCCCCGTCTTTCCGGGACAGCTTGATGTGCGTATAGCGCGCAAGCAGATTTGGGTCGATCTGTTTCGCCGCCGCGCGCTGTTCAGCCTCCAGCTGGGCCAGCTCCGTGGCGAGCTCCTTGTCCGTCGCATCGAGCGCGTGTTTTTCCTTGGCAAACACGGCCTGCGCCGCATTCACTTTCCCCTGCAACTCCTTGATCGTCCCTTGCAGCTGGTCGATCTTGTCCATTGAGACCAAGATTTTTTCTTCGAACTCTCCACGTTTTTTGTTCGCCAATTCAATTTCGAACAAGTGCGCTTGATACTCCTTGTTCGTTTTCAAGCTCGCGGCGTGCGACTTCATTTTCTCGGTCTGTGCTTCGTGGATTTCAAGGTCTTTTTCGTGCGTACGCCGCTCTTTCACCAGCGCGTCAACCCCCGCCTTCGCGTCGGCCAGCAACTGCGCATCCTCGCGAAGCGGCGCTTCGGCGATATTCAGCCGCTCAGGTATTTTCCGACGTTGTTCGGTAATCTCCAGAATGCGGAGATCCAGTTTTTGCAGGGCGAGCAGGGGGGACAGTTTCTGGCTCAACGGACTCCTTCACACGACATTCGTAGTGAGACGACTCGGGGCGCAACGGGCCACGCCAGATGTGGTGGGCCCACTAGGACTTGAACCTAGGACCAGCTGATTATGAGTCAGCCGCTCTAACCACCTGAGCTATGGGCCCGATCGGGTGAACCGGTGATTCACGCTCTCTCTGCTCACCCGACACAGGTCGGATGATTCTAGGCCGCGCCTCTCAATGGAGTCAAATGGCCCACGGGCGGCCTTGATTTACACGCTTTCGACAAAGCTTCGCAGCTTTTTGCTCCGGCTTGGATGCCGCAACTTGCGCAGTGCTTTTGCCTCGATTTGCCGGATACGCTCACGAGTCACTTCAAAATCCTGCCCGACTTCCTCCAGCGTATGGTCGGTGGCTTCGCCGATCCCAAACCGCTTGCGCAAGACTTTTTCTTCGCGCGGGGTCAAGGTTTCCAGCGCACTGTTGATCTGGCGCTGCAAATCGTACCGGATCGCGGCTTCCAGCGGGGAGACCGCCTTCTTGTCCTCGATAAAATCGCCCAAATGGCTGTCTTCTTCTTCCCCGATCGGCGTCTCCAGAGAAATCGGCTCGCGCGCGATCTTGAGAATCTTCCGGACCTTGTCGAGGGGCAAGTCCATCCGCTCGGCAATTTCCTCCGGCAACGGCTCACGGCCCAGCTTCTGAACAAGATGCCGTGACGTCCGGATCAGCTTATTGATCGTTTCAATCATGTGCACCGGAATGCGGATCGTACGAGCCTGGTCCGCAATGGCCCGAGTGATCGCCTGCCGGATCCACCACGTGGCATAAGTGCTGAACTTGTACCCGCGCTGATACTCAAACTTATCCACCGCCTTCATCAGCCCGATATTGCCTTCCTGGATGAGATCCAGAAACTGCAATCCTCGGTTCGTATACTTCTTGGCAATGCTCACCACAAGGCGCAAATTGGCCTCAACCAGCTCCGCTTTCCCGCGCTTGACCTTATCCTCGGCGACATCCAGATGCTTCACAGCATCTTTGATTTCCTCCGCCGAAACCAAGGCCTCTTCCGTTTCCAGCTGTTTGATCCGCGCCTTCGCCGCCTGATAGATTTTCTTGATGTCCGAGAGGGTCTCTTCGGACACTCCGGCCTTTCGTCTGACGGCCAGAAAATCCGGCCTCGTCCGGCACATTTTCCTCAGTTGCTCGGCACCGGCCTCGCCGCCGATTCCAATGCGCCGCTGGCAGCTGGCGACTTCCCGCTCGGCCATCCGGAACTGCACGGCCAGATCGCGCACCCGCTGCACCATACGATCCTTCAACACGCCATGCAAATTCACCGATTCAATTTTGTCGACGACCTGCTGACGGGCCAGATCGAATTGCTTCTTGTATTGCTTTTGCTTCGCCGGATCGTTGCCGATCGTTTTTTCCTTCTCGACGAGGGCCTTCAGCGACAACGAAACTTTCCGGACCGTGTTCAACGCCTCCAGCGTCTTCACGCGCAGCTCTTCATAGTCCCGCTCGATCGGCTGCTGCTCCTCCTCGAGTTCTTCTTCGGTCTCCTTCACCGGCACGATCTCCCGCACATCGATCTTGCCATCCTTGAGCTGATCGCGCAGGGCCAGCACAAACTCGATGGTCATCGGCAAACCGTAGATCACCGACGCTACTTCCTTCTTCCCCTCTTCGATCCGCTTGGCGATCTCGATTTCCCCTTCACGGCTCAGCAAGGCGACGCTGCCCATCTCTTTCAAATACAAGCGAACGGGATCGTCAGTACGGCTCAACGCGCCGGGTGTCAGATCGATCGGTTTTTCGTTTTCCTCCTCGGCTTCCGTCTCAGTCTCGCTCTCCGCTTCCTCGGCATCGTCGGCGGCCTCGCCCCGCTCGGTGCGTTTCTGCGTCCGCTCGCCGTCCGGCGCATCCACAATCTCAATGTCCAATTCGCCGAACATCGTCATGATGCTGCCGAACTGGTCGGAGGAGACCACCTCCGCCGGCAGGGTGTTATTCAGCTCATCATAGGTCAGGAAGCCTTTTTCCTTCCCGATCGTAATGAGTTTCTTCACCTCGCCGAGCAACTCTTGCTTCGCCATAACTACTCCTTCACCAATGAGACTGTGCCGGCGACTGGCGTGCCGGCTTTCCGCATTTGCAATTCGTTCACTTGCAGATTGATCGACTGCACGTCTTCCCAACGTCCTTCACGTTCAGCCCCTTTGAGGCGCGAGATGAGCTCGCGCATGGTCGCCTCAGAGCGCTTCCGGTCCAGCTGATCCAGGCAGCCCTTGATATGCTCCGGGAGATCATCGAAATGGTCGTCCCGCAGCGAGAATTCGGTGGCCAACGCCCCACAGTCTGGATCGTCCATCGCCGCATCGAGGAACGCTCGTACTTCGACACGTCCATCCGTCCCCAGATGCGCCAACGCACAAGCCACAAGCTTCTGACAGGCCGGGATTGAAAAAAGTTCCGGCTTTAACCGGCGGATATCCGCCGGAGACAATTTCCCCTGCAACAGCAAAAACACGAGATCCCGCTCCTCGGGCACACCTTTGAAAGCCGGTACGGGTTTCGGTGACGGGGTCGGTGAACCGGAGGGTTTCCGCTGCTCAGCTATCAACGCCGGATACCGTTCAATCAAACGCTGCTGATTGATCCCCAACCGCTCCGCAACCACTCGCAGCCGTTCTTCCCGTTCGATCGGATGTTCGCTCTTCTGAAGGATGCGTAAGATTTCATCCACGCTGCGTATCCGGCCTTCGAGCGATCCGGACTCGGCCTCTTTCACGCTATGCTCCAACGCATAGTCTAACAGGCTCGGAGCCGCCGCCTCGAGTCGCGCAAATGCCTCTGCTCCGGCTTTCCGAACGTACGTGTCAGGGTCGTCTCCGTCCGGCAACGTCACCACCTTGACCCCGAGCCCGCTGTTTACAAACAGATCCAATCCTCGCAGCGCCGCTCGCACACCGGCGGCATCCGGATCGAACAGCAATACGACATTCGTCGCAAATCGCCGGAGGGCTTGAATGTGCTCCGCCGTCAGCGCCGTGCCGAGCGTGGCTACGGTATGGGTGATCCCGGCCTGATGCAACGCAATAGCATCGAAATAGCCCTCCACCACGATCACGGTCTTCGTTCGAGCGATCGCTTCGCGCGCCTGGTCGAAGGCAAACAGGGTCTGGCCCTTTTTGAATAGCGGCGTATCAGGGGAATTCAAATACTTGGGGGTGCCGTCTCCGAGCGTCCGTCCGCCGAATCCCACGACACGCTTGCGCATGTCGACAATCGGAAACATGACGCGGGCTCTGAATCGATCATAGAAACCCGTGGCCCCTTTCCCCGCCTGCTCCCGCGCAACGGTCAACCCAGCCGCCGCCAGATCACCTGCCGTAAACCCTTGATGCGTCAACGCCCTGATCAAGGCTTCCCATTCCCCCAACGCCACACCGATGGCAAATCGCGTAATCGTGGCCGGTTCGATGCCCCGCTCGGCGAGATAAGCTCGTGCGGGCTCCCCGGCCTTTGCATCCTGTAGATTCTTGTGAAACCACGAAGACGCGGCCTGGTTCACTTGCTCGATACGCCCGAACTGAGCAGCCTGCGGATTGTCCCCGGCCGACTCCTGAACTTCGATCCCGACCTTTCGGCCCAGATCGCGCACCACTTCGGGGAAACTGGCTCCCGTAATCCTCGTCAAAAAAGCAAACACATTGCCGCCGGCCCCACAGCCGAAACAATGAAAAATCTGCCGTGACGGGCTCACCGTAAACGACGGACTCTTTTCCTGATGGAACGGACACAATCCCTTCAGATTCTGCCCGGCTCTGGTGAGCGAGACATGATGGCCGACGATATCCGCGATATCGATCCGGTCACGAATCTGGTTGATGATGTCGTCAGAAATCAGGCCTCGGCCCACGAGAGTCCTGGCTCCTTTGCACCCGTCAAGGTCGACCGACGAGCTAGCCTGTAAATGATCGGAAAATTTGACTGGTCAGGGTATCAGACCGCTTCAAACCCTGTCAATTATGAGGGGGACCGGTTAGCCCGGAGGCCAGCCGAGGTGACGCCCACCAAGCACATGAAAATGCAGGTGAAAAACAGTTTGTCCTCCGTCTCGCCCTGTATTGGCCACAATTCGATAACCCGGTTCCGCAAGGCCCTTGTCTGTGGCGACCTGTCTGCAAGTCAAGAGCAAGCGGCCAAGCAACGCTTGATCTTCCTCGCCGAAATCCTGAACGGCTGCGACATGCCGCTTTGGAATGACCAAGGTGTGAACGGGTGCCTGAGGGCTGACATCATCGAACGCTAATGTATGCTCGTCCTGATACACCACTTTTGCGGGAATGCTGCCATCGACGATACGGCAAAAAATACAGGTACTCACCGTGCCCTCCCTGGCTATGGTTCCGTCCTGAGGCCGGACTTCCCAAACCGCTTCGCCAACTCTTGATAGATCACGGACAGAGGAATGTCATGGTAGCCTAAGACCATGAGCGTATGAAAAAACAGATCGGCAATCTCGTAAATGATTTCCTCTTTCTTTCCGCCCTTCGACGCCAACAACACTTCACCGGCTTCTTCTGCCACCTTCTTGAGGATCTTGTCGTGCCCTCCCTCGAAGAGCTTCGTCGTGTAGGATCCCGGCTGGGGATTGGCACGACGTGTTTCGATCGTTCGCAGCACCGCCTCAAGGATGCCACCGGCAGCCTCGTCGGTTTTACCGGCGCCCACTCCACCCGACTCGTCCATGGCCGTGAAAAAACAAGCCCGTTCTCCGGTGTGACAAGTCGGCCCGACCGGTTGCGCCTTCACGAGAATGGTATCGCGATCGCAATCCACAAAGAGGTTTTTCACAAGGAGCTTGTTCCCGGATGTCTCACCCTTTTCCCAGAGTTTCTGTCGCGACCGGCTCCAGAAGTGGACCGTTTTGGTGGCCACGGTCTGATTCAACGCATCCTGGTTCATATACCCGACCATCAAGACCGTGCCGTCCAGCCAGTCCTGCACAACGGCTGGAATCAGCCCCTGCGCATCAAACTTGAACGCCTGTGCTCCGTCGTCTTGTCCCATGATGTCACGAAACCGGTGCGGCTTGATCAAACCTGACCGGCACGCCTTTCTCGCGTAAATATTCTTTGGCCTGTGGAATCGTATACGTCCGGAAGTGAAAAATCGAGGCCGCCAACACCGCGTCGGCCTTCCCCTTGGTGAACCCGTCATAGAGGTGCTCGAGCGTCCCAACCCCGCCTGATGCGATCACTGGGATCGAGACGGTTTCTGACACTGCCGCCGTTAGTCCTAAATCATAGCCGCTTTGCTGACCGTCTTGATCCATGCTTGTCAGCAAAATCTCGCCTGCCCCGTAGGTTTCCATCCGCTTCGCCCACTCCACCGCATCGAGCCCGGTGGACTTGCGCCCGCCATGCGTAAAGACTTCCCATCGACCGGGCGTGATACTGCGCTTCGCATCGATCGCGACGACGATACACTGAGTCCCGAATTTCTGCGCCGCCTCTCGCACAAATTCCGGCCGTTGGACCGCCGCTGTATTGATGCTCACTTTATCGGCGCCGGCATTGAGCAAGGCGCGGATGTCATCGAGTGCCCGAACCCCGCCTCCAACCGTCACGGGCATAAACACGCGCGCGGCGGTTTGTTTGACCACATCGATAATCGTCTTTCGATTTTCGTGCGACGCGGTGATATCGAGAAAGCACAACTCGTCCGCCCCTTCGCGATCATAGACCGCCGCCACATCTACCGGGTCGCCCGCATCACGAAGATTAACGAAGCTCACGCCCTTCACCACCCGGCCGTCTTTGACATCGAGGCAAGGAATGATGCGCTTCGTCAACATCGTGCGCCCAAGGCCGCTACCGCTGCCGCATAATCCAACTTCCCGTCATACAGCGCCTTCCCCACGATCGCGCCTTCGATGCGAGGGCCGAGCGCATGAACGGCTTGCAGATCCTCCACACGCGTGATGCCACCCGAGGCAATGACGGGAAAAGCTGAGTGGTCAACCACCTCTTGCAGCGCCGGAATATTGGGCCCGCTCAGCATACCGTCGCGCGAGATGTCGGTATAGATCACCGCACTGATCGCGAGCCCGGCAAGATCTTTGAGCAGATCGATCGCCTTCGTGTCCGATACGGCCGTCCACCCCTTCACCGCCACCCTGCCGTCACGCGCGTCGAGCCCGAGCAGAATGCGCTGCGGAAATTCCCGGCAGGCCTGTTCAAGAAACGCGCGATCCGTGAGCGCCGCGGTCCCGAGCACCACGCGCGACACACCGGCATTGAGATAGCGTCGCACCGTCTCGATCGTGCGAATTCCGCCACCGACCTGCACTTTCACACTCACCGTCTTCATCACCGCTTCGATCTGCGGAAGATTCCTGGGCTCTCCATCAACCGCGCCGTTCAAATCGACGACATGAATGAGACCGGCCCCGCCTTGTTGCCACTTCCGAGCTACCGCCGGGACATCCTCCGAGTACACCGTCTCTGCGGCCATATCGCCCTGGCGCAACCGCACACAACGCCTGTCTTTCAAATCGATAGCTGGAATCACAAGCACGTTACTTCTCTCCCCCTGATCCGAATGGAAATTCTTTCAACACTTCATCCACACCGTACTCCGCCAGCTCGTCCGCTGTGACGAATGCCCAGCGATGGATGAACCCCATGAAGTCTTCGGTCATCGGCCGCTGGCGTTCATAGTAGTTGCCAACCCACAACACCTGCCCATCCGCTGCCACCACTTTGACCTCAAACCCGACAGAGGCCGGAGGGTTCGCTCCGAGCCGACTGCCCACTCGCTCCTGATAGACCAACACCTGCCCGATCAAGGCGGCATCCTGCTTCAGCTTCTTGGCCACGGCCGCCGCCGCTATTTCCGGCGTAGTCTTCAGCGGATCTTCGCCAAGGGAGGCAGCGGCTTTCCCCGTATCGCCCGGTGACGAGACGACGACACCTGTGCGATGTCGAAGCCGGGACCAGAAGAGCTGCGTCACCTTCTCTGCCGCAACAGCCGGTACGATGACCGTCTGCCGGGGCGGAGGCTCCACGTTTGACGGCACCCCGACCGAAATATCCGACCGGCGAACGCTTTGCGGCGTCGACATGAACGGATCTCCCTGATCACGGACCTGCGGCGTGGCTATCGTCGTGAAGGGGACGAAGGCCATCGTCTTCACCTGATACCTCGGTAGCTCATTCGACGCCTTCGTCGTCACCTTCGACCCGCTGCACCCCGCCCCGGCCAAGGCAGCTCCAGCCAGACACACCAAGACTATCCTCCGAATATGAGGAGTCGCGGCGCTCACGTCCAGGCCCCGAAATTCTTGATCAGTTGCAGGCCAACAGCCTGGCTCTTCTCAGGATGAAACTGGCAGGCCACGACATTGTCCTTCCAAATACTTGAGACAAAAGGAATCCCATAGGTCGTCGTCGTCGCTGCAATCTGTTTCTCGACAGGATCGACAAAATACGAATGGACAAAATACCAATTCGCACCGTTCGGGATCCCGGCAAACACCGGGCAGGCACGCTGCACATCCACTTGATTCCACCCCATATGGGGGACTTTCAACGTGGGATCAGCGGCAAACCTCCGTACCTTGCCGGGAATGATGTCCAACCCCTTATGCATGCCGAACTCTTCACTTTCCGTAAACAGTAGCTGCAGCCCCAGACAAATTCCCAGGAACGGTTTACCCGATTGAACCGCCATGCGAACGGAATCGACCAGCCCATACTGTTCGAGGTTTGCCATGCAATCGCCGAAGGCCCCGACCCCGGGCAACACGACGTGGCTGGCGCTCCTGATCACGCCCGCATCGCGTGTCACCACCGCTTGATGGCCGACGGCCTCAAACGCCTTGTGAACGCTGCGCAAATTTCCCATGCCGTAGTCGATGATTGCGATCATGAGTCCGTCCAATCCCCGGAAAGCCGTAACAATACCGCAACCAGCGGCAACCTGCCACTAGCAAACGACCTGAGCAGCCTTAGCAAGCATCCGTGCAACCGTCGGAAAGACTCCCCTGCGAAGATTGACAGGGCCAGACTGAACCAGTAGCCTGAGCAAACACAAAAGGCAGCACCAACATGGACGATCACGCGCTTATCGAATATCTCAACAAGTCAGTCCCAGGACTCATCTCCCTATACCGCTTTGGCTCACAGACAAAGGGGACTGCCCGTCTGGACCGCGACGTGGATCTTGCCGTGCTCGCCCGCGACCCAATCCCCGCCATCCGTCGCTTCGAACTGGCCCAAGACATCGCCATCCAACTCCGTCGCGACGTCGATCTCGTCGATTTGCGCAGCGCGTCAACGGTCATGCGGATGCAAGTGCTCTCCACAGGAACTTGCCTGAATGCACCGGATGAACAGGCCAGGCGGGAATTCGAAATGTATGTGTATTCGGACTATGGCAGGCTGAACGAGGAACGACGAGATATCTTAAAGAGAATCGCTGAGAGTGGGGTCGTCTATGGCTTACGATGTCATCCTCAATAAAGCAGCCAGTATCGAACGCTGCCTTCAGCGCGTTCTCGAAGAATATGCAGGGGATAATCAGAATCTGATGGCGAATCAGACCAAGCAGGACGCCATCATCTTAAATTTTCAGCGGGCCTGCGAGACCGCCATTGACCTTGCTATGTATGTGGTCACCAGCGCCGCCTTGGAGCCCCGCAGGAAAGTCGCGATGCGTTTACGCTGCTGCAAACCGCCGGCATCCTGCCAGCCAATCTCGCAACTCGCATGCAGCGGATAGTCGGCTTCCACAATATCGCCGTCCACGAATACACCCGCCTGAATCTGGAAGTAGTACAAGCCATTACCACCAAACAGCTGGCCGACTTCCGTGCATTCTCTTCGACCGTCGTAAAAGCGTGCTCTTAATCCAGCTTAGAGCCGGTTTGCCAATCCACATGAGCCCAATCTCAATCCTTTTCCCCGGACCTATCCACAAGCTACTGACCATGCTCACTGTAATGCTCAACCATGGAGAGCCAAACCCATGCTGGCATCTTGGCAATCAAGAGAGAGTTGCTCAGGCCTGCCCCAAAACTTGACATACACCCCCTCGTTCGCCCGACAGTTCATCCAACACTAACCCTCCATCGGAAACAGGCGGATGAGGTCCTGTCCAACATGAAGCAAACCGTTTTCCTCATGGAAAGCTAACAGGTAAATCCCGCTGAATTCATGCGTTGCGGGAATGACAAATTCCTCGGCAAAACGGCGGAAGTCGTCGCCGCTGAATATTGGGACTCCGTGACGAATCACGAGAATGCAATTAGCCACTCCGTATCTCTTAGTCGCCTTATCAACGAGAATTTTGTTTACTTGTTCAATCGCCGCGTGAATTTCGCGAACACCTCCAGTACCGTCTGCTCTACCAAGGATCTTAGGTGCATCTGTTCGTCGGTCGAAAACAGTTGCTACCTCGATGTAAAAGGGAGCCGGAAGACCAGCAATATCTGGGGAGTCTTGCAGTAAATCGATTTCGCACCGTACGGTGCGACCTCTGTTATAGATATCTAGAAATTGCTTGGCAGCGTAATATTCAAGTCTATTGCCCTCAGGCAAAGCTGAGACTTCCATCTCTTGAATACCGCTTACGGTCAAAACTTTCACCATTTCCATCATCAGAGCTCCAACTCCGCCAACGGAATTCGCCCTACACACCCCATTGCCCCTAGATTCGTACGGAGATGAGCAAATAACGATATCCATATTCCTACCCCAGATCACCGATCTCACAATCCTGAGTAGGGATTCGTGGTATCTTTTTCTGATCTCAAAACTTTCAGCGCAAACTTTCCCACGGGCTATGAGCACCAGAATCGCTGCCCGTTGACATACCGACCTGCAGCTTGTCCGAGATTGTCCAGTTCTCTTTGCAGCCTGGTGCCGGATAGCGACGAAAGAGATCCTAATTTCTGGTCATCAAGGGAGAAAAAGCCAAGCAAAGATAGCCGTGTAATCTCATGGAGTCTTCCGAAAGCCTCTACCCTGTGGTTTCGCGTTCTTGTTCATGGCACCACATCCTGCACGCCATGAGCCAAATTGTTTCGGCCTTGTTTATACTCTCGCTCCAGCCAGTCGCTGAGTGAATCGGGAAATGGGAATCCTGATAAAAAGCTCTCAACACGCCAAGCGAGAGTCCTGGCCTTGTTGCCCTGAGGCACAAACAGAGCATCCAGGGCTGCGAACAAAGCCAAGTAAGCCATCTGCAGTGATTTTGAGTGACCGCAGGATATTTGGGCAAACAGAACTCCCGCGCTTATCAAGCGCATGAGGCCAGCCTGACCAATGTGCATCCACCTGGCAGCAATGTCCGCGACCACACCTAGATCGGCACTCGAATAATGAGCATTGGCATTGGGCTGCCAAGGTGAGCAAATCTCGTAGAGCGTAGGCCTTGCAATCTTTTCATTCTGATCACCTAGTTCGAATTGACCTGCCACTTCAATTCCTAGCGGTGCGTGAAGGCGAAAGGCAGCTAGAGCTATGAAGAACAAATCAGTCGCTTCGCGTCCCAGACGCACCACCTCCGCACCCGAACAGCGCAAACAACAATTGGGAGTACCATGGCCAGGTAGGTTGTACCCAGGCAGAATATAGTCAGCTAGTGCCGAAGGGACAGCCCCCTGCAGGACATCATGCGGAGTATTTTCTAGAAATACACCCGGCCCAATCGTAAACGGCAGGTCTTGACTAAAATCGTAAGGAAAAGAGTGAAATAGAAGGAACGAGTCACCCGGTTGTAGGGAAGACGATGGCGACATAAGCGCGAAAATGATGATATGCGGGCACAGATGCGAAGCTGAATAGCAAGGGACTCGGATCTTGTTGTTATTATGCTTGGGGCAGAAAACTTCAACAGTCTCGGTAATTGTAACTCTGGACTGTATTGTCCGAAATAACGGTAATTGCAACGGTACACAAGTGCTGACTTGAGTATGCCTGCCCACCCTGCACTGCGTAGTTTACACCACTATTAGTCCACGGCATTTTCCAGGTATAGACAACTCGCCCGTCACTGAGTAGCGCTTTGCTGTCGGGAGCACCCCACTCCACAATGCGCTCGTCGATCAAAGCCTTACGTTCAACTGCGCTGTCCAATTTTAGCTGCAAAGCACTCGAACCACGATGACACCCATTTTGCATGAAAAGTAGCGCCATGCTAAGCACGCTCACGGAGTACAGACGAATATTTGCAAACATAGATCCTCAGCTGCTGCTGTCCTACAGCATTCCCTTTGTCGACAGGACTTTCCCCGCTAACGGCTCTTCCGGCTGGATCAACACCTCTACGCCAATACCCACACCCCGTTCGCTTTGATCTCTTGGTACATTGCGTCTGGCGCCAGATCGATCTGACCAGGCCAAGCCACGGCGCCATGATCGACGTACACTTGCTTGAAGTAGGCCGGATCCTTCAGCGGCGCAAACACTCCGCTGAGATGCTCGGGCTCAAAGCGAACCTCACCCGTCAATCCGTCCGTGAAACGCACGAACAATCCAAGCGTTTCGAGCGGCTTTACCTCAACAACATCCCAGTACATCGTCCTCCTCCTTACATGAGCGGAGCGATTGGCTTCGGAGCTTGTTTAGCGCGGCAGAGATTCCAATCACCGAGCAATTCCTCCCGATGCAACTCGGCCCAATCCAGCACAAGATCGAGCGCTCGGCGAGGCAACTGACCCTCCAGTATCTGCAAGCTTCTAATATCTACTGTGGCCTTGAATTCGGCATACTCCGCATGGAAATGCGGTGGAGCATGATCATTGAAAAACATTTTAATGACAATTCCATAAAACACGCTAATTGTCGGCATTTTCCAAACGTCCCCACCATTCAGAAGCAATGAAATTCTAGGCCCACCCCACACATAAAGCAATTCCACCGAGACATACATCTGTCCAAACAAAAAAGGCAGGCTCCCCTTGAGAAGCCTGCCCTGCACAATTGATACGCTATTCCACTGTCCTACCCGGCTAGAGCATCCCCTTCGTCGAGAGGACTTTCCCGGCCAACCGCTCTTCCGGCATGGTGGCTTGATCGAGAGCCTTGGCAAGACCTTTGAAAATGGCTTCCATGATGTGGTGCGGGTTCCGGCCGTACATGAGATTCACGTGCAGATTCAACCCGCCATGCGTCACGAAGGCCTGGAAGAAATCTTCAAACAGGCCGAGATCAAAGGCCTTGATCTTCCGATCCGGCAACGCCACGTTATAGACGAGATACGGCCTGCCGCTCAGATCCACCGTGATCTGCGCGAGCGTTTCGTCGAGCGGCGCCGAGGCAAACCCGAATCGCTTGATCCCTGCCTTCTCGCCCAGTGCTTGGTGCAACGCCTTGCCCATCACGATCCCAACATCTTCAACCGTGTGGTGCTCATCGATATCGATGTCGCCTTTGGCTGTGACCGTCAGGTCGAAGAAGCCGTGTTTCGCCAGCAGTTCGAGCATGTGATCGAAGAACCGGATGCCCGTCTCGATCTTCCCCTGCCCGCTGCCATCGATCGTCCACTCGACGGAAATATCGGTTTCTTTCGTGGCGCGGTGAATCGAGGCCTGCCGTGCTGCCGATCCGCGCTTCTTCATGAGAACCTGCTTTCAGCCGACTTGGCATGCGCATCGAATCCTTCGATATGCGCGAGACGCACCAGATGATCTTTCACCTTCCTCAGCTCCTCTTTCGTGTAGTGCACGATATTGCTGGTCTTCACATAGTCATGGACGGATAAAGCCGAAAAAAACCGCGCAGACCCGCCGGTCGGCAAGACGTGATTCGGCCCGGCAACGTAATCCGCTACAGACGGCGGTGTATACCGGCCCAGGAATAAGGCCCCCGCGTGACGGACTTTCTCCAAATAGTCGAACGGATTGTCTACCGAAAGCGTCAAATGCTCGGCTGCAATTTGGTTCGCCACCTCGATGGCCTCGTCCATAGTCGTGACCACAAAGGCCACCGCGTGCCGCGCAATCGACTTCGACGCGATCTTCTCCCGTTGGAGCCCTTTTAACTGACTCTCGATCAATTTCGACACGTCTTTGGCCAACCGCTCAGAAGTCGTCACCAGGAAAACTTGCGCATCTTCATCATGCTCGGCTTCGCAAAGCAGATCCGCGGCGACATGAGCCGGCGTCGCATCGGCATCGGCCACCACCAGCAATTCACTCGGCCCCGCAATCATATCGATGCCGACCGTTCCGTAGAGCAAGCGCTTCGCCGTCGCCACATAGATATTTCCAGGGCCGACAATCTTATCGACCTTCGCAATCGTCTTGGTGCCATAGGCGAGCGCCGCGACCGCCTGCACGCCGCCGACACGATAGATCTCCGTCACTCCCGCGATATCAGCCGCCACCAGCAAATAGGGATTGATAGGACCCTTCTGAGGCGGCGTGACCATCACGATCCGCTCAACGCCGGCGACTTTGGCGGGGATGGCGCACATCAGCACCGATGAGGGATAGACGGCTTTGCCGCCGGGGACATACACTCCCACGGCGTCGACCGGAGTCACGACTTGTCCTAATGTCGCGGTATCATCCTGATACATCCAGGTCTTCGTGCGCTGGCGCTCGTGAAACGCGGTGACCCTTTGCGCAGCGAACCGCAGGGCATCGCCTTCGTCTTTGCGAATATGGTGATAGGCTTCTTTAACTTCTTCGGGGGAGACTCTGAGCGCCTCGGCCTTGAGCGCGACGCGATCAAACTGTTTCGTATAGCGCAAGACAGCGCGATCGCCGCCTCGTTGGACGGCCTGGAGGATCGTCCGGACGGTTTTTTCAACCGCACTGCTCTGGACCGCCCCGCGCAAGGCAACCTTCTTCACTGTCGCGGCAAACGATCGATCAGCCTGCGTGAGAATTTTCATGCGCGGTCCTTCGCTGATGTGGAGGCTCGTTTCAATCCTGCGTCGCCCCGTGGCATCGCCGGCGTTTCCTGAGAATCCGCCACAGCCTTCCGCAGTCGGCGAATCATATCCATCAGTGGTGCATGTTTGAGCTTGAGACTTGCCCTGTTTGCGATGAAACGTGCGGTTGACTGGGCAATCAGGTCCACTTCAACAAGATCGTGCGCCTTGAGCGTACTCCCTGTCTCGACGAGATCGACGATCCGGTCTGCCAGTCCCACGACCGGCGCCAACTCAATTGAGCCGTACAGCTTGATGATTTCGACCGGGACCCCGCGCTGGTTGAAAAAGCGCTCGGTGATCCTGGGGTATTTTGTCGCGACGCGCACCTTGGATGACAGCCTGTCGCATGCGACCTCGGCCCGGAGCGCAGCGACGGAGATTCTACACGCTCCAAACAGTAAATCCAACGGCTCATAGACGTCGCTGTCCTGCTCCATCAATACATCTTTTCCAACGATTCCGGCGTCGGCGCCCCCGTATTCCACATAGGTCGGCACATCGCTCGGGCGCACAATCAGGAACGTGGTATCGATCTCGGGACAAGGGAAAATCAACCGCCGGCTTTCCCCTACCAACCCGGCACTTTCATAGCCGGCCCTGCGGAACAGTTCCAGCGTCGGCTCGATTAACTTCCCCTTTGAGAGCGCAATCGTCAGCATAAATCCCTCTAACGGACTCCTGTAGTGGGGCTTGTCTTTCGGCGCTCAATGTTCGCCCCAACCGCCCGAAGTTTTTCCTCAATGCGTTCATAGCCACGATCAAGATGGTACACCCGCTGCACTTCCGTTGTTCCCTCAGCAGCCAAACCGGCCAGAATAAGCCCCGCGCTGGCCCGAAGGTCCGATGCCATGACCGGCGCCCCTGTCAATGTAGGACGCCCCGTGACGATCAAGCGATTCCCCTCAACCCGAATATCCGCGCCCATCCGCCGCAACTCCTCCACATGCATGAAGCGGCTTTCAAAGACCGTTTCCGTCACGACACTTGTGCCATCCGACAGTGCCATCAAGGCCACCATCTGCGCCTGCATATCGGTCGGAAATCCAGGAAACGGCAAAGTCCGGACGTCCGTCCCCTTCAACCGGCCATTCCGCTTGATTCGCACGGTCTGGTCCTCGACCTGAATGTCCGCACCCGCTTCCCGCAATTTCATCAACACCGCTTCGAGATGGGCGGGGCGACAATGCGTAATCGTGACATCTCCATCCGTAATCGCCCCGGCAACGAGGTGCGTGCCGGCTTCAATGCGATCCGGTATCACCTCATGATCCGCACCGTGCAGCTCTCGCACACCTTCAATCGTGAGCATGTCCGTCCCGGCTCCGGCGATACGGGCCCCGCGCTTATTCAGAAACTCGGCGAGGTCCACGATTTCCGGCTCTTTCGCCGAATTTTCGATGACGCTGGTCCCCTCGGCAAGGGAGGCAGCC
Organism: Nitrospira sp. ST-bin5; assembly: GCA_002083555.1. Classification (GTDB taxonomy): domain Bacteria; phylum Nitrospirota; class Nitrospiria; order Nitrospirales; family Nitrospiraceae; genus Nitrospira_D. The sequence goes on along the minus strand of MSXN01000029.1, from coordinate 11,553 downwards.
ATCATCAGATTTTCCGTACCGGTCACTGTCGTGGTATCGCAATAGATCCGGGCACCCTTCAGCCGCTTCGCCCTCGCGGTGATATACCCATGCTCGATCGAAATGTCAGCTCCTAATTTTGCCAACCCGGCCAAATGGAGGTTCACGGGTCGGGAACCGATCGCACAGCCACCGGGCAACGAGACCTTTGCTTCGCCCCAACGCGCGAGCAAGGGCCCCAGTACCAGCACTGACGCACGCATGGTTTTGACCAAGTCGTAGGGCGCCTCCGTGGAATGAATCACGTCTGCTTTAATGACAGCGCGGTTGGCCTCATGGGAAACCTGAGCTCCAAGAATGCCGAGGAGTTTCCCCATTGTCAGGACATCGACCACCCGGGGGACATTCGTAATGACACATTCGCCGCCACCCAAGATGGTTGAGGCCAGAATGGGAAGAGCCGAGTTCTTCGCCCCGCTGATCCGGACTTCTCCACGTAACCGATGTCCACCCGTAATGATAATCTCATCCATCGATGTCTTGCTTCCTATTCCACCCGCTGAGCCATGACGACCCGTTCAATCCCTGCCGCATCTTCGATGATCCGAAGCGCTGCATACCCACCAATCTGTTCCGCCAACTGCCGGACTGTCGGGGCTTGGCCTGCACCCATTTCCATGATGAGCAGTCCGCCTGGAACGAGAAACTCCCGGGACTCACGCAGCAACCGCTCGTGAAATTCCGTTCCCTGCTCTCCTCCGACCAATGCCATGCGCGGCTCAAATACCCGGACATCCGGCTCCAGACCAGCCCAATCAGATTCGGAAATGTAGGGAGGATTCGAGACAATGACGTCGACCGAGTCAGCTCCTTGCAGATCTCTGAGCGGCTCCAAGAGATCCCCTTCCAGCCATTCAATCCGGTCACGCACCACATGTCTCGTTGCATTGCGCTGTGCAACTACCAGCGCCTCAGGAGATCGGTCAATCGCGAGAATACGACGGCCATTCAACCGAGCGGCCAATGTGATGGCGACACAGCCGGAGCCCGTTCCCACATCAACAATAGTGGCATCAGAAAGAGTTTGGACATGATCGGCAACGTGATGAATCAGCAATTCCGTCTCAGGGCGGGGAATCAGCACGGCGGGACTGACAGAAAACTCAAGTCCGCAAAACTCTTGCGTGCCGAGCAGATATTGTAGCGGTTCGCGGGCTACTCGCCGCGCGACCAAGGACTCAGCATAGACCAGAACATCGGGAGAGACCAGCCGGTCCGCGTGACTTACCAACTGGTGACTTCGTACAGCCAGTGCATGCTCCAACAGCCACATCGCCTCCTGCGCCCCGTTGCTCACCCCTGCTTGGACCAAAGACTGCCGGGCCCACGCAACGAGGGCACCCACCGTCTTCAGCTCTGGCATGACAAGGGCCGCCATAGTCCCCTACACGTTGGCTGTGTCGATCTGCTGCTGTTGCGCTTTCAACGCCTGGACAAATTCATCCAGATCGCCGTCCATCACCAATTCAAGCTTGTGCAACGTCACCCCGACCCGATGGTCGGTGACACGATTCTGCGGAAAATTATAGGTGCGAATTTTCTCGCTCCGCTCACCGGTTCCAACCTGGGATTTTCTATTCTGTGCAATCTCCGCGTCGTGCTTCTCGCGCTCAGCCTCCACGATCCGCGCACGCAAGGTCCGCATCGCTTTCGTGCGATTCTTCAACTGCGACCGCTCGTCCTGGCAACTGACCACCACTCCGGTGGGGATATGGGTAATGCGCACCGCGGACTTGGTCGTATTGACGCTCTGCCCGCCGGCGCCGGAGGAGCAGAAGGTATCGATACGGAGATCTCCCGGATCGATCTTGACGTCGATTTCGTCGACTTCCGGCATGACTGCCACCGTCACGGTAGACGTATGGATCCGGCCCGCGGCTTCCGTCACCGGCACCCGCTGCACACGATGCACGCCGGCTTCATACTTGAACTGGCTGTAGGCCCCCTTGCCTTCGATCAATGCCGTGATGTTCTTGTATCCTCCGACCCCGTTCTCTGCCGCTTCAACCGTGTCGACCTTGAAACCTTTCTTCTCCGCATACCTGATGTAGGCACGGAACAATTCCCCGGCGAACAGCCCCGCTTCGTCTCCACCGGTGCCTGCCCGGATTTCCAAGAGCAGGCTCTTTTCATCCCGCGGGTCTTTCGGAATCAACAGCTCTTTGACTTGCTCTTCCATGGCCCCCTGCTGCCGCTGCAACTCAGCGGTTTCGTCAGCAGCCATGTTATGCATCTCACTGCCGGCTGAAGGATCAGCCAGAATTTGCGCCGCTTCCTCCAGCTGCCGGATATTGCCCCGATACATCTCAAAGAGCTGGGCCGCCGGCTCAAGATCAACGCGCTCTTTACTGAGCTTATGGAGTTGCGCCGGCTGACTCACGACAGAGGGGTCCATGAGTTGATCGGTCAACTCTTGAAATCGCGATGCCACGGATTCCCATTTTTTGAGTAGGGCGGCTTCCATCGTTCTCGTTCCTAGCAGAATGCTGAAAAATTCCGCCCAGCGGCGTTCTCGCTTCGTTCAGACCCCTCAGCGTACCCAGATGGTACGCCTCGGTACTTCACTCGCGGCGGCCTTGCTGGACGGCCTTTTTGAGCATCCTAACGTTCCATCAGGCCAAAAAACAAAGAGACCCTGCTCCAAGGCGAAGCAGGGTCTCTTCTATGACACGTAGAGTGGCTACTTGTCCTTCTTCGCGTACTTCTTCTTAAACCGTTCGACCCGTCCTTCGGTGTCGATAATTTTCTGCGTGCCGGTAAAGAACGGATGACAGGCACCGCAAATATCGACGCTGATTTCTCCGATGGTCGTGCGCGTCTTGAATGAGTTGCCACAAGCGCAATGGACCGTGGCCTCCCGATACATTGGATGAATACCCTTTTGCATGACCTACGACTCCTTGCCAAACATTCGCTCAGGTTTCTGGCCCCACGCCAGGAGCGCCACACTCTATCCGAACCACAGGGGTAGAAACAAGCGTCTTTTACCGATTCATGGATTGCAGGAACTCCTGATTGGTTTTGGTCCCGCCAATCTTGTCCATTAGGAACTCCATCGCCTCCATCGTTCCCAACGGACTGAGGACCTTCCGCAAGATCCACATCTTGTTGAGCCGGTCCTTGTCCACCAGCAACTCTTCTTTTCTGGTTCCGGACTTGCTGATATCGATCGCCGGGAAGAGGCGCTTGTCGGCGAGGCGACGGTCCAGATGGACTTCCATGTTGCCGGTTCCCTTGAATTCTTCGAAAATCACGTCGTCCATACGGCTGCCTGTATCAACCAGCGCGGAGGCCATGATCGTCAGACTCCCGCCGTGCTCGATATTGCGGGCGGCACCAAAGAAACGCTTCGGCCGTTGCAGGGCGTTTGAATCGAGACCGCCGGACAGCACCTTGCCGCTGGGCGGCGCAATCGTATTGTAGGCCCGTGCGAGACGCGTGATGCTGTCCAGAAGAATCACCACGTCCTTCTTATGTTCGACTAACCGCTTGGCCTTCTCCAGCACCATTTCGGCGACCTGCGCATGGCGCTGCGCTGGCTCATCGAAGGTCGAACTGATGACTTCGGCCTTGACCTGCCGCTGCCAGTCGGTGACTTCTTCCGGACGCTCGTCGATCAAGAGCACGATCAAGGTGACTTCCTTGTGATTCTTGAGAATAGCCCGCGCCAGTGCCTGGAGCAGCATCGTCTTACCGGTACGGGGAGCGGCGACAATCAATCCGCGCTGCCCTTTGCCGATTGGAGTCGTCAAATCCATCACGCGCGTACAGTACTCTTCGCGGTCAAATTCGAGATTGAGCCGTTCTTCAGGATAGAGGGGGGTCAGGTTGTCAAAGAGGATCTTATCGCGTGAGACTTCCGGGTCTTCGTAGTTGACCTTCTCGACTTTGAGCAGGGCAAAGTAGCGTTCGCTCTCCTTGGGAGGCCTGATCTGTCCTGAGACGGTGTCACCGGTACGCAGGTTAAACCGGCGAATCTGTGACGGAGAAATATAGATATCGTCGGGGCCTGGGAGATAGTTGGAGTCCGGAGCACGCAGAAAACCAAAGCCGTCTGGAAGGGTCTCCAGAACGCCTTCTCCGTAGACCACGCCATTCTTTTCCGTCTGGCCTTGGAGAATAGCGAAGATCAGTTCCTGCTTTCGCAGGTTGGCCGAGCCTTCGATCTTGAGGTCACGCGCAACCTCGTTCAGATCGGCGATGGATTTCTGCTTCAACTCCGCCAAATACATGACCTCTCCCTTAGCAGCTTGCATAGCACTCCTATCGAGCCATTGGCTCTGTTGTCATGAACAAAAACTCACTAGATTGATTGACCATTCGTCGGAACAGATGTGTGTTTATGTTTGAATCAGCGATATCGTTGTTTTGGAGAGGACGATTCGTACGATGCCTTGGCTACGCACGCTTCGCTTCTTAGTTATGAAGATTCGGCCTCGAGTCTCTGAAACGTCTGAGAGAGTGACCGTGATCAATGGATGTTATTGGCGTTCGCCTTCTGCTTCGATGCTGACCAACTCAGTGTGGTTTCGATTCGAGAAAGATTCCGGAGGTTCAAATTACGTGGAGAGCGATTCGCATCAAATGTGAATGCTACGGCGGATGATACGCATGGCTCTCTCCATTGTCAACAGAACAAAACTTTTTTCTCCATCCTCCGGCAGCCTCCCCCCAAAGCGACCCCTCCCATTGAATCGGGAAAAGGGCTGTGATACACAGCCTCAAGGAGTACCGACTAACATGGCTGAAGACCGAGATGAAGACAGTCCTGGACGAGTATTTACGCTATTTGAGGCGAATCAGCTCATTCCGCAGCTCCAGACTCACCTGGAGACCGTCAAACAATTCAAGTCCGTCCTCGTCCAGACTCGCGATGAGGTCCGCAAGGCCGCAGAACGAGCGCTCTATGGGGGTGGAACTCCTGTGGGAACCCAATACGTGATCAGCCTCCAAACAATCAGCGCCAATCTTCACGCCATCCATGAATTGGGCGTCCACGTGAAAGATATAGATCTAGGCCTGTGCGACTTTCCTCACGCCCGTGATGGGAGAATCGTCTATCTCTGTTGGAAACTTGGAGAAGCTGAAGTCCGCTGGTGGCACGAAGTGACGCATGGATACAAAGACCGGTGCCCCCTTGAAGGCTCTGCCTAGACCTCATTCATACCAAAATTACCGAACCAGACCTGCTCACGAGGAAAGACCGACGATGAAATTTGTAATTCTTGGGTTCGACGGCCCTGAAGGAGAAGCGAAACGGAAAATCCACCGTCCAGCCCACCTTGCCAATCTTGAGCCATTGGCGCAACAAGGCCGCGTCATTCTTGCCGGCCCCCTCACAGACAAAGCGGGCAGTTTGATGGTGCTGGAGTTTGAGACGCAGGCTGAGGCCGAGCAATTCGCCAACCAAGATCCCTATATGGTGAATGGCGTCTTTGAGCGGGTTGAAGTTCACCCGTTCATGCAGGTATTACCCAAATAAATTGAGCACTTATGCACTTCACAATATTTCATCTCACCATTTCTTGACTCAACTAAGATTCAAGCGCTAGCCCTACCTTGGGTGCATTGTCCGTCATGACATCGCGCGGTATAGTTGCACTATGAATCGCCCGATTTTGCTGCTGCTCACACGTCTCACCCTCTCGCTATCCATACTCTTTCTCGTTGCCCCTGGCGCCACCGCAACCGAAGCCACGGTTGTGGCCGAAGGACAATATGTAATGGCCGACGGCGATACGTTGGCTATGGCGGAAGACAAGGTTCTGCAACGCGCCCAACGCAAAGCCGTTGAGGAGGCCGGAATTTATCTCGAATCAACTTTCCACGATTACGAATCGGTTCGGAACGGGAAACGTACGCAAATCAGCTCCCTTGAGATTCGAACGCTCGCTGCGGCCATTACCAAAACGGACGTGCTGGAATCCCGGCGCAGCTTTGAGCATGATCGACCGGTTTTCACCATTCGCATTCGAGCCGTTGTGAATTTAGATCAGCTCCAAGAGGCTGTTCGCCGATGGCGGTCCGAAGAACAATTTGCCGCGCATTTCCGACAATTACAAAAGGAAAACGCCGAGCTCAAAGCGCAACTCCGCGAGACACAGGCGCCGCCCTCAGGCGTGCGCACTCTTGTGATCGAGCCACCAGGCCGCACGGGGCCACAAGAGCAAGCGCGCCACCTCTTGGACACTGCCCTCCACTCGCACAACCTTCGTCAAAAAATCGACCTGACCTCACAAGCCGCAACGCTGGATCCTCAGTTCGTAGATCCATTGATTGTCAGGGGGCAGACCTATCTAACGATGGTTTCGCTGGCGTTTTTCAACAAATCTCGCCCAAGTGAATACTCTGAGTTTATCGACCGTGCCCGAATGGATTTTGACCGCGCCCTTATTTTGGACGCAAGAAATCCGTGGGCACTCCTCGGACAAGGAGATGTGAATACGTGGCTGAATCAGCAGGAAGAGGCCGAAAGGGCTTACGCGCAGGCCTTGGAAATCGATCCGTTTTTCGACATCGCCCGCCAGAGGCTCATTCGCGTTACCACTACTCAGGCCCGCAAACTGGTATCTGCCAAGCAATGGGGGCCCGCGATGACGACCCTCAATCGGACCCTCAACTCATCGGTCTCTGAGAGCTGGATCCCGTCTCAAAAAGAGGCCTACCTCCTCCGAGGTGAACTCCATCAAAAACTGAATCAGTCTGCGCAAGCTATTGATGATTTGAGCGTCGTCATCGGTATAGACCCTACCCATGTCCAGGCTCTTTTGATGCGAGGCAAACTCTACCAGGAACAACAACAAGGTCGTCTCGCCAAAGAGGACTTTGAGCAGGCCTGTATTCTCGGCGCTCCAGCCGCCTGCGAACAGCTCCCCTGACGCATCAATAGGAACACGAGAACACGGCAACTAATACATTTTGACGAGAGGTCGTTCAGATCAGAATCGGCCAGATCGTGTTTGACAAGGAAAAAGTCGGCCCCCTATAATATTGCCCAATTTGGAGTCAGAATCTCCCGTCCGAGCACACAGTTGGTAGTCCCTAAAGGCCTAATCTAACTCTGCCTTTATAGCCCAAAAGCTCCGGGAGGTGGGCCTTCTGTGAGGTTGCAGAAGGTGTGGAGAAAAGCTTAGAGTGTTGACAGGATTCAAGAGTCAGAACTGAGTCGTTGCTGAGGACTTTCACCCTTTTGCCCGGAGAGTAAGGCGTAATGAGTCAATACCGCGTGCTTCCAGGACCAGAACACTTTCTGCCCCCCGCTGCCGCCAGTATGGGCATTCGGTTACCGAACCCGGGCGAAGCCCACATCAACGGTGTCATTGTCTCCGAAGAAAAGGCCTATGAAGAAGCTGCCAAGCAATTCTTGATGGCCAAAGTACCGACCCTCTTCCCTGGCCCCCTGGTGCTCTGGGCTTGGAATGAAAAGGCTGCCAAGAAGGCGACGGCAATCCGCCATCTATACAACACCCTGAAGGAATGTGTGCAGCCAGGCCAAAAGCCCATGCTGATTCCCATGCCGGACTATCGCCCCAAGTATCCCAAGATCAATCCTGAAGTTGAAATCAATCCCAACCATCCGAATCTGACCATCTGGCACAACAAGATTGACTGCTGCATGTTCATCGGTGTGCACTGCCATCAGGCGAACCTGTCGCTCAAGATTATTCGGGGCGGGACCTCCTGCTATACGATTGCGATGTGTGCGCAGGCCGGCCATGAAGACGCGATGCTCTCCTTCCGTGATGCATCCGTCGAAAAAATCATGACCCTGGCAGATTGGGTGAGAAAGTTGAAAGGGACAGTCCAACCACGGCTGACGTCAGCCAAGAGTGGGGCGTCAAACTAAACCGTTTGAAACTCCCAGTGCAGTGAAAGGAGGCTAGGTCCATGGCAGAAAATAAATCCCTCATCGGGACAAAGAATAAAAAAGGACAGACCTTTACCGATACCTGGACAATGATGAACGACGCCCCTCGTACCCCGTCGTTCTATACAGGTAGCGAAGTCATTAAAGAAGCGTTGCGACGCGCCAGTTGCGACGTCATGATTGCCTATCCGATCACCCCGCAGAGTGAAGCAGCGGCTCTGATCGGCGAATTGTTCGCTGAAGGCTACATCGGTGACTACTTCCGCGGTGAGAGCGAGTTTGCCGTTATGTCCCAGTGCGCCGGCGCCGCATTCGGTGGCGCTCGCGTCTTTACGACGACCGCAGGCCCCGGCACAATGCGCGCCATGGAAAACTTCCCCATGTGGTCCGGTGCGCGGCTGCCGATTCAAATGATCGTCACGTGCCGCGGCATCAACTCGCCGCTCTCCATCCAACCGGACACACTCGAAATCGCGTACTTGTTGAATACCGGAATGCTGGTCTGGCATGCGGAAACCGCGCAAGACTTCTTCGACTGGATCCTCAAGGGCTACATGGTATCGGAAGAGCCGGACGTGCACCTGCCCCTCGCGCTCTGCTGCGACGGGTTTTTTGTGACGCACACGAAGGACGTCGTAAATCTCACGCCAGCCGACATGTGCTTGCCGCCCTACGACCCCTACCGCTCACCGGTCCCCTGCATGGACATGGAATGCCCACCGGTCCGAATGATGCGCGATCCCTTCGTCATGAAGAGCAATTACATCAGCTACGCCACACATGCCAGCTGGCAGCAGGAAATCTGGGCGGCGGTTGAACGCTCAAGAAAACATACCATCAAGTGGATCAACGGACTGGTCGATACTGAGAACACCGATGCGGAGATCATGATCGTGGCCTCCGGGACAGCTGTCTCACAGGGACGCGAAGCCATTCGCCTCTTAGAGGACGAAGGCATCCGCTGCGGACTAGTGAAAGTAAAGTCCCTGCGCCCCTGGCCGGAAGAGGAAATCCGGGAAGCCACGAAAAACGCAAAGCACATTTTCGTGCCGGAGTTTAACGTCACCGGGTGGCTGGCGAAAGAAATCAAGGCAACGATTCCCAATCACCATCGAGTCCATTCCGGTCCGCGCGTGTGCGGAGGCATGACGATGCCGCCGGAAATCATCGTTCAGGAAATCAAAACAGTCCTCGGGATGAAGACCGTCTCCCTGGCTGGTCGTGGGAGCTGAACAACTTAACGAACGGGCAAGCTACCTAATATTGAATGAGACCCCTTTGAGGAGGCATATATGAGTAAAGAACGTATTCAGATTTCAGAAGCCCTCTACGACATCATGCCGTCCGATTATCAAGACCTGGTCAAGAGCGCGACCTACGGCAAAGAAGACCGTGGATGGAAAGATATCGGTAACAGCAAGGAACTCATTGAGCAGCACTCACTCTGCGCCGGCTGCCCAGAGTCCATGGCGTTCCGCTATATCCTGGCCTCACTCCCCAATCCGGAAGACACCGTGATGGTTGGTTCAACCGGCTGCACCAGCTTGGTGTTCCCGATGGTGGCCGTCCACAACATTCACTCTCTCTTCGGCAACCAGAACGCCATCGCGTCCGGGTTAAAGCGCGCCCTGAGCGTCCGCTTCCCGGGCCGGACGAAAGACGTCGTGGTCCTCGCCGGTGACGGCGCCACCGTTGACATCGGCCTCGACATGACCCTTCAAGCCTGGTTCCGCCAGGAAAAGTTCACCACCATCTGCTTCGATAACGAACTCTACGCCAACACCGGCGGCCAGGAGAGCGGACTGATGCAGAAGGGATTTGTCGCCAAGATGGCTCCAGTCGGCAAGCTGTTCGACAAGGTCCGGTTGCCGGAAATCGCCCGCGAGTCCGGCTGTCACTATGTGGTGAATTGCACCGTCAGCAAGCCCTCCCTGGTCGAGAAAGTCATCCGTAATGCCGTGCATATTGCGCGCGAGATCGGCCCGACCTATCTCCAGCTCTATACGCCCTGCATTCTGGAAATCGGGAAGAACAGCATGGAAGGCCTTCAGGAGATGCGTGACTCCGAAAAGCCGACCGAGCGGTTCGCGTACAAGGAATACGTCAGCGAGCCGGCCAAGCAATTGCTGGCTGAACTGGCGGCGAAGGATAAAGAACGGAAAGCGGCCGCCAAGCAATTGGCCGGGCAAGCCTAACGAAACCGGAGGTTGTCCATGATTAAGAAGAGACTCAATATCCGGATGTCGGGTTTAGGCGGACAGGGCGCGGTCACCGCGGCCCATGTCCTGGCCATGGCCGCCAACCGGGACGGAAAGTTTTCGATCTCCAACCCGTTCTTTGGAGCGGAGAAGCGGATGGCTCCGGCGGAGAGCTATTGCCGTATTGGTATCGAACGGATCTACGACCGCGGCGAGTTGGTATTCCCGGATGTGATCCAGGTATTTCACCCTCAGGTCATCACGATGGGCAAGAGCTATACAATGCCATTCTATTCCGGCGTGAAAGAAGGCGGCGTCGTGGTTATCAATTCCGCGCAGCCCCTTCTGTCAGAAGAAGACATTCAGCGGCTCAAAGATTTGAATGTCGCTCTGTTTTATATCGCCGGAACTGAGCTCGCCATCGAAGTTGCTGGCACCGAGCTGTCCACGAACATGGCCATGATCGGATCTGTGGCAGGCATTACCAAATGCGTCTCGATGGAAGCCTTGGATGGCGCGCTTCAAGAGCGCTTCGGAAAGAAGTTCGTCGCGTCAGGCGGTACCGCTTCACTGGACGAAGCGATCAAGAAGAAGTTCGCCAAGAAGGAAATGCTGCTCGCCAAGAATCTGGCCACCGTGAAGGCGGCCTATGAAATCGCCAGCGAATGGGCGGATAAGAACAAGATCGAGTTACGAGTCGGCAATCCTGCCGTAGCCGCGTAAGAGAAGGAACTACGTCGCATGTATAACGTAGCGCAAGTCATCGACGAGAAATGCACTGCCAAGAAGGGCTGCCGCCTCTGCATCATGTATTGCCCGGAAGCCAACTGCCTGGACCTGAACTCCAGCAAGATGGTCGCCGAAGTCAATATTGATCGCTGCAAGGGGTGCGAACTATGCGTAGTCGTTTGCGACGCCGCAAAGCACAATGCGATTGAGATGCAGGCCGTGAGCGCCACCGGCCAGCTGATGGCGAAAAAAGGCGAGTCAGCAGCTCTGGGACAAGCCTACCAAGGCTAATCCATTACGATGAGAATAACGGGAAGCCCCATAGCGTCCGCGCTATGGGGCTTTTTGTTGAGAGAAGAGGAACCCCATGGACACTGAAGACAACGTCATCAATGAGCTCCTCGCAGAGATCTCCGGTCTAATCACACAATACCCCAAGGCGATTGAGCGGCGCGCGGCGCAAATCCAAGCCTCTGGAAAAGATCCTGAACTCGTCGATAAACTCGTCAAAGCGGCCGATACGATGCGGGACAGCGGGAATCTTTATCTGACCTGGGCAAAACACTATGCCGCGTTAGCCGACGGCAATACGGATGCTTCTTCAGACGAAGATGAAACTGAGGACTTTGACGTCTAAAAAAGACTCCCTCTCTGCAAGAAGTTTTGCTAGAATGGGTCCCGCTTCCATATGAACTCTCCGTTCCCCGGTAGCTCAGTTGG
>MSXN01000028.1:299-15592 GCA_002083555.1 Nitrospira sp. ST-bin5 | reverse complement strand
TGCTGTTTGTGCGGGAAGACGGCATGCCTATTACCGAATATCTCCCGGAAGGGCACGAGGGACGGGAAATCTACGGCCTCATTACCGACCCGACCCCCGACAAAGGCCGTGCACTGAAACATAAGGCCGCCACGACAACCGCTCCTCCCGACGAACCGGCGCCTTCGGCAAAATGACCACTCTTCGACCAGGCCAGCGTCTCTCGCTCGGAGTAACAGTGCTGCTCCTGGCCAGCACCCTCTGCCTGAGTCAGGGGACTGCCGTCGAATCGAGCCCCGCATCCCCTCCGGTCTTCAACGAAAAAGAGTTCGCTGTTTATAAACAGAAAGGTCATGGCACCTTGTCAGGCCAGGTCTTCCTCGGGGGCTCGTCGGGAAAAGCCGTCACCCAAGCCGGTGCGCCGGTCTATCTGATTCCTGTCACGCGGTACACGCGCTACTGGTTCGACCATAGCGTGAGAGCCACCGTCTGTTCGTCACTGGGTGATCCGGCGGCAGCCGATGCCGCAGCGGCGACTCACCAGCCCGTGAACTGTGCCCATGAAGCCTTCCGGCAACTGGAAACGGATAAACGTCTCGTCCCCTATCTCCGCACGACCAGGGCCAATCCAACCGGCCACTTCTGGTTCACCAAAATTCCGGCCGGCCGCTACTACATCGTCAGCATGATCGAGGGGAGCTCACAAAAAGAAGACGGACCGGCGGGACTCGCGTGGCTGACCATCGACCTCGATGCCGCTGAAAAAGCAACCAACCTCGTCGTCACCGACTGCAAGAGTAACCTTTGTTAACTCGAACAGTCTCTCCCCATCATCTTCCAATTCATACCGGCGGGCGACATCGGGCGATGCTCCACTGCGCGCATTGAGCGACCACCGCCCTCAATTGACCATTTGATAGAGTCTTGCGTGGGCGGTCAGCGAGCACAGAGCATTGTCCGATGTCGCCCGCCACTCCCCCCCCCCCACTCCCATCCGCTCACTTCATACCCCTTCCCGATAAGACAGCGCACGACCACGTCGGCATAGGCCGGATCAGGGTCAACCGGTTTGTATGCACCGGCTGCCAGTCCGCCAATCAACCCCAACCCTCCACCGGCTGCCGCGCCGATCACCACACCGGCACCGCCTCCGATCAAGCCGGCTGAAGCCCCACCGGCCGCCCCAATGATCAATCCCAACACCCCGCCGCTGGCGATACTCCCGGAGCGGTTGACTCCGGATTTCAACCCGGCCCGTTCCGCTTTGTCCTGACAGGCTGAAATATCCTGTTCCGCCCCTTCCTTCCCGCTCAATTGCAGATGCTTGTTCGAGCGCAACACCGGCCCCGGCGCCGCACAGGCCCCGAAACTCAGCAGAAGTATCACTGCAACACATGTCCGCCACAATCGATTCGACACAGCTAGCACCCTCCGATTTCTTTCTTCTCTTCTCACTTCGCCAGATGAATCGGTGAGGTTCCGACTGCGCGCATTGTCCGAGCACATTCTGATCGTGCGCGGACAGCGAGCAAGGAACCCCACCGATTCACCCGGCCCTCCCCCTCACTGCCACCCCGTCACCTCATACCCCTTTTCATGCAAGCAGCGATTCACGAAATTCGTATAGGCTTCCGGCGGATGGGACGGCCCGAAAGCGGCACTGAAAATCCCCGTCAGCAATCCCCACACGGCCCCGCTCGCTGCCCCGATTGCAGAACCATGCCCCGCGGCGCCGGAGATGGCGCCGCCGACCGCACCAGCGGCCGCGCCGATACCCGCACCGGCTGCCGTACTGCCGGCCACACGTCCGGCTTTCCCGCTCCCCTCTTCCGCGCCGGCAGACTCGGCCAATTGCTTGCAAGCTTCGATATCTTGCTCCGCAACATCTTTCCCGACAGATTGAAAATGCGGATTGGGATACAGTACCGGCTTTGCTCCGGCACAGGCCGGCATCACCAGACAAAGCACACTAATGAGACCCACCGCCCATCTGTTCATGAGGACACCGATCCTTCCCCTGCGGTCAGGCCCAATCGTGCCAGCACATCCGCCGCGTTCAGCGTTGTGCACAGCACCCGTTTGTGCCGCCCTCCGGCCCCGGCATGAATCACCAGCGCGGACGGAGGCACATTGAGCTGCTTTGCAAGGAACGCAAGCAAGGCCTCGTTCGCCCTGCCATCAATCGGAGGGGCCGCGACACGAATCTTGAGGGCATCACCATGCAGACCGACACACTCGGACTTCGACGCCTTAGGTTGGACCTGAATCGTGATGATCGCGCCACCCTTGGTATCCTGCACGATCGGATGAGTCATGCGCGTATGAAATCGTGACGGCGTGGACTAGAAAATGGCTTTGACCAGTTCATGAATGCTGCGCTGCATATCCCCGTCGTCAGTGATAGGGCGGGCAATGGCGACATCGCAAGCCTGCTCGGGTGTGACGCCCTGCTTGATCAACGTTCCGGCATAGATGAGCAACCGTGTGCTCACGCCCTCTTCCAATCCATGGTTCTTGAGGTTACGGACTTTCCCGCCGAGCTTCACCAGCTTCTCGGCGATCTCACGGCTCACCCCGGCTTCACGCTCGACCACGGTGGTCTCAATGGCCGCCGAGGGATAGTCGAACTCGATCGCCATGAACCGCTGCTTGGTGCTCTGCTTCAAATCCTTGAGCACGCTTTGATAACCGGGGTTGTAGGAGATCACGAGCATAAAATCCTCGGCCGCCTCAATGATCTGGCCCTTTTTCTCGATCGGCAACACTCGTCTATCATCGCTGAGCGGATGGATGATCACGGTAGTGTCTTTCCGCGCTTCAACCACTTCATCCAGATACACAATCGCGCCATGCTTCACGCCGACCGTCAACGGGCCGTCCACCCACACCGTTTCCTGCCCCTTCAACAAATAACGCCCGACCAGGTCGGACGCCGTCAGGTCTTCGTGGCAGGCGACCGTAATCAACGGCCGGCTCAGCTTGTGCGCCATGTGCTGCACAAAGCGGGTCTTCCCGCATCCGGTCGGCCCCTTCAGCATCACCGGCATTTTGCTCTTGGCGGCAATCGTGAACAAACCGACTTCGCCACGCACTTCCGCATAGAACGGTTCCCGGTCAATGCGAAAAGCCTGAATATCGAGTTCGCGTCCTGGCTGACTCATAGCTGATCCATCCTACTGTGAAGTATTTTGGGGCACGATAAACGGAACCGAGGGGGAAGATCAAGCCAGCCACCCGCCGCGCGAACAGCGAGTCCGGCTAGGCGACTTTGACACCGTCTAACACTTCGCGGACCTTCTGAACCAACACGTTCGGCGTAAACGGCTTCTGAAGAAACGCAGTGTCCCGCTTGATTCCGCCTTGCGCAAATACCGGATGATCGGGGTACCCCGACATATACAGCACTTTGATTTCCGGCCGGACCGACGTGAGTTTTTCAGCCACTTCCGGCCCGCTCATCTGCGGCATCACGACATCGGTCAGCAAGAGATGAATCGGGCCGAGATGCCGGGTGCCGGTCAGCAGGGCTTCGATGCCGTGGCGGGCCTCGAGCACCGTATAGCCATGCAGCCGCAACGTCTCATGGACCAACCCCCTCACCGCCGGTTCATCCTCGACAAGGAGAATCGTCTCGCGCCCATGCACGCGATCGGCATTTGCTGGCGCAGCTTGGCCGGTCTGAGCCGTCCCATCCACTCGCGGGAAGAAAATCTTAAACGTCGTTCCTTTATCGATCTTGCTCTCGACTCCGATCGTACCGCCGCTTTGTTTCACAATGCCATAGACCGTCGACAAGCCCAATCCGGTGCCTTTGCCCTTCGCCTTCGTGGTGAAAAAAGGTTCGAAGAGGTGCGACTGCGTCTCCTCACTCATTCCCTGCCCGGTATCCTTGACGGCCAGGAACACATAGTCGCCAGGTTCCAGCGGCATCGTCTCCCGGCGTGGGCCCTTGCCAATCGACACGTTTCGCGTTTCGACAGTCAAACGGCCTCCGGTCGGCATCGCATCGCGGGCATTCACCGCCAGATTCATCACAATTTGTTCGATCTGTCCCGGATCAGCCTTGATGGCCCCTAAGCTCTGATCAAGTTCTGAACAGAGCTCAATGATATCCTCGCCCAACAGACGCCGCAGCATCCCGTCCATATTCGTGACGATCGCGTTCAGATCGACAACTTTCGTCGCAACAAACTGGCGGCGGCTGAACGCCAGCAGTTGACTCGTCAGACCGGCCGCACGATCCGCGGCTTTTTTGACCTCTTCCATTTCACGCTTGGCCGGATCGCTGGCTGCCAGACGACCCAAGATCAATTCGCTATACCCCCGAATCACCGTCAGCAGATTGTTGAAGTCATGCGCGACGCCGCCGGCGAGTCGTCCCACCGCTTCCATCTTCTGCGATTGCCTGAGTTGCGCCTCGGTCTGTTGCAGCGCGTCTTCCGCCTTGGTGCGCTCGCCGAACTGGCCGATCTTAAGTCCGATATCCGTGACCATTTTCAGCAGCTCGTCATCCGGTTCCCGCACATACCGGCTGAAGAACTCGATCACGCCCTCGATCTCGCCGGCGACGCGAATCGGGAACCCGAACCCTCCGTGCAACCCGACCTGCGCCGCCACATCGGCCCGAAGAAACTGAGGGTCGAGCGCCACATCCGCAATCCAACAAGGCTGACCGCTCGCCCAGATCCGCCCCGGCAACCCTTCCCCTGACGCAAACGACTGATGCCACGCCGCCAAGGCAAACGCATCGCCCTGGAATGTCGGAGCCTGCCATTGATCCAAGCAGCGAAGCACACCGGTCTGCCTATCAAACCGCCAGAAGACGCCAAGATCCCACTCCAGGCTTTCGCCGACGGCTTGAACGATTTTCGGAACGGCTTCTTCCAGTGTTGAGGACTCGGACAAGACCCGAGTCACCGCGTATTGCGACGCCAACCGCCGCTCGGCCTTCCGCCGATCGGTGATATCACGCACAAATGCGCTAAAAATATAGGCTTCACCGATCCGGGCCGGAGATACGGACAATTCCACCGGGAACTCCCGGCCATCATGATGCCGTGCCGTGATCTCGATCCGGCGATTGAGCACCGGCCCGACGCCGGTCCGGAGAAACTCCCGCAGCCCGTGGTTATGCGCCTCGCGGTCGCGTTCGGGAATGACCGTCTCCGACAAAATCTGCCCCAGCACTTCGTCGCGAGACCAGCCGAAAATCGCCGTCGCCTGGGCATTCCAATCGGTGATAACGCCCGCCGCATCGATGGTGATCACTCCGTCGAGCGCGGTATCGACAATGGCGCGATTGCGCTCCTGACTCTGGAGCAAGGCGGCTTCAGCGGCACGCGCCCAGGCGCTCTCCTGTTGGGCTTGGCGATACTCCGCCCGCAGCCGCACGGTCGACCACAACAGCAACGCCAGGAGCGGGAACCAGATGACCAGCGCCGCACCGCCGACCTTCCAGAGCACGACGGAGCGTATCGGCGCCAGAATCGCGTCACGATCGATCCGCACCAGCACCGTCCAGCCCAGACCGGGAAATTCTCCATAGCCCTTCGTCACCGCGTAGCCCGTCACCACTTGCACATGCCGACGGAGATGCTCCTCGATCACATAGCCCGGCTCCCCCGCTTGACTCAGCTGTACTGAGGGCAGCCCCAGTTCAAGCAGATTGATCTTTTCTTGTAGCGGAACCTTCGAGTCGACGAAGACCTCGCCGGACTTCGCGAGCATCTGATACTCAATCGCCCCACCGAACCCTTCCCGGCGTTGCAGCGACCGGATCGTCCGTGTCGTCACATCTTCCAACACCGGCACCGCCACCCGCGTCGTGACCACCCCCAGAAACGTCCCCTCGGCATCCAGAATGGGAACCGTGAAGGCCACCGTTTCTATTCCCTGATCGGCCTCATGGCTCCCAACATCTCCGACGACCGCCTGCCTGGTCTCATGGGCACTCCGAAACCATGCGCTCTGGCTGTAATCCTGTCCGATGAGAGACGACTCGGTGGCCGCAATCATCACTCCTTGCTGATTCGTGACCCCTAGCCAGTGATACATCGGCGCATAGGCTGTCCTTACCCACGTGAGATAGCTGACCAGATACTGTCGATCCGATGATCGAAGCGCGAAGGCACGAGCCAGCATGTGCACATCGCCATAGCGCTCAAACAACAACCGGTCCAACTTGTCCGACACTTCCGCCGCCGCGAGCGTCAACTGTTCACCCGAGGCCCAGACTAGTCGCCGTTCGACATACCGGAGCAGCACCGCCCCGATGCCAACCGCGAGGATCGTGACCAAGACGATCAGAAACGGAAGCCACCCGTAACGGCGTGAGGAACGCGCAAGTGGTGAGGCGACAGGAAAGCTCATGGCTGCAGCGGACTCGCAATCCAACTCTTGATCATGGCCACGGGATGATACGCCTGCTTGGCGGCTCGGAGACCGGGAAGACCGGCATCGTCCATGGCATTGATATACTCGGCGCCGCCGTGGTGCGCGGCGCGACAGGTCTCGCGAAACAGATACTGCGCCAGACCGGGCACAGATCGGTCGGCGACTTCGACCAGCACCGCGAACGTCTCGGGCGCAAGCCGGTAGCCAAACGTATACCCCACCACCTGATCCTCCGTACAGGCCACGCTGCCGGCAAGCCCCAGCTGATCACCCAGCGCCCAGATCAGTGCATGGGCCGCTTCGGCATCCTCTAAGAGATAGCGTCCCATTGTATCCAGCGTTCCCTCTCGCTTCTGCAAGACCCATCGACGGAACAGGTTACGGCACGCGGGCTGATCGGCCACCGTGTACGGGCGAAGTGTCACCGACGCAGTTCGTTCAACCCGATTGCAGAGCGCCCGTTGCGATTTATAGGAATCTCCGGCGAGCTGCATCAGCGAGTCGGTGCGGTACAGATAGTCCGGAGACTTCTCCGCCCATTGCAACGTACTGCCGGCGAGACGCGCCTTCTGATGATCCGTGACATTCTCTATCCGGCTGACTGGAGAACCATTGTTCCATCGATGCAAATCGGCTAACCCCTCCCCCACCGATGCTTCAAGGGGTTTCGTCCCAATCGGGGGCAGCGGCATAAACCATCCATCGGGAGAATGGGCGAACAGGAAGAATACACCCTCCCGCTCCATCCACCAATAGGGCAGTGTCGTGGCCCATATATAGTGATACACAAACGCGTAGGCCGCTAGTGCCTCATGGCCCAGGCATTCGGACCGCTCCAACGCCTGCGTCATCCGGAGCGCATCCTCCAGCAGAAGCGGGCGGAGACGCCGGTCCGGCCGATGGAGATGCACGCGGGCCGTCACCTCCGGCAACGAGGCGAGCACGACCACATCCTCTTGAAAGCGACCGATTAAACGAAGATTGCTCGCAAGAAGCCGGAGCGTGGTTTCCTGCCGAAGGAGCGCCTGGACCAGCCCGGCATGCTGGCGAATCTCTCCGGGAACCGCCTCCCGCATGAAGGGGCACTTGGTATCCCACCCGAGCTCGACCTCGGTACCGGCTTCGTTCCACATCAACGCCAACGGATAAAGCTGGCAATCGAGCGGCCGGTGGTCATAGATGCCACAGCGTGAGGTTGCGGGATCGAAAGCTGGACACAGATACCCTTCGCTCTCAGCATCTTTGACGAGCGCAATTTGAGATCCGACGGGATCAGCAAACAACGCGGGCGACAGTCCCTGCGCCACCGCAGACCCGATTTCATCCCGCGTAAAGTAGGGGCGAAGAAAACTGTCCGATTCAGGAAACCGGCAACAGACATCGCATTGCACACATACGGAACCAGGAACGAATTGTGGCAGTGGATCGGACAGGGTCACTCGCGAATTGGACTCCAGCTGATTAAACGCCATGACGGCCCATCATAATACGATGGGCTCGCCCATCGAGCAAGGAACGATCACTCGACCGCACATTCCATACCCCCTCAGAATCCCCCTCTGCAGCGATCTATCGCACAGGCAACGAACGGCCAGCAGGACGAACGCCCCCTTGTCCGCCCCTGCCCCCCGTGGTAGCATCGACTGCGCACGTCCTTGACATCCTGAGTTCGCACAACACCCCACTAAGGAATAGTCCTTTGGCCCAGATACCGTCACCCTGTTCGTCCCTGGCGCCGGACCTCGCCATCCGCCGCTGTGCGGACATACGCACGCAGTTGGAAGCGGCCGGCCTGTTTGCCTCCGATACCGCGCCGCACGCGACGAATTCCTGGCGAGTCAGCCCCTGTCCGCTGTTTCTTTCATCGGAACAGATCAGCTTCTTCACCAAGTTGGGGCCTCAACTCCTGACCTTCTATCGGGCTCTCAACCGCCTCTACCTCGACAGCGCAAAGGGGACCCAACCGAAATGGGTCGCGCAGTATCTCGACCAGGGCAAACCCGAATCCTTGATTGCCTATAGCCGGATGAAGCGCTTTCGGGATGAGCTGCCGGCTGTGATTCGGCCGGACGTGATTCCGACCCAAGACGGCATGGTCATCACCGAACTGGACTCAGTCCCCGGCGGGATCGGCCTGACCGCCTGCCTGTCCTCCATCTATAGCGGGCTCGACGACCGGCCCCTGCCGCTCATCGGTGGTCGAGACGGCATGGTACGGGGATTCGCCGCCATGCTGAAAGCGATTCAGCGCGAACGGACCGGCTGCATCGCCATCGTTGCTTCGGAAGAGGCCAAAGAATACCGGCCGGAAATGACCTGGCTGGCCGCCCGGCTCCGGGAACAGGGCCTGCCTGCCTACTGCGTCGAGCCGCGGGAGGTCCGATTCACCGAAGAGGGCTTACGACTTCGGATGGAGGCCGGTGAGGAGCCGATCGCCATCGTCTATCGTTTTTATGAACTGTTCGATCTCTTGAACATCCCGAAAGCCGAGTTGATCCAGTACGCTGCAAAAAAAGAGTTGGTGGCGGTCACCCCGCCCTACAAACCGGCCCTGGAGGAAAAGTCGGCCTTCGCCCTCCTGCACCACCCGGTACTCAGACCATTCTGGGAAAAGGAACTCGGCGAAGCCACCCTGCTGGACCTGACCACCATCATGCCGCGCACCTGGCTTCTCGACCCGGCGCCGATCCCACCCTCCGCGACGATTCCCGGATTGCGCATGGGCGATCGCGCCGTCACCAATTGGCGGGATCTCGCCGCCGCCACACAAAAAGAACGGCATTACGTGATCAAGCCGTCGGGATTCTCCGAGCTGGCCTGGGGCAGCCGGGGCGTGTCAGTCGGACATGATCTTCCGCAAGCCGAATGGGCCGCCGCAATCGATCAGGCCCTCGCGTCGTTTCCGACGACGCCCTACATCCTTCAGGAATTCCACAAGGGCCGCATCTACGAGCTCGACTACTGGGATCCGGCGGCCAACCAACTGGTACGGATGAACGGCCGCGCGCGCCTGTCTCCCTATTATTTTGTAGCGGATGGCAAAGCCGAATTGGCCGGGATACTGGCCACCATCTGCTCGGCGGAAAAGAAAATCATCCACGGGATGAAAGATGCCATCATGGTCCCCTGCGCACTGCAACCGTCGTGACGTAAGCCCCACTCTCTTTTCCCCAAATGCCTCATTCCACTTTGACTGTTTTCCATGGTAGCCTAAGACCATCATGGCGCTGACGCTCTATCATGTCGACTGGTGTCCCGACTGCGAAGTCGTGCGGGACAAACTCTCGGAGTTGGACGTCACCTATACCGGTATCATCGTGCCGGATATCCGCCCGATGCGGAAACAAGTCCATGAAGTCTCGGGCCAGTACTATGTGCCCGTCCTGACCGACGGGGATGTTGTCTTGACCGAGACACGCGACATCTTGGCCCACCTTGACCAGCACTATGCCAAGACATCCTCGTAGGTCTATCCATAATCTTTGCGTTCCCGCACGATCGGCGACCGGGTGTGTCCACCCCTGCCGCCAGTGGTTTCATCTCTTACACAGGAGGCCATGACGCCCGTGGAGGAATGGAGACGCATACTCGCTGAGAGCATCGTAAAGCCGAAAGATCTGGCTGACCGATTCGGACTCGACGAGAAGGAAATAGAAGCCATCGTCGGTCCGTATCCCATGCGGATCACCCCGACCGTCCTCGGGACGATGAAGGAGAAAGGCGATGCCATCTGGAAACAGGTGGTACCCGAGATCGCGGAGCTGGACGATATCGACGCAGAGGACGATCCGCTCGAGGAAGACCTGATGAGTCCGGTCCCTCACCTCGTCCACCGGTACCCCGACCGCGTGCTCCTCATGGTCACCAATCAGTGTCCGATCTACTGCCGCTTCTGCACCAGAAAACGGCTGGTGGGAAAGCCCGGTTTTCTGAAGAAGGGCGAACTGGATCGCGCCATCGCCTATTTGCGGGAACATACCGAAGTGCGGGACGTCATTCTTTCAGGCGGAGATCCCCTCCTGCTGCCCGACTATCTCCTCGAACGGATCTTTAAAGCGTTGCGGAGCATCCCGCACCTGGAACTGATTCGCATCGGCTCGCGGGTCCCTGGAACTTTGCCGGAGCGCATTACGCCGAAGTTGTGCGAGCTCGTCAAAAAATACCATCCGATCTATATGAACCTGCACTTCAACCACCCGGACGAACTCACGCCGGCGGTGAAAGCCGCCTGCGGCATGCTCGCGGATGCCGGGGTGCCGCTCGGCGCGCAGACTGTTCTATTGAAAGGGGTCAACGATGACCCCGAGGTGATGAAGCGCCTCGTCCATCAGCTGCTCCTGGCCCGCGTCAAGCCGTACTACCTCTATCAAGCGGATCTGACCAAAGGCACCAACCATTTCCGCACGTCGGTCGAGACCGGCCTGAACATCATCAAAGCCCTTCAAGGCCACACCAGTGGAATGGCGGTCCCGCACTTCGTGATCGATGCGCCCGGCGGCGGAGGGAAAATTCCGCTCCTCCCCAGCGACTACCTGGTGCATCTGGACGAAGACGGCGCCGTGTTGCAGAATTACGAGAACAAGACGTTCCACTATCCGCAACCAAAACAGGGCAACGGACGCGAGCTCCCCATGGTCGGTGCCCGAACCGGCTTCGACTACGAAGCGAACGAAAACAGTTACCCCGATCGCGACGGGTTCTCTTCGTGGGGCAACAGTTGCGGGGGAGATACGGACGAGCTGTGAGCAAGACACCGACCCAGGGCATTCTTCCGTACCAGGACATTAAGCAGTTGATCGCCACACGGGCGATCACCGCCTCCCCTGCGGTCGAAGACCGGCAGATCCAGCCGGCCAGCCTCGACCTGCGCCTGGGGCGCAAAGCCTATCGGCTGATCAGCAGCTTTCTGCCGGAGCTCTCCCCGATTTCCTCACGGCTCGACGTGCTCGACTTCTATCAGTCGGATCTCGTCATGTATGAGATGGATTTGACGGAAGGGGCCATTCTGGAGAAAGGCCATGTCTATCTCGTCCCGCTGCTGGAAAATCTGAAACTTCCCAAAACCCTGCGCGCCCGGGCCAATCCGAAGAGTACCACCGGACGGCTCGACGTCTTCACCCGCGTCGTCACGGATTTGAATGCGGGCTTCGACGAAATCAGAGCCGGCTACCATGGCCCATTGTTTCTCGAAGTCGTGCCTCGCTCCTTCGCCATTAAAGTCCGAACCGGACAGTCGCTGAATCAGATCCGGTTCGTCCGCGGCGAAGCGACCGTCAGCGACGCGGCGTTGCAGACGCTGCACAGCAAATCCCCACTGCTCTATCACAATAGCCCGACCAGGAAAGGGTTAGGGCAGCGCGAGTTCCGCGCCGAGCGTGGACTCTTCCTGCGCATCGACCTGAAGGGCGACGACCGGACAGACTCCGGCATCATCGGCTATCGGGCCAAGAAGAATAGCCACGTCATCGATCTGGCTAAAGTCGGACACTATACCGCCGCAGATTTCTGGGAGCCGCTCTACCGCCATCGACATGACAGCCTCCTCCTGGAGCCGGAAGAGTTTTACATCCTGGCCTCCAAGGAACGCATCCGTGTGCCGGCCGGATACGCCGCCGAGATGGTCGCCTATGAAGCGGCCTGCGGAGAACTGCGCACCCACTATGCCGGATTTTTCGACCCGGGCTTCGGTTATGGAGCGAAAGGGGAAATCAAAGGAACGCAGGTGGTGCTGGAAGTCCGCCCCCACGATGTGCCGTTCCTGATCCACGACGGGCAGACCTTTTTTAAGGTTGTATATGATCGCATGCTCGACGTACCCTCTCAGCTCTACGGCACCACGTTGGGGTCATCGTATCAAGGGCAGGCGCTCACACTCAGCAAACATTTCAAAGTATAACTATGGCACCAACAGACCTTCCGACAAAAGATCCCGCTCCGGCTTCGTCGCCGGGCCACGTAGACGGCGAGACGAGCGAGGACAAGCAACTCAGCGTCGCCGGGATGATGACCGGCACCGCCCTGATCTTCATCGGTTTTCTGAATGTCTTTTTGTCGATCAGCGGCGGATTTGAAATCAATGCCGTCCCCCTACTGATCTACTTCGGCGGAATCGCCGTGTGGGCCAACGCGGTGATTGAGAACCCTACATGGCGCTATAGCGTCATGATCTGCGCAATCGCGATCGGATTGGGCTTCTTTCACTACGGCGAAGTGCTCTTCTGGCACAAACAAGTCGTCTTCTGGACCACCGTCGTCGTCGTCATGTACTTCATGTTCCGAGAGCCGAAGACGCCGGACAGATAAACCTCGATGATGATTTCCGTCATCATCCCCACCCTGAACGAATCGTCAACCATCGCTCGCACGCTCACCCGCACTGTCGCCTTGGGATTCGACGACATTATTGTCAGCGACGGCGGCAGCACCGACCCCACGCCCCAAATGGTCCAAGCCTGCTGCGCCAGAGTGCCGGCCGTGCGGCTGGTCACCGCGCCGACCGGCCGCGCCCGCCAGTTGAACGAAGGGGTCAAGGCCTCCCGCGGCGACGTGATGCTGTTTCTCCATGCCGACACAGAGCTGCCTCCCACTGCCAAATCCGTCATTGAGTCGACATTGAAGGATCCCCGCTATGTCGGCGGCCGGTTCGATGTCCGCTTCGATCACCCCTCCCGCTGGGGCGCCGTCATCAGCTGGTTCATGAACCGGCGTTCACGTCTGACCGGCATCGCCACGGGCGATCAGGCCATCTTTGCCCGCCGTCAGATCTTCGAACGGCTGGGCGGCTTCCCGGATATCCCGCTGATGGAAGATATTGAATTCAGCCGGCGCTTGAAACGTCAGGGGCCAACCGCCGCGCTCACGGATCGCGTCACGACCTCGTTCCGGCGCTGGGAGAAAAACGGGCCCCTGCGCACAATTCTCTTGATGTGGACGCTGCGCTTCCTGTATTGGCTGGGAGTCAGTCCCACTCGACTCAACCACTGGTATCGTGCGGTCCGATAAGCTATGAGCAAACCAACGCCCAAGTCGTCGCAACCTCCGACATCCAAGCCACAACCGGCCGCCCTGGTCATCTTCGCGAAAGCCCCTGTCCCGGGCCAGGTCAAGACGCGCCTCTGTCCTCCGTTGACGCCGGACGAAGCCGCCACCCTGCACGGCAGCTTTGTCATCGACATGCTCGAACGCACCAAAGTCGCCACAGCAAAACTGAAGTTGCCCCTGGATCGCTACCTGGCCTGTGCGCCATCATCCACACTGGTCTTCTTCCAGATCATGGAAGAACGGCAGAGCGTGAAGCTGATCGATCAAGTCGGCGACGATCTGGGTGCGCGCATGCAGCAGGCGTTCGCAACCCTGTTCGGGAAGGGCTATCAGCAGGTCTTCATTGTTGGCACCGATGTCCCGTCGCTGCCGCTCGACCATTACAAGCAGGCCTTGGCTCTGCTGGATGCCCACGACGTTGTGTTGGGGCCGGCACTGGACGGCGGTTACTATCTGATCGGCCTCAAGCAACCCCGGCCGGAACTCTTTGCCGACATTGCCTGGTCGACCGATGGCGTACTCGCTGCCACGCAGGGGAAAGCCGCCGGTCTCGGATTGAAGGTGGCACTCCTGCCTTCGTGGCGCGACGTCGACACCATCGACGACCTTCAAGCATTGATCGACGCCAGCGCCGCGGACGCGAAGAAACCGAAAAACGAGCAGGCCTTTTCATCACGCACAGCCGGCGCACTGCAGCATCTCGCCAAGCGCCTGCGAACGCACACATAACCAGGACGTTCACCCCGGACATCGATCATGAGCGAACAAGTCGCACTCATCACCGGCGGAGCCAGAGGCATCGGGCGAGGCATCGCTCTGGACCTGGCCTCGCGCCATTGGAAGGTCGCCATTTGCTATCGTACCAGCGAAGCGGAGGCACAGCAGACGGCGCTGGCTATCACGGAACGGGGCGGGCAGGCGCTGGCAGTCCGCTGCGATGTGTCGAACCCGGTGGCGGCGAAACAGCTCGTGGCGCAGATTGAACAGACATGGGGGCACATCGATGTCCTCATTAACGGCGCGGGCCCCTACCATCGCATCAATCTGTTCGAAGAAACGGTCGAGGGGTGGAACGAGATGTTCGACGCCAATCTCCATCCCATTTTCTATCTGGCTCAAGCGGTCGCCCCTGGCATGAAAGCCCGCAAGTCCGGCCACATCGTCAACTTCAGCATGGCCAATGCCGATCAGATGATCTCGCAACCCGACGTGACGGCCCACTACATCGCCAAAGCCGGTGTGCTCATCCTCACGCGAACGCTCGCCAAGCTGCTGGCGCCTCACGGGATCACCGTGAATGCCGTCTCACCCGGCTTCATCGATTCCGGCAGCGCGCCGCCGGAAGAATTGGCCGGCATGACGAAACGCATCCCAGCCGGGTATATCGGCACAATCGACGACACCGTCGCCGCCGTGCGATACTTATTGAGCGAAGAGGCACGCTACGTGAACGGGGCGAACATTCAGATCAGTGGGGCATGGGGAATATGAGGGAGTGGGACAGTCTCCGTGGCGATTTCTTGCTCACTGAACGCGCACCAGGAACAATCGAAACGTTAGATTGCGGGCGGTGCTCGCTCAATGTGCGCAGGGAAACCGCCACGGGGGCTGCCCTGAGAGAGAAAAACAAGAGAGAACGGATCAGGACTCGCGCTCGGTCAATGCGCGCAGTATGAAACCAACCCGTTCACCTCGCTTGAGAGAAGAGAAGGGGAGGATAAATTAATGAAATCAGATCAGGAACGTGAACAACATCGTCGTTTCGTCCAGGCTTTGCAACATGAGCATCTGACGTGTGCGAAACCAGGCTGTGCCGGAGCGATGGATGTCGTCGATCTCACGCCGCACAACGCCCGCATCAAGACCTATGAAGCGACCTG
>MSXN01000028.1:0-284 GCA_002083555.1 Nitrospira sp. ST-bin5 | reverse complement strand
AGATCACCGGCAAGGAAGAACACCAGCCGGCGTGGGATGTGGCTTCGATCACGATGATGGCCGAGGTGCATCTTCTCCACGACCAGCCGACCTGCCCCTTCGACGATACGCCCATCACGTTTATCTCCATGCCCAATCCCAGACGGAAGGCCCGTTACCGCCTGCAATGCTTCTATTGCGGGCGCCATACTGAAATGAACTGGCCGCCGCCAGAAGCCAAAGGATAGACTCCCCTTCTTCCAGCAAGAAATCGACAAAAGAAAGCCGGCGGGCGCTCCAAAAGC
>MSXN01000009.1 GCA_002083555.1 Nitrospira sp. ST-bin5 | reverse complement strand
CAGACGGAGGTGTGACTGTCGAACATGAGCTAGCGGGTCTGGCAGCGCCCCAAGCCGATGGGCGCTGTCCGACCCTGAGCCGAAGTACACGACCGACGGCTATCAGGTGGTCCAATCGAATGACGGCATCATCGGAATCCCACGGGGTGTAAAAGAAAGAATGTATATAGCAGCGCTTGCGACTTAAGTTAGTGCCGAAGCCGGGATTTGATTTGGGTCGATTTCAGCACCGCCAGTATTGACGCGAGTTTCACTGGCTTCATGAAGCAACATCAATGACTTGCGATAAAATAAAGAGTGGGATTGAGTGAGATAAAATGAGCGGAAAATCGCTCGGTGATACGACCGTTTTACGACCCACTTTCGTCGAACGGGGAGGACACAGATTCTGTCTCGCTCCTCAGCTTACCGGCACCAATCTGGCTACTGATCGCCTTTATTACCAATACTGTCGTCAGAATCCGTATCGTCTTCTTCATAGTCCCTCTTCCGCATTTCTTTTCTCGATTCAGCCGAGCGCTGCTCTGATGCAATCATGCGGTTGAGTTCTCCAATATGTTTTTCGGCAAAAGCTTTGACTGCTAGCCGCTCGTCTCCCAGCCAATCCGTTAAAGATTCCTTCCTAGCCCGCCACGCCTCTGCAAGACCAAATTCGCCACGGGTCATATCGACACTTTCGAGACTGGCCCGGATCTCGCTCATTTTGCTAGCATCATCTGGAAATCGTGACGCAATCTCCTTCAAGACAATGTGCGTGGACGTCGCACCATGATAGTTCTGGAGAATTGCCAGTGCGAAATCCGCCTCTGTATCACTGCCGGCTCTTACCAACTCGGCGAGTGCAGTGGCGAAGTCCTGGGTGCAATTGGGAAACACGTTGCTTAGTAGCCGTCCCCCATGAAACTGAAATAGGTGCCGGTCTCTAGCAAACCACGAT
Organism: Nitrospira sp. ST-bin5; assembly: GCA_002083555.1. Classification (GTDB taxonomy): domain Bacteria; phylum Nitrospirota; class Nitrospiria; order Nitrospirales; family Nitrospiraceae; genus Nitrospira_D. Next base: position 322,922 of record MSXN01000009.1, on the reverse strand, counting down.
AGCCCCTTACTGATTGCAAACTGCGGGTTTTTCGAGAGATCCTTTTCCAAACCATGGAATTGGAATGGCACCGCTTCGAAACGATCTTCATCCTCACCGTCAACGGCCTCCTGTGAGAGCCGAACTCCGAAATAGTCCCAGACTGCCTCTGGCTGGCGCTCGGCAAGCCGGACCAAGACACGCTCTACTTGATAGTTCACCTTGGGTAAATAGCCAAGATTGTTTAAGAGCTGGGCTGTCCTCTCAGGGGTCAGTTCCTCATAGAACTTAGTCGGCTTCTGCAGAAACCACGCTTGTGAGACCCAGCGCGGATCTTTGCGGTTGTTCAAGAAGGTGAGAGCGTCTCGTACGAATGTGTCCGCGTCAGGAACTTTCTCCGTTCCGTAATATTCCAAAGCGAGGAGTAGACATTCGCTGACGGCTCCTTGATCTCCTTTCTCAATTGCGCGTTTTAGCAGGCGGGCGGCAAAGTCTGGCTTCGTAACATCTCCCTTACGAAGGTGCAAGCATACGCTCGCAAGGTCCCTCGCCGATTTAAGTTCGCCTTCCATGATCCGCTCATAGATATCGGTTCTGCCACTCACAGCAAGTCCGTTGAGAAACCCAGGAAGGAAGATTCGCAGGTCGTCTGAGGCCATTGCTAAAAGCCTGTCAGCAACTTCAGGCTTACTCTTAGCCAATGCGTTGATGAAACTTCCGAAAACCGGAAAAGTAGCACCATCGATCGACTTCGTTTCGGCACACCGTTCAATCAGATTGAACCAATTGTTCTCATTCTCCGAATTGGTCTCATCGATGTAGCGGTGAAATTCACTGCGCCGAAATTCGTCCGCTCCTTGTAGCTCGAACTCCTCGTTGGTCCAGTGATCTGGATAAACAGATTCAAACCCCACTAGAACTTTATATTGGACAAACCGAGCATCGGCATTGATTGTGTCTCGAAACTTAAAGATGGCGGCCACGAGTAACTTCGCATGGACCTGACAGCCGAACCGATCGTCCTTCTCCTCGGTAAGACCTTTCACCCTGCGAAAGACCCATAAAAAGCGGTGCTCCAGGTGCTGCAATAGTTCGTAGCTCGTATTCTTAGCGCGTTCCGTCAAGAATTCGACAATACGTGTGGTATCCTTGAGCGTGATCGCCAAGAGCTGGCTAGAATATCGAGCCTGATGGGGAGTCCTTGTTGCAGCATCCAGAGCTAGAGTAACCGCGCGCCTCTGTACATCATCGCTCGATCTATCATAGGCTGCGAAAAGTGCTTTGAGCGTCTTGTCGCGAGCCTCCATGAGTTGATCGGATGCGGGGACAGCCCCCGTACTCAAGATGACGGAGTCGGCCTTCCACTTAGTACCAGTGATGTCTGACTGAATGGCTTCGGTCCAGACGGCAAGAGCGATAGGCCGAACGTTGTCCACTTCGGCATCATCCATTTTAGCAAGGTAATCCACTAATGCCATTTGGAGCATCGGCCCTACCTGATTGTAGGCGTCGATGTTGTATTCAGACAGCTTCTTCACGACGTTCACAATCTGCTGCCGAATATCTTCGTCTGGCTCGCCGCGATAGATATCAATTAGCAGTTGAAGCGTTCCAACTGGGTCGGCATAGCGCAGACTCTCAATGATCTCGAATACAAGCGACACAACTGCATCGGCGAGGAAACCATCCATCTTTCCACGGGTCGTTTCTATGGGAACGGGCTCCGTGGAGCGTGCGGCTCTGACTGCCCTTAGCAAGGGGCCTTTCAGTCTCTCGTAGGCAGCCTGTCGATCGTCGCAAATGGGAAGAGCGTAGTCTCTTAGTCCCGACAGAATCTCGTAACGCTCGTTGTTGTTCTGCGCATTATTCAGTAGTTTGGCAATGTCTTTGTCGAAGAGTTCCTTGCCTCTGAGGAGCCGTTCATGATCCTGTTGGACTTTCTGAAACTCATACCCAGCTGGGATCAGGTACTTGTCCATGATTTGAGCAAATCGACGCTCGATACCTTTCATGGCTTTCCCACCATAGCCATCTCCCAAGTTGTTTTTGTAGAGAATGTCATGGGAGGTCTCGGCCCAAGCATGCTCGAGAATGGTCTGAACCTGAATTTCGCACCGCAGGCCAGCGAACTTCGCATATTCTGGAAGGCTCAGGCGCTCCCCACGAAGCCGAATCGTGTAGTGAACTGCGCGGTATCTGGCGTCTTGGTTTTCCTGAGAGGGATGGTGGATCTTAGTCGAATCTTCCTCGATTTCGAAATTGTCGCGGATTAGTGGTGATGCCAGGAAGCGGTCAACATCGCTATTAGTGTAGAAGATGAGACGGGCGCCGGCGAGATCGCGCCGGTCAAGCTCCAGTGTCTCTGTGTCCAGCTTGCCCGCCTCTGCCAAACGACGCCGCAAGCTATCGACCCCTTTCGCGCGATACTGAATTGACTGAGGGCGGGGCAGATTGTCAGCGGCCAGGATAGCCTTTTTCAAGATAAAGCGGACCGTCTCAGCGAAGGCTTTGTAAATCGGAAAGTACTTCGTCTCGTAGTCGTTAAGGTTCACGGTACACCTATTTCATGCTCGCACAAATAGGGGATAGTGGAAAAGCCGAGCATTCCCTCGCGATCACCAGTGTTACTTTTCCATTTCTTGGAATGCAGAGTACTCTAGTCCGAAATGCGACCTTGGCCTGATAGTCCAAATACATAGGATCAAACTGATCCAGTAAGTCTAGATTAGTGTTTCTGAGATCCCAGCCAGAGGCAAAATCCGGCTTGTCGTCAACCTGCAAGTTAGTGTGTTGCATAGATGACCATCAAAGTCTCTGGCAGTCTCGAAGCAGCAGAAAATTCAATCTGTTGGCCTATCGATGAGTCGTCACACGAACTAAGGAGGCGTGATCTTGGCAGACACTATTGATCGGGGCAAGTACACGGATATCCCCCAACAAATTTGGAGCTACTATGACCGGCTTCTTAGCCGTAAGGGCTTTGAACAACATCGACTCGTGCAGGCCATCCAAAAGCAGGGGGAAGAGACGACATGGCGAGGAATCAATGAACTGTTTGCCCTTACCAGTCGCGCTGCTGAGATGTCACCTGGCCAATTGTTTGAAGCATTAGGCCTTGGGAAGAATGATTTCGATTCGAGTAATTTCCAGGCAATGATGGGCATCCTTCGAGCCATTAACATACTGGGTCAGCATGGGTTCTCGCAGCCCAAGCCACTGCGACCTCTCTCCAACCGAAAGGAAGCAGATTTCTTAGCAAAGCGTGAGGGAAAGCTGTACGCAGTAGAGGTCTTCAGATCCAGTGAGCTATCTTTCAGGTATGCTGATCCTGAGAATCCCGGATCAGACTTCGCTCAGTATCTTCGAAAAAGGCTCGACGAGAAACTGCCTCAAGTCAACACCACCATTAAGGAACATGACTGTGATGCCGGGCTCGTCGTAGTAGCGATGGATTCCCAGCCCTCTAAGGCGCTTAATGACGCTGCTGAATATCAAAAAGCTGTTCGAGCTGCGATCGAACAAGTCGGCAATCCTTCAGGGGTACATCTCTTCATTTTCACCGGCATGGCCGACGAACGTGGCAATAACGAGTATGCATGCTATCCGCCCTTATCATAGCCGTCCCCCAATCATCTGATTTAGGGACGGCGCTAGTCGAATTTTTGAGTCACACGACTTCGAGAACTTACGGGAAGACATTTGGGCAGGTTTTGTGGACGCCGATAAGCGGGTGTTCTACGACCCTCCCCCAGCCGACTCAGACCCATTTCAGCCAAGCGTAGCGCGAAGCGAGCACCATCTCTCATGAACGGCTGCTTTTCGGCGCGGAGCTTGCCGTAGCGACTGTCGCCAAGTGGCCGATGGTAGTCCTCGACCCAAACCGGTCGATCGCCGAATTGAAAAGCGGCCGTTCAACGCCTGCGTGTTGCGGTAGGGAGGTTCTCCGTTCGTTGGAATGTCCGGGACAGGCGGCGGATAATCTGCGACATGGCCGTGGTCCTTCAACAGACCAGCCCGTCAGCGGCTCACCAAGTCCTCGCTAGCAAGAGCATGGCGTCGTCGAGCCTCGCGGTCGAGTTATTGAGTTATCGCGGTCAGGAGAGTTCCTCCAGTTTACGATGGAAGGGGGCTGCTTCATGATCCCGGCCATGATAGTTGTACAGGTTGATGATAAAGTGCAGGGTCAGTCGAAGGATGGGCTTGAGGCGGTCGGGATCACGGTCGGCTATGGTTAGAATCTCTTGGAGTCGTCGTTCCGCCTCTGCGGTCTGGTTGCGACTTTCATAGTTGGCGGCCAAATAGAGTTGTGCGTGCAGGCTTTCTGGATGGGTCGGTCCCAGCACTCGTTGCGCCAGAGGCACTACGGCTTCCAGGATCGGCGTGGCTTCCGTATGGCGGGAGAGGGTTTGGAGCGTAATGGCCCAATGGATCGCGACCAAAATGCCGTCAAGGGTGCCGACGATCTCAGGGGCGCGTGTGAGGGCATAGGCCTGTTCTAAAAACGGTGCGGCGTGGTCGAATTGGTTGAGCGACATGTAGGCGTTGCCGAGATTGGAGAGACAGGGAATGCGTATTCTGGCGGCCGGACCCGTGAGATGGGCCGTCTCGTCTAAGAGTTGTTCATAGTGGGCGATCGCCCGCTCCCACTGTTCCTGCCCGGCATAGACGGAGGCCAGATTGTCGCGCGCCGCGGCGCGGAGGGCGAGCAGGTCCGCACGCGATTCGGTGTGGGCGAGGACGGTAAGCAGGAGCCGTTCGGCTTCGTCAAACCGTCCGAGGTGTGTGGCTTGGGATCCAAGATTGTTGGTCGTTCTAAGCGTGTCCTCATGGGTGGGGCCGTAGGTCTCACGTCGGCGCTCCAGGAGATCGTGGGTGAGCGCATAGGCGTCGTCAACCTGGTAGAGATCCGTCAGGCTTTCGGCCAGTTCATGGAGGGCAAGCAGGGTGTCTGGATGGGTCCGCCCATGGATGCGTTCCATGGTATAGAGCCAGGTGCGTAAGACCGGGAGGGTGTCGATGAGCCGGTCCTGATCCCGGAGGACGGCAATGAGATGCAGCACGATATTCGTGAGCGCATCGAGTGGGGCCGGCGGGTCGACGGCAAGCAAGGTGCCTTCTAACTGCGTCCACTGGGTCTGCGGGAACGGCGTGTTGTCCTCAAGGAGCGTCGTGAAGATCGCTAAGGCCTGCGTGAGTGCGTGATAGGGGGTCGTGGCAGGCCAGCTATGGCTGATGGCTAAGACACGTGGGAGGTGGTTGAGGGCGTCGTGGGTGTTGTGCTGGTGAATGGCGTCCAGGATCTGCGCGATCGTCTTGTTCCATTGTGCGGCGTAGGGAAGGGTGGCCGGGGCCTCTGGGAGTTGGAGTGGATTCAGATAGTGAGTGGAGAACGGCTGGTAGGTGGCCTGCTCGGTGTTCTCTTCCCAGATTAGTGGTTGTTGATGCGGTTTTTCGACCCACGCCTCGCCCGCCATACTCAAGAGGGTCATTAGAAAACAACCGAGCTGACTGGGATGCTCTGTCAGAATGTCCGTGACATCAAGCAGCGGATCCGTGACGTCGGAGGTCGCCTCCGGGTCTGCCTGATCCATCATCATCGACTGGACCATCGTGCTCACGCAGAGGATTTCGTATACGGTCCAGTGTTGTGCGGACAGAAATGCGGCCAGGGCTTTCGCACGGGTCTCGATCGGCCGATCGGGCGTGCCCTCTGGCGAGAGCAATTTGAGTGATGGCGCGGGAATATCAATGACCTCATGAAACCAGGGGGTCTGCCAGCGAGGGCTGCCGGCTCGAACGGTGTTGGTCGCTTGTTGGAGCACCGATGCGGCAAGGTTGCGCCAGAAGGCCGCTCGTGAACTCATGGGGGCATACTGGAGGAGTCGGCGGACCAGTGGTCGGACGGTCGTTTCGGACCACGTGAGGAGTTCCGATGACCGTGCGCCGCTGGACCGATCCATGCAGAGCACTGTTTGGATTAGTAATAAGGACATCGTCGTTTGTTCGACCGTCCACCGTTCGTGTGACACCCACCGTAAGAGCGCATTGTTCTGGTGTTCTAATCTGGTGATGTAGTCGTGGACTGAGGTGTGGCGGCTCGACATGAGAGGGTCCTTGTGTAGTGGGTGGAAAGGGGACTTGTGTTGGCGGCGTCTAGCATTACTGATTCTGAGAGTGCTGGCCCGATGTCTTCGTGGGGCCTGTGTGAAAGTCCAGACCAGTTGGGGTCTCATCGGATGGTTTGGGGACAAGCTTGAGGGTTAGATTGGGTGTGAGGGGGCTCCGGAAATTCGGACAGTATGGTAAGTGGCAGCCTGGCTTCACCGAAGCCACCAGGCGGTGACGAACCAGAGGAGCGAGGCGTCGGGGTAGGGGGCGAGATTTTAAAACTCTAGAGCCCTAGAGACAACAGGTTTCGGTCTTTCTGCATCATTCAGTTCTCAAGGCATTCCGTCGAGCCCACGATGCTTATATCCTTGCAGCCCACTCTCAATGCTGACACCAGTTTGCAGTCTTCGTCCCACCGTCATAGGGCACTGCCAATCCGGCCTCAATCAGCTGGCGAGCCACGCTCTATAAGCGTGACGGAAGCACGGTCCTGAAGCAGTTGTAGCTTTCGGACACCGCGAATCCAAACCTCACGCAACGAGTACCAATTTAGTGCGCCGCTTCGGTGCGTCGCTTCGGTGTCTCTTTATGAAGTCCTTCATGATGTAGAGAAATAGTCCGACGGGGTCGTCAACCATACCGGTCATGTCCTTGGCTTTATGGTATGCCTTGGAATAGACGAAGAATTGCTTCTCTGTGAGCTTGAGTTTACGCGCGATCATATTGAGGTGAGCGGCCGCAATCGCCGCAATCTGTTGTTGCGTGAGTGGTGTCGGCCTCGCTTTCGCTTCTACTGTAGGCATGGAGAGTCCTCCGGTGTGTAGCAAGTCTATCTGACCTGCTGCCAGTCTCAAAGACACTGAGTTAGGAACTTTGATGACGCCGGTAACAACCTAATGGTTGTATTTATGTGCTAGGCCGTTACGATTGGCAACGCAGCCCAATCCGTCGTATAGGCCGGCGAACGATGTTGAAACTGCGTCTTCCAGGCTTTGCGAATGCCGCTGGACGCATAGTGGAGCGTGTCTGCCCCCCACCGACCATTGATCGCATCGAGCGCGGACATCAGCCGCTTGGACTTTCTCCTGTCTTGATAATCGAACAGATCGGCCTGTGCCTGACTGGCAGCGACCAGGCCTGTCAGGATCACCCCGGCTTTTTTGTAGTGATACCCGTCTCGATAGATGGCGCGGATTCCCTTAAGCGCCGACCTGATGAGGTCCGAGGTGGAGTCGGTCGCAACGGGTAACTTCAGCGTCAACGCGTTGCTGTAATGCGGCCCTTCTTTGAATTCGTTCGTGGTGAGACACACCGTTAACACCGTTGCAGCCAGCCGTTCGCGTCTCAACTTCTCCGCCACACGCGACGTATAGGATGAGATCGCCTCTTCCATGTTGGGTAAGGTGCTGATGAGCTGTCCAAACGCCCGTGAGCATGTCAGGCTCTGCTTCGGGGCGGGGCATTCTTCCAGATCCAGACAAGACACTCCGCGTAACTCCATCACCAACCGAAGGCCCACGATGCCCAGGTGCTTCCGGATCCACGGGTCATCGACCTCGCGTAATTGGAGCGCCGTCATGATGCCATGCTGATTCAGAAGCCTGGTGAGGTTTCGCCCGATTCCCCAGACATCCTCAACCGGCACCCGGCCAAGCGCGTTTCGGTCTGAACAGGCCAGGAGATCGAACACCCCGTTCGTATCCGGTGTGCGTTTCGCCACACGGTTGGCAATCTTGGCGAGGGTCTTGGTTTCTGCGATGCCGACCGACACCGGAAGACCTGTCCAGCGTTTCACGGTGGTGCGAATGGTACGGCCGTACTCCGTAAAGTTCCGAGAGGTGAAGCCGGACAGACTCAAGAAGGCTTCATCTATTGAATAGATTTCGAGATCCGGGCAGAACTGTTCCAGCGTCTCCATCACCCGCTGCGACATGTCGCCGTAGAGCGTGTAGTTCGAGGAAAACACCTGCACTTGATGGGCCCGAAGGAGCGGGCGAATCTGAAACTCTGGCACGCCCATCGCAATTCCAAGCGCCTTGGCTTCATTCGACCGAGCGACCACACAGCCGTCATTGTTGGACAAGACGACGATAGGCTTGCCCTCAAGCCTCGGATTAAACACCCGCTCGCAGGAGGCATAGAAGTTATTGCAATCGACCAGGGCAAAGATGGGAGGCATGGAACCGCTCAGAGTGCGTGAATGACGTTGGTGACGACGCCCCAAATCTCAAAGGATTGGTGGGCCTGAATCTCAATGGGCTGATAATTCTTATTGGCTGGAAGGAGACGGAGTGTCTGATCCCGCTTGTAGAGACGTTTGACCGTCAACTCTCCGTCTAGTGCCGCCACGATCACGTTGCCATCCACGGCTTCCAGGGAACGATCCACGATCAGAATGTCACGAGAATGAATCCCGGCCTCCAGCATCGAGTCGCCCGTCACGCGCACAAAGAACGTGGCGGCCGGGTGCTTGATGAGGTGCCGATTCAAGTCGAGTTTCCCCTCGATATAGTCGTCAGCAGGAGAGGGAAAACCTGCCGGCAGGCGACCAAGAAAGACCGGGAGCGCATATCGCGTCGAGAGATCGGGGGTATAGACGGCATCCACATTCATCGGCATCGGAGACCCTCACCAGATTGACCGCGCCTAGTGTAGTCCTAAACCGAGACGGGCTCAAGGCAGTCCGGGGCGTCGTGTCGTGGGTTATTCACGAGGGTACTGACCGGGTAGGCCGTGAGCTCCTCACTCGGATAGGGACGGAGCAAGGCTTTCAGGGAGTCTGCCTGATGATCGGTGGGGTCGAGCCACTGGTCGTAGGCCGCGGGGGCGAGAATGACCGGCATCCGATTGTGAATCGGTTGCAGCAACTCGTTCGGTTCCGTCGTGAGGATCGTACAGGATTCGATGTCCGCACCTTCCGGGGGATGCCAGTGCTCCCACAAGCCGGCAAAGGCAAAGGGACGGTGACTCTTTAAGCCGATCCACATGGGCTGCTTCCTGAGCCCATGGACCTGCCATTCATAGAACCCCGTGGCAATCACGAGACAGCGCCGGGTCTTGAACGCGGCACGAAACGAGGGTTTCTCCGCCACGGTCTCGACTTTGGCATTAATGCACTGATGCCCGATCTTGGGGTCTTTGGCCCAGGACGGAATCAGGCCCCAGCGCAATAGCACCAGCTGACGGCTCGTCGTACCCGGCTCGATCCGTATCGCGGCCACCGGTTGTGAGGGAGCAATGTTGTACCGGGCGGTGAACAGGGGAGGGACCACGACGCCAAACTGTTGGGCGATCACCGCTGGCGAGGCCGTTTGGGTAAAGCGTCCGCACATGTTGTTGTACATTGAATACTAGGTCGTCAGTGGAGAAGTGTCAAGGAGAGTGGGACGAGAGTGCTAATACTTTACCTACGAGTTATAGCCAATATAGCTGTGGCTCAACTGGGAGTATCCGGAATTGAGTGAAGGTCACTTCACGCTCAAAGGAGAGTCAGATTGACCCGAGAGGACTAAAGAGGACCCAAATCGGTGAACAGTTAGTGAACACTTTGAGCTGAGGCGTGGAGGATATTACTCGTAAGTCCGCGAAAAATGGAGCTGGCGAGAGGAATTGAACCTCCAACCTGCGGTTTACAAAACCGCTGCTCTGCCATTGAGCTACGCCAGCCATAGGAAAGTGCCCTGATGCAATAGGGCCAGCAACCACGCGCACCCTAGCAACTCACCAAATATTCTGTCAAGGAATAGGTCGAGAAACATACGGCTGCCGATTCAGCTTTTGATCCTTCGTCATGCTTGCATTGATAACGCAGGATCTTTATCCTAGGCGCATTCATTTTACACTCACTTCGGAATAACCATCTGATGACTGCTCCTCATGTTTTAGTCATTGATGACGACCAAGCGGTGCGTGACGTCCTGCAGGAGACCCTGTCTTCGGAAGGCTATACCGTCTCCGTCGCTGCCGATGCCACGACCGGCATGCAAGTCGTCAAAGAGAATCCCGTTCAGATTCTGGTGACAGACTTCCAGCTGCCTGATTTTAACGGTCTCGAAGTCATTGAGCGGGTGACGAGGATCGACTCGAAAATCATTCCTATCGTCATGACCGGATTCGGAACCGTCGAGTGCGCGGTCCAGGCGATGAAAGCGGGCGCCTTCGACTTTGTGACGAAGCCCTTCGATCCCGATACCGTCGTGGTCGTCGTGAAGAAGGCCATCGAGTTCCAACGTCTCCGCCAGGAAAACCAATTTCTCCGGAAAGCCGTGCGCGAGCAGTATCGCCTGGAGCAATTGATCGGCGTCAGCGAACCGATGCAGCAGGTATTGGATTTTGTGCAAAAGGTCGCAGACAGCGACAGCACCGTCTTGATTCAGGGGGAAAGCGGAACGGGAAAAGAATTGGTTGCACGCATGCTCCACTTCAATAGTTCCCGTAAAGATCGCCCGATGGTGCCGGTCAACTGCGGCGCCATTCCGGAAACGTTGCTCGAATCAGAATTGTTCGGGCATGAAAAGGGCGCCTTTACCGGCGCTGCCCAGACGCGAATGGGCCGATTCGAACTCGCCAATGGCGGAACGATCTTTCTCGACGAAGTCGGCGAGATGAGTCTCTCGCTTCAGGTCAAACTGTTGAGGGTGATACAGGAACGATCCTTTGAGCGGGTAGGGGGGAGTCGGACGATTCAGGTCGATGTTCGAATTGTCGCGGCCACCAACCAGGACCTGGAGAAAATGGTCGAGGAGAAGCGGTTCCGACAAGATCTCTTTTATCGCCTCAACGTCATTCCGATCATTACCCCGCCATTGCGCGACCGGCAAAGCGATATTCCCTTGCTGATCGAACATTTCCTGAAACGCTTCAATCATATGAAACAAGCCGCCATCACGGGGTTTGCCCCTGAGGCGCTGGAAGTGTTGACGGCCTTTCACTGGCCCGGGAATATTCGCGAACTGGAAAATATGATCGAGCGTTTGGTCGTGCTCAAGAAACAGGGGCTCTTGACCGTTGCCGACTTGCCCGAGAAGCTGCACAAGAAAATGGCAAGTCAGCCCGAGATGAAGGACCAGTTCATCCGTTTTACCGAAGACGGAATTCATCTGTCCAATGAAGTTGAGCAATATGAGAATCAATTGATCGGCGAAGCCATGCGGAAGGCGAACGGCGTCACCGCACGCGCGGCGCAGTTGCTCCACGTCAATCGCACGACACTCGTGGAAAAGTTGAAGCGCAGAGGGATCGACTCGAAATCCCGCGTCGAAGCGCTGCCGAATTAATCCGTTCGCTGTCGTCAAATCATTGACGACTCTCATAAATACCTGTCGACCAATTTGACGGTCGGTTCGTCCTGTCAGCTGAATCCCCTCCGTCCTGCCGGATAATCAAACAATTCCGCTCCGCGAGGCTAAAGGCACGGTCTTTGCTGAAGGAGCCTTGCCGTGTACTCATCACACCGATCTTGGACACAACTGACCCTATTTCTTCTGGCCTGGTTTTGCCTGCGCCCGTTGGCGCCCGGAGAACTCGCCCTGGTCCATGCCGGCCCGACGGCAGTTGCTGCTGCGTCCACTCCGACTCAGACATCTGAATCGACGGAACTCGCTTTCTCGATCTTGCCGGATGACGGACCGCGGCTTGAAGGGCAATCCCAGGGAATGGATGCGCTGGCCTTGCAGGAGGGCATCAACGCCTATGGTAAGGGGGAGTGGCCTCAGGCGCGCCGACTATTCGAAAAAGTGGTTTCCCAACAACCGGAAAGCGCGCTGACTCCCACGGCGATGACGTTTCTCGCCGAGACCGCTTTGAAGGAAAGCACGTCGAACGGCAACCGGCTGGAAGCGCTTGACCGATACAAGACGCTGTTACGCGATTACCCTCAATCCCTAAACGCAAAACGTGGGGAATGGCGCATGGCCGATCTGTATCTCTCACAAGGATGGCATCAGGAGGCCCAATCTCTCTATGAGCGGGCGCTGTCGCACAATGCTCAATCGCCGGACGGGGAGCGGGCACTGTTAGGCATCGGCTATACCGCATTGGCCTTGGGCAGATGGAGAGACGCAGAGCTGACGTTCGAGGATTTGCGAAAGCGCAGCAGCCACGATCAAATTCTTCTGCATGCCACCGTGGGGCTCGCTTCCTCCTTCTTTCATCAGCGACGGATTCAAGATGCGTCGGCCATGTATGACCTGGCGTATCGACGCTGGCCAAAGTCTTTGCGAATGAATCCGCTAGCACTAGGACGCTATGCCTCAATTCAACTGGATTTGCACCATGAGGTGCTTGGCCGAGGCTTGTTGTTGCAGTTTTACAATCTCTATCCCGCTCACCAGGAAGCGTCCGCAATGCTATTACGGTTGGCGGATAGTCTGCAGGCGTCGAAATTCCTACCCAGCGCAGAACTGTTCTATGGATTTATTGCTGCTCACTACGGGGAGAGCCATCAAGCGGCGTTAGCCACTGTCCGCCTGGCGACCCTGAGAGTGGAGCAGAAGGTCGCAGCCGGTAACAATCCGGTGACGCGGAATACTGCGGGGCTCATGTATGACCATCCCTCTCCGGATCAGAGCGTGGCCGATTACCTCAAGCAGATGCAGGCGATAGCCACGCAGCATAACCATGATGCCATCGGGAGTGAGGCTCTATTTCAAGTCGCCGCGCGTCTTGAGCAAGCTGAAGACATTGCACCGGCGCTGATCGCGTATAAGCTGGTGGCCGACCGGAACAGTGCGGGGCCAGACGATCCCTGGCCGGCCAAAGCCGGCGAAAAGCTCGCCGATATCTTGCGTCCCTGGATGGAAGCCGCCGTCAAGTCGCACGACGATTTGACGCTGACGACACTCTTTCATCGTCATGGGCCCGCTGCTGAGCGGCACTATCTGTCTTCTCCGCTCCTGCTCGAAATAGCCGAAGCCCATGATCGTCTCGGCTTTACGACGGAAGCAGGCCGCCTCTATCAACTGATGGCCAAAGGGACCAAACGCCCCCTGGTCACTGAGCAGGCGTTGTTGGGTCTGGCGAAGGTCTATCTCTCGCAACGTGATACAGCGGCAGCCAGAAAGGTCCTGGAGCGCTACCGCTTGGAGTATCCCATCGGCCGCTTTGAGCAGGAGGCGCTCCATCTCCTGGTTCAGACCATGGCCGAAGAAGGCGATCTTCCCGGCTTGCTGCATTTCTGTCGGGCCTGGATGCTCCATCATCCCCAACACCCTGAGCGCCCCTGGATGTATCAGCAGATGGCCGGAGTGTTCCTGCGGCTCAACAAGTATGAGGAAGCCGTCATTGCGACAGAAGAGGCATTTAAAGCAGGCGCACCGAAGACGAATGCCGCACTGCTGGCCTATGCCGACTTGCTGGCCCAGATGAAGCGGTATCAAGAGGCCATCGACGTCTACCACACTGTCGTCGAGAAAAAGCCCGATCAGGCTCAGCTCCAATGGGCTCGCCTTCAAATTGTCCGGGGTTGGCAGGCCTTGAAGCAACACGATCGCGCCACGGTGGCGCTCGCAGAGCTCGGACAGACGGACGACGCGCTGGTAACCCGGTTTTCAAGCTCATTCCATGAAAGTATCAAACAGGAGCGGCAGTTGCCGCAGGAGGGACTATGACCACATCGACCGCATTGCACCCCGCTGAACGAGACCTGCTTCAGGAGGCCTTCCACACGTTTGATCAAGCGGCCCATACGCTGCAACAGTCCTACTCCACGCTGACGGATCGCATCGAGCAGATGGATGCGGAACTCTCGCAGAGCAATGCCGCCTTGCGGCAGCAGCTTCATGAGAATGAAGCGATGCGGACACACCTGAGCGGAATTCTGGACTCCCTGACGACGGGCGTCTTGGTGCTGGATCTCGGCGGCCGTGTGACGCGAGTGAATGCGGCGGCCAGCCTGCTGCTCGGTCGCCACGCCGATGCGCTTCGGGGGCAATCCGCCAGCGAGCTATTGGCTGACCTCCGGCTCACCGTGAGTGAACAGCCTCAGCGGCATGAGTCCCATGTGCTGACCATTGCCCAACGTTCATTGGAGACCTCTGGGGGACAGTCGTCCGGTCAACTGATCCTCATTCACGATGTCACAAAGATGTGTCAATTGGAGGAACGCCTCCAGCGCCAGCACCGCCTCGTCGCCATGGGCGAAATGGTTGGCCGCATCGCCCATGAGATTCGCAACCCGCTGGGCAGCATTGAGCTATTTGCTTCCATGTTGCGGCGCGACCTGCAAGAGCAGCCTGCCAGCCTGACCTATGCTGAACAGATTTCTCAGGCGGTCCATGGCCTGGATCGTTTGCTGTCGAATTTGTTGATCTATACCCAACCCGAACGGACCGCGCGCGGGTGGCAGACCGTTGAAACGCTGGTGTTGGATGCCTTGACCTTAGCCGCCCACGCCATAACCAAGACCCCCGTGGACATTCGGCTGGATCTCGATCCCCGTATTCCGGCGATCTGGTGCAACGAAGGGCAGTTCAAGCAAGTGGTGTTGAATCTGATCCTGAACGCAATTCAAGCCATGCCCGCCGGAGGGATTCTGACGCTCAAGCTCGTGAAGGCGGACGATCAGTCCCTTGGCACGGACGCGATCTGCATGACGATCACCGATAACGGCCCCGGGATCGATCCGGCCCATCGGTCCAGAATATTCGATCCTTTTTTTACAACCAAGGATGAGGGAACCGGGTTAGGTCTGGCGATTGTGCATGCGATCATCGATGCCCATCATGGGCGGATCGATGTCGAGAGCCGGCAGGGAGAAGGAACGACGTTTACGATCCTGCTGCCTCATCCGATGGAATCCACCCGGGCAGATGACGAGTTGCGAGCATGGACAGGTCAGGAGGAGAGACCCTCTCCTGAACTGGAGCCTGTCGCTCATATCGAAATGATGGAGGAACGCGCCCATGAATGACCGTGAGACCGCAATGGAAAGCTCTGAGAGCCATGACCGCATTCTGATCGTCGACGATGAACCCTCGATGCGTACGGCGCTCATGGAGTCCGTGCGCCGACTGGGATATGAAGTGCAAGGGGCGATCGACGGGGCCGATGCGTTGGAACGGGTTATTCGCTTCCGTCCCTGGCTGGTCATAACCGATCTAAAGATGCCGCGGATCACCGGATTAGATCTTATAAAAGACATTAAGGCGCGCGCCTCGCAGACGGTGATTGTCCTCATGACGGCCTATGGGACCGTGGAGACAGCGGTGGATGCCATGAAGTTCGGAGCGAGTGATTACATACTGAAGCCGTTCTCCATGGATTTACTTGAACGGGTCATCACGAACCTCAAGGAAGGACGGGATCTCGAATCGCCCGGGACGTCGACGGCCGTCGAAGGGCGTGCGATTCTGACTCAAGACCCGGGCATGATCCGGTTGCTCAGCACCGTCGAAGGCGTGGCAGCCAGCCAAGCGACCGTTTTGATCAATGGGGAGAGCGGAACCGGAAAGGAGTTGCTGGCCCGGTTCATCCATACCCGGAGCCCTCGCGCCCACCGACCGTTCATTGCCGTGAATTGCGCCGCTTTGCCGGATGGTTTGCTGGAAAGCGAACTCTTCGGGCATGAGCGAGGCGCGTTTACCGGCGCGATGATGAAGAAGATCGGTAAGTTTGAAATGGCGCACACCGGCACCATTCTCTTGGATGAAATCAGCGAAATGAACCTAGGCTTGCAGGCCAAGCTCTTGCGGGTTTTGCAGGAACGGGAGGTGGACCGCATCGGCGGACGGGATCCCGTCGCCGTCAACATTCGGGTCATTGCGACCACGAACCGTACCCTGTATCGCGAAGTGGAACAGGGGCGCTTCCGGGAAGATTTGTATTACAGGCTCAATGTGTTCCCCATCACCGTCCCGCCGCTGAGAGAACGGCCGGCCGATATTGCCTTGCTGGCTCGTCATTTTACTGGCGCCTCCGCCGTCAGAAATGGCGTCGTTCAACCGGCCTTGTCTGAGGCCGCTGTGGCGCATCTCCAAACCCTGCCCTGGAAAGGGAACGTACGGGAACTCGAAAATGTGATGGAGCGCGCCGTCTTGCTCGCCGGACAGGGAACCATTCTCCCGATGCACCTTCCTGAAGCCCGCCAGGATCAGGTGGCATCCACCAGCCAGGCTCCAGCCGGCGCGCCTACACCGGTGAACGGATCGCTCTGGGAAATGGAGCGGGAGCTGATTTTCAAGACATTATCGCGGGTAAAAGATAATCGGACCCATGCGGCGAAAGAGCTGGGAATCAGCATCCGGACCTTGAGGAATAAACTTCGGGAATATCGTGAGACGGAACAGCCGCTGACGATGTTGGAGCAGTAACCGGTGCCAGCTTTTCCCATCGGCATCTTGTACCCCGGCAATCCTTGCCGAGGGCGGGAAAATGATCGGGCGATAGACGGTGCATTCTTAGGCATCGACGTTGCTATAGATCGTGAGATCGGCATTCAAACAGGAGGAGGCGGCCATGGAACTGCTCGATAAAACCATGCAGTTGCTGCATCGGAGTCTCGATCTGCATAGCGCCAGGCAGCGGGTGATTGCGTCCAACCTGGCTAATGAGGAAACGCCGGGGTATCGCGCCTCCGATCTGCAGTTTGCCCAACAACTGCAAGCGGCCCACAAGGGTCGGTTTCCGCTCACGATGGCGGTGACACAGGGACACCATATCGGATTGCGCGGGCAGGGATATCAGACCGTCACGGGGAAGCTGACGGAAGTGCCGGCCGGCGATCTTCCTCTGGATGCGAACTCCGTCAATTTGGAATTAGAGATGGCCAAGTCCTCTGATAACGCGGGGCAATACAATACGGCGGCAACCATTACCGCACAACGATTTCACCAACTCCTCAGCGCGATTCGCGACGCTCGCTAACTGAGAAAGGAGACGCGACGATGGATATGTCTGATTCAATGGCGGTCTCGGTATCCGGGTTGGACGCTCAACGGCGTCGGCTCAACGTCATTGCGAGCAATCTGGCCAACGCCCAGTCCACGCGGACACCTGGCGGTGGACCCTACAAGCGCCGGGATGTGGTGTTTCACTCCGCTCCGGTGCCCAGTGCGTTCCAAAAAGCGTTTCGCCAGGTCGCCATGGGCACGACGGCCCACGCGTTGGAAGGCGTGGCGGTGGCGCGCGTCGTGGAGGATCAGAAGCCGGGCCAGTTGATCTATGACCCGCATCATCCTGATGCGGATCCGAAAGGGTTTGTCCGTCTTCCCAACGTGAATGTGATGGAAGAGATGGTCAATATGATCGGCGCCTCGCGAGCCTATGAGGCCAACGTCCAAGCCATTAATGCGAGCCGGGCGATGAAAGCGAAGGCCCTGGAGATCGGGAGGTAACGCATGACACCTATTCAAGGAATTTCTCCGGTAATCCCATCTATCACGGACAGAATCGCCCCGATCGGAGCTCCGGAAGCTTCCGGACCTGGCGGGTTCATGGATACGCTGAAGAACGCCATCGGGAAGGCGAATGACGTGCAGATGCAAGCCAATCAGGCCGTCGACGCCCTGGTCACCGGCCAAACACAGGATGTCCATGGCACGATGGTCGCGTTGCAGCAGGCCGACGTCTCGTTCCAACTGATGATGCAGATTCGCAACAAGCTCCTGACGGCCTATGAAGAAATTCAGCGGATGCAAGTGTGACCAAAGCCTGTTGAGGCGGATGAGGTAAACCAGCTGTATGTTTTCGAAATTCTCGATCAATCAACGCATGATCATCCTGGTTGCGCTGGCGGGATCCGTCGCCGGCCTGATTGCGCTCGCTCTGTGGACGCAACAGCCGGATATGCAAGTGCTCTTCACAAATCTTAACAGTGAAGACGCCTCATCGATTATCGATAAATTGAAGGAGTCCAAAACGCCCTACGACACGACGGGCGGAGGTGCCACGATTCTGGTTCCCACCGCGCAAGTCCATGACCTGCGGTTGACGCTGGCGAGCCAAGGGATCCCCAAAGGCGGCGGCGTTGGTTACGAAATCTTCGATCGCACGAATATCGGGATGTCTGAATTCGTTCAAAAGCTGAATTACCGGCGCGCACTCCAGGGGGAGTTAGCGCGCACGATTGCGCAGATGCCTGAAGTGGAACGCGCTCGCGTCCATTTGGCGATTCCGGAACGGCGGCTGTTTGCCGCGGAGCAAGAGCGACCCAGGGCCTCCGTGGTTGTCTCACTCAGAAATGCTCAAACGTTGAGCAAGGGGCAAGTGCAGGGCGTCGTGCATCTGGTGGCCAGCAGCGTGGAAGGATTGCAGGCCCGCGATATCACCGTCGTCGACGGTCACGGCCATCTCCTCTCATCAACGGCCCAGGACGAAACGGCCGGCCTGACCAATACACAGCTCGAATATCAGCGCACGATTGAAAAAGATATCGAAGGCCGGATTCAGTCGATGCTCGAACGAATCGTCGGAGTGAATAAGGCTGAGGTCAGAGTCTCCAGCCTGATCGACTTCAGGAAAGTCGAAACAACTGAAGAGCGGTATGACCCCAACGGACAAGTCGTCCGAAGCGAGCAGCGTGGCCAAGAAAAGGCCAACGGCGTCAATGGTTTGTCCGGAGGCGTGCCGGGCGTGCAGTCCAACGTGCCCCCGGGGACGGAAGCGGAGCCGACGCAGACGAGTTCCAATGCGACGCAAACGAAGAATGAAACGGTCAATTACGAAATCAGCCGTACCGTCTCCCGCATCATCGAGCCGATCGGGGCCATCAAGAAACTGTCGGTGGCGGTCCTGGTGGATGGCACCTACGAAACGCCGAAAACCGGGGAAGGGGAGACGGCCGACAAGCCGACCGGGGAGGTCGTCAAGAAATATATTCCCAGAACTGAAGAAGACCTCAAGCGCATCGAAGACATCGTCAAAAAGGCGATGGGCTATTCGACCGAACGCCAGGATCAGGTTCAGGTCGTGAATGTTCAATTCGGATTTGGCCCTGAGGAACCGGCCACGGCGACAGTCGAGGCGGTGGCAGAGACCACCCAACCCTGGATGCCGTATATGCGATATGGCGTCGGAGCGTTGTTATTCCTGCTCATCCTCTTCTTTGTCGTCCGGCCCCTCATTGCGATGCTGGGTGTCTCGGCGGTGGATACGACGGCGGCGGAAGCCGCTTCGCCGACCTTGCCCGCTCCCGTCAGCGCCGTGGAAGCTTCGCTGGAATCGAGTGCCAGTCGCGCTCAAATCGTCGATATGGCCAGGAAGAATCCTGATGGCACTGCGGTGGTCGTGAAACAGTGGTTGAAAGGTAATGCCTAGCCATGGCCGGTGAACCCAAACAGATGTCCGGCGAACAGAAGGCGGCGATTCTCCTTCGAGCCATCGGAGAAGAAGCGGCTGCGCAAGTCATGAAGCAACTCGATCCCAAAGAGATCAAGAAGCTTGGACATTACATGAATGGCACCGCGAACATCTCTAAAGAAGATGAAGCTGTGGTGATATCTGAATTCGAAAGTGCGAGTGCGACGGGAGAGGTGCAATTCAAGGGAAACGAATATATCCGCAGTGTCTTAATCAAGGCGCTAGGACCGGAAAAGGCCAAGGCCATCATCGATTCGATGACACGGAAATCCTATCCGGGCCTGGAAGCCTTGAAGTGGGTTGAAGCCAAATCGTTAGCCGGCATGATCAAAATCGAGCATCCCCAAACCATCGCCGTCATTCTGGCGCATCTGGAGAGTGAGCAAGCCAGTCAATTGCTCGCCCAACTGCCGGAGTTCCTGCGAGGCGATGTCGCCTTGCGGCTGGCGACCATGGAAGAGGTTCAACCCGACGTCTTGGAGGAACTCAGCAACACGATGCAGGAAGCGCTCTTGTCGAACACCGGGATGCGGGCTCAATCACTGGGTGGGACGGAGATGATGGCCGACATCATGACCCGGCTCGACAAGAATACCGAAGGCAGCATCATGGCCAAAATTGCGGAGAAGAGTCAGCCGCTGGCCGATGCCATCCGAGCCCTGATGTTCGTCTTCGACGATCTGATCAAGCTGGATGATCGCGGCATGCAGGAATTGATGAAGGAAATCAGTAAAGAAGATCTGCCGATGGCGCTTCGTGGCGCCAACCCGGATATTAAGGAGAAATTCTTCAAGAACATGTCGAGCCGGGCGGCTGAGATGCTCAAGGACGACATGGAGTCCAAGGGGCCGGTCAAGATTACGGATGTGGAGAAATCTCAGCAGAACATCCTCAAAGTCTGCCGCAAGCTGGAAGAGGAAGGCCGCATCGTTGTCGCCGGAGCAGGGGAGGAGATGCTGTAAATGACGACGAGCGTCTCACTTCCCGCGAGAGCGTCGGCGCCGGCAGCGACGGGGTCTCAGAAACTACATGGTTCGATCCTCGTCGTCGATGATGACGAGATTATCCGGAATCTCTTTATCGAGCTCTTTCGATCGGAAGGGGTATCCATTCGTGTCGCCGGGACCGCCGGAGAAGCCTTGGCAATGGTGAAACAAGCCTCACCGGCTCTTGTGATGGTCGATGTGACGTTACCCGATCTGGATGGGATTCAGCTATTGGAGCAGATCCAGGCCTGTGACCAGCGAGTCATCAGCGTCGTGATGACCGGGTCGCCGAGCGTCGAGCTGGCCGTCCGGGCGATGAAGGCCGGCGCCGCCGAATTCTTCATGAAGCCGATTCAAAACGATGTCGTGCTGATGACCGCTCGAAGGTTGCTCGAACTGCATGCGTTGCGCGCGGAAAACACAGTCTTGAAACACGCCGTGGTGCGAGCCGGCGGGTTGCGCGTGCAAAGCATGGTGTTGCAATCATTCGGCGAAGACGGGGTCACGCGTGGTCAAGACGGACTCACCGAATATGAACGAGGCATTGCGGAAGGTGAGCGACGCGCCTGTGCCCGCGACGAAGAGCGCCGGCGCCATGAACGGACGGTACTCTCGAATGCCGTGAGAAAGTTCGATCAAGCCTGGCTGGCCTTGCATCAGACTGTGGAAGAAGAAGTGGTGAGTCTGGCGTTTCAGATTGCCACCAAAGTACTTCATGATCGCGCCGACCAGGTCAAAGAGCAAGTGGTGGCGCAGGCCAAGACGGCGCTGGCGGCGTTGAAAGAGTCTGGCCGAGTGACGATCACGGTGCATCCTGCCGACGCCGCCACGCTCGAAGCACTGCGGGGCGAGTTGAGCCAGATCGGCGATCTCACGCTCTCGCTTCATATTGAGCCGGATATCACACTGTCCAGAGGGGGCTGTATCGTACAGACGGCCAACCGCGTGGTGGACGCGTCGCTCGATACGCAACTGACTCGACTCGGCGAAGCGCTCCGCGCACGAGGAACCCATGTCGCTCAGTGATCTCCTTGATCAGGTTGAACCATTGGACATTACGGGGCGGGTGGCTCAGGCCGTCGGTCTGGTCATTGAAGGAACCGGCGCCCGCTCAACCGTTGGTGATATCTGTCACATTACGAGAGAAGACGGCAAAGGGGTGATTCCGGCAGAGGTGGTGGGGTTCCGAGGGGATCGTGTCTTGCTGATGCCGCTGGGGGAAATGCAAGGGATCGGACCTTCGAGCCGCATCGCGATGACCGGTCAAGCGGCCGGACTTGCGGTGGGGCCGGCCCTGCTCGGACGGGTCTTGAATGGATTGGGGGAGCCGTTAGACGGCAAGGGCCCCCTCGTCGCACAGGCGCACTATCCGCTCCGGACGAGTCCGCCGAATCCGCTGTCTCGGAACCGGATCACGACCCCCTTGGATTTGGGCGTGCGGGCGATCAATGGCTTCCTGACCTGTGGGCGCGGACAAAAAGTCGGAATTTTCGCAGGATCGGGCGTTGGGAAAAGCGTCTTGCTCGGAATGATCAGCCGCTACACGCAAGCGGACGTCAACGTGATCGCGCTGATCGGCGAACGCGGCCGTGAGGTGAACGAGTTTCTGGAACGCGATCTGGGAGCGGAGGCCCTGAAACGATCGGTCGTCATTGTGGCGACCTCGGATCAGCCGCCGATGGTCCGGTTGCGGGCGTCCCTGGTGGCCACCTGCATCGCAGAATACTTTCGCGACCAGGGACGTCAGGTCTTATTGATGATGGATTCCTTGACCCGGTTGGCCTACAGCCAACGAGAAGTGGGGTTGGCGATCGGCGAACCGCCTACGACAAAAGGCTATACGCCATCGGTATTCGCTATGCTGCCTAAGCTGTTGGAGCGGGTCGGAACCGGTCCCGGAGTTGGTACCATCACAGGGTTATATACGGTGCTCGTGGACGGCGATGATCTGTCCGACCCCATTGCTGATACGGTGCGCTCTATCCTTGATGGCCATATCGTGCTGTCGCGCGCCCTCGCGGCGCAAAACCATTTCCCCGCCATCGACCTGCTCCAAAGCACCAGCCGTGTCATGCGCGATATTGTGACGCGTGAGCATGAGGCCGCGGCACGCCAAACGATCGAGTTGATGGCAAGGTATCGGCAATCCGAAGATCTCATTCTGCTCGGCGCCTATAAGCAGGGAATGAATGCGGCACTGGATCGGGCCGTGCGCGGACAAGATGCCATCAACGGATTTCTTCGACAGGCGGTTGAACAGCCTGCCGACTTTGCCGCGTCGCGTCAGGACCTTCTGACATTGGCACAACAGACATGAGCGTACAGTCACTACAGCACTATCGTGTCCAAATCGAGGAGCAGCTCAAAATGGAGCTTGCCGAGGTTACCCAGCAACTGCTCCAGGCGGAACAATCCATCGCGCGCTTGGCGGACGATCAACGGCTGCAGGAGGACCGGTATCGAGACGAGACCCGCCAAGGATTGACGATTGAGCAGTTACTGGAGTGGCAATCGCACTTCGAAGCGCAGGCATCCGCAACTGAGCAGGCTCGGCGAACCCTGGCACATTGGCAATCGCGATGGGACGAGGCCCGAACCAAGCTGGTGGCCGCGAGCCAGGATCGCCGCACATTGGATCGCCTGATCGCGCGGTATCGGGAGGCGGCACAAACGGAACTGCGTCGCCGCGAACAAATGGCGACAGATGAATCCGCCCATCACCGATTTTCCGGTCAGGGAGATGCGTTGTCATGAAACAGAGATCCGCGAATGCAGTCTCCGATCGCATCACACTGCGGCATGCGATGCAGTCACGACCGGCTCCGAGCGTGTCAGCCCGGCGCTCCCATCTCTGGACCTTGGCCGGAGGCGTCACCGGATCGGTCCTTCTGCTGTGGGTGATGGTGCAGCTTGGTCAGGCCTCCTCTGATCCGCAGCCGAAACCGGCGAAGCCGACAGTTGCAGGGGCAACGGCTGTGTCGCCCGGACCTGCCGGGGGCGCTGAGACCGCAGCCGACACGGCCGCCGCGCAAGGACCGGCCATCGAGACGCCACGAGAAATTATCGAGATGTTAGATCAGCGTAAGAAGGATCTCGATCGCCGTGAAGCCGTCATCCGGCAAGAAGAAGAACGTCTCCTCGCCCTCAAGACGGAACTGGAGGGGATTCTCACGCGGAATGAAGCGATGCAGAAGAAGCTTGAAGAGTCTCGGCGACTGCATCAGAAACAAACGACGGAGCAGAAAGTCCAGCAGGATCAGTTTATCGCCGATCGAAAAGCTCTGTACTCCAAGCATGCCCAGGAGCAGAAGACGCAAAGCCAGGCGCAGCTCGCCAAGATGTACGAATCCATGCCGTCCGAAGAAGCCGCAGCCAGACTCGAAAAGATGCCGGAACACAAGGCGATCGAAATTCTCCGCATCGTCAAGCCGAAGACCGCCGGAGCGATTCTCGCTCAGGTCCGTGTGGAACGGGCCGCAAAGCTCACCGAACAGTTGCTCGTTCAAGCCCCCTAAGCCTATCCGCGTGCAGGTGGATGCATCTTGCCTACAGGATAGGAAGTTCTTTCCACCTCCTTGAAACCCGGTCAGCCCGCCCCGTTCGTTTCGATCAATTGGCGCAGAGTTTTCTGTTAGGCGAACTGGCACGAGGCTTGAACTATGCCGGTGCGTGTCATCTGACAATCATAGGGAAGCCTGAAGCCATGATGGATCTTCAACTACCTCAGATCGCCTCTTCCACCACTCCCGGTACATCCGCCGCCTCCGGCACCCAGAGCGCATCTCGCCCAGGACAAGGGGGAGGCAAACGAGAATCAATCGGATCCGGTAAATCGTTTTCATCAGAACTGCGTGAGGTGCGCACGGCTAAGGAGCCGCGTCACGAGATGGGGCGCAGCCAAGCAGAGCGCGACGAGACCGATGTGTCGATGTCTTCGGACGAGTCGGCGCCCACAACTACCGCATCGACGGCCTCCGGCGCAGCCAGGGATGAACAGGCGGGCGACAGGTCGGCCGACCCTTCCCGACACGACTCCGACGCCGTCACCACATCGTCATTACCCGATGTGACGACGCAAAGCGTTCTACTCGCGCTGATCGCTCAGCCGATCGTTACAACAAATGCTCAAGCCCCGATTCAGACCTCATCGGGTGAACAGACGAACAGCACAATGGAGTCCGTGATGCCTTCTGTCATGGAGGACGGGACATCGTTGCCGGTCACGGCGGCGGACTCCTCCACCTCTCCGCAGGTTGCTCGCAAAGAGACGACTGACAAATCCACCGATCCCACGGCAGCCCTTCAATCAGGGGCCTCTCTGTTTTCTACAGTCGATCTTAAGGGGCAGCCCATCGCATCATCCGACCAGAATACGACAATGAGCGGTCGAACCCAGCCGACAGCCGAAGAACTGCGCAACCTTCAGCAAGAGAAACCAACCGTTCCGCTCTCGCGAGAGGAAGAACCGCAGGTTGCCGTGAAAGGCGAGGCACATGCTGAGTCGGTCGTCCTGCCCCAGGATCTGCAAGCTCAAGTGCGGGAAGATCTCAATGCAGTCAAAACATTCACCCCCGATCAGATTCAGCAACCAGAAGACAATCGACCAGTTGTCCTGGAGCGCCCGCTTCCGGCAGAAAAGGCCCCTGAACCTAATGAAGATGTAGCGTCTCGTCGGCTGGCGGTTCCCTCGACCGGTTGGCAGGAGCCGACACAGCAGGATGATGAACGCGGGATGGAATGGTCCGGCCGCGACCATCGCGAACGCCACGCGGCAGATCAGGCCATGGCACAGTCCGCCATGCCGGAGGTCTCTGCACCGGCGACGCCATCACACTCCTCGCTGATGACCAACGGGATGGATCACCGGACGTTTTCTTCCGCGCCTTCGGTCAAGCTTCCCGCCGACACTCAGTCTGCGACGCCAACTCTTCCTGTTCAGCCGACCGATTGGATGCCTGGCCCTTCAACGAACCAGACCAAGTCGATGATGCTAGAGCTTTCTCAAGCCGATCTGGGTCAGGTGAATATTCGCGTCGCGGTCAATCAGGATACCGTGCACACGCATTTCGTATCAGAGCGGAACGAGTTAGGACAGTATCTGGTGAATGGGCAAGAGCGACTGCAGTCAGCGTTGAACGCATCAGGATTGGATTTGGGACGATTCCAGGTCGACATTGAGCGCCAGAGCGCCGGACGGTCTTTCCAAGAGCCGACATCTCAGGAACAGTCGCACGGCCATGCGCCACAGGGAGAAGGGCGGGACTCAGGACCGGGGCGCGAAGAGGCGGCGCGCGACACCGCCCCGCGCCGCGGCATGTTGAATCTTGTGGCATAGCGAGAAGGAAATCGAATTATGGCAACCATTAGCCCAGCAACATCACAAACGACCCCCGGTGCCACGACACCGGCGAGCGGCGGGATCGCCGGAGCGTTGAGCGGGAACCAACAGCTGGGCCAGAACGATTTTCTCAAGCTCCTGGTCACGCAGCTGAAGAATCAGGACCCACTGAAGCCGATGGACAATACTGCGTTTGTCGCAGAGTTGGCCCAATTCAGTCAGTTGGATCAGAGCACCAAGCAAGTCCAACTATTAGAAAAGAGCATCGCCCAACAAACGGATTCGATGCAGTACACCCTATTGCCGATGATCGGACGCAATGTGCAGGTCGAAGGCTCGCTCATCGACCTGAACAACGGACCGGCAAAACTGACGTATGCCTTGGAGCGTGAAGCAACCACCGTGCGGGTGACCATTCAGGACAAGCAAGGGAAAGCCATTCGCATTTTGGACTTGGGCACACAGAGTGCGGGCAAGCAGGAAGTGCAGTGGGACGGACGAAACCAGAACGGTCAAGTGATGCCGAACGGAACCTATCAGTATCAAGTTCTGGCAAAAGACGCGAAGGGCGCAGCGGTACTGGCCGCACCAAGTGCGACATTAAAGATCTCCGGTGTGCGGATGGTGAACGGCGCCCCGCAACTGGCTTCCGGCGACTATGTGATCGACCGGAAAGACATCATCGAACTGCGATAAATCGAACACGAGAGCATTTGCTACAAAGGAGGGTCTGATCCATGGGTATTCTGTCGTCCCTGTTTGCCGGTGTGAGCGGTCTCAATGCCAACGGCACGGCGTTGTCGGTCATCGGTAACAACATCGCCAACCTCAGCACCGTCGGGTTCAAGGGGAGTCGTGCGACCTTTGCCGACTTGATCAGTTCCTCGATCTCAGGCGGATCAGGTTCCGTCCAGACCGGAATCGGGGTCGCCCTCACCTCCGTGCAGGGGGATTTCACCCAGGGCTCGCTGGCGACCTCTTCGAACGTGCTTGATCTGGCGATCGACGGCAACGGGTTCTTTGTCATGAAAGATGCGCAGAACGGTACGTTCTATGGACGTAACGGCCTCTTCCGCTTGAACAAAGACAGTGTCGTAGTTGACCCGACCGGATTCAAACTGCAGGGATTCCTTGCTGACACGACCGGGACCATCACCGGCAATATCGGCGACATCGCGCTGCCGACGACGACCGCAGCACCGAATCCCACCACGACCGCCCTCTTGGCTGCCAACCTGAACTCCGGCACGGCGACAACCGGGATCCGAGGCAACATTATCGGATCGTCCGCTTCGGTGACGACCTCGGCAGCCGGCAATAACGCCTTCACCATCAACCTGAACGGCGACGGAGTCCAGACCGTGACAGTTGCGAACGGCCTGACTGGGTCGGCGCTTGCCAGCGCCATCCAGAGTGCCGTGCGCAGCTTGACGGCAACAAACCCGTATTTGCAAGCTGCCTATGACGGCTTTGAAGCCACAGTGGGCGCAAGCAACATTTTTACCTTCCGATCGGGTATCTCAGGGACAACCAATGATGCAGCGACCAATACCGGTGCTGTTATCGTCGCCGCCAGCGGCGCCAATACGCTGGCCGCGAACTTGAACATGCTCGCCGGCACCTCAACGACCGGCACAGATTTCGATGTGACCGATCCGGTCGGCACTTCCAACTTCACCACGTCACTGACTGTCTATGACTCACTGGGGAACGACCATCTATTGACCACCTATTTCACCAAAGTCGGCTCGAATACCTGGAATTATAATGTTGTTTCACCCACCGTTGATGTCAATACGGCTAACTACCACTCCAGCAATATCGATACGACACTCGGAATTGTTCGAGTCGGAGCCGGAACGTTGACGTTCGGGACCGATGGGACGCTGCAGCGTGAAGGGCCGGTGATTCGATTCGATACGAATACGGCGGCGGGTACCGTGGCGACCGTCCCGGGGGAATTGCAAATCGACTTTGTCGGAGCCACCCAGGACCAGCTTATTGAGTTCAATTTCGGCGACAGCGTCATTACAGACGGAGGGAACGGCCTCACCGGATCGACGCAATTCGGTTCCACTTCCGCGCTGGTCCAGCAGACGCAAGACGGCTATGCCGCCGGCTCGCTGCAAGCCTTCAGTGTCGATACGAATGGCACCATCAGCGGCCGGTTCTCCAATGGACAGCTGCGCGCCTTGGCCCAGGTGGTTCTGGCGAGGTTCCCGGATCCGATCGGCTTAACCCGGACCGGCAAGAACACGTTTGCCGAATCAGGCAACTCAGGCCAGCCGGTGACGGGTTCCCCGGATAGCGCCGGCCTCGGTCGCGTCCTGTCTAATTCATTGGAGCTCTCGAATGTCGATCTCGGTCAAAGCTTCATCGATATGATTGCCGCCCAGCGGGGGTTCCAGGCCAACTCCCGCGTGATCACAACGTCGGATGAAATCCTTCAAGAACTCGTGAATTTGAAACGGTAAATAGCACGACTGTGCCGGGGTGAGTTCTTTAGGAACTCACCCCGGCTTCCCCCTCTCTCTTTCTCTTCTCGAAGCTCCTGTGAGCATCAGCAGTTCACGGGGCTAACCTCATTTCCCCGTCAGATTTCTGACAGCGTCAAGGGACCGGCTCCTCACGGGCGGTCTTCTGATCATTTCTTCCGATGAGCCCGCTCATCACAGGTATTTGGCGTGAAGTTGTCCGCCAACTCCATGACAGGCGACTCAATTTCAGATGGCATATCCATTGCACAAACCCCTGTGACGACAATTGTGCGTGCGAATTGAGGAGGTCTCCATGTCAGAAGAACCAGCAGCAACCCCAGAAGCAGGCAAGCCTGCGGCACCGGCGCCCGCGCTTCCTATTAAGCTTCTCATCATCGTCGTCGCCGCGGCGCTCGTCGCCGGACTCGGCGGCGCTTTTGTGATCGTGAAATTCATGGGCGGTCACAGTAGCGGAGGAGGAGAGGCAGGGGATGAGCATAAGGCAGAAGCCGTCGCGAAGTCGGAGGGACATGGCGAAAAGGGGGGCGCGGGAGCCGCGCCAGGCGTCGTGTTTGATCTAGACCCGTTCATTGTCAATCTCGCCGACGCGCCGGATATCCGCTACCTCAAGATGACCATTAAGTTAGAGGTGGAGAATGAAGGGGTGTCGGCGAATCTTGCCACTCGCATTCCTCAATTGCGCGACACCATCCTGGTGTTGCTGTCGAGCAAAGACTCGACGTCGATTCGGAGTCCGCAAGGCAAATTCCAACTCCGCGACGAGATTACCCAGCGGATCAACGGCTTGCTGCCTAAGCCAGGCGTGAAAACCGCCTACTTTACGGATTTCGTCGTCCAGTAGATCGAAGACTATGGAAAAGATTCTGTCACAAGATGAGATCGATGCGCTGTTGAACGGCGTGGTCTCAGGCGAGGTCGAAACAGCGCCGCCGGCGGCAGCCGCGGCTGAAGCGACCTCCGGCGTGAAGGGGTACGACCTCCTCAATCAGGAGCGCATTATCCGGGGACGCATGCCGACCCTGGAGATGATTAACGATCGGTTTGTCCGCCGCCAGGCCGTGGCATGGACCGGCGTGTTGCGCGAAGCGATTGAATTTGTGGTGGTTGGAACGCAGGTTATCAAATTCGGCGAATTTCTAAAGAAGATTCCGATGCCATCATCCCTCAACGTCTTTCACATGGCCCCCCTGCGAGGCAGCGGGCTGTTTGTGATGGATGCCTTTCTGGTCTATCTCCTGGTCGATTATTTTTTTGGAGGCAAGGGACAAACTCATGTGAAGCCTGAAGGGCGCGATTTTACAGCCGTCCAACTGCGCATGATCAAGAAGCTCCTCATGCTGGCGCTCGCCGATCTTGAGAAAGCCTGGCAGGCGATTATGCCGGTGAAAGTGGACTATGTGCGCTCCGAGAGCAACCCCCAATTTGCCATGGTCGTGACGGCTTCAGAGGTCGTCATCGTGGTGACGCTGCAAGTCATCATCGGCGAGACCACGCGGGATTTGTTCGTGGTGTATCCCTATTCGATGCTCGAACCCATTAAGGAAAAGCTCTACTCGGGGCTGGTGTCGGATCAGTTGGAACAGGATGGATCCTGGAACAACAAATTCCGCGACTTGATCCACGAGTGCGAACTGCCGATTGCCGTCAAGCTCGGTTCCACCACCGTCACCGTCCAGGATGTGCTGAATTTCGCGCCCGGCGATGTGGTGATGTTGGATCAGCGCCCCGGTGATCCGTTGGAATGTTATGTCGAGGATTATCTCAAGTTTCTGGGAAGCCCTGGGGTATTTAAGGGGAATCACGCCTGTCGCGTCACGAAGGTGCTGACTTAACTCGTACGTAGGGGAGACGACCGTATGGCTGACGACGATGCCAATCAATCCGCTGACACCACGACTCAGGAGCCGGTCGCCGCAACGCCGGCCTCGTTTCCGCCGGTGACGAACACCGCGGTGGCGGAACAGGCGAAGAATATCGATTTCATTCTCGATATTCCGATGAAGGTGTCCATCTATGTCGGCTCGACGAAGATGGCCATTCGCGACCTCTTGCAGCTTGCGCAGGGCTCGGTCATCGAACTCGATAAATTGGCCGGGGAACCGATGGAAGTCATGGTGAACAATAAGCTGGTGGCCAAAGGCGAAGTGGTGGTCGTGAATGAAAAATTCGGTATCAGGCTCACCGATGTGGTGAGCGCTGCGGAACGTGTCAAGCAACTGGCCTAAGCCAGAGGGGAGCGATACGGTGGTTGACGTGTGGGACAGCATGGGCCGAACAATCTTGGCGTTGGGGGCGGTCCTGCTTCTCATGGGAGCCGTCGCCTGGGTTGCCCGGCGAGTGTTCTCGCAACGCATCGGCACGCCCGGTGGCACGCCCCTCATCCAGGTCGTGGCGAACAGTTACCTGGCTCCGCGACAATCGATCGCCCTCGTGGCCATTGCCGGACAATACTTTGCCGTCGGAGTGACCTCAGAAACGTTGATTCCTCTCGGTCGTATCGAAGCCACAGAACATCTGGCGACCCTCGTCTCAGCCTCCGGTCAGACCGGTGCTTCGTGCGGGATCTCTCCTCACAACCTTCTGTCCGCTGACTGGTGGCAGAATGTGGCCAACGTATTCGGGCAGGGAAAGCAAGGCGGACCGCATGTATAGCCTGACGCAGGTGGCAACGCCGTGGACCAGGCTCATGCTGATGGGAGTTCTGATCCTTCTTGGCCTGGGGCTGGCGGCAGCGGAGCCGGTCTGGGCAGCGGGCCCATCGGTCAGTATTGATCTGGGATCGGATTCGCCCAAGCAGACGGCCGTCGTCATTCAGATTCTGATCCTCATGACGGTGCTCTCGCTGGCGCCGGCCCTCTTTATCATGGTCACGTCATTTACGCGGATCGTGATCGTCCTCTCGTTCCTCCGCCAGGCGCTCGGCACGCAGTCGGTTCCGCCGAATCAAGTCCTCCTGGCGCTCGCCTTGTTTCTCACGATGTTCATCATGGCCCCTGTGGGACAGCAAGTGTACAGCGAGGCGTTGCAACCGCTCTTGGCCGAACAGCTCTCCTATGAAGATGCCTGGAAAAAAGGTATCGAACCGGTCAGAGGATTCATGTTGCGCCAGCTCCGGGACAAGGACCTGGAGCTGTTTATTACCCTCAGCAAGATCCCGAAACCGGACAAGCTTGCGGATGTACCGACGCATGTCGTCATCCCGGCCTTCATCCTCAGTGAGCTCCGTATTTCCTTTCAGATCGGTTTCTTGATCTATATCCCATTCCTGATCGTGGACATGGTGGTGGCCAGCATTCTCATGTCGATGGGCATGATGCTCTTGCCGCCGGCGGTCATTTCGTTGCCGTTCAAACTGATTCTATTTGTCCTTGCCGACGGATGGTATCTCGTCGTCGGCTCAATGGTAAGGAGCTTCCAGTAATCCTATGACACCGGAATTAGTCACGGAACTCGGACGGCAGGCGTTGGAAACGACCCTCATGGTCTCGGCTCCCATCTTGGGGTTGAGTTTGCTGGTGGGCTTGGCCGTGAGCGCCTTTCAAGCGATGACACAGTTGAATGAGCCGACCCTGAGTTTTGTGCCCAAGGTCTTAACGCTCTTCGGCGCCATTCTCGTATTTTTGCCCTGGATGTTAGGCATCATGACAAGTTTCATGACGAATCTCCTGACCAATATTCCTGACTACATTCGCTAGGACGGCATGGGACTGACGCAGACCATCCACATCCTTCTTCCGCAGTTCCAGGCGTTTCTTGTCCTGATCTCCCGCATTGGGGGGTTGCTGGCCGCGCTGCCGGTCTTCAGCGGACGGACGATTCCCGTCAAGGTCAAGCTGGGCTTAGTGCTGACGTTGAGCCTGATGCTGGCTCCATCGATCCCGATGCCCACTGTGTCGCTGGATCCGGTGCTCTTGGTCGGTGGCATGCTCAGCGAGATGGCGATTGGCGTTACCATCGGGCTGGCGGTGCGCTTGATGTTCGGCGCATTGGAAGTGGCCGGCGAGCTGCTGGGTATTCAAATGGGGTTCGGGGCGGTCCATCTGTTCGACCCGACAACCTCTCACCAAACCCCGATGATCGCGCAGTTCTTCACCATGTTGGCCTCGTTGATCTTCCTCTCATTGAATGCGCACCTATTCGCCATGGCAACCATCATCCACAGCTATGAGGCGATCCCGGCTTTCGGCGCCCATCTCTCCTCGCATCTCGGAGAAGAGATTCTCCTGCTGTCACAGCGAATGTTTACGATCGGCATGAAATTGGCTGCACCGGTGCTGATTACTATTTTGCTCATCAATGTCCTTATGGCCTTGCTCGGGCGCGCTGTTCCGCAAGTCCAGGTCTTTGTCTTAAGCTTCCCCATTACGATTGCCGGGGGATTGCTCGTCCTCAGTCTCGGAATGCCCTTTACTGTCAGCTTAATCGGGTCGGAGTTCGAACAGCTCCAGCTCACGATTGAAGCTTTACTGAGGAGTCTCGGACGTGGCTGAGTCAGAGTCAGATAAGAGCAGCCGGACAGAAGAGGCGACTGAGAAACGTAAGTCGCAGGCCCGGACCGATGGACAGGTCGCCATGAGCCGCGATGTCGGTACTGCGGCGGTCCTTATAGGAGGGGTTGGATTTCTGGCGATCGGTGTGCCGATCGGACTGCGCCAACTGACCGACGTGACGCGGCGCGGGCTGTCGTTGTCGTTCGATGAAACGTTCTGGAAAGCGCTGACGGTAGAACATATCCATACCATTGTCGTGCAGATCAGTGTGACCACGATAATTCTGATTTTACCCATTCTCTGCGTCGTTCTGTTCATGGGGACCGGCGCATCACTGGCGCAAACAGGATTTATGTGGCGGCCGAACGCGCTGCAGCCGAATTTCGGGAAGCTCAATCCGATCAAGGGGTTGGGCAAATTGTTTTCCACCAGGTCGGTGATGGAGCTCATCAAGGGCCTCGTGAAAATTGCCATCATCATGATGGTCGCGCTGTTTACTGCACGTCACGATCTGCTCATGGTGCCGGGACTCATGGACTACGATCTACCGGCTTCGATCGAAATGGCCGGGCACCTCACGCTAAAAGTGGCGACAGGTGTCGTGGGCGCATTGGCCGTCCTCGCCGCCGTGGACTACATATACCAACGATTTGAGTGGTCCCGTGACCTGCGCATGACCAAAGAAGAAGTGAAGGAAGAGCACAAGGCATCGGAAGGTGATCCGTTAGTCCGTGGCCGTATCCGATCTGCACAACGCGATCTTGCCAAAAAACGCATGATGGCAGCAGTGAAGACCGCCGATGTCGTGGTGACCAACCCCACGCACCTGGCGGTGGCGTTGAAGTATGACGCCACCCAGAAGGCCGCTCCGTTCGTGGTGGCCAAGGGAGCCGGCTTTATCGCGGAACGTATTCGCGAGCTGGCTCGTCATCATGGAGTGGCGGTGGTCGAAAATAAGCTGGTGGCGAGAACGCTGTATCGGCTGGTCGATATCGGGAAAGAAATCCCGTCGAACCTCTATCGCGCCGTAGCGGAAATCCTGGCGTTTGTGTACCGGGCCAGGGGAGTCAACCCCGGACAGTTATAAGAAGGGCTGTATTACATGGCATCCACGACAACTGTGCGTCCAGTCGAGCATCCACCACTCCTCAAGCATCCCGACATCGTCATGTCCGTGGGTGTCGTCGGCGTGCTCATGGTCATGCTGTTACCGCTTCCGCGGTTTCTCTTGGACCTGTTGCTCAGCTTCGACATCACGATTTCCATCATCATTTTGCTGGTGGGACTACAGGTCCGCCGGCCGATGGACTTTTCGGTATTCCCTTCGATTCTTCTGATGGTCACGCTCCTCCGGCTGTCCCTGAATATTGCGTCAACCCGTCTGATTCTGTTGCATGGCAATGAGGGGGCGGCAGCGGCAGGGGAAGTCATCCGCACGTTCGGCACCTTTGTCGTCGGCGGAAATTACACTGTTGGTCTCGTGGTCTTTGCCATCCTGGTGATCATTAATTTCGTCGTCGTCACCAAGGGCGCCGGCCGCGTCGCTGAAGTTGCTGCCCGCTTCACGTTGGATGCCATGCCGGGCAAGCAGATGGCCATCGACGCCGACTTGAACGCCGGCCTCATTAAGGAAGATGAAGCCAGACGGCGGCGGAAGGATATCGCGGAAGAGGCCGACTTCTATGGAGCGATGGACGGTGCCAGCAAGTTTGTGCGAGGGGACGCGGTCGCGGCCGTCATCATTGTGGTGGTGAATATCGTCGGCGGGCTGACCATCGGCATTCTACAGCAGGGCATGAGCCCAGGCCTGGCGGCGCAAACGTACACGCTCTTGACTGTCGGCGAAGGCCTGGTCGCTCAAATTCCGGCCCTCATCGTCTCTACCGCCACCGGTATGATCGTGACGCGCGCGGCCTCAGAAAACGATCTCGGTGCGGAAATGACGGACCAACTCCTTAATTCACATCGAGCCGTGGGAACGGCCGGAGGAATCCTGCTGGCCCTCGGCCTGGTGCCGGGGCTGCCGCATCTGGCCTTCCTGGTCCTCGGAGCCGGCGTGTGCTGGATCGCCTATCATCTCTATCAACGGGAGCAGATGCCGGAGACTCAGGCTCCTCCGCCCGTAACCGCAAAGGTTGAAGAACCGGTCGCCCACATCGCGCCGCTCGATCTGATGGAAGTGCAAGTGGGGTACGGCCTGATCAACCTCGTTGAAGGCACGCAGGGCAATACGCTCCTGGAGCGCATCAAGGGTCTCCGGCGGCAGTTTGCCGAATCCATGGGATTTGTCGTCCCTCCTATTCATATCCGGGACAATTTGCAGCTGCGCCCAAATGAATACGCGATCATGCTCAAGGGCGTCGAAGTCGCCAAAGCTGAAGTGCTTCCGGGCCATGTGCTGGCGATCGATCCCGGCACGGCGCAACGTGGGATGGTCCAAGGCATTCCCACCAAGGAACCGGCCTTCGGTTTGCCTGCATTGTGGGTCGTCGAGGACCAGCGCGAGCAGGCCCAGATGGCCGGCTATACCGTCGTCGATGCCAGCTCGGCCATCACCACGCATCTTTCCGAAATCATCAAACGTCACGGTCATGAACTGTTGGGCCGGCAGGAAGCCCAAGCCTTGCTCGACGAAGTCGGCAGGACACATCCCAAGCTGGTGGAAGAACTCATTCCGACCATGGTCTCCCTGGGTACGGTGGTCCGGATCTTGGGCAATCTGCTCAAGGAGGGGATTCCCATCAGGGATATTCGGTCCATCCTGGAGGCCATCGCCGATCATGCGATGACGACCAAAGATGCCGAACTGTTGACGGAAATGGCCCGCCAATCGCTGGCCCGGACCATTACGAAGCAGTACCAGGCACCGGATGGATCGCTCCCGGTCATCACACTTGACCCGCGGCTGGATCGGACGCTCGCCGAGCAAGCGTCAATATTGCCGCAGGGTGCCATGCTGAATCTGGATCCCGCGCTGTCGCACAAACTTCTGACGGCGCTCAAGCAATCAGCGGAACGCGTGGCTGCGCGCGGCCAGCAGCCGATTCTGCTCTGTTCTCCGGCCGTGCGACGGCACTTGCGGAGACTGACGGACCGGCTCTTGCACTCTGTTCCGGTGATCGGACTGAATGAAATCGATGCCATGGTGCGCTTGCAGTCACTGGATACCATCCGACTTGACTCAGAGCTCCCACAACCGTCGTGAGGTGAATCATGAAAGTTAAGACGTTTCATGCCTTGACCATGCAGGATGCGATTCGAGCGATCAAGGAAGAGCTGGGGCCGGATGCCGTCATTCTTTCATCCAAGGAAGTGCATCAAGGCGGCCGGTTGATGAGTTATTTCAATAAGCCGGTCTTGGAGGTCATGGCAGCGGCCGAATACGATCCGTTGCCTCCGATCAAGCCGTCGCAGGACACGTCGCCCCCGAGCGAGTCACGGAAAGCTTCGCAGGCGTCATCTTCGGCCAATACATGGACCCAGCCGGTCGGGCCGGAAGTCTTTCGTGACACCCTGCAGGGAATGTTGGCGCAACCAGCCTCAGCATCTCATGTCTATGGCATGAATCAGCCTCCGGTGACTACGCCTGCGCCTCGGCAGACACGCCCGGCTGCGCCGCGTTCCTCGGATATCAAACAGAGCCGGTTGCAAGACCTGCGTAAAGAATTGCGCGAGCTGAGCCGGGAGATCGGCGCGTCCTTGCCGGCGGCCTCACAATCGTTGAGTCAACATGCGGAGCCGGCCATCGCGTCGTTATGCCGCAATCTTGTGGCACAAGGGCTCCGCCCGTCGAGCGCCGACAGAATTGGACGGTCGTTGAGCGTAGAGCTGGCTCGTCGCAACTCGACGGAGCCGCATGACCTCCAGAATGCGTTGGCGAAGTGCCTGGCGCAAGACATGCGCGTGAGCGGATCACTGCTTTCCGGTCAAGGGGATCGGACGATCGCCATGATGATCGGAACAAACGGGGCCGGCAAGACGGCCGCGATCACCAAGCTGGCAACTCACTATCAGTTGGAAGAAAAGAAGTCCGTCGCCATTGTCTCGCTGGACACCTATCGATTGGCTTCAGTCGAGCAACTCCGGATGTATGCCGATGTGTTGGGTATTCCCTGCGAATCGGCGATGTCTGCGAAGCAGGCTGCGGTCTATGTCCTCAAGCATGCCGATGCCGATCTGATCCTGATCGATACGGCCGGTTTCGGCGAGAAGGATCTTGCCTTGGTGCATAGCCTGCACCAGCTCCTCAAAGCCGAACCGGAAGTGCAGACGCACGTTGTGGTCTCGGCCTCGACACGTGAGCAGGACTTGCAACGTCAGGTGGCGCAGATCCATGCGCTCCCGCTCTTGCGACTCCTGTTTAGCAAGCTCGATGAGACGGACTCCTTCGGAGCCCTGTACGAATTGAGTCACCAATCAGGCATTCCACTGTCCTATTGGAGCGCCGGTCAGCGGGTTCCAGAAGACCTTGAAGTCGCGACGCCGCAACGGCTGGCCGAGCTTCTTGTCAGCCGTCGCTACACCGTTCCGTTCCGATCGTCGCTGGAATCTCAGGCTTCGGCGGAGCGGTCACGGTCACGCAGCGCACACGAAGTTACCATGAACACTGTTACGCGGTAGGAGGAGAGACTATGCAGAGCGGATCGTATACACCAACGGCAGGGGACGTGTCGGAGCGAGCCTCGTCGCTGACGCACGTCATCGCCGTGGCCAGCGGCAAAGGCGGCGTGGGAAAGACCAATATCGTAGCTAATATGGCGATGGGCCTGAGTAAAGCAGGAAAGCGCGTCCTGGTCTTGGATGCCGACCTTGGATTGGGCAATCTGGATGTGCTGCTGGGTTTGGTTCCTGAGCATACGATCGAGCATGTGCTGGCCGGGACTCACTGCTTGGATGACGTGATTGTCGACGGTCCCGGTGGAATCCGGGTGTTGCCCGCCAGCTCCGGGGTGCCTCAGCTGACGGCATTGAGTGAATCACAGCAAATGTTGCTCATGGAGCAATTGGAGGCGGTCTCTCGGAACGTCGACGTTCTGCTGATCGATACCGGGGCGGGGATCTCGCCGAATGTCACCTTCTTTGCCTCCGCAGCTCAGGATACCATTGTCGTCGTGTCTCCCGAACCCACCTCCCTCACAGATGCCTACGCCCTGATCAAGGTCTTGACCAGACAATATCGGGAACGTCGCTTTAAGGTGTTGGTCAACATGGCAAAGAGCCCGAGAGAAGCGGCAGAAGTGTTCAGAAAACTCGACACCGCAGCGGACCGGTTCCTGCATGTTGTCCTCGAATATGTCGGCTATATCCCTCAGGATGATTATGTTCCGCTCGCTGTGAAGCAGCAAAAGGCGCTGCTGGAGCTGTTTCCAGGCTCGCCGGCGGCCCAGGCGCTGACGCGGCTCGCTGGGCAAGTTTTGCAGTGGCCCAAGCCGAATTTTCCTAAGAGCGCTGTGCAGCTGTTGTGGCAACGCTTACTTCAGACCACCGCAGTCATGTGATGGAGTCAAAGGCTTACTTATTATGAGCAAAACGGCAGTTCATCGTGTTCATCAAGCGATTCCCAGCGGCGATGCTCATCGGGAGCAACTGATCAAAGAATTTGCGCATGTGATTCGGGCGATGGCCCATCGCCTGGCCTTCCGATTGCCCGCGTACCTGGATGCCGAGGATTTGATCTCCGTCGGGACCATCGGCCTGATGGATGCGATGGAGAAATACGACCCCAATCGAGAAGCCAAATTCAAGACCTATGCGGAGTTCCGGATTCGTGGCGCCATGTTGGACGAGATCCGCTCGATGGATTGGATTCCACGCTCCGTGCACGAACGCATCGGCCTCCTGCAAAAGACCCATATCACGTTGTTGAATCGACTGGGACGTCCTCCGTTGGATGAAGAAGTGGCGTCCGAACTCAAGATGCCCCTGGAGGAACTCGACGACTTTATCTCGCGAGCCCGAGGGGCCGTGATGATCAGTATCGACGACTTGGGACTTCAAGAGCCGGATGGACACAAAGTCGTCAAGATGCTCGCCGATACGCATCACCCGGATCCTTTGTCCACGTTAGTGAACGAGCGAGAGCGCGAAGCGATCGGCGAAGCCATTCAAGGGTTGCCTGAAAAGGAACGGCTGGTCCTGACCCTCTACTATTATGAAGAACTGACGATGAAGGAAATCGGCGAGCTGTTGAAAGTCACGGAGTCCCGTGTGTGCCAGATTCACACCAAGGCCATCCTCCGGCTGAAAGCCTTTCTTCATGCCGACGGGTAGGGCCAGACAGAAACCGCAGCGGTGCGACTCGCTTGTCTAGAGGCAGCCCTTCCCGTGATTGTTCGTGACGGTTGGTGCCGGATCGCATCCTTCCCCTAGAAGGGCTTCAGTTCTCTCTCTGAATAGCCGAGACAGAGGCATCACTTAGAAGGATGTCTCCGCCTCTCATTCATGGATAGAGAACAGCCTACATCAACCAGCTCAACGATCCTCACGTCTCCTGTCGGATACCGTGGGCCGTTCACCCTGGGGCTCTCCCGCCTGGGTCGTTCTCGCT
Source organism: Nitrospira sp. ST-bin5 (assembly GCA_002083555.1). GTDB lineage: Bacteria > Nitrospirota > Nitrospiria > Nitrospirales > Nitrospiraceae > Nitrospira_D. The sequence goes on along the minus strand of MSXN01000009.1, from coordinate 283,683 downwards.
CAAGAGGCAGCGTGTCGTCTCGCTCGAAGGCCATCAGTTGCTTTGCGCTGGCCCTCACGACCGGCCTAGTGGCAGCCCAATGGCTCATGAACTTACCGGGAAGAACCCCTTCCGGCCCGAGCATCGGCAGCCCTCTGGGCGGTGCGTCCCTCCTCGCTCCCGAATTGCTTGTTGGCGGAATAGGACTGTTCGTAAGCATCAGCCTCAGCCTTGCCGGAATATGGTATTGGCCGTTTGGCCGGCGAACCAAATTCCAGCCCCGTGAAGACAGTTTGGCGGCATACGACCACGTGACAGGCCTGCCTACGTTGCGCCTCTTCACCGTGCTGCTCGAACAAGGGCTCGCTCGGGCATCGAACATGGGCCGCAGCATCGGCGTCCTCGTTGCAGATCTTCATCAATTTCGTCCGCTTCCGACCTCCGTAACCACTCCCAATGTCTCGTTGATCGTGCGCGTGCAGGCCGCCCGCATCAAGAGCGCGCTGCCCTCGAACCATACCGTCGCCCGGATCGGCGACCGGCGGTTCGCCATCCTGATTGAAAACGTGATCGCACGGGAGGAGATCGATACTCTCGCACAGAATATTTATCGCACGATGTCGCTTCCCCTGATGATTGAAGGACAGGAGGTCCTGTTGACCTGTCAGATTGGGGGAGCTATGTATGGCTCCTCTGGCGCATCAGGAGAAACCTTGCTGAGTCAGGCCGTCAAATCACTCGCCCTCGCTACCTCTGAGAATCCCATCCGGTTTTCCGATTCCCTCACTGCCGCTCCCAGCCCATCTTCCATGGCGATGCAATCAGCTCCCAGCGAACCCCTTTTGCGCTAGGCAACTTGTTCCTCGTCAGCGGAAGTATTCGCCGATCGTAGGAGAGACCGTGTCCGGTTCTCTTTCCGTCAGACCGTCGGCTTTTTGACAGCCTGCCAGATTCCCCAGCATTTCTTGCTTCCCACATCGAACAGGTCTACGCCGTCTGAGTGTCACGGCCTGGCATGCACGTTGCTGTATCTTCTTGCGAAACGAACTACCAAGGAGCCAAGACCGTGAATCGAGGTATCTATCCAATTCTCTCAGGAGCCCTGGCGCACGAACGCCGGATGCAAGTCTTTGCAAACAACATGGCGAACGTCAACACCGCCGGGTTTAAGCAGGATGAGCAGACCTTCAAAGCGGTCTTCCCCAAGGCGCATCTTGCGATTCCCGCAATTCCAGGAACCGTGTCCCTCGCCAATCAGATCGTGGCCAAACCCTTCGGCCCGACGGAACGCGTGTATGCGGCTCCGAATACGGTCAAGACAACCTATGACGCGGGACGCATTCGACTCACCGGCAATCCGCTCGATCTCGCCATCCAAGGCCGCGGCTTCTTAGAAGTCAAAACCCCACAAGGCACCAGATATACCCGCAACGGAATGCTTTCTCTGGATAACCAACGCCGGCTGGTCACGAATCTCGGGTATCCGGTGATGGGCACGAAGGGGGAATTAAAGATTCCCGTCGGGAAAATGGATATTTCCAATCAGGGTGAAATCAAGGTCAACGGCAACCCCGTCGGCACCATCAAGGTCATGGATTTTCCCGACTCCAACATGCCGCAGAAGTATGCGGAAGGCATGTTCATCTCCGATAAGGGGTTCCCTGCAAAAGCTCCCCAAGTCCAGGTCGGGCACATCGAAGATTCCAACGTCAATTCTATCGGTGAAATGGTCAAGATGATCGAGGGCATGCGCGGATATGAATCGGCCCAAAAGTTGATTCAAACCCTGGACCGGATGGCTGAAACGGCCATTCAAGAAGTCGGACGAGTGGCTTAGGAGGCGATTATGATTAGGGCAATGTGGACAGCCGCCACCGGAATGACGGCACAACAGATCAACGTAGACACCGTGGCCCACAACCTGGCCAACGTCAATACCAACTCCTTCAAACGCAGCCGGGCGGAGTTTGCTGATCTGCTCTACCAAATCCAGCGCTTGCCGGGCACCAGCGCATCCAACGTCGGCGTCTTTCCCGTGGGCATTCAAGTCGGCGCCGGTGTCCGCCCCACGACAGTATCGAAGGAATGGCTCCAGGGGAACATGCGCCAGACCAACAACGATCTGGATATCGCGATCGATGGACCGGGGTTCTTTCAGGTCTCCAGGCCGGATGGAACTATCATGTACACCAGGAACGGGTCATTCAAGCGCGATAACGTCGGCAACTTGGTCACGGGCGACGGTGACTTGTTGAATCCGGTTATTACGATTCCCTCCGGTGCATTGAAAATGGATATCGGTCAGGACGGGACGGTCTCCGTCTTGCTCCCTGGCGTGACGCAGGCTTCCCAGGTCGGCCAGATTCAATTGACGCGATTCGACAATCCAGCCGGACTCGTGGCGATGGGAAACAATCTGTTCATCGACAGCTTTGCGTCGGGCCCTCCGACTCAAGGGACCGGCGGATTCTCCACCGGATTCGGAACCATTCAGCAGGGCTTCCTGGAAAGTTCGAACGTCAACTTGGCTGAAGAAATGGTCAATATGATCATTGCGCAGCGGAGCTATGAAATTAACTCGAAAACGATTCAAGCGTCTGACGAGATGATGTCCATCGCGAACAATCTCAGACGATAAGGAAGAAGCCATGACCAGCATTCGCATCATCGTCGCCGCATGTATGCTCGCCGCCGGGGCCAATCAGGCCATCGGCGGCACGGCGGAGAAGCTCGCCAAACCGGTCTCGATTGGAGGGCCAGGGCCCAATGGACCGGCCCTCGGCAAACTGGATGCGACCAAGCCGACGATGCGGGAGCTGCATTTTGAGCAGATCCAGAAAACCATTCAGAGATTTCTCGAAGGGGAATGGGGCACCAGGGTGAAAGCGGTGCAGGTTACCCTTCTGGAACCACTGGATCCGATCAAAATTCCGGTGGGGGTGATCGAATTGCAGATACCTTCCGTCGCCGGAGGGTCCACGACGATGGGGCGCAGAAGCTTTGCCATCCAGGTGACGGTCAACGGGAACCCGTGGAAAACCGTTGAAGCGCTGGCCGACATATCAGCCATGATCGATGTGGTCGTCCCATCCCGCTACTTGAAGTCTGAAGAAACGATTGAACCGGATGATCTGACGACCGCACGGATCGTCACCTACGATGTGAAACATCCCTTCATCACGGACCCGGAGGCCGTCATTGGGAAGAGCACGGTTCGTCCACTGCAACCGAATACTCCCTTGCGTCCGACCTTCTTGAAAAAGCCGTTTATGGTCAAGAAGGGGGATCACGTCATGATTGAAGCGCGGCGTGGCAACTTCTCCGTTCAAACATCAGGCGTGACGAAGGGGAGTGGACAAGTCGGACAGACCGTGATGGTGGCTAACCTTGATTCGGGGCGAGAGCTGCGCGCGAAGATCGTCGCTCCAGGCCTCGTACAAGTGGAGTTTTAGGGACACCCATGCGCGTGGCAAACATTCGTACATGTTGTGTGGTGATGGCGGGCCTGACGGTGAGCGCCTGTAGTCTCCTCCCCTCAAGCTCAGCTTCGGTGTCCTCCAAGCTCACGGTGCCGACATTAGCTCCTCCCAAGACTCTGGGCTCACTGTGGCAGGAAGATAACGGCCGCGCGTACTTGTATGAAGATATGCGTGCCATGCGGGTAGGAGACATCCTGACCGTCAAGATTGTCGAGAAGCACAGGGGGTCAAAGTCGGCGGACACCTCGGCGCAACGCGATTCAACGCTGTCAAATTCGCTGGCGGGAACCGGGGTCGGGTATATCGGAATTCCCGGTATCCGTCTGGGCGACGAAGCCAGGCGAGGGCTGGGGGTTGATGCGTCCGCGAGCAACAAATTCAGCGGGAAAGGCGCCACCAGCCGGGAAGGAACGTTAACCGGTACGATCTCGGTGATTGTCGTGGAGGTGCTTCCGAACGGTGATTTGCGAGTTGAAGGACGGCGAGAAGTCACGGTCAACAGTGAAAAGCAAATGATGACGATTGCCGGTATTGTGCGGCGAGTCGACGTCGACACGAAGAATACCGTGCTCTCCTCGGCGATTGCCGATGCGAAAATCGAATACGCAGGGTTGGGAGTGTTGGACGATGTGCAGCGGCCGGGATGGCTGGTTCGCATTCTTGACTGGGTTTACCCCTTCTAAGAAGGATGTTCTGAGTGAAAACGATTCCTAAACGGAAAGTCTCGGCGAAATGGGGCGTCTGGCGTGGCACGGTCTCGCTCCAGTCGTTGCAGATGATGGTGATGAGCGGCGTGGTGAGGCGGGCGGACTTGGATCCGCCGCAGGATCCCGGTCGAACGGGGTATTGGCATAGCGGAAAGAACCGAGTCAGCATTTCGCAAGAGTCGGCCTCGGAACAGGGATGGATTTCGAGAATGCTCTTAGGTCGAAAGTCGCCCATTCAATCCGTGCACAAGTTGTAATACGAGGGGATCGTCGCACTAATGAAGACACGTTATACCAAGTCATGGATTGCGGGAGCGCTCGTCGGATTCTTGTGTGTGCCGCTTTCTGCGGAGGCGGTCAGGATCAAGGACATCGGGGCCATTGAAGGTGTTCGCGAAAATCAATTGATCGGCTATGGATTGATCGTGGGACTTGATCGAACCGGCGACCAAGTCATCGGCGGCCAGTTTACGATCCAGGCCATGATGTCCATGCTGAACAAGATGGGGATCAATCTGGTTATCGATCCGATCCAGCTCCTCACGAAAAATATTGCCTCGGTCATGGTCACCACCAAGCTTCCTCCGTTCGCCAAGCCTGGCCAAACCCTCGATGTAGTTGTGTCTTCCATGGCCAATGCGAAAAGCTTGCAGGGCGGGACGCTCCTGTTGACTCCTCTCAAAGCGGCCAATCAGCAAGTGTTTGCCGTGGCGCAGGGCCCGGTTTCGGTGGGGGGATTTCTGGGTGGGACAGGCGGAGCAGGGGGAGCGACGGTCACCAAGAATCACCAGGCCGCCGGAGTGATACCGGCAGGAGCGATTATCGAAAAGGAGCTGGTGGTCAACATCGATGCCTGGGAGACGGTCTCGGTGATGCTCCGGCAGCCGGACTTCACGACCGCCATTCGGACGGCCGAAGCAATCGATGGGGTCTTCGGCAAAGGGAGCGCCTTACCCGTCAATGCCGGTCTTGTCAAAGCCACAATTCCATCAGCCTTCCATGGTCGAGTTGTCGAATATATTGCCTCGATTGAAGGCCTGGACGTCTCGGTCGATATGGCCGCCAAAGTGGTGGTCAACGAACGAACCGGTACGGTCGTACTTGGCGAGCATGTGCGAATCTCCACCTGTGCTATTTCTCATGGGAATCTGACGATTTCGGTGAAGAATACCTTGAGTGTTTCTCAGCCAAATGCACCACTGATCGGCGCTGCCGGCAATCAACCAGCTACTGTGACGGAAGATGTACAGACGGAGGTGAAGGAACAAGAGTCTCGGTTAATCGTCGTGGATGAGACCGTGACGCTGGGAGAAGTTGTGAGGGCGCTCAATGCGGTTGGTGTGACACCGAGAGATCTGGTCTCGATTCTCTCAGCGCTCCGGGCAGCCGGAGCACTCCAAGCTACTCTTGAGATTATATAGATAATGCCATGATTGTATTAACAAGTATTAGCAAGACATGGTCTGGCAATCGCTGTTGTACGATACGAGAATCCTTATGAATATTCATGATTCGACTCAGGCGCAGTTTCTTTCGTCCCCGGTCTTCACCGATCCACTGGGAAGCCAGAATGATGTCAACTCATTGCAAGTAAAGGGGAATCCTGGCGATCGGCAAGAGCTTTTGAAGGCCGCTAAGCAGTATGAAGGATTCTTTGTATCCTATCTCATGAAGGTCATGCGGGAAACCGTTCATGAATCAGAGATGTCCGGCAAGATGGGCTCATACTTTTACTCCTTTTATGATCAGGAGATTGGGAATAGGGCATCCGAGTCAGGGGGCATCGGGATTACCCGCATGGTTCAGGAATATATCGAAAAGAATTATCCGCCAACCGCTAAAGTTCCGGACAGTGAAGACCGATAAGGTGTGCGACAGGGGTTGAAGCAACCGAGAGGGGAAAACCCCGGTGGGCTCAGCCGTTTCCCAGAAGAAGGAGAGAGATATGCAGATCTCAGGTTCAGGTCGTTCCGATCAACTGGCCAAGATTCTCTTAGGCACGCAGGAGACCAAAGGTCCGTCGACGCAACGGCAACCGTCTCAAAAAGAGACGGGGAATGACCGGGTCCAGATTTCGGATCAGGCCAAAGAGCTGCAGCGCATTCGTGCGCTGGGACAGACCCCCGATCACGAACGGACCGCGCGGGTCGAACAGATCAAGAACGCCATCGAACATGGCACCTATGATGTCAGTGGTCGCAAAGTTGGCGATGCACTCATCAAGCAAGTTCTGACCGACGCGGTGTTGTAGCAGGTACGGTCCACATCGACCACGCAGCCAGGATGGCTGCGTCACGTCCGAAGCAAGTTCGCAGGGAGCGCGTATGCCTTCGGTTTCAACGGCACTGTCATCACAGTTAGTCACGATCCTCCTCCGGGAACTGGCCGCCTGCCAGTCCCTCCTCGAAACGGTCGAGGCGGAGCGTCACGCGATCAAAACACTCGCCATCGGCGACTTCCACCCCATCAATGTTCGCCGCCTTGCGGTACTCGAACAACTCCAGTCCATTGCAGACGCGCGAGATCAGACGGTCCGCCAGATTGTGCTCGCGCTGTCGTTGTCTGACTCCATCGTGTCGTTGCGCCTCCTGCTCGATCGCTGGCAAGGATCGGAGGCGTCCACCGTTCGTCGTCATCACGAGACCTTGATGGCCACCGCCAAGCATGTGCGTGAAGAGATCAAGCAGAACGTGGTCCTCATCGACGGCATTCGAGGGTTTGTCGAACACGCCTTGACCGCCGGAGCAGCTGCTCTGACGGACGGCAAGGCGTACAACCGGACGGGGAAGCCTGCGCTCGCACACCCGTCATCAGCCGTCCTCTACCAGCAGGGATAGCCTATGGGTGGCTTAAACTCCCTCTTTGACATCGCCCGGACAGCCTTGAACACCGCTCAGCAAGCGCTGACGGTCAGTGGGCATAACATCTCCAACGTCAATACTCCGGGCTTTTCACGACAGGAAGCCGTCTTGACGGAGCGGCCGCCGATTAACGGACAACCCGGCATGTCGGGGACCGGCGTGCAGGCCACTTCGATCCGACGCCATGTCGATCGTTTCGTCGAGCAACAGCTCACCGTGTCCGACCAAACGCTCGGGCGTCTATCCGTAACTCGAGACGAGCTCTTTCGATTGCAGAATATATTCGGCGATAGTAACGATCAGGGCATCGGGGCCGCCCTCAGCGAGTTGTTTCAGGGGTTCCAGGATGTCTCGACGTCGCCGGGCGAGTCCGCGGCACGGTCGGTCTTGCTGGGCAAAGCGAGTCAATTGACGGCAAGTCTCAACCAAGCCGCATCGGATCTCACCAACGCCCGAGCTTCCTTGAATTTCCAGGTCTCGCAAACCATCACCGAGATCAATAGCCTCACGACTCAGTTGGCTGAGCTGAACGGAAAGATTGTCACCGCGGAAGTCACGGGGCAGAATGCCAACGGCCTCAGGGACCAGCGCCAGCTGGCGCTCAACGAGTTAGCCCAGCGCATCGATATCACCAGCATTGAAAGCAGTACCGGAGGGCTCAGCATATTCGCCGCTCGCGGGCAGGTTGTCGTGGAAGGCGACACGCATCGCAATCTGGAAGCAGTCGCCTCCGCGGACAATGCGGGGCTTTTTGAAGTCGGATATTCGACTGGCGGAACCAGGACGGTCAGTCTCGACCGGCAGATCACCAGCGGCCGCCTTCGCGCGTTGCTTGATTTACGAGACACCACGGTCCAGGGGCTGCAAGATCAATTTGATCGCATTGCCTCGACACTCTCGAATGCCGTCAACCTGATTCATCGTCAGGGCTACGGTCTTGACGGGTCTACGGGGCGAGACTTTTTTACGCCGCCCGCGGTCACAACTCAGGCGGATTCCAACAATCAGGGAACGGCGGCGATCGGCAGCGGAACCGTGACCGCGAACAGTTTGCTGACGTTCCACGACTACGAGGTCCAGTTTACTTCAGCGACGGCGTACTCGATTGTGGACACCACCACTGGAGCCACCATTCGGGGCAATTATACCGGTACCGCTATTACGGCCCCTTCGAGTGCCGCGCCCCTCTCCATCATTACCGGAACCAACGACACCTTGACTGTCTCAGTCGACGGGGTGGCCTCCGGAACCATCACGCTGACAGGTGCCGCGTCTCCGGGCCAGGCCTATACCTCCGGCGCGGCGCTGGCCCAGGAAATTCAGACACAGATCAACGCCGATGCCACATTACAAGCCGCAGGCTTGACAGTGTCAGCTACCTTCGACACGATCACCAACCGCGTCGTTTTGACATCCAACGGGACCGGTGCCTCCTCGGCAGTGAATGTGACAGGCGGCAATGCCAGAGCCAGCCTCGGTCTGCTGGGTGGGACCAGCACCGCCGCCTCCGGCACCTATAGCACCCCGTCCACGTTCATCTTTGATGGCATCAGTGTTACGCTGTCAGGCGCCCCGGTGGCGAATGATGTGTTTCGAGTGAATTCCTATCGAGACAGCGCGGGCAACATTGCCGTCGCCCTTACGAATCCTGCCACGGTCGCCGCCTCCTCCACGCGAGCCGGCATCCCCGGCAACAACGCGACGCTGCTCCAACTCGTGGCACTCCAGCACACACAGTTTGCCAGTCTCAACAACAACACATTGCATGACGCCTATCGCAGCACCGCGGCCAATCTCGGGGTCTCCGCCCAAACGGCCGATCGCGAGCAAACGGCACAGGAAATCCTCCGCGATCAAATCGACACCTTCCGGGCACAAGTGTCGGGCGTCTCGATCGATGAAGAGCTCGTGAATCTCGTCAAGTTTCAACGGGGATTTGAAGCGGCGGCGCGCTTGATCCGCGTCACCGACGAGATGTTTGACACCTTATTAACCTTGAAGCGCTAGAAAGGAGCAGCCTCGATGCGTGTGACTGAGCAACAAACGTTCGGTGTGTTGGTCAACAATCTGGAACGGTCGCGCGCACGATCTTTGGAGCTGCAACAGCAGGTCTCGACTGGCAAAAAAGTGCGGAAGCCGTCCGATGATCCCAGCGCCTTCAACCATATCAGCCTCGATAAGGCGTCCGTCGCGTCGATTGAGCAACGGCTACGAAATATCTCCTTCGGCAGGACACGCCTCGATCTGAGCGATAAACTCCTGAGCAGCACGACAGACACCCTCAGCCGTGTCCAAGAGCTCGCCGTCCAGTTCGGCAGCGATACGAATGGTCCGGCGGAACGCGTCATCGGTTCCCGCGAAGTCCGTCAGCTCTACTCCCTGGTCCAGCAATATGCCAATGCCGAGTTGAACGGGCAGCCGGTGTTTACCGGTACCAGCACCCACGGCCGAACGACCGGGCTCGCGATTACGACGCCCGTCACGCTGACTAACGGCACCAACGATACGCTCGTGGTCTCGGTCGACGGCGTCACCTCCGGCACCATCGATCTGACATCGGCCACGGGTAGCTTGACCGGCGCTCAACTCGCCGCGCGGGTCCAAACGCAGATCAATGCCGATGCCGCATTGACCGCAGCGGGGAAACACGTGACGGTGACGTTTGAGACGGATCATCTCGTCATTGCGTCCGACGCGCATGGATCGGACTCCACCGTGACGGTGACCGGAGGCACCTCTCGTGCTGCGTTAGGGCTGGTGGGGGGGAGCCGGACAACCGGAGATAAGCCCTTTGCACTCACGGCTACGACCAGCCCTGGATCGACCAATACCGGCGGCGCGGTGGTCAGCCAAGGGAGCGTCGTGGATGACAACCTCGTCACCTTGGATGACTACGTAATCCGGTTTTCATCGGCGACCCAGTATGACGTCTTGGATGTGACGGTCCCAGTGAATGTGACCAAGAACAGCGCCAATACGGGGGGGGCCTTTGCCGCTGATGCAGGGATTATCGGACCGGCCAATTTGACGCTCAATTCCTATTCGATCCAGTTCACCTCCAGTACCCAATACAACATTGTAAACACGACGACGAGCGCCACGGTGTCCTCTGGCAACACCTACGTGTCAGGCAACGCCATTGAGTTCGACGGCCTTCGGGTTGTCCTCTCCAATAGCGATCGCGGCGGACCGCAAGGCGGTGACGCATATGCCGTGAGTCTCACTCCACGGACCGTGCTGGCCAATCAAAACTACAGCACTGGGAGCGACATCAGTTTCGACGGAATCCGGCTGCAGCTCTCCACCGGCAGCGGCGCTCCGGCCACGGGTGACCGGTTTGCCGTGGTGACGGGGTTGCAATATCAAGGCGATGCCGGCGTCCATCAGGTGGAGGTGGGCAAAAATCAAGTGGTGCCGACCAACGTATCCGGGGATCGGGTGTTCAGCGGTCCCAATATCGACTTGTTCGACTCGATCAAGACCCTCGTCACCTCGCTCAGAACAAACTACCGCGGGGGCATCCGCAACACAATCGGGGATGTCGGCACCGGACTCAGCCAGGCCGGCGCCGTCCTGGGAGAAGTGGGGGCCTTGTCGAATCGGCTGACGGGCAGCGCCGGTCGACTGGATGAATTCAAATCATTCTTTACCCAAACCCTCTCGGAAATGGAGGATGTGGATCTCGCCAAAGCGATTTCCGATCTCACGTTGCAACAATACGCGATCGAAGCCGCCAGCCGGACGCTGAACCAACTGTTTAACAACTCCCTCCTGCGCTATTTGCAGTAAGCAGGAACTGACGCTCAAGGTTTCAGCAGATAGACCGATAGACTCGTAGGGGGTATCGGTTCAACAGCCACGGAAGGCGTTCATGCTGGTCCTGACAAGAAGACGCGGCGAAGGTGTGACCATCGGTCCGGATATCCGGGTCATTGTCCTCGGGATGAAAGGCGGACAAGTCCGCCTGGGGATCGAGGCGCCGCACACCGTTGAGGTGCATCGCGATGAAGTCTATGCGCGGATTCAGGACGAAAATCACTTGGCCTCGAAAACACAAGTCATTCCACTCGACGCCTTTCGCCACCTTGCACCGCCGAAGCGGCGGAGCGCGCCATAAGGATGCATGATGCAATGTCGTTCGACCCGTTTCGGCACCTGTGACGTTCGACCCGATGCGGTCCTGACATTTCCTAACGGGATTCTTGGATTTCCAGACTGCCGCCGCTACGTGATTCTCGATCACGATACGGATGCGCCCTTCAAATGGTTGCAGTCACTCGACGAACCGGGACTGGCCTTTGTGATTCTCGACCCGGCCACGTTCCACCCTGACTATAACGTCCAGGCGCCCCATGAAGCCCTCCTTGAAGTGGGCGGCAAGGACGACGACGAGTTGATCCTGTCCGTGCTGCTCACCATTCCGTCCAACGACCCGACAGGCATCACGGCCAATCTCCGGGGACCGCTTCTCATGAATCCTCGCACCAAACTCTGCAAGCAGCTGATCCTACCCGACAACTATCCCACACGCTTTCCGCTGTTCTCACACAAGCCCGCGGCTGACACCCTTGCCCCCAAGCCGGTCGCATCGGCTGTCTGCTCCGTCTGATTGCTCTTCGGCAGGACATAGACGATGACGCAAGAGTGGCATCAGGCGGCGGCCTGTGTCATGGCGCCACTCGCGCCACGATAGTCTTCGAGGATCCGAAGCAGGCGAAGCATTTCCATTTCGAGATGCGCATAGACCGCCGGAGCGTCGTGCAGTGTCCCCAGCCGACCGATGGCTTCGAGACGGCCCGCAGCCAGTGCCACCTCCGGAGCGCAAAGATTGCCGGCCGTTCCCTTAAGCGTATGAGCGGCTCGTTCGACCGTCACGGTGTCCCCAAGAGACAAGGCCTGCCGGATTTGGCTCATCATGTCGGCCTGTCGTTCGAGAAACAGGTCGACCAATTGCACCAGGAGATCCTGATCACCGCCGATGTTCTGGAGCATTTGGGCCGGATCAAAGATCGACCGTCCATCGGACACCGGACCCGAGCTCTTCGCCACGCCTTTCCCCCTATCCTCTGACGCAGGGGACATGACCCACCGTGCCAGAGTGGTCCGCACATCTTCCAGCTTAATGGGTTTGGCAAGATAGGCATCCATGCCGGCGGCCAGGCAGCGCTCACGATCACCTTGCATCGCATTGGCCGTCACTGCGATGATCGGCAAATGGCCCTCGCTCACATAGCGCTTTCCTGCAGCCTCTTGCCGGCGAATTGCGGCCGTGGCCTCAAACCCGTCCATGACAGGCATCTGGCAATCCATGAGCACCGCGTCATAGGCCCCCGCATCAAGTGCGGCCAGTGCTTCCTGCCCGTTTTCGACCAAATCGGGCCGGTACCCGAGCTTCTCCAGCATGCGCACGGCCAGTTTCTGATTGACGCCGTTATCTTCAACGACCAAGATCCGTCGTCGCGTGGAGTGCTCCGCTAGGGTGTGTCGCGTAATCAGACGCGGAGGGGCCGTATCATCCGCCTGCGGAGTATCGACCGGTCCATGCGCCATTCCGAGCACCGTACGCAGGCAATCCCTCAATTCATCGTGTCGGACGGGCTTGGTGAGATAGCCCTTCGCCCCGACCTTTCTGGCACGCTCGGCATGCCCCCGTTGTAAGAGCGAAGTCATGACCACGATACGCATGGAAGCGGCGCAGGAAAGGCTTTGCAGCTCCGCCGCTAATTGCAGACCGTCTTTTCCGGGCATCACCACATCGACAATCGCGCACTCGTACGGGGTGCCGTGGCGAGAGGCCTCCTCAATGAGCGCCAGGGCACTGGCCGCATCCTCCGCAAGCACATCCTGCATGCCCCATCCGGAAACCAGATGGTGCAAGATAAGCCGGTTGGACTCATTGTCATCCACGATGAGCACACGGTGGCCTTGAAGATCCGCCATGGGCAGAATCGCCGACACCGACGAAGGCTGTTTCGGGAATCGGGCCGTACACCAAAACGTACTGCCGCGATCCGGCGCACTTTTCACGCCGATTTGTCCGCCCATCAACTCAATCAATTGCTTAGATATCGATAACCCGAGTCCTGTTCCTCCATACCGCCTGGTCATCGTCGAATCCGCCTGGACAAACGGTTGAAAGAGCCGGTCTTGTGTTTCCGGGCTAATGCCGATACCGCTATCCGTCACGTCAAATCTGAGCAAGGCATCACCCTCGGTCTCCTCTTCCAGATAGACCTGCACGGTGACGTCTCCCTGTTCGGTGAACTTAATGGCGTTTCCGACCAGATTTGTCAGAACCTGGCGGAGCCGGCCTGGATCGCCCCTCAATCCGGTGGGCACGGCCGCGTGAATGAGGCCGTTCAATTCCAAACCCTTGGACTCGGCGCGTTCGGCAAACTGTTTGAGCACATCCTCTACAGTCGTCCGAAGATTGAACTCGATCGATTCCAGTTCCAGCTTGCCCGCTTCGATCTTGCTGCACTCGAGGACATCGTTGATCAAATGCAGGAGCGCTTCCCCACATTGCCGAATGGTCTCGGCATACGAACGCTGTTCGGGAGCGAGGGTGGTGTCCATGAGCAAGCTGGTCATTCCGATCACCCCATTCATGGGGGTGCGCAGTTCATGACTGATCGTGGCGAGAAACGCCGCCTTGGTATGAGTGGCGGCTTGCGCCTCCTGAAGCGCCCGATCCAACCGGAGGTTTTGAGCGATCAGCTCCGCAGCCGAGGCGTGAAGCGCCTCTTTCGCTCGCTGCGTTTCTGTCAGGTCAACGGCATACCCGCGGACATGGCGATCTGCTTTCACCGGACAGAAGACCCATGCATAACGTGCGTCGGGGAGGCGGGAGGCGGTCTCCTGGATGGGCGTGTCCGCGTCCAAACAACGGCGCACCAGATCGGGCAAACCCTGCGGAGCCACTTGTGGATATCCGTCGGTTCCATAGCCGAATTGAGTCAACAGTCCGGTCATCACCGGATTGGCATAGATCAGGCTGGCCTGATCGTCGAGCTCAAGGATGGGATACGGACTCTCGTCGGCGATCGCGGCAAGACGATTACGATCGTGCGTCAATTCCTGCTCTCGAGACATATCTTTGAGGCTGACGGAGACTGCGAGTTGTTGATCGAAGCTGGCCGGCATGCAGGTCCACTCTACCGGAAGCGCGCGGCCCCGGCCCTGCCGTATGATCACCTGATCCGGCTGCCTGGGCTGCTTTTCGCGGTGAACCTGCTGAATGAGCTGGCGGGTGATAGCCGCATTCAGCCCGGTCAACTGCTCCCACAGTTCCGGAAAGAGTGCTCCGATATAGCCAGTCCCGGCCGCCCCGCACAGACGGGCGCCTTCGGCATTCATCGCAGAGATGACCCCGGCCGGACTCAACAGAAGGACGCCGATCGGCAATCCGTCCAATAGGCCTTCGTATGACTGCGGCGACCGTTTCTTGACGGGCCGAGTCGCCGCCGAACGCCGCCGTTGGGGAAGCTGCTTCATTAGGCGGCCTGATCCATGTCATCGTCCAGGTACATAGCAATATTGACGCGTTCTTGGACGGGATCCAATACGCGTAAGACCGTGCGCGACACCTTATCCTGCGAAGGGAGAGCAAGGTCGACTTGCTCCGGATTGGGATAGGACTCTCCGTGCGGCCCTCCGGTAATCTTCACTTGAGGTTTCAAGCGCTGTTCCGGATTGACCCCGACCACCACCGCCTGCTCTCCGGTATTCAAACGAACGAGGCTGCCGACAGGGTACACCCCGATGCTTCGAATCACGGCCTCAACCAACGGTTTGGGGTATTGCCCGCGTTCTCCGACCAGAAACAATTGACGCACGGCATCATGAGGAATCATCGCCGGCCTGCCCCCACGGCGGCTGACCATCTTGTCATAGAGGTCCACGATCCCGACGATTTGGGCAAGCGGGGAGATGTCCTGAGCCTTCAGCTTCCGCGGATACCCGCTTCCATCGCATCGCTCATGGTGCTCCACGACGACCCGACAGACCTCCTGGTGGTAACCGGATTGTTCGCCAAGCACCGTGACGCCCAATTGGGTGTGCTGCTCCAAGAGTCGCTGCTCTGAATCATTACATTCGTCTCGCTTGCGGACCAGATTGCGAGGGAGGCGTACGTACCCGACATCATGCAGGAGTGCTCCCATCCCAAGCTGTTCGTAGAGGGATGGATCGACGCCGCTTTCGACGGCAACGACCAGCGACAAGATGGCCGTATCAAGAGCATGCGCGCCCAGGGAGCGATCGAACTGCTTTACCTTGAGAAAGGTACTATGCAGGAGGAGTGCGCTGCGGTCGTGCAGCACCTGAGTGATGACCCCCCCGACGATCTCTTTCGTTGCGGCCGGCGTCGGCGGGACTCCGCGTTCAAGATCGGCAAAGATGCGCTCCACGGCCTCTTGCGCCTCGCCATACAAGGCCGCCACCTGGTTATCACCACCGTCCATTGGGGGCGAACCAGCTTTAGGTGCCACCTCATCGCCATCGTGTCCAGCGTCCAACGTCGCTGGCATGGGCTCGCCTTTGACGGGAGGTATCTGTACCGACGCCGGCACGTCCAGTCCCTTGGTCGTATCGATGGTAACCTGTTGGACGCCGTGCTGTTTCATCACGACTACTGTTTCCACATCACGAATCAGACGCTTATGGAACAGAAAGGGCGTGCGATACCAAGGAAGATCCATCTCCACGACAAACATACCCGGCCTCAATTGCTCAATGGAAATCTGCTTCGTCCCACTCATGAATTCGTATCTCCCCGGTTGCCACCGTCCGAATACGCCTGTCTACTTTGAGAGGCTCCCACATGTCATATCGGTCCCCAGGGGAACGATCTTAACGGGTTGAGGACGCCCGCACCCTGGCTCAAGAGCGTGCACATTCCCCCTTCCCCAGTTCGTAAGAATACCCTCAAGAATTCCTGTCCCTGTTCCGATACAGAAGCAAGCGGCGATCTGCGCGCATTTCGGACGGATACCCACAGCAGTCATTCATGGCGACACGCATTCACATCACCCAGCTTCGTCCCGGCATGCGCATCGAGAAACTCGATTGTTCCTGGTTTGCCACACCCTTTTTCCGGCATCGCATGGCGGTGACGTCGATGGAGCAAGTGGAGCAACTGAGAGCCTGCGGTGTTGAAATGCTTGATATTGCAGGCGAGCTTGAAGCTGATTCCCCAGTGGCGGAAGATGCGCTCCAGGAACCTTCCTCCGTCCTCACCGAGCCTCCGAAAGTCACCGGCATTCCCTTCGAAGAGGAACTGCCGGCCGCCAAACTCGTATATACCGCCGCAAAGAATGTCATCGAAGAAGCGATGCTTGACGTTCGCATGGGACGCGATATCAACATGGACGCGGTCAATCAGGTGGTATCGGAGATGGCCGACAGCGTTCTCCGGAATCCTGATGCCCTCACGAGCCTCTCGCGGTTAAAACATTTCGACGAATATACGTTTTTTCATTCGGTCAACACGTCGCTCCTGGCTTTGTCGCTCGGGCGGAATCTGGGAATCGACGAATCGCTCTTGCATCAGCTCGGCGTCGGCACCTTGCTCCATGATATCGGGAAGACGAAAGTCCCGTTGGAGATCTTGAACAAGCCGGGAAAATACGAAGCCCATGAATTTGAAATCATGAAGCAGCATGTGATGCGGGGAGCCGAAGTCCTGTCAGGGACGACCGGTTTGACGGACAACTACCTGAAGCCAGCGCTGGAACATCATGAGCGCGTGGACGGGACCGGCTACCCCTATCAGCGCCAGAAGTGCGACCTCAGCCAGTTCGGGATGATGGCAGCCGTCGTGGATATTTACGATGCGATCACAAGCGACCGTTGTTATCACAAGGCCAAACCGGCCCATGAAGCCCTCCAATTTCTGTATCTCATTTCGCAAAAAGGCCATCTCGAACACACACTCGTCCAACGGTTTATCCAAATCGTGGGAGTCTATCCGGTCGGCTCAGTCGTGACACTCAATACAGGGGAGGTGGCGGTCGTCAGCCGAATCAATCGGGCCACACCACTCCAGCCCGAGATCATGGTCGTCAAAAGCGCAGGCAATACGATCCTGTCGCATCCGGAGACAGTCGATCTTGCTCGCATCCAAGGAGCGACACAGAGAACCATTGCAGCCGTGACCGACCCTGTCAGCACCGGCATCAATCCCACTGTCTATCTCGATCAGGAGCCCGCATGAATGATGTGACCACGACACAACCCACGCCGACATCGTTTCTCACCGTCGGCCTTTCCCTCAAACTGTCGTTTACCCTCAATGGGCAGAAGGGGATGTACGGGTCCACCCTCCTGGGCTGGAAAGACTATGCATGGCTGGTCTGTGAATGGCCGCTGCAGCTCGGGCACGGGGCGGAGATTCCCAGAGGAACCCCCTGTACGGTCAGTTATCTGCATGATGGAAAGCTGGTCGGGTATCGAACGGAAATCCGCGACATGCTGAGCGCGCCGGTGCCGCTCCTCTTCATGGCGTTTCCGCACACCGTGGAAGAAATGCATCTGCGCAAACATGCCCGCGTGTCTTCCTGCGAACCGATTGTTCTTGAACAGGTGGAGGGCAGCGTGAGGGGCGGAGCGACGGCGGCAGCGATCGTCGGCGGGCTTCTTCAAAATCTGAGTATCGGCGGCTGCAGCGTCATCGTCCCGCAAGCTCCGGGCTGGCTGCGGGCAGGAACCACACTGCGCATGGAGTTTGAGCTGGCCGGACTCGGTCACGTCACAAATTTGACTGGGCTCGTCAAAAGTGCCGAGGCCGCAGAGGGTACCTGGACGATCGGCATCGCATTTCGCTTTCACGAAATGGAATACATCGAATACCGCGGGTGGGGAGGATCCGTTCATCAGGCCATCGAACAATGGACCACCCAGAAAACCACCGATCCGTTTCCACTTCAATAACCGGACTTCAATCCGGTCTTTCTTCAGTAGCTTATCCCGTCATTCCTTTCCTCCGTACGCGGCAGATCTTGCCGAGTGCATCACGCGACCCATCGAATTTTCATGGCAGGTTGTCAGATTCCAAGCCGGAATCAATGGCACATAACTTGTACTACCCTCATCCGCCAGACCAAGCCCATTGATATTGCCATTGAGGAGAGTACGTCATGGAAGGCCGTCAATCAGTCCAACACAGCTTGAATCCTCGATGGTGCCTGGCCTACGACACGATCGATCGTCAGGACATTGATCGCTTGGTCGAATGGCTGCAGACCTATCCTCGCTTGACGAAAGGTCCCATCACCGTCGAGTTCGAGTCGCGCTGGTCCCAATGGCTGGGGTCTTCTCATTCCGTGTTTTGCAATTCGGGATCGTCGGCGAACTTGCTCATGTATTACACCCTCCTGGCTTCCGGACGACTGAGGAATAAGAAGGTCATCGTACCCAGCGTAGGCTGGGTGACGTCGATTGCGCCCGCTATTCAATTCGGCTTCGAACCCATTATGTGCGAAGCCGATCCGGATACGTTTGCACTCGACCTCAACCATCTTGAGGCGCTCTTGAAACAGCATCAACCGCAGACGGTGATGCTCGTTCAGGTCTTGGGTGTCCCGCATAAGATGCGGGACCTGATGGCACTGAAAGAACGCTATGGATTCATCTTACTGGAAGACGCCTGTGCCGCGATCGGCGCGAGCTATGAAGGACGGAAAGTCGGCTCATTCGGCGATATGGCGAGCTTCTCCTTCTATTTCGGCCATCAAATGTCGACCATCGAAGGCGGCATGGTCTCTACCAATGACAAAGCCCTCGACGATCTCCTCCTGATGCTCCGGAGTCACGGGTGGAGCAAGGATCTGGATGCCGCGACCCATCGTGGACTGGTCACGCAACACCTGATCGATGACTTTCATTCTCCGTTCGTCTTCTACGAACCGGGATTCAATCTTCGCTCGACCGATCTGAACGCCTTCATTGGAATCGGGCAAGTGGAGAAACTGGATTGGATGACGGAACAGCGTCGGGCGAATCACGGGCGTTACCTGGAGCGTCTCAGTTCCAGCTTCTATGTCCAACGGGCTCCGAAGAATAGTCAGGTCGCCAGTATTTCGGTCGGCTTGCTGGCGGAATCCCGCCAGCAACGCCAGCGGATCGTTCAAGCGCTCGTGGCGCGAGGGGTTGAAACCCGCATTTTCTCTGCCGGCAATCTTGGTCTTCACCCTTTCTGGACAAGCCGATATGGAGAGACCAGTTTCCCCGTAGCCGATCGGATTCACCACTGCGGCTTCTTTCTCCCAAACCACGCGGCACTGACGCCGGTCGACGTCGCCACGATATCGCAGATTGTCCTGGAGGCTGCATGACAGGCCCGCTACTGGTGACCGGTGGGACCGGCCTGCTGGGATCGGCGATTCGGAAGATCCGTCCCGATGCGATTTTCCTCTCGCGCGCAGACGGGGACCTCCGCGACCGCAGCGTCGCACAGCTTCTGCTTGAGAACATCCGGCCAGGGCAAATCCTTCATCTCGCTGGATTGGTCGGAGGCGTAAAAGCCAATGCAGCGAACAATAGCCGATTTTTTGAAGATAATGCACTGATCAATACGGCAGTACTATCCGCTGCTCGCTCCCTTGGAATACAAAGACTTGTGTCGTTTCTTTCAAGTTGCGCCTTTCCTCTATTTTCCGATCGGGCGACGACTGAAAGCGATCTCCAGGCCGCGCTGCCATATGAGGGCAATGCGGGGTACGGCTATGCCAAGCGGATGCTGGATCTCCACACTCGTCTCGTCGCGAAAGACACTGGCTGGAAGTGGACCACACTGGCACCGGTCACGATCTATGGCCCCCAAGATTCGTTTGATCCGGAACGCGGTCATGTGGTGGCTTCGCTGATCAGCCGTTGCTGGGCGGCGAAGACAACCGGTACTCCGTTGGTCGTATGGGGAAGCGGCCGCGCGGTGCGCCAATTCGTCTTTGTCGACGATGTGGCCAAGATCGCCGTCGATGCGATCGAGCGAAATCTCGACTCGACGACAACGATCATTACTCCAGACGGCGGCATCACGATTCGAGCCTTAGCCGAAGCGATTGCGTCCGTCATGGGGTATACGGGTCCAATTGTATTCGACTCTACTCAACCTGAAGGCGTCCTGGTGAAACGCTTGCACAGCAGAACGTTTGCGTCGCTGTTTCCTGATTACCGATTCACTAACCTGAAACAGGGTCTTGAAATGACGGTGCGATGGTTTATCAATCACTCAATATCGGGCGAAGGGGTGTCACTCGCATCGCTTCCGCTCTGTCATCAGCCTTAAGGAGTCGTTATCTCAATGCCGACAAAACAGACACATGTACTGGTGACCGGAGGCGCGGGTTACATCGGATCAGTGCTCTGCAAACAGCTCCTCGATCGGGGACACCGTGTGACCGTCCTCGACAACTTTCTCTATAGGCAGAACAGCCTGTTGGATTGCTGTGCCTTCGAAACCTTCCGTGTCGTCCGAGGGGACTGCCGAGATGAACGAGTCATCACGGACTTGCTGCGTGAAGCCGACATCATCATTCCGCTTGCTGCACTGGTGGGAGCTCCGTTGTGCAATCGCGATCGGGTGGGCGCCTACACGATCAACTTCGAGGCGGTACAGATGCTGACCAAGCTGACATCGCAACAGCAGCACATCATCTTCCCGGTCACGAACAGTGGGTATGGCATCGGGCAACCGGGCGTTCCTTGCACGGAGGATTCGCCGTTACGGCCCATCAGCCTGTATGGCGAGACGAAGGTCAAAGCCGAGCGGGTGGTGCTGGATCGTGGCAACGCGATTACCCTTCGGCTGGCCACAGTCTTCGGCGCCTCTCCGCGAATGCGGATGGACCTCCTGGTCAACGATTTCGTGTGGCGCGCGGTGCACGATCGAGCCGTCGTCGTATTCGAGGGGCATTGCAAACGGAACTACATCCATAT
Source organism: Nitrospira sp. ST-bin5 (assembly GCA_002083555.1). GTDB lineage: Bacteria > Nitrospirota > Nitrospiria > Nitrospirales > Nitrospiraceae > Nitrospira_D. The sequence continues at coordinate 262,722 of MSXN01000009.1, read as the reverse complement.
CCGCGACGTCGTGAAGGCCTTTCTCCACGCCATGGATCACTTCGAGAGCATGAAGAATCGCGCCTATAACGTCGGTTTGGACGACGCCAATCTCTCGAAACTTGAATTGTGCGGGGAGATCCAACGACACATTCCTCAATTTGTCTTTTTTGAAGCGCCGATCGGAGAAGATCCCGACAAACGGGACTACATCGTCTCGAATGAACGGATTCTCTCGACCGGATTCAAGCCGGACTGGACGTTAGAACGCGGCATCCGGGAATTGAGCAAGTGCTACACCATCGTGACTGGCACGGGATACGGCAATGTCTAGCGCCGGCGTCCAACTGATAGAAGGAGGGGCTCGATGATTATCAGCCGCACACCCTTTCGCATCTCCTTCTTCGGAGGCGGAACCGATTACCCCGTGTGGTTCAAAGAGCACGGCGGCGCCGTCCTCGCCACTACGATCGACAAGTATTGCTATATTTCCTGTCGTCATCTCCCGCCGTTTTTTGAGCATAAGACTCGCATTGCCTACTCGCGTATCGAACATGCCAATAATAATGCTGACATTGAACATCCAGCCGTCAGAGGGGTTCTCCAGTACCTTAAGATGACCGAAGGTCTTGAGATCCATCATGACGGCGACCTCCCGGCCCGCACCGGACTCGGATCAAGTTCTTCGTTCACAGTTGGTCTGTTGCACGCACTCTATGCGATGCAACACCGGATGCCGACGAAATCTGAACTCGCCCATGCTGCCATCCATGTTGAGCAGAATATTGTCCGTGAATCCGTCGGCTGCCAGGATCAAGTATTGGCGGCCTATGGGGGATTGTGCCGCTTGAATTTCTCTCCGACCGGAGAAATCGGCTACACGCCGTTGATCATGAAGCCCGAGCGGCTCAAGGCATTTCAAGATCACCTATTGTTGTACTTCACTGGCTTTTCACGGACCGCGTCCGAGATAGCCAAAGAACAAATCGAAAAGACCAAGCAGCGACGGGTCGAGCTGTTTGCCATGCTGCAGATGGTTCAGGAAGGCATGTCTCTCCTCACCGGCGATCATGACCTCGCTGAGTTCGGAGAGCTTCTGCATGAGGCGTGGATGGTCAAGCGGGGACTCACCAGCAAAATTACCACGCCCCTCATCGATCAGATTTATGACGCGGCGCGCAACGCCGGCGCACTCGGCGGGAAACTGCTCGGCGCTGGTGGGGGAGGCTTCATGCTGATTTATGCCAAACCGGAGCTGCACGCTAAAATCAATGCAGCCTTGCCAGGGCTCTTGCAAGTTCCATTTCAGTTTGAAGGTTCGGGAAGCCAGATCGTGTTTTTTCAACAAGAAGTTCCTGTCAGGCGGGCGCCCCTCTGGAATGACCTGCCGACGTCTGCGGAACTCGAAGAACACTCGATTCAGACCGGGAATAAGGACGCCGCCTGATGTATCACGAATCGTCCGACGTGGTCATTCTCTGCGGAGGCTTGGGGACCAGGCTTCAACCGGTACTCAAGGACCGCCCCAAACCGATGGCTCCGATCAATGGCCGGCCGTTTCTCGATCTGGTGGTCGATCATATCCTCTCGCACGGCTTTCGCCGGATTGTGTTCTGCACCGGCCATCACGGGAACTGGATCGCGCAGCATGTCAGCCGACGGACAGACTGTGAAACGATCATCTCGCAGGAAGCGACACCGCTCGGTACAGCCGGAGCCCTCCGAGGCTGCCGTTCCCAACTCACCACAACCACGACCCTCATCTTGAACGGCGATTCCTTGTGCCGGATCGACCTGCAATCGTTGCTCGCCCGGCATCGTCACCGTCAAGCCGTGGCGACCATGGCCGTGATTCCGTCGAATGACCGGACCGATGCGGGGGGAGTCAGGATGGATGAACTCGGATGGATCCGCTCCTTTCAGGAAAAACATAGGGCCCCGTTTCTGAACGCTGGCATCTACGCCATCGAAACGCAGGCGATTCACCTTATTCCAGATTCTGTCCCTTGTTCACTTGAGCGAGATGTGTTCCCTCGCCTGGTGGACGGCAGACTCTACGGCTATCCCTGCCAGGTTCCCCTCTACGACATCGGAACGCCGGAACGGCTGGCGGCGTTCGAAGCGCTCGAGAAGAAAACACCCGAGCACCATTGCACCACCTCACTGTCACAATAGGAGCGACGCTATGAAACATGCTTTGACACTCGCGAAACCGGTTTGGGGGATTGGGAAACATGTCGTGATTACCGGCGGATCCAGCGGCATCGGGTTCGAAGTCGCCAAGCGCCTCAACGGGGTCTGCCGAAAGATTTCCCTGATCGCGCGCAATGAGAACGGCAAGCTCGCCGAAGCGAAGGAGGCACTGCTCCGCCTGCAAAAGAACAAGAGGAACGGCATCCATACGGAAATCAATACCTGCGCAATGGACGTGCGCAATATCGAATCCGCTCAGGCCTGGATCGGCGACGTCTATTCCAAAGGGAAGGATCAGATCGATATTTTCGTCAGCTCAGCGGGCGGCAGCCACGTCTACGGCACACTGGAAGAAATGACCATGGCCGACATCAATGCGATTTTCGACGTCAATGCCAAGGCCCCGATCCTGTGGATGCGCGCCTTGTTGCCCTATATGAAGCTCAACAAGATCGACCGGCGGGACACTAAGCGGGGTCATGTGCTCATGCTGTCATCCCGTTCGGGTGAGCGCACCTTGCCTAAGCTGAGCGTCTATACTGCCGCCAAAGGGGCCGTGGAGAAGCTGGTCGAAGCGATGCAGAAGGAATATGTCCAATACCGCATGGTCTTTACCCTTATCAATCCCGGATCCGTCAACACCGATTTCACCGCCCATTGGGATAAGGCCATGAGAAAAGCCCATAACGACGAGAGCATGTCCGTGCAGGAAGCCGCCGATTCGATCTTGCATGCCATCCATTCGCATGTCGCCATCAACAAGATCTCCTACGAGTCGGTCAGCCAGTGGATGCATGAACCCGGTGTCCTCTTAGCGAGCTAACCATGACCATCACGGCTTCAGCCATGACGACGATTGCCCGGCACACGGTGAACGATGTGCTGGGGACTCTGCCTCGCTCCGGCATTCGCCGGCTGACGGACCAGGTCATGGGAAGCCGGGACATGGACGATGCGATCCAGTTGGGATTCGGACAGCCGCAGGAAGCGACGGACGACCTCATCCGGGAGGCCATCATCAAGGCCACGGACGAACGTACGCTCGGGTATACGGAAAATGCCGGCATGCGGGTTCTTCGAGACGCCATTGCCACAAAACTCGCCGTCCGTAATCAAATCGAGACGGATGTCGAGAGCATTTTCGTCACGCCCGGCGCCACTTATGGCGTGGCCGTGACCATCGGATGCCTGATCAACCCGGGCGATGAAGTCCTCGTGCCTGATCCGGGCTATCCCAACTTCGCCGCCGCCGTACACCACTACGGTGGAGTCGTGAAGTTCTACCAGCTACGACAAGATACCGGATTCGTTCCTGATCTGAATGAACTGGCGGCGCTCATCTCTCCGGCAACCAAAGCCCTTATCATCAATTCTCCCGGCAACCCCACCGGCGCGGTCATCGATGCCGGCATGATGGAGCAACTGGTCCGACTCACCCGCGAACGGGGACTCTGGCTGGTGTCCGACGAGGTCTATGAAACCTATGTGTACGGATGCCGGCATGTCTCACCGCTGTCATTGAGCGGCAGCGACCATGTCGTGGGACTGTACAGCTTCTCGAAAAGCTATAACATCACCGGCCTTCGCGTGGGCTATGTCGTCACACGACATCCGGCGTTGCGCCGCGCATTACTCAACGCGCAAGAGCTCTATATTTCCTGCGCTCCCTCGATCTCTCAATACGCTGCGCTCCAGGCCTTAGCCGATGGCGGCGCCTATCCCGAGGCCATGCGAGCAGCCTATCAACAGAAACGCGATCTGGTGATGAACATGCTCGGGCCTTACGCCGGACGCAGGCCCGAGGGCGCCTTTTATCTGCTGGTCGATATCGGTTTCACCGGCCTTCATTCCGACGAATTCGCCGATCGTCTACTCAGGGACACCCATGTCGTCGTGGCCCCGGGAGCGACCTTCGGACCGTCGTCCGACCAGTTCATCCGTATCGCGTTTACTCCACAGGTTGAGAAGCTAAGAGCAGGCCTGACTCGTCTCAAACAGTTCCTGAGCCAGTGGCCCATAGCTGATGAAGAGGATCATCAATGAATTGCGAGCTGGAGCAAAGAACACCCACGTTCGGCCTTATCTCCGACGTCGCCAACATGTTTTCAAATGACTATGCCCTGAAACTCTTCGCGCAAACCTGCTTCAACCGTTTCTTCGAGTTCGAAGTGAAGAAGGCCTACGACCGGGGTTTGATGAAGCTGCCGATTTATCTGTCAGTCGGGCAGGAACATATCCCGGCGGCCATCGCGTCGGTCTTTTCCGACTGTTTGATCTTCGCCCAGCACCGGGCCCACTCGGTGTATCTGTCGTTCGGCGGCGATCCTCGCCAACTCATCGACGAGCTCTTGAGTCGTCCGACCGGATGTGCGCGCGGCATGGGAGGCTCTGCCTCCATCCATGCTCCGCAGATCGGCATGTTTGGGCACAGCGGACTCATGGGCGACCAGGTTCCCATCGCGGTGGGCGCGGCATTAGGCGCAAACAAACCGGTGCTGACAGTCATGGGTGATGCCTCCGCAGAAGAGGACTACATCTACGGAGCATTGGGGTTTGCCGTCACCAAGAAACTCCCGGTCCTCTTTGTCTGCGAAGACAATGATCTGTCGATTCTGACCAGGACGCCTGTCCGCCGTTCGTGGACCCTCTGCGGCCTCGCTCAAGGGCTGGGACTTCCCGCAGTCGACATCACTGACGATCCCTGGCTGATTGCCCATCATGTGAAACAGTTCAGCCTGCAATTGCCGGCCGTGATCAATATTCGAACCTGTCGTGGCTTATGGCACGCAGGGTCCGGTTGTGACGGCCCGCCGGAGTGGGATCGGTTTGCCTTAATCAAGGACACCATGAAGATGCTTGGCTTGGAGCGCGATGCCCTCGCCATCGAATCCGACACTGAAAGGACCGTGCAGAACCTATGGGCAGAACAGTTGCGGAAGTCATAAGAGACACCACCCGGCATCATCTGACGCACAACCACGGTCTCTTTTTGGGCCAGTGTGTGACGGCCGTCGGATGGATCGGCGGCACCGTACCGGATATGTCGGAGGCCGAAGGTATCGTCGAGCTCTCGCTCGCCGATGTGACCAACGCCGGCATCGCCGTCGGGGCGGCACTGGCCGGCCGCCGTCCGATCTATACGGTCCGCTATCAAGGATTTATGTGGTACAACGCCGCCCCTATTGTGAATTATGCGGCCAAGTCGAAAGACGTCTGGGGCGTGCCCTGTCCGGTATTTCTCCACGCCATCGCCATGGAAGGGAACGGCATCGGCCCGGTCGCTTCGGCATCACAACACGGTCTCATTATGAGAATGCCCGGGATGCCAGTATGCGCCCCCATGTCGCCCAGGGAATGGACGGAGGCCTGGAACTGGTTCATGCGCAACGACGACCCTCTCTACGTCAGCGAGCATCGGCGGAGCTTTACCATCGACTATGAATTCGAGAACCGCATCGAGGCAGGGGCGGACATCACCTTGTTCCCGATTTCTGCCGCCCGCCTGAATGCCGTTGAAGCGGCGAAGATCTTACGGCAGGAAGGAATCATCTGCAACATCCAGCACCTCATGTGGCTCAAACCCTTCACGGTGACCGACGACATGCGGGGCAGTTTGTCCCGTACGAAACTCGGGCTCGTGGTCGATTCGGACTTCGAGATCGGCGGCCCGTCACGGTCGATGGCCTATGATCTCATGCATCAATCCGGAGCGCCGGTGTTCGCCCTTGGCTTGGAAGACCGTTCGGCCGGCGTCGCCGAATCGTTGGACAATCCAACCCCCACTCCGGAACGCATTGTACGCGTCGTTCGGGAACTCGTCCGCAGCGGACGAAACGTCCCTGCAGGAGCCACGATTGAATAGCACCGATTATCGAGAGTCGTCGTTGAAAGGCAGGGGAGGGGAACAATGCTCCAGATCGGACCAGTAACGTCAGCCCACAGTTCACAGGAACGTGCCGTGACACTTCCCGGACGGCTTGATCTTCTGCTCATCAATCCAAACTCTCGTGCCCGGGTCTATCAAAGTCTCGGCTCCGATCTGGCTGCCGTCGAACCGCCGGTCTGGATCGGTTTGCTGGCCACATTCATCAGGGACCGTGGCTATTCCGTCAAGATCCTGGATGCCGAAGCAGAAGGCATCGGACCTGAAGAAGTGGCAGAGCGGGTCCGTCAAGTGAACCCGAGATTGACCGCCGTCATTGTCTATGGCCAACAGCCTTCCGCATCGACCCAAAACATGACGGCCGCCGGAGAGGTCTGCAGGGCCATCAAGCGTCTTGTGCCGGACAAGCCGCTCCTCATGGGCGGCCTGCATCCGTCGGCCCTGCCTGAACGGACCATGCAGGAGGAGTCGGTCGATTTTGTCTGTCAGGGTGAAGGGCCGTACACGTTGCTCGGCCTTCTGCGGCAACCTGAGTGGAAGGGGCCCGTCGACTACACCCAGGTCAGCGGACTCTGGTATCGGAAGCAGGGTGTCATCTGCTCGACCCCACAAGCCCCGGTGATCGAGGATCTGGATAAGGATCTGCGCGCTGTCGCCTGGGACCTGCTGCCGATGGATAAATACCGCGCCCACAATTGGCACTGTTTCGGGCGTATCGACGATCGGAAGCCCTATGCGTCCATGTATACCAGCCTCGGATGCCCCTTTAAATGTTCCTTCTGCTGCATCAATACGCCATTCGGAAAACCGATGATTCGCTACCGCAGTCCGGACAGTGTGATCCTGGAAATCGATGAACTTGTCACGAAATACGGCGTGCGCAACATTAAGATGGCCGACGAAATGTTCATCCTGAATGAGCGGCAGGTCCTCGGCATCTGCGATCTCATCATCCAGCGGGGCTATGACCTGAACATTTGGGCGTACGCGCGGATCGATACGGTCAAGGACAGTATGCTGAAGAAGCTGAAGCAGGCGGGGGTCAACTGGCTGGGCATCGGCATTGAATCCGCCAGCAAATACGTCCGCGACGGAGTAGACAAGAGCTTCGGGAAGAAGGACATCAAAGAGATCTTCGACAAGATTCGCGCGGCGGATATTAATATCGGCGCGAATTTTATCTTCGGCCTTCCTGACGACACGCTTGCCACCATGCAGGAAACTCTGGATCTGGCCATCGAACTTTGCCCTGACTGGGCGAACTTCTATTCAGCCATGGCCTATCCGGGTTCGAGATTGTATGACCTCGCGATCACCAACGGCACAACCTTACCGGACACGTGGGTGGGGTATTCCCAGCATGCGTACGAGGCGCTTCCCTTGCCGACTGACCACGTCTCGGCCGCCGCGGTACTCCAATTCCGCGATCAGGCGTTCCATACCTTTTTTGAGCACCCGGGGTATCTCGCGCATGTAGAACGGCGCTTCGGGAAGGAGACCGTCGCGCATATTCGATCGATGACGACTCATCGCTTAAAACGCAAATTTGCAGAAGCACCTCTTCAACCAGAGGCAGCCTGAAGAAGGAACCATCGGTACCGGACCTGCCGGCCGATGGAGAGAACGGTACGAGCATGGGATTAGACGTCAACATCATCACGGGCAATCTCGGGCAGGCCATTCATGCTGAAGACCTGCTGGAGTATGTGCGTGAAGGGCTGACCAGCGCTGGACTGAAAGTCGGATACTCGCAAGCTGAATACTTAACGAACGGCATCAACATTCTCATAGAACATCGGTTCGGAGCCGTTTATGAGCAACTATACATTTTGCGAAGGTCATTACCTCACTCCAAGCTCTTCTTGATTGTGACTGAATTGCTCACGCCGTCGGGCTTTAACTCGTCGAATTCGAAGCAAGCGGGCCGAATAAACCCCGAAGATCATTACGATGATGGTGAATACTGGACCAATAGAACAATGGATTTCATGCGGTTCGTGCCGGTCGTTGATGGGCTGATCATGGTCGGGCTGCACAAGGTCCGGGGAATGCTCCCTGCGGGGTACGAGGAAGGAGTCGCGAGCTATTTTCAATTGGGCAAGCCCGTGCATCTCGTGCCACTCTGTCATCCGCCGGCACCATCGCGCGCGACAGCTTCGGTGCGGCAGCGTGACAAAGACATCGATATTCTGTTTACCGGAACACTGACTCCCTATCGCATCAAGGTGCTTGACGAACTCCGGTCGAGAAACTTCAAGATCGTGGCACTCGAAGCGCATATACCGGCCTATCTCAGACACGATTATATCAATCGATGCAAGCTGTCTCTCGGCCTCAAATTGTCCGAAGACACGAAGATCCTGTCCACCACGCGGGCATATTATCATTTGGTCCATCGCATCCCGCATGTGTTTGAACGCACCTCGATACGCTCGCCCCTTGATCCGTTCATCAATGTGATCGACAGCGGAGAGCCGTTTATTACTGCGTGCACGGACCTCTTATCCGGCAGAAAAGAGTTTCCGGCACAGCGTTTTGCGGAGTTTCAATATTCACGAGAGTTCGATTATCTGGATACATTTGCGGAATTACGCTCAGCGCTGACCGCCAGACCGCGGCAGCGCTCCTCCGAGGAGAACCGGTATGAAAACGCCACTCTTGAACGTCATACAGCAACCTACAGACACTGAAGACTCGGGCGGATGCGACGCATCCCTTCCCGCAACGAAAGCCGTCATCTTTGGGCAGCTCCAGGCCCTATTCCCTCATGGATGCCGCCGCGTGCTCTTGATCACGCCGCCGGAATCACCCGAGAAGGACTTCAACCGCGATCTGGTCCTGAGCAAGCGCTATCCATGCTTCCCTCCCTACGGCCCGGGAGTCCTGGCCCGCAATCTTGAGAAACGGGGTTATCAGGGAGCTTTGCTGGATCTGAATTTTCAAGTCCTGAAGCATGTGCATGAGCATCCACAGGACTTCAACTTTCGTGTGTGGGAAGAGTACCTGGACGAGAAGATCCTGGCGTTCCAACCGGACCTGATCGGCATCAGCGTGATGTTCACCATCTCACGGCCGTCGCTTGCCGACGTGGCCGCTTACCTCAAGAAGACTCATCCGTCTATTCCCATCATCGCCGGAGGCATTTTCGTCTCCAACGATGTCGAATCGGTTCTGCGAACCGTTCCCCAAATCGATATCGGGAGCTTTTACGAAGCGGATCGCAGCCTGACGGATCTGCTCGACGTGGTGAACGGCCTCAGGCCGGTGTCCGATATTCGCCAAGTCGCGATCATCAAAGATGGGACATTCGTGTCGACCAGAGAGCGCGCCACTCCTACCAATCAGGAAATCGACGTGCAACCGGAATACTATGATCTGCCGATCGGGGAGTATGCCCGGTACGGTTCCATGGGAGCGTATAACTTCATGCGGGGAGAGCGGCTCGCATCGACCGTCATCAGCAATCGAGGGTGTCGGGCCAAGTGTTCGTTCTGCGCGGTGCGCAACTTTAACGATATCAGTGTGCGAGGACGAGCGGTATCTAGCGTGGTCGATGAGATGGAACATGTGCGCGATCAATACGGGGTCACTCATTTCATGTGGCTCGATGACGATTTGCTCTATAACACCACACGTGCGATCTCTCTTTTTAAGGAAATCACTCGACGCAAGCTCAATATCACCTGGGATGCGAGCAATGGGTTGATCGCAGCGGCCATTACACCTGAGCTGATGGAGGCCGCATCTGATTCGGGTTGTATCGGGTTCAATCTCGGCCTCGAGTCTGGAAACGACCGGATCCTCAAATCAATTCACAAGCCTGGCACGACGCAAAGCTACCGAAAGGCCCGTCGCATCCTTGACCGGTACCCGCACATCTTTGTGAAAGGCTTCATGATCATCGGGTTTCCCCATGAGACGATTGCACAGATTCGCGACACCGTGACCCTGGGATGCGAACTGCAATTCGGCTGGTATCCGCTGCAGCTGCTGACCACGCTGCCGGGAACGGAAATTACCTTGAGCATGATCGAACAAGGGCTGATCAAGCCGCCGACCGACGCAAGTTTCAAAGGTCTGGCGGCCGGCTCCAAGAGCAAAGGCGGCGGCACACTCCGCCAACGCGAACAGACCGAGAAAGTGTCCGCCCGCGAGTTCGTCGATCTGCTGGCCACATTGCCCGCGGACCATGTCCCGACGACCGCCGAATTGGACGACCTCTGGTTTGTGGCCGACTACAAAATGAACTACGAGAAACTGCTCCACATTCATGAACCGGTCAAGCTCCGCAATATCCGGGTGATGTTGCGGCAAATTACCGATGAGTACACGGTCGACAATGCGATGGGCAACCTGTTTCTTGCAGTGATTGCGTCAAAGCTGCACGAGTTCGACGAAAGTCAGCAACGCCTGGCGCTGGCGATCCGGTACCAACAGGAGTCGGCTTACTGGACCAAGCGGTTTACCGTCTTGGGCATGATGGAGATCGCTGATCGCGTTCAGACCGCCAATTCCTTGACAGTCCCTCTTGCGGCATAGGGTAGGTACGCTCATTACGTGACAGATCTTCGCTCGTGTACTCTTCGCGCCATTCTGCGCAGCGGAATTCTGTGCCGGATCACTAGGCAAATATTTCCGTTTATCCGTCTTGTGAGTTTGTGCCCCTGCGTTCCGCCGCATTTTTCTCACAGGTAGACCAACCTGCGCTGGCACATTCCTTGAACATCTCCCGACTGCGTCCCTGACTCACGATAGCGGGGCACGATTGCAAACCATCTGACCGCATCATTGGATGTTGATGAAAGTACTGCTCCTACAGCTCGAGTTTCCGACATGGAAAACGGCTCGGCCCTGGACATACGGAGGGAGCTTTGCTGTGGCCGACGGACTCGCGGCCAACGGCGTGACCTGCCTCACTGTGCCGATCGGTCCAGATGCGTCGGCCTCGTCCCCATCCTCATGGCTCTCCCATGCGCGCCGCATGCTGGCAGGGCAGCGATTCGACCAGGTGTGGATATGGCTGATACACACGCCATTGGATACCGATGTGTTGGAATGGGCCGCCGAGCTTGCGCCGGTGCGCATCGGCTTTTTCATGGAGTCCCTCCGCTACGAGGAGGAGGATTATCGATGGGCTCCGGAATTACGGATTCGCCATGTGACGTTTCATCGCCAGCTCGACTACCTGACGCATGCGTTGTTGGTTGACGAGCGTGACGTCGCCGAACTTACGGCTTTGGGAAAGACGCCGGCGTTGTGGTTTCCCGGCCTGGTCCCCCAACGCTTCGTGACAAGTCCCACACGCGCGCCCCGTTGGAATCAAGCGGTGTTCCATGGGAATGTGTACGGAGAACGCGTCCAGTGGATTGCGAATCCGCGGCTGCGCGATCGCTTGACGTTTGTCAAGGCTCCAGCTGAATACACGACGAATCAACGACGCTTCGATGAACTCCAATCGATTGCGAGCGAGCGGGTTCGCCATCTTCCACTCGTGACCGCCGTAGATCTGGAGCGCTACGTTCAGGCCTTGCACACCGTGCGTGAGGCAGAATTTCGAGACTGGCTGTCAGGACTCGCCGACTGGGCCGGTATCGTCAACCTTCCCGGTCTGACTCGTTGCTTCGGCGGTCGTGTCTATGAAGCGATGGCGGCCGGACGTCCGGTGATTTCCTGGCGCATTCCCGACAGGCCCAGAGTCAATGCCTTGTTTGAAGACGGACGGGAGATCCTGCTGTTCTCCCCGGATGATCCTGGTGCGTTGGCACACCAGATCGATCGTCTCCTCGCTGATAAGCAATTCGCCAAGGCGATCGGCATCCAAGGGCAGCGGAAATTGCTTGCCTACCACACGGCGGAACGCCGGATGAAGGACATTCTCCAGTGGCTGGACACCGGGAAAGAACCCGATTACGGGGCCCAGCCCACAGTCGCCGAACTACCCACAGGCATCGGACTCACAACACCCTGCGGACAGCACGCCGACCCACGTCCTAACACACAACCTCCTGTCTCCTCGACTGTCTTCTTGCTGACAGTCGGTGATCCGGCCTTCCAGGCTTGTAAAGAATCGGTTGAACAGCAAACTGGAGCGACCTTCACGATTGAAACGATCCAAGACGTGTGTCCCTTCAATGCCGCCGCCCAGGAAATGATTACGCGCTGTGCGACTCCATACTTCATCCAGGTCGATGAAGACATGATCCTGCATCCCGATGCAGTCCACCGGATGGAGCAGGCGATGACGCAGGCACCGGCTGAAGTCGGCATGATCTGTTTCCATCTCTATGACGAAGATCGTGAATGCCTGATCCAAGGGATCAAGATCTATCGGACCGACTTGATGAAGAGACTGATGTTCCGCGACTTAAAAGCCAGTGAGATGAATCTGCTGGACCAAATGGGAGAGCAGGGAATCCGCTGGATTCTCCATCCCGACGTGCTCGGACGCCATGGCACTCAGTACACACCGGACACGATCTACCGGCGCTATAAGACCATGTATGAGAAAGACATCCGGCAGTGGAATCTGCTGACTTCCGATATTCACCGGAAGGCACATAAGTTCCGTGAAACAGGAGACATCGTCCAATTGTTTGCCCTCCTGGGGGCTGCTCACGGCATCATCGATGCGCCACGTGTTGCGGATCGAGAAAAAGATGCCCGTCTGTATAATCTGAAAGAGCTGGAGATCTTCGGGCGGCTGTTCAAGAACACCCCGCCAGTGAGCCAGGTCTACGATTCCTCTCGGGCAGCTGTACCGCTGAAGAATCCACCGCTTCCCCTTGATCAGGTGCAGTGGCAGAGTGCAGGGGGTCCATCGAATCCCGATTCTTCCCAACTGGAGTCGGGGCGCCCGCATCCCCCTCTTGCGCCATCACTGGATTGCGCCACGCAGAAGCCACGTCACATCCTCATCGTGACGCCATACTTTTGGCCGTCGGTCGGCGGCGTCGAAACGGTAGCGGAAGACCTTGGAATCGGCCTCATTGCCTCTGGCATAGCGGTTCACGTGGCCTGCTATCGACATCAGGACAGGAAAGAGATCGTCCATCGCGGCATCGGAATTATTGAAATTGCCGCACCGGAATGCATGACCAATGGCATGCCTACGGCTGCCGTTCAACTAAAGCAACTGATCTCGTCAGACCGCTACGATGCATGCATCCTACTCGGTTCCCCGATGAATTCCTTCTTCTATGCCATTCTGGAGCTTCCTGACTTGCAGAAGCGAAGAATCTTCTTTCAGCCGACCATCAATCAGGAGGGGTACGACTTTATCCAGCAACGACCGCTCGTGGCCTCGCTCTTGAAGCAACTTATGGAACAAACGACGGCCATCATCGCGCTCGGCCATGACACCCTTGATTCCCGTTTCTGTCGGGAGACTGGGATTCCGGCCACGATCATCCCGAACGGGACGACCACACTCAGTCCCGCCTTCGACTTTAGAGACAAGTACAAGATTGCAGAAGAGCGTTTTCTCATCGTCCACGTGGCCAATCTGTACCGAATCAAGAACCATCTTGGCCTCCTCAAGTCACTGGAACAATTGCCGCCGCGAGCCATGCTGGTCGTCGTGGGCCATCCGACACACGAAACCGGCTACGTCGAAGAAGTGCGCCGCGCCCTCTCGACTCGGCCAGACGTACTCTATATTCCCGGGCTCCATCGGGATGGGGTTGCGGCAGCGTTTCAAGCCGCCAATCTCGTCGTGCTTTCTTCCGATGCCGAAGTCTCGCCGCTCTGCCTTCTGGAAGCCATGAGCCTGCGGCGGCCTTGGCTCGCCACCCCCGGCTGCGGCACGGCCAACGAACAGGCGGGCGGCTTGATCCTACCTCTGCAGGAGTTTCGAGGAGCCGTCGACGTGTTGATGGCCCATCCCGACTATTGCGCACAGTTGGCACAGTCTGGCTACGAACATTGGGCTAGATGCTACCAGTGGGCATCTATTCTGGCCGGATGGGTGGAATTGGTCAAAGAAGGACGCCTGACCAGATCCTTTGATACTCCGGACGCGATGGCCCGTACACGTGACGACCTGCGGGCTCGCTTCCGTTCCCTCATGGACGACAGATCGACCCCGATGCCACAGAGCATCACAAACCATCCAGGCCCATCAGGCAAACAAGTGGGCACCCCTTCTGACACACCACTCCCAATGCACATCCGTGCCACACCATCACAAGAGGACCGAATGGATCAGGATCAGTTTTATGTCAACATGTTCGTCAAGAGCCAGGCATGGTCAACGCCCGAACCCAATCAGGACGAAGCCGCACGGTGGTCGAAAATCGCCAGCTTCATGGAGTTCATCCTCCGCCGGTTCAAGACAGCTCAGCCTAACGGCACCCTCCGCATACTTGAGGTCGGCTGCGGACGCGGGTGGCTCAGCAATCTGGCCTCACAGTATGGCAGCGTGGAGGGTATTGAGCCGGTGGCAGGAGTCATCGATCACGCCCGCAAAATGTTTCCTCACATTCGCTTCGAGGCTGGCACGGCCGAGACGGTCCTCAAACGGACGGATTTTTCCCCTTATGATGTCGTGCTCTGTTCCGAAGTGATCGAACATGTGCCGGATCCGGAAAAACAAGCCTTCCTGGACGAGCTCAAACAACTGCTGACTCCGGAGGGCTATGTCATCCTCACTACCCCCCGGGGAGAAATGTGGGAACGATGGAAGACCATCGCGCCTCCCTGTCAACCGGTCGAAGACTGGATTACGGAACAGGACCTTGAGCAACACTTTATTGCCCAAGGTCTGACTCCTTTGGGGCTAGAACGAATCTACGTCGAGATCCCGAACCTTCGCTACATTCCAGCGCCGACCCCGCATGATTTGAAGACCATGAATCTGCTGCCGATCTATCAGGTGTGGGTGGCGCAGCGGGCGGCGGCGGACTCTCGTGTGCAGCGCCAGGCAGTGACTCGCACGCCCAAGGTCAGTGTCATCATCCCGACGTATAATCGGCCTGATCGCCTCCGGACTGCGCTGGCCAGTGTCCTCGCTCAGGAATACAGAGACTTCCAGATCATTGTCGTCAACGACGGCGCCATGCCGGTCGAACCGGTCATCGCCGCATTCAATGGTGACGGACGGATCACCCTGATCAATCATGACCGGAACAGAGGTCTGGCGGCCTCACGCAACACCGGCCTCCGCCAAGCCACAGGGACCTATGTGTGCTATCTCGATGACGACGACCGTTTCCTTCCGGATCATCTCCGCACGCTGGTCGATCAGTTAGAGACCGGTGATTGCAAAGTGGCCTATACCGATGCCTGGCGCGTCCATGAACAGATCGTCGGCGAGACGATCACGGAAATCAACCGTGACCAACCTTATGCGGATGAGTTCAATCCCCACCAGCTGCTGATCGGGAATTACATTCCCGTTCTCTGCGTCATGCATGCGCGAGCTTGCCTGGATGAAGTCGGCCTCTTCGACGAAAGTCTCTTCGTGCATGAGGATTGGGATCTTTGGATCCGTATGGCCACCCGCTATCCCTTTGCTCATATTCCAAAAACCACGGCCGAATTCACCTGGCGCGTCGACGGCTCTTCGATGACCAGCCACTCCCGTGAAGCGTTTCTGAGAACGACCGAAATCATCTATCGCAAATACGCTCCCTATGCAGCCAAATACCCCACGGTGTTTGAAGGACAACAGGAGCGCCTTCGGGACATGAAGCGGACTCACGCCCATAAGCGCTTTATCTGTTCCATTATCATACCCGTCTGGAACAAGGTTGAACTTACCCAGCAATGTCTGGTCGCGCTCGGGCCGGCGACGGAGGATGTCTCATTCGAACTGATCGTCGTCGACAATCACTCGACAGATCGCACGCCTGAATTCCTCGCGTCGTTGGGTGGCGATGTCCGAATCATCACGAACGACGAGAACCTGGGATTTGCCAAGGCCTGCAACCAGGGAGCGGCCGTTGCAACGGGCGAATATCTCGTGTTTCTGAACAACGATACCATTCCGCTCAAAGGATGGCTGAGTGCGATGGTCGATGAAGTACGGACACACGCCGACGTCATCGTCGTCGGCAGTAAATTGCTGTATCAAGACGGCACGGCGCAACACGCCGGCGTCGCGATCGACCGGAATAACCTCACGCCCTATCACATCTATAATGGCTTCGCGGCCGATCATCCGGCCGTCAATAAACGGCGGGAACTGAATGCCGTGACCGCCGCCTGTCTCCTGATCCGCCGGTCTGTCTTTGCAGAGCTCGGCGGATTCGACGAAGGATTTAAAAACGGTTTCGAAGATGTCGATCTCTGCCTCAGAGTACGGGAGAAACAAGGCCGCATCGTCTATCAGCCGAAGAGTGTCTTGTATCACCTGGAAAGCCAAACCCCAGGCCGTAAACAACACGACCAAGCGAATGCCAATCGTTTACACCAACGCTGGGGGCACTGCTGGTGGCTGGTGGATGACGACTCCATCTACGCGGGAGACGGCTACAAGGCCGTCGAGGAGGATCAGAATGGAAGACCGACGTATAAGCTCCATCTGATCGACAGCACAGAAGAGCGACAGGCGTGGGACCTCGTCGCGTCCATGCAACAGGCGGCACATCATCAGGACTTGGCAACAGTCGAGGCTGTCTTGCGGCGGCATGCGGAGTGGCCGGCCGACTCGTCCGTTCTGCAATGGGCCGCGTCCGTTGCGACGGCCATGAAAAAGCCGGGTGTTGCCGAGGAGTTTCGGCGTCGGGTTGAATGCCTCAATGATCCGGCATTTCGCGACTTGGAAGACATTCGCACTGCACTCACCGCCGGTCAATTGGCGATGGCGTCAAGCCGCGTCGACGCGTTGCTTAAACAATATCCCACGCATGCTGAGGCACTGCTCCTTCGGGCAATCCTTCATATGCAGCGGGAACAATACCGCGAAGCGGAAATCGCCTTCACCACCGCGCTCAATCAGGGGGGGAACCGGAAGAAATGCCTCATGGGAATCGGCATGGCGTCGATGGGCCGCGCCTATCCGCAGGGAGCCTGGCAGACCTTTCTACGGGTCCTTGCGGAGAACCCCGATGATGCCGATGTGATTCATTGGCTGCTGCGTGCGGGGACCGCGCAAAATCGCTGGCGGGAGCTCAGCGTCCAGCTGCACAACTTCCTCGCGCGGAACCCCAGCGATCTGTCGGTTCGGTTCGCCTACGCCGGCGTCTTATTGCGGGACGATCAGGTGGACGCGGCGCGTCAGGAATACAATCAGCTTCTCGCGCTGGCTCCCGCGTATGAAGGATTGATTGAACTCGGGCAGGCCATCGCCGCCAAAGAGAGCGTGTTGGCGCTGAATGTGGCCAACGCCTAGGAGCGCATGTCCAGAACGCTTGTCATTCAACTCGCGCGGCTCGGCGACCTCGTGCAAACGATGCCGATAATTGCCGCCTTGCGGAAGCAGTGTCCTCGCGACACGATCGACCTCCTCTGTCCTGAGCCGCTTCGGGACCTAGGTACGCTGATTCCAGGGCTTGATCGAGTGATCGGATGGGACGGCGCCAGATGGCATCGCTGGGCGGCGCGTGCCACACAGGGGATTGAGCCGGAGCAGCGGGAGGAGATCGAGCAGGAGCTCGCCGCCCTCTGTCCTCGGCCCTACGATCGGGCGTTTGTGCTCAATCAGCATACCCGAGCCATCGTCGCCGGTACGCTGTTGGCGAATCAATGTATCGGACCGCTCGCTCAGGGGCCGCTGAGTGAGGAGCTGACACCCTGGGCAGCCTATGTCAGGGAGATTGCGCGGACCCGCCGCTCAAATCGCATTCATCTATCGGATGCCTTTTGCGGCATGTGCGGCCTCCTCCCTCCGGGAACGCCGCCGCGCTGCCTGACGCCGCTTGTTTCACCATCGAGAAACCTTGAGCAAATCGGGCGAGGCGGGGGGCCCTGGATCGGGATCATCGTCGGAGCAGGGGATCCGGCCCGCCTAGTCCCAGTTGACGTCTGGCGTACATGGATTATTCGGTTTCTGAGCGTTCTCCCAAGAGGCCGTGTCGTTTTGATCGGCCATGGAGCAGAATGTGAGCGCGCAAGGGACATCCAGTCGACGCTGCCACCATCCATTCTAGGGCGGATCTGGGACATTACCGGACAGACGTCCATTCATGAGCTGGCGCAAACGCTCACCCGTTGTCATCACGTCATTGGATCAGATACAGGCCCCTTGCATCTGGCCGCCGCAGTCGGCACTCCGACCCTTGGGTGGTATTTCGCACGAGCCCGGGTCCACGAAACCGGTCCCTATGGCACCGGTCACCGCATTTGGCAAGCCCAGAGCGAAGATGGGGGAGCGGTAGTCCCAACCACGTGGCCCATCGAGCCCACTCTGGATGCGCTCGTCAACCAGCCCCCTCGAATGCAGACCCCATGGTCACAATGGACTAGTCAGACCGATGGGTGGGGCACCTATTACACCGAAGCCGGGGAATCCTCGGCCTCGCCACGGGAACGTGAAGCCCTGTGGCATGAGCTGTCACCTGCCATCCCGGCATGAGGAGCGTATGAATCTTCTACAGACACACCTCGACGGTATTCGAAAGACCTTTCCGGACCTGGTTGCGGCTGTTTCAGAAAGTGCCGGAGGAACACTCGCCATCGCACCGTCGCGAGAAGGCAGTCCGTCTGCCACGCAAGATGGACAATGGATTCACAGTGCCTACGACCCGAGAAAGGAAGCCCAGTCATGGGCCGCGCTGCAAGCCAAGGAATGGCAGGCCGGAGAATTGGGCGTGGTGCTCGGTGTGGGACTGCTCTATCACGTCGAGGCCTTAGTCGCATCGAAACCTTCTGGAGCCCGGCTGGCCGTCGTGATCACTGATATTCCAGCCTTTAAAGATGCCCTGGCCGTGCGTCCATTGGGTCCCTGGTTTAACGCCATTGAATGGATCTGGGGCGGCACCGATGAAATGGCGACGCAGCTCGCATCCAAATCGGCCCCGCTCCGCTTCTTCACCTACGCACCGGCGGCGCGCCCGTATGCCGCACAACACCAGGCCCTCGATGTGGAACTTCGCAGGCTGCTCGCGACCAGGCAACATGGACGTCTGCATGTGGCCGTCGTGGGGCCGATCTACGGCGGCTCATTGCCGGTCACCGGATACGTCGTGCGAGCCCTTGAATCCCTCGGGCACCGAGTGAGTTGGGTAGACCACAGTATCCATCACGCCAGCTATGCGCGGTTCAATACGTTCCGCGATCCTCGGCATCGGCTCTCGATGCAAAGCCGCTTTGCCGATGTGCTCAGCATGGGGACGCTGACGGAACTCGCGGAAGATCCTCCGGATCTCGTCCTGGCGATGGCGCAAGCTCCCATGTCGCTCGGCGCCCTGGAGCATCTGCGACGAAAGAAATTCATCACGGCCATGTGGTTCGTCGAAAACTATCGGCATTTGACCTACTGGCAGCAACTCGCTCCCGGATACGATTATTGGTTCACCATCCAACAGAATGACTGTCACGACGCCCTCAGGCGGGCAGGAGCGCCGCAGGTCAGCTACCTCCCCATGGCCGCAGATCCGTCCGTGCATCGCCCTCTCACGTTGACGATGAACGAACAACTGGAGTTCGGATCGGATCTGTCATTTGTCGGAGCCGGCTATGCCAACCGCCGAGCTGTCCTCCCTCGTTGGATCAGTAAGGACTGGACATTCAAAGTGTGGGGGAATGAATGGGATGGAGCCGATGCGATGGCGCCGGCCTTACAACGAAACGGAGCGCGGATCGACACCGATACGTGCCTCAAAGTGTTTAACGCCACCGCAATCAATTTGAATCTCCACTCAAATACCGGTGAGGGCCTGGACCCGGCAGCAGACTTTGTGAATCCCAGGACGTTTGAGCTGGCGGCTGCTGGCGCCTTCCAACTCGTCGATCAACGGGCACTCCTTCCGGAGTGCTTTACCGAAGACGAGATGGTCAGCTTTGGAAGCACCGACGAGGTCGCCTCCCTGATCCGGACCTGGCTTCGCGATCCGGTCGGTCGCCGTACCATCGCCGATGCGGCCCGCCGGCGGGTCTTGCGGCAGCATACCTATGAACATCGCATGAAAGACCTTCTCGCCGAATTGGGCATGCGGGAACCCGACCGCTTAGGCTCGATCCTGCGAGGGGAACGGACTGCGGAGGCGCTCGCCGCGCAGACGACGACGCCGTCCGAATTGGCGCCGATGTTGAACCGGTTTGCGCCCGATCAGCGAGTCGAACTGAAGGATCTGGCGGCACAGATTCGCGCCCGCGGTCCTCGCACAGAGCTCAGCCGCGAAGATCTGCTCATCCTCATGCTGGAAAGTTATCGGACTGAAACCAGGGATTTGGTATGAACCGCCAGGTGCTGATCCTCAATATCACGCGCATGGGCGACCTGGTCCAGATGGGGACGTTGCTGGCCCGGCTGCAAGAAGAATGGCCGGGCGTGGCGGTCGATGTAATCGTGGATCGCCGGTTTGCTGCCGTCGCGTCCTTGCTGCCCGGGATCCGGGACATTATCACTTACGACTTCCATGCCCTGATCGATGAAAGCCGCGCGGCCGTCAAGAGCGTCACCGCCCTCTATATCGACCTCGCGAGCTGGGCTCGTCCGTTGGTCGAGCGACGCTACAATCGCATCATCAATCTCACGTTCAATCGTCCGAGCGCATTGTTGGCTTCCTACATCGGCGCACCGGATATCCGCGGGGCCCGATGTGCCTGGGACGGGGAGAGTGTCATCGAGAATCCCTGGATGGCGTATTTCACCGACATGCATCACTTCCGCGCCATGAATCGATTCAATCTGGTCGACGTCTATGCGCTGGGAGGCAGCGGTCCGGGTACCCACGCGCCATTGTCGGTGCGAGTCACCCCTGCTGCGCGCGAATGGGCCCGGCGCTTTCTCGCGACGGCGCCGGAAGCGTCACAAGAATGGATTGCCGTGCAAGCCGGAGCGAGCGACGTGATGAAAGCCTGGCGGCCTGAGCATTTCGGCCGCACGTTGGCGCACGTGAGCAACAGATGGACGGGCGGAGTCGTCCTCATCGGAACCCCGGCCGAACAAGACACCATCGCACAGGTCGTCCGAATCTACCGAGAGGCCGGAGGACGCAATCCACTCCTCAATGCGGCGGGCCACACGACCCTGGAGCAGCTGGTGGGTTTGCTCGCGGAGTGCCGTCTGCTCTTAACCAACGACACCGGCCCGATGCATTTGGCCGTCGGCGTTCAGGTACCGGTGATTGACCTTTCCGTCGGGCACGTGGATTTCCGGGAAACCGGTCCCTATGGATCGGGGCATTGGGTCGTCCAGCCGGAGCTTGAATGTGCCCCCTGCGGATTCGACCAGGTCTGCGCCCATCACACGTGTAAAGATCGACTGCCGACGACCATGGTAGCGGAATTGCTGTTACACGTGTTGGCCAAAGGGGAGTGCCCCCCGGCGGCGCCAGGCTACAGGCTCTTTCGCTCGTCCGTCGACGAAGATCAGTTGGGGAGCTATTGCGCGGTAGGCACAGAAGAGTCATCAGACCTCGACTGGTACAGCCGGTATTGGAGACGTTACTGGTATGAAATGTTGACCCACACCGTGAGCCATATCCCAGCAGACTCGACCTTGCCTCACAACGCTGCAGCAGCAGCCCAACACCTGGCCGGCATGATGCCGGACGTGGAGCGCCTCTGCCGTCAAGCCGATGCAATTGTGCAGGCCGCCGAGCGGGTGGCGCCATCACCCGGCTCCTTGCAGTCATTACAGCGGGAGCAAACGGCGCTGCGCGAACGTGTAGTACGCCTGGGGATGGCCCATATCGCCAGTTCCCCCGTGACAACCTCGTTCGTGCGGTCGATCCACCATGATCATGTCAGGGGGCTCGACCGCATGGCTAGGCATCATGCCCTGGCCTACCGCCAATGGAGGAAACATCTCACAGAGATCCATCGACTCCTGACTCAGAGTCCCTCGAAGTCCACATTGCGGCGACTGGCCATGTTCACCGATTCCTCAGTCGCCCATTCGGGATAGTGGCAGGAATATTCCAGCCTAGCCCGCGTCGTCAAGAAGGAGAGAATATTATGCATGTCATGCTCGATCAAGATCAGTGGGAAGTCGTCAATGCACTCAGCCTTGGCGACGTGCTGGCTGATATCAGCGAGAAAGCCCATGCCCGCTCGCGCCTGATCACGTCTTTGACCGTGGATCAGCGCACCATTACCGATCGCGATTTGGATTCGACCTTTCTCGGCGAGCCGATCACCCGATTTACGCGCCTTCAAGCTGTCTCTCAAACCATGGACGAGGTGATGCGCGGGGCCAGCGCGACAATTCACCAGTACGCCGATCTCCTCCGCCATGAAGCCCAGGGACTCGCCTCACAGATCCGCATGGGAGACGAACGGCTTACGTCGTTGGATGCCTGGCTGGGCAAACTGGCCGACTATCTCGAACTGGTGGAACCCAATCAAGCGAAGGCACGTCCCGATCGTGCGATGACCCCCTGGGTACAGGCCTTACTCGAAGCGCGCGCTCAACGAGACCTGATTCGTGTAGCCGATCTCCTGGAATATGAACTCGCGCCCAGGTTGGAGTCGTAGGATGACCGACATGTTCATTACGTATCGTTTGTGCCGACCTGTGTGGTTAACCGTTGTTCCTTCGGGCCTCTCAAGTCTTGGGGGTATCCTCCGATAAGGGATGCAACCGCTCTCTAGGCGTAGAGGGGTAAGACGCTTCTGCAGGGACGCGGAAGCGAGGCACGGACAGTACAGCAGTCGGCAAGGAGGAAGCATCCATGGCATTAATCATTAACAACAACCCGGCATCAATTTCTGCACAGAGAAATTTGTCGATCAGCACCAACCAGTTGGGACGCTCGGTCGAGCGCCTCTCATCCGGCCTTCGGATTACGCGAGCCGCGGACGATGCCGCCGGCCTCGGACTGTCCGAATCCTTGCGGGCACAGATCCGCAGTATCAATCAGTCGGTCCGGAACTCCTCGGACGGTATCAGCTTGACGCAGATTGCCGACGGCGCCGCCGCCACAATCGGGAATCTCTTGTCACGTCTTCGTGAATTATCGTCGCAGTCGGCCAGCGGAACGGTCGGCAATACGGAACGGTCCTACATCGATCAGGAATTCGTAGCGTTGCGGTCGGAAATCGATCGTATCGCGCAGGTCACCGAATTCAACGGTCAGGCCCTCACCAGCGGCAGCACCATCAGCTTCTCGATCGCCATCGGATTCAGAAGCGGATCAGGCAACACCCTCGACCTTAACCTGAATGATATCACCACGACTTCATTGGGCATCAGCTCAGTGAACGTGTCTACCTCGGCCAATGCGACGAGCGCACTGGCAAACATCGATAGCGCAATCAGCGCCGTCGCCACCGCCCGCGCCGAATACGGGTCGATCCAGAACCGGTTCGAGGCGACGATTGCGAATCTGCAGGTGACGAGTGAAAACCTCACCGCCGCAGAATCACGTATCCGCGACGCGGATATCGCAGCAGAGACCGCGCTCTTTACGAAAAACCAGATTCTGGTTCAGACCGGCATCTCGGTTTTGGCGCAAGCCAACAACCTCCCGCAACAGGCCTTAGCCTTGCTGCAGAGGTAGTAAACGGCGGGGGCGGCCGCTCCTCATGAGCGGCCGCCCCCACCCTAGGTTCACACGGAGGCTGCCATGATTACACCAGTAACCGGCAAAGCAGATCTCCTGACCACACCCGCCCGCGGGGGTGAACCGGATCATGCAGCGGCCAAACAGCCGACTGCCGCACGGACGCAACCTGATACCGACAATCAGCCAACCGCCCCAATCGAGCGGGCAACCCTCGAACAGGCGGTGGCCAAGGTCAGTGAAGAGCTGAAAACGCACGATACCAATCTGAAATTCGAAATTGACGATTCAACGGATCGGGTGATCGTGAAAGTCATTGAAAAAGACTCGGGGGAAGTAATTCGCCAATTTCCCCCGAAAGAGGTCCTGAACCTGGCAAAGTATTTCAACAGTTCCAAGGGATTGCTGCTCAAGGAGCAAGCCTGAAGAGGTGAGGGAGATGGAGCATGGCGACGATCAGTTTCGGCGGGTTGGGCAACGGACTTGATTTCGGTCAAGTCGTAGAACAACTGGTGAAGGTGGCACGCCTCCCCGTTGACAGCCTGAACGAGAAGAAAAACGCCTTGAGCTCAAAGTCGACCGATTACGCGACGCTGAGCACCAAGTTGATCGGCCTCCAGAGTGCTGCGGATAAGCTGCGGCTCTCGACCTCGTTTGACCGGACGACGACGAGCGTGTCCGATACCAGTGCGTTGAGTGCCGTCGGCTCTTCCACTGCCACATCGGGCACGTATTCGCTGAGAGTTACTCAGCTCGCGCAATCCCACCAAGTGACAAACAAAGCCGCCAAAACCGTCGCGACGACAACGACCGATATCGTCGGTGGGGCATCCGGTACCTTTACATTCAGAATCGGCAGCGGCGCGGATCAGACGGTGACGCTTGGCGACACGGCAACGCTGGAAGATCTCAAGAGCGCGATCAATGACCTCGGTGCCGGCGCCACGGCCTCCATTATCAATACCGGGAACGACACGACTCCAGCCTATCGTCTCGTTCTCACGGCCGCGACCACCGGAGCGTCCAACGGCATCACCATTGTCGCAGACAACACCACGTTAGATTTCTTGAACAGCAGCGGGACCGGTGGCATCGATACCCTGCAAGCCGCCCAGGATGCCATCGCCATCGTCGGAGACCCTGCGCTGAACCCCGTCACCGTAACACGGAGCACCAATGCCATCTCCGATGCCATTGCCGGCGTCACCCTAACATTGTTGGAGACAACTGGAACTTCAACCGTTCAGGTGAATGTGAGCCGTGATATCACCGCGGTGAAGGACAATATTAAAGGGCTGGCGACCGCCTATAACGAAGTTCTCAAGTACATCAATGAGCGGACCACCTACGATGTAGCCACGAAGAAAGGCGGTAATTTCTTCGGGGAGCCCACCGTACGCGGCGTCCTCTCTCAGATTCGGTCAGCGCTATCCTCCTCTATAACCGGGGCTGGATCGCTCAATACCGTCGGGGCACTGGGGTTCAAGACGGATCGAGAGGGCACCATCACGGTCGATGAGGCGAAACTTGATACCGCACTGAGTGCGAGTTACAGCAATGTCCGAACGTTGTTTGTCAATCAAACCGGGAGCGCAGGGGTCGCCCAGTTACTCAACACGGCCATCGATTCGTTGACGAACGTTGCGTCCGGTCAATTATCCTTGCGAAAGAACGGCATCACGAAGCAGATTACCAGCCTGTCCGCCGATATTCTGAGAAAAGAAGATGCCGTGACTAAGTACGAAGATCGTCTCAAGGCACAATACGCGGCGCTGGATAATCTCCTCAGACGCCTCCAGAGTCAAAGCAGCGCGATTCAATCCAATACTACTCGTGGAAACTGAACTCATTACGCCGTAGGGGACACACGCCAATGGTCGCACAATACGCCCAGCAGTATCAGCAGACACAGATCCTGACCTCGTCACGGGTACAAATTGTCGTCTTACTCTATGATGCCGCCATTCAATCTATCGAATTGACCCGGCGTGCCATAGAAACCAACAACTTGCCGGACAAAGCGCGATTCATTGGCCGGGCTATCTCGATCGTGGGGGAACTTGACAGCGTGTTGGATTACGAGCAGGGCGGAGACATCGCCAAGTCGCTGCATCGTCTCTATGACTACATGCTGAGCGAACTCGTTGAAGCCAACGCCAAACATGTGAGCTCACGGCTCGATGGGCCTGCTCGCTGCCTCACGACGTTGCGAGAAGCTTGGAGAGAGGTCGCGACCCAACAACAGGCCCCGTTGGCGTTGGCCCGTTAAACGCATGATACCTCGCTCCGACAAGGAACTGCCCACGATCGTGGCTGTCACCGAGGCGGCGGCAATGGCGGCAACCCGAGGGGAATGGAATCGGGTGGATGAGTACTATCAACGGCGAGAAGACCTTCTCTCTCAAGAAGCCCTCTCCCCCGAGCATCTGAAATATGTGCTGACCATGGATCGTGCGATCGCGGAACAGATCACGGTAGCCCAGGCAGGCGTGGCCGCACTGCTTGATGATTCCGCCAAGATCCGCCAACGACTACAGGGACTGCGCCGATGGAATGGCGCGATGTCCTCGGACTCAGGGACGATTGAGCGACACATCTAACCAATCGCACCCGGGAGACGCAGCATGAGCATCGCTGTCCATCAGATACATAACCTGGTCCGGACCTATCAACGTGCGCTCCAACCAGCACAATCTGAAAAGTCCCACGAGCCAGCGAACAATCAGGCCGACCGTGTCTCCGTGTCGGCGGAAGCGCGTGAACGGCATGAG
Organism: Nitrospira sp. ST-bin5; assembly: GCA_002083555.1. Lineage (GTDB taxonomy): Bacteria > Nitrospirota > Nitrospiria > Nitrospirales > Nitrospiraceae > Nitrospira_D. The sequence goes on along the minus strand of MSXN01000009.1, from coordinate 236,290 downwards.
AAAGTCACCTCACATCCAGAACATGACCGCGACAACACAAAGAGGACCAGGTGAGCACACAACCGCATGACGGTCTTTCGCGCATTCTTCTCGTCGGAACCCCGCTTTTCCATCGGGATATGCGCTGGGCTCAGCTCACGCGGCAGGGCTTTGCATTTACGCCAGTGACGAAACGACACTGCACCCTCGACTCCGACAGCAGCCCAAACGTCCAGGCCATCGTGTATCAAGTGGGGGCGCGCGCATCGGACACCCTGGATTTTCTCGAAGCCGTCGCAACTCGACAAAGTGACCTGTGCGTCATTCTCGTCGGACACAATCAGAAACCGGACATGGTCGCGCAGTTTCTCCGCAAAGGCGCCTTCGACTATGTCAATTGGCCCGGGTCCCTCTCGCGCCTCACCGACTCACTGAACTGCGGGCTACGGAACCGCCAAACCTTTTTGGAAGTCCGCAACCTCTCCGGAGATCTGGCCACCGCCAATCAATCCCTGGCCCGGGAGCGCGATACCCTCAAACAATTCAATCAACGCCTGGCCGGACTCAATCAGCTGACGCAGGCGCTGGCGAGATCCCTGAAGCCTGAGGATGTCGTTCAGGCCCTCTTTACAGGGGTTCCCGCACTGACCGGAGCGGAACTGATCGGCTTAGTCCGAACCAATCCCGAACATGTCTGGACATGGTCACAAGACGGCGATCAAGAGCGGGAACAGACACTCACAACGCAACTCCTCGGACGGCTCGGCCGGTCGCCGCAGCGGGTCACATCAGGAGCGACTACACTGCGCCTGGTCGGCGCGCGTCCCATGCCGCTATTGAAAAGCGAAGACGCCATCCTCGCGCACCCACAGCCAGAAGCTCATGCCATGCACGATATTCCGCTGGCCATTGGACCGCACGCCATTGGAGTACTGCACGTTCAACGAGGGGGATCCGCGCCCTTCACAGAGGACGAACAGCAGTTGCTGGCCACCATCGGCACGTCCCTTTCGCTCACCTTGCGGAATGCCGATGCTCACCAGGATCTCCAAGACATGGCTTTGCGGGATCCGCTGACGGGCGTCTTCAATCGTCGGGCCCTTGATGAGCCACTCATGCGTGAGTTGAAGGCTGGACTTCGCTACGGAGCACCGGCCTGCCTGATGATCCTGGACCTCGACTATTTTAAGACCGTGAACGACCGCTTGGGACACCGGGCCGGCGATCTCGTCTTGAGAGAACTGGCTTCATTGATGACGGACACCGTGCGCGATATCGATACGGTTGGACGGTATGGGGGAGAAGAGTTTGCCATCGTCCTGCCCCACACCTCGATTGAGCAGGCTCAACCCCTGGCCGAACGTCTGCGGAATCTCATTGAAGCCCATGCCTTCGATGTCGAGGATGGCACCGTTCGGGTTACCGCCAGTATCGGGATCGCCGAGGTGTGCAGTCCGGCAATCGCTTCGGTCGAAGATTGGGTCAACGCCGCCGATACGGCACTGTACGACGCGAAAGCACAGGGGCGTAATCGGGTGGTCGTGCACGCACCGACTCCATTGGCTCCGGTTCAAGCGGCGACGCTCTGCATCGCCGCCTAGCGGATGGAAGAAAGAGTCAGGTCCACGATGAATCACACACAATCGCTTCGAGAATCTTCCCTTGCCGTCGATGAACGCCGGGAGTGGATTCGTGTCGATGATCACCTCCTGATGGAGTTCCGCCTCACGAGTGAATCAGCCGACACCCCCCAGCCGGGCACGCCTCCGCTGACCGATGAAATGATAGCCGCTGCCGTCGGCAAGCCGACGGCCGATCTGCTCGCCCGCAGCGGGGATACGCTGGCGAAATCGCCGTTTCTCCCGTGGATCATGAAAGTCGACTGGTTGATGGAGGTACTGCTGCGCGGCATGGCGCATATTCAGCCGGATAGTATCGCCATCGCACGGCTCACCGAGGTCAATATCAGCGGGGGAGGGATCAGTTTCGTCTCACCGCGGCCGTTCCAACCATCGGACCTGTTGACGCTGAAGCTGATTCTTCCCCCATTTACCCCTGTGACCACGACCGCCAAAGTCATTCGCACATCGCCGCTGACCGGGGCGCCCGGCTACCTCATCGCCACCCAGTACGTCGATCTCTCTCCCGATCATCAAGAAGACATCATCCGCCACATCATTCAGACACAAGCCGAACGGCTGCGGGCCAGACGGAATACGGGAAGCTAAACGAAGGCCGTACGCCGTTCGTTCCGCACCACCTGCAGTCCCACACGAGAACGCATTCGCACAATTGAGTTTAAGCGGCTTTCGCTGGAGACCCAGAAATCCGTTGTAGCAGGGTATCGGCGATGTGTCCAAGCGCCACCGCGGCCGGAGCCGCCGGTTCCAGCTCGGTGACCGGCAGATAACTCCGCACAGCCCGTTCCATGGCGGGATCGTCTGGAATTTCTCCCAGAAGCGTCAGGTCACCGCCGACATACTCCTTCAAGAGCTTCCGAAGCTGCAGCACATTCACCCGCGAGCGGCCGGCGACCCGATTGAGGATCAGAGCCGGTTGAAAGGTGCGCAGCGAGGTCTCGGCGATCCCACGTCCCGCTTCATCCGTCTTTCCCGCTACATCCAAGACTTCCTCGACGCTGCAGAAGTCCCGGTCCGACAGCGCTTCTGCCATCGCGTCACGGGCGAGAAACGAGGACAGCACGCGGCGGATGGCCGCCAGTTTGATGAAGCGATAGAGGTCCAAGACCGAAGTAGGGTCCGGCGTGGCCACGGCGACATGGTGATCGGCCATGAGGAAGAAATCCAGGGCATGGTAGCTGGTACCGGCGCCGATATCCGCGACGATGATGTCGGTGTCTAGCTCCTGAAAGTTCCGGATGAGGCGCTTTTTCTTCGAATAGGGCATGTTAGCCGTGGCCAACGTGTCGCCGGTGCCCGGAATAATGCGCAGATTCTTATGGACGGAGAGCGGCTGGGCAATCTCGATAAGCGTCGGCACCCGGCGATTGAGAAAATCAGTCAGCGTGAGCGGCGGATTCAAGAGACCGAAAAGAATGTGGCTATCCGCTCCCCCCACATCGAGGTCGGCTAACACCACGCGTTGTCCATGCTTAGCCAATAAGAGAGCGAGGTTCGCCGACACCACACTCTTACCGACACCGCCCTTTCCCGACGCGATCGAGATGATCGTGGCCATTGCGCAAAGTTCCTGACGGTTAGCGGTGAATATCGAGTACTTCATCGGTTGAATCAGGATCAAACCTAAGCGCAACCGAGCGCACGCATGACTCACCCGCAGCAGCCGACACCACCGCAAACGTCCTCGCGCTATCCGTCGCCAGCCCCCTCTCAAGTTTTCTATCGAGCACACCGATAACCCACTCACTATGAATAATCCAATGACCGCATCAATCGTAACGCAGGCAAACACAACGGATGGCGAGATCTTGACGGTCCAGGAAGTGGCGCGGTTTCTCCGCGTACCCAAGTCCACCGTCTATAAGCTCGCGCGTGTCGGCGAATTGCCGGCCTCGAAGATCGGGAAGCACTGGCGCTTTCTGCGACGCGACATCCATGATTGGATGCATAGCCGTTCACAAGCCGCCTAACACCGTCCGCGGCGAAGACCGGCTGAGAACAACTATCGCGGGTCGACGTGTGCCCAGGCACATGGCATTCCACCACTGACGCGCATCGCCCGCACGCGGGCAAGGGAGACTCATGGGCAGTCCCGTCACAAAAGCAGAAGCAGAGCAGAGCAAGCGCGGCATGGATGCCGACACGTTCAAGCAGTTGCGGGAATTCATCTACGAGCAGACGGGCATCACCTTTCAGGAGAATCAGAAGTATCTCCTGGAAAGCCGCCTGGCTTCCCGTCTCAAGGAACACAAGCTCGCAACTTATGCCGACTACGTCAACTATCTCCGCTTTGATACCTATCGTGACCGGGAGCTGGTCTCCCTCTATGGCCTGATCACGACGAACGAGACCTATTTCTATCGGGATCAACCGCAGCTCGACTCCTTCATCAAGACCGTGATCCCGGCCGTCATGGAGGCCAATAAGGCTTCCCGCCAGATACGGATCTGGAGCGCTGCCTGTTCATCGGGAGATGAGCCCTACACTCTGGCGCTCATATTGTCGGATTACGCGCCGCTGGTGAACTGGAACATCGAGATCCTGGGCATCGATATCAGCGAACCGATCCTGAAGATGGCCAAGGCCGGCGTCTATACCGCGCACGCGTTGCGCCATGTTCCGCCGCACCTGAAGACGAGACATTTCAATGCCCAAGGCGAACACTTTGCGATTTCCTCGACGATCAAGAGCCGGGTGAAATTCATGAATCTGAACCTCTACGATCGTCCTCGCCTCAAACTTATCCGGGGCACCGACATCGTGTTTTGCCGGAACTGCCTCATCTATTTCGACGAGAAAGCCAAACATCAGATCGCAACAGATCTGGCCGGCGCCTTGAAGCCCAACGGTTATCTCATCATCGGCTTTTCGGAGTCTCTGACCAAAATGAGCGATGTATTCCGGTCGCAACATGTCGGCCGCTCGGTCGTCTACCAGAAACTGTAAGCCACCAGAGGAGGACCCATGCCAGCAGATCTCAACATGAAGATTCTTGTCGTCGATGACATGTCCACGATGCGACGCATTGTGAAGAACATTCTCAAGCAGCTGGGGTTTGCCAACATGGAAGAAGCGGAAAACGGGCAGGAGGCCCTGCAGAAACTCCGCGCCGACACCTTCGGGTTTGTCGTCTCCGACTGGAACATGCCGGTCATGCCGGGCATCGAAATGCTCCGCGCGATCCGGGCGGACGAGAAACTCAAACACATTCCTGTGTTGATGGTGACTGCCGAAGCCCAAAAAGAAAACCTCATCGAAGCCATCCAGGCGGGAGTGAACAATTACGTGGTCAAGCCGTTCACCGCGGAAACCATGCAGGAGAAGATCAATAAGATCTTCAACAAATAGGAAGGACCCGACTCATGATTTTACGAGCAAATGCGAATGCCAGCGCTCCCTCGCAAGGTCTGGACGACGACATTGACGCCGAGAACCCTGACACCGCGCTCTACGACAAACTGGGTGAATTAACTCGCTTTATCGATAAAACGATCAAGACCATCTCACAGTTCAGCGCTCCCATGAGCGCTACCACCGAGCAGCTGCCGGATGCGACCACGCATTTGCGCGATTTGCGCAAGCTGACGGAAGAAGGCACGCATAAGGTCATGCAATTGGTCGAAACCGTTGAGGACAACCGCACGCGAGTATTCGCGCAAATGGACGCGCTCGCCCAACACCTGACGGGAGATGAGTCCGCAGCTCTAGCCTCCATCCGGGCTGCGTTAAAGAAAGACGATAAGCCGCTCATCGATATCATCACGGCCTTGTCGTTCCAAGACCTTGTGGCGCAACGAGTCAACAAGCTCGTGACCATCGTCGAGGAAGTCGAGCACAAGCTGCTCGAACTGGTCGTCGTCTTCGGCCCCTACACCAAAGGGGCCGGAAAAGAAGAATCCGGGAAGGCGGCCGAAATGCTTAAGCAGTTGGAAGCGTCGAAGAGCACCTCGATGAACCAGGATGTGGCTGACGAGATTTTGAAGCAGTTCGGATTCAATTAGCTGAGTGAAGAGTGACGGGTGATGAGTGGACACCGTGTGGCCTCAGGATCGGATTATCCCGCTCACTGATCACCCATCACGCATCACAGTATTTCACCGGAGGGTGCCATGGACGATGAGACACAGGAAATACTCAACGACTTTCTGACCGAAACGACGGAAATGATCGACGGCCTCGATCAGAAGTTCGTCGAGTTGGAAACTCAACCGGACAACAAAGACTTGCTGAACGAGATCTTCCGGGCCATGCATAGCATGAAAGGCTCGGCCGGTTTCTTGGGATTCAATCATCTCGTCGATGTCACCCATCGGGCCGAAAGCATTCTGAATAAACTCCGGCAAGGAGAAATGGCGGTCGTCCCGCAAATCATCACGGTGATTCTGGAAACCGTCGACACCGTCAAGCTCATCATGACCGAGATTCGGTCGTCCGGGACCGACGTGAAGATTCCTGTCGAGGCGATGTCCCAGAAGCTCGACGACATTCTCGCCGGCAAGTTCAGCGGAGCGGCCCCTGCACCGAAGCCTGCAGCCGCAGCGCCCTCCCCAGCCATAGCGACGGAACCGATCCAGCCCGCCGCTCCGCCACCGCCCCACTTAGGAGAGATTCTGGTCAATGAAGGGCTGGCGACCAAGGAGCAGGTCTTTGATGCCTTGACGGAACAATCCAAGCAGCCGGATCCGAAACAGCCGCTCGGAGAATTGCTCATTCAGGCGAAGGCTATCTCTGAGAAAGCGCTCGATCAAGCCTTACAGAAACAAGAACGGGCACCGAAAGCTGAAGAGGATGCCACCATCCGCGTGGAAACGAAACGGCTCGACTCCGTCATGAATCTCGTCGGTGAATTGGTCCTCGGAAGAAATCGCCTGATCAAAATCGGCGGGATACTGGAACAGACACACGAAACGGATCCTCAGGTCCGGGCGCTCAGCGAAACACTCACCCAGCTGAATCTGGTAACGACAGACCTGCAACTTGCCGTCATGAAGACCCGCATGCTGCCGATCAAGAAAGTCATGGCCAAGCTGCCCCGCATGGTCCGGGACCTGTCTTCGAAACTCGGCAAGCAGGTGCGGCTGGAGACGCACGGAGAAGAGACCGAACTCGATAAGTCCGTGGCCGATGAAATCGGCGATCCGCTGGTCCACCTCGTGCGGAATGCCATCGACCACGGCATCGAAATGCCTACCGAACGGCATGCCGCCAGAAAACCCAGCGAGGGCGTCTTGCGTATTGCCGCAAGTCAGGAGGGCAACAGCATCGTCATTCGCATCCAGGACGACGGAAAAGGCATCGCGCTCAGCAAGATTAAAGCCAAGGCCTTGCAGAAGGGACTCATCAGCGAGGCGGAGCTGGCGACCATGGAACCGCGGGAAGTCGTCAACTTGATCTTCCTGCCGGGCTTCAGCACGGCTGAGAAAGTCACGGATGTCTCCGGTCGCGGCGTCGGCATGGATGTCGTCCGAACCAATATCCGCAAGATGAACGGCACCGTCGAAATCGAGTCTGAAGAAGGCAAGGGGAGCCTCATCACGATCAAGCTGCCGCTGACCATCGCCATTATTCAGGCCCTGATGGTTGAAGTCGAACGGGCGACGTTTGCGATTCCCCTCAGCTCCGTCATCGAAGCCGTCCGGATTTCCAAGGATGAGATCAAGACCATCAACGGACGGGAAGTGTTGCATTTACGGGATCGCGTCCTGCCGCTGCTCCGGCTGGCCAAAGAGTTTGACATTCCCACAGACACAGATCGGGACCGCTTCTACGTGGTGGTCGCCGCACTCGGGGATCGGCGCATCGGCGTCGTCGTCGATGAATTGCGGTCGCAGGAAGAGGTCGTCATTAAATCCATTTGGGAGTACTTGGACAGCATCAAAGGTATTTCCGGCGCCACGATCACCGGCGAAGGAAAGGTCGTCCTCATCCTGGATATTTCAGAACTCGTGGAAAACGCGCAAGCCTGGCATGCCTCCGCCATGGTGGCCTAGGACAACGGGTAGGGGCCGTAAAGGAGTTTGCTGATGTCTACGCTGATCAATGAAATCGACGCACGCACGAGACTGGCGGGTGCCAATCAGATGGAACTGCTCTTGTTCCATCTGGGCACCGGTGAAGTCTTCGGCATTAACGTGTTCAAAGTCCGCGAGGTCATGAAGTTGCCGCCCCTGACCAGAGTGCCGGAAGCGGATGGCCGCGTTCTGGGCATGGCCAATATCCGAGGAACCATGGTGCCGGTCATCGCCCTGAGACGAGCCCTCGGCTTGGGCGAGCAGGAAGTGGATCTCACGAAGCCCGAGTGCAAGGAAAACGGCATCCTGATCATCACCGAATACAATGCCAGCTTGCAGGCCTTCCATGTCGCGGCGGTCGATCGCATCATCCGGACCTCCTGGTCCAAGATCAAAACACCGCCGGCGCTCGTCCGGGAAAATAACAAGGGGGCCGTCACCGCCGTCACCATGCTCGACGACAGCCGCATGGTGTTGATCCTGGATGTTGAGAAAGTGCTGAGCGATATCTGCCCTCGCCCGGACGAAGAAGTGTACGCCGGCCTGGCTGAGCGCCCAGAATTGAAGACGAAATGCGTCCTGTTTGCCGACGATTCCTCTGTCGCCAGAACCCAGATCCGCAAAGCCCTCGAAAAGTTGGGCGTCGCCTACATTCAAACGACGACCGGAAAGGAAGCCTGGGATTACCTCACGGAACTCGCCGAGGACGCGGTGAATCAGGGCCTGCCGCAAGTCAATCGGATTCAACTGATCCTCAGCGACATTGAAATGCCGGACATGGACGGCTTTACCCTGACCAAGCACATTCGTTCCGATCCGAGACTGGCCCATCTCCCCGTCGTGCTGCACTCGTCTCTGACGGGCAGCTGCAATCAGGAAAAAGGCGCGCAAGTCGGAGCGACGGACTATGTCACGAAATTCGATCCGAAAGAATTTTCCAGCAAATTGATGCGCTACATCCTGTAGCCGACGGGACGCGGCGGTTGAGCGGTGCGTGGGAAAAGGACGGAACCGTTTATGGCCAAGACAATCCAAGTGCTCGTCGTCGATGACTCGACGTTCATGAGAAAGAGTCTATCGGCAATGATGACCAGCGATCCTCGCATCGCCGTCGTGGGCTTGGCCCGAAACGGGGAGGAAGCGATTCAACAGGTCAAGACGTTGAAGCCGGACGTCGTGACCATGGACGTTGAAATGCCCGGCATGAACGGGATTGAAGCGGTCAGGCGCATCATGGCGGAATCTCCGGTCCCCATCATCATGGTGAGTTCGCTCACGACGGAAGGCGCCAACGATACGCTGAAAGCCCTGGAGTACGGGGCCGTTGACTTCATCCCCAAGCAATTGGACGGCGTGGCCACCAATATCGTCGAAATCGAACGGTCCCTGGTGGCAAAGATCGTGGGCGCCAGCCAGGCGACCGGCAAGCTGGCCATCCGGCGAAGCAGCGGCCCGATGGCCACGATCGTCAAGCCGGCGGGTGGCGCCTTGTCGGCGCATTCCATCAGTGTCACCCGCGGCAATCGCATCGTGGCGATCGGCTGCTCGACGGGGGGCCCGCAGGCTCTCATGGAAATCCTGCCGATGCTACCCGCTGATTTTCCCGCAGGCATCGTTATCGTGCAACACATGCCCAAATCGTTTACCAAACCCTTTGCCGATCGCATGAATCAGATTTGTCCGTTGGAAGTCAAAGAAGCGGTCGACGGGGATGAGGTGAAAGCCGGCCGCGTCCTCATCGCCCCCGGAGGGGTCCAATTTCGCGTCAAGAAGAAATCCATCACCACCAATGTGGTGTCGCTGAGCCCGAACTATGAAAAGCATCTGCATGCGCCGGCCGCGGACATCATGCTGCAGTCGGTCGCGGCCCTGTATGGAGAGCGCGGCATCGGCGTCATTCTCACCGGCATGGGCCATGACGGGCTTGAAGGGATGAAGGCCATCAAGGCCTCGAAAGGCCGTACGATCGTGCAGGATGAAAACACCTGCATCGTCTATGGCATGCCGAAGGCGGTCGTGGAAGCGGGCTGTGCGGATAAAGTCGTCCCGTTGCCGCATATCGTCGGCGAAGTGTTGAACATGGTCTAAATGAGAGAGGATCCATCGAACCCTGCCGAGCAGGCCGGTTCGATCCCTCTGTCCGCGAGGTGTTGACTATGGCCTAGCAGTACAGGATCAGACGAAGGGTGCCGATAAGGTAGTGACCACTCCTACCTCACCGGCGAGGTGTTGAACATGCCGTATGGCATGAGGCGAGTGAGAAAGAAATGACAGGGCACGCACTCACTTCATTCACAAGCAGCAGGTAGGAGGACCTATGAACCAGTTGGTTAAGAATATGAACATCGGGCCCAAATTCGTGACCGCCATCTGTCTCGTGGCTGTGGCTATTATGGCAGGTGGCTATGTCATTCTCAGCCGCCAGGCCGACGCCAATCTGGACGAACTGTTGACTCAGCGGCTCAAGCAGATCGAGGCCGTGGTGCAGACGTCCCGTGCCTACATCGCGACCAACTACGTCGCGAAAATCAAGAAGAGCAAAGTCGGCAGCGAGATCATTACAGCGAAAGACCATGCCAATGACCCCAATGCCATTCCGTTCCCTGCCACAGCCGCACGGGAAATCGGCGAAGAGTTGATGAAGAGCGGGACGATGAATTTCCGATACATTTCGCAGAGCCCACTCAATTCAAACAATCTTCCGAAAGACGGCTTTGAAACGGAGGCCCTAAAAGCTCTTGCGTCTGGAGCCGACAGCTATAGCCGCCGTGAAGACATGAACGGCGCTCTGACGTTTCGTCGGGCCATATCCGACAAGGCTACGTCGGCTGCCTGCATTTCCTGCCACACCGACAAACAGGTAGGGGATACCCTGGGCGCACTGGTCATCAACAGCCGGATGTCCATTGCGAAAGATAATTCAGACAAGGCCTTAATGAATACCGTCGGTCTGATGGCCGGAATGGTCCTGCTGATCGTCGGACTGACCTATGCGCTCCTCCGCGCGATTGTCTTGAAGCCGATTCATGAGATGGCTGCCATCTCCAAAGACATCGCCCAGGGTGAAGGAGACCTGACGAAACGGGTGCCGGTGCATGGCACGGACGAGATCGCCACGCTTGGCGGCTACTTCAATCAGTTTATTGAAAAGCTGCAAGGCATGATCAGCAAAGTGGCTCACGTGACCGACAAGGTCGCCTCTGCGTCGGTCGAGCTATCCGCCACAGCCGAAGAAATCTCCAAGGGCACCGACACGCTCACGTCGCGCGCCTCGCAGACCGCCGCGGCGGTCGAAGAGATGAACGCGACGGTCAGCCAGGTGGCGCAGAACTCAGGGAAAGCGGCGACGCTCGCCCAGGAGACCGTCAAGACCGCCAAGGACGGCGGCTCGGTGGTCTCCGACACCATCTCAGGCATGCAACAGCTCTCGGATGCCGTATCCAGCTCGGCGACCATCATTGCGGAACTCGGCAAGTCGTCCGATCAGATCGGCGAAATCGTCCGGGTCATCGAAGACATCGCCGACCAGACCAACTTGCTGGCCTTGAATGCGGCCATCGAAGCGGCCCGCGCCGGTGAGCAGGGACGGGGGTTCGCGGTCGTCGCCGACGAAGTCAGAAAGCTGGCCGAACGGACGACGAAAGCCACGAAGGAAATCGGCGACATGATCCGCCAGATCCAACAGGATACCCGCGGCGCGGTCGAGTCGATGCAGCAGGGGACCGTGAAGGTGACCAGCGGCGTAGATCTCGTGAACCGGACCGGCGAAGCGCTCTCTCGCATCGTCGAAATGGTCTCAGAGAGCGCCGACATGATCAGGCAGATCGCGGTCGCCTCCGAAGAACAATCGGTCGCGACCCAACAGATCGCGACCGATATCGAAAACGTCGCGAAGGTCACCAAGGAATCGGCGTCCGGCGCCAACGAATCGGCGAAGGCCAGTCATGACCTGAGCCAGTTGGCCACCGAACTCCAAGGCATTGTCGGGTCCTTCAAGCTCTAAGAACCCCGGCGCGCGCCGACAGCGGTGCGCGCCGGACCGAGCGACCCGCAACACAAGGAGAGACTGATGATTGTCGAAGAGAAAACGCCGGGCCAGGTTCAGCAGGGAGCCGGGCCCAGCGGCACCGGCAAAGGCGGGGACGACCTGGTGCAATTCGTCACCTGCCGGATTGCCCAGGAAGAATTCGCGCTCGATGTGCTCAGTGTGCAGGAAATCAACCGCATGGTCGAAGTCACGCGCGTCCCCAAAGCACCGTACTTCGTCGAAGGGGTCATCAACCTCCGCGGGCGAATCATCCCGGTGCTGGATCTCCGCCGGCGGTTCGGTCTCTCGACCGTCGAACGGACGGACAACTCACGCATCATGGTGGTGCTGGTCCGGCAGCGGATGGTCGGCCTCATCGTCGATGAAGTGGTGGAAGTCCTGCGGCTGCCCAAAGTCATGATCGAACCGCCCCCCTCCGTCGGCAATTCAGCCGGCGCAGAATTTACCCAGGGGGTCGGGCGGATCGATGACCGGCTGCTGATCGTGCTGGACCTGAATCGGCTGCTCCTGCCGAGCGAGCAGGCGGCCATGGAGGCGGCCACACACTAGCGTTATGCGAGGGGACCGTTCTGAGGATTCTCCGGAGGGGGCTGGCGATGTGTTTCAAGCACCCGTTCGAGCAAGGTCAGAGAATCCGTCAACAGATCCGAGGCACAATGCATCGTGGTCTGGAACTGTTGCATCGCCTCCGCCCACTTGCCTTCCTTCTGGAGCGCCTGAAACCGGCGATGCTGTTCCTCCAGAATGGCTTGCTTGGCATCGAGCATCAAACTGTCGGACGAATCCATGCGCAGACTCCTTCTGTTGGGTAGCGCACCCTAACAGAGGCGGAATTCTCGGCGCAATAGTTCAAAAGTAGGCATCAGGCATCACATGAGGGCTCTCGCACAAGCCTTCGCATTGTAAGGAATATGTCTTCGTGGATATCGCGACAATACTCGGAATCGTACTCTCGATCGGATCGATTATCGGCGGGCAGGCGCTGGAGGGCGGTCACCTCAGCTCCATCATGCAGCTCACGGCCTTCATCATCGTGGCCGGAGGCACGATCGGCGCCTGCTGCGTGCAAAATCCGCTGTCGGTCGTGCTCAAGTCCTTGGGATCGCTCGGCATGGTGTTCGGCAACACCCCCGTCGATACCAAGGGCACGATCAAGTTGATTCTGGATCTGGCCACGGTATCGCGTAAACAAGGACTGCTGGCGCTGGAAGGCAAACTCAAGGACATCAAGGATCCGTTCTTCAAGAAGGGCGTGCAGCTCATCGTGGACGGAACCGATCCGAAAGCCGTGCACGAAATTCTGGAAATCGAAGTCGAGCATCACGAAGAAGCCGGCGTGAAAGCCGCCAAAGTGTGGGAGGCCGCCGGCGGTTATGCTCCGACCGTCGGCATCTTGGGCGCGGTCTTGGGACTGATCCACGTGATGGAAAACCTGGCCGATCCGTCCAAGCTGGGCGGCGGCATCGCGGTGGCCTTCGTGGCCACGGTATACGGCGTCGGCCTCGCCAACCTCTTTTTTCTGCCCTTCGCGAACAAGATCAAGATGAAGCTGAAGGAAGAGTCCGGGGCGCGCAGCATCATCATCATGGGACTGGTCGGCCTGGCCCAAGGCGAGAATCCCCGGCTGCTCCAGGAAAAGCTGGAAAGCTTCCTGCCGCACGAGGAACGCACGAAGGAAACAAAGAAGTGAAGCGTCCTTCGTGAAGCGTATCTCGTTCCGAACTCGGACGCTTCACGTTTCACGCTTCACCCTTCAGGGATTTAAATGGCCAAACACAAACACGAAGAACACGAGAACCATGAACGCTGGCTGGTATCTTACGCCGACTTCATCACATTGCTGTTTGCCTTCTTCGTTGTGATGTATTCCGTCTCCTCCGTCAATGAGGGCAAATATCGCACGGTCAGCGATTCGATCAGGGCAGCCTTGCATCCAATTGCCACGCCTCCCGCCTCCGCACTGGCCTTTACCCTTGGGCATCAACGGCCCACGCTCATGTCGCAAAACCTCCCCGGACAAAAAGAAGTAGCGATTCGCAAAATGCGCGAGCTGGTGAAGAACATGAAGCAAAACTCGGAGTTCGACTTCATGCAGCTCCAAGAAAAGTTGAACGGGGACATCGTCATCACCATTCCGGATCAAGTCCTCTTTAATAGCGGAGAAGCCGCCGTTCGCCCCGAAGCCTTGCCCTTTCTTCAGGGACTTTCCCAAGCCATGATCGAGCTCAACCGGCACGTGCGCGTCGAAGGGCATACGGACAATGTGCCGATTCGCACCACGCTGTTTCCGTCGAATTGGGAATTGTCGGCCACCCGCGCCGTCATCGTGGTCCGGGTCTTATCGGAACTCTACTCGGTGCCGGCTGAGCACCTCGCGGCGCTCGGCTATGCCGACTCCAGACCTCTGGTCGAAAACCTCACGCCCGAACAGCGCGCCAAAAACCGGCGGGTTGAAGTGGTGATTCTGGAACATGCGCCGCAGCGGCTGGAACAGATGGAGGATGCTCCCCGAGCCGCATCGGACGAAACAAGAGGCATTCCCACGCAACCGGCGTTTCCCGATAATCGCTCACCCCTGCCGTAATCATGAAAATCCCAAGCTGACAGCGGCCTCAGGTAATTCCCACACCCCCTCTCAAGTATTTCTACCAGTCACCGATACGGTAGTTGCTCGTAGAATGATTACCTTCATTGTGTGACCGTATGGAGATGCCATGACTGACTCAACGCTCTGCGCGCCAACCGGCGACATCACCATATTTGAGATTGCGGAATTCAAGGCTCAGTTGCAGGCGGCCCTGGACCTAGGTAGGGGTGTCACCATTGATCTGGGGCACACGGGCGCGTGTGATATTTCCGCTCTTCAGCTCCTCGTTGCGGTCGGCCAATCCAAGTCCGTTCAGTTCATCAATGTGCCGGTCGATGTCGTTTCCCGGCTGACCCAGATGGGATGGGACCGGGCAAAGGAACTGGTGACGCCATAATGTGGAATGAGGTTGCTTTTCTGACAGTCGGCGCTGTCTGCGGTGGACTGGGAGCTGCCTGGCACTACCGGCGGCGTCTGGACCATCAGCGCTCCGGTGAAGGAGTCCGCGTCGCCGCGGCTCAAGCCGAGGCCCGCGCCCAACATGAAGTGGCCATTTGCGCAACCTTGGAGCCCCTCCTCCCGATTTTGAATGGGCAGTTGCGTGGCGTCATCGCGCAAACCGAGCAGGCCATCATGGACCTGGGCCAGCGCTTTCAAGACATCGCCCAACGAGCCAGGACACAAGCCGCCGAAGCCGCGGCTCTTTTTTCAGATGGAGGAACCGGCGGAACCTCCATCGTGGGGGAAACCAGCAGCATTCTGGCCCAATTCGTGGCGGACGTGACCATGT
The DNA here is from genome assembly GCA_002083555.1 of Nitrospira sp. ST-bin5. Lineage (GTDB taxonomy): Bacteria > Nitrospirota > Nitrospiria > Nitrospirales > Nitrospiraceae > Nitrospira_D. Next base: position 221,235 of record MSXN01000009.1, on the reverse strand, counting down.
CGGCCACCATCGCCAGGAGCGTGTCCAACACGATGGACAAAATGGACCACAGCACCAAGGCCATCAGCGGCATCCTCAGTGAAATCACATTCATCGCCGACCAAACCCGACTGCTCTCTTTAAACGCGGCCATCGAAGCAGCCCGCGCGGGCGAACACGGCCGCGGATTTGCCGTCGTAGCAGACGAAGTCAGCAAGCTGGCGAATCGTTCAGGCCAAGCGGCGATCAACATCAAGAAGCTGGTGACTGATGTGCAGCAGGAAAGCCACCAGGCCATGCACGAAATTAAAGCGCTGGCGAATGTGAATCCGGCTAAGACCCTCGAGTCTAAAAATAAGCTCGATCACATGACCCGTTCCCTATCCGACAAGAATGTCCAATTATGCTCAAGTGTCAGTGAGACGCAGACCCAGGCCGAGCGCCTGTCCGCCGATATCGCCGGCATCGTGATGGCGCTGCAATTCCAGGACATGACCAGGCAGAAGCTCGAACATGTGATCGAACCGCTCGAATCCCTTTCCAGCGATCTGCGAGCCGTGCAGGCAGGGCAGATGCCAAAGGCCTTCGACGGCACCCAGAACCTGTTGCACGAATTGCAACGCAGCTACACCATGTCCGATGAACGGCAGGTGCTCTCCGCCACGATGGGACAGGCCCATGTCGGCGCCCCGGCGCAAGAGCAGGACACTGTGACATTGTTCCAGGAGAGACGAATCCGATTGTGACCGGTTGACGGCACTGAACCACCAGATGCGGAGGATGAGATGGGAAAGACAGTCTTAGTAGTCGACGATTCTTCAACCATGCGGCAGATGGTCGCCTACACCTTGAAGAACGCGGGGTTTGAGGTGGTCGAAGCAGGCAACGGCAAAGAGGCAGTCGGCAAGCTCAATGCCGGAACGAAACCGGCGCTCGTCGTCACCGACCTGAATATGCCGGAGATGGACGGAATCACGCTGATCACCGAGATCAGGAAAATGGCGGCCTTCAAGTTTACGCCGATTCTTATGCTCACCACCGAATCGACGGACGACAAGAAGAAAGCCGGACAGGCGGCCGGCGCGACCGGATGGATCGTGAAACCCTTCAATCCCGAGCAAATGCTGAAGGTGATTCAGAAGGTACTCCCAGCGTAAAAGCCATCATCCATCAGCAGTCAGCGAGAAGAACTCCCCAGCCGACTGATTGCTGAAGACTGAAAGCCGAAGGAACAATATGAGCACCGATCTTTCACAGTTCCAAGAATCCTTCTTCGAAGAATCGGCCGAACATCTGTCGACAATCGAGGACGGACTGCTCCAGCTTGAACAACGGCCGCAGGATCTCGACCTCCTGAATCGAATCTTTCGTGCCGCCCACTCGATCAAGGGCAACAGCGGCATGTTCGGCTTTACCGCGGTGGGCCAGTTCACGCATAAGATGGAAACGCTGCTGGACAAACTCCGTAACAGCGAGTTGTCCGTGACCGTGGCCATCACGGATGTCCTGCTCCGGTCCACCGATTGCCTCAAACAGCTCATTGAAGCGGCGCGCGGGGGGCCAGCCCCGGACCCCGACACCCTCCAACGATTGGAACTGGAACTGTCCTCATCGGCCGGCGGCCAACAGCCGACTTCTCCCACGCCGACACCTTCGACAGCCCAGACTTCGTCCGCCGCACCGGCAGGTCCGGCGATGAATCGATTCCGAATTACCTGGACCGCTCCGGAATGGCTGTTTCAGCGGGGGCTCGATCCGGTCCGCATGATCGGGGAACTCGAAGATCTTGGCACGATTGTGTCCCGCACGCTGGACACCAGCCATATCCCCCCGATGAATCAATTGGATCCGGAGGTCTGCTATCTCGGATGGGCCATCGAATTGACCACCATCAAGGAGCAGGCTGTTGTCGAAGGCGTATTCGACTTCGTCCGGGACGAGGGTCACCTCACGATCGAGCAGGTTGAGGTCAAGGGTCAGGCTGAGAAAGAGACCCAGGAGGCCAGTGTGACCTTGCCCACAGCCTCAACGTCAGACGCCGGCAAACCCAAGCCCCTGGGCGAGATTCTCGTCGAAGGCGGCGTGGTCTCGCGAGAAACACTGAACCAAGCGCTGTCTCAACAAAAGCGGCTCGGAGAGATTCTGGTCGAGCAGCACGCCGCGACCTCCCAGCAGATTTCCCAAGCCCTACAAAAACAAGCCGACAGCGCCCCCCACCCAAAGAAAAGCGGCGACGCCGCCTCCATTCGCGTCGACACCGGCAAGATCGACAAGCTCATCAATCTGGTCGGTGAACTCGTCATCACCCAATCGATGTTGAGCGATCTCGGACCCCGCTTCGAGATGACTCAACTCCCCGTGTTGCTCGAACGCATGGCCCAACTGGAACGGAATACCCGGGAAATTCAGGAGCGGGTCATGGGTATTCGCATGCTCCCGATCGGCAGCACATTCAACCGATTCCCCAGACTGGTGCGCGACCTCTCCGGCAAGGCCGGCAAGAAGATTCAACTGCTTTTGTCAGGTGAGGAAACGGAACTCGATAAGACGGTCATTGAGTCGATCGGCGACCCACTCACCCATCTGGTCCGCAACTCGGCCGACCACGGACTCGAAGGCCCAGAGGAACGCACAGCGAACGGAAAACATGAGCAGGGCACCATCCGCCTCAACGCATTCCATGAGGGCGGAAGCATCTGTATCACGGTCGAAGACGATGGCCGAGGCCTCAACCGGGATAAGATTCTGGCCAAAGCCGTCTCGCAGGGACTAATCGGCGAATCCGAGAGCCTATCCGACGAGCAAGTCTGGCCGCTTATTTTCAGGCCTGGCTTTTCCACCGCGGACAAGATCACCGATGTGTCCGGACGCGGCGTCGGCATGGACGTGGTGAAGAAGAACATCGAAGCGCTCGGCGGAACCGTGAGCATCAAAACGGCGGCGGGCAAAGGCACCACGTTTACCCTGAAACTACCGCTGACCCTCGCAATCATTGAAGGCATGACCGTGCGGGTCGGACAGGACACCTATATCGTTCCGCTGCTCTCAATCTTGGAATCCATTCAACCCAAGAAGGACTGCCTCAAGACGGTTGTCGGAAAAGGCGAATTGGTCAATGTGCGCGACACCTATCTGCCCATGATTCGGTTATACGACGTGTTTTCGCTTCACCCCGAGTACACGGAACCGACCAAAGCCATTCTCTTGATCCTGGAAACGGAAGACGAACGGGTGGCCGTGATGGTGGACGAAATTCTCGGCCAGCAGCAAGTCGTCATCAAGAGCATGGAGCAAAATTTTCGCAAGGTTGAAGGCGTGGCGGGGGCGACCATCTTGGGAGATGGCACGGTGGGATTCATTCTGGATGTACGCGGCTTGCTGAATATTGCAAGACACGGGCTCCCTTTGGCTGTCTGACGGCAGGTCTCATGATTTCACCGATGTGTCCGGGATACAGAGATGCGGGGTAAATCTGACAGGGCCGGTATAGGAGAAGGCACGCCTATCCGAAACGCAACTGCATCGCGCAGTGGATAGGCCTGACTCAGGCGACACAATCACCTGTCAGCCGTGACAGAACAGACTGACGACGGCAGGCAGAACGCTCAGCAAGAGGAGGCACCACACATGGCAGCAGCACTTGAAATGGCGACGAAGGAACTTAATCAGCAGATCGGCTTGACGACGGACGGCAGCCAGTTTCTGACGTTCCAGCTCGGCGAAGAGTTGTACGGGGTCGACATCCTCAGGGTTCAGGAAATCAAAGGCTATACGGCCGTCACGAAAATCCCCAATACTCCCGCGCATATTAAGGGGGTGTTGAATCTTCGTGGAACGATCGTCCCGATCGTCGAATTGCGGACCAAATTCGGCATGCCGACGATCGACTACACCATGTTCACAGTCATCGTCGTCGTTGTCGTGAAAGAAAAAATCATGGGCCTCGTCGTCGATGCGGTCTCCGACGTGCTCAACATCGATAAGAAGGACATCCAGCCGCCGCCGCAATTCGGCGCTACGGTGGATATCAGTTTTTTGAACGGCATCGGCAAATCAGGCGACAAACTGATCGCTTTGCTGGATATGGACCGACTGCTCTCGGACGGCGATATGCAGCAAGCGGCCATGGCAGCCGCCTCAGATTCACAGGGATAACACGGTCTTGGCACCGGATACGCAACGATAACCACCACGCATAAGGAGAGTGACCATGGCAACTGAAAAAAAGGCGAAGACGACAAACAAAAAGACCAGCGCGACAAACGACTTGGCCGGAAAGGTCCAGGCCATCGACCAATCCCAGGCCGTCATCGAGTTCAACCTCGACGGGACCATTATCACGGCCAACGATAATTTCCTGAACTGTCTCGGTTATACCCTGGACGAGATCAAGGGCAAGCACCACCGCATGTTCGCCGAACCGGCCTATGCGGCCAGCGGGGAGTATGCGGCCTTCTGGCAGAAGCTGAATCGCGGAGAATTCGATGCGGGCGTCTATCGGCGCCTCGGCAAGGGCGGCAAGGAGATCTGGATTCAGGCCTCCTATAACCCCATCATGGATGCCACCGGCAAGCCCTACAAAGTCGTCAAGTTTGCCACCGATCTCACGGGGCAGAAGAAGGCGCAGGCCGACATGGAACGCCTGGTTGCGGAGGCGCAGTCCGTACTCGGACGGATCGCCGAAAACGATCTCACGCAGGAAATGGTCGGGACCTATGAAGGGGAACTCAACAAGGTTAAGACGAGCATCAATGCGGTGGTAGGAAATCTCGCTCACACGATTACGACCGTTCGAGAAGCGGTCCAGGCTGTCTCCGCCGGCTCCGAGCAGATTACCAAGGGGAATGAAGATCTCTCGCAACGCACGAGCGAACAGGCCAGTTCACTGGAAGAAACCTCCGCCTCCATGGAAGAGATGACTTCCACCGTAAAGCAGAACGCCGACAACGCCAAGCAGGCGAATCAGCTGGCGATCACGGCCCGCGATACCGCCGATAAAGGCGGGTCTGTCACCGTCCGCGCCGTTGAGGCGATGGGCGAGATCAACAAGAGCAGCAAGAAGATCGCCGACATCATCACGGTGATCGATGAAATCGCTTTCCAAACGAACCTCCTGGCATTGAATGCCGCCGTCGAAGCAGCCCGGGCAGGGGAGCACGGTCGCGGCTTCGCCGTCGTGGCCGCGGAAGTGCGCAACCTGGCCCAGCGGTCCGCCACAGCGGCAAAAGAGATCAAGGGATTGATCAACGAATCGATCCAGCGCGTCACCGACGGCAGCGAGTTGGTCAATCAATCCGGCAAGACGCTGGAAGAGATTGTCAGCTCGGTCAAGCGGGTCACTGATATCATTGCCGAGATCACCGCGGCCTCACAGGAGCAGGCCAGTGGAATCGATCAGGTAAACAAGGCGATCATGCAGATGGACGAGACTACCCAGCAGAACGCCGCCCTCGTCGAAGAAACCACCTCAGCCAGCCAGTCTATGACGGAGCAAGCCAAGGAACTCATGACCCAGGTGGAAGCCTTCAAAGTCCCCCATAGTGAGGGACTCGGCAGTCCGAAACGCGAATATCAAGTGGCTGCCCGGCCGACCGCCAAGCCGATGGCAGCGGGAAATGGCTACAGACCCGCGCCAGGTCTGAAGAAACTGTCCCCGGCCGTCAAGCATAGCGTTGAGAAAACGCTGGCAGGAGTCGGAGCCGTGAACGGCCACGACCGCCGCGCCAAGGGCGACGATTTCGAAGAGTTCTAGAGCTGCCCAACCGGCGGGGCAGGCATTATTTGCCTGCCCCGCAGATAGCTCCTCCCTGCCGCCCTCCGTCTTCTCCCAATCCCCATAAAGATTCTTTGCGTAACAACCGATACAGAACCGCGAGAGCCAGACGTATGCCTTCACAAAAAGACACGATGCTATGGAACTGAAATCAATCCTTTGGTACGCGGTGCTGACCAGTATCACCGGAGCCTATTTCGTCGCCCTGGCGGGTGTCCGTTCGGCCAAGTCCCACGACGTCTCGCACCACTCACGCCGGATGATTATCGCCTGCACCGTCGTCGGGATCTGGCTGGTCGCCTACGTCCTGAAGCAAGTCTTCTTCGGCCGGGAATTATTCGGTGGTACAGCAGAGCAGTACTGGACGATTTATATGCCGGTCTTCGCTACCCATATGCTCTTGGCCGTCACCACGATCGGGCTCGGGTCTTACAACCTCTATATGGGCTTGCATCGCCTTCGATATGGCAGCGTTGGCGCCATGGCCGCCGGGATGACCACGCATCGAAGGCTCGGGCATCTCCTTCTATGGGCCTTCTCCGGCACCATCGTGACGGCCTATCTGGTCTATCTGATGATTTTTGTCTGGTACCGGAATTAAGACTATGGACTATCCGATCACGAAAACCGAGTACGACCGCATCCGCACGCTCCTCTACGACGAGAGCGGGATCTCCCTCGGAGATAACAAGCAATCCCTGGTCATTTCGCGGTTATCAAAACGGCTCCGCTACCTCGATCTCGAGAGTTTCGAGGCCTACTACGAATTCGTGACCGGGGACGAGAGCGGGGCCGAGTTCACTCGGATGTTGGATCTGCTTTCGACCAACAAGACCGATTTCTTCCGCGAGCCGAAACATTTTGAGTTTCTTCGGGAACAGATTCTGCCAAGCCTGGAACGGGAGAAGCGCGTCAGAATCTGGTCATCGGCCTGCTCCACAGGCGAAGAACCCTACACGATCGCGATCACGCTCCGCGAAGGCGTCAAGAATCCGGCTCAGTGGGACTTTGGAATTCTCGCCTCAGATATTTCGACTCGCGTCCTGGCGCATGCCGCGGCAGGACTCTACGCGCAGGACCGTATTTCGACTGTGCCATCCGACGTGGTACACCGCCATTTCCTCAAAGGTAAAGGAAGCAACGCCGGTCTTGTCAAAATAAAACCGCACCTGTCCGACATGATTACATTCCGCCATCTCAATCTGATGAGCGACAAGTTCCCTATCAAATCGCAGCTCGACCTGATCTTCTGCCGCAATGTCATGATCTACTTCGACCGGCCGACCCAGGAGCGGCTGGTCGGCAGGTTCTTCAAATATCTCAAGCCCGGAGGCCATCTGTTTATCGGCCATTCAGAAAGCTTGCAATGGTTGAAGCATGATTTCATCTCCATTGCCCCAACGATTTATCGCAAAGAGCCGGTGCCCTGATGGCTATCATCGACACCGTGCAGTTCTCTCATGTTCGGCGAATGCGCGACAAGCGGTTTCCCCATGAGATTGCCTCGATCTTACCCGGAGAGTTCTTTGTGAGCTGCAAACCAATGGTAGTCTATACCGTGCTGGGGTCCTGTATCTCCGCCTGTATCCGCGATCCGATCGCCGGGGTAGGCGGCATGAATCACTTCATGTTGCCTGCGCCAAAAGAACACTCCTCAGGCGATGCCTGGGGCGGGGAATCCACACGCTATGGCTCATTTGCCATGGATCAACTTATCAACGGGATACTTTCACGCGGGGGGATGAAACAGCGCTTGGAGATTAAGCTCTTTGGCGGGGGCAAGATCTACGAAGGCAACGTCGACGTGGGCGCACGCAATGTGCAGTGGGTACTCCGCTATCTGATAACAGATGGCCTCCCGATAGCCGCCTGCGATGTCGGCGATGTCTTACCGCGCAAGCTGTACTACTTTACTGACTCCGGGCGTGTCCTCATGAAGAAAATCCAACGGATCAAAAATGGCACCATTTTTGAGCGAGAATCCGACTACGAACACCGGCTGGAACAAGAGCTCAAGGCGCAGCCAAACGACGTCACATTATTCTGACCCAAGGGGAGATACATCATGGCAAAGATTCGCGTCCTGAACGTCGACGATTCCGCGCTGATGCGACAGGTCTTGGCCCAATTACTGTCTAAAGACCCCGGCATCGAGGTCATCGGCTCGGCCCCAGATCCCTATGTTGCCCGCGAGAAAATCAAAGCCCTGAATCCAGACGTCATTACCCTGGACGTGGAAATGCCTAAGATGGACGGTCTGACGTTCCTCGAAAAACTGATGCGCGGCCGTCCCATGCCGGTCGTCATGGTCAGCTCCCTGACAGAGGCCGGTTGCCAGACAACCCTGCGGGCTCTGGAGCTCGGCGCGGTCGACTATATCACCAAGCCCAAGATCGATCTTCGCAACGGCATGGAAGGGATTGCCGACGATTTGATCGAGAAGGTAAAAGCCGCAGCTATCGCCAAGATACGCGGAGTCGCGAACGGGTCCGGTCACGGGCAGCCGCGGCAGGCGACGCCGCTCTCCTCGGCGATGATCAAAACGACCGATACCATTATTGCGATCGGCTCCTCAACCGGCGGAACGGAAGCGGTCAAAGAGGTCCTGGAAGTCCTTCCGCCAAACACGCCTCCCATTCTGATCACCCAACATATGCCCGAGCATTTCACCAAAACATGGGCCGACCGGATGAACCAGATTTGCCGGATCTCGGTCAAAGAAGCGCAGGATGGGGATAGCGTACTCCCGGGCCATGCCCTGATCGCCCCGGGCAGTTATCACATGACGCTGGTGCGCAACGGCGCCCGCTATTCCGTGCGTATCAATCAAGACCCGCCGGTCAATCGGCACCGGCCTTCCGTGGATGTGCTGTTCGACTCGGTCGCGCAAAATGCCGGGGCCAATGCGGTCGGAGTCATTCTCACGGGAATGGGCGGCGACGGCGCCAAAGGCATGCTGGCGATGAAACAGGCCGGCGCCTATACCATCGCCCAGGATGAGGCCAGTTGCGTCGTCTTCGGCATGCCCAAGGAAGCGATCAAGCTCGGCGGCGTGGACAAGATTCTCCCGTTGGGAGATATCGCCGGCGCGGTCCTTACTCATGTGTCACGTCTTTCATAACACCTGGAGGTTCGTCATGCAGATCATGCACCGCGTATATCGCAACGCCGATGTGATCGATATCACCGGACAGTTTAATTTCGGGACCCGGAAGGAGTTCACCGCGGCGATGGAGAAGGTCAAACAATCGGGGGGGGCGCATGTCATTCTGAACTTCAAACAAGTCACCTTCGTCGACAGCGCGGCGATCGGTCTCCTCGCGTTGGCCTCACAGCAATTCAAAAGCACCAACCGGAAATTGTCGTTGGTCGGCGTCCAGGGAACCGTGAAGCAGGTGTTGAACCTCGCGCATATCGAGCAGATGATTTCGACCTTCGCGAGTGAAGACTTGGCCATCGGCGCAAAAGCGGCCTAAGTGGGGACTGGCACCGAAAGGCCCGAGCCAGTCCCCTGCGTATTATCGTTCGAATCACCCAAGTGAAAGGAAGCCCCTGATGCACATTAAAGAACGACCGATTCCCAACGCCGTAATCCTCGACCTGAACGGAGATTTGACCTACGCGCATCGAGACGTGTTTAAATCCGCCGTTGAAACGTTGCGCCAGAAAGGCTGCCGCCATGTCATTTTGAATATGGCCGATGTGCGGTTTGTCGATAGCTCGGGGCTGGGCCTGCTGGCGCTGGTCTCCCAGAACTTCAAGCTCAATCAGGGCAAAGTCAGCATGCTCAAACCCCAGAGCTATGTGCGGGAAATTCTTGGTCTGGCCAATATCCCGAAGCTGATTCCGGTGTTTGACAATGAACAGGATGCGGTCAACGGGAAAGCCCAAGCCGCGTAACGATTGAGCGCCCCATGAAGTCAGACACCTGTTCGAAACCGGCTATCTCTCCGGCTGTCGCCACCGTGCTCTTGGTGGATGACGAGCCGGTCAGTCGTTTGAGTATGGCCGCACGCCTGAAGCGGATGGGACTTCGTGTCCTCGAAGCCGGCAATGGGAAGGAAGGGCTCGCCATTCTGCGGCGTGAACGTCCGGATCTGACGATCCTGGACTGGATCATGCCGGAAATGGACGGGCCGACCGTCTGTGAGCTGGTTCGGCAGGATCCGGGCATTTTGTCCAGTCAGCTGATTCTCATGACCTCTCATGACCAGCCGGAGCAAATCGCCGAAGGCCTGGCGCGCGGCGCCGACGACTTTCTGAGCAAGTCCGCCAGTAAGCAGGAAATCCTGGCGCGTGTCCAATCAGGATTGCGCGCCGCGTCTCTGGTTCGCAGCATTGAAAGCACGCGTGATGAGCTCCGCGCCAAACAAGGGGAGTTGGAACGAGAACTCAAGTCGGCGGCCACCTACATCCAATCCTTGCTGCCTGTAGCGGGAGAAATCGCCCCGCATATCGATATGGCCTGGACTTATCGACCCTCCCTGGCCCTCGGCGGTGATCTCTTCAATGTCTCCCGGTGGGACGATCAGTCGATCTACTTTTACATCCTGGATGCCTCCGGTCATGGTGTATCCCCCGCCTTGCGAGCTGCCTCCTTCGCCACGTTCCTCAGACCCGAAAATATCCGGCATTGCATCACACAGCACGATCCGGCGGCGATGCTGGCCGAGGCCAATTGCCGGTATCCGCTGACCGATGACGGCAACTACTTTACCGTCTGGATCGGATCATTTAATCGCACCACTCATCAACTGAGCTATGCGACAGCCGGTCATGGCGGCGCGCTCATCCAACGGCGGGACGGCGCCATCGAATGGCTGACTCGCGTCCAGCTGCCCCTGGGATTCGAACCGGACAGTACCTACGAGCTTACGACCGTCAATATTGCCGATGGCGACCGTGTCATTCTCATGAGCGATGGGGTCTACGAAGCGCCTGCGCCGACGGGAGAAATCTGGGGAACCGCCCGTTTGGAGACCGCCCTCAGGGCCCATCGATCCGCCCCGCTCGGGACAACGCTGCCGGCGCTCATGGCGGAAGCCGAACGCTGGCATGGCTCTCCGGTCTTCCCCGACGACGCGGCCTTACTCGGATTGGAGTTCAGACTATGAGCACCGACGTTGTGTTTAACCTGGCCGAAGCGCTCACGCGGGTCGATGAGGATAAAGAGCTCTTCCACACGCTGGCTGAGCTGTTCCTCGAACAGGCTCCTCTGGATATGGCCGCCACACAGGCCGCGCTCGATGCCGGGGATGCCGAGGCCTTGGCGCGCGCCGCGCACCGGATGAAAGGCGCCATTCTGCAATTCTCCGCGCCGCGCCTGTTCGAGGCGACCAAAGAGCTGGAAGCCCTCGGGAAATCCGGCGCCTTGGACCGAGCCGCGGCGGTCTGCGCGCAAGTCGATCGGGAACTTCAACAACTCATTGCGGCGCTGCGCGCACACGTCGCGAACGGATCTGCATCATGACCACTCCCGTCCCGTCCTGCACCGTTCTGGTGATCGATCCCTGTCGAGAGACGCAAGCGCAGATTTTAGGGCACATGCAGGGTCGCGGATTCTCCGTGATCACGGCGTCCGACCCAACCACGGCACTCGAGACCATCGAGCTCACGGCCCCGGATATCGTGTTGACCGATTCGTTCCTCCCAGAAGGCTCCGGCTTGACCTTGGCCAAAACGCTTCGAGCCAGACATGTGCCGTGCCCGGTCATCGTGATGGCCGAACATCAGTCTGAACAGGCGGTCATTCACGCGCTGCGCGCCGGAGCCGTGGATTTCCTGCAGAAGCCGATCGGCGTGGAAGAGCTGGCGCATGCGCTGCAACGCGCGCGCTCCCTCCTCCCGGCCGATATGACGGAGACACCGGGCCTCGTGCGCTCCGACTACGAACTGACCGTCGATTCAGACCCGCGGCATACCCCCGGCATTGTCTCCTGGCTGCTCAGGGCCACGGCCGGGGCATTGTCCGATACCACGCAGCTCCATCTTCGCGGGACGCTGCAAGAGTTGCTGCTCAACGCCGTCGAGCACGGCAATCTGGAGATTTCTTACCAGGTCAAGCAGCAGGCGATCGATCTGAACCGCTTGAGCCAACTGGTCCAGGAGCGCCTGGCTCAGCCACGCCTGGCCCAACGCACCGTCACGATCCATGTGCATTGCGACCGTCAGGCCGGACAGCTGGAATATCGGATTGCCGATCAGGGGAAAGGCTTTCAATGGAAAACCTTGCTGCATCGTACGACGACACCCTGCAACGCCGAAGATGCCAGCGGACGGGGGATCTTCCTGGCCCGCTCGTTCTTTCCCAATCTCCGTTACAATGATCGCGGAAACGAAGTCACGGTGCCGGTGCCCATCGTCTGACAAACGGAAGCAGGTCTGGCTGGTCGGTCTGGTCTATCTCGTCTGTCCAGTCGATCTGGTCGAACCGGATGGACTGAATAGACCAGACAGACCGAACAGACCGCAACTATCCCGCGCAGGCTTGACGCCACCCCCCCAGAGGCTCTATCTTCCGGCATCATCCGTCTGCCACCGGGAGGTTTTGCATGACCAGTCGCCTCATCTTCTCATCGCTCGTGCTCTCAGGACTCCTCGCCGGTTGCGGGGGTAGCAATTGGGTCCACCCGAATAAACCTTCCTCTGAATTTACGAACGAATATAACCGCTGTCAGAATCTCGTCATGCGCGACCCGAAGCTTCAACAGGGGAGCCAGCTGCTGATCCTCAACGCTACCGAACGCTGCCTCCAGCGCGAAGGATGGCGCATCGTGGAAAGCGAATAGCCCTTCGTTTCTATACCCGCGACCGGTCACCCATCCCACGGATACCGCCGTGTACACTTCTACAATCGCCGCGAATACTCTTTAATTCTGCGAGTTAACCAAGAGTTAACCCATCGGTGATCCGGCTGGAATAACCGAGCGGTAGAGTTTGCCCATACAAGGAGCCGACATCAGGAGCTCCAGGAAGGCGAACCATGACGCAGGACATCGGGCTCTTCATCGGATTACTCTCCCTCAGCCTCGCGGTGCCTCTCGCCTATGCCGGCCATACCCTGCTCGGGCTCCGAGGAAAGACCTGTATCCCGCTGCTTCGCACACGCGATGCGGCCGGCATCTCCCATCTCATCAACCGGGCGATTCCATCGCTCTCTCAACCACCCGTTCAAAGGAGGTTTGTATGGTCACAGTCAGTCACGTCATGACTCCTCGTGTCGTCCACATCGAAGCGGGCACCTCAGCGATCGATGCCGCCAAAATGATGACGCGGCACAAGATCGGCAGCGTCTTCGTCAAGAAGAATAACCAGTTCATCGGCATCGTCACGGAGCCGGACATCGTCCGGAAGGTGGTCGGAGCAGACCGCGTGCCCTACTACATTCCGGTCGAAGAGATCATGAGCAGTCCCATCCTCGGGATCGATGAACAGCGGCCCATTACGGAAGCCGCCGACCTCATGGAACTACATGGCACGCGCCATCTGGCGGTGTTCAAGAGCGGCGCAATCGTCGGCACGCTCTCCGTCCGGGATTTGCTCCATCCGGTCTCCATCGACGAGTTTTAAGAAGGAAGTTACACACCATGAACTGGAGAACACATTGATGCTGTCGCAAGTCATCGGTGAGACCATGATCGTCGGCTTCCAGGGCCTGGTGGTCCTGGGACTGTTCCTCTTCCTGCAATCGCTCTGGCGCGATCTGGCTGTCCTCTTTTCCGGAAAGGAGAGTCTATGATCGGAAGTCTGGCGTCGGACGAAACCCGTCTCCGTCTGCCTCGGATCTGGCAGCTGTTTGCGTCACCGGATCTGACCTTGCTCTGGGAAAAGGGGACGCAGGCCGTGTTGAGTCTCCTCATCGTCACGATCCTCGTCGGACTGGCAGGCGGGGTCATCAAGACCTTTATCGGCCTTCGGCTGCTCTTGACCGCCGACATCGATCTCGGCCTCCGTCACCTCATCGTGAACACGCTCATGTTGCTCGCGGTGGTGGAAGTGCTGAAGACGACGCTGGCGTATTTCTCCGAAGGACGCGTGCGCGTCACCTTTATCGTCGACACCGTGCTGGTCGTGATGTTGACGGAAGTCATTTCCCAATGGTTTACCGGCGGAGACTGGCAGAAGCTGGGCATTTTGGCGGTGATCCTCATGACGCTCGGACTCATCAGAGTAATGGCCGTCCGGTTCAGTCCGGCGCAACCGGCCCATTCTGCACCAGCAAAAACCATGGCCCCGATATTCTCATCCACAATCTAGGAGGATTCTATGTCGACACATGCACTTCTCGACGCACCAACTCTCGGGCGAACAGAGACCGAGTCACTTGAAGCCGTTATTCTCGGCCACCTCGACGAACAGGCCGTGATCGGATTGGATGCGCTCGTGATTCTTCTGCCCGACTACAGCTGGAACCAAATCTTCCACGCCGTCGACCGATTGGCCCGCTGCGGGGGAATCACCTTGCGCCGGCATCGCTCCGAATACACGCTCTTCTCTGCACACTTCGTCGCCTAGCCGCCCTTCCGCCGCCTCTCTCCTTTTCCCCTCTGTTCAGTTAGAAAGCTGTCACGAATGAGGGGAGCCTCACCCCTCTGCCTGCGTCCTGTGGCGGGCGTCCCGATGCTATGCGGTTGGGGAAGCGGCTGGCGGAGTCATGTGTCGCACGATCTTGCCTTCCACCATATAGATGACCAATTCACCGACATTGGTGGCGTGATCCGCAATCCGTTCGATGTATTTTCCGATAAAGGTGAGGCGGATCGCCCGCGTAATAGTGGCGGGGTTTTCGATCATGAAGGAGACGAGTTCACGAAAGAGTTGATGCGTCAGATTATCGACAAAGTCATCGTCAGCACAGACTTTTCGAGCCAGCGCCGCATCCTGTTGGACAAAGGCATCCAGCGCTTCACGGACCATCTTCATCGTCCAGGCGGCCATGCGCGGAAGGTCGATGTAGGGCTTCAGCTGCGGTTCTTCATTCAGTTCGATGACCCGTTCACAGATATTTTCGGCCAGATCGCTCATGCGTTCCAGTTCTGTGGAGATCTTCATCGCCGTCGTGACAAACCGCAGGTCTTTGGCCGCCGGCGCCTGCAAGGCCAAGAGGCGGATGCAGGTTTCGTCGATCTCCACATCATAGCGATTCACCAGGGTATCCCGCTCGATGACTTGCCCCGCCAGCACGGCATCGCGTTCAATCATGGCCGTAATCGCGCGCTCGATCTGCTCTTCGACCAGCGCCCCCATCTGGAGCAAGCGGTCTTTCAAATCACCGAGTTCCTGATCGATATGTCGTTGCATAGTGCCAACTCCGATTATTACCCGAAACGACCGGTGACATAGTCTTCCGTCAGTTTGACCGACGGATTGGTAAACATCTGCTCTGTACGATCGAATTCCACCAACCGTCCCTCATACATGAAGGCCGTGTGGTCCGAGACGCGCGCCGCCTGCTGCATATTGTGCGTCACGATGACGATCGCGACTTTCTGCTTCAGTTCCGTCACCAGCTCTTCGATGCGCGAGGTAGCCGTCGGATCGAGCGCCGAGGTCGGCTCGTCAAACAGGAGGAGCTCCGGACTGGTCGCCAGAGCCCGGGCAATACACAGGCGTTGCTGTTGCCCGCCTGAGAGATTCATCGCGGATGCCTGAAGGCGGTCTTTGACTTCTCCCCATAACGCCGCCTCCTGCAGCGCCCGCTCGACCACTATATCGAGATCGGCTTTCGACGACACGCCTCTGATCCGCATCCCATACGCGACATTTTCATAGATGGATTTGGGAAACGGGTTGGGCTTTTGAAACACCATCCCGATGCGCATGCGCACCTCGATCGGATCGACCTCAGGCCCCACGATATTGACCCGGTCCGGATGCAGGATAACGGCCCCTTCGTAGCGATTTCCCGGATAGAGGTCATGCATGCGGTTGAAACAGCGCAAATAGGTGGTTTTCCCGCAGCCGGACGGACCGATCAGTGCCGTCACACAGCGGTCATAGACCGGGAGGGACAAGCCATGAAGTGCCTGCGCCTGGCCATAAAAGAAATTAAGTCCCTGTGACTCCGCTTTTAATACTGTTTGCGACACATCCAAGGCTTTCATGGCATCACCAGTGAATCCGTTTTCTGAAACGCGCCCGAATGACGATCGCCACGGCGTTCATCGCCAGGCTCATGGCCAATAAGATCAGACCGGCCGCGGCCGCATTCATGTGAAACTCTTCTTGCGGCCGGGACACCCAATTGAACATCTGGATCGGCATCACCGTAAAGGGATCAAACAGCCACTCGAACGAGACGAAGGGGAACTCTCCCTGCCATGGCGTGTGGGGGAGAAAGGCGATGAACGACAGCGCTCCGACCGTGATCAGGGGAGCCGTCTCACCGACGGCGCGCGAGAGCGCCAGGATTATCCCGGTCAGAATGCCGCCCATCGAATAGGGCAGGACATGATCCCGCACGGTCTGCCACTTGGTGGCGCCGAGGGCATAGGCCGCTTCGCGCACGGCAGGGGGAACGGCTCGGATCGCCTCGCGCGTCGCAATGATGACCATCGGAAGAATCAACATACCCAGGGTCAGTCCGGCTGTCAGGAAGCTTTGGCCCAAATGCAGCTCATAGACCAGCAGCCCGAGGGCCATGAGTCCATAGACGATCGACGGCACGCCCGCCAGATTGGCAATGTTGATTTCAATCACCTCGGTCAGCCAGCTTTTCGTGGCATATTCTTCCAGATAGATGGCGGCTCCGATGCCCAATGGAACGGCCGTCACCGCCGTCAACAGCATGACCAGGATGGTGCCGATCCAGGCGGTCAGAATGCCGGCTTGCTCGGGAAATCGCGATGGGAAAGACGTGAGGAATTGCCAGGACAAGCGGCCCGCTCCATCAGCCGCGAGTTGTCCCACCAGGGCGAACAAAACGAGCAGGGCGACGCCCATCACGAACAGTCCTTCGAAGGCAAAGAAGCGATCGAGGCCCTTGCGCCGCATGATGCGCCGTTGCAAGGCGGTGGACCTAATATACTTGGCGATACCGTTTTTTAAGCGCATGGCCTGCAATGTTAAACAAAAGGGTGATCAATAAGAGCATGAGCCCCGTCGCAAAGATCGTCTGATAGCCCACGCTCCCGTGCGGCAGGTCGCCTAAACTGACCTGCACAATATAGGCGGTCATCGTCGCCGCCGGTTCCAGCGGATTCAGGGTCAGTGTCGGTTGCATCCCCGCGGCAATCGCCACGACCATCGTTTCGCCGATAGCCCGGGAGACGCCGAGGACATAGGCGGCCGTGATGCCGGACAGGGCGGAGGGGAAGACGACGCGCAGCGCCGTTTGCATGCGGGTGGCGCCCAAGGCAAAGGCGCCTTCGCGCAGATAGACCGGAACCGCGCGCATGGCATCCTCGCTCACGGAACTGACATAGGGAACGATCATGAATCCGATGACGAGCCCCGCGCTCAGCATGTTGAAGCCGGGAAGATCAGGCCAGACCTTTTGCAAGGCCGGCGTCACGAACAACAGCGCAAAGTATCCATACACGACCGTCGGCACAGCGCTGAGCAGCTCCAGCACAGGCTTCACGATTTCGCGCACCGAACGCGAGGCATATTCGCTCAAATAGATGGCAATCAGGCTCCCCATCGGAACGGCCACGAGTAAGGCCACCGCCGTCGTGACCAGCGTGCCCGACACGAGGGGAAGAATTCCGTAATGCGCGTCGGCAAATAACGGGGTCCATTGGCGGTCAGTCAAGAAGTCCACCACGGAGACCTGTTGAAAGAAGTGGAACGACTCATAGGCAAGGACACCGACAATCCCGAGCGTAATCGCCACGGAGGTGAAGGCAGCCAGTTGCAAGAGCAGTTCGATCGCTTTCTCTTTGAGACGGGGCACAAGTCGAGGGGAGAGACTCCTGACGACGGTATTCTTCTCGACTGAGATCTCGGTGATGTGAGCCTCCATCGTATCCATCCCCCTACTCCTCAGAGTTTGGCTTCCCGGCGGAGCAGCTCTTCGATCTTCATCCCGATCGTCGAGCCTCCTTGAAACGCGGTCCCCTGTCGCCCATTCTTGAAATGCTCACCGGCCAGTGCGTAGGCTTGCGGCGGCAGCGGGACATATTTCACTTGCGGAGCGAGTATCGGCACTTGCGCCAGATAAAACTCGACGAAGCGCTTCACCTCTGGCTTCAACGCAGACTTCGCGCTCACATAGATAAACAGTGGACGTGACAGCGGCTGATAGGAGCCGTTTTCGACCGTCTCGCGCGACGGACTCACCGGCCCGTGGCCGCCATCGATGGAGACCGCTTTCAATCGTTTCTTGTTCGGCTCGTAATAGGCAAAGGGAATGTAGCCGAGCGCCTGCTTGTCATTCGCGATGCCCTGGACCAGCGTATTGTCGTCTTCGCTGGCGGTAAAGTCGCCCCGGCTGGACTTGGCTTTCCCGACCACCGCTTCCGTGAAGTAATCGAAGGTGCCGGAGTCGGATCCGGCGCCAAACAGTTTCAGCGGCTGATCAGGCCAGGTCGAACGGATCTGATTCCACTTGGTCACCCGGCCTTGCGCTGAGGGCTCCCACATGGTTTTCAATTCTGCCACCGTGATGGAGTCCACCCAGGTGGCCTGCGGGCTCACGGCAATGGTCAGGGCATCGAAGGCGATCGGCAATTCATAGAATTGGACTCCGCCGGCACGGCAGGCTTCCATTTCGCTGCTGGAAATAGGACGGGAGGCATCCTGCACGTCGATCTCGCCGCGGCAGAACTTTTTGAAGCCGCCGCCGGTTCCTGAAATCCCGACCGTCACACGAACCGATCCTCTGGTCTCTTTCTGAAACTCCTCAGCCACCGCTTCCGTAATAGGAAACACCGTGCTCGACCCGTCGATTTTGATAAGGGTGGTTGGGCTTGCCTGCGTAAAGGAAGTTGCCGCGGCGATGACGCCTATACAACAGCCGCTCACCATGAGTATCGTCATAAACCGTCCGCTCGCCATGCCAATCTTACTCCTTCGTATGAACACATTGTCTCGGAGCATTCCTCTGGAGGACGACTGCTCCGGTGAGAGTGAGGATCTATCTCCTCTAAGAGTCTATTAGGCTAGCCCGTACTTATTAAGAGTTCGTTATAGCCGTGTAAATACCGTGTTAACTCAGAGGAGAATAGACGGACGAGGTTAGGGGGAAGTGTGCGACTTCTGCGATCTACTATCCCGTCCCAACTGGACGAGATCGATCACCACTACTCGGCCTTGATCGATGTACGGCCAGACCCATCGCTCGTCTTCCGGCACGAGAGAGGTTGAAGGCACAAAGGTGGCTCGGAATGCGGTGCGACTGATCGGGAGCAGCGGACTGTCAACCGGATCGATTTCAGAGACGATACTCTGACTCATTCCCTCGGACGGCATTGTGCGGCTGTTGGCCAGAATTACGTACAGATATCGGCCATGCACAAAGAGACCGCCTGAAGTGATCGCCAGCCCGACAGCCGGAGTGGAAACCCTTCGATAGAAGGTGACCAGTTCATCCGGCTTGGCCTCCGCCAGCGCCCGACTTAGATGGGTCCCCAGGACATCCTGCTCCTCCTTTGCAAAAGCGGCGTTCAGAGACGCTCCGCCGGTAAGGAGTGACGGAACGAAGGCGCTCCTCGACTGGACCCGCATCCCCTCAAGCACATGCCGGATCGCATCGGGACTGACCGTCGCAGGGTGACCGTGGCCTTGGCCGGCTTTGCTATCAAACTGAATCCTGATAATCGTGGTGGGATCCTGATAGACCGCGCGAGGAAGCGGACCCGTCGCGCAGCCGCTCATGAGCGAGACCATCAGGATTGCCGCAAATCTCATTCCTATCTGCATTGTCTCTCCTCGGCTCATATGGCGCAACCGCCTGCTCGATCACAGGCGGCTGCGCATACGCTAATAGCACGACGGGCCATTTCAGCGTAAAGGCGCCTGCGCGGTCAACAAAGTCTGCCCAAGGAGTTCAAGATTCTTGGAAATCTGCGCGGCGGTCAGGGGATAGAAATTGGCGCGAGCTACGGTTTCCTGCCCCTGACGGCTGTTCACAAATTTCAGAAATTCACCTACCACCGGATCAAGCTTTCCATCAGGATTCTTGTTCACATAGAGATACAACGGCCTCGCGAGCGGATACTGCCCGCTGGACACCGTCTCTGCGCTCGGCAGGATCGCCGGATCAGTGGGACCGGATGCGAGGGGAACAATGCGAACCATTGAGCTGTGGAATCCCACTCCGGCATAACCGACAGCGAGCGGGTCCTGAGCAATCGCGAGAATTTCCGAGGCCGATCCCGGCTGTTCCTGCACGTCGGGATGGAGCTCTCCATCCACCAGCGCCACATGTCTGAAGAATTCTCGGGTGCCGGACTTCTTGTTTCGTCCATACAGATGAATCGGCTGTTGACCCCACTGATCTTTGAGCCCCACCTGCCCCCAGGTGGTGAGATGGTCTCCCTTGGCTCGCTTCAATGTGGCGCTAAATAAGCCATCGACTTGTTCGAGGTTCAGCCGTCCGATCGGGTTGTCGTTATGCACATAAATCGCGACGGCATCCATCGCGACAGGAATGCCGATCGGCTCGTAGCCGTGATGGCTGACAAATCCCTTCACTTCCTGATCGGTCAGTGGCCGTGAGGAGGCCAACAGCCCCGTACTACTGGCACCCTCCGTCCCCCGGCCTCCGGCCTTGTCGCCACGCCGCTGGAATGACAAATCCAGCATGAACTCCCGAATGGCCTGGCTGGACCCCAGCCCTTCGACTCCGAACTTTGCTTTGGGCTGGAAGGCCGTAAATGCGGCGGCGAGCTTCGCCATGAGCGGCTGCATCGTATCCGACCCCGCGATCGTCACCCGTCCACCGATGCCTGGAGCGGGCTGGTACTGCTCAGACATGGTTTCGCTGCTCGCTTGGGCCAAGGCGTTAGCCTGTTCTGCCAGAACACGTTCGCCACTCAGACCCCATAGCGTGAGGGCAAGCACCATGAAAACAACGCAGGGCACTTTCCTTAAACGACTCATCTCTTTCTTCTGTTCGATCATAATTTCCTCTCTTTCCAAGACTCCTGCGGCTTAATTAAAAAAGAACTGTGCCTGGAAGCGTAGCAAGGAACCATCAAAAGAATCTTGGACCCTATTGAGTGCCAGTGTTTCGTTGAGACCGTCCTTCAGCATAAGCTCGGTGACAAACCGCCAGTGGGTATCCGGTTCCCAGACCAGACCGAAATTCCAGGTGCGCGATTGCCCGTCCGGTGCGCCGTTGATCGATTTGATTCCGCCGTAATATTCGCCATAACGGACATAGGGTGTGAGCATGCCGACGTCCGAGTACGACCAGGTGTAATAACCTTGCACATAGCCGCCGATCAGTGGTTTTTCTTCAATGATGCTTGTGATCTCATTCCGCTTCGCGTTCTTTCCAATCGTACCCTCGGCAAGCAGACCCCAGGGTTGCGGCGGCGTCCAGACATAGGCCGTGATACGTTCATCGGTCGTGTCGCAGCCACCTTGCCGGTTGAGACCTTGCTGGCACTTCGCCGTCGCGGTAGTGCTAGTCGGGGCTCCGGCCCCGCTGACCGAATACACTCCTCGGAAAGCCATGACGCCGGCTTCTAAAAGACGCCCGTTCGGCAGTTCAAACGGGTAGGCCAATCGCGCACCAATGTGTTTGTCGCCGTTCAACTCGGCCTTGTTGCGACCCTGCCCGTTATAGACCATGAGGCCAAAGACTCCGTAATCTCCAGGGCCGTTATGATAGGCCGCCAATTGAGTAAACCGTTCCTGGGCGATTTTGGGGCTCCAATAGTAGGCAATCCCGAGATCCCGTTCGCCCGGCGCTCCGCTTTGCACCGATTCATGGCGGTCGAGTTCCTGCCGGTTGGTGCTGGAGCGATAGGTATCGAAGGCGTTCGGCGCCCGATGCTGGCCGAACCGCAAGCGATGAACCTTGTCTTTCGTCAGATAATAATCGGCGTACGCGTCGATGATTTCCTTGTTAAACATGTTCTGGGTCGATTGGTCTCCTTCAAACGCGCCCTGCAGATAGAACGCCAGCCGTTCTGAAATCTGGCCTTGGAAGACGAGGCGGATGCGCCGGAAGTAGAACTCACGTGGCTGGCTGGTTGCCGTACTGTCGCCGAGAGGAATGCTGAATTTCCCATCGGTGGCCCCGGCAGCATACCGGAACTGAGTGTAGCCGCTGATCCGGATCCGCTCATACCAGCGAGGGTTGCCGGCCATTCCCGCTTCCGCCGTCTGCTCAAAGGCGCGCCGTTCTTCTTCCGCTTTCAGGCGTATCCAGTCATCCTGCGAAATGACACCCTTTTCCAATAAAAGACTTTCTAGATTAGTGCTTTCGATGGTCAGGCGCTGACCGGCCCCGGCCCGCTGACTTGAATCGGCAACCGGAGTGGCGACCGAACCCGCTTGAGGACTCATGCCGTCAAGTTCTGCCGCAACTGCATCCAGAGTACTTCCAATACCGAGCATGAACACCAGGCACACGACGGAAGTACGTCGCAAGGCAGCATGTAAATACACCGTTCCTCTGCCTTTCAATACTTGCGATAGTTTCCGGATCTGCACGCTCCGCCCTCCTTTGTTGAATCGACTTCGTGAGCACATCGCCTTCTCACGCAGGAATATCCGGGATTCCGGTAAAGATCCGGTAACGGCAATGTTACAGACTTGTTAACTTTGTCTTTACTATCAATGTCGGGGGGGGAGGAAGGGGAACGGCTATCGCCGGCCATCCTGTCAGAACACCCGCAGGTACTTCACGGTGCTTTCTCCCTTATTCGCGTCGCGCCGCAGCACCACCCAGGCAGTCTTCGTCACATCGTTCACGCTGATGGCCAATCGGGCAGAAAAGAACTCGCTCTTCACATCGTATCCGCTTTGCGTCGCGCGTAGTTTCGCGCCGATTTCCTGAAAGCTGCCGATACGATCGAGATCTTCCTTCTTCTTATACGGCCGTCCCTGGATGATTTCCATCGCCATCGATTGCGTGATCCCCGGATCCAGAGCCTGAATCACTAGGGAGTCTGCCGTGTTTAGATTGACCAGCGCACCGCCTTCTTCAGGGAATACCGTCACGTACCGCGAGAGCCGGTCTGCAATGTCAGGGGTAAAGCCCTTGATCAGCCGCAAATCGCCCGGGCCTGAGAGCGGCGCATTGGCCGCGCGATAGGGCGGACGCTGCGATTGATAATAGAGACTTTCGGCTCCGGCCGGCTCCTGGTTTTCATCCGAATCCACCCAATCGACCACCGCATCGACCAGATCCGGACTGATCTGAAGCAATTCGAAGAGCCGCTTGAATCGATCGATCTTCGTTTTCTTCTGAATGGCGTCGCCGGCGGCAGCGGCCAGATCGTTCAGATTGAGCTTGCCCCGCTCGTCCTCGATCTGGGCGCTCAGAAAGCCGTCTCCGATCGCATAGTTCTTGATCGGCATGGCCCAGAGATCGGTCGGCGAGTCGTACGATTCACCGGCTTGTTTATCCTTCAAGAAATCCTGTTGGAGGACGGCGCGAGCGGCCTGTATCGCGGCACGAGTGAGGGTTTGCGCTTTGAAGTTGTCGCGAAAGGCTGCCGCGTCGCGGTATTCGCGCCGGGCCTCGCCGTCGAATTCGAGAATCAGGGCAACGAGAAGGGCTAATATGAGGAGGGCGAGAAGGAGCGCGACGCCGCGCTCATCATCCTTTTGCATAACTGACCACTCGGACAGTGGCATCGAGATTGACGGGATTGTCGAATTTCGGGCGGACTTGCAGATGCCTGACTTGCAGTTCATAGGGAGCCTGGTCGATCGCCAGCAGGAGCGCCATCAGATCAGGCAGTTGAATGCCATCCAGGCGAAGGTCAACCGCGGTTTCCTGATACCCTTGCGCCAGAGCCTGGACTTGCGGCTGCATCCCGGCTATCCGCTCCCGCACATGGGCCTGATTCGCCGCCTCTTCGATAAATGCCAGCAGGGAGAACCCTGCGTCGGTCACCGGCATCCGCTGTTCCGCGCGGGTCAGCCGCGCGCGCTTGCTCGCATAGTCGGCGCCCAACGCCGCCAGTTCGCTGCTCTCCCGCTGCTTTTTGGCCGCCTGGCGATCCAAGCGATCCATGGTCGCCAGCAGGGGATCGACAACCAGCAGGAACAGCAGGCTTGCCACGACCACGCCGCCGCCAACCGAGAGGATCATGCGTTCGCGCGGAGCCAGATGCGTCCACCGTTCCCGTAATTGGTGCATCATGGCTGGGCCACCGTCACGTTCATGCGAAATACCACCTGATTCGAGGACGCGCCCACCCGGGTCTCGCTCACGGCCACATCTTTGAAGACCCCGCCGGCCGAATAGGTCTGCTTGATCTTCTCTACGGCTTCGAACGAGGTCGTCTCGCCTTCGAGTAACACCAGCGGGCCGTCGATCGTCAGATCGCGAATCTTGACCGACGCGCCGGACGGCATCTGTTTCATGAAGGCCGCCATCGTGGCAAGCACATGCTGCTGCGATCCATCGACGACAGCCAGCGCCTTGTCGACCGCGGTAATGCGAAAACGGGCCTGATCCAATTCTTCGCCCGGCGCGGCCCCCGGCTCAAACAGTTGCGCATACTGCCCCTGAAGCGCCGTCTTCAGTTGTTGCACTCGCTGTTCTTTCAAAGAGAGATGCGTCAACCCGTCCGCGAGAGCCAGCACCCCCAGCACCACGGCACCCGCGAGAGCCAGCCGTTTATCGCGCGCCGAGGTCTTGGACTGCGGGGCGTTCGCATCCGAGACGGCCTTCAAATCGAGGGCCAGACCGGCCGGCGTCGGCTTGAAGCGCCACTTCGGCCGGATCAGTTTCGGATGAATCGCCAACCCGAAGGCGATAGAGAAGGCGCGCGGGCTGTTCAACCCGAACCCCTGGCGCGGACCGACCGGATAGAGCCCCAGTTGATGCGCGACGTATCCGCCGATCTCTCTGAGTTTAGCCCCTCCGCCGGAAACCCAGCAGTGGGTCAGACGCCCGCGCTCAGCCCCTTCATAGCCTTGGATCGTGACACGCAGTTCTTTGAGCAGCGGCTCCAGCCAGGCCTCGACCTGTTGGACATTCAGGCTGCGCTTGCGCCGTTCGGCATCGGCAAAACTGCAGGCATGTCGCACCGCCAATGCATGAGTCAGGTGATTGCCGCCCCACAACACGGTCCGCAAGACCACCGGGCGCCCTTCATGCACCAGACAGATGGTTGTCTTGGTCGCGCCCACATCGATAATCGCCAGATCGTGGGGAACGTGGCCGCCCTCTTGTTGAAGGAACTGCGTCACCGAATACAGGGCCATGGCATCGACATTGATCGCCGCCGGCTCAATGTCGGCCTGAGCAAGGAAACGCAGATGTTCGGCCACTTTGTCCCGCGGAGCCGCCGTGACCAGCACGTCCGACCCCTTGGTGATCCGCGACATCCCTTCGGCGTTGAGCCCGGGCGGAAGCACGACACTGCCGATCGCCAACTCATCCACCGGCATCGGGATCAGGTTTTCGACTTCGAAAGGAACGACCTGTGACAATTTCTCCGCATCTTTGAACGGAAAGGAGAGCGTGCGCACGAACAGATCCTGGCAGGGAATCGCCGTCACCAGACGATCCGTGGCATAGAGCCCGTTGTGCCACAGGAAATTCCTCAACGAGTGCACCCGCCGCGCCGGCTCTATATCTTCCGGAAGCGCGAACGGCAACGGCTGCTGGAAGTATTCGATCGTTTCACGACCGCTCAGCCGGCGGCGAAACCGCACGGCCTTCAGACCGGTCTGGCCGATATCCAGGCCCACACATTCGGTGGCAATACTCATGCAGTCTGAATTCCTCTTGCGATCATGGGCTACTCTACAACGCCACCCTGGCCTGTGCCAATGTTCCGATCACTTTGAACGTAAAGGGCGTCCCGGGCGGCAAGGGAGGGATACCCAACCCTGGAGCCTTGGCCGCAAATCCCGCGCCGGGAATCACCGTCAAAGACAGCGCCAGCTGACTCTGTTGTAAAGGTTGCTGCATTGTAACCGTTCCCTGCCCGGAAAACGACCCGTCGATCCCGTCGCCCTTCAGTTCGGTGACTTCACAGATCTGCTCCCGGCACGCCAGGCCGAACGAGAGGCTGCTGAAGGCCAGCGCGAGGATCCGGCCATTGCCCACGGGAATGTGATCCAGAGACAGATCCTTGGCGTCCACTTTCCACGTGCCCTCGCCGAATGAAGCAGGCCCGCCGGTCGCGGGGCGATCGAAACGATGCGTAAACTCGCCGGTCATGATGCCACGCGTCGCATAGGGGCGAATCACCTTGGAAAGATCAAGCTTCTGAATTTTGCCGGCCATGGCCACCGGGCCCGTCATGGACCAGGAGGAGCCGGTCACAGTCACTTTGACCGTGCTCTGTGTCGCGGTGGCTTCGTCGAGCTGCGCGGCCAGATCCAGAGCGACCCCGCCGGTCAGCAACCGCCAGAGCCCCACTTGCGCCCGCACCAACCCCAGCTGCAGAGGAGACCAGTCTGGTTTGGTGAGCGTCATCTGCCGCCATTCAATCGCCGCCGGAAATCCGATCGTCCAGTCTGCCGCGCGCACCTCCATACCGGTGGCCCGTTGCAGTTCCCCGATGACTCGCGTCTGCAACGCCCCATAGGGAAAGGTGAGGGCGATCGAGAGGAACAAGAGTGCGCATCCAAAGGCCATCCACAACAGCGGGGCC
The DNA here is from genome assembly GCA_002083555.1 of Nitrospira sp. ST-bin5. Lineage (GTDB taxonomy): Bacteria > Nitrospirota > Nitrospiria > Nitrospirales > Nitrospiraceae > Nitrospira_D. The sequence continues at coordinate 194,748 of MSXN01000009.1, read as the reverse complement.
TTCCAAGCCGAGAGATCTTTCCCGGGCCACACCATTAGGAGACTCCCACCGTGACCCATTCACGAATGGTATAGGGTTCGGCATCGGGCTCTTGAAAGGTGATTTCCAGCAACAGCGCCGTCGGCAAGGGTCCGGTTGAACTCCATTCGTCCAGCCACACCTGGCCTTGCCGGCTGTAGTAGCGCACGTTGAACCCCTTCACCTTCGTCGCCAGATTGACCTGATCGACCGATTCATCGGTCAGCCCGTAGAGATTGCGGCGGACAAATCGGATCAAGCGATCGCCTTCGCGTGTATAGATCACCCGCAAGATCTCGCTCTCGCGCGCGGCTTGGACGCCCAATCCATCCCCCCTGGTGACGAAGGCCAGCGTATCGGCCGACTGACCGTCTTGCGTCCCGTTCAAACCGACCCAGGGGAACGTCGTTTCTTTGACGCCGATCGCCAGTTCTTCGGCCATCAGCCGTAACACACGCCGGATGGTCTGCTCCCGAGCGGCCGCCGCTCGACCGGCATCCACGACTTGCGTCGTCGTCATCAAAGACCCGAATACGATCGCGCCCAACGTCGCCAGCAGCGCAATCGCCAACAGCGCTTCAACCAGCGTGAACCCGCCTTCGTGTTTAGAATGCAAGGCCGGCAAAGACATATGTACTCACTTCCATGGTTTCCTCCTGCTGACCGCGCGGCCAGGAGATCTGGATCTTGACTTCACGAATGAGTTCCAGCGGCGTCGGCATGATGCTGCGCTTCCACCGATACCCGGGCGCACGATTGGGCTCCGTGATCGACGAGAGGACGCCAGGCGCCGGCGATTGAAACTCTCCCGTTGATTCTCCGATAGGAAACGACCCCGAGAGCTCCGTTTCCAACAGTTTTTCTTGCGCCAACAGGGTGGCGGTCGTCAGCTCCATGGAGCGGGACTGCAGCTCCAAATCGAAATTCCTGAGACCCAGCAGCACGGGGAGGGCAATTGCCAGAATCGCGACAGCCAGCAGCACCTCCAGCAACGTAAATCCACGCTCGTCTTGGGGTTGGTGGTCGCACATGGGGTGTGATTGCGTTAGGGCTTCAGCAGGCCGGGCTGGTTTCCGGCCGCTACCGTCGCCGTTGGAATCAACAGGGGCTTGACCCGATCGGGAATGGACGCCAGCCGCTGCGGTTCAATGCGCTCATCGCTGGTGCGGATGGCTCCGGTGGCAGACTCGACGACGATGGCCAATATGTTGTTACCGGCATCGGTGAGATGCAGCACCGCTTCATCGATCCGGCCGTTGGGATACAACATCAGGTCGAGACGGCCGGCGGTCCGCTTGACTGAGCCGGAAGAAACCTCGGCCAGACGGATGGTCTCCGGAAGCATGCGCGGCATCGCCCAGGCGGCATCCGGCAAGGGCTTCTCCTCTTTTCCGTCGATAGCCATCGCCCAATATTGGCCTTGATCCAAGTCCAAATAGAGTTTGACCGGTTTCTGCGTGCTCATGGCGATGCCTTGGAGGGTTCGTACCGCTCCGATGAACTTCCGTCCGGTCGAGGCCAGATCTTCCCCAAGATTCACCCGCGGGATCACGATACCCAACATCGCCACCAACAGAAACATGACGATGATCATCTCCAGCAAAGTAAAGCCACTGTCGCTGCTGGCGGATGTCCTCAACAACGTGCTAATCCTTATCCAAGTTCCAATTCGCGATATCGGCATTTACACCGTCTCCGCCGACCTCGCCATCGGTACCGAGGGACATGATTTCATAATCAGCCTTAATCTGCCCATATTGTCCCTGCTGGATCGGGGCCGGGCTCTGATATTTGTAAGGATTGCCCCAGGGATCTTCAGGAAGCTTGTCGATATAGCCGCCGATCTTCCACTTCTTCGGAATCACGCCCACGGACGGCTTTTCGACCAGCGCTTTGAGCCCCTGTTCACTCGTGGGATAGACGCCGTTATCAAGCTTATACAGTTGGAGCGCCCCTTCGATATTTCGGATCTGCACTTTCGCGGCCGTCCGTTTGGCATCGTCAGTGCGCCCCATGATCCGCGGGACGACGAGCGCCGCCAGAATGGCGAGGATCGCCACCACCACCATGATCTCGATGAAGGTGAAACCGCGCTCACTGCGGAGAATATGGCGTGACGGGTGATGGGCGATGGGTGATGCGGGGCGACTTGGAACACGGAGGTTCCCGTCCTGCATCGTCCACGCACGCTCACACTGCTTTCTTTCACTCATCGAATACCTCCCGTTAAACTCATCACACATCACCGGTCACCCGCCTACCGCACCATTTGACCCATTTCAAAGATCGGCAGCAGGATGGCCACGACAATAAAGAAGACGATGACGCCCATGACTAAGATCATGATCGGTTCCAGCAGCGATGTAAACCGGGTGATGACCCGCTCCACTTCACCGTCGTAAATCTGACCGATACGCCGCAGCATTTCTTCCATTTCACCGCTGCGTTCCCCGACGGCAATCATATGTGTCACGAGCGACGGAAATTGGCCGCTGCGCTTGAGCGGATCCGCGATCGTTTCGCCTTCCCGGATATTCTGCCGGGCGCCTTCGACCGCTTCCTCCAGGATCCGATTGTTCATCACGCGCTTCGAGACATCCAACGCATCCAGCAACTGCACGCCGCTCGACAACATCGTCGCCAGGGTGCCGGTCAGCCGGGAGATCGACACCATGCGCGCCACGTCGCCGATCAAGGGAATGCGGAGGATCAGTCGATCCGCAAGGGTGCGCCCCGATTCGGTCTGGATGAATCGGCGAATGAGCCACCCGCCGCCCACCACGGCCAGCAGCATGAGCGGCCAGTAGGTGGAACAGAACCGGCTGATCGTCATCAGCACAACGGTCGGGAAGGGGAGCGCCGCTTTCATGCTGGTGAAGACGGCTGTGATCTTGGGAACCACAAAGGTCATCAGAAAAAACAGAACGCCCACGCCGACGATCAGCATCAAGGCGGGATAGAGAATGGCGTTCGTGACTTTGTTCCGGAGGGCCTGCTGTTTTTCAAGAAACTCGGCCAGGCGAAAGAGAATCTGATCCAGCGCGCCGCTCGATTCACCCGCCCGCACCATATGCACGTAAATCTGGGAGAAGTCTTTCCCGTAGGATTCCAGGACGCTGCTGAGCGCTTTTCCTGCGCGCACTTGCTCGCGCACATCGGCGAGCAAGGCCTTCGCCGGCTTCTTTTCAGACTGGTCGATCAAGACCCCCAACGCTTCGACCAGAGGAAGCCCGGCGACCAACAGCGTTGCAAACTGACGGGTCAGCATCGCCAAATCGGGCGCCGACAGAACCTGAGACCTTCCGAGCGGCGCTGAGATGGCAACACGATCCTGCGCCAACCCGCGCCCGCTGGTTTGTCCCTGCTCAACCACGTCGGTCGGAAACACCCCGTCTTTGCGGAGCTTCAGGCGGGCGACCTTCACGCTCTCGGCATCGACGATGCCCGCCGCGGATCCGCCGTCGCTCTTATACCCGCGGTATTGATAGACCGGCATGACTAGCGAGCTCCTGCACGAGAAGCACACAAGATGCTCAAAACGCTCTCCCGGCAAGGCCGCAGCAAGCGAGAGGACGACGCGTACCCTCTGGGGTACGTGGAGGATTCGAGTGCCGCGAGAACGAAGCTGGGGAGCGTTTTCAGCATCTTGCTAGATCTCAATCTCCTGCTGCGTTATCCGCATCACTTCTTCGGTCGTCGTCACACCCTGAGCCACTTTCATCGCGCCTTCCTGCTTCAACGTGATCATGCCCTTGGCGATGCCCGCCTGTTTGATCACCGATGAATCAGCTTTGGCACCGATGAGCCGGCGCACCTCGTCATCGAGCACGAGCAACTCATAGATGCCCGTACGGCCGCGATACCCGGTTTGCGAACAGTTCGGACAGCCGGCGCCGCGGTAGAACGTAAACGGACCCTTGCTATCCAACCCGAGACGGCTAAGTTCATCGACGGTAGGTTTGTACGGCTTCTTGCAATCGGGGCAGATTTGCCGCAACAAACGTTGCGCGAGGACCGCCATGACCGAGGAGGCCACGAGAAACGGCTCGATTCCCATATCGATCAATCGCGTGGCGGCACTGGCCGCATCGTTGGTATGCAGCGTGGAGAAGACGAGATGGCCCGTGAGCGACGCGTGAATCGCGATTTCCGCCGTTTCACGATCGCGGATTTCTCCGATCATGATGACGTCGGGGTCCTGGCGTAAGATGGACCGCAGGCCGGCTGCGAACGTGAGGTTGATCTTGGGGTTGACCTGCATCTGCCCGATTCCGAGCAACTGATATTCGACCGGGTCTTCGACCGTGATGATGTTCTTATCGGGCGCGTTGATCTGGCTGAGAGCCGCATAAAGCGTGGTCGTCTTGCCGCTTCCTGTCGGGCCCGTCACGAGAATAATGCCGTGAGCCAGCTGAATGAGTTGCTGGATGGACGAGAGCCGGTCGGTTGAAAATCCCATCTCCGTCAGGTTCAGGAGGCGATTCTCTTTTTCGAGCAAACGAAGGACCACGCGTTCGCCGTGCGAGGTGGGGAGCACAGACACGCGCAAGTCGACGTCTTTTCCTGCTGTACGAATCGCGAAGCGGCCGTCCTGCGGCAGGCGCTTTTCCGCAATATTCAGCCCCGCCATGATCTTCAGTCGGGCGATGATACTGGACTGCAAGCGCTTCGGCGGGGTCAGCACGGGATAGAGCACACCGTCGATCCGGTACCGGACTACGAGGCCGCGCTCGAATGATTCGAAGTGGATGTCGCTGGCCCGCTGGCGAACCGCCTGAAACAAGACGGAGTTCACCAGGCGAATAATCGGAGCCTCGTCCGTCGCGTCGAGCAAATCTTGTGGTTCATCCAGCTCATGAGCCAGCTGATCGAGGTTTTCCGCCGCCGCCATATCCTCCATGACCTGTTCAGCCCCGGCGGGACTGGCCGCCTCGTCATAGACGCGGTTCAAGCAGGCCAAGAGAGCAAGTCCTGTGGTCAGCACCGGCCGAATCGGTTTCCCCAACAAGAGGCGCAGATCATCCAACGCCACCGTCTCAAGAGGATCGGTCGTCGCGACGACGACGGCACCGTCTTCATGGCGCAGAGGCAAAATCCGATAGCGGCGGGCAAAGCTGATGGGCACTCGTTTAATCAGTTCGTGATCGATATGGGAGACTTCCAGATGCGGCAACCACGCCAGCTCAAATTGCTGGGCCAAGGCTTCCAGCAGTTCTTCTTCCCGAAGCACACGCAAATGGAGGAGGGCTTCGCCGAGGCGGCCGCCTTTCTCACGCTGATAGGCCAACGCCTCATCGAGCTTGGCATCCAGGAGATTAAACTTCTCTCCGAGAATCCGCCCGAGAAGCGGCCTGCCAAAAGTAACTTGCTGTTCGGAATCGCTCACAGTGCTCCGTGCCCCATTTCACCATTATAGGGAGTCCGAGACCTTAGACTAACCGGCTTGAAGATCAATTCCAAGTTTCTTCGTATAACCATAAGTAAAACAAGGATATATCCGGATGTCTCCCTCGTACCCTTCTCCCGGATAAGAAGGAAAGAAATAAGGGGGGAGGTAAAGAGTCACGCCGAGATCAAACCGGCGAGCCTACACAAGAAGTACACGACTGAAAGAACGATGTGTATGGAAAGACGCAGCGAGCCCGGAATATGCCAGCAGGAGTGAGGGGAGACTTATCGGAGCTCAAAGGTCATGGTGGTCTTCTGGTTGTTGCGAACCATATCGACTTTCACCGTTCGTTCGTTTTTCAATTGCTGGAACAGACTGAGCATCGTGGAAGGATCACGCACATCCACACCGTTCACCCGCTGCAACACATCCCCGTATTGGATGCCGATCTTCTCATAGAAACTGGCTGGGGCGATGTAGTCCATGCGATACCCGTTGGGGGCGCCATTGACCATGAAAGGGACGGCACGGGCCTGAGTCAGGAGCTTCGGCAAATCGGCCATCGCCGCTTCAACCTCTCGTCGATCGATCACTTTTTTGATAGGGACTCCGGGCGCCGCCGGACCAGGCACACCGGCCGTGACAACCGAGGCCGGCGGCTTGTCGGTCGTGGAGAGTTCCAGCAACTCTTCCTGATCGCCGCTCCGAATCACCAGGCCATCCCGGCGAATGGCGCTGACCTCTCCCAAATCCGGTATCTGATCGTGCAACCGGTAGAGCACCTGCCGCTTCGTAGCCAGTTCCTCGACAATCGCAAACACACCGCGTTCACTTCCTAACACGACGCCTAAGAGCCGCAGCTTATTCGCCACGCCCAAGGCAGCCCGTACCGGTGCTTGTGAAGCAGTCCCCGGCACACCGGTCATTCCTAGCGGGGCAGCGGGGAGCAGAAAGAAGCCGCTCGACTGAATTTGATCCACCCATTGCTGCGGCACAAACGCGACCGGAACAGCCGCCTGCGCAGATTGAGGAGCCGGGCCTTTCGCCGGAGGGAGGGCTAACGCTGCGGCCACAAACGCATTGACGCCATGCGCAATGAGCAGGGCGCCTACAGCAAGATAGGCCACAATAGTCAGCCGCCGTACGGGTTGATCGCCGAGAATATCCATGCCGGTCTCTGTCGTCCCAAAAGAAAGTGTCAGCCCATACTACGCATCCGACGATCGGCAGGCAATACTTTTATCGAGTTGCTCAGAGCAAGTCACCCTCTACCTTATGGGAGGAGGAGACAGCGATTTAGCGGCAATCGGTTGTACAGGAAGCGCCATCTGAGACGCCGGCATGAATTTGCCAAATCCTAATCTATTGATACATTTGGTTATGTTCAAACGGGCATCATGGTCTGGGACTTGCTGATTCCAGCCTAGTTCAACAGGAATTGTTAAAGGAGTCGTTTCGGCATGTCTGAGTCAGCCCTTCCGGAAACACATCTCAACGATCTCGCAGCCGAAGCGTACGAACGGGGCCTTGCCTTGCGGAAAGCCGGCCTCTTCAAGCAGGCGATCGAGCAATTTGAAAAGGCTACGAGCGATCCGGCTCTCGCCCTGAAAGCCTATGCGCAAATCGGACTCTCGCAAAAATCCTGCGATCGATACGAAGACGCCGTCACGTCCTTTCGCAACGCCCTCAAGTCACCCGGCGCATCGAAAAAAGACATCGTGCAGATTCTCTATGTGCTCGGCCGCACCCTCGAATCGCTCGGCAGGATCGCCGAAGCCCTCGAAGCCTATCGCTGGCTCCGGCGGGAAGACAGCCTGTATCGGGACGTCGGGGAGCGTATCGATGCACTGAGCACCGGGCGGAGCCAGGCTGAGCAGCGATCCGCACAAAGCAACCCGAAAGCGGGCACCAGTCAGCAGCTCCACGCCTGGCAGAACCTCCTCCGAAACGTAAAGTAATGCATTCCTTGTTGGCCAATTGCCGAGACTGAGATAAGTCAATTCTTCAGGCATGACAAACGCCACAAACCCGTCGCACACGTAACCCATGCCAGCGGTGGAGACTGCCACCGGCAATTCTCATCGGCACCCTTGCACGAGGCATAAGCTTACTATACAGTAAGGAAATACGATTGCTGTAAGGAGGCATGATGTCCACATCGACAATGACGAGTAAAGGCCAAACAACGATACCGAAAGACATTCGCAAGCGACTGAATCTTCATCCGGGGGACCGCCTGGACTTTATCATCGAGGATGACGGCCGAGTGGTCGTACACCCGGCAAGCGTAGACGCATCGGAGTTAACGGGAATGCTCAAAGCGCCCACAAAACCTGTAAGCGTAGCCGAGATGAATCAAGCCATTCGCAAGCGCGGGGGACGTCGATGATTGGAATCGACACGAATGTCCTGGTCAGACATTTGGTGCAAGACGATCCCGCACAATCACGCGCAGCAACCCAAGTCATCACAGAGCGATGTACTCGTGACGAACCAGGGTTTATTAATCGTATCGTGTTATGTGAACTGGTCTGGGTGCTGGAAAGCGCCTATGGATACTCAAAAGACACAATAGTAGTCGTACTAGATAAGATTCTGAGGACCAGCCAACTCAAGATAGAAGATACCCAGTCAGCGTGGATGGCCTTCCGGATGTATCAGAAAGGGAAGGCAGATTTTGCAGATTGTCTGCTCGGAGCGACCAATCAGATCAGCGGCTGCGATGCGACAGTCACCTTTGATCGAGCAGCGAGCAGGCTCGACGCCTTCCAGCATTTATAGTGTCCATATTCGTCCCCGTCCCTTACGCTTCCTGACATCAAAAGATGAGGCGGCGGGGAAGCGCGCTTGAGGTTAGAGCAAGTGCGTTAAACGCCAAATGTTGAAGTCCGAGCTAACGAGTTCCAACCTCCAGCCTCAAACCTCCTACAATCCCGCCGTACACACTCTTCATTTCTGTACGGCCCACCGTGCATCCATACAGATCCCCATCAGTCGGATCGTGCTAACTCGTTGACCAAACAGAGGCTCAGGATTGAGCCACATGGTCTGAGTCTTGCTCCACCAGCCGGGATTACTGTGAAGACGCGCGATGGAAACCGGTCGGCCACATGACCAGATAGTGCGGTAGGAGATGCGGGAGCGCAGAAGATGATCCCAACGGAAAAACCAACCATGAAAGAAAGCAGCATTCCAACCAAGGCTCGACCTTCTGCGGAACACGAAGGACTGGCAACAGATCACTTCCTTGTTGCCCATTAAGACCAAATCAGCTAAGTAGTTCCTCGGTGGCGTAAACATTCAGCCACGCGAGCCGGAGCATGAGCGAGCAAAACTTGTCGAAGTAACCACAACCCGAACGAAACCGGAACAAGCCAGGGCACATGATAAAACGCATTGATCTCATCGCCGGAGCCAGGCCCAACTTCATGAAGATCGCTCCGATCATCGACGCCCTAAAGGCGGCGGAGAAACGGGGAGGGCCGCTGCGCTATCGCCTGATTCATACGGGGCAGCATTACGACCGCGCCATGTCGGGGAGCTTCTTTGAAGAACTCGGCATTCCCGATCCCGACATCAATCTCGAAGTCGGATCCGGCACACAAGCAGAGCAAACCGCCGGCATCATGGTCGCCTATGAAAAGGTCTTACTGAAGGACAAGAGTGATTTATGCCTGGTGGTCGGTGACGTCACCTCGACCATGGCCTGCTCCATCGCAGCCCGTAAACTCGGAGTCCCGGTAGCCCACGTCGAAGGCGGCATCCGCTCCAGCGATTGGACCATGCCGGAGGAAATCAACCGCGTCGTCACCGATTCCATCACCAACTGGTTCTTTACCACCAGCGAGACGGCCAACGAGAATCTCCGCCGCGCAGGAATCACCGACGATCGCATCTTCTTCGTCGGCAATACCATGATCGATACCCTCTTGAAGCAGATGCCACGGTTACGGCCGCCGGCCTGTTGGGACTCGCTCAACCTGGAGCCGGGAAAGTATTTCGTCATCACCCTGCATCGTCCGGCGAACGTGGACGGGGAGCAACAGTTACTGCGTCTTCTGCAAGCCATCGCCGAAGGGACTCGCGGATTGCCGGTCGTCTTTCCCGTGCATCCCAGGACTGCAAAGAACCTGCGCGACCTCGACAGCAAGACCCCGCAACTCAACTATGTCGATCCGCTAGGCTATTTGGAATTCAACTATCTGGTGAAGCATGCCAAAGGCGTCATTACCGATTCAGGCGGCATCACCGAAGAGACCACGGTCCTCGGCATTCCGTGCCTCACTCTGCGCGACAACACCGAACGCCCGGAGACCATCACCATCGGGACAAACGAACTCATCGGCACCGACCCAGCCAAGCTGCCTCCTGCGCTAACACGATTGATGGCAGGGCAGTGGAAGAAAGGCACGATCCCTCCGAAGTGGGATGGCAAGGCGGCGGAGCGGATTGTGGAACATTTGGGAAAAGTTCTGGCATGACAGAGCAGGGGAGCCTGGTGGAACATGGACGAAACGATCATCCCAAAACATCCACAGGGCAAGGGGCCTAAGGCGATGGGACAACCTGGAAACATGACGGCAGGTGTGTGTGTGTGTGTAGGTGCCGACTCGACGTTCATATGATATTGGGGCTATGCTAGAGCAACGTTCTTTCCTTGCAAGGAGGTAGCAATGACGACCGCGGAGCAAGTGTATGAAGCGGTAAAACCGCTTCCCGAACCGCTGGTACGCGAGGTGCTCGATTTCGTTCGCTTCCTTCGCATGCACAGAGGTGTCACACCAGAGCGGGCGGAGGAGTTGAATCTGATCTATGCCCAGGAAACGAGCCTGAAGAAAGTATGGGATAACGTGGAAGACGAGGTATGGAACGATGTTCCAACCGTGTGAAGTGGTCTTGCTGCCTTTTCCTTTCAGCGATCTGAGCTCGACGAAACGGCGTCCGGCGCTGATTCTGCGAAGTCTGGAAACCTATGGCGATATCGTTGCACTGGCCGTCACCTCCCGCTCAGGCCACCCGGCCGGCGTGCCGCTTGAATCAGTCGATTTTGAGCTCGGCTCGCTCCCCAAGTTGAGCTGGGTGCGGTGCGACCAGTTGCATACGTTTGATCAGTCCTTGATTCTCGGCCGCATTGGCAAGCTGACTCCCGAGGCGTATAGACGCGTGTTGAAGGCTGTGTGCTCGGGGCTTGGCTGCGTCGGAGGCTCTTGACGAGCACACCCGGCGGGATGCGCTGCGCTTATTCCTGGGGGAGCGCGGATCGTGGAACATCTGGGAAAAGTTCTGCCCTGACGGCTCAGGGAAGCCCGATGGAGCGGCAGGAAACATTGAATCCAGACCCCTTTTCTTTCCCCCATGACCCTGCGCGACAACACCGAACGCCCGGAGACCATCACCATCGGCACCAACGAACTCATCGGCACCGACCCAGCCAAGCTGCCTCCTGCGCTAACACGATTGATGGCAGGGCAGTGGAAGAAAGGCGCGATCCCTCCGAAATGGGATGGCAAGGCGGCAGAGCGGATCGTCGAACATCTGGATCACATACTGGCGAGATAATGAACAACCCACCAAGAGCGAAACCTGAACATCCCGTGAGAGATATTTCCGCCAGGCCAGCGAATGAGAACCAATGCGTGATTGCAATACCAATCCAGAATTGTGAATCATTCATGCCTTCCCTTACTTCTACTCCAGCACCATGTCACTTACATCCCGCACCTCCATCTTCGATAACCATTCGCCTTTCATATCAACGCGTGTAAGCTGTGCACTCACATATTCAATCAACTCTTCGCTCTTTCATCACGTGTACCCTTTGGCTCACAAGCGTCATTACTGTTAGTCTTTCCCTCCCGTCATCTTCTTTGGGAAGCGACAATCCCGGAACAAGAGCCCGCATCGATGTTCTCAGTGCGTCTCCTACTCCCAATTATCCGTTAACGACTGACCCCAAGGACCTTCAGCAACTTACTGACGGTATCACCGAAGCTCATCCAATGTGGGTTCGAAAGGGGAGTGTGGGCTGGGCAAGAAACACACCTGTAGTACTGCGTGTCCAGCTGGGGCAGGAGAATGAATTAGTCTCGGGCGTTTTAACTTTTCATACTGCTAAGCAGGTAAGCTCAGGCGTGAACCCACCACAACGAATAGATGTGTACACAGAAACTTCTCAAAATAGCTATTTACACCTAGCTGGAAAACAAATGCAGGCATCAACGTTTACTGATGCAACGAGCCACTGGGTAACATTAGAAATTGTACAGAGCAGCCCAATACTCATGGTTGTCATCCATGCCAATGGCGACTATATGTTCCTAGATGAGATTCTCTGGCGCCCAACAACAACGCAATATGGCACTCTGGCTGGCACCATCATGGGCGACAAAAAGGCTGTTACAGAAGATAGCTTGAAGAGATTACGAAGCACCCTACTGCATACTTTGGAAACAGATAACAGCGACAACTTGCAATTGGCTCAGACGTCAAATGCGGAACCATTCATCCTTTGGGATCAACCCCCTTGGGATAATTTCAAATTACATCCAACCTTGGATGAACTCAAAGCACGAAGGGGGCTACCTATCAAGATATTGGGCACCAAGAACGAACTCGAATCAGCTAGTTTCGGCATACTAAATACTAAGACTGAATCAGGACATGTCACTATTGCAATTCGAGGGAAAAAGGCCAGTCCCGTCGGCTTGCGACTGCGAGCAGTGGTGGGTGTCTTGGCCGCCGATGGCACAATCGCGTTGGATGCATTGCCATCAGTGACTGAAGGACAGGTGATACCCGTTTCCGCAAAACAAGCAGCTTACTTCTGGATCACAGCAGATCTCAGCAAGTATTGCTGTGGCAACACTGAGCTTACAATTGTCGTTAAAGAACTAAAGGATGGAGCCGAATATAAATTGCCCCTTCACCTAACAGTGGCAAATTATGCATTACCTTCCTCAAAACAGCCGCACGCAATTAACTGGGGATATACAAACGACAAACCCATCTGGTCAAACCCGCAAGAAGCCCTAGATGATCTTGTCTCGCATGGCGTGAATGTATTCGTGATCCACCCCTCTAACATTCCCCAGCCAATGCTTTCTGGTTCGTGGGATGCAAAGATGCTTGAGAAACTTCTCAGCACCGCAAAAGTCTTCAAAAATCGGGGAATGCTGCTTCTCTACTTAGGCTGGAATCTAGATAGAGCGACAAACGACAATAGACTAGATTGGCTCTTGGATCATACCGGTGGAACAGATAACCGAAGGGACCAAGCGTTGCAACGGTGGCTCACCATGTTAACAAAGGAACTCGGCAGTCTAGGATTCGACAAAAGCGACTGGGCTCTCTATCCAGTCGATGAGCCCCATGGAAACAATCTGCAAGCACTACGGGGTGTCGCCACACTAATTAAGAGGGTAGATCCAAGCATTCAAATCTATGCAAACCCAACAAGCCCGAGCAATGGCCGAACCACACCCGCGGACCTTGAGCCTCTACGCCCATACATCAATATCTGGCAGCCAGACCTAGCCTTCGCTGCGGGAGATGGAAAGTCATTTTTTCAAACTCTGTCGAAACCGTGGTGGATCTATAGCAACCCTTCTTCTCCCGCAAAATCTGCATCTCCTTTTAACCACTATCGTAAGATGGCATGGAAGGCTTGGACACTAGGATCCTCTGGAGTGGGATTCTGGTCTTATAGTGACACCCAGGGTAGCTCGGCATGGGACGACCTTGATGGATCACGTCCTGATTGGGCCGTAGTCTATGAGGGGCAGAGTATCATCAGCAGTCGACGCTGGGAAGCCTTTAGCGAGGGGCTGGAAGACTTTCGTCTCTTACAAGCTGCTTTCACTGAAAACCCTCGTGGCTTGAAGTCAGAACTAGAAAACTTAAGAAAAGAGATCGAACAGTTTGCGTGGACCCCTTCCAGTCAGCCGACACTCCAGAAGCTTCGTCTCAGAATACTCACATTAATGGCGCCAGATTGAGCTACCTAGAGACCCAGTGTGCCCTAAATTAAGTTACACGGGCTTTCCGAGGACACCGTCACTATGAATCTACTTAAATTCGCTCCACCGAGCGCAACACCTAGGCCATCCAATTCCACCGTATTGATGCGCTGATAGTCGAATAGCAATGTTCACGAATACACTCATAGTCTATTAGGCCCCCTGCACCTTAAAGCACCGGCCAGAAACTCAACCAATGAAAGCCATACAAGCCCAATTGCGTCGACTTCTTTCATATGCGCAAAGCGAAATAGGCCTGATGCTCGCGACCAACATCGCGAATAATGCAGTCACCTTCATCACTAGTGCTCTAATAGCTGCGCTGCTTAGCGCAGAAGATTTTGGCATTTATTCAATCGCCATAAACGTCACCATGGTTGTGTATGCGGTAAGTGAGGCGGGCTTAAGTCTCTCCGTTATCAGGCACTATGGCCAAGAAACAGACGAAGAAAAGAAAAAAGGTATTCTGCGAGCGGGGATTATGCTCCGGAGTGTGATTTCTCTTATCTTAGCAATAGTTGCAATCCCATTAGGTATTGTGTTGTCCCGCACCATATCTTCGAGTCATCCCATCGACCAGGAACTCATCCTCAGTGTGCTTTCTGCTGGGGCCTTGGGCCTCTGGGCGTCAGCCCGATCCATACGCCAGGCAACACAAGACTACAAGTCCTATGCAGGACTTACGCTAATTTACGGGCTCACTCGTCTAGTCATTACTGTAGGCCTCTATGCCACTGGCATACAGGACGTAATTGCCTTCCAAGGCGGGCTGTACCTCGCTAGCCCCTTGATCACTGCTACGGGATTCTATCTCATGTTTAGCCGTCAGTACGGGTTCAAACCCGCCACCATCAATCTTGATCTGATGAAAAGACTACTCGCCTATGGCAGATGGGTTGTAGTGTCATATGTACTGAGCCCCCTGTGTTACACGCTCCCCCTCTTTATGCTCATGCCACTTTGCGGAGCTGATGTAGCAGGTGTGTATGGGGTGGGGCTTATGTTTAGTGCGATTATTGGCCCCCTGACTGATGCTCTGGGCGCATTTTTGGTACCTAAAGTAGCATCCTATTCGAACACCGTTGAGATTCGAGACTATATTCATCGTATCCTTGGATTTTTCAGGCAATCTCTGGCAGGTCTGATTCTCGCCATGGCTCTCTGTTCCATGGCATTTCAGGTCCTGTTTGCCTCGAAGTATCCTAATGGACTGGTCACGATGCAATTACTCCTAGGATCCAATCTTTTGGCCAGTTACGGTGGCATGATCAACTGCGTCACACATGCGCTGGGATTGCCCCACCTCAACGCATTCTCCAACTTAGGGAAAGTAATTATTTCAGGCACAGTTACCTGGATATTAGCTCCAGAGCTCGGCGCCCCTGGAGCCGCACTGGCGGCTGCAAGTGCAGCCATTGCAGGTGAAGTAGGTTTGTTTTTCCTAATACGGCGTCAACTAGAGTAATATTCAACGAACTGCTAGCCATGATCCCGACAATTCTCTTCATCGCAGTCTTCCTTGGAGTCGCCGTTGCTGCCCCGGTGCACGCAGCTGGATTGTGGCTCATAGTCATGATTACCCATGGATTACTGGTCGAACTCCTAGGAGAGAGCGCCACGCATATTCCCCTTTATGTCGGCCTAACCGTGTCTCTCTGCATCTTATTCAGGGGACGCTGGTATGGAGTGCCACACACTACACTCCTGCTGTTTGGAACGCTCATTTGCATCATGGGTTTCTCCTCTTTCGTTGGGCTCAATATGGGAAACTCATTGGTTTCACTAACTCTCTACGCCAAAGCCTTTCTACTTGCACTGCTGCTGGCCGGATGTCTGAAAGGCGACCATGATCTGCGAATCATTACCTTGTATTGCCTTGCAGGAATCGTGTTCGGGGCGCTGATTACGATCTACCAACACTACACAGGCACGTACTCCGTAAACGTCGATGACGTCCAGCGTGCAGGCGGATTGCGTGGGGACCCCAACGACACGGCCATGCTACTGATTGCAGGCGTACCCCTCGCCGTGTTTTGGCTGATAGAATCCAAAGTCCTCATCTTAAGAGCTATCTTCCTTGCCTCGGTGGTTCTGTTGTTGTTCAGCATGGTGTTAACAGGATCTCGGGGCGGCTTTGTCGCGCTCATATTTATCTCCGCGTTGATGTATATAAAACGACCGACAATGCTTGCCACTTTTATAGGTATTCTACTAGTAGCCCTCTTAATCTCGTTCGCTCCTCAAAGTTACTGGACTCGCATGGAAACGCTTACGAAAGGTAAGGAATTGCAGGGGAGCAGCTCATTGAATAAGCGCGCGGAACTTCAACGCAGAGGAGTAGAGATTTTCCTCTCCAACCCCATCTTGGGCGTGGGCCCGAATAATTTTGGAGAGTCATTTCTCCTTGCTGGTCAGAACAGGGGAGGGAGCGGGGCAAGAATAGGGAGCAACGCGGATAAAGGTTTTGGCTTAGTGGCTCACAACATGTATCTTGAATTTTTCGTAGAGAACGGCCTGTTTGCTGGCCTACTCCTCCTTGCTATCTTCCATAAAGCCACAAAGTACCTACTGATCTATGACCAACATTTCGCAGCCGGTTTTACCTATTTCGGAATAGGATATTCTCTGGCCCTCGCCCTATTGGGTATGTTGATCTCAGGTCTCTTCCTGTCTCAAGGAAAAAATTCAGTTCTCTGGTTCCTCGTCGGCGTCGGCTTGTCTCTTGGACAGGGCAGAAATCAACCCGTTATTGACACTATCCCATCTGATCCCACGCCTAAACGTTCAACGGCACAAAGCCTGTGCCTATCACTTCCTAAAGGATATCGTGAATGAAAAGGGTGATCTTGCATTTGACTGGCATGCACAGCCTCAAATATGGCGGGGTTGAACGGTACTTACTCGAGCTAGCCAAGTCTTCGGCCCGACATGGATATCGAACGATCATCCAATATGAGTCATACCCTCGGAGCACGGCATATGTCCAAGAGCTCACTGACGCTGGATGTGAATTGGTTATTCTAGAGACCGGATCAAGCGTGATGAAATCAACTCTATCTGTCGTCGGCCTGATCCGCTCAATCAAACCTGAAATAATTCAAACACATTTTGTTCGAGGCTATATCTACATCCTACTGCCGCTTTTGGCACGCCTAGTTGGAACCAGAAAACTACTCGCTTTGATCCATAGCGTCCAAGATAACCGCAGAGCATGGAGACGCTTTGCACTCAATCATTTCGACCAGATCATTGGCGTCTCACGAGGCGTGGTTGCAAGCCTCCTTGCTATCAAGACAAAGCCCGAAATAGTCAGCCATCATTACCTGGGTCTCTTTGGAGAGCGCACCCGGTCACAGAAAGACCGCGAGAGCTTTAGGAATATGCTTGGAATACCGAGAAATGCCATTGTCATAGCATGCATTGCGTTCGACTCACCAATAAAAGGAGTAGATATCCTGCTCGACGCATTTGCAGAGATTTCCAAGCAGTTCCCTTTAGCCCACCTTCTCTCAATCGGGATCGACCCACTTCAATCCAGCCTTCCTCGTGTGGCTGAACACCTCGGAATTGGAAAGTGCACACATTGGGCAGGGCTTCTGGATGAGGGGTGGAAATATCTTAACGCAGCAGACCTCTACGTCCAGCCTTCCCGCTCAGAAGCGATCTCCTTTGCGGTCATGGAAGCTATGTCACTTCGTTTACCGGTTATAGCGACCCGGGTGGGGGGGTTGCCGGAAATCGTCGTCGAAAATGAAACTGGCTACCTGGTGGCGCCAACACCGCTCGCTCTAGCTGAGGTTCTGAGGGCAACCCTACGGCGACAGCAAGAGTGGAAAACTCTAGGAGAAGCTGCATTTCTGCGGTATCGGACACACTTTAAGGGAGAAAGCTCTGTTCAGGCGTTTGTGGAAACGTATTATTGAGTCCAATTGGCGAGGCAGAAGAATCTCCGTGAAACTGAAGCTGGCAATGGTCACAGCATTCCCCCAGACACCAGGCCTGCAAACAGGTGGGATTGAAACTGTCGCCTTCAACCTGGCAGACAGACTGAGTAGCCTTACGGAAATTGAGGTTCATATCGTTGCGCCAACAAATATTCACATGCCCTCGCCTGAACGGCGCGGGCAATTAACGATTCATTGGATCTCCAACTCTCGGTTGCCAGGATTTCTAGACTACTGGACTATTTTCCGGTGGCGCACGCACCGACTTCTAAGAATAATCAATCCAGACATAACCCACTTTCAAGGCCTTGCTGGATGGACACTAGGGTATTCAAAGCCTCATGTTCTTACCATCCATGGAATTGCAGAAGAAGACGTAATGTATAAGGGCGGGCCATTTCTAAAGTTAAGAAGACATATCCTCGCACAAATAGAACGACAAGGTAGAAAGCGAACCCCCCACGTTATTATTATTAATCCATATGTCGTGACCCAAATAGGCGACCAACTCGTCGGGACACTATGGGAGATTGAGAACCCGATTGCTGAAGAGTTTTTCTCGGTCACAGCTAGCCAATTGAGTCCACGAATCCTTTACATTGGCCGGATAAGCTCCTTGAAAAACATTGAAGGGCTACTTAGGTCTTTCGCCCTTGTTCATATAACTAATAGCTCCGCCACGCTTCGCCTAGCTGGAGCCCCTGAGACTAGTGAATACATGCAGAAATGTACGAATCTTATAGAGGAGCTAGGGATTCGGTCTTCTGTTTCATTTCTTGGAAGCCTAAAGAGGGCTGCTCTCCTCTCAGAACTCGAGCAAGCACGATGTTTGGTTCTTGTCACAAAACAGGAAAATTCTCCCATGGTCATTGCAGAAGCCATGGCCGCAGGAGTTCCTGTCATAGCTTCGCGAATATGCGGAATACCGCACATGGTCAAAGATGGTGAAACTGGCTTCTTGGTAGACCCTGGAAATGTCCAAGAAATAGCCACAAAGCTTAAGCTCTTCCTGGATAACCCTCTTCTTGCGAAAAAGATGGGACAACTGTCCAAAACTGTTGCGGCCACCAGATTCCACTCTTCCAAAGTTGCAGAAAGCACACTGGCTGTTTACAAAAATATTCTTTCGGCTAGTGGCATAAATATGTAGGCCTGCTTAGGGTAGAAACATACGACAAAGGATAATTTCGCCTGTTACCCATGTCCCTTCAGAGGCCTCTTGCCGTTCAAATAAACTGCCCAGCAACAATCGGAACGGGGTACGGGAACGAGTTGGAGATCCAGCAGTGATTCTTTCTCATGCGGCAGGTAAGGAGTCGAACATCAAACAAAGCCCATCTCATGGCATAGTGCTTATTATTGGGCCATTGCCGCCTCCCATCGGAGGCCAGTCCATACTAATCGAGAGCATTCTTACAGGCTCTCTTCAAAATAGGTTTCAACTTCTATCCCTCAATGTGGCCCATCGCTTGATGGGATTTACGCAGAGACTCGGATTGTCTCTGATATTTATCTGGCGATTATTACTGCTACTCAGCAAGCATCCTCGCATTCGTGCCCTTCATATCCACACATCTGCAGGAAACGCCTTTTGGGAAAAAGGTGTCATGGCGATTGTGGGAAAATTATTGGGGAAAAAGTCCATATTGCACATTCACGGAGGGAACTTTCTTCCTTGGTGGGGGAGCGCAGGACACGCCAAGCGCACGTTGATTAGGTCTCTACTTAATATCAATAACATAGTCATAGTCCTCTCATCTAAGTCGAAAGACTTCTATCTGAACGAAGTTAGATGCAGTGCCCCAGTGAGAGTTTTGGAAAATGCTGTGCGGGTTCCTCAAGTAGAGATTGCACATAGATCTGGATCGACTTTAACCTTTCTCTATGTTGGCCACCTGAAGCCCGAAAAGGGGCTTTTAGACTTGGCGGCAGCCATTGACCGCCTCGACAGCTCGATCCGTTCTAGAATCTGCATGAAACTAATGGGCGATGGTGAGAACACAGAAACCGCTGCGCTTATTCAGCAGGCTTTCCTAAATAAATGGGAGGATTGCGAGATCCACTTTCTCGGACCACTTTCAGGTGCGGACAAATGGTCAGCGTTTAGCTCAAGCGATGTGTTCGTACTTCCATCTCATAGCGAGGACATGCCTCTTTCGATTATTGAGGCCATGTCTCTGGGGAAACCCGTTCTTGCGACGCATGTTGGGGCAATACCAAGCCTGATTGTTAATGGATCAGGTGGCTATCTCTTCAGCCCACGTGATGTGAGGGCCTTGTCTGACATAATTCAGCATCTGGTTGAGCACCCTCAGTCGCTTGCGGCCATGGGTAACAACAATCGTGAGCGGGCAAAGCAAATGTTTTCATTTGAATCTTACGAATCTAGACTTGAGAAGATATACCTCGAAGCACTTATCCATTAAGAATGTCGTTGCGTGCTGCTAAGGGTAACTCAATCCTTTCTACGTCCGCGCTCTGCATCCTGAATGGATATGGATCTCCCAAGGCCATATTAAACCCGATTCGGTGAACTTCGAACAATGCCAACAACCTCAACCATGATTATGTACTTGCGCAAATTGCGCCTGGTTTGGGGCACCGTGAGCCATCTTAAGCTGAAACAGGCCATGTGCTTTGCTTGGAAGCGCCTTCTTCGACTGCCAGGAGGAAGATACGGCAGGACTAGAATGCCAGCTTGCAGGCCAAATGTTAGCCTGGAAACTCCTCTCTCCATTTTGGGAGGGACTGCCACGGCGCAAGGATTCCGCTTTCTCAATCTCCCCAAAGAGTTCGGCACTAGTGTGAATTGGCCTAGCAAGGACATGCCGAAGCTTTGGCGATACAACCTGCACTATTTTGACTATCTGCAAGAGCCTCAGCGCTCCGTCGAAAACAAGTCTCACCTGGTCTCTGATTGGATCGAGCACAATCCGCAAGGAACCGTGGATGCCTGGGAGCCCTACACCGCCTCTCTCAGGATCGTGAATTGGGTGAAATTCTTTCTCTCGCTGTCAGCGGCTTCACTGAAGAACAACACAGGAGACGCGGGAGGCACAAAAGGGGAGTTTCATGCAGGGCTGAAACCCGATTGGCTCACGAGTCTTTACACGCAGGCGCTGTGGCTCGAACAGAACATCGAATATCACATTCTGGCCAATCACTACTTGAAGAATGGCGTGGCGCTGTTCTTTGCCGGGGCCTATTTCCAGGGAGTGGATGCCGACCGGTGGCTCAAGAAAGGTGTGCAGATCCTGCGCGAGGAATTGGACGAGCAGTTCCTCGCAGACGGCGGGCACTATGAGCGAAGCCCCATGTACCATTCGATCTGCGTCACGGATTATCTCGATGTGTTGAATCTCGCCCGGCATTCACAGGGGGTGCTGTCCCCGGAGGATCAGGCCACCTTTGCGCAGAGAATGACGACAAGCCTTACTTTTCTTAACAACGTGTGTTTGCCCGACAATGAGATTGCTCTTTTCAACGATTCCGCTTTCGGAATCGCCCCCGCTCCCAAGCAAATCTTCGACTACGCAGAGAAGGTGATCGGGTATGAGCCCCCCGTAAGACCATCGAGTGTGGCGATTCACAGCCACGCAGCAAGCGGCTACTTTGTCTGCCGCAACGGTGATGATGCCATCATTATCGACTGCGGATCCATTGGCCCAGATTATCAACCGGGGCACGCGCACTGCGATACCCTCAGCTTTGAATTGGCGATTGACGGACGGCGAGTCATCGTCGACAGCGGTGTGCACGACTACGAACCGAGCCAGGAACGCGCCTATGCGCGAAGCACCAAAGCCCACAATACGCTAGCGGTTGATGGAGAAGAACAATCGGAAATTTGGGGAGTCTTTCGCGTGGCGCGGAGGGCCAAACCGCTTGACGCCCGCATCGAGCAGCGGCCTGATGGATCAGTTTGGTTCACCGGCGCTCACGATGGGTACAGAAGGCTCCGGGGGAGACCGATCCATACGCGAAGCATCGCATATGATGGGAAAGAAACCTGGAATATTGAAGACCGGCTTGAAGGAAACGGAGCTCACCGGATGGAAAGCTACTTGCATATCCACCCGGACTATCATGTTGTGAAGAATGGAGCCTGCTTCCACATTACTGAAGCGAACGGGAAGAGCATCGCGATGATCGAGGCTGTTGAGGCTACCGAGGTGCGGATGGAAAGGGGATCGTATTTCCCGGAATTCGGCCGGCAATATGAAAACGATGTGATGGTCTTCATCTGCTCCGGGACCATTCCTCTGACTCTGAGCTATCGAATCAGAAAACGACCGACTCAGAGTTGCTAAACCAGTAAGGACACCATGCGTATTCTCTTTCTCTCACATTATTTTCCACCTGAAGTGAACGCGCCGGCCTCCCGCACCTACGAACACTGCAAACAGTGGGTCAAAGACGGGCACGAGGTCACGGTCGTGACCTGCGCGCCGAACCATCCGCGCGGGACCGTCTATGAGGGCTATCGTAACAAGTTCTTCCAGCGGGAAAACCGGGACGGCATTCAGGTCGTGCGGGTCTGGACCTACGTCACTGCGAATGAGGGCTTCCTGAAGCGGACGCTGAACTACCTTTCCTATATGGTCGCAGCGATATTCGTGGCGCCATTTCTCTCACAGTGTGACGTCGTACTCTCCACATCTCCCCAGTTTTTTAACGGACTGGCAGGCTATCTTGTCAGCCGCATGAAGCGAGCCCCATGGATTCTGGAGATTCGCGACCTTTGGCCTGAATCGATCGTCGCCGTGGGCGCCATCACCAGTCGCCCGATCATCCGCCTTCTCGAAGGCCTGGAACTCTTCGCCTATCGCAAGGCGGATCATTTGGTCGTCGTCACCGACGCCTTTAAGACACACATGCTGGCCAGGGGAATTCCGGACCAGAAGGTGACGGTGGTCAAGAATGGAGTGGACTTCTCCCTCTATAAAAAGCCATTGGGAGATTCTTCAGATTTGTCCCGGCAATTGGCGCTCGAAGGAAAGTTCGTTGCGTCATACGTCGGCACCCATGGTATGGCCCACCATCTGGAAACCGTCTTGGAGGCGGCTCGGGAATTGACCGAATGGAAGGACATCGTATTCTTGCTCGTCGGAGACGGCGCCGAACGAAGCCGCCTGGTGGCCATGCGGGATGAGATGAAGCTCCCGAATGTGGTCATGCTAGATCAGCAGCCGAAAGAGCGCATGCCGGACTTGTGGTCTCTGTCGAGTGTGAGCCTTGTCCTTCTCAAGAAATCCGATCTCTTCAAAACGGTCATTCCCTCTAAGATCTTCGAGAGCATGGCGATGGAGAAACCCATCATCCTAGGAGTTGAAGGGGAGAGCGCCGAACTCGTGATGTCATCAGGCGGGGGAGTCTGTATCGAACCGGAGAACGGGAAAGACCTGGCAGACCACGTCTTGAAACTGTACCAAGATCCCACTCGGTGTCGAGAACTCGGCACAAGCGGCAGGCACTATGTTCTGGCGCACTTCGATCGCCAGGTCCTGGCGAGGAAGCTGACCGACGTCATGCAGCAGATCGCGAGCAAGACTGCTTGATTGTTTCATAATGTTTCCTTACGTAAATTGCATCCACCGATGTAGCCTGAAGCATACAGTCTGACATTAGGAAGATCGTGAATACGAATTAAGTTTTTTCTTGCCGTGTATTCCTAAATACGTTACGGTGCCCAGAGTTGAAGTGAAGTCTGTAGGTTTCCTCTCGCAGGAATATCCGCTGCTTCTTTCGGCAGTGCCTCAACTGACATAGCTTGCCACGTGCCTGGAGCGGTGATCGCCCGCTCTCGGGGATGCGTCCGGCGCTGATTGACGCGATCGACTATTTACCTTAGGAGTTGTTATGAATACTGCATCACAATTCGGGCGGACCTTCGGACTTGTGCTCGGGCTCTCTGCCCTCTTCTGCGGCAGCCTCACCGCCGCGCCAGCTTCGGCGGACCTTCTGCACTTTTCCTTTCAGGGCACGATCAGCTCGGTAGGCGGTCAGCTCCAACCGACCTTGAACAATACCCACGTTCTTTCTGGATTCTTCACGATCGATTCCGACACTCCCGGCGCACCGGCTGGAGCTAACACCACTCAGTATATGGACATCTTCAAGAGCCTGACCCTGAGCCTCGGTCCATCGGGAGGCCCGTCGGCTGCCACGGCATCTATGACCACGACACCCGGAACGAACTTTCTGTCCGTACAGACCACCGGCGGACCGCTCGTTCAGTATGCTGCACAGGGCCAGATGACTGGTTCTACGGTGGAAGGCCGCACTCCTGTGAGCTTTGAGTTCGACGGAAACGCCAATGCCGGCCCGCCCAGCATTTCGTCGTTTGTCTCCAACCAGTGGCGCCTGGTCTTCAGCGGGACGGGAAGCCCGAAAGTCATCGGAACGCTCACCTCGCTCACGGCAGTCCCGTTGCCCGCCGCGGTGGTGTTGTTCGGAGCAGGCCTTGTGGCCTTGGCCGGCCTTGGAGCGGGAAGTCGTCGCCGACAGACGGCCCGGTCGGCCTCATAACCAGTAACCGCATACCATCATTAAGCAATAAGAGGAGGTCCCATGCATATCATCCGCTCATCGTTCCGTGAGATCCTGTCCTTCGTCGGTCTGCTGGCCTTGACGGGAATAGCGGCCGCTCCGGCTATCGCTGCCCCTGTCACCTTCAATTTCACCGGGGCCGTCAGCGACGTGCATGCCTCGCTCTTCCCGACGTTCAATACCTCGCAAACGCTGACGGGGTCCTACACGTTCAACGATGCGACGCTCGACAGCAACCCCAGCGCCAACATCGGCCGCTACAACGGCACGATCCAGGCCTTGACCGTCAACCTGGGAAGCTATACGGCGACCCTGGGTAATTCAGGCAGCAACTTCATCGAAATCCGGAATCAAGTCTCGTCGGATCGTTATGAAGTGCGCGCGCCCCTCACCGGGCCGACGGTCAACGGGTTTTCACCGTTGCGTTTCCGCATCGAGCTGATCGACCCCAGCGCGACAGCATTCAACAATGCGAATTTGCCGACGACGGCGCCAAGCCTCTCCTCCTTTGCTGCGAGCCGCTTCCGAATCATCTTCGAAGATGGAAACGGCAATGCGAGAGTGCGCGGTGCCCTCACCTCGTTGACGGCAGTGCCTTTGCCGGCAGCGGTCGTTCTGTTCGGCGCCGGGCTGGTGGCCTTGGCCGGCCTCGGAGCGGGGAGTCGGCGGCAGCGGAAGAACAGCATCATCGCCTAAATCCCCATCGGGATAGGTTTCAGAGAACAGCCGGCGCGCAAGCGCCGGCTGTTTCGTTTTCGTCCCCTCATCTCACCGTACATCTACATATCTATTGCCGATTTGCGCACATTCTGTGCCGGTTGCGGCCTAATTCAGAATTGAACTCTCCTCGTAGGCTCCTGCACACAACGGTTCTGAGCGGTCTATTTTCACCCTCTGGATTTCCAATACGTTAGCTCGATCCGGGGTTGGCCTGGGTCTTGCTGAACCCCTAGGCTGTGCGCATGTACCACCTCTACAAGGAGACAGACGTTATGCAGAAGAACAAACAGTCGACGATCAAAGGGCTTTTCCTGCCGGCGATCGCGCTGTGCTCCCTGTTCATATCAGGGAACGTGGCTCAAGCGGCGCTGGTCAGCTACTCCTTCACAGGAGGAGTCAGCAGTATCAGCGGAGCGCTGCTCTCGCCCACGATGAACCTGAGTTCACCCGTGACGGGATCGTTCCAATTCGACAATGCCACGGGCGGGGTAGGCGGCAATTATCCCGGCGCCGTGAAAGCCATGACGGTCGCCATCGGCGGCTATAGCTCATCGTTCACCCCCGGGGCGAATGCGGTGACTATTTCTCAGAACAGCAACCTGGGCGGCGGGCTCATCGGAGACCGCTGGAAGCTGGTGACTGCGGCGATGGGCCTGCCGGTCAACGGCTACACTCCGCTTAGCTTCGATCTGCAGCTGGATCGGGAAGGCGGCGGGTTGTTCAGCAATACCAACCTGCAAAATCCGCCGAGCTTGAGTTCCCTCACGGCCACCAGATGGCGCCTCATCTTTGAGAACGCCGACGGGAATCTCGTGACGGTGCGCGGTGCGATTCATAGCCTGACCGCCGTGCCGTTGCCGGCCGCCGTGTTCCTCTTTGGAGCAGGGCTCATCTCGCTGGTCGGTCTCGGTGCCGGAGGCTTGAGAAATCTCCGCGGCACCCAGCAGGCCTAAGCTCACAGTCATGAGCACAGACATGGGCTTGGCGCCCCGTCACAGGGATACGCCAAGCCCTTTGTCTATCATCAGCGGAGAGGAAGCAAGGCAGGTTAAGGCTGAGGTCAAATTCGAGGCGGGGGGAAAAGATAAAAATTGAAGCTGAGAATGTCCGATTTGCCACTTCCGACTTAGACTTCGACTTAGCCTCAACCTTCCGCGGACCGCGTCGCAATAAATGATTGCATATACTCAGTGCCGATTGATGGTCAAAATGGATCACAGATAGGGATATACGTACATGCCCTATGAAATTCTAGTAAGAAGGTTGCCTTACTACGGACAATCTGGTATCCAGATACATATCCTCTACGCGGTCACTCTGCTGTAGATCCATCACATCGGGCGCATCTTTATGAGCAGCAAGCTTTTACTAAGCTTCAGCGCAGTTCTCGCCACAGTTTCACTGGGCTACCTCTACTTTGAGAGCCTGGTGTTTCTCTTCAATCACTGGATTGGCAGCGACGACTATAGCCACGGAATGTTCGTCCCGATCATCAGCCTCTTTCTGATCTGGCAATCACGGCACCCCATCGCTGCAGCGGGAGTGACCGGTTCCTGGTGGGGACTGGCCGTTGTCATCGCAGGTCTCGGACTGTATCTGGTCGGGGAACTCGCCACGCTCTATGTGCTCCAGCACTTCTCCCTCTGGATCGTCCTCGTGGGACTCGTCATCGGCGCGCTCGGGCTCAAGGCCAGTCGGGCGATCATCTTTCCCCTCGGCTATTTGCTGACCAGTATTCCGCTCCCCACGTTCTTATACGCCGGTCTGTCGAGCCAACTGCAATTGTGGTCATCGGCGCTCGGGGTCGGCTGCCTGCAACTCGTCGGCGTCACGGCCTTCCGTGAAGGGAATGTGATCGATCTGGGCCCGGTGCAACTGCAAGTCGTGGAGGCCTGCAGCGGAATCCGCTATCTGCTCCCCCTGACCTCGCTTGCGTTGCTCTGTGCCTATCTGTTCAAGGACCGGATGTGGAAACGCGTCATCCTGATCCTCTCGTCGATCCCGATTTCGATCCTGGTCAACGGGTTTCGCATCGGCATGATCGGCGTCCTTGTCGAATGGTACGGACAGGAGGCATCCGAAGGCTTCGCTCATCTCTTCGAGGGGTGGGTGTTGTTTATGGCCAGCCTCGGGCTGTTGATTCTTGAAATGTGGTTCCTGGCCAAGATCGGATCGAACGGTCAACCCGTCTCTCTTCAAGACCGATTCACGTGGCTTGACCACTCTCCGGTTTCCTCTTCCGCATCAACCGTTCCTGTGCCATCAGCTATCAGCCGTCAGCCGTCAGCCTCAAACCCTCTCCGCCCCTCAACCTCAGCCTCGACCTCTCTTTCATCCGCCTACCTCTTCAGCGTGACACTGTTGGTTCCCGTAGCGTTGGCCTCCTCCTTCCTCGGGCAGAGGATAGAGGTTCCGCCTGACAGAGCGCTGTTTGTCGACTTCCCCATGCACATCCAAGGCTGGACCGGCACCTCTTTGTCCCTCGAGCAGCAGTACATCGACGCGCTACGGTTCGACGACTACGTGTTGGCGGAATATCGTCATGACGGCAGCCAGCCGGTCACATTCTATTCGGCCTACTACCGGTCGCAACGGAAAGGGCAATCGGCCCATTCCCCGCAGAGTTGTCTCCCCGGCGGGGGATGGGAAATCTCCTCCATCAAGAATTTGGATTTCGCTCCGGTGTCCGGCATGGCTTACCGGCTCCATGCCAACCGCGCCGTCATCGAGAAGGGCAATCAGAAACAAATCGTCCTGTACTGGTTTAAGCAGCGGGATCGCCTTCTTACCAGCGAGTATCTGGTGAAATTCTATTTGTTCTGGGATGCCCTCCTGCGCGCACGAACCGACGGGGCGTTGGTGCGTATCGCCTCTCTCGTCGGGCCGGGTGAAACCGAAGAGATCGTCGATCAACGGATGCGGCAGTTCGTGTCGGCCATGCAACCTGAATTGAACCGGTATGTGCCGGATTGAGTGAGGGACGGGGTCAGGAACCATTTGTCGGAACGACCCATAGGGCGCTGTGCGCAAATGGTTCCTGACCCCCTGTCAGACTATGACTAGCGAACTATTTTTCAGCTTCATGACCTCGCTGCTTATCTGCATGGCGTTGATTCCGCCGTTGCGGATGCTGGCTGACCGGTTCCATTTTATGGATCAACCGGGCGAACGCAAGGTGCATCAACATCCGGTTCCCCGAGTGGGGGGCATAGCCTTCGCGGCAGGCGCCTGCGTCAGCATCGCCTGGTGGGCGCCGAAAGATATCAACACGCTATCGGTGCTCCTGGGCGGATTGATCATCCTGGGTTTCGGCGTCTGGGATGACCGGGTGGATCTTGGCTATCGCCCCAAACTGCTTGGACAAGTCCTTGCCGCCCTCGCAGTCATTCTCATCGGAGGCATCCGCTTCGAGAGCGTTCCGTTCATCCTCGATGCCGAGCTGCCACTGTGGGTGAGCATCCCTGTCACCGTCTTGTTCCTCGTGGCCGTCTCGAACGCAGTGAATCTGACCGACGGCCTCGACGGACTGGCAGGGGGACTGTCTTTCCTCACGCTCTGCGGCATCGCCTATCTGGCGCACCTTTCGAACGACTCATTGGTTCTGTTGCTGGCTGTGCCCTTCATGGAGGGTCTCCTGGGCTTCCTGCGATACAATACCTATCCTGCCAGAATTTTCATGGGAGACGGCGGCAGCCAGCTGCTCGGATTCATGATGGGAGTCCTGGCAATTCTCCTGACCGATTCGGCCAGAGGCCCGTTCAGTTCTTCGCTTTCGCTCTTTCTGCTGGGCCTGCCGTTCCTGGATACGCTGGGCGTGTCGGCTCAGCGTCTGGCCGAAGGACGATCGCCGTTCGTCGGAGACCGTACCCACATTCACCACAAGCTACTGGCGATGGGTCTGCACCACTATGAAGCCGTCACAGCCATTTATGGGATCCAGGGTCTCATGGTGGCATCAGCCTATTTCCTGCGCTGGCAGTCGGATGTCTTGATCATCCCCCTGTACCTCGGCTTGGCCGGCGTGGTCCTGGCCTTGTTTATCGCCGCAGGCCGGGGCTACTTTGCCAAACCCTCTCCGGAAGGTGCGCTGGTCCGTTCCGAACAATGGATCGAAGAAGTCCTGAGTCGTCACTGGCTCCATGACTTGCCCATTCGCTTCCTGGCTATCGTGGTCCCTCTGTTTCTGATTGCGACGGTGTTTCTTCCGGCCGAAGTCCCGCACGATATCGGCTACCTGTCGACCGGACTGTTTCTCATCGTCCTGCTCGGGCTCGCATTCATTCCCCGGCTGGCTCCCTATTTCGTCCGCGGCGGCCTCTATCTCGGCAGCACGTGCCTGCTGTATGTCAGCGACGCCTCCTGGTTGAAGGCGGTATTTCCTATTCCCGCGACCTACCATCTCCTGTTCGGCACCATGGCGATCATGGTCCTGCTGACCATGCGGTTCGACAGCCAAAGCCGGTTTCAGACGACTCCTCTGGATTACCTGATGGTCTGTCTTGCCGTCATTTTCCCGTTCCTTCCGGAACTCCATGCAGACATCTCGTCACTCGGTCTTTTCGCAGGTAAACTGATCGTGCTGTTTTTCTCCTTTGAGTTGCTCCTCCACGCATTTTCTGATCGAGTCAAGCAACTCGGGCTGGTCTCCCTCTGGGTGCTGTTCGGTTTGGGGATCAAGATGTGGCTGTGAGCGAAGGCAATCAGATAGAACAAGCGCGCAACACAAAGGTAGCACCATGAACTACAGAAACATCATCATTGTGAGTATGGCGGTCGTTCTCGTCGCCTGCGGCGGGCCGGAAGAACGCAAGGCCAAGTACCGGGCCAAGGCTCAGGACTATCTCACGGCCGGGAACTATCCAAAGGCGCGGGTGGCCCTGCGCAATGTGCTGAAGATCGATCCGAAAGACGCCGATGCCTATTTCCTCTTTGCCCAGGTGGAGGAGAAGGAAAAAAACTGGCGTAACGCCGTGGGCCTCTATCAGGAAGTGATCGAACTCGTTCCCACCCACAGCGCCGCCTTGATCACCCTGGCTAAGTACTATCTGGAAGCCCGTCTGAGCGACCAGGTGCTCGCGACCGCCGATAAAGTCCTCGCCATCGATGCCCGGAACCCACAGGCCCAAGCTCTGAAGATCGCGGTCCTGGCGCTGGAGGGAGCCCTGCCGGAGGCCACCCTCAAAGCTGAAGCCCTCGCCAAGGAGTTTCCCACAGAGCCGGACGTCGCGATTCTGCTCGCCACTCTCTATGGCCAGCAACAACGAACTGCCGATGCCGTCACCACCCTTCAACTGGCCTTGGAGGCCCATCCGAAAGACATGGATCTTCTCAACAATCTGAATACGATCCTGCTACAGGCAAAGAATCTTCCCGGCGCGGAATCTGTCGCCCGCCGTATGATCGATGCGGAACCGACCGTGTTCGATCACCGGTTGAGACTGGCCCGGCTCTATGACGGGCAGGGGGCCCCCGAGAAGGCGGAGACCGTCTTGCGCGACGCGATCGCCCTCGACCCGCAGAGCGAGGAACGCCGGCTGCTGCTGGCCGATTATTTCCAGACCAGAAAGAACTCTCGTGCCGCGGAGCAGGTGCTCCTCGACGCAACGAGCCACTTGTCCCATTCGACCAAACTCCGCTTCGGCCTGGCGGAGTTCTATCTCAAGAACGGACAGGAGCCTCAGGCCCGTGAACAATACCAAGCTCTCATCAAAGAACATAAGGACAAGGCGGCCGGTTTGGACGCCACGGTCAAGCTGGCAGAACTGGACCTGTATGCGGGAAAACAGGCGGACGCGAGCCGGCAGATCCAAGAAGTGCTGAAGATTAATCCTCGATCGACCGAAGCCCTGGTGCTCTCCGGACGTATGGCCCTGGCAAAACGCAACGGCAAAGATGCCGTCCAGGCCTTCCGAACCGTCCTGCACGACCAACCTGAATTGGCGACCGTCCATTTTCTTCTCGGTCAGTCCTATCAGGTCACCGGAGAGATCAACCTGGCGAAGGAAAGTTTCGAACGGGCCGTCGCCCTCTATCCGGGACAGGTCGATGCCCGCCGCTCGCTGGCCGCGCTCGAAAGCCAGAGCGGAAGACCCCAGCAGGCTCGCGCCAGACTCGACGATCTGTTGAAGCAACGTCCGGACGACCTGGCCGCGCTCGATATGCTGATGAACCTCGATCTTGTGACAAAGAATTGGGCTGACGCGGAACGTACGCTCGAACGGCTCAAATCCGTTTCGAAAGACAGTGTCGTCGCGTCGATGGCGGAAGGCCGTCTGCGGGAGGCACAGGGACAGCTCGGACAGGCAAGCATGGCCTATGAGCGGGCGACGGCGCTCGCGCCGAATGAACCGGAGCCGCTCCTATCACTCATTAAGCTGGATATCGCCCAAGGCCATACCGAGAAGACCAGAACCAGGCTGGAAACGCTGGTGACCGCGCAACCTCATCATCCGTTCGGCCATGGGCTGCTGGGCGAAGTCCTCGCCATGACCGGTCACCCGAAGGAAGCCGACAGCCAATTCCAAGAAGCGACCAGGGTCAATCCCAAGTGGATCACGCCCTGGCTCGATTGGGGAAGCCTCTGGCTCGCGCAGAAGCAGCCTGATCAGGCGGTGCAAGTTATCCAGGCCGGTCTCTCAGCCAACCAAGACAGCGAAGAGTTATACATGTTGCTGGCCTTGGCCCACACCGCCAGCGATCAGGTTGATTCGGCCATCGCAGCTTATGACGGGGCGTTGCGCTTGAATCCCCGCAATGTGCTGGCGGCGAATAACCTGGCGGTCATGCTCGTCGATTCCAAAGGGGATCCACAGAGCCTGCAGAAAGCCTTCGCGTTAAGCCGCGACTTCGAAAAAGACGCGCCGCATCCGCTCTTTCTGGACACGCTAGGTTGGGTCCGTTTTAAGATGGGGCAGCTGGACGAGGGACTACGGGTCATGAAGGATGCCGTCGCCAAAGCCCCGGACGTTCCGACGCTGAACTATCATCTTGGGATAGCCTACTTCCAGACGGGCAAGACCGCCGAGGCCCGTACCCACCTGGCCAAAGCACTGAAGAGCACTGAATCGTTCCAGGGGAGGCAGGAAGCAGAACAGATTCTGTCTCAGATGAAAGGGTAGGAGACGACGTATGTTCGACCATCATTTGGTTTTGCAATACCTGAGGCTACTCGCGGTAATTGCCATCGTGACGACTGGATCGCTATTGCTTGAATCACCGGCCATGGCTGCGCCGCCGGTTGTACCTCAGGTCGACCCCGGCTATCGCCTCGGAGCGGAAGATGTCATGTTGATCTCAGTCTGGAAAGATGAGCAGCTCACCAGGGAAGTGGTGGTTCGTCCGGACGGCATGTTTTCCTTTCCTCTGGTCGGGGACATCCAGGCCGAGGACCGGACCGTGGAGGAGATTCGGACGGATCTGGTCAAACGGCTGGTCAAATACATCCCGAACCCGAATGTCTCTGTCGCAGTCATGAAGGTGCTGAGCTACAAGATCTATGTCGTCGGACGGGTCAACAAGCCGGGAGAATACCTGATCGGTCACTATACCGATGTCCTGCAGGCATTGAGCCTGGCTGGAGGGCTGACTCCTTTTGCTGCGGAAAACGACATCAAGGTGATCCGGCGGGTGAGGGGACAGCAGCAGGTCTTCCCGGTGCGCTACGGAGATCTCCGCAAGGGGCAGGACCTGGAGCAGAACATTCTCCTCCAGCGCGGTGACACTGTGATGGTGCCGTAGACAATGCGACGGAGGCTAGAGGTTGGAGACTGTGGTGAATCCCGAAGCTGGCGAGGCATTACGCAGGTCATCTTGTGGATCTGTCTCATGGGAGCTGGCATGGTATCCCAAAGCGAAGCAGCTGAGTGGTCGATCGTCCCGTCGATTGGAGTCAAAGGCGTGTACAACGACAACTTGCTTCTGACTACGCTGCCACACGATGAGACCTATGGTTATTGGACCTCGCCGGCGGCTGAGTTCGCTGGAAAAACGGAACGGCTGGAAGTGAGCGGCAAAGTGGCGGCCGATTTCGTCTCCTACTATGGTGGCGAAGAAACAAGCTTTACGAACATCTTTCTGCCGCTATCGATGCGCTACAAGACGGAAAAGGACATTCTGGGGTTTACCGGCGGCTTTACCCGTGATAACACATTGATGAGCGAACTTCTGACTACCGGCGTTGTGGTGCGGTTTACGCAACGCAACCAATGGAATGCGAGTCCGACATGGGCCCACAGCTTAACGGAGAAGCTTTCGCTCCAATCTTCTTTTCAGTTTACGGACACCACGTACGAAGATGGTCTTCGTCTCGGGCTTGTTAATTACCAACTGTTTGGCGGCTCCAGCGGATTACTCTATCAATTGACCGAGCAGGATCAGGTGCAATTGGCTGGGATCTATACGAGTTTCAATACGACAAACGCTCCATTCGGCTTCCGCGCAACATTTCCTGGAGCGATGATGACGCTGACTCATGCCTTCACCGAATCTCTCATAGGAACCGCGTTCGGCGGACCGCGATTCATCAGCTCGACGACTCAGGGGCCAGCCGGGGATCTCAAAGCCAAAGAGACGGTCTGGGTGTACGGCGCGAGTCTCATGAGACAATTTGAGAGCAGTTCTATCCAGGTCAACGTGGCCCGCGATATCATTCCCAGCGGGTTCGGCTTGCTGATCCAAACCGACCGGGTTACCCTTTCTGGTTCCTATAAGGTTTCTGAAACCCTCACGGCCTCGCTGGATGCCAACGGATATCTTGTCACCGGCGCAACGCAGAGATTATCGGGAGGTTCGTTTCCCGAACAGCGTTATGCCTCCTTATCCCCAAAACTCGCCTGGAAGTTTCTCGAATGGTGGAAGCTCGAAGCCTCCTATACCTACGGCAGACGCGATGTCGATGGCTTTGCCACACCGGCGACATCCAACGCAGCTATGCTGATGCTGACCTATTATCCACCGAAATTAGCCCTCTCAAACTAGGCGGATCTGATTATGGGACCTCAATCTCACATGACCACGACTGACTCCACGCAAAGCCTCCAGGACTACGTTGCGATTTTTTCCCGGCGCAGGACGCTCATTCTGACAGCGGGAGGATTCCTGTTGCTCCTTAGCCTTGCTGCCGCATTTCTGTGGCCGCCTACCTACAAGTCCATGGCCACGATTCTGATCGAGGAGCAGGAGATCCCGACCGACCTCGTTCGATCGACTATCACCAGCTATGCCGACCAACGCATCGAGACCATCAAGCAGCAGGTCATGAGCCGGACGACCCTCTGGAAAGTCGTTGAGCAATTCGACCTCTATCCGGATCAGCGCAAGGCTAGCCCGGCCGAAGAGGTCGTCAAGCGCTTCATCAAGGATATCGAGGTGGAAGTGATCAGCGCCGACGTGGTTGATAAACGAACCCAACATGCCACCAAGGCCACCATCGCGTTCACCGTGGCCTATCAGAGCAAGTCTCCGGACCTTGCGCAGAAAGTGGCAAATGAACTGACGAGTTTATTCCTTGGAGAAAATCTCAAGAGCCGCGAACGCCAGGCGCAGGAAGCCACGTCGTTCCTCCAACAGGAAGCGGATAATCTCGCCAAACACATCGGGGAGATCGACGATAAGATCGCCGCCTTTAAACAACGGGCTAGCGGTGCTCTGCCGGAACTGATGCCCCTGAATCAGCAACTCATGAATCAGTCTGACCGTGAATTGATGGATGTCGACCAGCAAATCCGCACACTCGAGGAACGCAAGAATTATCTGGAGGGTGAGCTGGCCACGATCAAGCCCAACAGCCCGATGATTTCTGCCAGCGGCGAACGCATTCTGGACTCAGCCGATCGCCTCCGGGCCCTCCGTGCGGAATATGCGGGAGCTACAGGCAACCTGGCGCCGGACCATCCCGATATTGTGAAGATGAAGCAGGAGATTGAGGCGCTGGAAAAAGAGACAGGTCACCTCCCCGAGGTCGAGGAGGCGTCGAAGCAACTTGTGGATGCCAGGGCTTCTCTCGCCACTATTTCTGAGCGACTGGGCAAGGAACATCCTGATGTCGTGACCGCACAGCGGCGCATCACCTCGCTTGAGCAGGAAGTGCGTAAGCTGCGGGCGGTGCCGCAACGTAAGAACCCGATTCAGCGGCCGGAGAACCCCGCCTATATCAATCTCCAGGCACAGCTGAACTCAGCCACGTCGTCGCTGGACGCGCTTCGCAAAACGAAAGCCGACGTCAAGCAACGCCTCCAGGCTTATGCCACCCGGCTGGAAAAGACTCCGGAACTTGAGCCGGAGTATCTCGTCTTGATCCGGGACCGTGACACCTCAGGGCAGAAATATCAGGACATCCGCTCTAGGCTATTGGAAGCCAAGGTGTCGGAGGGCTTGGAAGTGCAACGCAAGGGTGAGCGGTTCTCTCTCATCGATCCGCCCAGCCTTCCGGAAAAGCCGGACAAACCAAACCGGCTCGCGATTGTGCTGCTCGGCTTCATCTTGGCCGTCGGTGGAGGACTCGGATCCGGCGCAGCAGCGGAATCGCTGGACCATTCCATTCGTTCGCCGGAGCAACTCGCACAACTGACTCACATGTTCCCGTTGGCGGTCGTTCCCTTCATGCCTAATGAGCAAGATCTCTCCAAAGCGGTCAAACGCCGGCGGCTTGTCAGGGGAGCCGGCGTCGGAGCGTTGGCGATGATCCTGTTGCTGCTCCATGCGTTTGTGGTGCCTCTCGACGTGCTCTGGTTTGCAGCCCTTAGGCGATTTGGCATAGAGTAAGTTATTAGCTTGTTGTAGGAGCCCCCATGGACCGATTTCGCACCGCGGTACAGCTGTATAAAGACCAACAGAGCGGGTCTTCGAATAAGACTCCCGGAGGACGATCCGGCGGCCCGCAAGCGGTGCCGCCCCCGATTGTCTACACCAGGACGAAATCGCTGGACGTGCCTCTCTCGGTCCTCCGTCAGCGGCGCGTCATGGCGGCTTATGACAAAGGCCCGTTCGTCGACGCGTTCAAGATTCTCCGCACACAGGTGATGCACCGGCTCCGTGAAAAGGGCTGGAACGTGCTTGGGATCACGAGTCCCGGCGACGGCGAAGGCAAGACTCTGACGGCGGTGAATCTGGCTATCAGTCTGGCCATGGAATCCACACAAACCGTCTTGCTGGTGGATGCCAACCTTCGCAATCCCAGCATCCATGACGTCTTCGGCTTGAATGACTGTGCCGGTCTAGCCGATTATCTTCTTGATGACGTGCCAGTCGAGAATCTACTGGTCCATCCCGGGATCGGCCGGTTTGTGCTGCTCCCTGGGGGAAGGGCGATCCAGAATTCGACCGAAATCCTGACATCGCCGAAGATGCTGGCCCTCGTCGAGGAATTCAAACACCGCTACCCCTCGCGAATTGTGATCTTCGACTTGCCTCCGCTGTTGCAGACCGCCGACGTGTTGGCCTTTTCTCCCTATACCGATGCGCTGCTTCTGGTAGTGGAGGAAGGAAAGACCTCCGCAGAGGATGTACAACGCGCGCTCTCGCTGGTGAAGGATTCGCGGCCTATTCTTGGCACCGTCCTCAATAAGGCCGGACAACTGGCTGCCACACCGGCTAGCATGAAAAAGCTACTGGGAAACTGAAGGGTTATGTACGAGACATTCTACAATCTTCGCGCCAAGCCCTTCGCGCTCCTGCCGGATAGCGACTTTCTCTATGCCGGGTCGATGCATCGAGCTGCTTATGGCCTGCTGGAATACGGCGTCCTCAGCCAGGCCCCCTTCATGGTCCTCACGGGCGACCCTGGCATGGGCAAAACGTCGCTGTTGCAAAAGCTCATCGCCGAACATGGGCAGAAACATTCGATCGGGCTCATCACCAACGCGCGCTACGACATCGAGCATCTGCTTCCCTGGATTCTGCTGTCCCTGGGATTGAGCACCAAGCAGCTCGACCAGGTCGAGGCCTATCACGTCTTCACGCAATTCCTGGCTCAGGAGGCGAAACAACACCGCCGGGTCATCCTCATTGTCGATGAAGCGCAAAGTC
This sequence comes from Nitrospira sp. ST-bin5, assembly GCA_002083555.1. Lineage (GTDB taxonomy): Bacteria > Nitrospirota > Nitrospiria > Nitrospirales > Nitrospiraceae > Nitrospira_D. The sequence continues at coordinate 158,089 of MSXN01000009.1, read as the reverse complement.
TCGGTGCTGAACTGCTCGAAGAACTTCGTCTGCTCTCCAATTTGAACGACGGCAAGATACTCAAGTTGCAGATTATTCTATCCGGCCAGCCCGATCTTCATGCGCTGCTCCAGCGGATCGACATGACACAGTTCGCCCAGCGCATCGTGGTCGACTATCACCTCGAACCTCTTACCGAAACGGAAACAGGTCATTGCATCCGTCACCGGCTGCGAGTTGCAGGCGGATCTCCCTCACTGTTCACAAACAAAGCCTGTGCCCTGATCCATCGGCTGACGAAGGGCAATCCGCGGCTCATCAATCAGGTCTGCGAGATCGCACTGACGTACGGGTTTGCCGAACAGGCGAGGGTGGTCACGTCCAAACTCGTCGCGCAGGCGGCTCTGGACCGGAGCAAAGGCGGCATTCTTCCGCTCGCCGGACGAGAAGAGCTGGCCATCCTGGCGGCTGCTCCCGAAGATACGACTGAGATCGATGCCGCCATCCCCCAACCCAAGACCACCCCCCAGGCAGCGGACCTGCCTCGCACCGCCTCCAAAGAGCAGAATTCCGAGGCGCTCTACCAGGACGGGTTGCGCATGAAAAATGAGAACCGTCTCGAGGAGGCCATGGCCCTCTTCGAAGAGGCGAGCAAGAATCCCACGTTGTGGCTGAAAGCGCACGCTCAAATCGGCATCTGCTGCAGAACCATGGGTAACTTGCGGGCAGCCATCCAGGCGTTCCGTGTCGCCCTGAACGATTCATCAGCCTCGCCCAAAGAAGTCCTCGATGTGCAATACATGCTCGCTCGGTCACTCCAATCCTCCCTCCAGAATAAGGAAGCGCTGACGGTCTACCGCCAACTCGCGCGCGCCCAGCCGGATTATCGCGATGTCGCCAGCCGGATCAAACAGTTGGCCGCTTCCACCACCGGACGCACAAATGGCGGTCCCAAACCCGGCACCTCAGATTCCTGGGTCAGCCAGGCCTTTGACAGCCTCCATCGCTTGATCGGCACGCACCGCTCCTAAGAGGCGGGCAGAGACTGTTTTAGGTCTGAGGTTTGAGGCAACACCCTCTAACCTCAAGCCTCCAGCTTTCAGCTTCTCACAACGTTCTCCCGCTCAAGACTTTCTCCGTTCCTGCCGATAGGCATAAGACACGAGCACACCTATGAGCCTTGAAGTCATCCAGATCATCGAAGCCGATCAAGACCATGCCCGGGCTGTCGACCAGGTCCTCCGCAAAGCCTCGTTTCGTACCAATATCGCCTTCGATGGACCGACAGGAATTCAGGATATTTGGAAGAACCGGCCCGCTTTAGTCGTGCTGGATCTCATGGTGCCGGGCATCGGCGGCAAAGATTTGTGCCGGCGGCTGCGCGAGGATCCGCAAACCAAGTCCATGGGGATCATTCTTGTTACCGCCGTGACATCGGAAGACGCTCGTGTGGCGGGGCTGGAAAGCGGAGCCGATGATATTCTGACGAAGCCCTACAGCCCCCGCGAGCTGGTCGCTCGAGTTCATGCCGTGTTGCGGCGCCTCGCCGCCAGCGCGCCAGAGAATCTCGACGATCTCGACGATGATCTCACGTTGGACGCCACCCAATACGTTACCACGTTCCGCGGACAACATCTGGTCCTGACCAAGCCGGAATGGCAAACGCTCCTGCGTTTGGCCAAGACAACGGGGAAGGTCGTGCCGCGAGAAGAGCTCCGCAGCCTGTTGTGGGGCAACGATACCCTCTCCCACGATCGAGAGCTTGACCAACTCGTCGCCTCGCTCAATCAGAAACTTGCGGGCCGGGACGGCGTCGCGCCCCTCATTGTCAAGGTTGCCGAAACCGGCTACCGGCTTCTCCGTAAAGAACAGGCCCTTCCTCTCAGCGCCTGATCCGCCACACCACACCCGAGATCATTCGTTCACACGACTCCGCAATTGTGCTAGCGTACCTCCGCACCAAGGAGGTTCGTGTATGGATTGTTTATTGATGCGCCATGGCATCGCTGTCGAGACGGCGGAATGGTCCGACCTTGACGACACTCGTCCATTGACCGATCCAGGCAGGAAGAAGGTTCGCCAAGTGGCGAAGGGCCTCGCCGCAATGGAGCTGGCTCCCACGCACATTTTCACCAGCCCCCTCGCCAGGGCCAGGGAAACCGCCACCATCGTCAACGCCATTCTCTGTCCTTCTGTCACGATATCTTTGTGCAAGGCCTTGGAACCGGGATCCACGCCTCAATTCCTGGCGACCTTCCTTCGGACCCTCCCGGACCGTTCCGTCGTCCTCTGCGTCGGACACGAACCGCTGCTGGGCGCAATGGGCGGCTATCTGCTCAGCGGGCAGGCGTCACAGAATTACCCGATGAAGAAGGCCGGGGTCGGAATGATTCATCTGCCAGGATCGGCACGAGCAGGGGAGGGACGGCTCCATTGGTGGTGCACCCCGACACAGCTCCGCGCGCTGGGACAGGCCAAGAAGGGTAATGATACTGACTGAAGCGGACAGCGAAGTCAGACCGGCTGCGTTTTCGAAAGCCCTTGGCGGGAGGAACAGAATCCCGTCATGATTTCTCTGCTTCCTGCGGTACTTCGCTAAACTGCACACGCCGTCGAAAGACCTGTTCCAGAAGGTCCGTCCGCTGTGAAGCCGACCAGATCTCCATGGCCGCATCGCCGCTGACCGTGGCCACGATCGTCAAGGTCTGACCGATTTTCACATTCACCGTCTGCACCGCAGAGAAATGCGTCCGGTCCAAGGCATCGGCCACCCGCAAGAGGGCCGACAGGATCCGTACCGTCCGCTTGAGCTTCAACGACAGATCGGCATAGCCCTCATGTTTGGCTGCCGGCATGGACCGGCGGTGATAGCGGGCAATGTTTGCGACCACTTCGATTTCTTCCGCCGTCAATCCGCCGATGTCGCTGTTTTTGATCAGATAGTAGGCATGTTTATGATGCTGCCGTGGATTGATCAGATAGCCGATATCGTGCAACACCGCAGCAAACTCCAGCCAACTGCGCTCCGGCTCGCCGAGATGATGCAACCGCTTCGTTTGATCGAACAACTTCAGCGCCAGACCGGCCACATGCAGGGAGTGCACTTCGGGAACCTGGCAGCGTCGCGCCAACCCGATCACATTGCGCCGACGCACATCCGGGATCTCGCGCTCCGCTTTCAGGCCATCGCGATGCCGATCGATGAAATCGTAAATCACCCCTTCACGAATCGCTTTATCGCAGATCGTCATCTCATCGGCACCGGATAGTTCCAACAGCCGACGCAAGACCACGACCGCGGGAAACAGGGTATCCACTCGCTTCGGATCCAATCCGGGAATGCCTAATCGCTCTTTCACGGATGATTTGCGGAGTTCGGCCTCGACCAGGCGCAGGTCTTTCAGCCGCACCTTCGCCAGGTTGAGCTGCGGCAACGGCCGGCCGGTCTGCCTCATATGGACAATCTCCGCCACATTCCCGGCCATGCCGGACGTGGCGACCACGCCATCGAACTGTTTGACCTTGAACGTATCGAGCGCCCCCTTCAAGGCCAGCAAGACGGCCTCGTTCAGCTGCTTGACCATGGCTTCAGTAGGCGGAGTTTTTTTCACATATTGATCGGACAAGCGAATCGCGCCGAGCCTCAGGCTCTTGGCATGTTGCAATCCATCGCGCGTCCCGACAATGAGCTCGACCGATCCGCCGCCCACATCCACGACCAAGGTCGGCTTTTCAGACAAGGCCATGCTGTGGCGGACGCCGAGAAAGATCAGCCGGGCTTCTTCGATTCCGCTGATCACGCGAATCTTGATGCCGGTCTGCTCCTCAACCAGATCGACGAAATCGCCGCCGTTTTTCGCTTCACGCACAGCACTGGTCGCAACGGCGGTAATCCGCTCAAACCCCTTGTTCTTCGCCAATGTCACCAGCGTCTTCAACACGCCGACACCACGGCCGATGGCTTCGTCGGAGAGTCGCTTCGCGGCGAAGGCCCCATTGCCCAACCGGGTCATGTCTTTGAACCGGTCCAGAATCTTGTAACTGGCGTCGGGAAGTATTTCAGCCAGCACCATATGAATCGAGTTGGTTCCGATATCGATGACGGCGAGTTTGGCCATGGAAGAGCCCCTTAGGACACTGAAGAACGTGGCAGGTTAGACAACAAGATCTTTACACCATCACATAACATCGGGGAATGCGGATGAACCAGACGGGATGGCCGGGCAACGCGCCTGTGCGAAACTACTCTTTCACCACAAAGTGGACACTACGGTTTTTCTGCCAGCATTCCTGCTGATGTTCAAAACAGAGGGGACGATCTTTGCCGTAACTGGTCGTCCGCAAGTCAATGTCGAGCCCCAGCTGCTTGAGATAGGAACGAACCGCCTTCGCCCGACGCTCGCCCAAGACCAGATTATAGGCGGACGTCCCCATTTCATCGCCGCGCCCTTCCAGAAGAATCCGCTTGGTTCCCTCGTCCGTCAGTTTTTTCGCGTTGGAATCCAAAATCGGCAAGGCATCAATCCGGAGCGTAGCGCGATCAAAATCAAACAGGATGTCCGGGAGAATGCTTCGCTCCGCTCCGGTCGCATTTCTGGCGGACAGCTCTGCGCGCATACCGGGACTCGTGCGTGTGACGGGAGTTCCCGCCTCGCGTGGAGTTCGTTCGCGAATGGCCGGTTCAGGGATCCGTTCTTCACTGGCGATCCATTCGTCGCCTGTCCCGTATCCGGACTTGGTGGCGCACCCCGACGCGCCGATGGTCAGCAACACCGCAAGAAACCCGGGTATGAGTCGATGTAGATGTAATGGTAGATGCATACGATCGCCTCCTTCCGTTCTAACGGGAGATTACCCCAAGTCTCTGGGAAAGGCGATAGTCTTGGCGATCTCAAAGGCCGCCCGCGCCGACTCCAGCGCGGGCCAGTGGAGTACCCCTACTGAGTCTTCGACATAGGCCGGCGTCCGCATGCCGTTCAGCACGCTCGTCACACCCGGCGTGCTCGTCAACAGCCAGAGGGCTTTTCGAGAGAGAGATTCCGATCGGCGTCCTTGCGGGAGCGCCGCATCGAGTGCGGTCGCTACTGCCGCAGTCCGTCGACGACTTCGTTCTGTGGCCTCGCGCCGCAATCCCCGCAGCAGCGTCAGCAATTCAGGCACATACCGGTCACGCCAGGCTTCCCACTGCTCGGCTGCCGTACCGGACAGCGTCCGCGACAAAGCTTGCAACACCTGATTGACGTGCGGCGCAATCATCTGATGTTCGATCTGCTCCCAATGTTCCAACCCTTGCAGCTGAGGCCTGACGCGGTCCAGCTCGTGCGCCCAGTTGAAAAATTCAGCCGGATCGGTGCCCTGGCCGCTCTTCGGAACCGACGGCGCGATCGTGCGACGATACTCATCCTCCAGTGCGGCCACGCGCTCCCGTTGCCGGGCGAACTCCACAGGCTGATCCTCCAGGGGGAAATCGGCAAGGCGGAGGATCCCGCCTCCTTGGCCGGGCATGGCGTTGAGCGGGCGATTCACCAGCACAGCCACGCCTTCCTTCCGGGCCAGATCGAGCACGGTCTCTGTGCCGCCGGCTCCGGTATTTGGCGTCAACAACGCGCCGGACTCGAAGAGATTCATCGGACACTGCAACCAGCGGAAATGATGGGTCGACTGATTCGCCTCGCGCGCCGCCGCCCGCGCCGCATCGAGCATCCGACTCAGCGAGGTGGCTTCGGGATGATCGGCCGGCGAGGTGACCGTGTTCGACGAGACCCCGTAGTATTGCAACCGGCCGGCCGCCACTTGCGTTTCGAAATAGGCAAACGCGCGTTGCAATCTTCCATAGAACGCCTCGCGCAAGCCAACCAGATCACGCTCCTTCCGATGCGCGGCCTCTGACAAAAAATATTCCGGATTGTGCAGCAGACACACGTCGAGCGTCGCCAGCCCCAATCGATCGAGAGACAACGCGAGTTGATCGGCGAGAAACTCGGGATGGAGGCAGTGCCAAATCCCGTCTCCATACTTGACCATGTCGGGGTAGGGGCGGCCGGATTTCTCCCGGGCCTCCGCAAGCTTCAGATTCTGGCTCTGTACGTAGCCGATTTTGGAGACCACCACGACCTGTTCCCGCGCCAGCTGCCCCGCTTTCACGAGCTCCGACAACACGGCACCCACGAGACGTTCACTGTCCCCATCCATGTAGTTGGTCGATGTGTCGATGAGATTGCAGCCCGCAGCCAACGCCTGCTTGAAGGCCTGCTTGTGCTCCGGAGTTTTTGTGTCGACCCGGTATGTGCCAAACCCCAGCCGGGACACCGTAAGCCCGGTCGATCCGCCGGGAGTATATCCATGGGCGAGAGAACCGGACTGGGACAGCCCCACCATGTTCGCCGCATAAGCCGCCGTGCCCTGCACCGTCGCATGACCGGACAACTGTGACCCGCGCAGCAACGTCTCTGTTCGATCGGCGGCTATGCCGGCCCCCGACTGATAGGCGCGGAGCGCCTCGGCTACGGCTCTCGAATCAGTGACGGGACGCTGACAGCTGAAGTTCCGACAGATATACAGAGCGGGCTGCCCCGCCACGACCGACTTTCCCTGCAATAAGGGGAGGATGGATCCGGCATTCGAGTCCATCGACGCGATGATCCGATTGGGAAGATATTCTTCCGCCACCGCTCGATAGAGTGCCTGCGCAGCCGCTTGCTGACCGTCTCCGACAAAAGCCAGTTCCACCGGACCTTCCGTCAGGAAATCGACCACCGCCAGGCTCTTGGCGAAGGCACGGGGATAGCGGGTGATCTGTCTCCCGTAAGCGCGGATCGCGCCGACCGCCGCATCCCGCCAATCCTGCCGATCGAAATGGCAGGCCAGCCGCGCCAAGGTCGACGCCGCCACGGCATTCCCGCTGGGTGTCGCCCCATCCGCACCTTCACGGCCTCGAAGAATGAGCGCCTCGTGGTGTTTCGCCGTGGTGAAAAACCCCCCGTTTTCGCCATCGATAAAATCGGACAGGAGCCGATCAGCCAATCCTGCAGCTGCCTCTAGATACCGCTCGTGAGCCCCCGCCTCGTACAGATCGATGAGCCCTTCCGCCAGATAGGCGTAATCTTCCAAATACGCGTCGAGATGAGCCCGGCCTGCGCGCGACGTCCGCAGAAGCCGTCCATCGGATTGTACGTGAGTTTTTAAGAGGAAGTCCGCCGTTTGCATCGCCGCGTCGCGATAGCGAGTGTCGCCGAACACCCGGGCCGCCTCCGCCATCGCCGAGATCATCATGCCGTTCCATGCCGTCAGAATCTTATCGTCGAGGCCGGGAGGCACGCGTTGCAGGCGCGCGCGATAGAGGAGGGGGGTTACTCGGGCAGCCGCCTCCAACAACTCGTCGCTGGTCAGATTGAGTTCCTTCGCGACCTCGGACAAAGGCCGCAGGCGATTCGGAATACTGGCATGCTCCCAATTGCCTTTCTCCGTAATGTCGTAGAGCGCGCAATATCGCCGGGCGTCTTCCGGATTCCCCGCTGCGGCTTGCACCTCAGCCGGTTGCCACACGAAGAATTTCCCCTCGACCCCTTCGGAGTCCGCATCGGTCGCGGAATAGAACCCGCCGGTCGGCCCGGTCATGTCTCTCAGCACATAGTCCAACACCTCGCAGGCCACGCGCCGATACGCCGGGTTCTTGGTGACCTGGTAGGCTTCGACATAGACGCGGGCCAACAGCGCATTGTCGTAGAGCATCTTTTCAAAGTGCGGCACGAGCCAGCGCGCATCGGTGGAATAGCGGGCAAATCCCCCGCCGATGTGGTCATAGATGCCCCCTGCCGCCATCATATCGAGCGTCTTCGTCACCATCGCCAACGTGTGCGCGTCGCCGGTTCGCCGATAACACCGCAGCAACAACGACAGGCCGGCCGCCGGAGGGAACTTCGGGGCTCCGCCGAACCCGCCATAGGTCTTATCGAAATCTTCTGTGAATTGCGTGACGGCGTCATCCAACACGGATGCACTCACAGAAATCGGGGAGGGGATCCGGCCTTCGCCTTTTAACCGCTCCGTCATGTCTTTCGCTTGCGTCCGCACACCCGCCGCATCCTTCTTCCAGTAGTCGGCAATCTTCTTCAGCAACGTGCCGAACCCGGGCCGGCCCCAGCGGTCTTCCGGAGGGAAATAGGTGCCGGCAAAAAACGGCTCTTGATCCGGCGTGAGAAATACGGTCATCGGCCAGCCGCCCTGACCGTTGTTCATGGCCACCGTGGCCGCCATGTATATTTCATCGAGATCCGGCCGTTCCTCCCGGTCCACTTTGATACAGATAAAGTAGCGATTCATGACGGCGGCAATCGCCTCGTTTTCAAACGACTCCCGCTCCATCACATGGCACCAGTGACAGGCCGAGTAGCCGATCGACAGGAGAATCGGCTTGTTTGACGACCTGGCGGCAGTCAGCGCCTCCGGCCCCCAGGGATACCAATCAACCGGGTTGAGGGCATGCTGGAGGAGATAGGGACTCGTCTCGGTATGCAGGCGATTCGGCTTGCGATCAGATGTAGATGACATGCTCGCACCGTAGCATCGCCGCTTGAGGAGGGTCAACGTCGCGGGAAAGAAAAAAGGCCTACGACCATGAAGATCGTAGGCCTTTTGACATATTCAGTCGGAGGCACACATGGACGACACCTCAGCGGTGTCTGTCGATCAGTGACCGCCCTTCTTCTCTTCCTTCTTCTTCTCTTCGCCGAACACCACGTGGCCGCCCTTCTTCTCTTCTTTCTTCTTCTCTTCGCCGAACACGACGACGTGGCCGCCCTTCTTCTCTTCCTTCTTCTTCTCTTCGCCGGCGAAGGAAGGCGCGCTGAACGTCACTGCAATTGCGACTGCCATGATTGCCATCAACATGCTCTTCATAACTGTTCACCCCCTGAAAGGTTGGAAAGTTTGGAATGAGTGCCTGTCACGATCAGGCAAATTTCGTGCACGGTATTCCAAAGATATGGAGAAAGTCAACTCCTTCGGTCAAAAATATGAGCGCGTCACCCCTGGTCCACTGCCGGCCGCATGAGCCTTGCCCTCCGAGGTCCATCAATAGATGTGATAGGCTATCCAGTGAGATTTCACGGAGGTGTCTTGATGGCTGAAATCGGCCCCTATTCCAACTATCGGCTCACCGTCAGACTGGAACTGGCCAATACACCCGGCATTTTCGCCCGCGTGGCCGCCTTGCTGGCCGACGAAGGAGCCAATCTCGGCGCAGTGGATATTGTCTCAGCCACCAAATCCAGGATGGTCCGGGATGTCACCTTCGACGTGCACAATGAAGCCCATGGCGAAAAGGTGTTGGCCCGGCTGAGCGCTCTGCCTGATGTAACCGTGCTGTCGGCCTCCGACCGGATATTTCTCCTCCATCTCGGCGGCAAGATTCGCGTCCAAGGCAAACTCCCCATCAACACCAGAAACGTCCTCTCGATGGTCTACACCCCGGGGGTCGGGCGAGTCTCCCAGGCCATTGCACGGGATAAAGCCAAGGTCTATGCGTTCACGAGCAAAAGTAATAGCGTCGCGGTCGTGACGGATGGGTCCGCCGTGTTGGGCCTCGGCAACCTCGGCCCTGAAGCGGCCCTGCCTGTGATGGAAGGCAAGGTGATGTTGTTCAAGGAACTCGCCGGGATCGACGCCTGGCCATTGTGCCTGAATACGCAGGATCCCGACGAGATCGTCCGCATCGTCCAAGGCATTGCGCCGGGATTCGGTGCGATCAATCTGGAAGACATCGGTGCGCCCCGCTGCTTTGATATCGAGCGCCGCTTGAAGGCGTCGCTCGATATCCCGGTGATGCACGACGATCAGCACGGCACGGCGGTCGTGATTCTCGCCGCCCTGACCAACGCGCTGCTCGTCACAGGAAAACGGATCGAAGAGATCCGCGTCGTCGTCAACGGCCTGGGCGCCGCCGGCACGGCCTGCTGCCGGATGTTGCTGGCGGCCGGCGTCTCACACCTGCTGGGGTGCGATAAAGAAGGCATTATCCTGTCCGGCAACCCGGATGAACTCCGTGCCTGTCGGACCGACCTGGCGACCTGCCTGACCCGTGAAGCACCGACTGGAACGTTGCGCGATGCGCTGAGAGGCACCGACGTCTTTATCGGACTCTCGGTCGGCAATATTCTGACCGCCGAAGACCTTGAGCTGATGGCTCCTGATCGTATCGTCTTTGCTATGGCGAACCCGGATCCGGAAGTATCGCCGGAACTCGCCGCCTCCCATTGTCGTATCTTTGCCACCGGGCGATCCGATTTCCCCAATCAGATCAATAACGCGCTGGCCTTTCCCGGCCTCTTCCGCGGGGCACTCGACGTTCAAGCCAGCCAGATCAATGAGGCCATGAAACTGGCCGCTGCCAAGGCCATTGCCGACGTGATTCCTAAAAGCGCGCTCAGCGAGGACTACATCATTCCCAGCCTCTTCGATAAAACCGTCGTTCCCCAGGTCGCCCGGGCTGCGGCAGCCGCCGCCCGCGACAGCGGCGTAGCGCGCAGACGAGCCCAAGGAACGATTGACTCCTACGCCACATAGGCCGTACTCTCGCTTCTTCCTCCTCAGCGCACAGAGACACGGTCGCGAGCCGGAAGAACCCTCTACTGGCCGGGAATCACACTGTGCTACAATGCCGCGGCCGGTAGACCGGCCGACCATGCCCTTTACACAAAGCAAATTCATCAAGTTTCAGCGGGGGATGCGCCAGCGGATCGATTCGCTGCGTCTCAAGACCGAAGCCAGCCTCGAACTCGCCGTCGATACCATGATGGAATCGCGCGTCGATAGCTTCTTCCGGGTCGAACAGGGGTTGGAGGAAGTCATTCGGTCTCTGATTGAGATCGACGACGAGCTGGGGGTCGTCCGCGATCTCTCCGGCGCTATGCGCCTGGAATCGCGACTGGAGTTTGTCGAAGATCGCTGGGATGAGTTCGACAGTGAAATTCGGGAACGGCCGCGGCGACGGCGGAAGAAGGTCAGCCTCGCCGACATGCTGAAAGCCGCCAGCGGGAGCGGGGATCTTTCCCAAGGCGGCACCGGCGTCAACAACGCGATGGACGCCTATGCGATCATGGGCGTCGAGTTCGGCAGTTCCCTCGCGGATGTCACCGCCGCATTCAGACAGAAAGCGAAGCAGCTCCATCCCGATTCGAACCACGGCGATCGAAGTTCCGAGCCGGCATTACGCCGAATGCTGGAGGCCTATCAGTTCCTGAAGGAATATCTGAGCTTGAGCAACGTCGAACCGATGCCCCAAGCCGATCACCCCTATCGTCCGACCGAGTAGGAGAGAACATCTACGTGGACTCACAACAATATATTACGACCGCAGACGGGCTTGAACGTTTGTGCGATCACCTCGCCACCGCCTCGCGCCTGGCCCTCGACACGGAATTTGTGGGAGAAGAAAGTTTTGTCCCGCGCCTTGAACTGATTCAGGTGGCCACTGAAAGCCACTCCGCCATCATCGATTTTCCGGCGATCCAGCAATCATCGGCCCTGCAACCGTTCTGGGACATTGTCCGCAATCCGGACGTGGAGAAAATCGTCCATGCCGGCCGGCAGGACCTCGATCTCTTTGCCACCCACGCAGGCACGATTCCCAAGCCGTTTTTCGACACTCAAATCGCCGCCGCCATGGTGGGGTACGGCGCGCAAGTCGCCTATGCCAATCTGGTCTTGCGCGTCCACGGGAGAAAACTCGCGAAGGCCCACACCTTCACCAATTGGAGTGCGCGGCCGCTGTCGCCCGATCAACTGGCCTACGCCCTGGAGGATGTCGAATTCCTGCTGGCCATTCACGACCATCTGCGCACGCGCCTCGACAAACTCGGGCGAAGCGAATGGGCGAACGAAGAATTTTCCAGACTGGAAACGGTCGTCGGCGATACACGCCGCGAACCGCAAGAGCGTTACCAGCGTATCCGCGGTTGGGATAGCTTGAAGCCGAAGTCTGCCGCCGTCTTGCGAGAACTGGCCGCCTGGCGAGAAAGCGAAGCCAAACGCCGCAATGTGCCCCGCGGCCGCGTCATGCGAGACGAAGTCCTCCTGCAGCTCGCCCGCCATCCGCCACGATCGGTCGATGAATTGCGCGCCGTACGCGGCCTCCATGGGTCGGAAGCAGACCGGCACGGCGAGACGATCCTCAAAACGATTCACGCCGCCAACGCGCTTCCTCCTTCCGCCTGGCCGGAGGTGCCCAAGGACCGCAAGCCTGAACCGGAATCGACCGGATTGGTGGAGTTACTTCAAGCCGTGATGAAGGCTCAATCCGCCGATCAGGAAATCGCACCTACCTTGCTTGCGACGACTGCCGATATCCAGGCACTGGTTGACGCGCGGGCTCAGGGCACCACGCCTGATCTTCCTCTGTTGCGAGGCTGGCGGAGAACCCTGCTCGGAAATCTGTTACTCCAAGTGTTGAACGGGGAGGTCGCCGTGAAAATCGATGCAACCTCGGGGAGGCTCACCTGGTCGTAGACTGAACGCCTCAGACCTGCCGCGGCGTCCAATTCAGAACAGCCTGATGGCTATCCCCAGCTGAAAAGGAGGATGACGGCGTCCCACCAATTCTCGCACTCCTAAAACCTCAGAAGTACGAACATTTTTCAGGGTGCCTCACCCATACATCGGCCTCCGCTGGTACGATTCTCGCTCACTCCTGTTCGGGTTCATGCTGTGAGAACACCCGAATGGCGACCTCAACGTTCACACGGTCCTGGCAATGGCTCGCTCCTGGAGGACTCGTTCTGCTCTTAGCCATCGGCTTTCTTCGGCCGCACGGCCTCCCGGCATGGGCCCAGGGACCGATCTCTGCATTTCCCGTCATCGTGCTGGGATTCGGCATCGTCTTCGGCTGGTATCTCTCTAGTAGCCGCTTGATTCTCTCTCTCCTGGTACTGGTCTGTCTCGACCGCGGGACGCTGCTGTTTTCTCCAACCGACCCCTATCCTGGCGCGCAGGGCCCGGTGCTGTTCGCGATCGCGACATTCCTGGCACCGATGAGTCTCCTTACACTTTCGCTCGTCAAAGAAGACGGCGTCTCGAATTGGAGAAGTTTCGTGAGCCTTCTCCTGATCGTCAGTCAACCCTTTCTTGCCCTGTGGCTCTCGCTACCCGAACAGGCGCATCTCGCCGCTCCGTTCCAGCTCGCTCTGGTCCCTCTTGAGACCTCCGATTGGACATCGCTATCACAACCGGCGCTGTTGGCATTCGGCTGTGCCTTCCTATTGCTGGCCGTGAAATTCATCCTCTATCATGACCCGCTCGATGGCGGAGCAGCCTGGGCGCTCCTGACAACCTTCCTCGCCGTTCACAGCATCCAATATGGGTGGAATCAGACGAACTTCATTTCTGCTGCCGGCCTCACACTCTTTCTGGCGCTCGTGCAAGCCTCGCATCAACGCACGTATCGCGATGAATTGACCGGTGCACTCGGCCGCCTGGCCTACGACGAAACTCTCGCACGGCTGGGAAAGAAATATGTGGTGGCGATCGTGGGAGTGGATCAACTCACACAGTATAGGAACCAGTACGGGAAGACCGTCTCGGAACAAGTGCTGCGCCTGGTGGCCCCGAAGATCATGGCGACGGCAGAGAGGGGAAAAGTCTTCCGGCTTACCGGCGACGAGTTTACCCTGCTGTTCTACTCCAGAACGGCAATAGACACGCTCGCCACGCTTGAACAGATTCGCAAAGCCGTTGCAGAGACGACGCTGCGACTTCGCAACCAGACGCGTGTCCGGGAGGGGAGCCGCTCATCCACACCCGGATCGAAAGACATCGACCTTCCCATCACCCTGAGCATTGGAGTCGCAGAACCGAGCGCCCCGCACCTGTCATCCACCGTGGTAACAAAAGCCGCCTATCGGGCGCTCTACGAGGCGAAAGGGGAGGGGGGCAACATGCTCAGACGCGGAACCATTCAGATGAATTCGGCTCACACCGCTCCAAGCCAGACCGGCCGCATCGTTGCCTATAGTGAATTCGAGCCCTGACTCTCACAGGAGCGTTTTCACCGTCTCCGCCGGTCTGGCCAACAGCGCCTTGTCATCCTTGACCACAAGCGGACGCTGAATCAAATCCGGATGCTTCACCATCAAATCCAGTAGCGCCTCCTCTGACAGTTCCTTCTTAGCCAGGCCCAGTTCCTTGTAGATATCCTCTTTCGTCCTGAGCACGTCCTTCGGAGAAAGCCCGGCCTTTTGCAAAACCTTCTTCAACTGATCTTTCGTAAACGTCTGCTCATAGTAATTCACCGCCGTGAACGGGGTCCCGCTGTCTTTCAACAGCTGGACTGCTTGTCGGCACGTGGTACATGTCGGCTTATGATAAATCGTGATGTCGGCCATTTTTACTCCTTATGAAGAAACCTGCCTTGACGCCATTTTTTCTGCTATGGTAGATCATTCAAGATTGTTACACGCTCACTGCACCAAGCCATACTATCCGTACTATGCCACTCGTCGGAACAAGTTCTTCTGGTCAATTCTCCTGCACCGCGAGCACGGTGCACACACTTCGTGAGCTCCGCACCAAGCGCAAGGGTCAGCCGGTTTTCGTCTTAGGCCACCTGCTGGACAGAAAAGGCCAGGAAGCCACCTTCGAGGTCTTCAATGACCGGATCGCCCTGGTCAAATTCCCGGATGGCGCCGTCATCGGCTACGATCCGCTGGAACTTCTCCTGCCGACGGAAATCGACGACAAGGGTGTGGCTTACTTTGAAATTCGCCCCTGTGCCCAATGCGGCATTCTCTTCCCGCTGACCATCGCCGAACGGGATGCTGAAACCGAACCCACCGAGTGCCTGGGCTGCCGAACCTAACCTCGCCGCTAATCGACCAATGGGGCGATTTCCAACGCCTTTTTGAGCAGGCAGTCGCCGGCAAACCCCTGCAGGACCATTGGCAACATACTCCCGTCGACCACCCGAACCGAGGTCACTCGAAAGCCTTCGCCGGACCGCTGACCTTCAAGTCGCATCGCATGACAGATTTCAAGCTTCTTCCAAATCAGATTGCCGACGATGGCCTCTGAGGCCAGCAGTTTGGTATCGGTGACGGTCCCTTCAATCGCAATCTTTGCCGAGATTCTCGACTTGTCTCTGGGCGCTTCGCTCACCACCGCATAGGCCAGCTGATCCTCCTGAGCCTGCACGCTCCCAACGCCCGTCACGGTCACTCCCATGAGCACCACCGCTGCGATGACCAAAGTCCGTGTCATGCAAGGCCTCCTATTCCGACCGGTTGGGCGATAGATCCACCCCTTTCCCCGGACGGGGATCGATAGGATGCAGAATGCTGGCGCCGATCACCTCATTTTCTTGACGCGGATCGCCATGATTCAGAGTGCTGGCACCAATCACCTTCTGCGGACCCGACGGCGGTGGGGGAGCCACAACCGCACGATCCCGCATGCGCCAAAACACAATCGCCGCAGGCACCAGGACCAATAAACCCAAAATCAACATCACGCGAAACACAACCGCACCTCATTCTTCCTGCGCAACACACAACTCAACGACAGTATGCCCATCGGCATTTCCCAATTCAAGAATGGCCACCCTCGGACAGCCCGGTCATGATACGATAATCTGAGGTGAGGGATCGGGTTCAACAGGGAGATCGACTATGCCGCACGATTTCATGCCCGGCCTGGATGGCGTACCGGCTGCGACCTCCTCCGTCAGCGACGTAGACGGCCAAAGGGGAATACTCGAATACCGCGGCATCAGAATCGAAACACTCTGTTCCCAGTCATCGTTCCTCGAAACTTCGTATCTGCTTCTCTTCGGCCGTCTGCCGACGCAAACAGAACTGGCTCGCTGGACCAGCGACATCACCCATCACCGTCGCATCAAGTTTCGCATCAACGACCTCTTGAAGTGCCTGCCTGAAACCGGACATCCGATGGATGCGCTGCAAGCGGCGGTCGCCGCGCTCGGCATGTTCTATCCAGGCCGGCAGGTCAAAGACGCGGAAAACAACTATTGGTCGGCAGTCCGGCTCATCGCCAAACTTCCGACGATCGTTGCAGCCTGGGCCAGACTCCGGCACGGCAACGACCCGATCCCCCCACAAGACACACTCGAGTTCTCTGAAAACTTTCTCTACATGCTGACGGACCGCGCGCCGCATCCGCTCTGGAAAGACATCTTTGATGACTGTCTCATCCTCCACGCCGAACATACGATGAACGCGTCGACCTTTACAGGGCTCGTCACGGCCTCGACGCTCGCCGATCCTTATACCGTCGTTGCCTCCTCGATCGGCGCCCTGAAGGGCCCGCTCCATGGCGGAGCGAACGAAGAAGTGATCCACATGCTCCGCGAGATCGGCAGCCCCGAAGGCGCGCAGGCCTACGTGAAGCAGAAGCTGGCGGGCAAGCAAAAGCTCATGGGATTCGGCCATCGTGTCTATAAAGTAAAAGATCCTCGCGCCACGATTCTTCAAGGACTCTGCGAGCGGCTCTTTAAAGAAGGCGGGCCGTCGCCCCTCTATGCCGTGGCACGGGAGGTCGAACGAACGGCGGGAGAGGTCCTGCAGGGGAAAGGCATTTACCCCAATGTCGATTTCTATTCCGGCATTCTCTACGACCAGATGAGCATCGACACGGATCTGTTCACGCCCCTCTTTGCCATGGCCCGCGTGTCAGGGTGGCTGGCCCACTGGCTGGAACAGCTGCGGGAGAATAAGCTCTTCCGCCCGGACCAGATTTACTCGGGGGAACACAATCGCCCCTATACCCCCTTGACCCAACGCTAAGCGAGCCTCTTTGCGCGTCCCCCCTTGACTCCCTGCACATCGCGATTATCTATGTGGCTGTAAGCAAAACAGACGCGGCGCCGGCGTCAGGCATGACGAACACAACACATAATCCGTATGGAGGTATGCCATGACAGCATTGATGCGTTGGGATCCGTTTCGCGAACTCGAGGAGATGTCAGATCGGCTCAATCGGATGGTGGCCCGTCCTGCAACCAAAGCCAACGGGAAGGAAGCGTTGACCGTGGCGGACTGGATGCCGACCGTCGATATCAGCGAAACCGCCGGGGAATACGTGATCCAGGCAGAGCTGCCTGAGGTGAAGAAAGACGACGTGAAAGTCACGCTGGAAGAAGGGGTCCTGACTATTCAAGGGCAACGCCGTCAGGAGAAAGATGAGAAGACCACGAAGTATCACCGGATCGAACGCTCCTATGGGACATTCGTCCGGAGCTTCTCGCTGCCCGACCAAGTGAACGAGAGCGGGGTAAAAGCCGAATTCAAAGACGGGGTGTTGAATCTGCATATCCCGAAATCGGAAAAGGCTAAGCCGCGGGCCATTGAAGTGAAAGTCGCATAACCCTTCCTGGTATCCGCACCGAGATGAAAGGCCCGCCCAGGCGGGCCTTTCTTTTGCCACCAGCCGGCCTCATTCCCTTTCCCTCATACTCTTGAGCTTCTTAGCCGCAACCGTTTAAGATGCGCGCTCCCTTACCCACACGATTGCCTAGCGAGGAGATACGCGCATGAAAAAGTCATCAGGAACACAGCCCGCAAACACCCGCATTGAACGCGACACGATGGGCGAATTGGCCGTCCCCTCGGATGCCTACTACGGCGTGCAAACCGCGCGCGCCATCGAGAATTTTCCGATCAGCTCCCTCCGCATGCCGCGGTCCGTGATCCGGGCCATGGGGCTGATCAAACGCGCCGCTGCCAGCGTGAATCAATCGCTGGGTCTCCTGGACAAGAAACCCGCTGACGCGATCAAGATGGCTGCCACCGAAGTGGTCGAGGGGAAGCTCGACGCCGAATTTCCGGTCGACATTTTCCAAACCGGATCCGGCACCTCCACCAACATGAATACCAACGAAGTCATTTCGAACCGGGCCACCGAACTCCTCGGCGGCGCGCGCGGGAGCAAACTGGTCCACCCGAACGATCACGTCAATTTGGGGCAATCCAGCAACGACGTGATTCCCACGGCGATTCACATCGCCGCCGGGGAGCTGATGCAGCAACAACTCATTCCGGCTCTGACCCGTTTACAGAAAGCCCTCAACAGGAAGGCCAAAGAGTTCGACAAGATCGTCAAAATCGGCCGCACTCATTTACAGGATGCCACGCCCGTGCGGCTGGGTCAGGAGTTCGGCGGTTATGCGCGCCAGATCGAGCTCGGCATCCAGCGGGTGAAGCGCGCACAGGAGGCGTTAAGTGAAGTAGCCCTCGGCGGCACTGCGGTCGGTACCGGACTAAACTGTCATCCAAAATTTTCATCAAAAGTGATGAAGATAATTTCCAAAGAAACCGGCTGCACCTTCAAAGAAGCCAAGAATCATTTCGAGGCCCAGTCGGCTCAGGATTCCTTGGTTGAAGCCAGCGGGGAGTTGCGGACAATTGCCGTGAGCCTCATGAAGATCGCCAATGATGTGCGCTGGCTCGGCTCAGGCCCGCGCTGCGGGTTGGGAGAAATCAATCTGCCGGAAACACAACCGGGCTCGTCGATCATGCCGGGGAAAGTGAATCCTGTGATCGCCGAATCCGTAACGATGGTCTGCGCCCAGGTCATCGGCAACGATGTCACCGTGACAATCGGCGGACAGGCGGCCAACTTTGAATTGATCGTCATGCTGCCGGTCATGGCCTACAACCTCCTGCAATCGATTGAGCTGCTCGCATCCGTCTCCAATAACTTTGCCGTCAAATGTATCGACGGCATCAAAGCCAATGAAGAGCGCTGCAAAAGTCTGATCGAGGAAAGCCTGGCGATGTGTACGGCGCTCGCGCCTGAAATCGGGTACGAGGCGGCCGCCAAGCTGGCCAAAGATGCCTATAAGTCCGGCAAGACCGTACGCGAAGTCGCGAAGGAGCAGAAAGTGCTCTCCGACAAACGCCTCACCGAATTGCTCGATCCCTGGCGCATGACCATGCCTGGCGGCCCCGTAGGGAGTGCGGGGGGATGAGGGCGGACGGACAACCATCCTGTCGGTGCAGGGGCATCCACGCGAGAATCGCCAACTGAGAATCGGGGAACGATTGTGACGACGCAACGGAGCATGACTTGGCCATAGTCTGGTCGGCGACGATCTTCCTGAGCGCCTTCTTACTGTTTCTCGTCCAGCCCATGATGGCAAAGATGATCCTCCCGATGTTGGGGGGGACCCCGGCGGTCTGGAATGCCTGCATGTTGTTCTTTCAAACCTCGCTCTTGGCGGGGTACGGGTATGTCCATCTCCTGAATTCATGGGTAGCGCCACGTCGCCAGGTTTTCGTCCATCTGCTCTTACTGGCTGTTCCGCTGTTCCTCCTGCCCATCGGCATCCCAGCCGCATGGACGTTTCCCGACCAGACCAACCCTGTGCTCTGGGTGCTCCTTCTCTTGACCGTATCGATCGGCCTTCCCTTCTTCATGCTCTCCACAACGGCCCCGCTCTTACAGAAGTGGTTTTCTTGGACCCCTCATCCGTCTGCTCGAGATCCCTATTTCTTGTATGCCGCAAGTAATGCGGGCAGCATGGTGGCGTTACTGGGCTATCCGTTCGCGATTGAACCCTGGGTTCCCCTCAGAGGCACCCAAGGATTGTCGCAGACGATGCTCTGGAGCATCGGGTACGGAGTCCTTGTCGCTCTTCTTGGAACATGCGCATGGCTCCTCAGGCGCGAACCCGTGAACGGAGCCGCGGCATCGACCTCCAAATCGACGGCTCAGACAGATGCGCATCTTTCGCCCCTTCCCATGCTCATTCGCTTACGCTGGATCCTCCTGGCCTTCATTCCATCGAGCCTTCTACTGGGAGCCACGACCCACCTCACGCTCAATGTCGCAGCCATTCCACTGCTGTGGGTCGTCCCCCTCGCGCTGTATCTGTTGAGTTTTATTCTCGTGTTCGCGAAATGGTCTCCGGCCAATCACCGAGCCATGGTCATGACCTCACCGGTGGTACTGCTGCTCCTGCTATTCAACGCCATACCCTTTGCCCCATCGCTTCCATATCTCGTTCAATTCCTGCTCCCTCTTGTGGGGTTGAGCTTGGTGGCGATGGTCTGTCATGGCGAACTAGCCAGAACGAGGCCCGCGACAGACCGCCTGACGATCTTCTATTTACTCATGTCCATTGGCGGGGCGCTCGGAGGCCTCTTCAATGCCCTGATTGCGCCGGTTGTGTTCAGCGACATTTATGAATACGACATCATCCTCGTGCTCGCCGCCTGTGTGCTGCCACGTTTAGAAGACGCCGATCCGATGTGGCTGTCGCACTGGATCTCTTCCCGGTGGGGCGCACGCGTGCGGGATGCGGGAGACATGCCGTGGATGGCTGGAGCGGTACTGATCACCGCGCTCTGTACGGTCCTCAGCTATTCGCTGGCTCAACCGCCGCTCATCCTGGATGCCGCCCTCGCCGGTATTCCGTTGCTGCTGTGTTATGCCTGTATCCGGAAACCGCTTCACTTGGGATTGGCGCTCGGCGCGGTGCTCATTACCGCCAACATCGTCAGTACCGCGTTCGATGATCCAGTCCTGTACCGAACACGCTCATTCTTCGGCGTGCTCACGGTCAAAGCGGATGGAGATGTGCATCGGCTGAAGCACGGCACCATCAACCACGGTATGCAGCGGACACAGCCGGAGTTCCGACGAGATTCCGTAAGCTACTTCCATCCCGCCGGACCTTACGGACAAGTATTTGCCGCGTTCAGCGGGCCCAAATCAAAAAAGCGCATTGCCGTGACAGGGCTCGGTATTGCGGCCTTGGCCAATTACGCCGAGCAAGGGCAGTCGCTGACTTTTTACGAAATCGATCCGGCTGTGGTGGAGATCGCAAAAACCCCCAAGCTGTTTACGTATTACGACGACGCCCTGCGCCGCGGAGTCGATCTGCGGGTCGTTGTGGGTGACGCCCGGCTGAAAATGCTGGAAGCTCCGGACGGCGCCTACGACATGGTCATCCTGGACGCATTTACCTCGGATGCGATCCCGGTTCATCTTCTCACCCGCGAAGCGATGGAGATGTATCTGCGGAAATTGGCTCCCAACGGTTTATTGGTCATTCACATCTCCAATCGGTATCTGGCGCTCGAACCGGTATTGGGGAATCTCGGACACGTCCTTCATTTATTTGGATTGAAACAGTTCGGCACATCGGATGACACGATCCTGCAATATGCGGCGGATATCGTGGTCATGGCAAAAGAGAAAGAAGCCTTCGGCGCCCTGGGCAAGGATCCACGGTGGACACCACTGCAGCAATCCTCATCGGTCGGTCTCTGGTCCGATGATTTCTCGAACGTCGTACGCGCCATTCGATGGAGCAAATAGCGCACATCTCCTGGAGTGGCTGTCCCGCGGGACGGTCCGAAAGAGGAAATACTCCAAAACTTTGACACCCCAAAAGTCTCTATGCTAATGTCCGCGAAACTGTTGGGGTTCTAGTCACTTTCTATTCACTTTTCTAGGGAATACCGCATGAGCGCACAGGGCAAGCATGTGATCATTGTCGCCGGAGCCGGACCAGCCGGAATGGCCGCTTCAAATATGCTGGCGAAGGCCGGCCATGACGTCATCATACTCAACCGCGACATCAAGTTCGGCGGGTTGGCAGAATACGGAATATTTCCGGCCAAGCTGAAATTGCGCGGCGGCCTGAAAAAGCAATATTGGGAAATGCTGGAGCAGCCGAACGTGCACTACTTCGGCAACGTGTCCATCGGAAAAGGGAAAGACCTGACTGTGGAGGACGTTCGCGCTCTCGGCGCCGGCGCAGTTGTCTTTGCGATCGGCGCACAAGGCACCAAGGCCATCGGCGTAGAGGGAGATTCGGCCCAGGGCGTATTCCATGCCAAGGATGTGGTCTACCACTTCAACCGCTTGCCTGGATTCGGCGATCGGCCGTTTGATGTCGGAAAGCATGTGGCCGTGATCGGAGCCGGCGACGTCATGGTCGATATTGCCCATTGGCTGATTCGCTATAAGAAGGTAGAACGCGTCACGGCCATCGTGCGACGCGGCCCCCTGGAACGAAAATACAACCCGAAAGAAATCCGGTCAGTCTGCGCGAATATGGATGTCGAAGGGATCACCACAGAAGTGGCGCGCATCAAGGACCGTCTCGCCGCCGTCGCCCAGAATGCCGACGAAGTCCTGAAAGGTCTGACGGACGAATTCACTAAGTGCGAACCGGCCGTCAGCCCCACGAAAATGGGGTTCAAGTTTTTGGCATCGCCGAAGCGCATTCTGGTCGATGGCAACAATCGGGTGCGCGGCTTGGAGATGGAAGACAATAAGCTGGAGCCTAAAGGCACCGACACGGCCGCCGTCGGACTCAAGCAGTATTACGAGTTCCCCTGCGATGCCGTCGTCTTTGCCGTCGGCGACAGGGTGGACGAGACAGTGGGGCTCCCCTATAAGAACGGACTGTTTGTCACCAACCCCAACAAGACCAACAACGATCCAGACGATGCGCTTTTCCAGGCCTATGACGAGGCGACCGGGAAAGCCGTGGATGGGGTATTCCTCACAGGATGGGCGCGTAAAGCCAGCGAAGGGCTCGTTGGTGTCGCCAAGCGGGACGGGGAGTGGTGCGCGGAAGTGGTGACTCGCTATCTGGACACAAAGAATCCAGGCCAGCCGGCCTCAGCAAAAGCCGTCACAGACAAACTCACTGGCTTGTTGAAGGAACGAAAAAGCCGACCGGTGGATCTTGCAGGACTCAAAGCGCTCGATACCGCGGAGAAAGCCCATAGCGGCGCGACGGACTGCATCGGGGAATTCAAATACGCCACCAACCAAGAAATGCTCAACTTGATCGAGCGGCACTCGCGCTAGCCGAACCAGGGGGGACGGTTCAGCCGTCTCCCCACTTCAGCTTCTCCCGCAACACTTCATAATATCGCGTCTCTGGAAACCGGATCAGCCTCGTGCGATGTTCCGAGACTTTGATCTCAATCGTATCGCCTTGCGAAATAGCCACACCCACCTGGCCATCCATGGTGGCCATCGCTCCGTCATCCTTACTGGTCAGCGTCACTTCGATTTCCGCTCCAGCCGGGACGATCAACGGCCGATGGGTGAGCGTGTGGGGACAGATCGGGGTCAACACCAACGACTGCACTGCCGGAGCCAGGATCGGACCGCCGGCCGAAAGAGAGTAGGCCGTCGATCCCGTCGGGGTGCTAACGATCAATCCATCGCCACGCAGATTTGTCACGAACTCGCCCTGAATGGCAATTTTCAGTTCAATCATCCTCGCCAGGGTGCCCTTGCTGATCACGACATCATTGAGAACGGCCCCTTGCGTCACGGTTTCCCCATGCCGGTGCACATGGGTCTTGAGCATCAGCCGCTCATCCAACACGAAGTCGTTGGCAAAGACTCGATCAAGCGAGGGATAGAGATTCTCCAGACGGACTTCGGTAAGAAACCCCAACCCGCCCATGTTGACCCCGAGAATGGGAATGCCCCGTTCGCCGGCGAGCCGCGCCGCATTCAACATCGTCCCGTCACCACCTAATACCAACAACACATCGGCTTGATTGGCCAGCTGCGTTTTCTGAATTCCCCCGGTCTCGCCAAGCAATGCAGCGGACGTCGTATCTAATAGCGCAACGATGTTCTTCGCCCGCAGCCAGGAGACAACGCTCTGCAGCGTTTCCTTGACCTCTGGAAATTTCGGCTTCGTGAGAATGCCAATGCTCTTACGTTGCATATCGATGCCGGCGTGCCTTTATTGTGGAGTGGCGAAAGGTGCGGGATTGTATCGGGACGGTTCTCAGGCTGTCAACGAAACGATGCCACGCACATGATGAGCCAGAGTCGAGCACCTGACACATAACCGTTTATGTGTGATTGACTTTCATCGTTGTGGGATTTACGTGCAACCTTGACACTCGAAAAGCCGGTAGTTAGAATTAGGCCAAGATTTTCCATAGGTTCGCGCGACCGGAACCACTACGAGTCTATACCAGACCAGAAGGAGGCAGGATGTTCGAACGATTCACGGACAAGGGTCGGAAGATCATCATCCTGGCACGGGAAGAGGCCGAGCGGCACCAGAACGATTATCTCGGGACGGAGCACTTGGTTCTCGCGATTCTCCGTGAATCCGACGGTATCGCCCTGATGATCCTGAAAAAAATGGGTCTCTCGACCGAACAGATCCGGCTCGAAATTGAGCGGAACTTGCCCGGCGGCGGGACCACGATGACGTTTGGGGAAATTCCCTTTAGCCCTCGCGTCAAGAAGGTTATTGAATACGGTGTGGAAGAGGCCAGGCTGCTGGGCCATAACCATATCGGCAGCGAGCATCTCCTGCTCGGCCTGTTGCGGGAGGAAGAAGGGATCGGCGGAAAGATTCTCCGTAGCCTCGGAGCCAATCTCCTGACGGCCAGACAGTTGACCGTCACCTTCCTGAGAAAGTCCGCTCCGCGGGAGCGAGACCGGAAGAGCAACACGCCGGCGCTCGATGAATTCGGACGGGATCTGACCCAGATGGCCCAAGAAGGTCTGTTAGATCCGGTCATCGGTCGCGCCGATGAAATCGAACGCGTCCTTCAGATTCTCAGCCGTCGGACCAAGAATAATCCGGTCCTTATCGGAGAGTCGGGAGTCGGCAAGACTGCCATCGTCGAAGGATTGGCTCAACGAATCATACAGTCTGAAGTGCCGGATAATCTTTTGTCGCGCCGAGTCATCGCACTCGACCTCGGTTCGCTGGTCGCCGGCACCAAATACCGCGGCCAGTTTGAAGAGCGGCTCAAGGTCGTGATGAAGGAAATCGTGCAGGCCGGTAATATCATCATCTTCATCGATGAGTTGCACACGCTCGTCGGAGCCGGCGCGGCCGAGGGATCGATCGATGCCTCCAACATGCTGAAGCCTGCGCTGTCGCGCGGGGAAATTCAGTGCATCGGCGCCACCACGTTGGACGAATACCGCAAGCACATTGAAAAGGACGGCGCCCTCAAGCGACGGTTCCAGCCGATTCACGTCCAGCCCCCGAGCATGGACGAAGCGGTGCTCATTATCCAGGGACTCCGGGATCGCTATGAAGAACACCATGGCGTCGAGATTTCAGAAGATGCCATCGTCGAAGCAGTAAAACTCTCCGACCGGTACATTACCGATCGGTTCCTCCCGGATAAAGCGATCGATTTGATCGACGAAACCGGCTCGCGCGCAAAACTCCAGACCTATGCTTTACCGTCTGAGTTGAAAGCAATGGAGCAGGAACTCAAGAAAGTCTCGCGGGATAAAGAACTCGCGATCTCAATGCAAAACTTCGAAGAAGCCGTGCGCCACCGTGAAGAAGAAGAGCGGTTGCGCAAACTGCTGGATGAATCGAAGCGCGAATGGAAGAAGAGTCAGGAGAAGAACAAGCCGACCATCAGTAAGGAAGACGTGGCCTACGTCGTCTCGAAGATGACCGGCATCCCGCTCTTTAAATTGGAAGAAGAAGAGTCGAACAAGTTGCTGCACATGGAGGAATTCCTCCACAAGCGGGTCATCGGTCAAAACGAAGCGATCTCGGCCGTGTCGCGCGCCATCCGCCGCTCACGGGCCGGCCTGAAGGATGCGAAGAAGCCCATCGGCTCCTTCATTTTCATGGGACCCACCGGCGTCGGCAAAACCGAGTTGGCCAGGACCGTCGCAGAGTTCTTATTCAACAGCGAAGATGCGTTGATTCGCGTTGATATGTCCGAATACCAAGAGAAGTTCACCAGCTCACGACTCTTTGGAGCCCCTCCGGGCTATGTCGGCTATGAAGAGGGCGGACAGCTGACCGAGAAGGTCCGTCGCCGTCCATATTCAGTCGTGCTCTTCGATGAAATCGAGAAGGCCCATCCGGACGTCTTCAATGTGCTGCTTCAAGTCTTAGACGACGGCGTGCTGACCGACAGTCTGGGTCGTAAGATAGATTTTAAGAACACCGTGATCATCATGACGTCGAATATCGGCACCAAGATGATCCAAAAAGGCGTGTCGCTCGGCTTCCAGAGCACGGAAGGGGAACAGGCGAGGAGAAAGAAGGAAGAAGTGATGGGCGAATTACGCCGCTCCTTCAGCCCTGAGTTCCTGAACCGGATCGACGAAGTCGTGATCTTCCATCAACTGGAGAAGGAACAGCTCTACACCATTCTTGATATCCTGATCCGTGAGCTGAACGCACGGCTTGTGGAAAAGGGTGTCGAGATCGAGCTGGATGATGAAGTGAAACAATGGCTGATCAAGGAAGGCTATGAGCCGTTGTATGGGGCTCGCCCGATGCGCCGGACCATTCAACGCGCCATCGGCGATCCGCTCTCCGACGACCTCATCAGAGGCCGCTTCAAGGACAGCCGCAAGATCAAGGTGGTGCTTCGTGACGGAGCCCCAACCTTCATCGAGCAGGAGACGATGGCCAGCGTGTAACCCGTCCATCGGGATGCGATCGTACTACAGATCGCTATTGATTCAGCATGCACCCCCTGCGGTCAATGACCGCAGGGGGTGCATGCTTTTCAGCGACAGAGTGTGGTAACTCTACAGAGTCATGACGACGAGTCCATCCGCTGCAACTGAACACATCACCGCCTGGACCCCATGCCCGATACTGGGGATTGAATCCTCCTGCGATGAAACGTCGGCTGCTATCCTGAATCGCGACGGAACGGTCCTCTCAAACGTCGTGTCGTCACAAGACTCGGTACATCGCCAGTTCGGCGGCGTGGTTCCTGAGCTGGCCGCACGCGCTCATCTGAGTACCATTGACCGAGTTGTCCAATCCGCGCTGGCCGAGGCCCATCTCTCCCGGCTTGACCTCGGTGCCATCGCCGTCACACAAGGACCCGGCCTCGCCGGTGCGCTTCTGGTCGGACTCAATTATGCCAAAGGATTGGCCTATGGCTTATCGCTCCCGCTGATCGGCGTGAATCATCTTGAAGGTCATATCGCCTCTGCCTGGCTGGCAGATCCCACATTCCCGTTCCCCTGCATTGTCCTTGTCGTATCCGGTGGGCATACCCATTTATTCAGGAGGGAAGCCGAGGGTCGAACCATACTATTGGGCTGCACAAGGGACGATGCCGCCGGTGAAGCGTTTGATAAGGGCGCGCAGATGCTCGGCCTGGATTATCCTGGTGGGCCGGCCATCGATCGCCTGGCGCGCCAAGGAAACCCCAAAGCCATTCGCTTCCCCTTGTCTCGCTTACAAAAGAGCAGCTTGGAATTCAGCTTTAGCGGGCTAAAGACGTCGTTGCTCTATCGGCTTCGAGGAATGGACGCAGCGGCACGTACCGCCCAGGCCGCCGACCTGGCAGCGGGCTACCAAGAAGCGATCGTACGCGTCCTCGTCGATCGGGCCTTCGTGGCGGTACGGTCGTCCGGCGTGGATGCTCTGGCCGTGGTCGGAGGGGTCTCTGCCAACTCACGGCTTCGTACTCTGCTTACCGCGAGAGCCCAGGAAGAGGGAATCAGGCTCGCGTTGCCGCCGATGGCCTACTGCACCGACAACGCCGCCATGATTGCATCTGCCGGGAGACAATTGCTCCTACGCGGGCACCGGCCCGTCGCTGATCTCGAGATTCTGCCATCACTGCGACCGGGCACTTACGCCGGGCGTACAACCGTCCACACCCGCTGACCAAGAGGCCGCCTATTCCTGCGATACAAGGCAAAACTCTCGGACTTCGTGCCAGCCAACTTGCCGCGATCGAGCATCTCTATCGACGACGGAATGCGGTCGATGAGGTCCTGTCCCTTGAGCTGGCGACAGAGCTCTCGACGCTCTCGGCTGAGTACCGGCGTCCAATCTCGCTGCTTCTCACCAGACGCGGTGTCGTGCAGGAAATCATCGTGGGAACCGACATGGTGTTGTCGCCCACCACACTGTCTAAATTTCGCGCAGGCCCCCGTTCACTGCGCGGGCTCCGCTTGATTCGAACGCAACTCCAAGACAGGCCCTTGAGCCAGGAAGACCTGACCGACCTCGGCTACCTGCGCCTCGACCTGATCGGCATTCTCTCGGTATCACAAAACGGCACGCCTGGCACGCTCTATCTCGCGCATCTCCTGCCGCAGAATGAAACCGGACGACTCTGCGAAGTCCTCAAACCGACGCCGCTACAGGAATGCCCCATCGTCTTCGACCGATTCATCAAAGACCTCGAAGTAGACCTGCAGGAAGCGCTCAAGCATCACGCCGTGACCAGCGGGAGCGAATCCGCCATCCTGGTCAGCGCATCGTCACATGGACGTGCCGAGCAGGAAGAACGGCTCGCCGAGCTCGCCGACCTTGCAGCCTCTGTCGGCGTCACCGTGTTTGATACGATTGCGCAACGCATTGGAGACGGCCACCAGCGATACCTGCTGGGAAGCGGAAAACTGAAAGAAGTGCTGATACAAACCCTGCATAAGGGCGCGGATATGGTCATCTTTGATCAAACGCTCACGCCGGCCCAGGCGCGGGCGATTGCCGAGATGACAGACATCAAAATCATCGACCGGACGCAGTTGATTCTCGACATTTTTGCGCGCCGGGCCCATAGCCGTGAAGGCAAGGTCCAGGTGGAACTGGCGCAATTACGCTATCTGCTCCCGCGCCTCTCCGGACAAGGCACACAGCTGTCACGCCTCGGCGGAGGCATCGGAACCAGAGGCCCGGGAGAAACGAAATTGGAAACCGATCGCCGGAAGATTCGTGATCGGATTACCCACTTGGAGCGCGAAATCGAACAATTCTCCAAACACCAGAATCAACGCCGCGCACGCCGGGACCGGCAGCAACTGCCGGTCCTCTCCTTCGTCGGCTACACCAACGCCGGCAAGTCGACCTTGCTGAACCTCCTCACGGAAAGCCATGTCTCGGCGGACAATCGCCTCTTTGAGACATTGGACACCACCAGCCGTCGCCTGCGCTTCCCGCAGGATCGGGAAGTCATCGTCACCGATACGGTCGGATTTATCCGCGATCTCCCCAAAGAACTGATCGGGGCGTTCCGGACGACGCTGGAGGAATTGCGCGAAGCCGATTTACTCCTCCATGTCGTCGATGCGAGCGCGCCCGACATCGACGTTCAGATGAAAGCCGTCCTGGATATTCTTGAAGAATTGGAGCTCGATAAGATCCCGCAAGTCCTGATCTTCAATAAGTGCGATCGACTGCCTGCCGCTCAAGCCGAAGCCCTCTGCCGACGCTATGGCGCAATCGGCATCTGCGCCCTGGACGCATCGACATTGCGGCCGTTGATTGATCACCTCGCAACACGCGTTCACACCATGACCAGCACCGAGGAACCGGACCTTCCTCCACCGCCGGCCCCGGATCCTGCACTTGCATCTCACCATTAACCGCGGCAGAATTGCGCCACTTTCAATGAACGCTCATTCGCGCCGCCATTCATCCATGACAACCAAGCCAGCTACGCTTGCGCGCCTGCTGTTGAAGCATCAGCCGAAAGCCGAGATGGAGCTGACACACCAGTCTCCGTGGGAATTGCTCGTCGCCACCATCCTGTCCGCCCAATGCACCGACCGGCGGGTCAACCAAGTCACCCCGGCGCTGTTCAAGCGTTTTCGTCGACCGCAAGACTACGCCACGGCCCCTCCGCTCGAACTTGAGGCCCTGATCAAATCGACCGGGTTCTACAAAAATAAAGCCAAGCACTTGATCGGATGCGGCAAAGCCGTGTCGGAACGATTCGGCGGATCCGTTCCGCAACGCATGGAAGAATTGACGACCATCCCAGGGGTCGGCCGCAAGACCGCGAACGTGATCCTGGGGACCGCCTTCGGACAACCGTCGATCGTCGTCGACACGCATGTCAAACGAGTCGCCAATCGACTAGGCCTGACCACCTCGGACAATCCCGAGCGAATCGAGCAGGATTTGCAGCATCAATTTCCCAACGCTCAATGGACCGCCATTTCCCAGCGCCTCCTCCTGCATGGACGCTATATCTGCCTGGCGCGCAAACCCCTCTGCAATGCATGCCCGCTCTATTCAGAGTGCCACTGGAAAGGAAAGCTCCCGCAATGATCACCAGCATGACCGGTTTCGGACGACGACAAGGGGCCTGGCAGGACGGACAGGTGACGGCAGAAATTCGCTCCGTCAATCACCGGTTTTTGGAAACCGGCCTGCGACTGCCGAAGACCATGAGCGCGCGTGAAGAACACATCAAAAAAGCCATTCAGGAACATTGCCGACGCGGACGCGTCGACCTCACGGTCCTCGTGCAGGGCGGGCGGGGAGGGGCACGCTCGCTGCAACTTGACGCTGATCTGGCGAAGCAGTACCATCAGGCCCTCCGGAATCTCCAGAAAACGCTCAAGCTCAAAGGAACGATCGATGTCGGGCTCCTGGCAGGATTCCGGGATGTCATTACGATTTCCGACCAGCCGGCCGACGACCCCAAGCTTGCCGCGCTCATAGAAAAACTGGTAGGCCAGGCGATTCAAGACCTGGTGAAGATGAGAAAGAAGGAGGGGGCCCTCCTCGCGATAGATATTCGCGCGCGCCTTGAGACCTTGCGCGGACTGAAGGCACAAGTGGCGGTTAAAGCCCCGTCAGTGGCCCAAGAGGCTTTTGACCGCATGAAAATCAGACTTGAAAAGCTGCTGTCGTCTGAGATCCCGGATGTCCCGAAATTGCATCAAGAGCTGGCCCTCTTTGCGGATCGCAGCGACATCACAGAAGAATTGGTCAGACTCGATGCACATATGATACAGTTCGACCATACGCTTC
The DNA here is from genome assembly GCA_002083555.1 of Nitrospira sp. ST-bin5. Classification (GTDB taxonomy): domain Bacteria; phylum Nitrospirota; class Nitrospiria; order Nitrospirales; family Nitrospiraceae; genus Nitrospira_D. The sequence continues at coordinate 127,386 of MSXN01000009.1, read as the reverse complement.
AGAGTTCAGAGTCCGTGGGCAAAACGTTGGACTTTCTCCTGCAAGAGATGGGGCGAGAGGTCAATACCATCGGCTCCAAGGCCAACGATGCGACGATCACGGCATCGGTCGTACAAATGAAAGCAGAGTTAGAGCGAATCAGAGAACAGATTCAGAACGTGGAATGACCAGCATCATGAGCACCAGTCCTGCGCCAACCGCATCAGATCCGCGTCCCTATGTCCCTGAACGACGGGGAATTTTGTTCATTATTTCCGCGCCGTCCGGAACGGGCAAGACCACACTCTGCAAACAAATTACCGCCTCGGTACCGGGAATTTGGCATTCGGTCTCCTATACAACCAGACAACCGCGCCCCGGTGAAGAGCACGGACGGGAATATTTCTTCATCGAAGAGAAAATCTTTCAGGACATGGTGGCCAAAAACGAGTTCATGGAATATGCCCATGTCTACGGCAACTGGTACGGCACTCCGCGCAAAGCCCTGATGGACAAGATGGAGCAGGGGATCGACGTCTTGCTGGAAATCGATGTTCAGGGCGCCTTGCAGATCAAGAAGAAGGTGCAGGACGCCGTCTATATTTTCATTCTGCCGCCCTCGATGGAAACGCTGCGCAGCAGGCTCCAGAGCCGGGCCTCCGATACTCCGGAGGAAATTCAGCGCCGGCTGCAGAAAGTAAAGGAAGAGGTGTGGAGTTACCGCGAGTACTACTACATCGTGCGTAACGATAACCTGGAACAGTCCCTCAAAGAACTCCAGAGCGTGTTCCTGGCGGAACGCCTCAAGACGAAGCGACTCGATATGCATTGGCTCGAACAGAACTTTATTCTTGAGAAAGAATCCAAACCGGGAGATCGTGACCAATCTTCCATTGCTAAAGGGAGTACCGCGCACCATGATTGACATGCTCAACCTCTTGCCCCAGTACAAGCTCGGCCAATTCGACTCACGCCATCGGCTCGTGATCGTCGCGGCTCAACGAGCCAAGCACCTGATCCAGGGAGCCAAGCGCTCCGGCCTCGTCCGGTTCACCAAGGAAACTACCTGCGCGCTCGATGAAGTGCTGCGCGGAGAGGTGAAGTATCTCGTCGGCGAGGAAGCCCGTGATGCCATGAAAGAAGCTAAGCGCGGAAAAGAAGGCGAGACCGAGCGGTTGGCGATGATGACCGGTGAAGACGCCAAGGAAATCAAGAAAGAGTTGAGCGTCTACGTAGACGACGCCGCCAAGCCTGCCCCAGCGGAGGAGTAACGTTGGATTCAGAGACGGCGCCAGGGACGTTGACCGGTAAACGGGTGGCGCTCGGCGTCACCGGAAGTATCGCGGCCTATAAGGCCGTGAACCTTCTGCGTGCCCTGACACGGCAAGGAGCCAGCGTCTCCGTCGTGATGACCAAGGCCGCGACGAAGTTCGTCACGCCGATGACCTTTGAAGTGTTGTCCGGCCAGGCCGTGACGACCGACCTCTTCGAAGCTCATCAAGAGATGAAGCATCTCTCCATCCCGGAAGGGGCCGATGCCATCGTGATCGCGCCGGCAACAGCCAACTTCCTGGCCAAGGCCGCTGTCGGACTGGCGGATGATGTCCTGTCGACCATGCTACTGACAAGCCGCTGTCCCTTGATTGTGGCACCGGCCATGGACGGCGACATGTGGACACATCCCACCGTCCAAGACCATGTCAAGACGCTCCGTTCTCGAGGCACGACCGTCCTGGACCCCGAAGAAGGTCCGCTCGCTTCAGGGCAAGTGGCCCAAGGGCGACTTGCCACCGAGACTCGAATCCTCGAAGCCATTGAACAGGTCCTCATCCCGCTTGCAGATTTGAAAGGGCAGAGGATCCTCGTCTCAGCCGGCCCCACCCAGGAAGCCATCGATCCGGTTCGCTACATTTCCAATCGCTCATCGGGAAAGATGGGCTATGCCATCGCGGAAGCGGCCAGAAACCGAGGCGCCGAGGTTATCCTTGTCAGCGGCCCGACCGCACTCACACCCCCGGCCGGCATCCGTATCGTGCCAATCACCACCGCCAAAGAAATGGCGGAGGCCGTGTCGGCTCAGTTCAACTGGTCCTCCATCGTCATCATGGCTGCGGCCGTGGCGGACTTTCGTCCTAAGACTCCAGCATCCCAGAAGCTGAAAAAGGGAACCGCCGCCTTGCCCCCGCTGGAGCTGGAACGGGCTCCCGATATTCTGGCCATGCTCTCGGCCAAACGCACCTCCCAAATCCTCGTCGGCTTCGCCGCCGAAACGCAGCACCTCGTACAATATGCGGCTGACAAACTCACGGCGAAGGGCCTCGACCTGATCGTCGCAAACGACGTGACGCAAGCAGGGGCGGGATTCGGCAGCGAACACAATGCGGCCATCATCCTCTCCCGCACCGGAATTCAGCACGCCTTCGACCTCCGTCCAAAATCACAATTGGCTCACGATATCCTCTCAACCATTGTAGAATTTGCCAAGAACGAACCTCGCAAACAGACACCGGCTTCCGTGCGATAGGAGCCTCAATGGCATCAGGATCCCGGGCCAACGCCGCTGAAATCGATCGTCATGCGACCACCCTGGCGAAAGACCCTGCCTCCAAGGCCTTTATTCCATTGGCTGAAGAGTATGGCAAAGCCGGCATGTGGTCCGAAGCGGCAGGCGTCCTCGAAGACGGGCTGAAGTACTACCCAGGATTTATCACGGCGATGGTCGCGCTTGGCCGCGCCTATGACCAGCTGAGCCAACCGACCAAAGCCAAAGCCATTCTGGAAGAAGCCATCAAGATCAGTCCGGAAAACCTCCGGGCGCATCGAACCTTGGCGAAGATCTACACCGCCGAAGGCGCCACCGCCCAGGCGCTCCGCTCATGCGACGTGATCCTCGCTCTGAATCCGTTAGATCAAGAATCGCTCTCGCTGCGCGCCTCCCTCGGCGCCGCTATCCCGGACCCATCCGACACACCTCAGGCACCATCGACAAGAGCAACCGTCGCATCGCCCGAAGCGGCTGCTGTCGCACCTGATCCACACCTGCCGGCCGCTGGGGAGCTATCAGCCCTAGCCGAAAATACAGACACCGTTGCAGAGGTGGTGGAACCCGCCATGCCGGATCTCGTAGCTGATGCCACCGCCAGCATGGCCTCAGTCCTAGAAACGGAACAGCCCCTGGCACAAGAGCCGGCACCCGTTGAGGCGGCCATGACGACTGCACTCGCCGCCGAACAGACGTCCGTGGCTGCTCCATCACGAAACCGGACAGCCACCAATCGACTGGAGCGCATGCTGCAGTCCATTCACGCTCGCCGTCGTGATCGTCCCTCTCCGGAAACCACCGCATCGCCATCGTAACGCCGACCAAAGGTTTGACCCACTCCGACGGGGCTGCTAGAATGCCGCCGCTAAGCACCTTGTCGTGTACTCAATCTTTTTCGTGACTTCGGAGGCAGTGCGTACCTGAGATGGTTCGAATCCTTGTGCTACATGGGCCCAATCTCAACCTGCTCGGCACCCGGGAACAATCCATTTACGGCACGACCACGCTCGATGAGATTGATACTGCCATTGCCCAAACAGCCGAGGGCTTGAACATTGAAGTCGATACCCGCCAATCGAACATGGAAGGGGAGTTGGTCACCTGGATCCAGGAAGCGCGGACGGGGTATCACGGCATCATCATCAATCCGGCGGCCTACACCCATACCAGCGTGGCTATCCGGGATGCCCTGGCGGCCGTCGCGCTGCCGACAGTCGAAGTGCACCTGTCGAATATTTACCAGCGGGAAGCGTTCCGGCATCATTCCTACATCGCAGGAGTGGCGATGGCGCAACTCTCCGGCTTCGGACCGGCCGGCTATCTCCTCGCCCTCCAAGGGCTCCTTGAACATCTCCTGGAGCAAGGCACCAAGACAGGCGGGGCCGCATCAAAACCCGTCCGCCGAACCCGCCGACGAAAAGCATGAGCACCACGTATTGATTCACAGAATGAGGACGAAGGGAGTCTGCAGTGATTTCGACAGTTGATTTTCGCAACGGCGTTCGCTTGATGGTCGAAGGCGACCCCTTTTACATCGTCGAGTTTCAACATGTGAAACCAGGCAAAGGCGGCGCCTTCGTCAGGACCAAGTTGAAAAGCTATCTCACCGGCAACTTACTCGACCGCACCTTCCGATCCGGCGAGCGTTTTGAAGAGCCGAAACTCGATGAACGGGAAATGCAATTTCTCTACGCCACCGACGACGACTACACCTTCATGGATAATGAAAACTACGAACAGCTGACGTTTGCCAAGAAGACGTTGGGAGAGAATGCGGACCTGATCAAGGAAAACATGATCGTGAAGATTCTCGTCTACGAGCATCGACCGATCGATGTCGAACTCCCCAATTTCATCGAACTCAAAGTCGTGGACGGGGAGCCTGGCGTGCGCGGCGACACCGCGTCAGGCGGCACGAAACCCGTCATCGTCGAAACGGGAGCGACCATCAAAGTTCCCCTCTATCTGGAGGTAGGCACCGTGATTAAGATCGACACCCGCACCAGATCCTATGTGGAGCGCGTCCGGTGAGCAAGCGGCAACCGGCACGTCCGAAGAAAAAGCAGCCCCGCCCGATCGTCCTGCCTCAGTCCTTTCCGGGAACGCAGGGACATGCCGACACCATCTTGACCGGTACGCAGACCAAGCAAATCCAGGACCTGATCGACCTGCTCCGCCGGAACAATCTGACCGAGCTGGAACTCGAACGGCAGGGCGTCCGTATCCGCGTACGGCATGAGGTCGGCATGAAGACCGTCACCACGTCGGTGCAAGACGCGGCGCCGGCATCGCCACAGTCCGGCAGCCAGCCGGCGGCATCCTCCGGCCCATCGGCCGAAGAGACGGCCGGCATGGTCACCATCACCTCGCCGATCGTCGGCACCTTCTACCGGTCACCGTCCCCCGACGCCGATCCCTACGTGGAAGACGGGGACTACGTGAAAAAGGGCCAGGTGCTGTGCATCGTCGAAGCCATGAAGCTCATGAACGAAATCGAATCCGAAACCGACGGGCGTATCGTGAAGATCCTGGCGGAGAGCACGAAGTCCGTCGAATACGGACAGGCGCTGTTCCTGATCGACCCCAAAGCGACGCAATAGTCCGCCGCAATCGATACACCTCGGAGTCACTGCGTGTTCAAGAAAGTTCTGATCGCCAATCGCGGAGAGATCGCCCTTCGGGTCATCCGCGCCTGTAAAGAGCTCGGCATCAAGACCGTCGCCATTCACTCGGAAGCCGACGCCGCCAGCCTGCACGTCCGTGCCGCCGATGAAAAGGTCTGCGTGGGCCCGGCCGACGCGGCCCTGAGCTATCGCAATATTCCCAACGTCCTGAGCGCTGCAGAAATCTCCGGCGCCGACGCCATTCATCCCGGTTACGGCTTCCTGTCGGAGAACGCCCATTTCGCGGAAGTCTGCGAATCCATCGGCATCAAATTTATCGGACCCTCGTCCGAGAACATCGCCATGCTGGGCGACAAAGCCAAGGCCCGCGAAATCGTGATGAAGCGCGGCCTTCCCGTCACACCCGGCAGCCCCGGCGAACTCCGGAGCGAAGAAGAGGCGCTGCAGGCGGCCCAGAAGATCGGCTTCCCTGTCATCATCAAGGCCACGGCCGGCGGCGGCGGACGCGGCATGCGCGTCGTGAACAAAGCCGATGACCTGGCCCGCGCGTTCCAAGCCGCACAGGCCGAAGCCAAATCGACGTTCGGCAACGAAAGCGTCTATCTCGAACGATACTTCCTCGAACCGCGCCATATCGAAGTGCAGGTCATGGCCGATCACCGCGGGCACGTCATCCACCTGGGCGAGCGGGACTGTTCGATCCAACGGCGGCACCAAAAGCTCTTGGAAGAAACACCCTCACCGGCGATCGATGAAAAGCTGCGAAAAGAAATCGGACGCGTCGCGGTCGAAGCCGTCAAAGCCGCGCATTACCGGAACGTCGGCACCGTGGAATTTCTCCTCGACAAGGATCGCAATTTCTTCTTCATGGAAGTGAACACGCGCATTCAGGTCGAGCATCCGATCACCGAAATGGTGACCGGTGTCGATTTGATCAAGGAGCAGATCCGCCTGGCCGCCGGGCTTCCGTTGACCCTCCGGCAGCAGGACGTCGTCATGAACGGCCACAGTATGGAATGCCGGATCAACGCCGAAGATCCGGAGAAGTTCACGCCGTCACCCGGCACCATCACCAAGTACAGCCCGCCGGGCGGATTCGGCGTGCGCGTCGACTCCGTCATGGAATCAGGTGCAGTCGTCTCACCGCATTACGATTCGATGATCGCGAAACTGATTACCCATGGCCGCGACCGCCAGGAATGCATGGCCCGCATGCGCCGCGCCCTCGATGAATTCGTCATCGAAGGCATCAAGACCACCATCCCGCTCCATCGCCGCATCCTCGACGACCCCGACTTCCAAAAAGGCCACGTCTCCACGACGTTCCTTGAGCGGTTCCTGGCGAGCTAGACTTCCTCTATTCATTCAGCCAGCTAGTGGCATCAGTCTCCTGGAATCCTTCATACGGTTCCGACTAAAATACCATCCAATGACAACCTCACGCAGCCATCATCCACTATCAGACCTTTATCTCATCCTTGATCCATCGGTCTCACCGGAAAAGCCCTTGATTGAAGCTCTGACTCAAGCCGCCCGAGCAGGCGTAAAAGTCTTTCAGTACCGCAACAAGACCGCCGCGATGAAAGAGGCTTATGCGGAAGCGCTGCCGCTCAGGAAGCTTGCGGCAGAATTGGACGTCTTGTTCATTGTGAATGACCGGTGTGATCTGGCGCTGGCTGTGGATGCGGATGGAGTGCATCTGGGGCAGGGAGATTTGCCGCTCGATCTCGCACGGAAGGTGATGGGACCGGACAAGCTAATCGGCATCTCGACGCACAGTCCAGATCAAGTATCGACGGCGAGCGCGGGTAAGCCGGACTATCTCGGCTTTGGGCCGATCTTTAAGCCTGGTTCAAAACAAGATCACGATCCGGTGGTGGGAATAGAAGGGCTGCGGGCGATCCGCTCGCTGACCTCTGTGCCGATCCTTGCCATCGGCGGGATCACTGTGGAAAATGTCGGAGGAGTAATGAAGGCGGGTGCGAACGGGGTTGCGGTGATCTCCGCCATTCTGAAAGCACCGGATATCACGCAGGCGGTCAGTGAGTTCCTCGCGCAAATGCCAGCAGCAGCTTCGTAAGTTTTCTCATCTCGCTGTTCGCGACCAGCGTTTCGACAACCTGTTCAAACCGCGCATCTACACCAGCCCTGTAGGGGAGTGGCCCGATCACCGGAACTCCGGCAGACTCACGCAGCAATTCCACCGTTGAGCGCTCCTGTCGTCGTGCCACAGTAGATTTTGCAGGTGTCGTTCGGTTCAGCACCAGTGCAAGGACCGGGATCTTTCGTGCCCGTAGGGCATTGAGCGTCAGCAGGGCGTGATTCACACCGCCGAGTCCAACTCGTCCGACAACCAGCACAGGAGCTTTTAGCTTCTCGATCAGATCCAGCACATCCATCGTTGGAGTGATCGGCACATGCAGACCGCCCGCGCCCTCAACCAGCACCACCTCATGCTGAGATTGCAGCTGGCGATAGGCCGTCATGATGGCCGCCATCTGAATGGATCGTCGTTCAGCCCTTGCTGCATCTAACGGCGCAACGGGAAGCCGGAAGGCATAGGGGCGAACACGATCCAGTGCATCCGATACCTGCGCCGCACGGATGAGCCGAACGGCATCAGATGGTCGGCCCCGCACCACGCCGGTTTCGACCGGCTTCATCACGCCGACATCGAGACCCCGCTTTTTCAAACCTCGGGCAAGCACCGCCGTCACCAGCGTCTTCCCGACTGCGGTATCCGTCCCCGTGATGAATATCCCGTGTGTCACGCTCTCAGCTCGCTGCTCGCTTCTCAGAGGTCCCGACTATCGCAGTTCCAGATCTGGCCCGACAGATCCTTGAGCTGCGCCATGTGCACGATCGTCCTCGCCACTTCCTCAATCGCCGGTGGACGACGGAGCGCATGGTCCGGCCAATCATGATTGTCCGGCATCGCCCCTTCTGAGAGGCCGGTCCGGTGCCAGCCCGGCAGCAGCAGATTCACCCGCACGTTCTGCGGCCCCCACTCCTGAGCCGCGGTCTTGACCAATCCGATCAATCCAGCCTTGGACGCCGCATACGCGGCCTGGCCTCTTGAACCGTGCACTCCCGCATGCGACCCAATAACCACGATCGACCCACCGCCTTGGGCAATAAGGGGAGGGGCGACCGACTGCAGACAGTGGAACGTGCCGGTCAGATTGGTGTGAACGACAGTCATCCATTCCTCGTCCCGCTGGCGTACAACCAGACTGCTTGCCCCGATCCCGGCATTGCAGATAAATACAGTCGGCTTCGGTGCCTTCTTGAGATACGCATCGATCATTCGTCGAACTGAGTCACCCTCGCGCACATCGGCCTGATAGAGACCGCCGGTTCCCCCGGTCACACGGACCGTGCGCAGAGTCTTCGCAGCCTCGGCCTTCCGTCGATGATAGTGCACGCCGACATACCAGCCCATTGCCGCAAAGGCACGGCAGAGGGCTCGCCCGATCCCGCCGGAGGCTCCGGTCACCAAGACTGAGCGCCGTCCGGCTGTGTGCGCCGCTGACCGTTTCGCTGATCCGGTTCGCTTCGGTGAAGGCATGGCGAAGGGATTATGTCGGCTGCCATTCGACAACGCAAGCCCGGGGAACCGGCATCGCCCCATGCCTTGCTGCCTCCGCAACGCCTATGATACGGTCATTCCAACAGAGGAGGATCCTGATGTCGCACAGTCCCCAAGCCTTGTCCCATGTCTTCGCGCCACTCGCAGTGGCCGCTGCGCTGCTCGCCGTTGGATCATTCGCAACCACGCCGCTGGCGGCAGAAGAACCCTTCCAAATTGCCCAGTCCGAAGACTACTTTCCAGACCGGATCGGCACCCGCTGGCAATACCGTGGCCAGATTTCCGAAGGACCGGTGCAGGTGATCGACAATAAGTTTTTCGCCAACACGTCGTCAGTCACCGGAACCAAAAAGCTCAACGGAGTGACGGTCACAGTGTTCCATGATACGAACCCCGGCAACCACGGTGAATCCGACAGTTACTATCGGCGCGATAGCGTCGGCATGGTGTATTACGGATCCGATCCAGGCACGCCGCTGGAAAAACAAATCGTGCCGTATCAAATCGTCCGCTTTCCCATCACCATTCCGTCGACGTTTCAGCAATTCAACCGGAGCGGCCTCGATTTCGGCAGCGATATGGATCGAGACGGCGTGAATGAGAAGGTCGATATGGTCGGCACAACCAGTGTGGTGAACCGCGAAACGATCACCGTCCCGGCCGGAACCTATTCGAATGCCGTGAAGGTGGAAGCCCGCATGACCATGCAGATCCATCTCTCCGGCGGCGATAAGCCGGCCCGTGGCATCGATGTCATGACCGCCTGGTTTGCCAAAGGGGTCGGGCTGGTCAAATATGTGGAGCGGCAGGAATTGTCCGCTTCGAAGGAAGATCGCGGCATGGTGACCGAGATTACTGAAGAGTTGGAGGAATTTACGCCGGCTCGCTAGCAGGCCATTCAGGATCAGTCTGTGACCTTTGCCACGAATCAGTCCGTCGCCTCAAATCCCCGGCGCAGCGTATTTTCGCTGATGACTCGCAACGTCATAAACTGCTGCAGATACTCGTCGCCTCCGGCCTTCGCGCCGACTCCTGAGAACCGGTGACCGCCAAACGGCTGACGACCGACTAATGCCCCGGTAATCGGGCGATTCACGTACAGATTCCCGACATCGAACCGCTCGCGAACCAGCGCCAGATTCACTGGACTGCGCGAATAGATCCCCCCGGTGAGCGCGTAGCTCGTCGAGTTGGCCATCTCCAGCGCCTCCGTTACATTCGCCGCTCTCATCACCGCCAGCACCGGTCCGAAGATTTCCTCCTGCGCCAGCCGATGGTGCGATACCACATCGGCAAACACGGTCGGTCCGACGAAATGCCCTGGCCCTTCGGTCGATCGACGAATGAGCAGGCGGCCCTCTTGTCGACCCATCGCGATGAACGCTTCGATTCGTTCCTTTGCTCGAGCGTCGATCACCGGCCCCAACTGCGTCCCAGGGTCGAGCGGATCACCGATGGCGAGGCTCATCACCGCGTCATGCAATCGCGAGAGAAACTGGTCATACACACTCTCCAGCACGATCGCTCTCGAACAAGCCGAACATTTCTGCCCGGCATACCCTGTAAAGGACGCGACGACGCCCGCGATCGCTTCATCAAGATCCGCCGTGTCATCGACAATGATCGCATTCTTGCCACCCATCTCGGCGATCACACGCTTTACCATAGACTGACCAGGCTGCACGGCCGCTGCGCCGGCGATCAACTGCAGACCGACGTCCTTTGAGCCGGTGAAGGCAATGGTCGATATCTCCGGATGCGCGGCCAGCGCCCGCCCGATGTCCGGCCCCCCGGGCAAGCAGGTCAACGCACCGGACGGGACTCCGGCTTCACACAGAATGTCGGTCAGCAATCGACCCAGCAGCGGCGACCGTTCGGATGGCTTGAATAACACGGTATTGCCGGCAACCAACGCCGCACCCACCATCCCGGCCGGAATCGCGAGGGGGAAATTCCACGGCGCAATCACCGCCGCCACGCCGCGCGGCCCATAGATCCGATGATTCCGTTCCCCCGGGTAATGGCCCAACTGAAGCGGGGAGTCCAACCGGTCCATCTGACCGGCGTAAAATTCGAGGAAGTCGATGGCCTCTGCCACATCCGCATCCCCCTCCCTCCAGGGCTTGCCGACCTCGATAATTTCCCACGCCGCCAGCTCAGAGCGCCGCTCGCGCATGAGCGCCGCCGCGCGCCGCATGATGGCACTGCGCTCAGCGGCAGGCCGTCGCCGCCATTCCGTCGCAGAAGACACAGCCAACGCGACCGCCTTTGCCACGTCGGGATGAGCGGCACTCTGCACGAGCGCGACGACTTCGTCCGGATGAGCCGGGTTGCGCGACTCCATCAGCGTTCCGGTCAATCGCAATTCCCGATGCGGCGACTCCCACTTGTCTCCCGTCCGCGCACACACCTTTTTGATCGCCTCTTGCATCGCCGCCCGACTGGCGGCCTTCGAAAAATCCCGATGCGGCTCATTCACAAACTCCTGAGAGCCAGCAGGAGAAGACGCCGCCACGGGGGAAGGCGAGAGTGCCGGAGGGGCCAAGAGCGTGCTCATTGATTGCGACTCGACATATTCTTTGCGCAGGAAGGATTCGTTCGACGTGTTCTCCAGCAAGCGCCTGACGAGATAGGCCATGCCCGGCAGCAGACGCCCGACCGGCGTGTAGAGCCGCACGCGCCGTCCATGGGCTACCATCGCATGCTGGAAGGGTTCGGCCATGCCATAGATCATCTGATACTCAAATGCCTCAGGCGGAACAGCCAGCGATTCCGCCACGGCCTCAATCACGGCCAAGGTCCGAAGATTGTGGGTGCCGAAGGCAGGACGAACCAGATCACGGTGCCTGAGTACGAGAGGAACCAGCGCTTCATAGCTCGCATCCGTCTCGGCTTTCCGCTCAAACAACGGCACCGGCCATCCGGCCTGATGATAGCGAACGGTGTCGGAATCCCAATAGGCCCCCTTCACCAAGCGGATGGTGATCGGCGTGCCACGCCGTTTCACCCAGATGATCAAGTCATGGATATCGCGTTCCGTCTCCCGATGGTAGGCCTGCATCGCGACACCGGCATGGAGAAAGGAGCGGTAGTTCTCTTCGGTAAACAGCCGTCGAAAAATATCCAAGAGCAGATCTTTGCTGTCGGCCTGCTCCATATCGAAGATCAATCCGCACGATGTCGCCGCCGCCAGTTCCACGATCGGCCGTAAGCGCGCCGCCACCGCGCGATAGGTCCCGTCGGGATCGATGGGGTCCAAGCGCGAAGTGAGCGCAGAGATCTTGAGCGAGAGCTGGGCCCGGGGAAGAGCGCCCAGATGATCCCGCTCCAAAAGCGGAGCAGCAGGCCAGCGCTCCGCCTCCGACCGCAATTCAGACAACGCCGCCAGACAGCGATCGCGATACTGATCGGCTTCGAGGTTGCTGATCGTCGCCTCACCTAACAAGTCCACGGACCAGGCGCGCCCGTCCTTCCACAATCCCGCGAGAACGGGGAGGGCCTCGGTCACCGAGCCTCCGGCAATAAACGTCCGGGCCATCTGCTCGACTTGATGACGGATCGACTTTCCAGTGATCGCCGCCCCCAGACTCGTCGCAGTGAGGGCCTTCATTCCCCACTGCAACCCAAAGATAGGCCCATGCCTCGCGCCAAAATATTCTTCTGCCAGCGTGACGACCGCCTGGTCGGAGGCCAGAGCGGGGAGCACATCGATGAACCGGAATAACTGCACCTTGAAAGCCGGATCTTTCATCGCCAGATTGATCACGCCTTGCGACCACCAACGGCCCTCAAAGATCGTCGGTGCCCGGCCCGCAGATAATGTCGAGAGGTGAGTTCCGATGCGGAGAACGGCGGATGCAAGTGACGATAGGCTCGACGTCATGGGGCCTCCTGAACGATGACCACTTTTGACTCAATCAGTATACGCCGATCGCTCACCGGCTGCCGCTTCCTGGATGCATGACCGCTTCCCAGACTGTCGCGGCCGGAATGAAGAAGCTGTTGTAAAGCATGCGTCATTTGGCTAACATAAATAGATAAGTAATGTTCACCGACGTCGTGATGGTGGAATGTATGATCCCCAGCTTCAGGAGGATGAATGACTGCACCCGATCAAGCCGTCTCCACTGATTACACGGGTTTTTCGTATATCAATTTTGTATTGTTTTGCGCCGTTGTCGCCGCCACCGTCATTGGAATTCCGCTGTACGGGTACTTTGTCGGATTCACCACCTTTGATTGGATCCTGTCCTTCGTCATGTATGTCGTGACCGGCATGGGGATCACCGTGGGCTACCATCGCCTGATCTCCCATCAAAGTTTCGAATGTCCTGACTGGGTCAAACGTTGCGCACTGGTTGCCGGGGGATGGGCGCTGCAAAACTCGGCCCTCATCTGGTGTGCCGACCACATTCGCCATCATGCCCGCACGGATACGGATGAAGATCCCTACAATGCCAGCAAAGGATTTTGGCACAGCCACTGCGGCTGGCTCTTTTACGAAACCCCGCATCGCACCGACAAGTATGAAATCCGGCTGCGCCGAGACCCGGTGATCCTCTGGCAACACCGCTACTATTGGGTGATCGTCGTATCCGGATTGGCCATCCCATTTGCCCTCGGCGTCTGGTGGCATCAGGGCTGGATGGGCGGCATCAGTGCTCTGCTACTCGGCGGACTCTTCCGCATGTTCATGGTGCTGAACTCCACGTTCACGATCAATTCCCTCTGCCACATGATCGGCAGTCAGCCGCATGGGACGCAGGACAGCAGCCGCGACAGCTGGCTCATCTCCTTCGTGAGCTTCGGCGAGGGCTATCACAACTATCATCACACCTATGCACGCGACTACCGCAACGGACCCAAGTGGTATAACTTTGACCCTTCGAAGTGGATCATCTACACGCTGTCGTTGCTCGGATTAGCAACCAATCTGCGTCGGCTCGATCCCTCGGTATTCTAGACCCTTCTTCCCCTTCCCCAGTCGGGCCATAGCTGCCTATGGTCCGACTGGCCCATTTCCTTTCCCCCAGCGCATCGCTTATGATGTCCGTAGAATTGTGATACGCGTCTCTCGGCCGCAACAGCAGTCTTGCGAGCCGAACCATCGATACAGCGGAGGACCGACCCATGGCAGACGAACATTCCCACGAAGCACCGCCAACCCCGGCAAAAGAGAACTTCATTCCCGGCGTGAAGCATGTCATTGCCGTCAGCAGCGGCAAAGGCGGTGTTGGCAAATCGACGGTCGCCTCAAATCTGGCTTGCGCACTGGCTCTAACCGGGGCAAAAGTCGGCCTGATGGATGCGGACTTGTATGGCCCGAACATTCCCATGATGATGGGCAGTTCAAAGGGCCCCGAGCAAAAAGACGGCAAGATCGTCCCCGTTGAAAACTACGGCGTCAAGTTGATCTCAATGGCCTACCTGGTGCCGGAAGAAGCGCCGCTCGTGTGGCGAGGCCCGATGGTCCATCAATATCTGCAGGCGTTTTTCCGCGATGTGTTGTGGGGAGACCTGGATTACCTCCTGCTCGATTTACCTCCCGGCACCGGCGATGTCCAACTCTCCATCTCGCAAATGGTCCCGCTGGCCGGCGCCATTACGGTAACCACTCCGCAGGAAGTGGCGCTCTACGATGTCCGCAAGGGCATGGCCATGTTTCAGAAGGTGAACGTCCCACTGCTTGGCATCGTTGAAAACATGAGCTCGTTCGTCTGCGGCCATTGCGGCGAACGCACCGACATTTTCTCGCATGGTGGCGGAGAACGGGCCGCAGAGAAACTGGGCATCCCCTTCCTCGGACGCATCCCCATCGATCCGGCGATTCGCGATGGGGGCGATTCAGGCCATCCCATTGTGGTGGGCAATCCCGCCTCCCCCCAGGCGGCCGCGTTTCGCGACATTGCACAAAAGATCATCGGGGCCTTGGGCGGAACGGAAAAAAGCGGCTCGTCTATCGACAGCCTGCTGAAGAAGATCAAGCAACCATTTACCAATAGCTAACAGAACGGCTCACAGCGGAGGAACGGCAATGGGAGATTTCGTACGGGTCGCGGGCACGGCAGATGTGAAACCGGGGCATGCCATCGTCGCGGAAGTCAACGGCAAGACGCTGGCGGTCTTCAATGTCGACGGCACCTTTCACGCGATCGACAATACCTGCGTGCACCGAGGCGGACCGTTGGGTGAAGGGGACGTCGAAGGCAGCGTCGTGACCTGCCCCTGGCACGGCTGGCAGTTCAATGTTACGACGGGAGAATGCGTGAAGAACCCTGCGGCAAAAGTCGAAGTGTATCAAGTCAAAGTCGAGGGCGATGACATCAAGGTCCTCGCATAATTCGCTTACATAGAAAGAGAGCACGATGGCGACTACCACAAAAGATCAGACCGAGATCACCGCGGCCCTGGTGCGGCTCTATGTGTTCCTGGCCCAATACCTCGACCGCTGCTTCGACGAAGCCGCCCGCAAGAGTTATCCGGACTCGGAGCTCCAGGCCCACCTGACGGAGACACGCCGTCAGCTCATGGACATTCTCTCGGTGAATCCCGTGGTGAAGAAAAAGCTCGGAGAAGAGTGCGACCGCATCCTGGCACTCGGCGCGAGCTGTTTGAAATCCGGCGCGGCTGATCCGAAATCCCTTGATGCTATTCAAGCTGAGCGGACCGTCCTCAAGAGCAAAACCCTCGCGCTGAGCGATCTCGTCGCCGTATTTCGCGCACTAGAGTAAAGTACCGCACGCTATGAGAGAGGGCGGCCTCGATAAACATCAGCTCGCAGGACTGGACCATCGAGAGCGGGGCTTCAGCCGCCCCGTCGAATTCGAGGAAGCAGGGGAATGCTTTTGCGCCGTCTTGCGGTATGAAACCGTTCGTATCAGCACCGAACCACACCCTGCGCAAGATGCGGCGCTCCTCGCGCTGATTCAGGCCCTCCATACGCAAGGATATCGACAACTCAGAACCCAGGTCAGTTTTCGCAACGGCATCTATCTGGGCTCACAAGAGCTGTGGGTTGAATATCCGGACCCGGCGCCACCGGTGAAACCAGAAGGGCTGCTGTCCAAGATCGCCGGATGGTTTCGGCCCCGTACACAGAGCAATACTCCCTCATGAGCTTGATTTCCATCGACCAACTCCGATCGTCTGAACGTCCGCGCTTGCCCTCCTGGTTCAAAGTCAACGCGCAGACCGGTCCGGATTATCTCAACATCAAGCAGACGATGGATCGCCTCAAGCTCCACACCATCTGCGAAGAAGCCCGCTGCCCCAATCGGTGGGAATGTTGGAACGCGCGCACCGCCACCTTCCTGATTCTGGGTGACGTCTGCACCAGGCGCTGCCACTACTGCTCAGTTGAGACGGGGAGACCGCTCGCAGTCGATCACGGCGAACCTCGGCGGGTTGCTGAAGCAGTTCAGGCGCTCGGCCTCCGCCATGCCGTCATCACCTCGGTGAATCGCGACGAGTTGCCTGACGGTGGCGCCTCGATCTTCGCCGAAACGATCCGGCAGACGAGGGCCCTCAGCCCAGGCTGTACGATTGAAGTCTTGATTCCTGACTTTGAGGGAAATGAGACGGCGCTCACCACCGTCTGCGCAGAAAAACCAGAGATTCTGAATCACAACATCGAGACCGTCCGCCGCCTCTTTCCATCGCTCAGGCCGCAAGGCAAGTATCAGCGGTCGATTGAATTACTCGGCAACGCCAAACAGCAGGGGATGACGACCAAGTCCGGCTTGATCCTTGGGATGGGGGAAACACTCGACGAAGCCCGCGACGTCATGCGGGATCTGCGAGCCGTCAATTGCGACATCATGACGATCGGACAATACCTCCAACCGACGAGAGACCATCTGCCGGTTGCCCGCTATTACGATCCCAGTGATTTTGCGCTCTTGAAAGAAGAGGGGATGGCCATGGGCTTCACCCACATCGAATCAGGCCCCCTGGTGAGAAGCTCCTATCATGCGGAACAGCAAACCGTTCAGACGATGAAATCATTTTAAGATTGGCGGCCTCAATGGCTAGCGCGATACTCATACCCGCACAAAATACGGAATCGCCATCAACGCCACACCGACTAAAACCAACACATAGACATTGGCAATAAAGTAGGGGAAGACACAGAGGGCAACTCCCACGCAGAGCGGAACTACGGCCTTTTGCTTCCTGCCATAAATAAAGAAACCAGCCCCGATCGATCCGAAGAGCATGCCCCACATCAGCACAGCCGTACTGCCCAATTCAAACATGGCTCAGGATATCACTTAGCTGAGGCAAAGGCCTTGGCGATCAGCTCCTGGGCCTCACCCTGAATCCGCTTCAGATGTTCCTTGCCGAGAAAACTCTCCCCATAGAGCTTGTACACATCTTCAGTACCGGACGGACGCGCGGCAAACCAGCCTTGATCGGTCACGACTTTCAATCCTCCGATTGCCGCCCCGTTGCCTGGGGCTGTCGTCATCATGGCGACGATCTTGTCACCGGCCAGTTCAGTAGCTTGAACCTGGGCAGGGGAGAGCTTCGAGAGAATCGCCTTCTGTTCAGGCGTCGCCGCTGCATCGATTCGTTCATACACCGGTTCACCCATCTCCTTCGTCAAATCCTGGTACAGGTGCGCCGGATCCTTCCCGGTCTTGGCCATCATCTCAGCCGCCAGTAAATCCATGATGATGCCGTCCTTGTCGGTTGACCAGACGGTCCCGTCCCGCCGTAAGAAAGACGCCCCCGCGCTTTCTTCTCCGCCGAAGCCGAGTGAGCCATCCAGCAATCCACTCACAAACCACTTGAAGCCGACCGGTACCTCAATCAGGTTCCGCTTGAGCCTGGCGGCGACTCGATCGATGAGACTGCTACTGACCAACGTCTTGCCGATACCGGCATCAGGCTTCCAGCCTGGGCGATTGGCAAACAAGTAGGCGATCGATACGGCGAGGTAATGGTTCGGATTCATCAAACCGGCTGTCTTGGTCACGATCCCGTGACGATCATTGTCGGCATCGTTGCCGAAGGCCACGTCGAAGCGATCTTTCAGCGCGATCAGATTCGCCATGGCATAGGGCGAGGAACAATCCATCCTGATTTTTCCATCCCAGTCCAAGGGCATGAAGCGAAAAGTCGGATCGACAGTGGGGTTCACATTTTCAATGTTTAATCCGTAGCGCTCAGCGATCGGCTGCCAATAGGCCACACCGGAGCCGCCCAGCGGGTCGATGCCCAGTTTCAACTTGGCCGACTTGATCGCGTCTAGGTCGATGACATTATCCAAATCCTTCACGTAGGCGTTGAGGTAATCATGTCGATGAGTTGTAGGAGCTTTTCGAGCCTGTTCATAAGACAGACGCTTCACCCCTTGGAGTCTGCCTGCAAGAAGGGCATTGGCTCGATCTTCGATGCATTTAGTGACCTGCGTATCGGCCGGCCCACCATGTGGCGGGTTGTACTTGATGCCGCCGTCCTCCGGGGGATTATGCGACGGGGTAATGACGATGCCATCGGACAGACCGGATGTGCGGCCACGGTTATAGGTCAGGATCGCATGAGAAATGACCGGGGTCGGTGTAAAGCCGCCATCCTGATCGATCATCACCGTGACACCGTTGGCCGCGAGCACTTCAAGCGCCGTGACGAAAGCCGGTTCGGAGAGCGCATGGGTGTCTTTCCCAAGATACAGCGGGCCGTTCGTCTGCTGCGTTGTCCGGTATTCACAGACCGCCTGCGTCACGGCGAGAATATGCTGTTCATTGAAGCTTCGCTTGAAGGATGACCCTCGATGGCCGGATGTCCCGAATGTCACACGCTGGTCACGAACTGTGACATCCGGCGCATCCGCCTGGTAGGCAGAAAGCAGCCGACGGAGATCGACGAGAATGGACTGCGGAGCCGGCTGACCGGCCAAGGGATGAATCGGCATAGATAGCCTCGCGTGGGGTCATTGTCTGAGTTGCTATAGACTGTTGCATGTACGCTTTGGATGCGAGACTGTCAATCTGTGAGAGAATACCGGATGGCCCATGGGATAAGGCTCTCTTGATCAACGGCTGAAGAGAAGAGTAAAGATATGAGCAGTAAGTCGCATTCGACTACATAGTTTACATAATACTTCTTATCGGACACTGGTATTCAGAAGACTTATGCGCTTAGATTTCCTCAATCGGCTTCAAAAAGAACTCTCCGTGACGAGCACCGCCCTCCATGAAGCGGTCGTTTCGATAGCAGAACGTGTCAATCGCAAGGTTCAGATCCTCCGCCTCCATTGGCAGGCATCAAGCGTACTTGAGCGAATCGACGCCATCAGCCAGGATCTTGGACATCAGATCGTTGACCAGATCTCCCGCCGCCCCTCTGAGCGCCGCCCGCTCGATCCTGACCTCTCGGAGGTCGACAACACCATCCATCGTGCCGCCACACGCATCCAGACGCTCAAACAATCACTGATTGAACTCGATGTTCAAATCAGGCAGCTGAAGCTGGAAACCATCCACGAAGACCTCCTCCGCCTCCAGCAGGATCTCAGCCAACGTTCGGCCGGCATTGAACGAGTCATGATCCCGCAAAGTTCAGCCGCTGTCGGACAACGCATTGGCGACGTTCCGCGTTCATCATCCATCCACATCGCCACGGTCATGCGCGGACCATTCCTTTTAGCGCCTGCTGAGGACCTGACCTTCCGTACAGGCGACATTGTCGTCCTCATGGGCGGCCAGACGGAGCTGGATCATCTCTCCACCTGGTTTACCCGCCGCCGTCACTCTACTGCCTCCGCAACGCAGCCCGCCTAGCCCCATAGGCAGAAGCCTAGGCCTTCCGGTAGAATGAACGCATGATGATGTGTGGGTCTCGATATCTCAGAGCCACTCTGATCTTCTCAGCGCTCCTATGCTCTTGGGTCAATCCACTCGCGACGGCAGCGATCACGGATTCTCCAGGAATACGGATGCTCGAAGAAATTCAAACCGTCATTACCGATCTGGCGGAACAGGCCAAGCCGTCCGTCGTGAACCTCTTTCCGGTTTCAGGTGCGGGACGACCGCGTGCGTCTGGCGCAGACCGCACGCCCGGTGCATCAGGGTCCGGATCCGGCCTCATTGTGGACAACGAGGGCCACATCGTCACGAACAACCATGTCGTCGGCGATGCGCTTGAAGTCGAGGTCCGTTTATTCGACAAGACAAAATTGATCGCACAAGTCGTCGGCAAAGATCCGGACACGGACCTGGCGCTCCTGAAGGTCACGGCTGATCGGCCTTTACCCTACGCCCACTTTGGTGACTCCAGCGCCGTACGCGTCGGTCAGTGGGTCCTCGCGGTGGGAAACCCGTTTGGACTTGATCGCACCGTCACGCTGGGGGTGGTGAGCGGAATCGGACGGGAAAACGTCAATCTCTCCCGTTACGAAAACTTTATTCAGACCGACGCGTCGATTAACCCCGGCAATTCCGGCGGACCGCTGTTCAATCTGCGCGGAGAAGTCATCGGCATCAATACCGCGATCATCAACTTCGCCCAAGGGATCGGATTTGCCATTCCCTCGAATATGACCAAACAGGTCATTCAGCAACTGATCGCACGCGGCAAGGTGGTGCGCGGATGGCTGGGGGTCGGCATCCAACCGCTCACCCCGGAGCTGGCGAAAAAATTCGGCGTGACTGAAGGGGAAGGGATTCTCGTCAATGAGGTCTTCGAAAAAGATCCGGCAGCCGAAGCCGGCATAAAGCCCGGCGACATTATTCTGACGATCGACGGCAGCGTGGTGGACTCGCCGAACAAGCTGTCCCGCTTGATCGGCGCACTCCCGCCCGGCGCTTCCCCGAAGATCGAAGTCATCCGAGATTTCACGCGACACATCCTCACCGTTCCCTTGAGCGAACGACGGGACACTGCGATCATGGCCTCTCTCCCGCAGTCCCGAACCGAGGTGAAGCTGGGGCTCGATCTTCAGGACCTCTCGGCCGGACTGGCAGACAAATTCAAACTCCGCGAAACGCGCGGCGTGCTGATTACTAAAGTTGATCCGGGCAGCCTGGCTCACGCAGAAGGGCTTCGTGAGGGCGACCTGATCAAGGAAGTCAACCGCGCCGACGTCGCCACCGTCGGCGAATTCACGGCGGCGATCACAAAAGTCCGGCGCGGCGACACGGTCCTACTCCGCGTCCTGCGAGAAAATCGCGCGTTCTACGTCGTCCTCAAATCCACCGACTAAGCGGCCTTAGTGCGCCGCGACGGCATGCGGTTCAACCTTGTGTCCCTCAATGATCTTCCCCTCCAGCTCTCGCGGAACTTCCTCGTAGCGGGCAAACTCCATCCCGTAACTGCCCCGCCCACCGGTCATTGCGTTCAACGCCGGGGCATACTTCAGCAACTCCGCTAACGGCACGAGGGCTTTGATCTGTTCGGCATGGTCATCCGCCTGCACCGATACAATTCGTCCCCGGCGCGCATTGATGTCCCCCATGACGGCGCCGACGGTGTCCGTAGGGGCCTCGATCTCGACCAGCATCAGCGGCTCAAGCAGTACGGGATGTCCCGCCTCCATCGCCTTCTTGAAGGCCATCGACCCGGCAATCTTGAATGACATTTCGGATGAATCGACCACGTGAAAGGAGCCGTCATACACCGTCACGCGCACATCCACAACGGGAAATCCGCTCAGCCCGCCCTCCTGCATGGCCTCTACCACCCCCTTCTCAACCGCCGGAATAAAATTGCGCGGGATTGCTCCACCGACCACACGATTCTCGAACACAAATCCTTCTCCCCTCGCCAGAGGTGCGATTTCCAACCAGCAATCGCCGAACTGGCCGTGGCCGCCGGTTTGCTTCTTATACTTCCCCTGTGCCTGCGACATGGTTTTGATCGTTTCCCGATAGGGCACCTTTGGCGTGTGAAGCGTGACCTCTGCTCCGAATTTCCGGCGTAATTTTTCCAGCGCCAGATCGATATGGAGTTGCCCCATTCCACTGAGCACCATGTCTTTGGTCTCCGGATTGCGAACGAATTCCAGCGTCGGATCTTCCTCAATCAACTTGTGCAAGCCGAGGCTCACCTTGTCGATCTCCGACTTGGATTTGGCCTCAATGGCAAACGACAGCACAGGACGAGGCAATGCGAGGACCGGATAACAGATCGGCGCACTCTCGTGACAGAGCGTGTCACCCGTCTGTGTATCCTTGAGCTTCCCGATCGCCACAATCTCCCCCGCCTGTGCCGAGCTGACGGCCACATGTTTTTTCCCCAATACCGTATAGAAATGGCCGAGCTTCTCACGGATGTGCCTTGTCCCGTTGAGGACAGTCGAGTCGGCCTGGATCATCCCTGACAGGACCCGGCAATAGGAAAGCCTCCCGACAAACGGGTCGATGATCGTCTTGAAGATAAGGCCGGAAAACGGCTCTTCCAGGTTTCCCTTCCGTTCATCCGGCTGCCCGGTTTCCGGATGGCACCCCGGCACATGGTGAATGGCCGTCCGCTGCGCAGGCGACGGCAAGAGCGTGACACAGGCATTGAGCAACGACCATATGCCGACATTGCACAACGCCGAACCGGCGTAGACGGGAAGAAACTGCCGGGTCAGGATGTCGCTCCGTAGCCCTTGAACCAATTGATCCCGGCTTAAGTCTCCCTGTTCCAGATAACTATTCAACAACCCCTCATCACTCTCAGCGACAGCTTCGATCAATTGTTTCCGCGCATGTTTGACCACCTGCTCCATTTCAGCCTGAACTGCGACTCGTTCTACCTTGGGAGAGGAGACTCCTGACCGGATCAGCGTTTCATCCAGCACATCGATCACTGAATCGAAACCGGAACCGGAGTGAACGGGCAGCACCATAGGAACCGGCGCACACTCAAGCTGCGTCCGGCAGAGATCCAAGACAGCGTCGAACGAAGCGCCTTCCTTATCCAACCCGTTGACGAACACAAGACAGGGCAGATCCAGCTCCTTCACTCTATTCCAGAGGCGAGCCAGTTCTGTCCGGACTCCGGCACCGGGATTGAGTACGATGATGACGGCATCGACAGCTCGTAAGGCTGACAGCGATTCACCCAACAGGCCCAACGCGCCGGGAGGATCGACGAGCGTGATCGCCGTCTGGTTCCATGTGAACTGGAGAAGGCTGGTGCTGGCGGAACAGTGATGGTGGAGTTCTTCCGGTTCGAAATCGGAAACGGTCGTGCCCTGGAGCACGAAACCGAGAGTTGGAATGGCACCGCTTGCGTAAAGCAGGGCCTCAGTGAGGGATGTCTTGCCTGCGCCGACGTTGGATACCAACGCGATATTCCTGACGGACTCTACGCGAATCTCGCCCATGGCAGACCCTCCTTCTGGCTAGACACACATATTGTTAGACCATCCGCCTCCTCATTGTCGTCCCTGCTTGTTTGTCGTCTCGCCCTGACTGATCGAGTACCTCGTTATACCTTAATCCATCCTTCATCGGCAAAGCTCACGTATCGACCGTCCCCGATAACCAGATGATCCAACACACGAATCCCCAGCACTTCGCCTGCCGTCACCAGTCGGTCCGTCAATCGACGATCTTCAGTACTCGGGGTTGGATCACCGCTGGGGTGATTATGCAGGAAGATCACACCCGCGGCAGACTCACGGACCGCAAGGGCAAACACTTCACGAGGATGGACGATGCTCAACGTGAGACTCCCCTCCGACACCGTGACCTCTTTCATGACCGTGTTCTTCGCATCGAGCAAGATGACCTTAAAGATTTCGTGCTTGAGATCGCGTACCAGTGGGTGGAAGTGCTGAAACAAATCTGAGCTGGATGAAAGTTTTGTCCCCGTCGAGAGGGGGATCGCCATGGCTCGCCTTCCCAATTCAAGCGCCGCCTTCAGCTGGGCAACTTTTGCCGGACCTATTCCTGGAATCGTACAGAGTTCTTCAATTCCGCTCCGGGCCAACGATGCCAGCCCGCCGACGCGGTGCAGCAGCTCCATCGCAACCTGCACTGCGGATGAATCTCGACGTCCGGTTCTCAACAAAATCGCCAACAATTGCGCATCCGACAGAATCTCAGGCCCTTTCGCCAGAAGACGTTCTCTCGGACGTTCAGTCGCAGGCCAGTGCCCGATCCCCCTGTGAGTGTCAGTCGTCATGATTCACCCTCTCTGAACAAAAATCTGACGCCACGCACCTTTTTGCACGACCCCCTGGGGTAGGTTTTACCCCATGGAGACAAATACGTAACCGATAAACCCTTGAAATATTGACAAACGACAATTTGGTGCAGCTCTTGCTTTATTCGGCACACAGCTGTTCATGCAGACACCTGGGAGGATTCGATGGAATGTCCGAAATGCAAAGGGCTGATGATGTTGGAGCGGTTCTCAGACTTCTTCCTCATTTTCTACGCCTGGAAATGCATCAACTGCGGCGCGATCATCGATCGCACGATTTCCAATAATCGAAGAAAGAGCCTGGCCGCTCGGGATACCCAACCGGTATCAGCCAGTAAATGATCGAGCATTGATTCGCTGTCGTCCCATCCGACCCGGTTATCGAATCGCCATTAATCGGAGAGCTCGCGCATCCACGCAAGAGTGGATGCGGCGGAAAGTATAGCGGCTTCCTAATGGATGGTCAAAGCCCTCCATCTCTCTGATTCCTTCTAGGCAAACTTACGTCGTCACCCGCCACGAGTTCCATCCGGCATTCCCCCCCTGTCGTCCCTTGACCCCTGCAAAAACGCTGTGTTACAGTCCACATCTCTTAACGATGTCCCGTATTTACTGACATGCGAGTTATAGCTGGATCCCACCGGGGTCGACGCCTTCAGGGACCGCAGGGCACCGCACTTCGTCCTACCTCTGACCGAGTCAGGGAAGCATTGTTTTCTATCCTGGGCAACCGGCTTCCAGATAGTCGCGTGTTGGATCTCTTTGCGGGAACCGGAGCGATCGGCATAGAGGCACTCAGTCGTGGAGCAGCGCACGTGACCGCCGTTGAGTCACAGGCTGAATCACTGAAGCTCTTGCGGCACAATGTCGCGGAGTGTGGGATGAACACCCTCGTCACGGTTCAAGCAAGAACGGTCAAACAATTTCTCACGCGTCCAGAGTTGTGGACCGGCCCCTATGATATTGTATTTGCCGATCCTCCTTATGACCTGGCCTACAAACTCGAAGACATCTTCCAAACCGTCCATGCTACACTCACGCCACCCGATGCCTGGCTGGTCGTTGAACACGCGTCGAAATCCACCCTTCCCGACCGGCTCGGCTTGGCAACGTTTAGGAAGCACTATCAATACGGGGACACGGCACTGTCGATCTATTCGTTTCCCGCAGAGGCCACAGCATGAAGATCGGCATATACCCCGGCACGTTTGACCCGATCACGCACGGTCATACCGATATCATTACACGGAGCCTGCGCGTCTTCGACAAGGTGGTCGTGGCCGTCGCACCGAATCCCGCCAAGCATCCGCTTTTTAATCTGACTGAGCGGCTGGAGATGGTGAAGCTGGTCATGAAGGACCTGACGCAGGTCGACGTGACCGTCTTCGAAGGTCTCCTGGTTGACTATGTCGCGCGATCGGGTGCCCATGCCATTATTCGAGGGCTGCGAGCCATCTCTGACTTTGAGCACGAATTTCAGATGGCCCTCATCAACCGGAAACTGGCCAAGAATGTGGAGACCGTGTTTCTCATGCCCAGCGAAGAATTTTCGTACCTCTCTTCCACCATCATCAAAGACGTTGCCCAGCACGGCGGTCCGTTAACGGAGTTCCTGCATCCCGACGTGGCTCGACGTCTTGAAGAACGAATCCGGAGCCTCAAACAATGAAACTCGCCGCACGCGTCAGTCGAATCACTCCGTCTCCGACATTGGCCATGACCGCGACCGCGAAAGCCATGGCTGCGCAAGGGATCGATGTCGTCGATTTCTCATCCGGGGAACCGGATTTTGATACACCGGAACCAGTCAAGGCCGCGGCCGAAGCAGCCATTCGCGCCGGCTTTACGAAATATACCCCTTCGTCGGGCATCGACGAGCTTCGTCAAGCCATTGCCGATAAACTTCTCGCTGAGCAAGGGTTGCGCTATGAAAAAGCCCAGATCTTGGTCTCCTGCGGAGCCAAACACTCGCTCTATAACGTGGCCGAAGCCCTCCTCGAGGCCGGCGATGAGATCATTATTCCAACGCCCTACTGGGTCTCCTACGCCGATCAGGCGCTCCTCAACGATGCCACCCCGGTTCTGCTCCCGACCAGGGAAGACCAGGACTATGCCATCAATCCTGACGAGCTGCAGAAGTTAGTGACTCCGCGCACCAAGGCCATTATTGTTAATAGTCCCTGCAATCCGACCGGAGCCACTTACGACAAACGCACACTGGAGGCCATTGCAACCATCGCGGTGAAGCACAACCTCCTGATCATCTCCGATGAAATTTATGAAAAAGTGCTCTACGACGGAGCGACGCATATCAGCATCGCCACCCTGGGACTTGAAGTGGCCGAGCGCACAGTCATCATTAATGGTGTCTCCAAGGCCTACGCGATGACGGGATGGCGCATCGGCTATGCGGCCGGACCCAAACCGCTCCTGACCGCCATGGCCAATATCCAGAGCCAAAGCACATCGAATCCCTGCTCAATCTCGCAGAAAGCCGCCGTCGCCGCGCTGAAGCTTGGCGGACCGTTTACAGAAATGATGGTGGTGGAATTCGACCGGCGAAGAAAAGTCATGGTGGAGCGTCTTAATGCGATTCCTGGCGTGTCCTGCCGAATGCCTGGAGGAGCCTTCTATGCCTTTCCCAACATCGGCGGCGTGCTGGGGCGAACAGGACCGAACGGACCGGTGGCTTCACCGCAAGCATTGGCCAACTATCTCTTGAAAGAAGCCCACGTGGCCGTGGTGCCCGGTGAGCCGTTCGGCAGCCAGCATCACATTCGCTTGTCCTATGCCACCAGCATGGACACGATCACGAAGGGATTGGATCGCATTGCTGCCGCGTTTGGTAAGCTGACAGCATGACCGCCACTTGACTCACGCGCAACAAGGGTTATTGGTAGATTATCGACTACGCATTCCGGAGGGTTACACGTGCCTATTTACGAATATCTCTGCCACGACTGTTCCTATACGTTTGAACTCAAACAGAGCATGAAAGATGAAGCCGTCGCCACATGCGCGAAATGCGGCAAATCCGTCAGCCGAATCATTTCGGCACCCGCAATCATGTTCAAGGGATCCGGCTGGTACATTACGGATTATTCGGACAAGATGAAACCGCCGACCGGGGAGACCACCAAACCAACGCCCACGGCCACAACGACAGCGCCGGCTGAGTCGTCGGCGACACCAGCGGCAGCTGCGTCATCGACGCCATCTGCGCCACCAGCTTCCGGAGGAACGACCAGCTCGTCCACTCCATCCGCCAGCAGCGCACCTGCATCCAGCACGACCGCAAGCCAGAAGTAGGCTGACGGTACGGTCCTACTTTCGCTTGGCGGGAACTTGCTTCTTCACAGGAGCCTTGGCGGCAGGTTTTGCCGTTGGCTTGGCAACGGCCTTTGCCGGGGCCTTTGGAGCCATCGCCTTAACCGCCTTGACCCGCAGCGCTTCGACCTGATTCTGAAGGCTTGAGATCATTCCGGTCTTTTCACGATTCATCCGTCCCAGGTCATCGACTTGGGTCTGTAGATCTTGCTTCGCCTTAGACAGATCGTTGATCTGATTCTGAAGCTGAGCCTTCTCCATATTCACCGTTTGTACTTCTGAGCGGAGCTGTTCCACCTGGGCCTGAAGCGCAGGCGGCCAATAGTCACAGCCCGACACCGCCACCCCCACCACCGCCACTATCCCGACAAGCATTCGCTGACGCAGCACATTCACCATACGACCCTCCTTTCTGACATCCATGCGCGGATGTATAGCATACTTCTCACGGCTTGAGGTGAAATCCTCGCGCCACAAGCGCCTGTTGAATCATCGCTCGATCGATCGGCCCTTCACGAATCATCCGCACACCGTCACACACGCTCAACACCGTCGACGGTAATCCGCCCTGCGTGGGGCCACCGTCAACGATGACATCGACCATGGTGCCGATCGTCCGTTCCACCTCGGCCGCAGTGTGAACCGGCGACTCTCCTGAGCGATTCGCACTCGTACCCGTCAAGGGTCCCGTATGTCGAAGAAGCTTCGCGAGAGCGGCGTGAGACGTGTGACGAACCCCGACCGTGCTGGTCCCCGCCGTGATAGCCGTTGGAAGTCTTGGGCCGGCGGAAAACACCAGCGTCAGAGGTCCCGGCCAAAAGGCCTCCATCAGCGCCTGCGCGGCAGGAGACACATCGGCGACAAGATCTTGAAGCTGAGCCTGATCGCCAATGAGAATCAAAATGGGCTTCCCGTCCGGCCGTCCTTTAATGGAAAGCAGGCGCGCGGCTGCCGCCCCATCGAACGGATTCACCCCGAGACCATAATAGGTTTCGGTGGGAACCGCGAGCACCCCGCCGCCCTGTACCAATCGGGTAATCCGGGGGAAAAACACGGTTGAATCTGCTGAAGCGTACGACTCGATGACAGCCATGGAAGGTGCGGAATGCGTGGAACTGCTAACTGCTGCGCCGAAGAGCGCGATGGGCAATATCCGTCCGGTAATGCTGTCCGTCAAAAGAAATCCTCTGAACCTGCCGGTAGGCGGCCTGCTGCGCCTCCGCAATCGTTGGCCCGCGCCCGGTGACGCCTAACACCCGGCCGCCGGCGGTTACCACGTCAGAGCCCTTTCGGACAGTTCCGGCATGAAATACCGTCGCTGAGGTCTCGCCGTCAGCAAGTCCGTGGATGGCCTTTCCCGTTTCATAACTGCCGGGATAACCCTCCGACGTCATCACCACGCACACGGCACAGTCGTCATGCCACTCCACCGTCAACTGATCCAGCCGATGCTCAACGACGGCTTCGATCACATCGATGAGATCAGATTTCAGCAGCGGCAATACCACCTGCGTTTCCGGGTCGCCCATGCGCGCATTGAACTCAAGCACATAGGGCACGCCCTTCACGACCATGATTCCGGCGTATAGCACCCCTTGAAACGGAGAGCCCATCCGGGACATCGCCGCCACGATCGGCTGCAACACGTCACGAGTGATTTGCATACGCAACGCCGGGGTGCCCAACGGTGCCGGACAGTAGGCGCCCATTCCTCCGGTATTGAGCCCCGTGTCGCCATCGCCCACACGCTTGTGGTCCTGTGCCGGCAACATGGGCACCACCGCCTTACCATCCGTAAACGCCATGATGGTGAGCTCTTCGCCGTCGAGGAATTGCTC
This sequence comes from Nitrospira sp. ST-bin5, assembly GCA_002083555.1. GTDB lineage: Bacteria > Nitrospirota > Nitrospiria > Nitrospirales > Nitrospiraceae > Nitrospira_D. Next base: position 98,349 of record MSXN01000009.1, on the reverse strand, counting down.
AATGAGTACCCGCTGGCCGGCCTGACCGAAGACGGCATGCTCCATCGAATCGACGATCGCCTGCCTCGCCTGCTCGCGAGTGGTGGCAATGATCACGCCCTTGCCCTGGGCCAACCCATCGGCCTTAATAACGACCGGAAGTTCGTGCACCTCGACATACGCGAGCGCCTCTTCCATCTTTTCAAAGCTCTTCGCCCGCGCCGTTGGAATCTTGGCCAAGGCCATCACATCCTTCGAAAAGATCTTGCTGGATTCCAACCGGGCGGCATTCTTGGTGGGACCGAAGATTTTCAACTTGGCCTTCCGAAACTCATCGACAATGCCGTTCGCCAGCGGCACTTCCGGGCCCACCACCGTCAGATCGACCTGTTCCTTGATGACAAAATCTTTGAGGGCCGTAATATCGTCCGCCTTGATCGGCAGACAAGCCGCCAGCGACTCAATCCCGGCATTCCCCGGCGCGCAAAAAATTTGCGGCTTCCGCGAACTCTGCGAGAGCTTCCACACCATCGTGTGTTCCCGCCCACCGCTTCCGACGACAAGAATTTTCATGATGCTCTTAGGTGCATTAAATTAATGAGGCTTCTCAAAATGATCATCCTGCAAGGCCGCAGGTGAGTCAAAACCGGAGGCGTACCTTTCTCACCCACCCTCCCCGAGCTACAAAAGTAGCTCTGTCCCGGTGGGCTACGTTGAGGATTTTTCCGAGCCGAGAACGAAGTTGGGGGCCTGTTTCAGCATCCGACTAATGGCGGAAGTGGCGCATCCCCGTCATAATCATCGCCAACCCCTGCTCGTCCGCCGCCTTAATGATTTCGGCATCGCGAATCGACCCGCCCGGCTGAATCACCGCCGTGATTCCGGCTTGCGCCGCCGCATCAAGACCGTCGCGGAACGGGAAAAACGCGTCTGAGGCCATCACGCAGCCCTTCACCGGCATCTGCGCTTTCATCACCGCCAGCTTCACGCTGTCGACGCGGCTCATTTGCCCGGCGCCGATCCCGACCGTCTGGCCCGGCGTCGCGTAAATGATGGCGTTCGACTTCACATGTTTACAGACCTTCCACGCGAAAGCGCAGGCCGCATATTCCTCGTCCGTGGGCTTGCGTGCCGTCGGGACTTGCAGCGTACGAAGGTCCGCCAACACGCCCAAATCGCGATCCTGCACGATCAATCCGCCGACGAGTTTTTTGAGGTCGAGTCCAACCTGTTTCACCTTCGTGAGCGGACCGACATCGAGCAACCGCAAATCCTTCTTGCGCTTCAATTCAGCCAGCGCGTCATCGGCAAACCCCGGGGCAATCACGACCTCGACGAAGGTCGAGGTGATTTCCTTGGCGGTGGCCAGATCGACCGGCCGGTTGAACGCCAGGACGCCGCCGAACGCCGAGACCGGATCCGTCGCCCGCGCCTTCACATAGGCTTCGACGGGCGTCGCGCCCAGCGCCACACCGCAGGGATTGTTGTGCTTGATAATGGCGACCGCGCACTCGTCATACTCTTTCGCCAGTTCGAGGGCCGAATTCGCGTCGAGGAAGTTATTGTACGACATCGCCTTCCCGTGCAGAATCTTCCCGCGCGACACCGACGGCTCATTGGAGTTGAATTCACGATAGAACGCGCCCTGCTGGTGAGGATTCTCTCCGTACCGCAGCGTCTCCGCCAACTCGAATTGCAGCGAGAGGATCTTGGGGAACTTGACGGCCCCCTCCTGCCCGCCCTGCACCTGTTTTTCGAGATAGCCCGCAATCAGACTGTCATAGCGCGCCGTATGCTGAAACACCTTCATCGCCAGCTCGCGACGCAACGCAGGCGAGGCCGTCCCCGCCTTTGCCGCATCCAATACCCGCGTATAGTCCGCCGGATCGACCACGACCAGCACATCTTCATGGTTCTTCGCCGCGGAACGCAGCATCGACGGACCGCCGATATCGATATTCTCAATCGCCTCTTCAAACAGACAATTCGGCTTCGCAATGGTGGCTTCAAAGGGATAGAGATTCACCACCACGACATCGATCGGACCGATATTGTGCTGTTTCATCTGATCGACATGAGCCGGCACCGAGCGACGACCGAGTAACCCGCCATGGATTTTCGGATGGAGCGTCTTCACACGACCATCAAGAATCTCCGGCGAACCTGTATAGGCCGCCACATCCGTGACCTTCACACCCGCATCACGCAAGGCCTTGGCCGTCCCGCCCGTCGAAAGAATTTCTGCCCCAAGAGCTTCCAAGCCCTTGGCCATCTCAACGACTCCTGTCTTATCTGAAACACTAATCAGCGCCCGCTTGATGCTGGCCATATCAACACTCCTTCAGAAATGCTCGATAAAGTAATGGTTTGTCTCTTGGAAGGCGGGCGAAGGATAGCAAATGGGTCGGGGAAGTTCAAGAATGAGTCCGAGCAGGCGCCGGGACGGAGGTCGAGTCCGAGAGCCGTCACCACCCCCCAAGTGTTACTGAGGACTCTACCTCCGTAGGGTAGACTACGCCCCCCTCCATTGACTATGATGCCGATGTCGAGAAGTATCAGTCATCCGAGCTCGTCACCACTGGAAACGAGTTCCATTTATCACCGAGGCTCTACAATGGGTACGCATCTTTTCAGCCGACACACAACCTGGACCGTTTTCGTTTCACTCCTCGTCGCTCTAGGCCTGGGAGCCTGTTCAGACGTGTCGAACGCACCGGCGCCGCCAACACCGTTATCGCCAGATGCAAAACTGTCCAGCCTGACGGTTAGTTCTGGACTCCTTCAGCCGGGGTTTTTACCTGATACTCTCAACTATACGGTCGACGTTTTGACGTCGGTCGCCAGTGTGAACGTTGCCGCGTCTCCTCAGAACGCCACTGCAACGAGGACGATTAACGGGGTGGCGACTCCGGTAGGACAGGAAGAACTCGTACCGCTTGAGGCACCGGGATCTATAACAACGATCCGCGTCGTTGTCACTGCACAGAATAATAGTCAGAATACTTACATTATAAATGTGAATCGGTTTGGGGCGAACAATGCGAACCTCACGGGCCTGACTGTCACGCCGGGAAGCTGGAGCCCGACCTTCACGACAGCCAACACCGGGCCCTATAGTGTCGATGTTACCAGTAGCGTGAACAGCGTGACCGTCGCCGCAACGAAGTCAGACTCCAATGCCACAGTGTATATCAATGGGGTCCTGGGAACCTCTCTGCCGATCACCCTGCCGGCAGCCCCCAGTACCACGCCCGTCAATGTTTTGGTGATCGCGCAAGATGGAGTCACGAGCAAAACCTATGTTGTGAACGTGAATCGCGGAGGGGTTAAAGATCTCCAGGGTTTGACCGTGTCGGCGGGCCTCTTGAGCCCAACGTTCAGTGCTACGACCACGAGTTACAATGTTGCGGCTCCAAATGCGACAGCGAGTACCACGGTCACCGCAACGGTGCTAGACTCGACAGCAACATTGACGATCAACAATCTGCCGGCGACTTCGGGGTTGCCGTCAGCGAGTATCAATCTGATAGTGGGCCAGAATCCTTCTATTCCCATCGTCGTCACCCCACTAATTGGAATACCGAAAGAATATACAGTTATCATCACGCGAGCACCCTGAGCAGGAACGTATGACGTATGAATGGGAAAGAGATGGGGTCATTGTGAGGTAGCTCCGAGTCACAATGCCCCCCCCACATCGGAGGTCTACCGCTCTTCACTCCGCCCTCTCAGCAACAAAAACGTGGATCGCTCCTTTCCCTCCCCCTTCGCGTAAAGAGATGGGGTCATTGCTTGACTTTGCACTGTGCGCTGCTTACGCTCCACCCCCATGGCTCGCCAACTGCGCGTGGAATATCCCGGCGCCCTCTACCACCTCACCGCGCGCGGCAATAATCAGCAACCGATCTTTCAGGGGAAAGAGATGGGGGTCATTGCTTGACTTTGCACTGTGCGCTGCTTACGCTCCGCCCCCATGGCTCGCCAACTGCGCGTGGAATATCCCGGCGCCCTCTACCACCTCACCGCGCGCGGCAATAATCAGCAACCGATCTTTCACGACGAGACCGACCGACAGCATTTCCTGAAATTGTTCGGTGACGAAATCCTCCAACAGCACTGGCGCTGCTATGCCTATTGCCTGATGGGCAATCACTATCACCTGCTGCTCGAAACGCCTGAACCGAACCTGAGTCGCGGCATGCGACGCCTCAATGGGTCTTATACCCAGCGCTTTAATTGGCGACATCGCCGGGTCGGCCATCTGCTGCAAGGCCGATTCAAAAGTCTGGTCGTCGAGCGGGAAAGTTATCTCCTGGAACTCTGTCGGTATGTGGTGTTGAATCCCGTTCGGGCGGGAATGGTTTTGGCTCCGCAGGAATGGCTGTGGAGCAGTTATGGGGCGACGGCGGGGCTGCGCACGGCTCCGCCATGGCTAGATGTGACGAGCGTGCTCGGTCTGTTTGATGCAGCCCAAGACCGCGCTCGGCAGCACTATCAGCAGTTCGTCGCGGACGGCGTCGGACGCCCGTCACCGTGGACTCAAATCACCGGCCAGATTTTTTTAGGAAGCCCGGCATTTCGGGAGCGCATGGCCATGCTCCTGCCTGATCAACGACCGGCGAACGTACCCTTAGCGCAAACTGATCCGACGCGGCTGGAAGCGAGGGAGATCATGAATCACGTCGCGGCAGTCTATGGGATTTCGACCGCAGCCATGGTCGCTCGTACACATCGAGAGGCCTACCAGACCGCTGTGTGGTTGTTGCGACGCGCCGCGAACGAACCGTTGAACCTGGTTGCCGTGCGATTCGGCGTGTCCGCTTCGCGGATTTCGAAAATTCAAGACTCGGTTGAATCGACACCCCTCACACCTCAGCAGCAAACGGTAATGGAGTGGTGCAAAGTCAAGCAATGACCCTACCTCCGTTTTGTTAAGCATGGCCAGCAGTTTCCGCATGCAGGATGGAGAGCTGGGGCTCAGCACCTGTCTTATGGAGGGATGCAGGCTGTCAACTAAAGACGCGGACGAAGCAGGAAGGGCGGGTTATATTAGGTCCATGGTGTTTGTTGCGATCCATGAATCACTGCGATGACATCCACTTGATCGGGCTTGATGTGATACATGATCCGGTAGGGCCCCTCAAGAACCTCACGAATTTGTGGACGCTCGGCTTCGGGAACGATGCGGCCGGATTGTGGGAAATTACCGATCTGCTGAGAACGTCTTGTCAGGCGGTCAACAACACGCTGTGCATACTCCGGCGAGCTTTGTCCGATGTAGGCATGAAGGCTTCGAAGATGGCCTATCGCCGTGTCGGTCCAGTGGACCTTCATTTCGGGAGTCCGAATGAGGAGCGCACGCGCTCCACATCGGTTGTTCGCCCTGCATGGCTGTCGGCTAACCCTGTTTCAATTGTCTGGCGGACATAGATCTCATGCATGAGGTCTTCCCAAGTGGAATTCTCTGGAAGGTGGTCCACCAGTCGGCGGGCTTCTTCCTTGATGCTTGGAGTGGCCATGTCTGTCCCTTCTGAGAGTTTGAAATGCAGACAGAATACGACAGAAGAGTAATGGAATCAATGCGCGTGATTGGGGTCAGGCCCGAGCATTGACCTATGAGGACCGTGGGGAAACAGCATCCCCTTTCGTGGCGGAAGGTCGAGTCCTTACCTCAGGACGCCCACTTCAACTCAAGCTTCTTGTGATGAACGGCACAGTCCCGCAAATACAGATTGATTAGGTTCTGATACGGCATGCCAAGATCGGTTGCAATCCCCTTGAAATAGGCCACCGTCGCTTTATCCAGACGAATGGTGATCGGCTGTTTTAATTTCGAACTGTACGGGTTTCGCACCCCTTTCATCTTCGAGAAGTCGTACTGCGCTCTCATCTCGTCACCTCCGGTAATGTGCTGATTCCTGTCGAGTGGCTTTTCTGGCCGAAATAAGGCGAATCACGGAATCGCTCTCCTGATAACAGTGGCAGACGACCAGGATTCGAAGCTTGAAACTGACACCAAGCATAATGAACCGGTCTTCGTCGTCTGAATGGTCCGGATCGAAGAATCGAATGGCATGGTCATCCCCGAACACTGTCTGGGCTTCTTCAAACGACACACCATGCTTCCGAACATTTTGCTTCGACTTTGATTCATCCCATTCGAATCGCAGATCATTCATATGCACATTGTACATATTCTCGAGAGTTCGTTCAACATCCCCGCACTTGCGCCCAAAGGAAGATTCGCCTCCTCGTTCCGTCGAACTCACTTCCCATCTCTTCTCTCTCATTCGAGCCGGGAGAGGGCATCCCGCTCGCTGCCTCCCCTCGTTTGACTTCCCCTTCCCCGCCCTCCTAGAATCCGGCCATGGCTTCGTCCTTCGTTCATCTCCATCTGCATACCCAATTCAGCCTCCTCGACGGCGCTTAATCGGACTGATCCACCACTTCCGCTTTTCAGGAGATCTACCGTACAAGTGATACCGTATCGCCCTCGGAAAGGGTCTGTCGGCTGTGGTAATATTCTGAGCCGTGACGACTCGACACTATGGGGATTTTGAATGGGATGAGACGAAGGCCCTCGCAAACCGTCTCAAGCATGACGTGCCCTTTGAGGAAGCCCTCACGGCTTTCGCAGATCCACTGGCGATTGATGCGCCCGACCGATATATACCGGGACGGTTTGTATTGATTGGCCATTCGACGCGCGGCCGGATACTGTTCGTCGTGTATGAAGAACGAGGAGACCGCATTCGGTTAATCAGCGCGCGAAAAGCCTCGCCCATCCAAAGGAGAAAATATGAAAAAGACCTCGACGCATCGTAAGCCGATTCCGCCGGAAGACGCGTTAGAGCGATACGATTGGGACAAGGCTGTCAGAGGCCGACACGCGCATCGTTTTCCGAAAGGCGCCCTCGCCGTGGTCATCGCTCCTGAACTACGGCGGCACTTCGCAACAGCGGATGCGGTCAACGACGGATTGCGCGTGTTGCTCAAGATGGCGACACTGGCAAAGACGGCTAGTCCGCCTAAGCATGCACGGACAGGGAAACGGCGAGAGGTCGCATAAGCTGGCCCTAGAGCTGCACACGCCTTGTTAAGTTTCCACGCCCTCTTCCCCTTCGTGCGCCGCTCTCTTTCCCGCCCTCAGGACGCCCACTTCAACTCAAGCTTCTTGTGATGAACGGCACAGTCCCGCAAATACAGATTGATTAGGTTCTGATACGGCATGCCAAGATCGGTTGCAATCCCCTTGAAATAGGCCACCGTCGCTTTATCCAGACGAATGGTGATCGGCTGTTTTAATTTCGTCCTGCCAGTCTCAGTCTAAGCAGCGGTCAGTGGGGAGATGTGATTGATCGTACCCTTGATGTTCCGCGCAGCCTCCCACAAGTCCACCGCACGCTGGGCATTCAACCAGAATTCAGGGCTGTTGCCGAATAAACGAGAGAGTCTCAACGCCATTTCAGGACTCACCGCACGCCGCTCCCGCAGCAACTCATTCACCGTCTGGCGAGACACCCGAAGAGATTTGGCAAAGCTGGATACGGTCAAGCCATACTCCGGCAAGAAATCCTCCCGCAGCATCACCCCAGGATGCGTGGGCCGGACTTTACGCTCTCGCTTGTTGGGGATGCTCATCGTACACCTCTCATCAATGATAATCGGCTATCTCAACATCGTACGCATCGCCATCTTTAAATCGAAAGCACACTCGCCATTGGTCGTTGATGGAGATCGAATACTGCCCGGCCCGGTCTCGTTCCAATTTGTGAAGTCGATTGCTCGGAAGTACAGATAGCTCAGTTACGCTCGTCACGAGATCAAGATATTCCAACTTACGTACTGCCCGTTCCCAGATTCCCGGAGGAAAGCGCTTCGACTTACCGCTCTCGTACAGCTCTCTCGTACGCCTGTCGGCAAAGGTCTTGATCACGCGGAAAGTGTAATGCCATACGTGACACCTGTCAACCTCGGGTCGAACCGGCGGGTAGCAACAGTCGCACAGGACCGTTTCACGGGGCGTGGCAGGGATCTTCATCTCGCTCATTGCCCGCCTTGACATACTGACACTTCATGAGTATGCTTTGATGCATGCGTACAACGATCCGACTCGATGATCAGCTCCTAAAATCTGCAAAACGCTTGGCCCGCGACACAGGCACCTCATTGACCGCGGTCATTGAAGATGCGCTTCGTCAGATTCTGTCTCGCCGAGCGATCAAGCAGCCACGTAATCCTGTGAAACTCACCACGGTCTCAGGCCTCGGAGTCCGCCCCGGCGTGGACCTAGATGATTCCTCAGCTCTGCTTGACCTCATGGAGCAGTCGCATGGTTCTTCTTGACGTCAATGTACTGGTCTATGCCCACCGCGAGGACTCACCCCGCCACGTTGAATATCTCCGCTGGCTTGAAGATCTCGTCAACTCTGATCATGCCTACGGCCTGTCCGATCTTGTCTTAAGCGGTTTTCTCCGCGTCGTCACCCACCCCAAAGTCTTTAATCCACCGAGCGGAACCGATAAAGCCTTGGCATTTGCGGAAGAGTTACGAAACCAATCCACCTGCGCCATCATCAACCCCGGCCCACGTCATTGGGACATCTTTTGCCGCCTGTGCAAGACCTCTGGGATCAAGGGAAACCTAGTTCCGGATGCCTTCCTTGCTGCCCTGGCTATTGAAAGCGGGAGTGAGTGGGTCACAGCCGATCGCGACTATCATCGCTTCCCCGGTCTTCGTGTGCGCCACCCGCTTGAATAGTCCCAGAAAAATCCATCCGTCCATGTTGTGTCATTGCGCTCTTCTTCTCCTCGGTTTGACTTCCCCTTCCCTGCCCTCCTAGAATCCGGCCATGGCTTCGTCCTTCGTTCATCTCCATCTGCATACCCAGTTCAGCCTCCTCGACGGCGCGAATCAGATCGAGCCGCTCGTGCAGCAGATCAAGTCGTTCGGTCAGCCGGCCGTGGCCATGACCGACCATGGCAACATGTTTGGGGCGATCGAGTTCTATCGTAAAGCCAAGGATGCGGGAGTCAAACCCATCATCGGGTGCGAAGCCTATATGGCACTCGGCAGCCGCCACGCCAAGAAGGACAGCGGGCTCGCCCATAACGACTACTACCACCTGATCCTCCTGGCTAGAAATCTGACCGGTTATCAGAACCTCATCAAACTTTCCAGTAAAGCATACCTTGAAGGATTCTATTATAAGCCACGGATGGATAAGGAACTTCTCAAGGAGCATCACGAGGGGTTGATTGCTCTGTCAGGCTGCCTCAGCGGCGAGATTCCCTATCTGATCGGCCAGAAAGACATGGACGGCGCCATGGCCGTCGCAGGGGAATTCCAGGAGATCTTCGGGAAGGAACATTTCTACCTCGAAGTGCAAGCCAACGGTCTCGACCACCAGCGCATTGCGAACGCCGGCCTGATCGAAATCCACAAAAAGCTGAACATCCCGATGGCAGGCACCAACGACTGCCACTACCTCAAAAAAGAAGATTCGCATCCGCACGAACTGATGCTCTGCCTCCAAACCGGCAAGACGCGCAGCGACCCGAACCGGATGAAGTTCGACACCGATCAGCTCTATGTCAAATCGACGGAAGAAATCACGCCGGCCTTTGCCGAATTTCCTGGTGCCGTCACGAACACCTGCCGCATCGCGGACAATTGCGACCTGGAGCTCGTCCTCAACAAAACGCACTTGCCGCAATACAAAGTCCCGGAAGGCTATACGCGCGAATCCTACGTGGAGCATCTAGCCATCGAAGGACTCAAGGCCCGGCTGAAAGAACGGCCCAGCACGATCCTACCCGCCGCCTATGAATTACGGCTGCGCGAAGAGCTGATGGTCATTTGCTCCATGGGCTTCGCCGGCTACTTCCTGATCGTGTGGGACATTATTCGCTTCGCCCGCTCACGCAATATTCCCGTCGGGCCGGGACGCGGTTCGGCGGCGGGCAGTCTCGTCGCCTATGCGCTGCGTATCACGGATCTGGATCCGCTCGTCTACACCCTGCTCTTCGAGCGGTTTCTGAATCCGGAACGTGTGTCCCTCCCCGATATCGACATGGACTTCTGCATGGATCGCCGCGGCGAGGTGATCAACTATGTCGTGGACAAGTATGGCAAAGATCACGTCGCACAGATCATTACGTTCGGAACGCTCGGGGCGAAAGCCGCCATCCGCGACGTCGGCCGCGTGCTCGAAATCCCCTATGCCGAAGCCGACAAGGTCGCCAAGCTAATCCCCAACCAGCTCAACATGACGCTGCAACAGGCCCTTGAGATGGAGCCAAAGCTCACGGAGCTGGTCAACACTGACGCCCGAATCGCCGAGCTCATGAAAGTGGCGCAGTCGCTGGAAGGTTTAGCGCGGCACGCCTCGACTCATGCAGCCGGAGTCGTCATCTCCGAAGGCCCGCTGACCGACCATGTCCCGCTCTACAAGGGGGCCAACGACGAAATCGTCACGCAGTACACGATGGGCGATGTCGAAAAGATCGGCCTGGTGAAATTCGACTTCCTCGGTCTCAAGACCCTGACCATGATCCACCGGGCAGAAATTCTCATCAACGAAACGCATCCGGATCGCCCTCCGCTCGCGGTCGAACAGCTCCCGTTCGACGATGTCAAAACGTTCGAACTGCTCTCCTCCGGCAAGACCACCGGGATCTTCCAGCTGGAAAGCTCCGGCATGCGCGACCTGCTCACCGGCTTCAGGCCGGACCGGTTTGAGGACATCATCGCCATCATCGCCCTCTATCGCCCCGGTCCGATGGACCTGATCCCCGACTTCATCAAGCGCAAGCAGGGCAAAGTCCCGATCACGTACGAGACGCCCGAACTTGAGCCGATCCTGAAAGACACCTACGGGGTCATCGTCTATCAGGAACAGGTCATGGCGATCGCCAACAAGGTCGCCGGCTTCTCGCTGGGACAAGCCGACATTCTCCGCCGTGCTATGGGTAAGAAAAAGCCGGAGGAGATGGAGAAGCTGCGCGTCAAATTCCTGGAAGGCGCGAAGAACAACAAGATCGCCGAGAAGAAGGCGGAGAAGCTCTACGAGCTGATTCAAAAGTTCGCCGGGTACGGGTTTAACAAGTCGCATGCGGCGGCCTATGCCGTCGTCTGCTATCACACCGGCTATCTCAAGGCGCACTACCCGACCGAATTCATGGCCGCGCTCATGACGACCGACATGGGCAACCAGGATAAGATCGTCGGCTACTTCACCGAATGCCGTGATCTCGGCATCAAGGTGCTGGGACCCGACATCAACGAGAGCGGCAAGAACTTTACGGTCATCGACCGCGCCATCCGGTTCGGCATGGCGGCGATTAAAAACGTGGGCGAGGGAGCGGTTGAATCCGTCCTGGCCATTCGCGCAGAGACCGGTCCGTTCAAATCATTCTTCGATTTCTGCCGGCGCGTCGACCTGCATAAAGTGAATAAACGCATGCTGGAAGGCCTGATCAAAACCGGCGCCTTCGATTCCACCGCCGCGAAACGGGCACAGCTCATGGCCGTGATGGATCAAGCCGTCGAGGACGGCGCGGCCGCTCAGCGCGAGCGCGATCTGGGACAAACCAGTATCTTCGGCGACGAGCATAGCGGACCCGATACGTCGGCCACGCTGGCGACACCGCCGCTTCCGCCGATTGCTGAATGGGATCAAGCCCTGCGATTAAAATATGAGCGGGAGTTGACCGGATTTTACATCACCGCCCATCCACTCACTCGATACGAAGCGACACTTAAAGCTCTCTCGACGGCCACGACCGTCGGATTGTCCGACGTGTCCGACGGGAAAGAAGTCAGGATCTGCGGCATCATCGCGTCGGTCAAATCGATGATCACCAAAAAGGGCGATCGGATGGCCTATCTGAACGTCGAAGATCTGCACGGGACCGTCGAAGTCATCGCCTTCCCGGATCTCTTCAAAACAGCCGGCGAGCTGATTGCCCCGGAACGGCTGGTGCGCATCACCGGCACCATCGATCGCGGGGACAAAGGCACCAAGCTGCGCGGCGTCAAGATCGAGCCGCTCGCCGACGTGCAGACCCAGTCCATCAAGCGCGTCCAGATCAGATTGTCGAACCCAACGGAGACGACGGAGCAACTCCCAAAACTCCGCGACATTTTCACGCGCTACCCCGGCAACACGACGGTTTCACTGACGTTCTCGATGGGAAACACCCTGGAAGCCGATACCGTCCCCTTGCCGAACCACACGATTTCACCCAGCGAATATTTTGTGGCAGACGTTGAAGAAGTGCTAGGCAAAGGGGCCCTGTCTTTGCTATCTTAGTGTACGTAATTGGGGGTATGCCTCCATAGGATTCACCCTGGAATACCGAGCTCCATGCGCGACTATCTCGAGTTTGAAAAACCCGTCCGCGAGATCGAAGAGAAGATCGAAAAATTAGCGGCGGCCAATTCAGGCAAGGCCTCCACGCAGGAAGAAATCCGGAAGTTGCGCGGAAAACTTGCGCAGGTCGAGACCCAGCTCTATAGCACATTGACCCCCTGGCAGCGGACCCAACTTGCCCGCCACCCCCAGCGCCCCAGCACACTCGATTACATCAGCGAACTCAGCCGCGGGTTTTTGGAACTCCATGGGGATCGTTCATTCGGGGACGACCGGGCCATCGTCGGGGGATTTGCCAAGTTCAACGACCGTACAGTCATGATCATCGGCCATCAGAAGGGCAAGACGCTGAAGGAGCGCATGCAGCGAAACTTCGGCATGCCCAATCCGGAAGGCTATCGGAAAGCGTTGCGCCTCATGCGATTGGCGGAAAAGTTCGGCCATCCCATCCTGACCTTCATCGATACCCCGGGGGCCTACCCAGGGATCGGCGCAGAAGAGCGCGGACAGGCGGAAGCCATCGCCCGCAACCTCTTGGTGATGTCACGGCTGAAAGTCCCGATTCTGTCCGTCGTGATCGGCGAAGGCGGAAGCGGCGGCGCACTGGCGCTGGGAGTGTCAGACCGCGTCCTCATGCTGGAACATTCGGTCTATTCGGTGATTTCTCCTGAAGGCTGTGCGGCTATTCTCTGGGACAACCCCGCCAAGGTTCCGGATGCGGCCATGGCCCTCAAGATTACGGCCCAGGACCTGATGGGTCTCGGCGTGATTGACGAGATCGTTCCTGAGCCATTAGGCGGAGCGCATCGTGAACCGAAAGCCGTGTGCGACCGGGTCGCCAAAGCCCTCACCAATCAACTCTTTCAACTACTCGATCTCCCGCACAACGAACTCCTGAACCAGCGCGATCTCAAATTTCGCAAGATGGGCGCCGTCGAAGGACTCGTCGCGCAGGCGTAGCCGCAACACCGCTCCTATTTCAACAACCCCACATCCGTAAAGCGCTGTTGAATCGTGCCCAGCATAGCTGACCCCACTTCCGCTCGGCAGTCATTTAGACTCTCATCCTGTAAATATCGCTCGATCGTCCGTGGCAGCTTTTTCCACCAGGCCCTGGCCGATATCCGCGCCTGGTCCGCTTTGACACCCTCCCCAACAAGCAGCTTCCGAATCTCATGCTCAAAGAAGGCCACGTGCGTTTCTTCGTCGTCCACGATCGACTGCATGTCCGGGCGGAGGCCGACCAATAGTTTGGCGAACTCCAATCCCAACGCTTCGTATCCGAACAACAGCACGGCGAGCGACGGCCACTGGTGCGGGACCGTCGGCAACACCTCGCGCCCCCAGGACTGATAGCCCACCAGCGTTTCAAAATGCTTCAAGTGTTCTTCCTCATCGGCTTCATGCTGCTTGAGGAAGGCCAGAACATTCGCCGGCACATCGCGCAACTGCGCCGCTCGCACTGCCCAGAGAGCCATGGCCTCGGCTTTAAGAAATCGCTCCAACAAGGATGGTTCGCACTCCGGTGGCAAGCGGAGCGGCTCAGCGTGATCGTATAACCGTGACATAATCGATCGTCATAGTACGCGAGCCACTTTTCATTGTTCAAGAGACCGATGGGACGCACAGGTTGCCCCGATCCATTGACCAGCGCAAATCCGACCTTCTATTGTCAGAATCAATCACATTTGAGACAGTACGTACAGCTACTCACCAGACCGACGATTTCTCCGCGCATCGTAGATTGGCGTCGGTCCACCAGCGAGGACAGAATTCCATGAAGAGCCCCACTGCCTTGTCGCGATCGACGCGCCTATGTCCTTTCAGCCTCTGCCTCCTCACCAGCGCCTTGCTCACGGGAGTCGGCTGCGTCAGCCAGCAAACTTATGACAAGACGAAAGACGAAACGAACGAACTGACCCGCACCCTGGATGCGACGCGCACCGACATCACCGAGTTGGAGCAGCGCGTTGCGGCGCTGAAAACCGCAAATCGGCAGGAAGATGCAGTCGCCACCGAGCTGCGTGCGGCCATCCAGCGGGAAGAGGACGCGCTGCCGGTTTTCAGAAAACGCGCAGAAGAGAAGCTCGCCGCTCTCCAAACACAAGTGGCAACCCTTGTGAACCAAAGCCGTCTGCTCGCACAAAAGATGGCGGACGCGAAGCAGGAGGGCGTCTCATTGCAGGCAATGGTCACGCAGCACAAACAGGAGATGGAGGAATCACACGCGCTGCTCACCCCGATCACACCGGCAACGAGCGCGCAACCCCAACCGACCATGACGCCGGTTGTTCCCTCGATCACGCCGATCAATCCGGCCGTGGCGCCGCAACAGACGGCACAAGCCGCTCCGACCCCTCCTGCGAAGCCGGCGACCGCGCCTCGTCCGGCCAAGGCGGAACCAGCTCCGGCGGAGGAGTCTTGGACCGATTGGATCAAGAACTGGGTATCCAGCTTATGGAGCTGGATCTTCAACTAGGCGGTAGCAGTCCGACCCTGCACAATCCCTGTCGCACCCTTCCGTCGCAGGCTTGAGTATTTTGCTTGCGCAAGAAGCAACAACCAACCATGGAGATCGCGCGTGAATCGCCAAACAACAGCATTGTTGGCAGCCCTGTGTGTGATGCTGCTGACCGGGTGTGCCGGCATGCAAGGCCCGCCGGAAGATCTGCTGAAGCGAGTACCTGTGATCGAGATCGGAAAGCCGGAACCCGCCGACAAAAACTACATTCTCTATATCCCTGGAGGCAAGACCATCCCCGTTCAGATGACGGTGAAGGGCCCCCTCATCGTCAATCCTGGAGAAGCCACCACCCGCATCCAGCTGACCCAGAGCCTCTACCTCTATAAGGAATGGTCCAGCCTCGACGGAAGAAACTGGACTCATCAGGCCTTTCAAGGCCGCGTCGCCATCGGACTGGCCCCACAGGGAGGCATTGTCGAGGTCTTTGTGAATCGACCGGATTAACGCGGCTTCAACCATTCCACCGCTCCAGCACCGGCTGCGCGGCCGCTGGCGAAACAGGCCGTCAGGAGATACCCGCCCGTCGGAGCTTCCCAATCCAGCATCTCTCCCGCGCAAAAAACCCCCGGCACCTCGCGCAACATCAATCTGGCATCGACTGCTTCAAAAATGACTCCACCGGCCGAGCTGATCGACTCCGCCAGTGGCCTGGTCGCAATCAGCTTCAACGACAGCGACTTGATCGCGGCAGCCAGCTTGGCCGGATCGGCAAAGTCTTCTTTTGACACGACTTCGCGCAATAGCCCGACCTTGACTCCGGTCATACCCACTCGCCGCTCCAAATGCGTCGCCATGGTTTTTTTCCCGCGCGGCTTGGCAAGATCGTTCGTCAAACCGGAGAGGTCACGGTCAGGCGCCAAATCAAGCCGCAAGACCGCGAATCCCTTGGTGGCAATTTCATCGCGCAACAGTGCGGACATCGAGTAGATCACGCCGCCTTCCACTCCGGTCGTTGTCACGACGAATTCACCTTGCTGCCACTTCTCGCCGCCCGCCGGCGTCTGAATTTTCAACGCCACAGACTTGACCGGATGGCCGGCGAACTTCTTCTTAAAAATTTCCGTCCAGGCAATATCGAACCCGCAATTGGCCGGGCGCAACGGACTCACTGAGACGCCGCGCTGCACGAGCCATGGCACCCAGGCCGCATCCGAACCCAGTTGCGGCCAACTCCCTCCGCCGAGCGCGAGGATGACCGCGTCGGCCCGAACGAGCTGCTTCCCCTCGGGAGAGTCGAACTGCAGCGCGCCTTGCGCATCCCATCCACGCCAGCGATGCCGCACATGGAACCGGACGCCGGCCTGACGGAGTCGCCGCAGCCAGGCCCGCAGCAGCGGAGCCGATTTCATATCTTTCGGAAACACCCGACCGGACGATCCCACAAAGGTCTCAATCCCAAGACCCTTCACCCAGGTACGCAGCGCATCCGGCCCGAATGCCGCAATGAGCGGAGCGATCTGAGTCCTCCGCATCCCGTACCGCGACAGCATTTTCTCGACCGGCTCGGAATGCGTGAGGTTCAGTCCACCCTTCCCGGCCAGTAAGAACTTCCGCCCGACCGACGGCATGGCGTCATACAGGTCCACCTGCGCTCCCGCTGCGCTCGCACTCTCCGCAGCCATCAGGCCTGCCGGACCGCCTCCGATAATCGCAATCTTCATCGGGCACACCGTGATCCGTTTCCGAGAATCTCCCGCATCGTCATGTCGTACTTCGCTTTCGTGTGATTGATTGTTTCAAAACCAGTTTAAGCGCCACCGCCTGATTGAATCGTTCGTCCCGGGCAGAATACACCAGCGTGACAGGTCCGTCCTTCGCCTGCTGCCGCACCGCATCAAGTAGTGGCTGCTGTTCCCGCAATTCAGTCCGATACCGCTCGCAAAACTCTTCCCACTTGGCCGGATCATGATTGAACCAACGCCGCAAGGCCGTGGACGGGGCAATGTCTCGCATCCACAGATCGATGCGCGCCGCGGCTTTCGAGACGCCCCGCGGCCACAGCCGATCCACCAGAATCCGATACCCATCGCTCTTCACCGCCGGCTCGTAGATGCGCTTGATCCTGACCAGGGTCGACGCCACTACAGTCCGATCGTTTCAACCCGCTGCAACTCTTCCGCCGTCAACGTGAAGTGATCCGATGCCAGATCTTCCTTCATATGTTCGGGATTCGTGGTACCCGTCAGGGGCAGCATCCCGATCTGCATGGCGAATCGAAAGACAATTTGCGCGAGCCCGGTCCCGTACTTCACCGCCATCGCACGCACATCAGGCTCGATGAAAACCTCACGATTCGCCGTGAGGAGCGAGAAGCCTTGATAAATGATCTGGTTCGCCCGACACAGATCCCGTACCTCTTTGTCCCAGCCGAAGGCGGCATAGCAGCGATTCTGCACGACCATCGGCTTATGCCTGGCCTTGGCACAGAGCAGCGAGAGCTGTTCCGCCGACACATTGCTGACACCGATCATTTTGGTCTTGCCGGAATCGTAGAACGACTCGATGGCAGCCCAGACCTCCCAGTCCGCCGCGCCCAATCCCCGCCTGGAATAGGGCCCATGCAGGACATAGGAGTCGAGATAGTCGGTGTAGAGATGCGACAAGGAACTCTGAAAGGACTGATTGACCTGGGTCGTAAGATCGCCACTCGCCTCATAGGGTGTCCGGTGGTCCTGCCCGTCAACCGAGGTAAACTTGGTCTGAAGAAACAGCGCTTCCCGCTTGAATCCCTGTTTGGCCAGGGCTAGCAGCGCATCTCCGACCAGGGCTTCCTGATAGTGGATGAGCTGATTCGCCGTATCGATTGCCGTAAAGCCTGACACCACGGCAAGTTGCACCAACTGGCTCGTCGCCTCTTTCTTCCAGGCCGTGCCATACATAAACGACGGAATCGAGATACCGTTATATGCCGTCAAAGTCATGAAATAGCCTCCTGGGCGCATGCTGACGGAAACCACCCCTCCCTGTCCAGCGGGATCGAGCCCTTACCAAGTAAATACACTATCCAATCCGATTGCCGCATTTCATGTGGGGCATCCCTCTTCGGCTTCGGCTTCTGCTATACTTTTCTCCATGTATCGACGGGTTATGCCTCATATGCTCATCATCGGCTGGCTCGCGCTCCTTACTTGCCTGTGGACCACGGGAGATCTGGTCGTTGATCTGGTGTTTGAAACGCCGGACGTGACGTCCAATGCCGATGCTTCAGCGGAAGAACCGGATAATGCCGCCGAACACCTGCTCATGCCATCCGAGCGAGCAGACCACTCACCAACGGACACCCTCACCTCAGCCCCGGCAACTGACTTCCATGCGACCACTCTTGCCGTCACAGCGCCAGATAACGCCGCTCTAAAAACCGCCTCTTCCCATCATCCACCGCCCAGAAGTAGCCCTGTCTCATTTTCCATCCCTCTTCGCATCTAGACTCATCCAGCGTCTCCACGCCCTACGCTCGTCCTGTTGACCGACGGGGGCTTCTCTTATTACCAACGGAGGCCTGTGATGCGGCATGCGTGCATCCTTTCACGTTTCATAGATATTCGCGCTCAGATATTTCTCGCTCTGGCTCTCATCGTTACGCTAAACCACCTGGCAGTATTCAGTGTGGTCCTAGCTGCACAAGGCATTGCGGAAGGTGAAACCGTCTCGATCAGTGCGGTCCATATCGAGGGACTCGTCCATACGGAACAGGGCACCATCCTCCGGCTGCTGCCCCGGCCCTTGCCGGCTGAATTCACCGGAACCGAGATTGAGGAGTTTGAGCGGCGGGTGCGCAACCTGAGCCTCTTTGATCGCGTCCAGGTAACGCGGGACGGCCCTACGCTGTCCGTAGACGCCCAAGAGAAGATCACCCTGGCACCGATCCTGAATTTCACCAGCGGTAGCAGCGTGAAGGATCTGAATGCAACCGTCGGTCTGGTGGAATACAACTTGTTCGGCACAGGCACGCAACTCGGCGGGCAGTTCAACTACAGCCAACGCGGGCCGAACGTCGACCTATGGCTCTCACAACATGCCTTCGAGCCAGACCGGTGGGCCAAAGAGATCAAAGGATCATACAATGTGAACGGGATCCGCTTTGCCGATTCCACGTCCACCTGGACTCGCAATCGGATCGGCACCGAATTGGAACTCAAAGGTCCCTACGACTATCGCTCGCCGCTGCGGTATGAGGTGGTTCTCAAGGTGTACCGTGAGCTGGTCGAGGACCTGAAAGCAGATCGCCGACCGCCCGATGGGTATTACGTCGGCCTGATCCCCGAACTGACATGGGATCAGTACCACTGGCACGATCTGGTGCCCAGCGGGTACCGCATCGCGCTGGAGCTTCGACCCGGCTTCTTGTTCGGCGCCAATCAGCAGCGCCACGAAGCCAAGGTGCGCTACCTGCACGGCATCCCCCTGGGATCAACCACTGTGCTGATGCTCAACAGCGTTGCTGAAGCCGTGAACAATAGTGGTAACCCGAATCACAGCGTCCTGATCGGCAGTATCACCGGCGTGCGTGGACTGTCCGATAATCTCTACCGCAACCGCGCGCAGGCCTATACCAATCTGGAACTCCGGCACGCCATTTCCGTCGCGCCGCGCTGGGCGGTACAAGGCGTCCTGTTTTCCGACTTCGGCACATTTCAATCTTTTACCGAAGTAGGGAAACTGCACCACTGGCAGGGGGCAGTGAATGTGGGGGCCGGACTACGCATCATCCCCACGTTTCTCTCCAATACGCTCCTACGAGTGGATGTGGCCCACCTGTTCTCGCCGACTCACAATACACTGCTCCAGATCGGCATCACCCAGTATTTCTGACCAGGACAGAGAACTCCATCGCCGGGATAGGCTCACACTCGCTGTTTCAAACCGCCGGTGGAATTGATAGAGTGCGGGACAAGTACGGAAGCGGAGCACAAAGACCATGGACAGCGAAGAGACACTTCCCGTCGTCGAACTAAGAGTCACCCAGCACTACAGCCAGGCCAACCCCTGGGTGATCCAGGCGATCTCGGGATTCTTATCTGCCTATTTTATGGAATACCCGGGCTTTCGGGTGCTGAGACACGCCGATGAAGCCTCATCGGGTATGCATGTGTGGACCTGTGAGATTCCCGCTTCGCTGAAGATGCCTCGCCTGCTCAAACGGCTGCAAGCCGACATCCCTCCATCCAAGGTCGTGCCCCCGGACGAATCTGCCTCCTCGCCGACTCGATACATCATCGATACCGTTACCTGACATTCGAATTGGCCTTTAAGGCATCGCCATTGGGCAGATCTGTGCGGGGCGACAATCCTAGTACCCCCCAAAGGCTGGGTAGAAACACTCTGTAGCAGACTGGTACGACTGACTCCGTCACACTTCCATGCGAGGATTCCATAGCTCTAATCAGCGCATAAGGAGAACCCCCGCCATGGCAGCACAACAAGACAAAGAGCGTAACGATCCAAGTCCAGGGGCGCGGTTGGTTCGCATGATCCTCACACTCTGTGCTCGTGGCATGACCCGGGCAGAGCTTGAAGAAACCTTCCAGGTCGATCGCCGCCATATTTATGACTATCTCAGAGACATTGAAGCGCTCGGCTATGTCTTCACGGAACCGGATGAAACGGGCGAACGGATCTGGCAGATCGAAGGGGGACACCAAGGAATAAAGCCAGAGCCGGCGACACCCGAAGAATTGATGTCGCTCTACCTTGCCAAGTCTCATCTTGCCTATCTGGCTGGTACCCCATTTATGGAAGACTTGAAACGCTTGTGCCGAAAGGTTGAAGCCGGCTTACCGAGGAAAACAGCCAACAAGATCGAGCAGATAACGCAGGTTTTTCTCCCAGTTCAACGCCCCCTGCGATCCTACGCCAAGCAGAATGATATTCTCGCCACGCTCCAGAAGGCGTTATTGCTTCAACGGAAGGTCAAGATCGCTCACCGCGCGCAGAACAAGCCCAAGCCGGTTGTCCATCAAGTTGAGCCTTATGGCTTGCAGCTTTTTGACAATGGTTTGTATCTGGTCGGGTATTCCCATCGAGCGAAAGACTTCCGCATATTCGCCGTTGAGCGTATCCAGAAAGCCACGGTAGACATGACCGCCGATCCATTTACGATCAGACCGGAATATGCCGCTCGCGCCAGGTCAAGAAAGGCCTTCGGCTTGATCGAGGGCGATGTGATGGACGTGAAGGTCCAATTCTCACGTGAAGTGGCCGACTATTTCACAGAACGTCAATGGCACCCCACGCAGCAGATCAAGAAACTCAAGAACGGCAATGTCATCGTCTCGTTTCAGGCAGGAGGAATGGATGAAATTGTGTCGTGGGTGTTGTGGTGGGGAGTGACTGCAAAAGTTCTTGCACCAAGGGAACTCGCAACTGCTATTGGCAGGCAGATTGAGTTTATGAGGAAGCGGTACGTTAACTGATCGGAGCCGATGATGGCTGCAAGATTTAAGCAGGAGGACCAATGAATCAGCATGAGTTTTGGCGGATCAGAATGCGATACACACCTGAAGAAGGTATACCTAACGACTATAGCAAGCAGGCACTAGACCATGGCCAAGTGGGGATCTGGTATGGAGCCTGGACGGCAGATGACCTTAACGATGCCAAGAGCTTGGGAAATGACAGATGGGCAGAATACCTAAACATGAACGTATCCGCACAGAAGAGTCTGGTAACACAGCTAAAGGCGGAGGGGGTTAAAGGGCAAATCGGAAAACATGAAATTGACACAATCAAACGGTTTATAGATATACCAAAAGAAGATTGGGTTGTTGTCTGTATTGGCTCACAAATCCACCTTGCTCACGTTCAGGGAGCGCTTGAGTCCGATCTAAGCATTGCTAACTGCCTGAACCGGGAGCATCCAAAGACAAACAATCCAAAGATCAAAGAAGTGTGGAAGTTTCGCCGGCTAACATCCGAACAATTGACGTTCGATCTAGCCAAGTTACCTGACTTCTACTTGCTGATTCCCCAAGCAGGTCGAGGAAATATTTTCAGGCTGTCTGCATACCGAGAAGCTTTGCAAATTCTAACAAAACATTCGACAGAAAAAGGGGTACGTGAGGAGTTTGAAGATATGGGGCCTGAAGCTCGCCTTAATCTTCTCGGCCCAAAAGAATGGGAATCCTTCTGCCTTGGTTACTTGATTATCGAGGAGCGCTTTCTTCCAACGGGACTAGTAGTCGGTGGAACACTTAAGGCTTTAGATATAGTTGGGCGCGATGAGCGCGAGAACACTCAAATACTTGCACAATGCAAGAAAGATCAGGGGGAGATCACGGTAGAACAAGAATTCAGAAAAGCCGCTGAAGGAAGAGAGCCTGGAGCGAAGGTCTTTTACTTTGCTTATGGAGGCTGCAAGGACAAGCCTGCGTACATGCATGCGATAGGGAAAAAGGAAATCATTGAATGGGCCAGTTCTGGAAAGGGCAAGAAATATTTGGACAGTTTTTTCATAAAGAAATGGTGACTACAGAGCCTGACTTCACATAGATATCCCTGACCTAATCCGTCACACCTCGATGCTAGGCTCTCTCCTGAAAGGGAGAGAGCCACATGCCCACGCAAGACAGACTCCATAACAAGTCGACAACGACCGCTCTGATTGTGCTGGTTATTACACCGCTGCTATCAGGCTGCGCTTCGACCAATACCTTCTTCGACCACAGCCAGCCTCTACACCCCCATACCGGCGTTTCGTCTGCTCAGAATTGGTTAAGCCTTGCCGTCTGGCTGGAAGATCAATGCGAGAGCCAGGAAGCAGACCAGCAGCGAGCGACTATGTTGGAGGCGCTGCACGACGGGCTTGCTGTTCCCACAGGAGCCCTGATCGCTGCGGCCCTTGTTACCGTTGCCGGCACGGCATGGAACCTCTACGACCGCCTCACACTTCCGGCTGAAGAGCCCTTGCCCAATCGACCGCAGGCGGTCATGGAGTACGTGAAGCCTCACCGTGCTGCCCCGCAATACCTGAATCACTCGAAGTCTCACGGCCCCGATATTCCGATCGCATGGCTGGGCTGCCTATCGGCCTACGGAGATGGCTGATCCATGACAGGAGCACGAACACGTTCAATCGAAGTGTCGCCATTCACATTATCAAAAGGAGTTCCCTATGAATCGCATGCACCAGGTTATTCTCGCAGGTTTAATTGTTGTTGGATCATTCAGTGAGGCAGGTTCTGTGCAGGCCAACGGAGGCTCTTTCTTTGGAATGTCGCCCATCGGGCAATCGCTCAAGGCTCTGGCTCAACTTCCGCCCGTCTGGGAAATGAAGTTATCGGCAAGCGATTCAGGCGATGCCTGTAACTCCAGTCGGTTTATCTGTGTCATGGGAGGCCAAGCCGTGCGGGACAATGAAACAGGATTGGTGTGGGAGGCCTCCCCGGATTTCGTGAACTTTCGCCCGCATGGAAGCGCGCTACTCAGTTGCGCAAATCGCGTCACCGGAGGCCGAATGGGCTGGCGGCTCCCCTCCCTGCATGAACTCTCCAGCCTCGTCGATCCTTCCGTGGCAGACTCAGGACCGCGTCTGCCGGTCGGCCATCCCTTTACCAATGTGCAGGCGCACTATTACTGGACCGCAACAGGACGATCCGATGAGCCGGGCAGTGCCTGGGGCGTCAACTTCCGTGAGGGCTCAGTAGTCTCAGATGGCAAACCGGCCCAACACTTGGTCTGGTGCGTACGCAGCGCAGGACCGGTCACAACTTATTAAAGGAGATACCATGAGCGAATCACGATTCTTGAACCAACATATTCAATTCTTTGCCTCAAGCCACCCTCATGAGATGGGTTGGAAACTATACGAATACCCTTCCGGTACGGCCTACAGAATCTCTCTCGTGTATCTATTAGATTTTCTGCAAGATCGTCACCCCGCTGCTATCAAGCGGCGGGCCACGATCAAAGAGCTTTCGGGAAAAGAACTCGACCAGTTTGCCGGCGAGACATGCTGCCCTGAATTGGACGTCGAATGGGATCTTTCGAACGAACTGGAATCAGATACCTGGCATGGCCTGATTGAAATCGAATGGGCGGGACATTCAATGCATTTTTTCAGCTTTCTTCTCAAATCAGGCTATGGATACGCGACGATATACCAGGTGGCAACCCAGTCCAACGTCGCCTTGCGCACGTTTACTCACGCACTCGATGACTACGGCCGAATGAGGAAGAAGCGAGATGCACGGCATATCCAAGCGGTCAATGGAGAGAATATTCCTCTGACACCGGTCTCTTGGGAGGATATTTTCCTCCCTCCTGGATTCATCGAGGCCATCCAGTCCAATGTTACGGCTTTTTTCGAAGGACAGGAACGGTATCGGGCTCTCGGTATCCCGTATCGACGAGGCTTGCTGTTCACTGGAGCTCCGGGATGCGGGAAAACCCTCACACTAAAAGCTCTCGCTTATCATACCGCAGCCAAGTTCGTAACCGTTCTTGGAAAGGCCGACGTCTCCGACAAGGATATTGAGAATGCCTTGGATGTTGCCTGTAGCGGCTCGCCAGCCGTAGTCCTATTCGAGGATCTGGACAAGCTGATTGAGTCCAAAGATGTCTCGCTAGCCCATTTTCTGAATCTATTGGACGGGCTGAAGGTGATGAGCGGAGTGCTCGTAATCGCAACCTGTAATGAACCGGAAAAATTGGACCCTGCTTTGTTGCATAGACCAAGCCGGTTTGATCGAGTCTGGACCTTTCCCCTTCCGGCGCTGGAGCAGCGCTTGGCATTGCTCCGCAAGCACGGCGGGCTGTACTTCTCCGACCGTGCCTTGACTGAAGTGGCTCGTCGAACACAGGGAATGTCGATGACCTATGTACAGGAGATCGTCGTCAATGCGCTCCTCGAATGCGCGCACGAAGACAAAGCTCCAGGAGACTCGGATCTGCTGCGAAGCCTCAAAACCATTCGAGCGCAGCGGAAGGATGCGTCAAAGGGTGTGGAGTCACTTGAAGAACAAGACAGCGTGGGATTTTGCGTGTCGAATTAGCCTATTCGTCTCAAAATAGCCGACGCGTGGACATGCCAGGGAGATCAGTAACCACAGACTCCCTGGCATCTCTCAGTGCAAGGGTTTACAAGCCAAAGACTCGTTAGATAATGAATCGTCTTGGATCGACAGAATAGCTAACGTGCAGATTAGCACCGGTCTAGCGGAAAAGCTTACCGACTACTGGCGAGGCCGAAACCACATCAGCACCCGCTCACAAGCAGCTTCGAGCGGACGGTCTGCCATGATTGCAATTCCAGCCAGGGCGAGAAGACTCATCACAAAGCTGGCTTCTTCAAGGTCTGTCATAGGGAACGCCTCCTGTTGAGACGTACCCTATCTCACTTGTCGGCGACACGGTAGTCCCCGAAAGAGGGGACCACATGGACAGATCAACAAACCCCACCCCCTCCTTTTGAGGGGAGCCATCAATTCTCGATATTTCTAACAGTCACAAATCACAACCAACTAATCGCGGAACAGTCTGACCGTGACCTTCTGCCCTTTAATCCTGGTGCGGCCCAACGCTTCGATCACGTCGCGCGCCATGGATTCCGGAACTTCGACGAGCGAAAAGCGTTCTTCGATTTCGACGCCGCCGATCTGAGCGGACCCCAGCTTGGCTTCGTTCGCAATCGCGCCCACCAAATCGCCCGGCCGGATGCCAGCGGCGCGGCCGGCCCCAATGTAGATCCGTGCGGAGTTCGGCGTGCGACCGCCAGTTGGTCTCGCACTCGGCCGCCCCTGTGCCTCTCTTGGACGGATTCCGCGCGACATCTCTCCGGACATCGGCGACGGACGCCGCATCCCCGGACGAGCATAGTCCGGACGGGAATAGTCCGGCACTCTGGCTTGTACGGAAGGAATCTCCTGCTCTTCAACATCACCGCCCTGCGCCTGATGCGCCAGCTTGACCGCTGCCGCCGCCACATCGACCAATTCAAAATCTTTGGCCAATACCGTGACGACCGAACGGAAATGTTCCACATCACCTGCAGCCAGCATTTCCCGAATCGCCGTCAGCGTCCGCTCGATTCGCTTGGTCCGCAAATCCGCTACCGTGGGGACCTGCGCGACGGTAATCTTCGCCTTGGTCAACTGTTCGATATTCCGAAGCAACCGGTGTTCGCGCGGTTCGACGATGGTAATCGCCTCCCCTTCGCGGCCGGCCCGGCCGGTGCGGCCGATCCGATGGACATAGACTTCCGGAGAAGAAGGCAAATCGTAATTCACCACGTGCGAGACGCTCGGAATATCCAGCCCGCGCGCGGCGACATCCGTGGCCACCAGAATTTGCGTCTGCCCGGACTTAAACGCGCTCATGACGCGGTCCCGTTGCGACTGGCCCATGCCGCCATGAATAGCTTCCGCACGATAGTCCCGTCCTGCCAGACCGGCGGTCAACTCATCGACCTCCAACCGGGTCCGGCAAAAGACTAGCGCCGATTTCGGAGCCGCCAGATCCAGCACCCGTATCAAGGCCGCCACTTTGTACGGACGATTCACCACATACGCCGTTTGCAGCACGCGCGGTGCCGTTCCGGCTTTGACCAATTCCTTGGCGATCTTGATCTCGACCGGATTCTTCAGGTGACGATGGGCGATTGACGCGATGCGCGGCGGCATCGTGGCGGAGAATAAGGCCGTCTGCCGGTCTGCGGGCGTCTGTGTGAGAATCGCCTCAAGATCGTCGGCAAAACCCATATCCAGCATTTCATCCGCTTCGTCCAATATCACCATCTGCACATGCTTGAGCTGCAACGTATTCCGTCGAATGTGGTCGAGCGCCCGCCCGGGCGTCGCCACCACCACATCCACGCCGCGCTTCAGCGCATACAATTGCGGCCCGATGGCCTGCCCGCCGTACACGGCCAGCACTGAAATTCGCAGCTCCTTGCCGTACCGCTGCACGGCTTCGCCGACCTGAATCGCCAACTCGCGCGTCGGCACCAGGATCAGCGCCGCGGGGCGCTGCTTCCCGCCATGCGCCAGCCGCTGCAACATCGGCAACGCAAACGAAGCGGTCTTCCCGGTCCCGGTCGCCGCCTGCCCCAACAGATCGCGGCCTGCCAACAGCGGAGGGATCGACTCCCGCTGGATCGGCGTGGGCTCTTCATACCCCAGCGTATCCAGCGTTGCCAGCAGCGAGCCTTCGAGGCCGAGCGAGGCAAAGCCTGGTGAAAAGCCATGGACGGAGGGGGCGGTGGACGGCTCGGTGTGATCGGATTTCATATAGCCTAGGCGGCGCCTTTCTGGAGTTAGACCGACATGTGCTTGGGCCACAACGACTCAAGCTCAGGGAACTTTTTACGATAATCAGCATGACTGGCGTGAATCACTTTCATCGCTTCTTCGCGCCCGTACACACTCGTAATCTCAACTTTATGCTGCACCGACCCCGGCGCCATCTTGTACGTCAAGAAATAGTGCTGCAGGCGGTCGATCAGCGAGATCGGACAGTCGCCGATATCCTTGAAATCACCGTAGGCCGCATCGTCTTTCATGACTGCGATGATCTTGTCGTCCGCTTCCCCACCGTCGGCCATACTGAACCCGCCGATGGGAATCGCAGTGAGCAGGATATCGCTATGGGCAATCGTCTTCTCCGTGAGGACGCAAATGTCCAGCGGATCGCCGTCGCCGATCATATTCTTTCGCTTCGCCCGCTTCCCGAACAGCCCGGCCACCTTTTCGCCGCAATAGGTTTGCGGAATCAGTCCGTAATAGACGGGGCAGAAATTCGAAAACCGCTGCGGACGGTCCACCTTCAAAAATCCGCTGTCTTTATCGACTTCGTATTTCACGGTGTCGGTCGGCACGATTTCAATATAGGTCGTCACCACGTCCGGCGCCTGCTCTCCGATCGAGACTCCGTGCCAGGGATGCGCCTTGAACATCAAACCCATCAATCGCTGAATTGGATCCATACCCGAACGCCCCATCGACTCCTCCTGATCTGAATGCCAATATTCACGCGCCGGCATACGCCGAACGCCGTTGTCTGAACCGAGTACAGAATGCTGAATGAGAGACCGTTGAACGGATCGCGCGGCCGACCGGTTCCGCATTCATCGACATTCGCGTGCACGACCGACCCGGCACCTGACTCGCTCAGCGCAACAGACCAAGGCCTGCGCGCCCAAGCGGCAGCATACGAGGGCCGCCTACATGCGACAAGACGCGGAACGGTCTCTTTCGTAGAGGACAACGAACAACGGACAAGAGGATAAACGGCTAGTCGTCTTCAGGCAGTTGAATCGGTCCCGCCCATTCCCCTTTGGCCAGCGCCACTTCCTGATACCCGCCATCAGGCCACTGAAACTGTCCGACCTGGTCCACTTCCACGATAAACGGGTCGGCTTCATGAGCCGCTCCCCGAAACCAATACCATCCAGCCACTCTCGGCTTGTCGAGAGTCCACTGATAGCCCGCCATCTCCTCGATCCTCTCGTGCTTCCCCACGCGGTCTGTTACAGTCTGCTCCACGTGAGGTTGCACCCTATCATGTCTCGGCTCCCAATAGAAGATGTCCTTTCGGACCTCTGCCACGCGCTCATTCGGTCCCCCAACGGGCTCCTGACCGCCCCACCGGGGGCTGGAAAGACCACCCGTGTGCCATTGGCTCTACTGGACGCGCCCTGGCTCCAGGGCAAGAAAATCCTCATGCTGGAACCCAGACGCCTGGCCGCCAGGGCCGCCGCCCATCGTATGGCGTCCACCCTCAACGAGCGCCCCGGCGACACAATCGGCTATCGCATGCGGCTCGATACGAAGATCGGGCCGAAGACCAGGATCGAGGTCGTCACCGAAGGGATTCTCACCCGATTGCTCCAACAGGACCCCTCGCTCAGCGGCTATGGCGCCGTCCTCTTCGACGAGTTTCACGAGCGCAGTCTTCAGGCTGACACCGGCCTGGCGCTCTGCCTCGAATCGCAGCGGCTCTTCCGTCCCGACCTGCGCCTGCTCGTCATGTCAGCTACATTGGATTGCGGGCCGGTCAGCGAACTGCTGGGCGGCGCACCGGTCATCACCTGCGAAGGGCGGATGTTTCCGGTCGACACCATGTACCTGGATGAACCTGTCACAGGACATCTCGATATCGCCGTCACCAAGATCATTCGCCGTGCGCTGGCACGGGATCAGGGCAGTCTGCTCGTCTTTCTACCGGGCATGGCCGAGATCCGGCGCGTCGAACGGCAGCTGCTCGATGCGAATCTGGGCTCGGACGTACAGGTCGCACCGCTCCATGGCGACCTGCCCCAGGATGCGCAGGATGACGCCATCGCACCGGCGCGTCCGGGCACGAGGAAAATCGTGCTGGCCACCTCGATTGCCGAAACCAGCTTGACGATCGACGGCGTGCGGATCGTCATCGATGCGGGCTTGCTACGCGTACCTCGATTCGATCCACGGTCTGGACTCACGCGGTTGGACACGATTCGCGTCACGCAGGACTCCGCCGACCAGCGGCGGGGACGAGCCGGACGAGTGGAACCGGGCGTGTGCTATCGGCTCTGGACCGAGCGGGAACAGTCCACGCTGGCCGCCCGGAGGCCTCCTGAAATGCTGGACGCCGACCTGACGTCGCTCGTCCTGGAGCTGGCTCTCTGGGGAACGACCAACCCGGCAGAACTCTCATGGCTCACCGCCCCGCCTGCCGGATCGGTCACCCAGGCGTCCGAGCTGCTGATCCGATTGGGCGCGCTGGATCCGTCGGGCCACATCACGGCCCATGGGAGACAGATGGCCGAGCTGGCCCTCCATCCCCGCCTCTCGCACATGCTGATCAAAGCCGTCCCTATGGGCCTCACTGACCTGGCGTGCGACCTCGCGGCCCTGTTAGGTGAGCGGGACCTGTTCCGGGGGCCGGCGGGACGACAGCAGGCCGATGTGCGCAGCCGACTCGATGTCCTGCATGGGCAGCACGACCATACGGCCGGCATCGCTGTCGATCGTGGGGTCTATCATCGCGTGACTGGCACGGCAGCGATGTGGCGGCAACAACTCGGTCGCCGATCAGTGAACGCAGCCCCACGGACCAGCCGGAATCAACAGGGTATCGGCAGCCTGCTCGCCCTCGCCTACCCCGACCGGATTGCGCAACGACAAAGCGGCAACGACGCGCGCTACGTGCTGGCCAACGGACGAGGGGCGCTCTTCGCCACCCCCGATCACCTGGGATCGGAACCCTTTCTCGCCATTGCCGAACTCGATGGCGGTGCCCAATGGGCCAAGATCGAGTTGGCCGCGCCGATTTCGCTCGCAGAGATCGAATCGCTGTATGCTGACCAGATCGTCGAAACAGAAACCGTCAGCTGGGATGACAAGACGCAAACCGTCCTGGCGCTGCGTCAACGGCGATTAGGCGGACTGATTCTCTCGCAGCAGAACCTCTCCAAACCGGATCCCGCCCAGATCGCAGCCGCCTTGCTCCAGGGTGTCCGCCTGGCCGGAGTGAACCAGCTGGCCTGGACGCCGGAATTGCGCCAATGGCAGGCGCGGGTGCAGTTTCTCAGACGGACTGACGGCCCCGATTCACCATGGCCGGATCTGTCCGATGCGCACCTGACGCAGACACTGGAGCAATGGCTCAGTCCGTTTCTGCAGGGCATCACCACGCTCGAACGCGTGAAACGGATGCCGCTCGATCAACCCCTCCACACCCTCCTGAGCTGGGATCTTCAAAGGCAACTTGATCGCCTCGCACCGACCCACATCACAGTCCCGAGCGGTTCGAATATCCGGGTGGATTATGAGAGTGGCGAGATCCCTGTGCTGGCCGTGCGACTCCAGGAACTCTTTGGCTGCCAGGACACTCCCCGCGTCGCAGGAGGGAAGGTTCCCGTCATGCTGCATCTCCTCTCACCGGCGAAACGCCCGGTCCAGGTCACCAAAGACCTGGCCAGCTTCTGGGCGAATGCCTATCAAGAGGTCCGGAAAGAACTCCGCGGGCGGTACCCGAAACATTCCTGGCCCGACAACCCCCTCACCGCACCCCCGACGGCGAAGACTAAACGGCGGGCGCCCTGATGCCCACCGTTCGTGGGATAGACCCGTCACTCCGGCTTCTCGTATAGTGCATGCGCATGTACCAATTGCTTGTCCTCCTGTTTGGAATCGTCATCTCATTCCTCCCGGTTCCGCTCAACGCAGATCCCGGCAAGACCCTCCCACCGCCTACGTTCGATATCCCTTTCGATGATATCGATCCGGTCATCGCCCAGGCGGAGCTCAACGGACGGATCGCCGCCTTCCTCAACCGGTTGCAAAACCATTGGGGGGCAAGTCCTGAGTCACTTCGCAGAAAGGTCACCGGAGAGATCGAGCGGGACGAGCGGGAGACGCTTGTCGTGGCCAAAGACTTCGCGGATCATGGTGTGCTGGAGGGCTACGATTTTCGAGAGGGATCACTGATCGCGGGGCAATATCTGGTTTTGCAACGGCCGGTCAACGGACTGAACGAATTCATCGACTACTACCGCGCGCTCAAAACATCCCTGACCGAACACTACGGGCAACCCCGTGAAGATCTCATCGTCTGGTCGAACGACCTCTACCAGCCGCTCCCGGATTATTGGGGCGTCGCCGTGCAACTGGGCCATCTCCGCTACGCCGCGAGCTGGACCACCTCCGATGGCCTCGTCACAGTCGAATTGACCGGCAACCACCACAGCCGGCTCACAATTGATTATCGAAGCAGCGCCTCTCTCGAACCCTCTCGAAACACCTAGCCGATCGCAGATCATCCTGCACACCGACATTCCTGGTCTCCTTCGGCCTTGAGGCCAGTGCCTAACCCAGCTACACTGCCAAAGAAACCGATGATGGCCTAGACACAACCCATGACTCGAAGACCTGTGAAACCAAGCAAACCAACGCACACTCCATCGCCACAAACTCCCGCCAGCACGGCTGCATCCGATGATGCCAAGCGTGTCACTCTCGACCGCCTATTTTCAAAACTGGGATTGGCCAGCCGAAGCATCGCGCAGGAATGGATTCGCGCCGGACGCGTTACCGTGAACCAACGCGTCGTACGGGCCGCCGACACCTGGGTTGCCTGGCCGGGCGACAGCGTCGCCCTCAACGGCCAGCCGATTCAGCCAAGCGCGCAACGATTTGTCCTCTTTCACAAACCGAAAAGCGTGGTGACGACGCGTCAGGATGAGCAGGGCCGGAAAACGATTTACGATGTGCTTCCAGAAGAACTGCAGACGCTCCACGCTGTTGGACGACTGGATCAAGCCACCAGTGGGCTGCTCTTGCTCACCAACGACACCGCCCTCTCCAGCTTCTTGACGAATCCGGCCAACCGGATTGCACGCCGCTATCTGGTCACCGTCCGCGGAGAGGTCACAGAAGAGACCCGCCTGGCCAGTCTCGCCGGTCTCACGGACGAAGGGGAACTGTTGCATTGCGAGAGCGTGACGGTTCAGAAGCGCTCAGGACGGGAATCGCATCTCGATGT
Source organism: Nitrospira sp. ST-bin5 (assembly GCA_002083555.1). Lineage (GTDB taxonomy): Bacteria > Nitrospirota > Nitrospiria > Nitrospirales > Nitrospiraceae > Nitrospira_D. The sequence continues at coordinate 66,015 of MSXN01000009.1, read as the reverse complement.
GACGTTGACAGAGGGGAAAAACCGGGAGATCCGGCGGCTCTTCAAGGCGCTGGGACACGAAGTCATCCGGCTGCGCCGCATTCAATTCGGGCCCTTCGAGATCGGCGACCTGCCGCCAGGAGACTGGCGCGAAATCCCTATTGATGAAGCCAAGCGAGACCTCCACGCATAATCCCCTTCCCAGACTGCAGAATCGCGAGAGTAGTAGATCCCGCGTAAACTTGTGCATCCTGCCTAACTGACTCTTATCAAACAATTAGACGGCCTTTGGCCATTTGCGACCAGCGGCATCCGGCCAGGAGCGGAAGTTCGGCGCCGAGATCACACCGCCATAAAGCGGTCCTCAGCCCTGTCGCCTTAACGTATGCGGTCAGCCGCCTGCGGAGAGTGCAGCCCGAACTAGGTCGACTGGAACGAAAGGTTAGGGCACACTCGGCTAACGCTGAGTAGGCCAGGATATCCCAAAGCCTTCAGGTAGCCGAAACTTCGTGGTCGCGCCTAGATCCGGCTTGCACTCAACTTTGACCTGCTCTAGAGGAATGCCCCATTCATCACTGAGTTGTTGCTTCAGCGTTTTCAGGGTGAATTCTTGATGACTAAGGCGCCAGACGTGTGTGGACTGCTCAACCAAGCTTAGTTCGTTGGTCAGTACGCTCTGCTCTCCAACTTTCATGGAGCGCACGAGTGGTGGATCGGTCTTCTTTACCGCCACCTCAACCACAACGATCTCGGGCGGCGTGCTCGGGACAAAGGGCAGGCTCTTGCGGTACGGCTCAAGGGCCCTTCGAATGAAGGCGATAGATGGTGCGAACTTTGGGACGGACTGTGTTGCCAACAAGGAGCCAAGATAGCGTGCCTTGAGACTCCGACCACGAAATTCTCCGTTCTTGTTGAAGTAGACCTCAAAGAACATTCCGTTCAGAAGATCGAGCGCCCGGTCCTCGGGCAGGCTCGCGAGCTCTACGCGCAGGTTAGCAAGAAAAGTACGGGCTCGTCGCTCTTGGCCGCAGGCACATTGATAGAGGTTCCTGCCAAGCACAAAGGCTTCGTCCGGCGATACGGCAGACCAGTCCAGATCAATCACCTTGGTAACCGCTGGGTTCTGAACTGACCACGTATAGGTCTTAAGTGACTTCAGGATCTCGCGCAGGCGACTGCCCTTAGTAGTCGGAAAATCGGCGTCAGCGGTAGCATGCGCTGCGTAGGTGACTTGCTGGGTGAGGCGAACTCCTGCCTTTTGCAGCTTCTTGGCGACGAGCGCAGCTAACTGCTCTGGCGTCTTACTCTTGAGCGAGATGTAGCCCGTCGTCCTCGTTAGGCCAGGTACCTCTATGGACTCGTCAAAGAACGCCGGCAGTATGTACTCGGTACTGTCGCTGATAGCGCGAGCTTGAGCGTTCCTGCGCTCATGATTGGTCCAAACCTTTGACTTGTACGCGTCCGATACAAACATCACCGTGTACATCGCCATCTTTTGGTACACGTTTGACAGATGGACGTAAAGGTCCTTTCCCCAGAGTTCGTCTTCTTCAAATCGGTCGTAGAAGACGCTTACGCCGAGGGCTTGAAGCTGGGTTGCGACAGCCTCCACGTAGGTACGGTCCTCGCCCGCAAAAGACAGGGCGACGTGGTATTTGGTTGGTAGTGCGGTCATAGGATGTGTGTGCGCCCTAACGTTTGAGTTCAGCGGCCGCCGAAGGCGGTCCGCTGGAACGAATGGTTAGATTTCTTACGCTCGACCGAGATATTTCTTGATGCAGTGCACAGCGCCGAGGTTCTCTGCGAAAGGATGAAAATCGGACAGCAGCGTTGCCTTAAATCCAAGAGACTGCCATATCTTGACATTCATCTTGTCGGTCTCACTGAGGGATGTCCAGTTACCGAATCCATACGCAGGAAGCCATATATTCTTTTCGCCAGCTTCAGTAATCTGCACTAGTGCATTGTTCGCGGTTGCAAAGTACCAAAGACGCTCTTTCGTACTTGGATCATCCACATACACCAATGGAAGAGGGTTGCGCGCAACCGAAAATCCAAGTTTCTGAAGGCCCTTCGCAACGTTGTCGAATACCTCCTGCATAGCATGTGGCCATAGAGGAACACCCAATGCCTTGGCCGCAAGACTTGGGTCGCCTACCACAAGTTGGTATTTGCCCGCCGCATCACGGCCAGCAAGCGTAATGAACATATCAATGTGGAATAGCGGTTGAACCGTTCCTTGTTTGTTCCCCATATATAGGACTTCCGTCCACTGTTCGCCGTCGATGACGATGGAACGTGTCGTTTCGGAAGGTACAGGGATAGTGCTGCCGACGTAGTGAAGATTTCTAGCCTTATCCATGTACTCGCCGTACAGGCGACGAACCGTGTCGAAGGGCTTCTCACCCGAGGCGGGGACAATTACCTTGTTGATGTACTTCAGAGAGTTGGCGGGATAGTCAGCGCCGATAAAAAAGAAGTCATCTCCGATAAGGACGTTGCCGCCTTGGAAGTAGAGTGGTGCTTGAGTGTGGCTCAGTGACGTGCCATTGCTGACGAAATCGGCAATTAGACCGTCCGCATACCGTGGGAACTCGAAGGGTTCTACGAAAAATGTCTCGCCTGAAACTGTGTCCTTTGCGACGACGTAACCGTCCTCCGCCCAAACTGAAAAATGCAGGTGATCTGGGACCGCCAACACCTCAACCGAGTTGAATCCAGCCATCTTGAACCATTGAGTGACTGTGGGCTCGACGGAAGTGTGGGTAACGACGGTGAACTTAATTGTTGCTGGCAACTTGGAGAGCAAGTCTTTGTATGCTGCTGCAATCGGATTCGTCTGCCCGCCGGCTGGTTTGACTGCGTAAGCCGGGATTGTGAGGAGGAGTTGGGAAATAGTGCCATGCGCGCTAGAAATGAGCTTTGGGTCTTTTGGGCCTGCCTGAATCAGCTTTTCCAGCATCAGCTTTCCGAAGACTTGCTTATCGAGCGCGACTTGAGACACATCGCCTGATGTCCGGCGAACCAAATCCACGACTTTCGGGTAGTGACGACTTACGACAGCATTTGACATGGTGGCTCTCCTTTGCTGGTTGTGGGATGAGAAATCTAACTATGTTTAGGCGGATCCGCACAAGAGCTGGGTCCTACCATTTCTATCCGTATAACACGCCACTACTGTTCGTGAAGAATATGCCATGCCGTTGTCGTTTCAATGAGTTGCGACGGTGGGACCATTTATCAATGGGTTCTTATGCGGATCGGTGTAAGCCTCCCTCTGGTAGCGGTCAGTCGTGTACCTCCACTGTGAGTCGAGAACTACCATCGGCCAAGTGCGGAAGTTCGGTGCCGAGATCGCACCGCCATAAAAGCGGACCTCAGCCCTGTCGCATTAACATTCAGTATCAGCGGCGGCGCGTATCGCAGTCCGCTGCACGCCGTTGTTGGGCGGCGCTCTCTCAGTTCTCGCTGCGGATGCGAACCGCCTCTTCGACGGCATTCGCCAAGTGCGTCTTAATCCAGTCGTAGCGCTCTTGGCTGTTCGCTCCAGCTGGGTTGTAGCACTTTACGATCTCGGACAGCTTCTTCCTGGAACCGCCGTGCGTGATGTAGTCAAACGGATTGTTCCCCATAGACGAAATTTCGCCAACGGAGTTTTTGAGGCCGTGAATCCGGATTCCGACGACTCCCATCCCTTCGTCCCACGACTTAACGATCTCGTAGTTGATCCACTTCCGATTGGCCGTGTTTGTTCCAATAAGCACGACGGTACAGGATCGGCCATTCATCTGGTTGGTAATCCAGCGCTTGATCGCCTCGTCTCCACCACCTGTGATCGACTCCCAATCGTTATCGGTCGCTGGCTTGCTTCCCTCCACTGCTCCGATGTTGCGCACTGTCGAGGCGCGCCAGTTATCCGGTTTGTAGTGAAAGCTATAGAACGCTCTTCGTGCCATCTTCTTATCACCTCTTGCCGAGAGTAAGGAGCATCACAACGATGACGGCAACGATCAAGACGCCGTGAAATGCCAAGAGAGTTCGAGATAGCACTGCTTCGAGCCAACCGCCCGCAGATATGGCTCTGAAACTGCGGGTGTCCATAGAGAAGTCGATCTCGGCATCAGGCTTTGATCTGACATGATCATAGAGGGCACGATATAGCCGCTCTTGCCAGAGGAAATAGCCGTCGAGACCCCAGAACACGAACGCCGGGATGTAGGCGACATAGACGAACGCGGATCGAGACTCGGGCGCTGCTAGCGCGAAGAGAGCGGAGACGAGAACGACACTCCAGCCCTTGAGCAGGAACGAGTTGGTCGATAGGCGGTTGATCACGCCCTGGATCAGTTCGAGGTGCTTAAGCTTTTTGTCCATTGCCGGTTCCGACTATGCCCACACTGGCGAATACGCCACTTAGCTATGTTTAGGCCGATCCGCATAAGAACCGGATCTGCCATGTTCCGTCCGTACAACACGCCACTACGGTTCGCGAATAATACGCCATGCTCGTTGTTGTTACAATGAGTTGCGACGGTGGGACCATTTATCACAGGCTCTTATGCAGATCGGTGTACGCCCGCACCTAGTAGCGGTCAGTCATGTACTTCTGCTTTGGGTCTGAAGCGGCCGCTCAGAACAATCTAGTGCCGGTCCTTACCCGAATCAGGGAGTCTCTCAGTATTCAACAACTCATGTAGGCTTAGACACATGGGGCCAAAGAGAGTGATGCCCCTCGAGTATCCAGAAAAGCAATCCTGCACGGCACAAAACAATCCCACCGTTAATCACACTGCGTTGCGGAAGAAGCCGTACGCCGTTGCTCATGATTAGCTCCAGCTTTCAGAACAGCATTCGACATGAATAGGCACAGTCAAATATCAACCTCTCGGCCTCGGCCATCTAGCCCCCGTTCCCGTCACTGTAGAGATGAAAGGCTTGCCAATAGTCTCAGACCTGCTATGGTAGATCGGTAACACGATGAGTTCGGTCGTCCCGTTGCCCGACAGTGGTCGGGGTCCCCACTCAATCCCAATTCCGGCAAAGAATCACCCATTCATGATGAGCATGCTCCTGGAGAGCAGCCTGAAAGATAACCCGTAGGAGAGGGAGAGACATGAACACGATAATGAAGAACCTGACGACCCTGATCATGATTCTGACGTTCACGACTATCTGGGCCGGTCCGGTCATGACGTATGCCGCCGCGCCTGAAAAGGCACCGATCGAGATCAAGGTCCGTGTCAGTGAGAAGGGATTCCTGGACGAGAAGGGCAAACCTTATAGCGCAAAACGTGGCCTCCAGGTGCCCAAAGACACCCCGGTAAAAATCACGTTTGTCTTCAGTGAAGAGCTGACTAGCCTGGCAGTGGGCGACACCCATCAGATTGCCATCAAGTCAGAAGACGGCTGGAAGCAGGAAACCGGCTCCATCTGGATCATGAGCCGTGAAGCCAGCGTCAGTTTTCTCGCCGGAGAAAACGGCCGCCTACAATATCGCGCCTACTGCATCCTCGACTGCATTGGGATGGAACACCTGACCAATTTATTGATCCAGGTCGTCTAGCTGCCCAAGAACAGTTTGGTGAATAAGCAACAGTCGCCAACGATGCGTTGCGTGGCATCCCAGCATCAATAGCCGCAGGTTGCTCAAACAGGCTGTCCAGCAAGGCCGCAGCGATCGAAGAGGCGAGGCATACGGGCTTGTACGTTGAGCCTCTTCGTGAAGCGAGAACGCCGCTGGCGGACTGTTTCAGCACCTGCTAGTACCCGCGCCCCGTGCTGCCGCCCCGACCCATCCGGTCCAAGGGAAGCGCTTCGTATCGAGTCTTGAGATCGGGATGAGCCGCGAGAAAATTCTTTACTCCAGCTTCATCGGCAAAGACATCCTTGCTTCGCCCGCGATAGTCTTCAATCGTCAGCCCGTGCTTCGACAACAGCGCACCGAGCTTGGTATTGATATCCGCGCCCATTTCTTTCATTTGTTCAGGGGATGGCCGCTGCCCTTGGCCGTACTGCTCCCCGCCCTTGAAATAGTTCGTCATCATCTCGCCGATCTCAATCCGCGCCTTGACGAACTTTTCGATATCGGCCGGTTCCGCCGCCAGCCCTTGTCCGGCAAACAAGGCCAGGCCCGCGATGAACCCCATCATGCTCGACGTCTTGGTCATCATCATATCCTTTCGATATAAATCCGCCCGCCGTCAACCGGCGCGGCTGTACAGCACCCGTTCTCAGCCATCGCCTGCTATGTCGGAATATCTCTGGTCCCGTCGTACGACATGCGGGACTGAAACGACACCTTGACCGTGTCGCCGTCCTTCACCACCGTATCTTCTGTGCCGACTTTCTTGTTCACAGAAATGAGGGCTTCCCGGCTGTCGATAAATCGAAGTAGCGGTCCCAGGGATTCGGCATTCGCCTCGATCAACTTCCGCACCGTCGTCGGCTCCACCGACTCGATGGAGAATTCATTCTCCCCTGTCGCTTCTTGAATGACTCGACCGAATACCAATACGGTAACCATAGTTCCTCGTCCTTTGCCTGACGTCCGTTACACGTATGGTATAGCACAAACCTGCTGACTACTTTTGGTGCCTGCTCCAGGGCTCACTGCGAGCTCCCTGCTTCTCACCTAGCGTGACAGCGAAAACAATCCTGCCGTCTGGGGTGACGATCCGGCAGCGGCTTGGCAGCGCCGGGCTGATGGCACGTCGTACAGTTTTTCTCAACCGTCACGGCTTGATGCTCGACATTCTTGGGAATGACCGGGTTCCGGTCTTTCGGCGTCGGCAGCAACGACACCCCCACGACGACCGCGACAGCGAAGAGGACAAACCACCAATCGGCTTTTCGCAACTTCATGACTGGGAGATTCCTTTGCTCGGCTCCGCTGCCTCGTAGGCTTCGTTCAGCAACTGCGCCACATGTTTCACCTCAACCCGTTCCCGCAATCCATGCTTGAGCTGGATCATGCAGGCTGGACAACTGGTCGCCACGACCTCCGCTCCGACCTGCTCGACCGCGCGGGTCTTGCGCGCCATGATCTTCTGCGAGGTGTCGTAATCCTTCACGATGAACGTGCCTGCACCACCGGCGCAGCGATCAGCATCGGGCATCTCCGCATAGTTCATGCCGGGTAACGAAGCCAGAATCTTGCGCGGCTCTTTGGTCACGCCGGCGGCCCGCAGATGGCAGGAGGAATGATACGTGACACATTTGGTGCGCGATGCGGCCTGCGCCATCGGCGGATGCTCCGGCGATCGCGCCACGAATTCGGCGATATGCACAACCTTCTTCGCCAGAGATTCCGCCTGACGCCGCTCATCGCCGTCTGGAAAGAGCGTTGGATAGTCCTTCAGCATCAGCGTACAAGAGGCGCACCCCGTGACAATCGTGTCGTAGGAGGCAAACGACTGCATATTGAACCGGGCCCCTTCACGGGTCAGGTCCTGGTGCCCGTAGGTCTGAATCGGCGTGCCGGAACAACGTTGCGGCGGCAGGGCCGGCTCGACTCCGTGCTTCCGCAAGACCCCGATGACTGCGTCTCCGACTCCATCATCGAAATAGTTCGCGGCGCAGCCATGGAAATAGGCGACACCGCCCGGCGCGGGCTGAGCACCAGACTTCGGGATCAGCGAGGCATGCCGCTCCCGCAGTTGGTTTGGAGCAATGCGCGGCAGGAGCAACTCCTGAGGCAGCTTGGCCGTCGGTGCAAGAGCCTTGAGCACCAGCGAGGCGCCCCACTCCATGACCCGCCTGATAACCGGCCGATCCCACAGGCGTTGCGTGCGGCCCAGGAACTTTAGGAAGGGCTCGAACGAGTTTCCCCTCGCCTGCCAGCGAAAGATCCAGCCGGTCAGGCGGTTGGGATGCTCCGCCCGCTTTTTTAGAATCAGGTCGGACACATCGACGCCCGCCGGGCACGCCGTCCGGCAGGATTTGCAGTTCACACAGGCCTCGACCACCCGCTTGGAGTTGAGATAGCTGTAGTCCTTCGACGTGACGATCTCGAACCAGCCGCGCGAGCTCATGTCTTCCGACTGAAAGACATCGTAGACAGGACAGACCGCGTTGCACTTCGCGCAGGTCGCGCAGGATTTCGAGAGCCTGGTGTAATCGATATGCTCGGTGAACGAGGCTTCGCTGATCTTGATGCCGGGATTCAGCACGTTGCCGGGATCGAAAGCCCGCTTCACGTCGACAAACAACCCGTACAGCTCCTCGCCGAACATCTTCCTGACATACTCGGCGCGAATCCGCCCGTCGCCATGTTCCCCGCAAATGGAGCCGCCGAAGCGGTCCAGGACCGTCGAATGAATCTCCCGATAGGCCAGCACCATCTTGTCGAAATCCTGGCGATCGTTTACGTCGAGCAGCGGCACGATATGCGCGTTCCCGTTCCCGATATGACCGAAGATCGCCACCGGTACCTTCTGCCCAGCAAAGTACTCTTCCAGATAGTGAATCAGTTCGCTGATCCGCTCCGCCCGCACCACCACATCATCCACAAAGTTGATCGGCTTCTTGCGCGGATCGAACCGGTAGAGGGTGGGATAGAGGGCTTTGCGCGCCTTCCACAATTGCTCGCGCTGCTCGGGATCGAAGGCCAGCGTCAGGTCGGCCGCGAGACGGAACGGCCGGCAGGCGGTTGCCATCTGTTCCGCCCGCTCATGCAGATCCACCGCGAGCGAGTCGGCATCGAGTTCAGCCAGCAAGGTGGCCGCCGCATCGGCGGGAATGCCATGCTTCGCGCGCCCGATCAGGTCGAGGGTGTTGGCGTCCATGACCTCAAGCGCACTCGGCTGCAAGGCCAGCAGCAGCGGCACAGCCGCCCCCACATCCTCCAGATGCCGGAAATGGATCAAGGCCGTGAGCGTCGCTTTCGGTTTCTCGACCAGCCGGAGCGTGGCTTCACTCACCACGCCCAGCGTGCCTTCGCTGCCGACAAATAATTTCGGGAGATCGAACTGCCCCTGCGCCAACCCGTCGACCAGGCCGAACAGGTTATAGCCACAGCTGTTCTTGCTGACCGTCGGGCGCTTGCCGCTGATGAGGTCCGCATGGGACTGAGCCAGAACCAGCACGTCCCGCAAGGCCGGAATCGTCGACAGCAGCCGCTCCAGAGTCGGATCGTTCAGCGCGTAGGATTTCGCCTCCAGCCACGTTCCCGATTCCAGGCACAGGCGGAGCCGATGGACATTGTCTTTCACCGACCCATAGCAGAGCGTATGCGGCCCGGATGAGTTATTCGCCAGCATCCCGCCGAGCTTGCACATGTCGCCGCTGGAGGGATCGGGCCCGAACAAGAGCCCCTGCCGGGCCAATTGTTTATTCAATTCCGCCAGGACGATGCCCGGCTGCACCCGCGCCCAGCGTTCTTCGCGATTCACTTCAAGAATCCGGTTCAACCGCGACACATCGAGAATGATGCCGCTCCCGACGGCCGACCCGGTGAGATTCGTCCCGGCGGCGCGCGGCGTGAGCGGAATGCCGCGAGCCACCGCATAGCGGATGGTCTTCGCGATGTCGTCTTCGGACTCCACCAGCACCACGGCCTGGGGCACCATGCGGTAAATGCTGGCATCGACGGCATAGGCCGTCTTGGTGGGGAAATCGTCTTTAACTTTTTCGGAACCGAGTTGGGCGCGAAGATCAGCCGCAATCGCGCGGGAACGGTCTGGCAGAATGAGAGTTGGCGCAGTCATAGTTCAAGCGTGGGGCATTCTAGACGGACAGAGAGAGAGAGAACAAGAGCGAGGCAACCGGCAATTCGTTCGCACCTGTCCTGCATTCAGAATTCTGGAAGTGCAAAGTCAAGCAACGACCCCATCTACTCGGATTGGTCTGGTTTTTCTGGTTGATCTAGTTTATTTGGGTGCCTGAACCAGAGAAACCAAACAAACCAAATAAACAAGTAAAACAATCCTGCGCGTTGCGCGAGCAAAGAAGATCATCAGACTCCATCCCCTCTCTGTTCCGCGAGCAGGAGAACGACCAGGCTACCCTTCTCCTCCCCACCCATAGACCCAACCTCTCTGCATCAGTAAAATGTCCCGGCCGTTTGCTCAAACAAGATTCAAAGGATTCATCCCGTGGCTGAACCGCTCAAGAATCATTTCGGTGCCAATATTCCCCGCACCATTGCCGAGATGATCGTCGCGGTCTATCCCGCCTTTCCCAAGGCCCAGTTTCTTCGCACGGCGCTAAAAAATTATGAACCGCTGGAACTCATGCCGCGCGGGCGGCACATCGCACGGGCGTTGCGCCAGCATCTTCCAAGTGACTACGAAGAGGCCATCGAGATCCTCCTGGCTTCGCTCGGCCCCGATGTCCCGAAGCAAGCGGGCGACGGAGGGATGGCGCCCTTCTTCTATATGCCGCACACCATGTTCGTGCAGGACTATGGGCTCGACCATTTCGAGCCTTCGATGAGGGCGCAGTACGAATTGACGCAACGCTTTACCGCCGAGTTCAGCATTCGCCCCTTTCTGGAGCGACATCGAGAGGCCACGTTGGCGCGACTGACCCAATGGGCGACCGATCCCAGTCCTGACGTTCGCCGACTGGTCTCCGAAGGCACGAGGCCGCGGTTGCCTTGGGCCCCGCGCTTGCGAGAGTTTCAGGCAAACCCGCAGCCCGTGCTCGCCCTGCTCGACTTGCTGAAAGACGACCCGGAACTCTACGTGCGCCGATCGGTAGCGAACAATCTGAACGACATCGGGAAGGACCATCCGGCCTTGCTGGCCCAGACCGCCAAGAAGTGGATGAAGAACGCGACTGAGGAGCGGCGCTGGTTGATCCGACATGCCTTACGTTCGGCGGTGAAACGGGGCGAGCCTGGAGCGTTGCATGTGCTGGGCGCAGGACATGAAGCGAACGTGGTCGTGCGACAGAACTCCATCACGCCAAGCCAGGTACGAGTGGGCCAGTCTGTGACTGTGGCGTTCGAGCTCAAGAACGCCCTATCGAAACCGCAGAGAGTGATGGTCGATTTCCAAATCCATTTTGTAAAGGCCAACGGCTCGACGACGCCGAAAGTCTTCAAACTCAAGACGATCGAACTTGCCCCGCGCGCCAGCGTCGCCCTTAAGAAGACGGTATCTCTTAAGCCCATGACCACCCGCAAACATTATCCGGGGCCACATCGGGTGGATATCCTCCTCAACGGCCGCGCCAAACCCCTCGGCAAATTCGAACTCCTCGCACGGTGATCGCCACGCGTCCCTAGCGATCAACATGCCTCCTATCAACCCTCTGTCACACCTCACCCTCCGTCCGGCTGGTTATAGACCAGCGGCTTCCCGTACAATGCCGCCGCTGGAGGCATTATGTCCCGTTCCACGCTCTACATCACACGCCTGCTCCCCGCGCCGGTTATGGCAGCTCTACGTGAGCGCTATACCCTCGTGGCCGAACCGGTGGGAAGCCAGATCCCTACCGGCGATGACCAGCGACAGGGATTAAAAGAGGAGATGAGGTCGTTGCTTGCTTTGGTACACCCTGACTTCCTCGTCGAGCGTACTGAAGACCTGGAGGAGAGGAGCCGGACCGATGGCGTGCCTACCGCTTATAGATCTCTCGCCGATGTCCCACGCGCAACACCACAATCTGAACTCCTTCCAGATCGAAGATGACGCGATAATCACCGATGCGAAATCGGTAGGAGCCCAATTCCGATTGTTTGAGCGGCTCGGCATACTTGAGAGGATCGGATTCGTAACGGAGGAGAGTTTTGCCGATGCGCTGTTTTACCTTCAACTCAAGCGCATCGATATCCCGAATTGCCCGGTGGGTATAGACCAAACGGTATTTCACCGGCCAAAGACCTCATGGTGGGCCTTTACTTTTCCCGACTTGAAATCTCGCCGCGCCTCTCGAATGCTCTGAAGATACTCAGGGGAGGTCGCAGCAATGAGATCTTCCAAGAACACGCGTCTCACAGATTTCCTCATACCTTTGACCGCTCTGATGATCGTTTCCTGACTGACTTCCATTTTGACGGCAGTCGGCATCATCCACCTTCCTTCGTTCGGCCCAACAGATACTCGAATCGCATGACCGATTCCAATGCTCCATATTATCTGCGCGGCCCTCGGTGGGGTCAAGCAATCGAGGGGATCGCTGCTTGACTTTGCACCTCCCTCGCCCTACCCTCCGCGATCATGATCCGCCAGGCCCATCTGGAATCCTGCACTGCACAGGCATCAGGCACTGTCGTTAGTCCGTCCATCGTCATACGATGACCCAATCCCAAACCGTCTACATCACACGCCTGCTCCCCGCGCCGGTTATGACCGTTCTGCGTGAGCGCTATACCCTCGTGGCCGAACCGGTGGAAAACCGGATTCCTACCGGCGACGATCAGCGCCGGGGCTTCGCGCAAGCTGACGCCGTTATCTGCACACTGGCCGACCCGATCTCCGACGAGTTGCTCGCCGGTGCGCCGCGCCTGAAGATCGTCGCGAACTATGCAGTGGGATACAACAACATCGATGTGGCTGCCGCCACGCGCCGCGGTATCGTGGTGACGAATACGCCGGATGTTCTGACGGATGCCACGGCGGACCTGACATGGGCGCTAATTCTGGCGGTGGCCCGGCGGGTGGTGGAAGGCGACCGGTGGGCCCGCTTCGGGACCTGGCCTGGGTGGGCGCCGACTCAAATGCTGGGGACGGATGTGACAGGAAAGACGCTCGGCATCATCGGCATGGGACGGATCGGGCAAGCGGTCGCGCAACGTGCGCAAGGGTTTCGCATGCCGGTGATCTATACAAGCCGCCGACCCTGCTCCCCTCCGCCCGGTGTATCGACTTGGGTTCATCGGCCAATAGAGGACGTGCTTGAACAAGCCGACTTCCTCTCGTTGCATGTGCCCCTATCGGAGGCGACGCGGCATCTCATTGGATCGCGCGAGCTGGCCAGGATGAAATCCACCGCCTTTCTGATCAACACATCCCGCGGCCCGGTCATCGATGAAGCTGCCCTCCTCGCCGCCTTGCAACAGGGCACGATTGCCGGAACAGGGCTCGATGTCTATGAACAGGAGCCGGTGATTCTGTCGGGGTTGGAGCAACTCTCGAACGTCGTGCTGCTGCCCCATCTGGGATCCGCCACGCTCGACGCGCGCATCAAGATGGGCATGATCTGTGTGGAAAATATTGCGGCAGTGCTCGGAGGCCGGCCTCCACTGAATCCGGTAACCCGGTAGGATTAGCTGGCCAGACGGAACTCTTTCGGATCGGCTTGCGCCTTGCCTCGAAGGGACTCCAGCCGCTGGGGCACATCATGGAACGACGGGATCAGCTGATAGGTGCTGACCGCCTGCTCCCATTGCGACTCGGCTTCATACAACATCCCCAACTCGTAGCGAACCGCCTGCCCCTTCGCACCCTGGCAGCGAGGATCCGACAGGACCGCCTCCAAGCCGCGAATCGCCTGTGCATACGCACGCTGGTCCTTGAGACAGAGCGCGGTCATCAGGCAGGAATCCAGGTAGAACGAATCGGCGGACTTGGACACATGAAACTCGTCCATCGCGTCTTCGTACAGCCCCATGTTCTTGTAGGCGATCCCCAACGTGAAATGCGCTTCATAGTCGGGGGTTGGCGCCGAAGCCTCCGCCGGTACCGCCTCATTCGCACTCGGCTGCATCGCCATCGGTTCGACGGACACAGGCTCGATGTGCTGGGGCGCGTCATCCGGAATGCTCGTCAGCCAGGCGCCTTGAGACTGCGGCTCATCACCTGCCGCCACGCCCGCCTCTACTGCTACCGCTTCTTCCGCTGCCGGTTCGACCGCACTCGCCGCCGCACCGAAGGCCGGCACGACGTCGTTGATGGGCAGATCCCATGCCCCGGCCGGCTTGACGGGCTTGGCGGTAAACGGATGATCGTCCGGAACCGCTCCGTCCAGCGTGAATGTCGGAGGCTCGGCAGCCGATGGGTATGCAACCGGCGCTGCATCAGGCGCGACCGGTTCCGCCACTGACTCTACGACCGGCTCGACCGCACTCGCCGACTCGGCCGGCGCCTCCCCACCCATGAGCACGGTCAAGCGCGTGACCAAATCTGAGTCCGGGGCAAGTACCTTCACCTTCTCAAAGAGCTCTTCGTGCAAACTCTCCATCCCTGCTTCGGGATGAAGCAACAGCAGTTCCACCGCCCTCGCATACTGCTGTGCGGCAGCAGCGGAATCGCCTTTTTCCTCGAAGAGTTCAGCTGACAATTCAATAAGCGGAACAGAATTGGGCTCGGCAGCCAGGAACTCCGAGACCAGCGCTTCCGCCAATGGATAATCCTGGGCACGGAGCGCCGCGCCGGCCAGAAAACGATATTCTCCCAAGGCCACCTGCACATCGCCACGCTGCAAATGCAATCGCGCGAGCAACTGACACACCTGAGGATTCCCCGGTTCCCGCGTCAGCAACTGGTTAAGAATCGCTTCCGCTCCGGCATACTGTTGTTCATCCATCCGGCGCGTCGCTTCCGCAAGCAGATCCAACGGCTCCGATGGCCGGCTTGCCATAGTGACCATATGGCCGGACGCTGCGGGCTTTCCCGGAGCAGCCCCGCCTTTTTGCGCACCCTCGACAAACTGAGCGGCTTCGTTGTTCTTCGGATCGATCCGGAGCACGGCGAGATAGGCATCCTTCGCCTCATCGTAGCGGCCCTGCGCCGATCGCTCGCGCCCGAGTTGCAGATAGACCTTGGTCGCTTCGTCCTGAAGATTTTCTTGGAGGCACAGCTCCGCCACACGCTGCTGCGCGTCGAGATTGGAGGGGTCCTGACTGACAATTTTCTTATAGACCTCGAGGGCTTCTTTGCCCTTGCGTTCCTTGAGGTAGTACTTGCCGAGCGTGAGATAGTCCTGGACGGCGCTGCTCAACAATCCACGTTCCGCATTGAGGTCACCGAGATGGCGATAGACTTCGTACCGGGTGGGATCGACTTTAAGAATCTTTTTGTAGGTCGCGATCGCCTTCAGCGTTGCGCCTTCCGATCGGAAACCGGCTGCCGCTTGAAGGAATGCGGTGATGGCTTCTGGCACGGCGTTGCGTTTGAGATGGAGATCGCCGATCGAGTTGTGAATGCTGCCGTCGTTCGGAGCTTCTCCGGCCAGCTTCCGCCACTCAGCGATAGCCGCGTCGTACTGGCCTTTAGCGGCCAACAACTGCGCACTTTGGAGAACTTTTGTCCGATCAAGGGCCAAGACAGACCTCTATGAAGAAGAATAGGCAAACGCTAACAGTCTCAATAGGTTTTGTCCAGAAAATGGCAGAAACGAAAGGGGCGTGTTTTCCCTGAAGAAAACACGCCCCCACCCTAGCGGTCTATGCAGAAGTTTACGCGGACAGCTCGCCCTTCAACACGTTGGCGGCTTGCGGCCCTTTCGCTCCTTGCACGATGTCGAACTCAACCGGTTCGCCTTCTTTCAAGGTCTTAAAGCCATCGCCCTGAAGCGCTGAATAGTGCACAAAGACATCATCCCCGCTATCCAATCGGATAAAGCCGAAACCCTTCCGATCATTGAACCACTTCACTGTTCCTTTGGTCTTCACAAGATCCTCCTTTTCTCAATGACTACGTGTAGTTACGCAGTCGGCCAAACACGCCTACAGAGACACAAATGATTGCGATGAACAGAAAGAGAGAAGTGAGAGGATCGACTGACGGGCGTCTGCAGAAAAAAATAAATCACGCACAGAACCCATCGGTGAAATGAAAAGCGAAGTGGAAGTACCACAGCACTTCCACCTTGTCAAGGGACGCATTCGGCCCTGGCCATATCCCCACGCGGTTTACAAGGTCGCACGACTGCCCTATAGTGCCGCAACGCGCTCACGACCGTTACGCTTGTGATTCTACGAACACTACTCGACCGGTATATTTTCACAGAACTCCTCGCCCCGTTCGGGCTGAGTCTGGGAGCGCTGTGCTTCGTGATGCTCACGCGAGAGCTGTTACGTCTCGTCGAGCTCTTGGTATCAAAAGGGGTCGGCCTCTGGTCGGTGTTAAAAGTCTTCGCCACGCTGCTTCCGTCATTTCTGGTCCTGACACTGCCCATCGCCGGCATCATCGCCTCGATCACGGCCTTCGGACGCCTCTCCTTCGACAAGGAGCTCGTGGCCATGCGGGCCGCGGGACTGAGCCTCTACCGGCTCACCCAGCCGGTCCTCTTGTTTGCCCTCTCGGTCTTTACCTTGACACTCGTCCTCTCCCAATGGGGACAGCCGTGGAGTTCGGTGAATCTGAAGAAAGTCGCGCTCAACCTCCTTCGAGACCAGCTGGTGCTGGCCCTGGAACGAGGCACGTTCAATGAACCTGTTCCCAAATTAGTGATCTATATTCCGGATAGCGGATCCGGGCAGGCGACATCCGGCATCTTCATATCGGACGAGCGCAGCCCTGATGAGCCTCGCATTATCGTGGCCGATGACTTTCAGGTCCTCATGGACCCTGAGCATGAACAGGTCGCGCTTCGACTCGTGAACGGCGTCATTCATAGCCAACCGGATGTCGTCGATCAATATCAACAGGTCTCGTTTACCAGTTACGACCTGAAGATGAGCCTGAACCAAAGCGGGTATGCCACGACTGAAGAGCGTCCGACCTACGCTTCGATTCAAGCCCAACTGACGGCCAGCCAAGGCAAGGACACGCAAGCCTTGCGGCGCCTGATGGAGTACTACAAAGACCTGGCCTTCCCGACCGCCTCGCTGGTGTTCTGCTTACTGGGCGTCCCGGTCGGCATTGTCTCCAAGCGGTCTGGGCGTATGGGCGGATTCGCCGTCGGCGTGCTGATCGTCGTTGCGTACTATATTTTGAATATCGCCTGTGAATTCCTCGTCACCACGCTCTGGATCTCCCCGTTTGCCGGCGCCTGGATGCCGAATGGATTGTTTACACTCCTCACCGCCTGGCTGTTCTGGAAAATGAGCTACGAATAAGTCCGATGACGATTCTCTTTCGCTATATTCTCCGCGAGTACGCCAAGATCTTCCTGATGTGTTTTTCGGGATTGATGACGATCTATCTCGTGATCGACTTTTTCGAAAAAGTCCGCCGCTTCCTCAAGTTCGACGCCAACATGGTCGACGTCCTGACCTACTTTCTCCTGAAGACTCCCGCGATATCGTTTCAGATTACCCCGCTGGCGATCCTGATGGCGACGCTCCTGACTCTGGGGCTCCTCGCACGCAATAATGAGATCACCGCCATGCGAAGTTGCGGGATCAGCTTGACCTGGATCGCCTCCCCCTTCCTCATATTCGCCGCGTGCATTTCCTTGATCCTGCTGAGCTTTAGCTCAACGGTGATTCCGCTGGCATTAGAAAAAGCCGAAGAGATCAGGCTCATCCGCATCGAAAAGAAGCCGGCCCCCATGGCCGTCAAAGCGCCTCGCCCCTGGATCCGCATGGGATCGGACAGCCTGATGCACGTTGCAGAGGTCGAGATCGGCGGAACGGTTCTCCATCGGGTGCATCTCTACCATTTTCAAAACGGGTTTCGATTGGACCGCATGACGGAAGCCGCGACCGCGACCTATACCCCGGACGGATGGATGCTTCAGAACGGAAACCAGCGGCGGTTCCACCAGGACGGATCGGTGGCGCTCGTTCAATTCGGAGAGCAACCGGTGGAGTTGTCGCTGATTCCCGACGACTTTTCGACCTGGCTGGCCGGAGATTCCGAAACGATGACCATCAGAGATATTCGTGGATACATGAGCCGCTTCAAGAACGAAGGAAGTTCATTTGCCCGCCTGCTGACCGACTATTATGGGCGTCTCGCCTTTCCCTTCGTCGCGGTCATTATGGTCATCGTGGGCATTGCCCTCAGCCTCCGGCGAAGCGGCGTCCGCGGCGGCACCATGGCGGTGGGGATCGGCCAGGCCTTCGTGGTGGGATTCTGTTATTGGACGACCCATTCCATTGCGATCGCCCTCGGACGAGGCGGGCTGCTCGCCCCCATGCTGGCCGGATGGATTGCCAATTTGCTCTTTGCGAGCTTTGGCCTCTACCTCCTGCTCAAAGTACGCTACTGACACCGGTTGACTGCACGCAGACCTTCCGGTAAGTAGTGACCGAATCTGTGTGAATAAGGAGTATGACGCGTGGCTAGTCGGGTCGTAATTACAGGCCTGGGGGTGGTATCGCCGATCGGCATTGGCGTGAGCACCTTCTGGAAGTCGGCTATGGCGGGACAGTCGGGCATTTCGGCGATTACCTCCTTCGACCCGTTTCCCATGGATGGCTACCGGTCGAAGGTCGCTGGACAAATCCGAGACTTCTCCCCTGAACAGCACATCGGCTCCTCGCTTGGCGACCGTGTCGACCGGTACGCGCAGTTTGCCCTAGCGGCAAGCCGCGAAGCACTGTCCGATTCAGGCATGCAAATGGAGAAGGAATCCCCTCATCGAGTTGGCGTCATTGTCGGAGCCGGTATGGGCGGCATGGTGATGGGCGAACGGGAAATTACGCAACTCTATCTGCATCAGAAACCGCACCGCGTTCATCCCAACTTTATCCCGGTCATTACACTGAATTCCGCCTCCGGAATTGTCGCGATGGCCACCGGCGCAAAAGGGCCCAACTTTACGATTTCAACAGCCTGCTCATCCAGCGCCCACGCGCTCGGCCAGGCCTGGTACTGCATTCGAACCGGACAAGCCGATGCGGTCATCGTCGTCGGAGCTGATGCGAGCATTACCCCGCTCGTCTTCGCAGGGTTCTGTTCGCTGCGCGCGCTTTCCAGCAAATTCAACGACCAACCTGAGCGGGCGTCCCGCCCGTTCGACCGGAACCGGGACGGATTTGTGATGGGAGAAGGCGCAGGATCCTTGATCGTGGAGTCTCTCGCCCATGCCAAGAAACGCAAAGCACGCGTCTACGCGGAACTGGCTGGGTATGCCGCGACGAGCGAAGCCTATCACATGGTCATTCCCCGCGAAGACGGCGAGGAAGTCGCCACCACCATGAGAATCGCGTTGAAGGCCGCTGATGTCAGTCCGTCGGAAGTGGACTATATCAACGCCCACGCCACGTCGACCAATATCGGCGATGCTGTCGAATCCAAAGCGATCAGAGCGCTGTTTAAGAATCGCGCGGACAAAATCGCCATCAGCGCGACCAAATCGCTGGTTGGCCATACCCTGGGTGCCGCCGGCGCGATCGGAGCCATCGCCACGACATTGGCCATTCATACGGGACATATCCATCCCACCGCCAATTATGACGATCCAGACCCTGACTGCCGGCTGGGCGGCCTCAGCCGCGATCCACAAGAGAAAAAAATTCGGGCCGCGCTCCTGAACGCGTTCGGCTTCGGCAGCAACAATGCTGCAGTCGTCTTGAAGCAATTTCGTGCCTAAGCGACTCCGACCAAGAGGAATGACACCATGGCTGACCGAGTGATCGTCGAGAAGATTATCCAGGCTCTTTCAGAATATCTCAAACGAGACGCCAGCACCATCAAAGCCTCGCACCATCTTCGCGATGACCTCGGCCTGGACTCCATGGCTGTGATTGAATTGCTCTACAAGATCGAAGAAACGTTCGACCTTCAAATCCCCGACCAGGACTTGGTCGGCCTGGCCACCGTTGGCTCGGTCGCCTCCTATGTCGAAGGGCGTCTGGCCCCGGCGAAGCCGGCCGCCAAGAAGGCATCCAAGCCAACAGCAACGAAGTCGCCCACGAAACGGAAGGCGAAGTCATGAGCGCACCCTCCCCCTCGATCACGCTGACGCTCGATCAGGTTCATCAGCTCGTCGGAGGGGAGCTCCATGGAAATGGGACAACTCCTATTACGACAGTGGACAGCCTTCCGGATGCCACAGCCGAAGCCATCGCTTTTGTGAGCAGCGACAAGGACTTGAAAATACCAGCCGCCATCAAGGCCGGCGCACTGCTCGCACATCGTCACCTGCCGGAGTTGTCGATCCCCCACATCGTCGTGACGAATCCCAAGCTGGCCTGGGCCCACGTTGCTCAGCGTTTGGCTCCACCATATGTCCCGCGTGGACTTGCAGCGGATCTCACCAGAGGCCGGGATGTTGAGATTGGACCAGAGGTATCGATATGGCCGGCTGTGACGCTTGGGGATCGCGTTAAAGTCGGCGCCCGCGTGACCCTCTATCCCGGCGTCTTTGTGGGATCTTGCTCCACGATCGGAGACGACTCAATCCTCTATCCCAATGTCGTGATCCGCGAAGGGTGCGCCATCGGCGCCCGTGTCATCATTCATAGCGGAACCGTGGTGGGCTCAGATGGCTTCGGGTATGCGCAGGATCAGGGACGACACGTGAAGATTCCCCAGCTCGGCGGAGTGGCGATCGAAGACGATGTGGAAATCGGAGCCAACGTCACGATCGACCGCGCGACCACGCGGATGAGGCACACGCGTATTCAGACCGGAACGAAGGTGGATAATCTCGTTCAGATCGCCCACAACGTCACGATCGGCGCCCATTCCATCGTCGTCGCGCAGGTCGGCATTGCCGGGAGCACGACCATCGGACAGCATGTGATGATCGGAGGGCAGGCCGGATTGGCAGATCACATCACGATTGGGGATCAGGTCATGATCGCCGCCCGAGCCGGAGTGAATCGGAGCCTTGAGCCCAATCAGATCGTTTCCGGCGCACCGGTCATGCCACATGAGACCTGGATGAAAGCTCAAGCCGTCATTCCCAGACTTCCGGAACTACGCCAACTGGTAAGAAGCCTGGAGCAACGTGTGGCAACACTGGAAACCCAGCTTGCCCAGACGTCCCGCCCATCAAAGAAGCCGTCGGCACGCGCCCGCAAGTAGCCTCTATTGATTCGGACCGGTCTAATGATCTTTTCAGCATCCTGCTAGACGCGGCCCCGCCAGAAAAACAACCGCGCCCAATAGAACCCGGCCCATGGCAAGAGAATGGCGGGAACAATCGAGACCTGTCCGATTGACAGCGCCAACCACGACCCTCCAAGCATGCCCCCTACACCGAGCATATAGGCCATAGGAATCAACGAACGCCCCGGATGCTCCAAGGCAGGCGGTTCAGGAATGTTGGCCCCCTTCTTACTCTGCTTGGCTGTAGCCACGCGCATACGAGCCGCCAGGACCTCTGGAAACGATCGCAAGAGATAAGAATGGTAGAGAGACTGGGCAAACCCCAGCGCCGCACCCAATGCAATGAGCCCCGTGCTCTGAAGAAAGGTTCCCCAGGTATACTGATCGGTGGCAAACAGTTGATACCCGAGTCCTGCGACTCCACCGAGCATACTGACCAGACCGACCAACCCAGAAGGAATGAGAATGTAGGTCTTGACGTAGTCATGCGCGTGCTTCGTAACTTGCTCTGGCCGTTGTACAGTAATCAGCTTGGGCACAATCACCTCATTCGATGAGACACCGATCCGAGACCATCAATCACATTTCTAAGCCCCCGCCACGACAACTGCCCCTCCGAAGAGCTACAGCGGCACAAGACGTGATCATCTGACTGCAGAGCGGTATTTATCGCGACAGGCTTGTCGTTCTTCTTCTAACATTCATGATCAGCAGGATCAACATCCCCTTTTCACGCCTGAACGGCTAAACCTCCCTGTCCGCTTAGCGGACCATGCCGGTCGATCGGTTTCCCCTTTCCCGGTCACACGATCCGCCCTTCATCGCGGCATACTCCAGCCCACAGCGGCATTCAGAACACCACCCGCAAAACAGGAGAGACTCATGTCCACAAAATCTGTGCGTGACCTGTGGATATCCATGTGGATGATGGGCCAACCAGCATCACAGGTGCCAGCGTCACCTCAGTGCCTATTGTTTAGGCACGATTTATTCATTGATATCATATTGATACGCGGCGTCCGCTCGTGGCAATGCGCCACCACAAGCCATAGAGCTAGTGCGTAATATCAATAGGTTGCGAGCCAGACAAATGAGCCTGGAGAGGAATTTCAGGCCGGAAGGATTTCTTCGATAGTGGCTCGCTCAAGACGCCCAAGATTCACCCATTGCTCAGCCATGGGGACTAACGTCTTCAAGCGCAGTTCAAGCGCTTCAAGGCGAATGGGTAACGATGTCACCTTTCGGTACGCCGTGACCGTCAAGAACGACTTCAACCCTTGGAGAAACATCATGATGGTCATCGCCTGAACCAATTTCGCCTGATCATGCAAGAACTCGACATGGTGAAGAATAGGATCAAGCTGAGACGCCGTGACGAAACTGGCGGCCTGCGCCCGAAGCGATGCAAGCGCCTCCGTCATTTTGGGGACGCGCAAATGAACGGCCTGAAGAAACTCAGTATCCTGCCGATCCAAGTCGCGAAGGATCCGCTCGATTGTAGCCACATCGACCGGCTGTACGGCCTCACTCACTTCTTCGGCCCGATGGATCACCGCTTCCAACATATCCCGAGCCGGCTGCATCGATCTCGAGCGAGCCTTCTGAAGCTCACGTAGCGCACTTAATAACGGAAGCGAGGACCATTCGCTGTTCGGTCCGCTGGGATGGAGGGTAGGCGTGGCCGTCTCCACAGGTTCGACAGCACCCGTCTCCTCCGCGTGCACCACGGGTGCTTCCCCGGCGCCGAATATCCGTTCATCTCCCGCTACGCTCTGGGACGGAACGGAGGCCAACTGCCGGACCGCGGCAACGACGCGATTCAAGCCATGGTGTAACTGACGCAACGACTCGGAAGCAACGGCCGTCTCTGCTCCGCCGACGTCACGAAGCGCGGGCAGCAGGTTCGTCGCCATCGATTCAATCTCATCAAGATGCACCGTGCCCGCAGACTTCGCCAGATTCGTAATGCCGTTAAGGACAATCCCGTACACATGCGAACGAACCGGCCCCTCTTTATCGGCACTGAGCCGTGCGAGGGCCGATTGAATTTGCGCCAACCACTCATGCGCCTCTAGCGCAAATAAGCCCACGACTTCCTTGTCAAAGCCGGCCTCATCCTGCCCCGGCGTCTCCGCCACGGCCTCTTGACCAGGGACAACTTCAGGTTTTCCCCCGACCACCGCACCAGGATGCCGCGCATGTTCCACGACGCCTTGAATGGCAGTCGCAATGGCGTCCAGACTCTCCAGCAGTGACGTAAACTGATCAGACGCCGCCCCCGGCACATCCACGCTCGGAACCTCCGGCGCAAAAATAAGACGACCGACCACGGGCGCCTTGAGCGCTTCGATAATGCTCACCAGCGGAGTCAAACTAAGATTGATGTGCCGACTCTCGACGTGACCCGCCTCTCCCGATTCATCGACCTCCACGATCGGCCGTAATGGGTACTGCACATTCACTCCCACCACTATCCCGGTTTCTCCGGTAGTCAGTCGGACGGTGGTGCCGAGCGGGTACACCGACAGCTGCTCGACCAGCGCTTTGGTCATCTCCCGGGGAAACGTGGCTCGCTCTGCCACCAGCAACTCTTTGATCGCCTCATGCGGAAAAAGCCTGGGACGATACGGCCGTTCGCTGATCATCGCGTCGAACACATCGGAGACGCCGATGATCAGCGCCATTTCGCTGATTTGGCGTCCTTTCAACCGATTCGGGTACCCCAATCCGTTGGTGCGCTCATGAGCCTGGCGAATCAATTCCGCCAGCCAGGTGTAGTCAGGCCCCGATCGCTTGATCGCCTCGAACCCCAGTTCTGGATGTTGTTCGATCAACGTCCGTTCGTCCGCCGTCAGTCGGCCGGCTTTCGTAACGAGCGATTGCGGGACCGCAAACAATCCGATGTCGTGCACCAGACCGGCCAGGGCCAGACGCTCCAATTCGCGTCCGTAATATCCCAGTCCCATCCCCACCTTCGTCGACACGACGGCCACGTTCACGAGGTTGGTCAAAAGCGGCGATCCCGACGGACTGGAGAGCGCCATGACGATCAATTCATCGCTGCGCTTCAACGATGCGACCAGCGAGGCTGCTAAGGCCTCGAGTCGATCCAGCTGAATGGTCCGTTGGCTTTGTATGGCCGAGGCAACAAGAGTCAGCTCGGCTTCTGCGTCCCTATACCATGTCATGGAAACCCGTTCTCCCCTTCTCCCCAACCCGATTTGGTCGGTTTAACGTGGATCTGCGACGTGCAAAACCAGCGTCTGATCGATGCCATCAACTTTTCCTTGCGCTCCGCTGAACAAGCAGAGATCGCAGAGCGCATTAATCAAGCGGCAGACGCCGCCCGTGTGTCGGTAAATCGCTTCCACCGCATCCACGGTAAAGAGCCTCCGCGTGCACCCTGCCGCAGCCAATCGCCCCTGAATATAGGTCTGCGTTTCTTCGACGTCAAACCGCTCCAGATGATACCGAACCGCAATCCGTTGCATCAGTTGCGGAATACGCGCCACCCGTTCTCGAAGTTCCGGCTGGCCAAGCAACACGAGCGTCAGCAGAAACCGATCGTTCATCTGGTAATTCATCAAGAGCCGAACCTCGTCAAAGATCCGATCCTCAAGGATGGTCTGAGCCTCGTCGATGACGAGGACCGTATCGAGTTCCTGCCTGGCGTTCGATAGCAAATGCTCATTCAGACGCCTCAGCTGCACCGCTTTTGATCCGCCGACCGGCAATCCGAATTGATAGAGAATCTCGCCAAGAAATTGCTTTTCCGGGAGAGAAGGGTTTGCCAGCAAGGCCACATCGTATTTCGACCTCGGTAAATTGAGAATCAGCGCACGGCTCAGAAGGGTCTTCCCGCTTCCAATCTCGCCGGTCAACATCACGGCGCCCTTTCGAGCCTGAATCCCATACAAAATCCGTTGCCGCGCCTCCTCATGTTTCACAGAGGGGACATAAAAGCGCGGATCGGGAACATTCTCAAACGGCTGGGCCTGCAGCCCCCAATGCTGTTCGTATGTAAACATTTCGGGCTCAGCGATCAACACATCAGGCTCCATTCCATCTTCGCCGTGCGAAGGAACCGGTTTCAGAGATAGTCAGTGATCGGCTTAACAGAGAATTACAGGCCCACCGCTACGCGGCGGGTAACAAGGCTTCGATGGCTCCTCGTTCTCGTCGACCAGCCTCTGCCCACTCTTGAATGGTCGAGGATATCGCACGCAGTCGGGTCTCCACCTTCTTAAACTGAGAGGCCGGGAGCGTCACCCGCTGCTCCATCGCAATCGTGAGAAAGCTCTGCAGCCCTGTAAAGAACGTCATGGCGTCGACCGCATTCACTTGTTGAGAGACAGACCAGAGTTCAGACGCGTGGTTGGCTACAGCACTCCACTCGCCGGATACCTCTTTCCATTGACCGATAGACGTTTGTGCCATCATTCCGATGCCGTCGGCTACGAGCGGTCCAAGCCGCTGAACCGTCTCGGCATAGGCCTGCTCGACCTCGGCACCGCGCGCTAGCACCTCACGTAGCGACGCTGCGTCACAATGCGTCACGCCACTTCTCACCATTCCGTCAACCTGCGCCATGATTGTTTTCGTCACGTGGCATGGCATAGCCGTACCGCAGCCCAGGCGACTGATCAGATCAGAGAGCGCGGCCAGGAACTCCTGTGCCGGCACCGTGACGGGCACCACCTCTTCTGCTGCGGACTCAGGATCGAACGCCACACCGGTGGCCCTGGTCAGCGCATCGTGAATCTGCCCCAGTTGTTTGCACAGCACCAGAAAAGCGGAGGCCGAGAGAGGGACGGACGGATCCTCTACCGCCTCAACCAAGGGGAGGCCGGAGAAACTGGCCTGCTCGACGTCGTGCAGATTAATCGTTGCGGCGGACCCGCCAAGATTTGCCAATCCGGCCTTGATGGTGTGCGCCAATTTCAGGTGACGGTCAGCCGGAGGCCCTTGTTGCAATTCATCAAGGGCCACATGAATCTGCTGCAACCACTCCTGCGCTTCCTGGGCAAACAGCGCAATTAACTCTTTTTGAAATTCATCGTCTGTATCGACTGCCATGCCGCGTTATTCCTTCGCATGAGCACAGGTCTAGGTTCGCGAAATCGCGCTGTTTTAAGCCCGCCCTTTTCCACCACCGAGCTGAGAGGCCAATCCGGCTATTTCCCCGAGCTTCCGCGCCATATCTTCAAACCGCTTCATAGATTGTTCAGCTGATTGCTCAGATTCCGACGCACGCCGTGCCAACACGGCGTTCCGTTCCCGCTCGGTCGCCAGGAGCGTCTCGAACTCATGCGCCGCAGCCATCATTGCTTCTAACTCCTGAATACGGCTCTCTTTGGCATGTGCAGCCTGAGTCGCCGCGGCCAATTGGGTTTCCAGGTCTCTCAACCGCTGTACCTCGCGTTCAGCCTCAGCAAGACGTCCGCTTACCTCCCCGATACGAGCCCGTTCAGCCGTCAGCGCGGCGTCCGCTTGCTTCACTTGCCGCTCTAAGTCGGCAGCGCGATGCTCTTCACTGGCCAACCGAGCTTCTAGATCTTTCGTCCGGGCCGCGGCAACCTCTAAGACAGTCAATTGCTCGACCAGTTTTGCCGTAGCCGCTCGCTCGGTCATCAGAGTGGATTCCAACTGAGGTACCGCACTGACGGCCTGATGAAGATCGGCGACCTGCTGCCGAAAGCCCTGAACAGAATCCTGCTCAGACTTCAACGCTGATTCAAGAGCCGATGTCTTCGCCTGCGCATCTGACAGCAACTCCTCACTGCTGGCAATCCGTGCCTTCAAAGACACAATCTGCTGCCGCTCTTGAACTAACTCCGCTTCTATTGCCTGCGCCCGGCTCGACTGATTACTAGCTTCCTCAAGCTGGTGACGCTCGGCAGCAAGCAGGCCTTCCAGTTCCTTCGCCTGTGCCGCCAGCACCTCCAGTTCTCCTACACGTTTCCTGAGCCCCTCACCCTTCACCCTCTCGGCTTGCAACTGAGCATCAAGTTCACTGGCATGCGCCACTGCCTGCTTATAGGTCTCAAGCTGCTCATCAGTGATCCGAGGGCCGCTCCATACGTCTCCAGACACCACCGGCTTGGGAGCCGGCGCTGCAGGGGGAGGAGCCACTACCGGCTCCTGGCGCTTTGCAAGCAGCTCCAGAACCCGATCCTTGAGCGACGTTCCCTGAAACGGCTTTTTGAGCACCCCGTCCGCATGACAGGACTCAGCCTGTTTCGTCACCTCGTCATTCACAATGCCTGAAATCAGCAATACCGGAGTTGTGGCCAGCGACGCATGCCCCCGCACAAACGCGCAGACTTCATATCCGCTCTTGTCCGGCATGATCACGTCCGACACAATGACGTCAGGCCGTTCCTTCGACAAATACGCGAGTGCTTCTTCCCCATTGGCAGCTAACGTGACGCCGAGTCCGGCTTCCGTCAACAAGCGCTCCGCGACTTTTCTGACCGCAATACTGTCATCTGCTACAAGAATCTTCGGCATACTGACTCCCTTCCCCTCTGTTCGTAACCATCAACTTACGCTACCCCCAATCGGGCAGCTGAAATAATGGGGACGTCTTCAAACTCATCAGTAAAACATCCCACCGTGTCGATATCGTTGTCGCGATAGGCCTGGATCTTTGCGGCATCGAGGGAATGCAACACCGGCATTTCCTCATCGATGCAAATCGCCATTGCACCGTCGGCCTGCTTAGCCATCAAGCAGAGACGCTGCTCTCCCTTCACCCGAACCTTCAGCATCCCCGCGAGATCAAAAACAGGAAACACGGCCTGATCTCGGCGGATCACTGACGAGATAAAGGGCGTACAACTGGGAATCGGAATGCTGCCGACCCAAGCAGAGATCCCGCCAATCTCTTCAGTCTTTACCGCCAGCCGGCGTCCCCCTACCGAGAAGACTAAGAGATGACACAGCTGGGAAGTGACCTGACGTTGCCGACCAACCGCGCCCCTTAGCATGCGATGCCCTTCCCCAGTGTATCGGATGCGTCCGACAGGCGCAGCGGCAACCGTTGTCTCTGATCCTGCAACCCGCCCTGCCCCTGCATGCCGCCGCTCAGCAGCCACCCCGAATCAAGCCCTACCGCCACTCCGTCCCCATATAATATGAGGCCCACATACCAGTTCCGCTCTTCATTCCGGAATTGACACGGCAAAGGCAACACGTGCGTCTGTTCTATTTCGACTAACCCATGAACCCGATCCACCCGGATATGGGCGCGAATCCCCGCCTGGGCCAGCAGCACCATCCGTGTCTCCTGCCCGTCGCCAGCCTGAGCAAGTCCAAGCTGCCCCCCAAGATCCAGCGAGGGATACTCCTGACCTTGAACCGTGAGGGTGGCGCTCACGAATCCACGCTCTTCAATCGTCAGCAATCCTTGCACCAACTCAGCAGACAAGGCGAAGAGTTGTCTGCCTATTCCGACAATCAGAAAGCGCTTGCTCGCTACATGAGCAGCCGTCCCAACCCGATGGCCACGCAAACTCATACCACCGCCTCATCGATCATGTGCCCTCGGTTCTGCATATCATCCTATCGTGGCCCTGCACCCGATGGCCTTACTTCCTGGCCGCCGTCACTTGCCCGACCCATCGCTCGACCTCTTGAAGCAATGCGCGTTCTTCCACTGGCTTAGCGATATATGAGCTGGCCCCGATATTGAGCGCCATCTGACGGTGCTTGTCCCCCGCACGCGTGGTCATGACCACGACTGGGGTCTGCTGCGTCTGCGGCCGACTACGCAACGCCTGGATGACTTCTAATCCGTTCAACTTCGGCATCTCCAAATCTGTAAAGATTAACCGGTAGGAATGCGCCGAGGCCTTCCGCAATCCATCTTCGCCATCTACCGCTGTATCGACCTGATACCCGGCATTCTCCAACATGCGTCCGACAAATTTCCGAATGCTCAGTGAATCGTCGATTAAGAGAATTGACGCCATCGCAGGGCCTTGGCCATCCGTACTTTGAACCCCGTCCTGAAGAGTCCCCACCGTCGTTTCCGGGGCCGCCAACCTCGCGGCCGACTCCCGAGACTCCCGCGCGAGCAACCGTCCCGTATCCACCACAAGCACTACATGCCCTTCAGGATCGATCGTGGCCCCGCCGAAGCAGGAACGTTCCATCGAGCGTAATGTACCTAACGATTTAATGACGATTTCCTGGCGCCCCAACAACTCGTCGACCGCCAGTCCGATCGGTCCAGAGACGGTACGTACCACGACAACTGGCATGGAAATATCGACCATCCCGCTTTCCCGTCGGATTAAGTGGCGCAATGAATAGAGATCGATCGCCTCTTCGCCCATCTGCAGAATGGCCCGCTCCCCCATGTGCTGCAACGAGCCCACCGTCGGCATGGTGACCTCACGCACGTTAGGCAATGGAATCGCATACCGCTCCGATCCCACTCGTACCATCAAAGCCGTCGCAATGAGCAGCGTCAGCGGCAAATCCAACGTAAACTTGGTGCCCACTCCGGGAAGCGACTCCACGTCAATATGACCGTTCATCCCCTCAATCACCCGCTTGACCACATCGAGACCGACGCCTCTCCCAGCCTGATCCCCCACCTTCTCCGCCGTCGAAAACCCTGGGGCAAAAATAAACTTCAAGGCTTCCGCATCCGGCATCGCTTGAATCTGTTCCGGCCGCGCCAGTCCAAAATTCGCGGCTTTCGTCCGAATCCGTTTGAGATCGAGACCCGCCCCGTCGTCTTCCACTTCGATGATGATCGAGTTACCTCGATGAGCGGCGTGCAAATAAACCGTGCCAACCGCGGTTTTTCCTTTCGCCACTCGAGCGCCGGCGTGTTCAATGCCGTGGTACACCGCATTGCGCACAAGATGGACCAAGGGGTCGACGAGGCGCTCCACGACCCCCGTATCCACCTCGGTATGTTCACCGGACGTCACCAGCGAGACTTCCTTCCCTGAGGCACGGGCAATCTCCCGAATCGCTCGACGGAACCGCGTAAACGGAGTCCCGATGGGAACCATGCGGGCACGCGCGATTTCATCCCGCATACCGAGGGTCAGCTGCTGCAACTGGCTCATATCATCATGGGATCGGCGGATGGATCCGCTCAGTTGCGACATCGATTCCGTAATATCAGCAGTCACCTCACTGATACGTCTCGCCAGAATATTGAAATCGTCATACTTGTCGAATTCCAGACTGCCGAAATCGCTTAAGCCAGCCATGCCTGGAGCGGCGGCTTCCGTGGTAGCTGCAGGAGTAGCCGGAAAAGTGAACGTATGTTTCTCTTCGAACGATTGTACGGCATCGACCAGCCTGGATTTGCAGGCTAACACCTGTTGAGATAACTGCTCTAGCACCCGAAGACGCTGCTCTAACCGGCCTCGTCCAATGACCAATTCACCGACCAGATTCAGCAATCGCTCTAGTCGGTCCCGGCTGACCCGAATGACTTCACGATCTTCTGCAGACCGTCCATCAGCGGCTTTTGGTTGAGCCGCTTCTTCATGAGGTCCGGCAGGCGCTGGCATGAGAGGAGTCGCTGCATCGTTCGAGACAACCGGCTCCATACTTAGGACACCGCCATCATGCAGAATTTTCAGCTCCGCGAGCGCGGAGGCAAATCGGTGTTGAGTTGTCGCCAGAGCCGCAGGGTCACGGCGCATCAGCACGCGAACGACATCGACGGCTCGAAGCAATAAATCTGTCTGACCGGGCTGTACAGCCAAATGCCCGTCACGCACGGCTCCCATAAAGTCTTCAATGTGATGGACCAGATCGCCTATAGATTGAAATCCTACGGTATAGGCAGACCCCTTGAGGGTATGCGCAGTCCGGAACAATTGATTGATCAATTCGCCGTCCTGAACATTCTTATCCAGCCGCAGGAGATTGGCCTCAAGCGTTTCCAAATACTCCTGAGCCTCCGGGGCAAAGTAAGACAGCACCTCGGGATCCAGTTGCGGAATCAAATACTCAGCCGATAGCACCGGGCCAGCCGCCCCTTCACCATCGACTGTCGCCGCACTTGAAGGCGACGCCGCTACCTGGACAACCGGAGTCGCTGATGCCGCGCCCACGACCGCCTCACCATCCCGCAATTGCGTCAGGAAGCCAATCACAGCCGGCACATCGTGCTGTAATTGCGGTACATGGGCTGGATCTCGCCGCAGTGCCAGCCGAATAATTCCAACCGCCCGGGTCAATCCTTCGAAAAGCGCGTCGCTCAGCTGAACCCGTCGTTCCCGAACCTTCCCCATGCACTCTTCCATGGGATAGGCAATATCGCCGATGACGGTAAAGCCAACCGTATGGCCTGATCCTTTCAAGGTATGAGCCGTTCTAAAGAGTCGGTAGATCGCATCCTCGTCGTGTGGGTGAGCCTGCAAATTTCGAATCAGGCTATCAATCGTATCCAGGTATTCCAATGCCTCAGGGACGAAGTAGGACAGCACTTCCGCATCCACGTTTGGCACAAGATAACCCTGACTCAATTGAGCACTATCTCCGGAACCCCGAGGACCTTCATCGGCTATAGAGGCCCCCTGACCTGTGGTTTCAGCGAGGAGAAACCCATCGGACACGGCCAGGCATCGATCGATCGTCACCTGATCTTCACCCCCACCTTGTCCGATCACATCGAGCTGCAGCTGGACGCCTTGCACAATTTCCCGCATCGCACCAACGGCGCGAAGCCAGTCCGTCTCAGGAACCATGTGACTCTGCTCACACAACGATTCCAGCCGCTCGCTCAACTGTGCGATCCCGGCAAAGCCATAAAGCGCCGCCGCCCCTCGGATCCGGTGAGCCACAATATATTGCTCATGCAATTCTTGCGGACTTGGGACGGACCCATCGACTGGATGTAAGGCGCGCTTGAGATCGGCCATGCCATCAACGGCCTCAGCCACAAAAATGGCCATCAGATTGTCCGGATCAAATTCAGCGCTCATCCTGGACCCTTCGTACCCGGAGGATGCGGGACATCCCCCGGGTAATTTGACTACACCAGTTTGAATTGCGACACAGAGGCCGTCAGCGTTTCAGCGAGCTTCGCCATATCTTCTACGGTGACTCGCGCGGAATCCGTGGCTTTCTGCGTGGCCACCGCGCCGCCGGTAAAGTCCTTAATCGAGCGTCCCACCTTATCGGTCGAAGCGGTCTGCTCAACCGCAGAGGATGCGATGCTCTGCGCCAGTTCGGATGAACGCTGGGCGATCGTAGAAATTTCCTTGAACACATCACCCGTACGCAATGCAGAAGCCGACCCCGCTTCCACGGCCTGAGTTTCATGTTCCATCGCGACCACGGCATCCTGCGTTTCACTTTGAATCACTTTCACAAGGTCCGCAATTTCCCGCGTGGCCTGGGTCGAGCTTTCCGCAAGCTTTCTCACCTGGTCGGCGACGACGGCGAATCGGGCACCCGCTTCTCCGGCACCGGCGGCCTCAATGGCCGCGTTCAAGGCCAGTAGGTTGGTCTGATTGGCAATATCCCGAATCGTCGACACGATCTGCGAAATTTCCAGCGACCGGTCGCCAAGGGCTTTCACCTGTTTCGACATACGTTGCACCGCGGCGCGGATACTCTGCATGTCCTGCACGGTTTCTTGGACCGCCACGCGACCGCGCTCGGTCGCTTGCAACACTTGGCGGGCCGATTCAGAAGACGCCCCGGCGGTTTCAGCGACCTGCCGCATCGACGCCGCCAACTGTTCAACCGCGCCCAGCGTCTTGACGGATTCGTCGGCTTGATGCTTCGCCGTACCGGCCATCTGCCCGGCGTTGTCTCTCAGCGTCCCGGCTGATTTATTTACCCGTTCAGCCGCTTCACGCACTTGGCGCATCAACTGCGCGAACCGTTGAATCATGAGATTGAATCCGTCGGCCAAGTTGCCGAACATATCCGCCGTGACTTCGCCGCGCTTGGTCAGGTCTCCTTTACCGACGTCAGACACCAACACAAGAAATTGCATCAAGCGCTTCTGCATCACATCTCGCTCTTCCTCGGTGGACACAAGGGCCGTAATACGATCCAACATCGAGTTGAACGCTTTCGCCATGTGGCCCACCTCGTCGTCGCTCTCGAGCTTCGCACGGGCCTGGAGGTTACCCGCAGCGGCTTGCTCGGCGACATCGGCGACGTGCACAATGTTTCGTGCAATATATCGGGCCAGGTAGTAACCGATAGCGCCTCCGAACAGGAGCGCGATAAGGCCTCCAAACAACACCAAATTCGTGCTGCGGGTCGCTTCGGCCTGTCCGCTCTCGTTCAGTTCTTTGGCCAATTCTCGAATCGTGGCCATCAACTCTCGCACACGCAGCGTGGCCGTGCTGTACTTGTTCGCGACTTCGACGGAGAGGGCCAGGTTACCCAGGTCTCGCATGCTCTGCTTCTGATCTTCGGAGAGTGACGCAGCGTAACTATCAGCAAATGCGCTGACTGCACCATCGGTCGACACGAAATATTCAGCCAACGCTGTCTTCAGCGCAGCGATATCCTTCGCTTCGTTTCGACCCGTCGCCGACTCGCGGAACTCCGACCCCTGATAGGCTTGCAAGGGTTCCAGTGTCTGTTTTTTGAGAGCGGCCAGCGGCGCGATCGCATCGTCAAAGTCGCTTTTCCGAGTCTGCCGACCGGCATTCAGCAACGCGTCGTGATAGAGACCGAGATTCGTACTGCTGACTCCCGTGTTGGACAGCGCCACCGTTGATCCGTCGTAAATATTCTGCAACTCAGCTTTTAGCCGGCTCAAACCGATAAGACCCACGAGGCCGACCATGATCATGATGACGCCGACGGCAGAGAATCCGAGAATCAACTTCGGCAGTGTTTTGAGATTGTTGAACCACGTCTGAATCGTCCACGCTGACTTAATGTGCCTCGCCATAACTTCCTCCTCCTCAACCCATAGGGTAATCGGTTCCTATCGTCGCCGCGCCGTTTCCCTGAGCGGCGGTCAGCCAACTCAGCGGACAGGCTCACGTGTCGGCCATCTAATTCAATACACCCTCCACACAGGCCAAGAGCTTCTGCACATCGACCATGCCGCTCATGCGCTCTTCAATCTTGGCCAGTCCTGAAAGAAATGGCCGGGACTCCGATAATCCCCTTGACGTCGCGTTCAACAGATCATCGGGATGGATCGTACGAATTTCAGGGACGGCGTCGATCAGAATGCCGACCTGCTGCTGGCCATGGCGGACAACCACCACGAAAGGCAGTGACGCGGTCGATGGAATCCCGAGCGACGGACGTAGATCTGCCAAGGGCATGACCGTACCCCGAAGATTGGCCACCCCCACTAATGTGGACGGCATCCCAGGAACGGGTGTCACGGATTCCAGCTCAAAGACTTCTCGTACATGGCGCAAGTCAACGGCAAACAGTTCCCCACCGAGAGTGATTAGGCAGATACGCGACGGAGTGGGTGCTTTGACACCGTCAGCCAGGACAGCCCCGACAGATTGCGATGCGCTGAGAGCTGGTTCCATGATTTCCCTTCAACAACCAGGTTCGGTGTCGTATGGAAGATTAGTTCAACGCGCGCTTCACGGCGGCCAAGAGATCTTCAGCCTTAAACGGCTTCACCACATATCCATTGGCACCCTGCTGCTGCCCCCAAAACTTGTCGCTCTCCTGCCCCTTGGACGTACAGAGCACGACGGGAATATTCTTAAACCGATCATCGGCTTTCAGATCGCGGCAAGCCTGGAAGCCATTCCGCCCCGGCATGACCACATCCATCACAATCAGATCAGGTTTTTCTGAAACGATCTTATCTTCCAGCTTGTCCGTATTCGGAAAAGACACCACGGTGTGGCTGGCCGCTTTTAGATACCCTTCGATCATCTGTAACTCCGCGTACGAATCATCGACGACTACGATCTTGCTCATAATGCTCGTCCTCCAGCTCGAATAAATGATTGCTTCCCCCTACCGCATCGGCACCACGACGCTGATTGCGCCGGCAAGGTCTCCCTCTTTCCATCCTTCTTTTCTCGTTCCGGTAATATCCCGTTCCCCTTTCGGCCCCCCATGGCAGGTGAGGCAGGTTGGTCCGGCATATTCAGGATCCATGACGCGCATCACCGGCTTGCCCCCGACCATCGTCGCCTTCGCATATTGTTGTCCCTTCGGATGGCGGGAATCTCCGAACATTCGAAGTACTTCCGCTTCAAAATCATCCGGCTTGTTGCCAGGGTAACGATAATCGGTTCCCGTTAATTTCAATCGAATACCGGTTTTTTTGTAGAATTTTTCTCCTGACTTTCGAGCGAACACCGCTGGAATAAATCCCTTGAAGGCGACGCCCTGCTTATTGATCACCGGCTGCCCTTCCAACACCACTTCACGTTCCGCCTCGAGCAGTGCCAGGAGGACGGCGCTCTGCGGGACTCCATTCGGGCGACTCAGATCCACGCGCGTCTTTGCCTTAAACTTCTCAATGACCTGATGGGCCAGAAATTCGTCGGTGAATCCCTTATTGCCTTTGCTGGGATCGTTAATCAGTGCCTGATGTTCCGACACCACCGCGCGGCCGGATTTCAACAGTGCGATCAACAATTCCGCAGTCTCACTCTCATCGCCGGCGCGAGCGAACGATGGCACCCCTATCACCGTCGCACACATCGCCGCACCAAGAATGAGTGATGTTAACTGTGCCTTCATAGGATCCCCTCCTCCTTCAAGACTGGCTCGTCTAGTGGTTCACGCCCAAGTGTAGTCGCTTGCTTTTCATTCGCAAGAAATCGATGAAAATCGGCAACCCCTTTCATCCACTGCGTCTTCGCACAAGTTGGACGACACGGACGTGCGGAGACCGCAACCGAGAACAACATGAGAAGAATGGCAACTATTGTGCCGGGATGAGTGAGAGAGAATCAGCAAAGACACTCGACAGAAGAATGCGTTCAAATGCTGCCATATCTGCCAGAATTGTGAGCGACGCGGACAGAAGGATACCCTCGCCTCAGATTGCTGAGGTCTGTGCACAGCTGTGCACCAAGTGACAATTCTTGTTACTGAATGATCACCAAGACCGCAGAAAGCTGGAGAGAACAGAGGTGCGCGTTAGAGTCGAGTGGAAACCGCCTGGATGAGCGGCCTGAGATCAAGATGTAGCTGCAGATGATCAGCCCATGCATCGAGCTGACTGGCGAGTGTCTGAGATATATCCCGCGAGACTCCGTCTACCAAAGACGGGAGCGACTTTCGACCACGAATGCGGTTAATCCAGGCGCGTCTGAAGTCGGGAAGATCGAATACGCCATGAACATAGGTACCCCATATCAAACCGGTTTCGTTCACGGCTCCATCAGACTCCGCCTCTCCCCCTCCCTCCGGCTGTCCGGCCTCTCCCCCGATGGAGCGAACATGAAAACAGGATCGCACTCCACATCGGGTCGTCTGCCCCATATGAATCCAATACCCTCGAATTGGCAAACTGCGTTGCGGCTCGAGTTCCAGAGACTCCCCCTCGATCCATTGCGTCGTCTTGGTCGACGCAAGCCTGGTCGTCACATCTAATAACCCAAACCCTTCAATCTCCCCCCCAGCTTCGACCCCGTCAGGATCCGCAATGTTCCGCCCTAGCATCTGATACCCACCACAGATGCCAACAACCTCAGCCCCGTCACTCGCATGGCGACCAATCGATGCTGCCATCCCGGACTGACGGAGGTATGCGAGATCGTCGATCGTGTTCTTACTCCCTGGAATCACGATCACATCGGCGCCATCAAGATCTGCCGACGTCGCAGCATAGCGAACCACGACATCAGGCTCCGCAATCAGCGGGTTGAAATCGGTGAAGTTACTCATACGCGGTAACAAGACCACCGCGATGTTGACTCGGTCCTTGGCAAACACCGCATGGCGATGGGCCTCGACGTCAACGGCATCCTCCTGATCCAAGATCAGGCCCCGCAACATGGGCACAACCCCTAGAACAGGAAGGCCAGTTCGCTGTTCGATAAACCGCACTCCGTCAATGAACAAGCTGGCATCGCCCCGAAATTTGTTGATGATAACCCCGACGACCCGCGTGCGCTCATGGGAAGCCAGCAGGTCCAGTGTGCCGATGACCTGCGCAAATACACCGCCTCGATCGATGTCCGCCACCAGGACAACTCGCGCATCCGCCAGTTCGACGGCCGACCAATTCGCCAGATCACGGTCTCTTAAATTCATTTCGGCCGCACTCCCGGCTCCCTCAATGATCACGGCGTCATATTGAGCAGACAATCGACCGTAGCTCTCTTGCACTCGTTCGGCCAACTCTGTCCGCTGCTCAAAATATGTTCGGGCTTCCGCCTTGCCCCAGACCTTCCCTTGCACGACGATCTGCGCACTTCGATCCGATTCCGGCTTCATCAAGATCGGGTTCATATCGGCGTCGGGATCGAGACCACAGGCCTGCGCCTGCAACGCCTGGGCACGCCCGATTTCTTTCCCGTCCGGCGTCACGAAGGAATTATTCGACATGTTCTGCGCTTTAAAGGGCGCCACCTTGATACCGGCTCGGAGAAAGAGTCGGCACAACCCGGCCGTAATCAGACTCTTCCCGACGTCCGATCCTGTTCCTAACACCGCAAGTGCCCGTGCTCTCATGTGTGCCGTTCCTGCCATTGCTTCGCTTTCGCTAATCCCCGAGTCACACACCGTGCGACGGCCTGCCCGATTAAGGCACCGATCATGGTATGAGTACCACTATAGGGTTGCCAGGGCCCCTGTCCCCGTAGCCGGCAGGCAACCACCACAGCGTCGGTCCCGGTCCCGGTGGCACCAGGCTGCCCCGTCCAACTCGGGACGGCATGATCTCTCAAGACACCTGTCTTACTCTCCGTAGCCACTTGCACCGCCCCGACCATCGCCGCGTTCGACAGAGACACATTCGTGACCAGAATGAGATTGATCGTCCCCGGCTTTGTGGCTTCGGTTCGACGGACGTCGGTCTTCGGCCGCTCCCCCGCCTTCACTGCATTCGTCACACCGACGGTCGCAAAACACTCAACCCAGAGGGCCTCAGACGAAACTCTGGCCGTGACCAACTGTTTCATCGGGACGGCCGTCATGAGTCCAACCGCTTCCTGCTTCACTCCGAGCCTGATAGCGAGCCGCCGAAGTGCCCGAGCAGGGTCACTGTGAGATCTAGGATGCGTATTCGAGATCGAATTCGACTCCACCTGGTGATTCAGAATATACGACGCAGAAGTGAGTCCGCCGCCTTGCGGTGCTGAAGAGAGCACTCGCCTCTTGCCTCCGAGATCAATGACCAGCGTCTGCTCCGTCACTCGATACCGGGTCTGCATGCGTGATGACCGTCCTTGTGTCATGACTGCTTTTCGCTCAACACCCGAGAGAGGGATTTCAAGAGCCGATCGTTATCCTCTCGAGACCTGACTGCGATCCTGATCGAGCGACGATTTGCCCCAGGAACAGCCGAACAATCTCGAATGAGTAATCCCTCACGCCTCAACTGTTCAGTCAGCTTTCCCCCATGCCATCCACGCGGCAATTCCATAAAGAGGAAATTTGCGTGCGCCGGAAACAGGGTGCATCCCGGCAATCCGGCAAGTGCTTTGGCCATTCTAGACCGCTCTTTCACCACGAACTGGAGGCTCTTCTTCGCATGAGCCGTATCGTACAACGCAGCCAATGCGGCCACCTGTCCCATGGCATTGACGGACCAGGGCGATAATTCACTGCGCAATTGTTGGATAACGGTAGGAGCCGCGACCGCATACCCAACCCGTAATCCAGGCAATCCATAGAATTTTGTCAGGCTCCGTAACACCACCACCCTGGACCATGCTGACCTCAGCGGAAGGATAGACCGTTCCGGGGAATAGTCTGCGAACGTTTCATCGACAATCAACCAGACACCCCGTCGCTGCGCGGCGCGCGCCAGCTTCATCACCTCATCAGCCCCGCAAGCCTGCCCCGTCGGACTATTGGGATTGCACAACAAGATCCCATCGAGCGTCCGAGATCCCTTTGTCGGCCGTTCCAGTAACCGGCACAGATGATCGATGGGCAACGCATACTGTTCATCTCGATCTGCACACACCGTCGTGACGCACCCGCCGGCCCGCGCCATCGACGCGGCATACTCGGAGAATGTCGGTTGGACCAGCAATAGGTGATTGATCTTGAGCGCCCGCGGAAGGGCATGGATCAATTCTATCGAGCCGTTTCCCACCAGAATCTGTCCAGGTTTGACGTGCCACCGAGTGGCCAGAGCCTGACGAAGATCCCAGCACTCAGGGTCGGGATAATGCGGGACGAGATGACGGGCCCCGGTGATGGCGCGCCAGACTTTCGGAGAAGGCCCCAGTGGATTGATACTCGCGCTGAAATCGATAAGCTCGATGACTTCCCGCCCGAGCTCGCGCGACGCCGCATACACATCGCCGCCGTGAACGGATTTCTTTACTCGAGCCACAATATTCCCGCCCCGATCATCACGCCCAACACACTCGCCAACGCCATCAATTGAGCGGCGAGCGTGATGTCCTCGACGACCAACTCTCGCCGCCCATCGCCAAGGATCGGACGGTCATTCGCGACCCCATCATAATAGTTCGTCCCGCCCAGCCGCACACCCAACACACCAGCCATTGCCGCCTCAGGTCTTCCGCTATTCGGGCTGGGATGCTTGCCCCCATCACGCCATACCACGCGCCAGCCATTTCGAATCCGGTCACCACTTCCTGTACGCAAACCTGCCGCAGCGATAAATAACAGAGCCGTCACACGAGCGGGAATCCAATTCGCCACGTCGTCCAGCCTGGCGGAGGCCCACCCGAAATCGACGTATCGTTCATCCCGATGGCCAACCATGGAGTCCAGCGTATTCACCGCCTTGTAGGCCAAGGCCAGCGGCGGACCGCCGATCACAAGGAAGAACAGCGGCGAGATCACTCCGTCCGCTGTGCTCTCCGCCACGGTCTCGACAGTCGCGCGAACGACTTCAGATTCAGACAGCTGTCCCACATCTCGCCCCACAATTTTTGCCACGGCCAGACGCGCATCGGCAATATCTCCCCGCTGCAACGGCTTCTTCACGGCCTGCGCATGATCCCACAGATCACGTCCAGCAAGCGTCGTTGATGCCAGGGCGATCGTCACCGCAGTCTCAAGCCAATCCGCCACGGCCCCGGCTTGCGCCACCATCCCCCATACCACCAGATAGACCGCCGCCGGCAACCCTAACGCGAGGATCAACCCTGCAAGACGCAACGCGAGAGGACTCCGGCACAGTCCTCTTATACCGTAGTCGTACCATCCAATGACCTGACCCATCCCGCGAACCGGATGCGGAAACCAGCGGGGATCGCCTACCATCAGATCGAGGCCTGCCACGAGCACCAGTTCATTCCCTGTCATGAAAGTAACAGCAGTGACGGGGCCAGGAGCAGGAACAGGATTTCAATCACTTCGTTCGTCGCGCCCAACGTATCTCCGGTAACCCCGCCGAACCACAAGCGGCACCCGGCCCACAACGCACACACCACCAGTGATCCGCCCAGGAGAATCGCCGCAGCACTCAACAGTCCGCACGCCCAGCCCAGTCCTGCGGCGAGTACCCCCGTTCCAACGACGACATGGGGCCAGGAAAGATACGTCAGGAACGAAGCGGCCAATCCTCCTTCGGCGCGCGCATAGGGAGAGGCCCAGGCCAGGGTCGCCATCGCCCACCGCCCGATGGCCGGCATACAAAGGAGCGCAGGAACTCGCATCGCCTGAGGCAGTGCCATCAGTCCCGCATAACGCAGCAGTAATGAGAGGAAGAGGCCCGTGGCACCAATGGCACCGATACGAGGATCGCGCATGATCGGCAGCCGGGCGGCAGGCGTCTTCCCTCCCGCCAATCCGTCCAGCGTGTCAGCGAGCCCATCCTGATGCAATCCGCGCGTCACGATCACCGCCAAGACGATCAACAAGACGTTCACCACCGCCTGGTCGAATACCCTCGACAAACCCGCGTCGGCAAGAACCAATCCGCCGCCGATCAGCAAGCCAACCACCGGGTACCAGGCCATCGACCTCGCAAGTTCGACAGCGGTCGGTTCGTGCAAGGCATGGCTCAACGGAATCCCGGTCAGGAAGTGCCAGGCGAATACAAAAGGGCGAACGAGCGTTCCCATGAGTCCTAAGCTTTCTCCGATACGCCGGCCTCACCGAATGTCGCCATCTCTGTATAGATTTTGACGGCGGCACAGACCAGGCTCATGCCTAAACAGGCGCCGGTGCCTTCACCGAGACGCAAATCAAGATCCAGCAACGGCTTCAGGCCGAGGTGGTCGAAGATCGCGGCATGCCCCCGTTCAACGGAACGGTGCGACGCGATGAGATACTCACGGCAACGAGGCTGAAGCCCCACGGCAATCAATGCCGCAGCTCCGGCAATGAACCCATCAAGCACCACCGGCACGCGCTCCGCCGCGGCACCGAGGATCAACCCGGCCAGCCCGCCGATTTCCAACCCGCCCACTTTGGCCAACACATCAAGCGCATCAGCTCGCTCTGGACGATGCAGATCGAGCGCCTGCCGGATCACCGCCACCTTCCTCGCATGCCCCGCATCGTCGATTCCGGTTCCTCGCCCGGTCACGTCAGAGACCGGCCGGCCGGCCATCACCGCCGTGATCGCCGCGCTCGGGGTCGTGTTCCCGATGCCCATATCGCCGGTACCGATGAGGCCTGTGCCTTCCCGTGCTGACTGCGTTGCGAGGTCCACTCCAACCAGGATGGACTGCTCCGCTTCTGCGCGAGACATCGCCGGCTCGACGAGCAAATTGCGCGTCCCCCGCATCACTTTCCTCGAGATCAGATCGGGCACGGCTCCAAAGTCATGATCGACGCCGATGTCCACCACACGCACGCCCACGCCGGCATGACGGGCCAACACATTCACACCCGCCCCGCCACGCAGGAAATTCAACACCATCTGCGGCGTAACTTCTCTGGGATACGCACTCACACCTTCCTTGGTGACGCCATGATCCGCCGCAAACGTAAAGACCACGCCTTGAGGAATCGCCGGTTTCAGCTCCCCGGTCATCATCACATAGCGCGCCGCGACTTCCTCCAACCTCCCTAAACTGCCTTGAGGCTTCGTGAGGCGATCCAGTCGTGCCTGGGCTTTTGCCAGTAACTGGGGATCGGGTGATTGAATCCGGTCACACACAGCTTGTAACGACATTGTCATTCCCTCTCTTCACTTCAATCGAAGCGGAATCCCGCTCACAACCAGGTGTGCCTCATCGGCGCCTGCAGCGAGCAATTGATTCACCCGCCCGGCCAGATCTCGAAAGGCCCGCACAGTCGGCTCCGCCGGCACCAGCCCCAGCCCCAACTCGTTGCTCACGATCACGATCCTCGCTTTCGTCTTCCGCATCGCTTCCAGCAAGCCGGCCACTCGCTTGAGCACCAGTGGCTCTTTCATCCCGGAGCACTGCAGATTACTGAGCCAGAGCGTCACACAATCAACGACAATCGTCTGATAGCGGCTCCCTGCGCGCGCAAACCAGGCCGCGAGTTCGAGCGGAACTTCTGCCGTGTCCCAATCCGATGCACGTGTGGCCTGATGTCGTGCAATCCTTGCCGACATCTCAGCATCGAGGCCCTGCCCGGTCGCGACAAAGGCTCTCGGTCCCTTCGATCCAGCAAGCCGCAAAGCAATCTCGCTTTTCCCCGACGCCGACCCGCCAAGAATGAAGATGATCAGACCTGCAGATTTTCTTGACGTCTGACGACTACTCCGCTTTTTTGGCGACATCCCGCTCCCACAAGAATTCCGGCTCACCCTGCGTCTTGGCCACCCAGCGCGCGAGCACAAACAACGTGTCGCTCAGCCGGTTCACGTACTTGATAATCGTCGGCTCGACCGGTTCGACTTTCGACAGGGCCACACAGAGCCGTTCAGCGCGCC
Source organism: Nitrospira sp. ST-bin5 (assembly GCA_002083555.1). GTDB lineage: Bacteria > Nitrospirota > Nitrospiria > Nitrospirales > Nitrospiraceae > Nitrospira_D. The sequence goes on along the minus strand of MSXN01000009.1, from coordinate 23,259 downwards.
GGCAGACCGTCCGAGCTTGATGCAAAAAGCTGGAGACTTTCCCGCCGCCCGGCAGAATAAATTCCTTGAGAGGCTCCAATTCTTTCTGACAGCGATCGATTAGCTTCTCTAACCGCGTCACATCCTTCGCCGTCACCTGCGGCATGTTCTTGAACGTCTGTCCCGGCGCCGTGGCAAGAATACTCCCGACATCGAACAATTTATTCTGCACCCAACGCAATTCCTCCTCGAGAATGGCTGCAGCCGAATACTCATCGAGCATGTCGGCATTCATGGCGCGCACGACTCCGATTGAGGCGTTCAGCTCATCGACCGTGCCATAGGCCTCCACCCGCAGACTGTCTTTCCAGACCTGCTGTCCGCCGGCCAACCGCGTTTTCCCTGCATCGCCCGTTCGTGTATAGACCTTCGTGATACGCATATCATCGCTCCTTATGTTCGGCACTCTCCGGACTGGACTGGCAGGGTCCCCTTACTCACTTGGTCAAGGCACGCAGGACATAAGCAATCTTGAAATCTGGCGGCGATCCAATCCATCTGCGACTCGGTGATGCCGACCTTCCCGCACCAACACTGGTATCCGCCGCACGAGAACGCCACGCCGCAGGCTTCACACGTCTTGGTGACCGGACCTCTCAAAATTCCACCCCCGGCTGCGCCTTAATCCCCTTGCGAAACGGATGTTTGATCTGCTTCATCTCGGTAACGAGATCGGCTTCTTCTATCAAGACGTCCTTCGCCCCACGGCCCGTCAGCACCACATGTTGCATCGGAGGGCGGGCACGCAGTGCGGTGACCACCTCCGCCACGTCCACATAATCCTGCTGTAGCGCGATATTGAACTCATCGAGAACCACCATCGCATAAGATGGATCGCGCAAAAACTCGCAGACGGTCTCCCAGGCTTCTTGAGCGAATTTCGTATCCCGTTCACGATCCTGCGTTTCCCAGGTGTAGCCTTCACCCATCCGGAGAAACGTGACGCGATCGCCGAACGATTTCAACGCCCGCTCTTCCGCGGTATCGATCGCCCCTTTGATAAATTGAACGACCGCGACCTTCATCCCGTGACCAATACATCGGAGAGCCATCCCGAGCGCAGCGGTCGTTTTGCCTTTCCCGGCGCCGGTATAGATCATCAGCAGGCCCTTCTCTTCTTGCGCCGCCTCGATACGTCGATCGACCGAGGCTTTGAGCCGCTCCATCTTTGCCTTGTGTTCAGCCTGATCTGTCATTGTGTTCCTCTTTGACTCACGGCTGTTCGACGTGCGGCATTCACGAGCGATGTAGCGATCTTCGGCTGACTGGCAAAATGCAAATGGGTATAGAGCGCCAGCACATTGTCCCGTACAAGCCCATCCTGCCCCTTCGTGTCTCCTCGCGCATCACTCAACGAACACGCATAGTCGAGCGGCCCTCGTGGCACCACCGTAGAGTAATGGAACTCGTGCCCTCGCGCGATGACACCGGAAACACCAAGAATGCAGGTCTGTGACAATTCCACCGTTCTATAGCCCAACGTCACACCAGATTTCTTCATAACCGCTTCGGCAGGAAACAAGCCAACCATGTCGTGCGATTGGCCCTTGAAATCACGGATGGCCCGTGTGAGATACATCATCCCGCCACATTCCGCATAGATCGTTCCGCCCTGTCCGGCAAAGCCCTTGATTGCCGTTCGCATAGTGGTATTTCCCGCCAACACCGCGCCATGCAGCTCTGGATAGCCCCCGCCAAAATACAGCATGGCCACATCATCGGGTATGGTGCGGTCTGCGAGTGGAGAGAACAACACCAGTTCGGCCCCCTCCGCTTCCAGCAGTTCAAGATTCTCGGGATAGTAGAAGCAAAAAGCCCGGTCCTTCGCGACACCGATGCGAACTGTATGCGGCCGACTCTCTTTCACAGAATGAGGTGACGCCGCCAATACTCCAGACGAGCCGGCCAAAAATTCGATTCGATCCAAATCAATGGTCTCAGCCGCCGACTTCGCCAGCCGATCATACAGTTCGCTTCCACCTTTCTCCATCGCCATCACCAGTCCGAGGTGGCGATCCGCGATCGTCACAGCCTCATCCGGCCGCATATACCCCACCGCCACCACATCCGTCTCCTGTTCGACCGCTTCCTTGAGCAGCTGGTAGTGCCCTGCGCTGCTAACTCGATTGAACAAGACACCCGCGACCCTCAACGCCGGATCGAATTTCGCATACCCTGACACCATCGCCGCAGCAGAACGCGCCATCGCACTACCGTCAATGACGAGAAGGACCGGTGCATCCAATTGCTTGGCCAATTCTGCCGTGCTGCCGATCTCGTTCACCGGCGAACTGCCGTCGAACAGTCCCATCATTCCTTCAATGATTGAGATATCCGCATCCATTGCGGCACGCGTAAAGATCTCCCGATTGCGATCCGCCCCCAACATCCAGCCGTCTAGGTTCCGAGACAGCCGCCCGGTGGCAGCCGTATGGTGACTCGGATCGATGAAATCCGGCCCCGCCTTGAACGCCTGCGCCCGGCGGCCCCGCTGTCGCAGAGCCGCCAGGATCGCCAATGTGACCGTCGTCTTGCCGACACCACTGGAGATGCCGGCGATAACCAGTCGTGGATGGGTCATTTACATATCCTTACGGCTTCGCACTGAACGCGACACGTACACCACCAAATATTGAGCGAATTGGGACGCCGGCACTGGCAATCTCCTCGTACTTTTCATTGAAGAGATTTTCCGCCCTGAGATAGACCTGCACCTGCTTCGTGACGTCGTACGTTGCCGCCAGCGACCAGACATCGAATGCGCGGAGGGTTTGACTGTTTCCCGTGGTATTAAACCGCGAGCCCACATACCGTCCGGTGACAGTGATCCAGAGCGGTTCAATCGGTTGATAGCCGAGGATCATGCTCCACTGGTCGACCGGCCAACGCGGGAGACGGGCCGCCGTATCAAGATCTCGGGTCAGAGTATTCGTATACTGCGCCTGGAAGGTTAGCCCTCGGAGAAACTGCCGCTCGCTGGTGTAGGTGTAGGACAGACTCGCCTCCCACCCCTTCGTCGATGCATCACCAAGTTGCTGCGGACAGAACCCGAATGTACTAAAAGGCGCACAAAACACCGGATCATTCGTCGTCACGATCAGATTGCGATAGCGATTCCAAAAGAATCCTCCGCTGAGCTTCAGAGACTTAGACAGAAAGAACTGGTCCACCCCCACATCCATACTCTGACTCTTTTCAGGACCAAGATTGGGATTGCCGAAATTGGGGAAATACAACTCGTTCATGGTCGGCGCCCGGAAACCCGTTGAATAACTGGCACGAAGTTTTGTGTCAGTCTCCTTGCTATAGTAGCCTCCCGTCAATCGATACGTCGTGGCATTGCCAAACACGTTATAACTGTCGTACCGGACTCCCGCCGTCCCAAAGAGACGATCCCAGAGATTGACCTGAGCCTGAGCAAACCCCGCATTCGAACTCAAGATCCGATTGGTCAGACCTGTGTCATTCTCGCCTTGCTGCTCACGAAACTGATAGCCCCCACTCAGCAAAAGCATCTCGGTAATGCGGAAATCATGTTGCCATTCGATCCGATTGGATAACACTCGTGTCTCATTCGGCGTGCCCAAGGGAGTGCTGAATGCGCCGGTGACGAGATTTCGCTGTAGCGTACCAGGCAGAAACAGCGACGCTTCCTGCGCGCGCGACAGCGTCAGTTTCTGCGACCACCAGTCCGTCAGCGGCTGCTGGTAGCTTCCGCTGAATATATAATCCTGACTCCGTATCTTCGATCCAAACACATCTGCCGGTGACGTCGCGGACACACTGTCGAGGGCGACATCCGAATTGGACCATCTAAAATTAAAGTCCAGTCGTCCGTCTTTCGGAAGATCCACACCTACGCGAGCAGATCCCGTCCAATTTCGATAGGAATCCCGCTCGGTGGCGCCGCGCCGGTAATTGACCGCTGAAAAGCTGGAGGTGTCCCATCGGGATAGCGCAAGACTGTAGTCCACAATCCCTTGCTTCCCTGAAAGTGTCCCGCCTTCACGCACAGTGGCAAACGAGCCGTACTCAAGGAATGCGCCCACGGTCGGAGGCCCCTGCCCCTTCTTCGTCGTGATATTGATGACACCGCCCATCGCATCCGACCCGTACAACATGCTCTGTGCGCCTCGAAGAATCTCGATCCGCTCGATGTTGTCGGTCGTCAGATTAGCAAAATTGTAGCTTCCGGTCGTCCCACTGTTGACGATCGCACCATCGATGAGCACCAGTGTTTGGGCTGATCCGCCTCCCCGAATCCTGACACTCACGTCAGTCCCAGGACCGCCACTGGAAAAGGCTGCTACACCCTGCGCTAAGCGAAGCGCATCAATCACGTTCCGAAGATTCTGCCGTTTCATATCCTCCGCTGTAATCACCTCGACAGCACTCGTGACCCGTGTCGCCGGGATCGGCGTCTTCGTGGCGCTAACAACGACCTCAGGGGTCTCAATGATGTCGGCCTGGTCGGCCATGGCGATTTCTTGCTGGGCGCGCGCCGATTGGAGAGGGATGAGAAAGTAGAGGAGACAGACACACCGAATCAATCGAACGATGAAAAACAACATGACGAAACTCCCTTGTGCTCGAAGGGTTCAGTCGAATCAACTGCGGGCTGGGTCTCCTGACTTGCGGATCGTCGCGTCTCTGCGCCTTCCCATGCGCCGAAGCGCACAGTGGCATGATGCAGACTTACTCCCCGCTGACAGTGGCGGCACCGTGATGGATTTGCACCATCTTCCCCGTCCCCCGCGTCGTTTCTACAAAACGCCCTTTCACCTTAAAATGATCGTCCCCCCTCACACATGCCCGTCACGGCCGGGGACATGACCGTGCGGAATTGCATCCTGCCGAATCGCTCAAGCCGGCATCGTGACGCGCGGACGCCCGCTAGACGGATGTGCATCGACAACGACGTTGCACCCGTACACCGCGCGCAAGCTCTCCGGCGTGATCGTCTCCATGGGCGAACCGATCCGGACAATCCGCCCGTCCTTTAACATCATCACCCGATCGCACGACTGACTGGCGACATTCAAATCATGCGAGACCAGCACGACTGTGAGTTGCCGTTCACGTTGCAACCGGCTGATCAGCGCGCAAATCTCAATCTGGTGATTGATGTCGAGAAAGGCCATCGGTTCGTCCAGCAAGAGAATGGCGGGTTCCTGCGCCAATGCCCGTGCAATCATCACCCGCTGGCGCTCGCCACCCGAAAGGTCAGACACGAGGCGACCGGACAACGCCACCACATCCGTCTCGACCATCGCCTGATGAGCTTGCCGCAGATCGTGTTCAGACTCGTCACCAATGCCCATCCCCCACCAGGACCCACGGCGATGCGGAAAGCGTCCCATGAGGACGGTTTCCGCGACCGTAAAGGGAAAGACCTGCACATATTCCTGCGGAACTACAGCAATAGAACGCGCAAGGAGATGTGGGTCGATGTGTCCGATCGACTGGCTTCCGAGCCGAATCTGGCCTGAACTTGGTCGTAAGAGCCCGGCCAGCAGTTTCAACAACGACGACTTCCCCGAGCCGTTGGGTCCCACAATGCCCAAGACTTCTCCCGCTCGCACATTGAATGAGAGGTCCTCGACTGTCCACGGCCTCCCCGCTTGACCCGTTCGATAACGAAACGAGACCTGGTCCACCTGCATGGCCGTACCTGAAGCGCACGTGGCGGTCACCGAGTTCCCACTTAATTGGTTTTCCACGTCACAACATCCGATCTTTGCGCCAGAGCAGGAGATACAGAAAGAAAGGACCACCGGCGAGCGCCGTCACGATCCCGACGGGGATTTCCGCCGGCGCCAGGATAGTACGCGCGATCGTGTCGGAGATGACGAGAAACATGCCGCCGACCAAAGCCGACGCGGGTAGCAGTAGCCGGTGATCAGACCCCACCACCAGGCGAACAGCATGCGGCACCATCATGCCCACAAATCCGATCATCCCACTCACCGACACGACCGCTCCGGTCAACAAGGCCGTCAGGACAAACAGGTGCTTCTTGAGCCGCTCCGTCTCAATACCCAATGAACGAGCCGTTTCCTCCCCCAGCGTCAGCACATTCAGCGCCTGCGCCTTGTGCAGCACGATCGCCGACACCAGCACCGCATACGCGACCACAACACCCAAGGCCGGATAGCCGGGAGCCGTGAGGGACCCCATCAGCCAGGCCATCAGGCCTGCGGACCGGTTCGGCTCCATGATCGACGTAATGAACATAATCAGCGCCGTGAGAATCGCGTTCAGAATGACGCCGGCCAGCAAAAGACTATGCACGGGCAGGCGTCCCTGCGACTGCGCCAAGCGATAGATCAACAGCAGCGCCAGCAGCCCGCCGACAAAACCGCACAAAGGGAGGACGGGCAGCAACATCATCGAGGCCCCAAGACCCAGAAGCATGGCCAGCGCCGCGCCTAAGGCAGCGCCGCTTGAGACGCCAAGCACATAGGGATCTGCCAATGGATTTCTCAGCAACGCCTGCAAAGTCACACCGACTGCCGCAAGGCTGCCGCCGACGACAAATCCCATCAGCACACGTGGCAACCGGATATGCAGCATGATGGTGGCCGCTGTGTTGCCGCCAACGACCTCGGTATTCCCGGCCGTCAACAACTGAGTCATGACGGAGAGCAGCGTCGCGAGATCGACCGACGTGGCTCCAAACTGGAGACAGAGAATGCATGTCGCGACGCTGGCCGCGACCAAGGCCCCCATGATCCCAAGCCACCGGCGGTGCGTCAGAATCGCACTTGTGCGCCGCCACACATCCCGATGACCAGCAGTCCCTCCCTCCAGTCTGTTCGATGCAAGAGAGGGCGATTCGGAAGTCAGCAGTTGGGGAGATCCAGGCATCATAAAGAATTCTTTGTTACGGTTGGGACGGAAGTCCGGCCGCAATCTCAGGGTGAAGAATATTCACCAGCATCGTCAGCGCCTGGCCGATTCGAGGCCCGGGCCGGTTCAAGAGATCCGCGGGGATCTGATGCAGCCGGCCCCGCTGGACCGCCGTCATCGTCTGCCATTGCCGCCAGGTCTGCTGTTCACTATCCGAAATCCCTTCGGCTTTTCCGATCGGAAAGAGCAAGACTTCCGGGTCCTGTTGCAGCACGACCTCCAAACTCATCCGCGGATACGGCAGCTGGCTCTGGGCCGCGACGTTGGTGGCTCCCGCGATTCGAAGCAGCTGATCGATGAAACTTCCCGGTCCCACGGTAATCAATGGTTGACTATTGAGCACATAGAGCACCCGCACGGGAGACACGTCCTGCATCCTCAGCCGGACAGCCGCCACGTCCTGCCGCAGCGTCATCGCGATGGCATTGGCCTGCACCGAGCGATCGAGCATGCGCCCCAGTGTCTGAATATGTCCGAGAATGTCCTCCACCGTCGTGGCGGACAGAATAAAGACCGGAACTTTCAACTGCTCCAGCTTCAGAATGACATCGGGCTTCAGAAATTCCTGCGGCGCCAAGACCAGATCCGGCTGCAGAACCATCAATGATTCCAGGTTCGGATGGGCATACCCGAGCTTCGGCTTCGCTTTAGCCTCCGGGGGATAGTCACAAAAATCCGTCACGCCGACGAGTTGCTCCCCGGCCCCGATGGCGAACAACATTTCAGTGACACTCGGCGCCAGTGAGACGATGCGCACCGGCGTCTTGGCCAGATAGATTTTCCGGCCGGCGTCGTCGACAAACGACCGGGACGACACATGCGCCATAAACGGCATGCCGGTCAGAATTCCCTGCTGACGCCGCGTCATATCCGCACAGCCCCCCTCACCGCAGGCCCAGGCGATGGACCCACCCGTCACGATGGCAACTGCCAACGTAACACCCGTCAGAATCCAGCGGCCACACGAGTTCAAATAAAAAATCCCCAAGGCCTGACAGAGACCTTGAGGATTGCACCCGGTTCTTCATCCTCGCCTGTTCCCCAGCCCTCGAGGGAACGATGGTCAATTCATTGGGCAGGTCTTCTGGCTCATGGTTCATCCTACTCCCCGCGCCTTCCCATCCACCTGGTGGACAGTGGCAATACCGGGTTTCGTCCCCATTCACAGCGGCGGGACCGCGAGGGATTCACACCCTCTTCCCTTACCCAGGAATCATAATTGTGGGGGCACAATAGGAGACCCTGCTGAATAATGTCAAGTCCATTAATGACCGGATCGGTGTGCGACAATCGCAGGATTCAGCCTATCTCCGTTTCTAATCTAACCAGGAGAACAGCCTATCAATGCGAGGTTAGAAGAACCGCCGAATCGGCATGGGCCTTGCTGATCTCCATCCAGGCCACATCCGGGAGTTGCAGAAAGTTCTTCCCAACCACACGTAACGAGGCTGAGTCCATTCATGCGGAACATCATTATCAGCATCTGTATCATTGGACTCTTCCTTGAACTATCCGGCTTGATCTGGTCAGCCAAGAAAGAGAAGCCCAGTGAGGGATTCGTCAGACTGTCGACCCCACCGGCCCGCAGCATCGAACGCCCGCTCGACAATGGCTATTTTCTTCTGCTGGGGATGGCCGCTGCAGGCGGAACGGACCCCGTCCAGACCGGATACGACATCTGGAGCGAAACCGGGGCGCGGCCGACGGAACGTGGCTTTGACTTAGACAAACCGGGACGCACGGAGCTTCGTCTGCCAATCGCGTATGACCGTGTCGTTCCCGAGTGGCATACCAGTGATCCCTTGTCGGAATTCCGAACCAAAGAGGCTTCGTTCCGCTCGTCAGCGCGGCTCTACGCGCCGCTCGTCACCCGATACGAGCAATTTCTCCGGATGAAGTTTGAAGATTGGGGATACGGACATACGGGCGCCCCCCGCATTGAGGAACTCATAGGCGCCCATCGCCTGTTTGTGGCAATCGGATTCGGTGAAGAAATAAGGACCGGCCTCGATCGACTCACACTAGACGTAGCCAAGTGGCGTAGCGTCCTACGGGAGGCCCGAACCCTGCCAATCAAGATACTGGCGTCCGTGATGATCGAGGACAATGTCGAACTCTTATCGCGCATGCTGAGTCAAAGCACGGTCGACAAACACGTGCTGGCTCAAGGGCTCAACTTACTTCAGCCGTTGACGCCAACCGAATACTCACTCCGCTGGCCGATTCAAAATGAATTCATGATGGGATATCAACGAAGCCGGACGGAGCCGGCAAATGGGCCTCGGCTTTCTCAGACAGACTCTCAAACCCTGGAGACGGTAACGACCCTGGCACATCTGCCGTCCAACGCATTTCAAAAAGTGGCGCACCCCAGAAGCCTCACGGGATTTGGATTCACCTCACCCGGCCAACGCACCTGGGACGCCTATTCAAGCTACTACGATGCAACAATTAAAGCGGCTGAAACGATTCACAGCCCGCTTCCTCGCCTGCAGGACATCGCGAAACAATCACCACGGACGTTTCTCGAGCGGCTGGCCGACCCGATGGAATTCGAGCCACAATGGGAACCCTTCAGTCAACACCTGGTTGAAACAGATGCGCGGCTGCGCCTGGTCTCGCTGCAAATCCTCATGCGCAAACCCACCGCCACCGTCACCATCCCGACCAGACTGGCGGAAGTCGGCTCGATGTACTTCGACCCCTTCACCGGACTCCCCATGCTTTGGAGCCCAACGCAAAAGAAACTCTATAGTGTTGGGAAAGACCGACTCGACGACGGAGGGGATCCGAGTTTCGACATCAGTGTGCCGCTTCCGCCTGCCTTTGCAGCACCTTCACCGACCTCTTAGAAAGAGGCGCCCACCAGTTCGCAAGAGCAACCCGCCTATAGTTATCAACGCGGCTTCTGATACTTGAGCTTGAGGACCAAGATCGTGAGTGTCAGTATGAAAGTGATGGCGTTTGTGACGACGATCGGCCACGCCGTGAGATACAGACCGTAGATCAGCCACAGAAAGACTCCGGTTGTAAAGGTCAACAACATCGCCAGCGACATATCATCGGCAGACTTTGTCGTCCAGGTCCGCTGTAGTTGTGGCAAGAACGCAATCGTTGTGAGTGTCCCGGCGACAAATCCGATCCAATTAGCAGGCTCCATTTCTACCCTTCCCAGCCGATTCTCAAGACAACCACCGGCACCAGGCCAGCCACTTGTCACAGTTCGTCCTAATGTGCTACTTTACCGAGCTAATCATTAGCTCGATCACTCAGAAGGAGCACTACCGTGGCATTCTCTTGCGATCTCTGTCAGAAAAAACCGAAATCCGGAAACAATGTCAGTCACGCGAACAACAAAACCAAGCGGGTATTTAACCCCAATATTCAGACTGTTCGCGCCGTCGTAGACGGAGCGAACAAAAAGATTCGCGTGTGCACCCGTTGCCTCCGCTCAGGACTGGTCAAGAAGGCCGTCTAGGTCCCTTCTCCGCTCCCATTCAATCCTCACGGCATTGAGAGCAGCACTCGGCCTCCGCGCTCGGTCAGCTTGATCGCCCGTGGGTCATCGGCTGACAGCGTGAGCGTCCTGCTGCCGTCTTTGCTCGTCAGGACAAGCCCGACCTCACCATTGGCATCCAACCCAAGACCGGCTCTGGCTTTCCCCGCCTGATCCAATAATAAAAACTCTTCGGCATTCACACCGTTTACCTTCTGCGCCTGAACAGCCCTGCCGGAAAAGAGCTGATCACTCAGCACGCCTCCGACGATGCCACCAAGAAATGCAGCCATCACGATCACCAGGGATTGCCCCATCTTCATGTCACGTCCCTCCTACGTCACTCGTATGTAGTCTGATGCGCTCTATAAAAAGGACCCTGGCCCGTTCCATCACCGCACCGGCAGAAGAGACAAAAAAGGACTTGGAAGCGCGTGCCGTCCAAGTCCTTAGGTGTGATGTCTTAATTTGGAGCGGGCGATGGGATTTGAACCCACGACAACTTGCTTGGGAAGCAAGGACTCTACCACTGAGCTACGCCCGCTCGCTGTGGTGCATCCTACGCGGGCGACGATTCCAAGTCAAGAAAGGCCGCCATGCTTGGCGCGTTCCACTAGAGCAAACTTTCGTCGACCGATTTTCATTTGGTACTGACGGCCGGCTACGAGTGTCACGACCGCATTGGCATCGTTCTGCTTCTTCTGATCAAACTCCACCCCGCCTTGAATCACCAGCCGCCGGGCTTCGCTCTTGCTCGTCACCAGGCCTGTCCTGGCTACAAGATCCACCAGTCCGATCGACTGTCCGTCCTTGAGATCCTGATTCGTCAGCACTAATCGAACATCCGGCTCGTCCGGAAACTCCCGCTCGGAAAACTTGTGTTGAAAGGCGCCTCTCGCCTGCTTCCCCGCTTCATCCCCATGATAACGGGCCACAATAAGTTCGGCTAGCGACTGCTTGGCTTCCATCGGATGCAGCGCCTTCACCCGCTCAAGATCTTCCGTGGTCAGCAATTCGTAGTACCGCAGCATCAACGCATCGCTGATGGACATCACCTTGCCGAACATATCCTCCGGCTTATCTTCGAGCGCGATGTAGTTCCCGACGCTTTTGCTCATCTTCTTGATGCCGTCGGTGCCTTCAAGCAGCGGCATCGTGATGACGACCTGCGACTCCTGCCCGAAGTCGCGCTGCAGTTCCCGTCCGACCAGCAAATTAAACTTCTGGTCAGTCCCGCCAAGTTCCACGTCCGCTTTCATTGCGACAGAGTCGTAGCCCTGCACCAGCGGGTAGAGAAACTCATGGACACTGATCGGCTTCTGCTCATGAAAACGCTTGTGAAAATCGTCGCGTTCCATCATCCGCGCCACACGATAGTGCGCCGCCAGTTGAATCAACCCCTCCGCCGTCATCGCACCCATCCACGTACTATTGAACTGGATGACCGTCTTCTGCGGATCGAGAATCTTGAAGATCTGCCGCTGGTACGTCTTGGCGTTTTCCTGGACCTGCTCCTTGGTCAGCGCGCGGCGGGTTTCCGAGACACCGGTGGGATCGCCGATCATGCCCGTGAAATCGCCGATCAGGAACAGCACCTGATGCCCGAGATCCTGAAAATGCTTCAGCTTGTGGATCAAGACGGTATGGCCCAGATGCAAATCCGGCGCAGTCGGGTCGAATCCCGCCTTTACGCGAAGGGGGCGATTCTCCTTTAACGACCGGGCCAGCTTGGCTTCCAGCTCTGTCCGCTGAATGACCTCCACGGTCCCCCGCAGAATCAGATCAAGCTGCTGACTCAATTCACTCATACCGGCCCCTTCTTTCCCTGATCCTGCGTACCAGGCCTTACCACGATTACAAATGGCTTCAGTTGGTCCAACTTCTTCTTACCAATCCCCTTCACCGCACGCAGATCTTCGACCGCATGAAACCGCCCGACGGACTTTCGATAATCCACCATCCGTTTGGCCAACACAGGGCCGACGCCCGGAAGCTGATCGAAGTCGGCAGCCGTCGCACGGTTCAGATCAACCGGTTGCGGCCTGTTCGACACCCTGTGCACCCCACTCACCCCGACCGGCGGAATCGTGGAACCGACTGCTGCGGCTGTTGTTATTTCTGCGCCGTCGGAAGACAACGAAGCCGCATGGGTCACCGTAGGCCGCTGCATGGTCTGGGGAACCTGCCAGCCGATCCACAAGACGACACCCAGCGTCATCGCCAACATACCCAGCTTGAGGAAAAATGACTGGAGGAAACTCATGCCTTCTTCTTCATCTGATGAATGGCACACCCCTCGACATCTTCGACCGCTTCCACAAACCCTTCCGCAAGCGTCGGATGGGCATGAATCATATGGGCGATCTGCGATACCGTTGCGCCGGTTTCCATGGCCAAGGCTGCCTCGTGAATGAGGTCGGCGGCATGAGCCCCGACAATGTGCGCCCCGAGCAACCGGCCGGTCGCCGCATCCGCAATCACTTTGAACAGGCCCGTGATATCGCCGGTCGCCTGGGCTTTGCCCAGCGCCGCGTAACGGAAGTGTCCCACCTTGACGGCCTGTTCCGGATCCTGACCGGCCGCTTGCGCCCGTTGGCGCGCCTGCCGCTCCGTCAACCCGACCCGTCCGATTTCCGGCAGAGTGAAAATACCGGCTGGAATAACCTCGTAGCGAATCTTTGTCGGATGCCCCATGATATTTTCGACGGCGATTTTCCCCTGTGCCGACGCAACATGTGCAAGCATGGCCTTTCCGACCACATCACCGATCGCATAGACGCCGGGCACATTCGTCTCCATCCGGTCATCGACGAGAATCTCGCCGCGCCGCCCGAGCGCGACTCCCGCAGCCTCAGCCCCGATGTCGCGCGATTGAAACCCGCGGCCGATCGAGACCAACAGCACCTCCGCGTCGACCGTGCTCCCGTCTTTCAATTGTGCCGTCACGACCCCGTCACGCACCTGCGCGTCTTGAATCGTCGTCCCCGTCCTGACATCGACGCCGCGTTTTTTGAGTTCGCGCGCCATCAATACGGAGACCTCGTCATCTTCCAATGGCAACACAGCCGCCTGCAGTTCGACCATGGTCACCTGCGTACCCAGGCCACTGAAGAGCGAGGCGCATTCGCACCCCTCGACCCCGGCGCCGAGAATGATCATCCGCGGCGGAGCCGACTCCAGATCGAGCGCCTGCTTGCTGGTGATAATGGTTGTCCCGTCGACAGGAAATTGCGCCAACTGCGGCCAGGAGGATCCCGTGGCAATCAGAATCGCATCCGCCTGCACCTGCCGCTGGGCGCCGTCCGCTCCAGTCACAGCGATCGTCCGCGCATCGACCAGGCGGCCGCGCCCCTCGACCACTTCAATCTTCCAGGCGTTGAACAGCGTGGCGATGCCCTTGACCAGCGAGGCCACCACCTTGTTCTTCCTGGCCACCATGCGAGCCAGATCGTAGCGGGGCGGACCGGGCAGCAGAATACCGAGATCCTCTGCCTTCTTGAGCTTGTCGCCGAGTTCGATAACGGAGAGAAGGGCCTTGCTGGGGATACAGCCCCAGTTCAAACACACCCCGCCGAGCGCCTGTTGCTCGATGACCGTGACCCGTGCGCCCAATTGAGCCGCACGAATCGCCGCCACGTACCCGCCAGGCCCGGCTCCCAGAATCGCGATGTGTTTCGACATGGACGCGTTACAGCAGCACGTTAATGTTTCTGACTGGCAAGAAAGGCTTCGTATTGGGCAGCCGTCATGAGTTGATCAACCTCTCCAGGATTCGAGAGATCGATCACGGCAATCCAGCCCTTGCCATAGGGATCGGAGTTGACCACTTCAGGATGATCCTTCAGGTCGGTGTTGATCTTCGAGACCGTGCCGCTGACAGGAACGTAAATGGTCGATGTGGTCTTGGTCGACTCCACCTCCCCGATCTGCTGCCCGGCGGTCACTGCGGCGCCTACTTTCGGCAGATCGAGGAACACAATATCCCCGAGAGCATCCTGGGCAAAATGACTGATGCCCACCGTCGCTTGCTTCCCGTTGAGACGCACCCATTCATGTTCTTTGTGATACCGCAAGTCGCTCGGAATCATAGAGTCTCCATCGTAATCAAGTGAAGAAACGCCCGTGGAAAGACATCGGATCGTAGTGGGCAACCACGTGATTTGTCAAGGAAGACTGCCCGTACTTCGAGGCAGCAGCAACTGATTCCCGCCCTCCTCTTCTAGAGTGACTGCCCCAAGCCCTTCGGTCCACTCGGCGAGCGGAGTCGTATCCGGCACCGTCACAGGGCGAACCAGCCAGAGCCGATCGGACGAACCCACTTGCTGAGCGACCTGTTCCAACAGCGCCGGGCGCTTGCTACCTTCTGTACGAATGACGAGTTCCCCCCCGCCCCGTTGGAACAAATCGTTGAGATCCTCACCGTATTGTTCCAACCCAGTCAACGGCTCGCTGACCGTGCTTCCGTGAACCTCAATCAACAGGCGCCCAGCCGGGTTAGCATCACGAATCAGTCTTCTGATGCGCACCGCCACGGTGGCATAACCTCTGGCCTTCCAACCCACCCATCGCCAATAGGTTGATTCCCGGTCATACTCCATGGCCTCTCCACCAGCCGCGTCACCCAACAATTGCTGCGGCGTGATGGTCAGACCAAAGGCCGAGGCAAACCGTTGAAATGATCCGTCAGAAAAGTCTTGCGCGAAACCCTGCGTCTCCCTCGTCCTCAAGAGAATCCCGTCACAACCCGCCCGCAGCAACATGATCGCTCGTTCCGCAATGACGGCCTGGTAGTCAGGATGCAACGGATCGGGGAGCATCGCCGGCGTGCCGCCCGGCTCATGGCCGTTACGCACCGCTCCATTCTTTGCCAAGGACCGGCTCAGCCACTCAGGCCTGAGAGCGATACCACGGCCTTGATGAAGATCCAGCGCACCCCACACCGAGAAACCGGCGAGATGCGCCACACCGGCAAAAGCCTGTATCGTTTCCAAACTCCTATCATTGCCTTGGTCAGAACCGGCCGGATCCAGCAGCACCGTCGTGACACCGATCTTCAGCAATGCTTGCAACCACGCCACCCAAGCCGACACAGGAGGAAGCTGAGACAGAGGAAGCCCCACAGCGACCTGACGAGCGACAGTAGCAAGAGACCCGCCCGGAATCTGGCGTAGCTGATCAAGCCGGTCCAACGCCTGTTGCTGGTAGAGCTGTGCCTGAGAATCGCCCCCTGCCTCACCCGTGGCAAGGGCCCGAAACTCGACCATCGCCGCACGATATTCCCCCATTTGCTCATAGGAACGTCCGAGCCACCAGCGTGCCTCAGCCGACTGCGGCGCGCGCGGCGGCGGGGTCGAATCGACAAATCGCCGAAAAAAAAGCGCAGCCGCAGGATACCGTTCCTGCGCAAACGCCCGATGCGCCTCCCGCAACAGGCTCAATTGCGCATCGCGCGCGGGATCATCATGGATCTGTTCGAGAGGGGCCGATGAGGAAGGAGAAGGGGCAAGTCGCGTGCTACAGGCACACAATAGTGCGAGAGAGAGCGCCACCGCCGTCCCTCGCACCAGTAGTTGTCCAGAAGTGAAGGGCAAAGAACCCATCGCCCTCCGAGAAAAAGACCTAACCGAAAATTTCCATACCGGGGAAAAAATAGGCAGTCTCGAACGCCGCAGTTTCAGGCGAATCCGATCCGTGCACGGCATTGAACTCAATATTGGCGCCATGTGCCTTGCGAATCGTATTCGCGTCAGCCTTGGCAGGATCGGTCGCGCCCATCAACTCCCGATTCTTCTTAATGGCATTGTCACCCTGCAACACGATCACGACCGCCGGGCCCGACGACATAAAGGTGCAGAGGCTATCGAAGAATGGCCGCGCCTTGTGGACGGCATAAAATCCCTCCGCAACGGGCTTCGACATCTGCATCAGCTTCATTGCCACCGGCTTCAACCCCGCCTTCTCATAGCGGTTGATGATGTCCCCGACGGCATTCTTCTTCACGGCATCAGGCTTGATAATCGCTAACGTACGTTCACTCATTGTGGCTCCGATTTCTCCAGAAAGTTAAAGGATACATTGAACAGCGCTGGCGCATTATAAGTGGCTGATAACGGGCTTGCAACTGGCTAAAGCATCAATACTCAGCTTGGAGAGGCGTCCTACGATGCAAACTGCCTGGCCAGTTCTCCCGGCTTAAACACACCGCGCTCGGTAATGATGCCGGTGATCAGCTCGGCTGGGGTGACATCGAAAGCCGGATTGTAGACGGGTACGCCTGCGGGCGCGATCGGATGGCTTCCGTGGATGGTGGTCACTTCTAACGGGTTGCGCTGCTCGATGGGAATATCCGCGCCGGTCTTGGTCTTCAGATCGATGGTTGAGTACGGCGCGGCGACATAGAACGGAATGCCGTGAGCCCTGGCCAGGACCGCCACCGAATAGGTGCCGATCTTGTTCGCCACGTCGCCATTGGCGGCAATGCGATCGGCTCCGACCACGCAGAGCTGAATCTTCCCCTGGCGCATGAGCGAGCCGGCCATGTTGTCGGTAATCAGCGTCACCGGAATTTTGTCCTGCATCAGCTCCCAAGCCGTGAGCCGGGCGCCTTGTAAGACTGGCCGCGTTTCATCCGCAATGACCTGGATCTTCTTGCCCTGCTCCCACGCTGCGCGGATGACACCGAGGGCGGTGCCATATCCCGCCGTCGCCAGCGCGCCGGCATTGCAATGAGTCAGGACCGTCTGCCCGTTCGCGATCAGCTCCGCGCCATGCTTGCCCATGGCTTTACAGAGCGCGATATCCTCATCAAGAATGGCTTGAGCCTCGGCCAACAGTGCGGCTTTCACGGCGGGCACCGATTGCGCGCTCAGGGACGCGAGTTTCTTTTTCATGCGATCGATCGCCCAGAACAGATTGACGGCTGTCGGCCTGGTGGCAGCCAGATGATCGCAAATCGGCACAAGCGCCTGGGCAAATGCGGGAAACTCCGTTGCAGAGACCGCCTGCGCACCCAATGCCACACCCAGCGCGGCCGTCACACCGATCGCAGGGGCTCCGCGGACTTTCAATTCACGGATCGCATCGGCCACCGCCCGATAGTCCCGACAGTCGAGAAACTCGACATATTCGGGCAACCGGCTTTGATCGAGCAAGCGCACGGCACCATTTTTCCATTCAACGGTGGGAACCATGGAGGGATCTTCTAGCGGGAACGGAGCAAGAGTGCAAGCCCTAGCGGCGACGACCGCTCAATTCAAGGATGGTTACCATGCCAACAATAAGCCCGGCTTGCACCAGCAGCAAGACGGCCTCTTGAAGGCCGGCATGGCGGAGCGCCATAGCGGAAAGGCCAAGGCAAATCGTGAGCAGGAAAATCATGGCGACGCTGGCCTGCCTGGATCCTAACGCGCGCTCTAACCGGTGATGCAGATGATCTTTCCCCACATAGTCCAGCCACTCTTTCACGGAATGCACTTTCCCGGTGACCACACGCTCCACGGTAATGTGGATCATGTCATAGATGAGCACGCCGAAAATCAGCAGCGGATTGCTGAACGATACGATGGGACTATGGTTGGCCCAGTTGCCTTTGACCGCGAGACAGGCGAGCGTGAATCCGAGGAAGGTCGACCCGCCGTCCCCAAGAAATATCTTTGCTGGCTGAGCGCCACGGAAATTGTACGGGAAGAATCCGGCACAGGCGCCAATGACGGCCATCGCCAACCACCCTAGCCCTGGCTGGTCGGTCTCAAACGCCACCATCCCCATGAAGCCCGCCATCAGAATGGCGAGACCGCTGGCCAGACCGTCCATGCCGTCGAAGAAGTTAAAAGCGTTCGTAATCCCGACAATCCACAGTAGAGTCAACAGCACATTCGCCGCTTCACCAATCCCACCTGCAGGAAAGAGCGTGAGAACTTTCCCCGAGGCGATGACAATGCCGGCCGCCACCAGCTGCGCCACGAGTTTCAATGAGGCCGGCAATTCCCGGATATCGTCGATCACTCCGACGATCAGTAGCAATGAGCCTGCCACCACAATCGCCGTCATCCAATCCGGCAGGATCGAATTCATCAGGACCGATCCAACGAATCCCGCATAGACGGCCACCCCTCCGAGCCGCGGCGTGGGCTGCACATGAATCTTCCGCTCCGTCGGGATGTCGACGAGATTCCAGTGGTGACTGATCTGCACCATCACCGGCGTCAGGGCGACACTGCCGAGGCATGCAAACAGGAGCACATAGAGCCACCGAACCCCCTCCAACTGAAACTGGTCGCGAACAGCCGGCACTGCCAGCGCAAGCACCCCGATGACTGCCACGGCCATTGCCGGCGTCAGCCACTTCCAGGCACGAGGGCTCTCGGCCATCGACAGATCGTTCTCGATTACTCGCGTCGCCATTCATCCCTCATCGCCATGATGATCTGAGCAACTTCTCCGTCCGCCAAACCGGGATACAGCGGAATAGAGAGCGCGTTGTCTTCTGCCGCCTCGCTGGCTGGAAATCCTTCAAGGCCGAGATAGCGATGCAATGACCGAAAGACCGGTTTCCGGCATTGCACGCCGGCACGCTCCAATCTCCCGATGCAGTTGTTCAACTCATCCGAGCCTACTCCCCGCCTGGATATTCGCACCACGAACCGATAATAGACATGCGACCGGCCAGACGGCACCGCCGGCACAGTTGCGGACGTTCCGGCCAGCGCCTCGCGATACTGCCGGGCCACGCTCGCACGCCGCGTCAACAATTCCGGAAGCCGATTCAATTGCGCGAACCCGATGGCCGCTTGCACGTCGGTCATCTTGAGATTCGTCGCCTGAGGATTCAGCGACAGTGCACCGTCATACTCACGAAGGGCCCGAGCTCGCTCAAGCAACTCCGGATCGCGCGACAACACCATCCCGCCTTCGCCCGCACACAACAACTTGTTCGCATAGAAGGAACAGACCGTGAGCGTACCCACTGACCCGACCGCCCGCCCCTGTTCCGTGGCCCCCAACGTCTGCGCACAGTCCTCAATGAGCGGGACCCCCAATCGTGCAAGCGCGGTCAGGTCGGCAGGTAACCCGAACAGATGCGGCACAATGATCGCGCGGGTCCTGGAGGTGATTGCCGCCCGGGCCAGATCGGCATCGATCTGAAAAGTGTCCGGCTCAATATCCACCAGACGCGCCTGGGCTCCGACACGCTGAACGGCCTGCCACGGCGCGGCACAGACATAACTGGGCAGCAACACTTCATCACCGGGCCCGACGCCCAGGACCCGGAGCGCGACTTCCAGCGCCATCGTTCCCGAATTGACGGCGACGCCGCCGGCCAGGCCGAGATAGGCGGCCATCCCCCGCTCGAACCGTTCGACGACCACGCCCTGCGCAAGATGGCCGGACTGCAGGACATCGGTCACCGCATCAATCTCGTCCTGAGCAATTGAAGGTCGCGAATGAGGAATCATGATGGTGCCGGTCGTCATGCTCCGATGTTAATAAACAATCGCAAAGGAAGAAACCCTTCTGCGTTTTTCACCCGACCCTGAATTCCGCGAAAATGTGCCGATGACCGGATCACGTCCACGATGCTTAGCGCTTCGATGTTCGTCTTCCTGACCTGTGACGCGTGGGCCTCGATAGCGGCAATCTTTTCGTCGAGCACTTGATCGATGTCGACGAAGACCGTCGGCGCAAAGTTTTGCGTCGTCGGACCTTCATAAAACAGGACATTTTTCGTGTATCGCGTGGCCGAAATCGCCGCCATAGCCAAGTGGCGATGATCCTGATGCGTGTCGTCGTGATAATGCACAAATATAAAATGCGGATCGACTTCCTTGACGACCGCTTCGATGGACTGGATCAGCTCACGTCCCATCGGCACGGCGGTATCCTGATAGCCGCCCCAAAAAATCCGCTCGGCACAGAGCTGCTTGGCCGCCTGCTCCTGCTCGAACTTCCGGATCTCGCCGGCGCCGCCCTGCTCTCCCTCGGTCATCACCATCAAGAACACCCGATGGCCGTTCTGCGCGTATTTCACCAGCGCTCCGCCGCACCCGGCTTCGATGTCGTCCGGATGAGCGCCGATCGCGAGAATCCGCATCGCCTCTGTGCCGTCGAATGTCATACCTGCCTCCTTGTCATGATCGCGATGACGCGGTCGCCCGGTCTTCTCGAACCCGGCGACTGCGCAACTGGTTCAAGGCGTCAGGACCTACGCAAAACAATAGGTCGATGGCCGATAGATTCGGCTCAAATGGTTCGTACATCTGTCCGTACTTGGGATGGAGAAACTCCTGAATCTCCAATTCAACACCGGATGCTTCAAACCGAGGCTTATCCATATACCCGTCAGCTCCGGGTCCCGCGAGATACCGTGTCGCACCGACGGCCCGGCAGAGATCGATCAGGCGATCCGTCGGCTCTTCGCGCGCGACCATCACGGATGCGCAGCGCAACGGCGTCGTAATGCCATAGGCCTGTAACAGCCATCGGATCACCGCCAGATTCAGGTCGGACAACCTGGTCCAGGGTTGCGTATAGATCGCCCGCAATGTCGGCAGGTACTGATTCATAAATGGCGCCCGCGCATAGTGCATCTCCAGCGCACGCAGATGTTGCTCCCGCCATGCTGCCGTCGGATTGATCGTCACCTCCTGCACGCGCTGACCGAAATGATGCAACACCGGCACCGTCAGCCACTGCCAGCCGTCCGCCGTTCTGATGCGGTTCCGGTTCTGCCATTCGTTCTTCTTGAACTGCACCGTGTCCAGCACGATGAACAGATCGGCTCGATCAATCTTATCGAGATACCCCAGCCAGGGCAGAAACTGCGGTTGATGAATCGTCACGCGCATGAACTATCCCCGTTCCTTCGCAGGCGCATCGACATAGATGGGATTGGTCAACAACTCGCCGCTCTGGCCGACGACTTCCAGACGGTAATACGCGCCGGCGTCCGGTACGGGCGTCGTATCCGCCAATTGGTACTGCACGGGAGTCTCAGCCTTCGTCATCCTGATAATCTCTCCCGACCGGATCAGACGCAGAGTGACCGGATGAGCCTTGCCGTCTCGCGCTGACAGCCGAACCGTTGCGACCGCGTGCGAGCCGGACGGCAGAGCCATGTGCTCTCCGATGCCGACGGTCGCCTGATTGCAGTCACAACCAAGGCTGAACTCGTCCAAGGTCAACATCACCCGATGATCCCCTTCGGCAGCCGCATAGGCATGGCCGGACCGGATCGCGGACAACAAGCCGGCAACCGATCGTTCCTTGGCAAACACCGTTGTCACTACACGATCGAGGTCCTTTCCTTTATCAGCCAAGCCGTGAAAGGCGATCTCCCCGACCATCGTCGGCACAACAGACAGTGCCGTCGCCCTATGCGCCTGAATGAGCTGGTCCCACAATCTGCCCGCCGCCGTGATGGTCCTCGTATCCTGATAGAGGCCGCCGAACCCGGCATACCCGCTGGTCAAGGCCAATGCTTCCGGATGGGCATCGGTCCTCACGGTCACAGTTCCCAACGGACCAAAGGCATGCGATTGAAGATCGCGCGCCTCCGTCATCGACCACAGCACAACCGCACCGCGTTGATTCGCAACCTCCACTAATGCCTGATAGGGTCGATAGCCCAACTGCGATTCGTATGAACTGAACGGCGGCGTTCCCAGCGGCCAGGCATTCACCAGCGTGGCCACGGCCAACACCAGGCAGCAGGCGGCGACGGTTCGACGCGCCGCACCGATCGGCTTCCATAAGAACAGCGCGGGAACGGCCAAGAGCAGGGGCGCGGCATTCACGAGACTGGCTCCATCCACCGTAAAAGACGACGGATTCCCGCGTGCCGGGAGCGCGCGAAAATCCTCCGCCTTCGTCAACCCCAGCACCAGGAGATTGCGCTGCGCATCGTGCATGGTCAGATCGCCGCGCCGGAGGGAGCCGGTCCAATAATAATAGGGCGCGACCTCCACTCCCGGCACAATCACCAGCTGAGGATGACGCGCCTGCACCGAGTGGATCTCCTCAAGATAGCGCTCCACTCCATAGGACAGAACCGATGGAAAACTGACGGTCTTTCTCAGCAATCCGGCAAGCGGTTGAAGACCATACTCATACTCCAAAGAGAAATTGTCGGAGAGCACGATCGCATCCAGCCCCTGTTGTTCAGCCCTGACCGCCAACGCCTCCAGGCTCAAGGTCCCGGTACTGGCCGTGCTATGGACATGGATGGCGACACGAAGCGGCACCCGCTGCTCCGCGGCCGACACCATCGACGGCCAAACCAACCCCGACAGCGCAAGGCCGATCCAGGCGGCGACCGTCACGGTCCTGTACCAACCGCGCTTATGCATGGGCCTGCAAGGCTCTCCGATATACCGACTCAACGGCATCAACCATGGCCTTCACTCCAAACTCCTGCCCGATCGTGCGCGAGGCGTTCCGGCCGAGCCTATCGGCCAGCTGTGGATCGCCCAGGATACGACGCAGCCCTTCGCTCAGCGCCCGTCCATCCCCCGCCTCAACCAACAACCCGTTCTCCTCATGTTGGACAATCGCGGGGATTCCGCCAACCCGACTGGCCACCACCGGAAGCCCTGCCGCCATCGCTTCGATCAACGCGCGCCCCATTCCCTCGTTCAACGAGGGAAATACAAAGCAGTCCATCCCGGCCAGGCACTGCTCGATATCGTCTCGATGCCCGACCAAATGAATGCGATCACGGACGCCCAAGGAGTCAGCCTGTGCGAGCAAGGCATGGTGTTGCCCGCCGCTTCCCACAATCACCGCATGGAGTCCGGGAAACTCGTCTTTGAGATAGCCCA
>MSXN01000008.1:69681-207281 GCA_002083555.1 Nitrospira sp. ST-bin5 | reverse complement strand
CCACTATTTCGAGCCTACCTCACTTGCGGCTCTTCCACGAATCGGGCAGACTTCTTCATATGGCCCTAGATCGAATCCATATCGACCCGCAGGTCTGCGGGGGCAAGGCGACGATTCGCGGGCTCCGCCTAACGGTAGAGCTTGTTTTACGGTTGCTGGGAGATGGCTACACCGCAGCTGAGATCGTGACTGAATATCCCGAATTGGTCCTTGAAGATGTCTATCAGGCAGCAAAATACGACGCGTGGCTAGCTGGTGAGCAGACGTCCGCTGCTTCATGAGTCTGCTGGCCGATCTCCATATCGCCCCTCGTACCACTAAGAAGATCGAGACAACCGCATTCCCCTGGTCATTTTCCGATCCCCCTCTCTCCCCCACGGGTGCGCCCCGGTTGGTTTTCCCTGCGCGCATTGAGCGACCGCCGTTTCATCGCGGGGGCTCAGCGAGCAAGAAAGCCACCTAATTCCACAGTCTCAACTCCCCCCCTCTCTCCAAGGGTATGCTTCGGCTGCCTTTCCCATGCGCGCATTGACCGAGCACTGCCACCAATTTCACATCTAAATAGATCCCCAGTGCGCGGGCAGCGAGCAAGAAAGGCAGCCGGAGCATACCCACCCCTCCTTGACTCTTTGAAATCCGATCCTCGACAATGCCCGCATGTCAGCACACATCATCATTGAGCGATTGGAGTTCCGCGGCCGCTGCGGCGTCACCGCGGAGGAACGGGCGAAGCCTCAGCCCCTGGCGGTGGATGTGGAATTGGATGCGCCCCTCGATCCGGCCGGCCACTCAGACCATCTCGCGGACACCATCGACTATGCGAAAATCGCGCAACGCCTCGTCGAGATCGGCACGACGCAGGAGGCCTGCTTACTGGAAACCATGGCGGAACGATTCCTCGCCATGTTGTTTGCAGACTTTCCCATCAAACGGGCGAATCTCTGGCTTCGTAAACTCCATGCTCCTATCAGCCAGGTGACACGATCAGTCGGCATCAGGATCGACCGCACCAGGCTCGCGCAACAACTGAGCTGCCTCGAACCGAAACCGGCCCCGTTTCTCGTCGAACAGCTGCACCGATTTCCCAAAGGCCGCGCCCTAGATGTGGCGGCAGGCGGAGGGCGGCACTCGCTGTTTCTCGCTGCTCGCGGGTATCACGTCGATGCGGTCGACCGCGATGAAACGGCCTTATCACAACTCGCGGCATCCGCTGCGGCAAAGGGACTCCTGAGTATCAAGACCAGAACAGTCGATCTGGAGCAACCGGCACCGTTCGATCCGGGCTTTGGACATGAGATCTACGACGTCGTGATCGTGTGCTTCTATCTGCACCGATCACTCTTTCCGTTTCTCATCGATGCCCTCAAGCCTGGCGGGGTGTTGCTCTACGAGACCTTTACAATCGATAACTATACCCATCACAAACATCCGCGCCGGTGGGAATTCTGCCTATCTCATAATGAACTGCTGCGCATGACCTCGACGCTTCAAACCCTGCACTACGATGAAGGGGCGCACGACGGCGTGGAAGGACCTCGCTCGACCTATACCGCACAACTGGTCGCCCACAAGCCGCTGCGATCGGCTCCTTCCACATGAGCCGCATCGATCTCCATCTGCACACGACTCATTCGGACGGCAGCCAGACACCGGCTGAAGTCGTCCGGCTAGCGCATGAGGCAGGCGTCTCCGCCCTGGCCATCACCGATCACGACATCACCACCGGGCTTCCGGAAGCGATCGCGGCAGGACAGGCACTCGGGATTGAGATCATCCCAGGCATCGAAATCAGTTCACGCCATGGTGAGTCGGAACTGCATGTCCTGGGCTATTTCCTCAGATGGGAAGATGCCCAACTCAACGAGCGCCTGATGACGCTTCGAGAGAGCCGGCACCGCCGCAATCCCAAGATCATCGAACTGTTGCAAGCCGCGGGCATCGACATCACCTACGATGAAGTGCGGGCGGTCGCCGGGAGTGATTCGGTGGGCCGCCCGCATATTGCCCGCGTCCTCATGGACAAGAAGGTCGTGACGACGGCCAAAGAAGCATTTGATCGGTTTCTCGCTGAAGGCAAAGCCGCCTATGTCCCTCGAGACCTCCCTGCCCCGGTCGATGCGATCCGCTGGATCAAGGATGCAGGCGGGCTGGCGGTTCTCGCGCACCCCACCTGGGTCAAGACGACCGAAGGAACACTGACAGACTTAGCCCGTCAGCTGAAAGAGCAGGGCCTGGATGGAGTCGAAGTCCACTACAGTACCCACACCCCCAGACAAACCCGCACCTATTTGAGTCTTGCCAAACAATTGGGTCTCCTGGTCACGGGCGGCAGCGACTTTCACGGTATGACCAAACCCGATATCGAGGTCGGAATCGGGAAAGGCTCGCTGCATGTTCCAGATCATCTGCTGCCGAAACTGAAGGATGCCGTCGCCAAGCTCTAGCCCGCGCTCCCTGTGCGATTCCCGCTATTCGTTGACTCTTCAGGCCTATCCGCTAGACTTGGGGCAGCTTCTCACTGAACCTATCCATGACACACGCATCTGGCTGGCTCATTCAGTTCGCGATCGTCTCATTCGTGGCCCTCTTTGCAGGACCACTCCTGAGCAAGCTACCGTTTGCCGAACACTTTCCGCTGCCCCTCCTCGGATTGACGGGTCCGCAAACCATTCGTCTCATCGCTGAGGGCACCGGCCTCCTCACACTCTGGCTCCTGGCCTTTCATGCCTTCCGCAATATGCCGGACAACGGACGTGGATTCACCTTTGTCAGTCGCATCGTTCTTCCTCTGACCACGATCGTCGTCCTCATTGTCGGGGACAAGACTATGCAAGTCGTCGGACAGACGCTCATAGAAGATTTCGGCGCCCAACGGTACAGCCTCGGCTATGCCGCCACCCTGATCGCCACCGGGCTCTGGCTGACTGTCGCGTGGCTACTCAACCTCGACGCCCTCCATCACTACTTCACCGCCCCTGCCCCGGCACGCAGTCGGAAAAAGACGCCTCAGACCGTTGACGAGAGTCATGACGCGCAGGAACGCTCCGGTCCTTCCGAAACGTCTGACTCAGCTTCCGCAGATTCCCCCAAGAATGGATCTCCACCTGCCATGCTTGGACGGTACAAAGTCCTGAAGGAACTCGGACGCGGAGCCATGGGGGTGGTGTATCTAGGCAAAGACCCCACGATTCAACGATTCGTGGCCATCAAAACCATGCGGCTGGATGAGATCGACGATGCAGAGAAACTCCAGGAAGTGAAAACCAGGTTTTTCCGGGAAGCGGAATCGACCGGCCGGCTCACACATCCCAATATCGTGACGATTTACGATGCGGGCGAAGAACAGGATCTCGGGTACATCGCCATGGAGGTCTTGGAGGGCACCACGCTCAAGCACTGGTCGCGCAAACCCAACCTGCTGCCGCTCGACAAACTGATTCCAATCCTGGCCACCGTCGCCGAGGCCCTGGACTACGCCCATCAACAAGGCGTCGTGCACCGCGACATTAAGCCGGCCAATATCATGGTCACCAAAGGCGCGACAGTGAAAGTCATGGATTTTGGCATTGCGAAAATGGCCTCGTCTTCGAAGACGCAAACCAACATTGTGCTCGGCACTCCTACCTACATGTCGCCGGAACAGATTGCCGGGAAAAAGGTCGACGGGCGATCCGACATTTTCTCGCTGGGAGTCGTCCTCTTTGAAATGCTGAGCGGCCGTCCCCCATTCACTGCGGATAACTTATCCGCCTTGCTCTTTGCGATTGCCCACAATCCCCATCCTTCAATCAAGGTCATCCGCCCGGACATTCCTCCGGCTCTGCAACACGTGCTCAACCAAGCACTCGAAAAGGATCCGGCTATGCGATTCCGACGGGGGGCCGAGTTCGCCCAGGAACTGCGCGCGTGTCTGCAAGGCCAGACCGTCTAACAGGATGCTGAAAAAGTCTGCCAGCGGCGTTCTCGCATCGCTCAGAGGCTCAACGTACCGAAGCGTACGCCTCGCCTCTTCCCTCGCTGCGGCCTTGCTGGGCAGCCCTTTTGATCATCCTGAAGCTGTTCTAGCCTCGCTCCCATACGAAAGACTTCAGCCATTGGTTCGGCATCAACCGAGTTTCTCCGAAGCCTGCTAGAGAAATAATCCTATGCCACTTGCCATCACCCATAGCGCCCTCTCCGATGTCGGTCGCAGACGATCGCACAATGAAGATCGTTACTGCACCGACACCACCTTAGGGCTCTTCATCGTCTGCGACGGCATGGGCGGCAGCAAGGCCGGCGAGATTGCCAGCGGCCTCGCGGTCGAAACGATCCATCGCCATATCAATGAAGCGTCGCAAAACCCAGCGTTCCCGTTGATCGGCCAATCCGACCCCGCCATATCGCTTTCAGGGAATCGCCTCCTCAGCGCGATTCGCGACGCCAATCGTGTCATTCATCGTGAGGGGCGCAGAAATCTGGACTGGGCCGGGATGGGAACGACCGTCGTCGCAGTGCTGCTTGCAGATCAGCTGATGTCGTTCGCCCATGTCGGTGACAGCCGCCTCTACCTGGTCCGCGCCCACGCCATCCAACCCCTGACAGCCGATCACTCATGGGTGGCCGAACAGGTGCGTTCCGGCTTGATGACTGAAGCCGAAGCCGAGCGATCGCCACAGCGCAACATTGTCACCCGCGCCGTGGGGGTGGCACCGGATGTCGACATTACCATCGGCGAGGCGGAGCTGCAGGTAGGTGACCGTCTCTTGCTCTGTTCGGATGGACTGACAAAATACGTCGGGACAACGAGGCTCCTCAATGTCCTCACGCAATCCGATGACCTGAACGACGCAGCCCGGCGACTGGTCGCCCTCGCCAATGATGCCGGCGGAGACGATAATACGACGGTCATCACCATGGCTGTCCATGAGGCCATGGAGCAGCCGATGTGGAATCGGCTCCGTCAACGACTGGCCATGTAGCGACACTTCACCAGCCGGGATGTCGTGTGACCCCGGTTCGAGTAGTCTGGGATCTGGGATAGAGATAGATAACGTTGGGTGAGCGAGACTGGCTAGTTCCTGAGGGTGAGTGCGCCTTTAGGTAACGTTGCATAACATCCGTCCGACACGTCCTGAGCGTGATCCTGCAAGCACTGCAACATCTGCCCCTCTCCTGACGGCACCTCGCGACAGAAGCGTTTGACATCATCCGCACAGGCCACCGCATGGCCGGACCGTTCCTTCCACCGCACGAGCTGCTGGCGAATCATCGACTGACAAGGGGACGGAAGGTGCTTGGCCCGCTGCTCCATGCACCGCCGGCGATCCTCGCCTTGCAGACTATCGGGACAGGCCTGCTGCAGTTCGGCCTCACATTTCATCTCCGCGAGTTGCCTTGCGCGGGGATCTAATGCAACGACTGCCCCCCCCAGGCCCTGCTCGGGTTGAGGTATCTCCGTCCCGTTGACGACGACTCGATGCGAGCCCGGTGCATCCGGCGCCGGCACTCCTGGAATGCTCAGATCCAGCGCGGGCGTGGGAGGAGTGGCTTTCATCGATCGAGACGAATCGCCGGATGCATGGAGCTGATCTTTGCTGGGCATATTCGCCCAGACCAGTCCCCACACCAATCCCAACCCAACAATGGTCACAAGGATGGCCGTCAGACGGCTTGATGATGATGGCTCCGGCATGATGTAGGCCTAGGATAGGACAACATCCGAAGAAAAGCACCGAAAGGCGAGATTCTGAACAGTGCGCAAGAGAGCACTCTCTGGCAGTGACTAATTCTCCGACGTCTCGACGATGTGATTTTCGAACCTCGTACAGCCCTCTGCCAGAAGCCGATTCGTCAGCATTTCGCCGGGCCATTCGATCGGCAGGTCGGCAGTGAACACCCAGACATCAGGAGATGTCCAGACCGGTCCATGCTCCTCCGGCAGTTCCGGATCAAACAGATCGGTCCACACGGGCATATAGACACCGTTGCCGCATTGCGTATGCAGATGCACGACCGTCCTCGACCGGACCAATGGATCCAGATCCCGCCACACCGCCGCGGTTTCATCGGCCAGATGATGGATACGCACCGCATTTTGCGCATCGAACATCGCATAGGCCGCGTAGACAGGGACCTCGATGGTATCCGGCGCCAGCGCCAATTCAGGGCACTGCTCGACCAGTCCTTCAAGAATCGCCCGCCGATGCCGATCCTCCCAGGAATCAGGCAGCCCGGGATCGGACGCGCCGATAATTTCGAAGAGCAAGAAGGCGGTATTTTCCACCGGCGGATACAATCGCGCGGCAATCGCTTGCGTCCGCTCCGAGTCTGCCACCGAGGTCAAATGGTCGTGCAGCATCTGGAGATTGAGCGGTTCCAGTGTCGCATCGGTCAGCAGTCTCGATTCCACCCGCACCACCGTGCCGGCCGACAAGCGCAGATGCCGATGGAGCAACTCCGCGGTGGCTATGGGATCAATTTTGAGCTTGAGCGGGGCCGTGAGGTTGGCTTGCAGGGGAAGTTCCAAGGCTGCCATCGTGGCGTAGACCGGTTTTTCTTCCGTCGATTCATCCAGCGCCAGGGTACAGCTGGCTTCCGCGAGCAGATCGAACAACCATTCGGCCATTTCTTCATCGAGCGCAGCCAAGACGGTCAGCAGGTCGGACTCGCGCCCCTGCTCTAGAAAGGCTTGCAACGTATCGATCGCCGCGTCGGTGTCGCCGTGATCATGACGACGCGCATTGATCAAGTGGATGAGGTCGCGGGTGAGCGGATCGGGACGAGACCAAGCCAACATCAGACGCTCCTCAAATTACCGGAAAAGGACTCTTGCTCACCGACATGTCACGATCTCCATGTTGCCAAAGAATCTACGCAGGAGCAAGGGCGAAGACAGTTCCTGCGACCGGACTTCCGGCACCAACGGCGGGATACGGCACTCATCATTCACCGATCACTTTCACCAGCACACGCTTTCTACGCCGCCCGTCAAATTCACCGTAGAAGATCTGTTCCCAGGGGCCGAAATCAAGCCGCCCATCCGTCACCGCCACCACGACTTCACGACCCATGAGCTGGCGCTTCACATGGGCATCACCGTTATCTTCGCCGGTCTCGTTATGCCGGTACACCGCGTCGTGCGGCGCCAGTCGTTCGAGCACGTCGTCGTAGTCTCGGAGCAGTCCCGGTTCGTCGTCGTTAATATAGACGCTGGCGGTGATGTGCATCGCGTTGACCAGCACCAGCCCTTCCTTCACGCCGCTCGCGTTGAGAACGGCTTCGACCTGAGGCGTGATGTTGAGATAGGCGCGGCGCGTCTTGGTCTCGAACCAGAGTTCCTCTCGATACGACTTCATCGGCCCAACCTATTCGTGCGTGTCACGACGGGCATTCTGCCGAACGGTCCGCCCGAGATTCAAGTGGCAGGCGAGAATCAACGACTCGATTCGCCCCGCACCCGAAACGGACTATAATGAAGATCATGACCGAGAGGCCACCACGCGCATTACCGCAGCCACTCTCCGCCAACGCCACCACCGTCTTGGCCCAGCGGTACCTCGCAAGAAACCCTAAGGGTGCCGTGGCGGAAACCGCGGCGCAGCTCTTTTGGCGCGTCGCACACGACATCGCCCAAGCCGAACGCACCTACCCGGCTCCGACCAGACAGCCGCATCTCGCACGGCGGTTCTTTGACCTGATGGCTCGCCTCGACTTCCTGCCGAATTCGCCGACCCTGATGAACGCGGGGCGTCCGCTGCAGCAACTGTCGGCCTGCTTCGTCCTTCCGGTTGAGGATACGCTCGCGTCGATTTTCGATGCCGTGAAGTATCAGGCCTTGATTCACCAATCGGGAGGGGGCACGGGGTTTTCCTTCAGCCAGGTTCGCCCGCGGGCTGACCGCGTCGCCACAACCAACGGAGTCGCCTCCGGTCCGGTCTCGTTCATGCGGGTTTTCAACCTCTCGACCGACGTCATTAAACAGGGCGGCACCCGGCGCGGTGCGAATATGGGCATTCTCCGGGTTGATCATCCGGATATTCTTGAATTCATCGCCCTCAAGCAGAACCAGTCTGAGATGACCAATTTCAACCTGTCTGTCGGCATCACCGATCGATTCATGCAAGCCCTGACACGTCAGCAGGCGATCCCGCTTATCAACCCTCACACGGGTAAAACCATCCGCCGCGTGGCGGCTCAAGCCATTTTCGATCAACTCGTGCAGGCAGCCTGGCAATCCGGAGAGCCCGGTATCGTATTCCTGGATACGATCAATCGAGCGAATCCCACTCCCCACCTAGGCGAGATCGAAGCCACCAACCCCTGCGGAGAGCAGCCCCTCCTTCCTTACGAATCCTGCACGCTCGGCTCCATCAACGTCGCCAACTTTGTGG
Source organism: Nitrospira sp. ST-bin5 (assembly GCA_002083555.1). Taxonomy (GTDB): domain Bacteria; phylum Nitrospirota; class Nitrospiria; order Nitrospirales; family Nitrospiraceae; genus Nitrospira_D. The sequence continues at coordinate 198,909 of MSXN01000008.1, read as the reverse complement.
TGACCCGCTCGGGAAAACCGGCGATCGACTACGATCGATTGCATCGCACCATTCCAACTACGGTGCGATTTCTCGACAACGTGCTCGATCGCTCTCATTTCCCCTTGCAGGCCATCAAGGACAAAACCGCGCTCACCAGAAAGATCGGCCTCGGCATCATGGGCTTTGCCGATCTCCTGATCCATCTCGGCATTCCATATAACTCGGACGAAGCCTTGACGGTCGCAGCAGAACTGATGAGCGTCATCCAAACCCAGGCTCACGAAGCGTCGACTCAGCTGGCACGCGAGCGCGGGGTGTTCCCCGCCTATCGCGGCAGCCGACTGCAAACACACCGGCAACGTTGGCGCAATGCCACGGTCACAACCATCGCTCCCACCGGCTCGATCAGCATCATTGCGGACTGCTCTGCCGGAATCGAGCCGCTCTATGGCATCCACCTCGTACGCACGGTGATGGACGGCATGGCACTCGCCAGCCTTCACCCTGCATTCGTCCGGCACGCCGAAACGCACGGCCTGGCGATCCCGTCGCTCCAACGTGAGTTGCAACAGAGCGCCTCAATCCAACATCTCACCCAGCTGCCGGCTTCCCTGCGACAGCTCTTCATCACCGCCCACGACGTGTCGCCGTCGCATCACGTACGAATGCAAGCGGCCTTCCAACGCTATAGTGACAGCGGCGTCTCGAAAACGATCAACCTACCCCCCTCGGCGACGCCTCAAGACGTCGCCGAGGCATTCCAGCTTGCCCATCGCCTCGGCTGCAAAGGGCTCACCGTATTTCGTTCTGGAAGTCGACGCGATCAGGTCCTGTCCTGCTCACAGCAACAATCCTGCTGACGTCGCAATTCGATCCTGAAGCTCCTTCGCCCGGTAGAATTTCCCCACAAAATTGACTCCATCGGACCTTGGTGATAAGTACTTTCACAGAATATGATCGTTTGCCGATGATCGCTACAGGGAGGTGCCCGATGTTCGCAGTCGCTGGGGGTCCGTCGTTCGCAGGCAGTGCGCTCTCCAATCTGTTTTTTGCCCGCCAACCGGAACCGGATTTGGAATTCACTGAAGAAGAACTGGAGCAAACCACGAACACCCGTTCGTCTTCTCCCATGAAATCACCGAAGAAATCAGGTGGACGTCCCGTCCTCTGGGTCCTGCTCTTAGCTCTCATTGGCGGCGGCGCCTATGTGGCCATGGAACCGGAAATGGTGATGGACTGGGTCAATCAGTTACTGGGCGAGACCCCCGTTCAACAGCCTCCGCAGATGGCCACGAGACCGGCGCCGATCGCACCACCGGTAGCCCCGGCGCCGGATGCGCCGGCTCCCGTTCCTGCGGTTCCCCAGGCGAGCACTCCGATGACCGCCACTCCGCCGCCGGCATCACCAATGGCCTCGGCTCCTGCACCCGTCGGAGCACCGGTCGCACCCAGTGCAACACCGGCTCCGCCCGTGATGCCGACGAGCCCGGCAATGGCAACTCCCCCCGCACCCGCGTCACTGTCTCCGATGTTCGGAGAAGGTCAACGCGTCACGGTGGCAGTCGACCCTGCCCTCGCCGGCGGGATGATCGCATTATCCCAAGATCCTGCCGGGACGAAGCCAGGCCCGGCCGTTCGTCCCGGGACCGGACTCACCATTCTTGACGGTGATCTCCAACAGAACGGATGGGTCTATTCCGTCCGGAGCGACGATGGCGTCAAGGGATGGATCGCTGAGAAGCGCCTCCGCTTGAAACCGTAATATTCTGACTCGCATACTTCGGGTTCATCAGAGGGTGGCGATACAATCCTGTATCGCCGCCCTCTGTGCTATAATGCGCCCCGCTGTTTCTCCGACACATTCAACCGGGATTCACACTCGACATGCAGACGCTGCGCGCCATCCTGTTCGATTTCGACGGTGTCATCGCGAATACAGAGCCGCTTCACTTTGCCGGGCTCCGCCGCACGCTGGCCGACATCGACATTACCCTCACCGAATCGGATTACTACGCCAACTATTTGGGCTTCGACGATCGCGGCTGCTTCCTTGCGGCCCTGCAGGCCAATGAACGACCAATCACCCCCGCGATCCTCCACGACCTGATGACGAAAAAAGCTATCGCCTATCTCGCTTCGGTCCGTGATCATCTCGTGATTTTCCCCGGTGTGCGGGAGTTCGTCGAACAGGCCGCCGCCCGGTATCCCTTGGCGATCGCCTCCGGCGCCCTCCGTCCGGAAATCGAACTCATTCTCGAACAAGCCGGCCTCAGGAAAGCATTCCTCCATATCACCAGCGCGGAAGATGTCAGCCGCGGCAAGCCGGACCCCCAACCCTTTCAGTATGCCTTGGCCGGCTTGACCCACGTACGCCCGAATCTCGGACTGGATGCGGCGTCGTGCCTGGTCATCGAAGATTCGCTGCCCGGCATTCGATCGGCCAAATCCGCCGGGATGAAAGTGCTCGCGGTCGCCAATACCCACACCACGCAAGATCTGCATGAAGCCCATGCCATCACCCACAGCCTGGCCGAGACCAGCCTGGACGACCTGCGAACCCGCCTATGGCCAATCGCACAATGATGAGGATCAGACCGTAATGCGTATCTGCTCGCTGGTCCCCGGCGCCACAGAAGTCGTTGCTGCGCTCGATCTCACAGACCAGTTGGTGGCCGTGAGCCACGAGTGCGACTATCCGGAATCCATCCGCCACGTCCCATCAGTTGTTGAGTCGGTGATCGATCAGCACAACCTCTCCAGTGACGCCATTGATCGAGCCGTCAAACAACTTGTGAGTGCCGGTCAACGGCTCTATCGCCTCAACGAGCAACGCCTTCGTGATGCTCGACCGAACGTGATCTTGACTCAGGATCTGTGTCATGTGTGTGCCGTCACACCCGATCAATTGACACAGGCCATAACTTCACTCCCCTCCGAGCCACGGCTCGTGACGCTGAATCCGACGTCAATGGAAGATATGCTGCTCGACGTTGTCCGCATCGCACAGGCGGTAGGAGCGGCTGACCGCGGGCAGGCACTGCTCCAATCTCTACGTGCGAGACTTGATCACGCGTCCACCACCAAACGGGCCATCCGCCCTCGCGTGGTCTGCTTGGAATGGCTCGACCCGCTCTATATCGCCGGCCACTGGGTGCCTGAAATGGTGGCGCTCGCAGGAGGAACGGATATTTTGGGTCGCAAAGATCAACCCTCCCGTGAAACCACGTGGAAGGAAGTCACGGACGCCAACCCGGACATCCTGCTCATCATGCCCTGCGGATACTCCGTTCAACGAACCCTGGATGAACTCGGTCGTCTTGAGAGCAGTCGGACGGCATGGTCCGCGCTGCTCGCCCGCTGGCCAGAAACCTATGTTCTCGATGCCAATGCCTACTTCAGCCGTCCCGGGCCGCGGCTCGTTGACGGCGTCGAGCTGCTCGCCTCGCTCTTTCACCCGACGCCACCCCATGATCTGAACCCGTTACAGGCCGTCCGCCTGACGACATCTTTCCTCACTGTGGAGTCCCGCGTATGACCGTCGATGAAGCCCAGGCCTATTGCACCGCCCTCACCAAAGCCAGCGGGAGCAATTTCTACTACTCATTTTTCTTTCTCCCCAAAGCACGCCGCAGCGCGATGTATACGATTTATGCGTTCTGCAAAGCGGTCGATAGTGCGGTGGATGAACCGCCCGCCGGAAGTCAGCCACAGGAAGAACTCGTCAAGTGGCGCGCGGAGCTGGACGCCGCCTATCACGGCACGCCGACATGGCCAATCACCATCAGTTTGGCGCATCACGTGAAAGCGCTCTCGATCCCCAAGGTCTATTTTGAAGAATTGATCAAGGGCGTGGAGATGGATTTGCACAACAACCGCTACGTCACCTTCAACGAGCTGTCGTCCTATTGCTACCGCGTCGCATCCGTCGTGGGCCTCATCTGCCTGCACATCTTCGGTGCGACCTCGGCTCGTGCACAGGACTACGCGGTGGATCTCGGCATGGCCTTCCAACTCACCAACATTCTGCGGGACGTGGGCACCGACGCGGCGCACAACCGCATCTACCTCCCGCTTGAAGACCTGAAAGCCTGCAAATATTCGGAAAAAGCGCTGCGGCAGCAAACCTACTCACCGGAGTTCCAGAAGTTGATGCAGCATGAAGCCGCCCGGGCCAGGCAGTACTATGACAAAGCCCGGGCGGCCCTGATGGCTCTCCCTCCCCACGAGCGGCGCGCCCTGACGGTGGCAGAGATCATGCGCGGGATCTACTCCAGAATTCTAAAGAAGATCGAAGACTCCGAGTACCAGGTATTTGGTCCACGCATCCGTCTAACCACCAGTCATCGCCTGGCGATTGCCGCAGGAATCTGGCTTCGCTCCCGATTCTCGTGACCACTCCATCCGCAGAATCTGTTGTCATCCTCGGCACCTCGCTCGCAAGCCTGGTCGCGGCCTGTGAACTGGCCCGTCGGGGCTATCACCTGACGCTCATCGAACACCCCAGTTGGGCCGACGATCTCTCGGCGTCTGAGCATATGCTTGGCTGCCATCGAGAACTACAAACCTTGCTCAGAGCCCTCCCAGAATCGGAGCCCCCGGCACGAACCCCGGCCACCCCGCTTGAATTTTTCTTGCCTGACGGACGCATCGTCTCCTACAGACCGACGACGCTTCCCGGATCACTCCATTGGATCGCCGGACTCGTTCGGTTTCGCGGCCTGTCCTGGAACGATCGCTGGCAGCTCCTCTCCTATCTCGAACGAATCTGGGAACAGGAACTCGCTGCCCCGACCACCCTGGACCAGCGCACCGCGGACGCCTGGCTGGCATCGATCGGACAGAGCCCATCCGCACGTGAACACATCTGGTCGCCTCTCATTCGATTCCTCACGGGCAACGCACTGACCGATCTCTCGGCTGCCTCCTGTGCACGAGCACTGACGCCCCCCTTTCTCACCGATGCGCGCGCAGCCTCCTGCACCAAACTCAGCAGCGCGCAACGCCAAGGCCTGTATCGCCAATTAAAATCCGCCTTTTCCACGCTGGGCATAGAGGTCCTGGCGCAAATGGACCTCCCCCATATTCAATTTGGACAGCATCGTATCGAGCATGTCCGCCTAAGCGATGGGCACAGCCTCCAAGCGACCTGGTACCTGTCCGGCATACCGCATCACGCGCTCCTGAAGCTGCTTCCTGATCGGCTGCTCACCCGGTATGGCTATTTCTCGCAACTGAGCGACTTGACGGACCTCTCCGCCATCTCCGTCCATCTGACGGGGTCAGCACCGGCGGCCGGACCGCGCCTCGTGCTCTTGCCCGGGCAGGGTTTCCAATCTGTGTCCGTCTCCACGGGGGATCCCTCAACTACCCTCTATGAATTGTCGGTGGTCGGCGATGTCCCGTTTATTGAACGGACAGAGGCCGATCTGATCGGCCTGGCCAAACAAGAACTCCAGCGCCTCTTCCCTGCCCTCCAGGGAGTTTCACTGCACTCGACCGCGCTCCATCGACGCCCGCGGGCTGCGCTGTCGCTCACATCCGGATCACCGATCCTCCGTCCGATTCAGCAAAGCCCCGTGCAGAACCTGCTGGTCGCCGGCTCCTGGACCGATACCGGCTGGCCCACCTCGAGCGAGAGCGCCATCGTCAGCGCACGTCGATGCGTCGCCGCCATCACAGGCTCCGGTCTTGACCCCATCTCCTTCACCTGATACCTATAAATTCATGCTCGCTCACACCACGGCTATGCTGGCCTTAGGAGTCACGCTGATCGGCCTCTCCGCCTGCGCATCGAGTCCGTATGACCGTGGCGGCCATCCCCCCGGGTATAACCGGGGCGACGTGGAACGAGATTATATGGAGTGTGAATACAAAGCCCGGCTGGCCAACGACCAGCATTTTTATAGCCAAAGCTCTCCCTTTCCCTTCAGCTCAGGCCCGCAGAGCCCCGCAGACCATGCGCGTGCGCTGCACGGTCTCTCGACGATCAACGCGATGCGCGATACCTGTCTGGCAGCCAAGGGTTATCGAGTGGAGTAGCGTGAGACCTGCGACTCATTTCGACCCATACTCCATAGGCTCTGCGCCCATCCTGCGCATTGACATCCCGCAGCGGCCTTCCTAAGATACCGCCTCTAACTGGTTCCGAGGCCATCATGACCACCACCCCGCTCCAGGATCTCGCCAAGTCTCTCCACAACTGCCAGCGCTGCAAACTGGCCAAGCTGGGGCGCAGCCAGGTTGTCTTCGGCGTGGGAAACCCGCATGCCAGCATCATGTTCGTGGGGGAAGCCCCGGGGGCCAATGAGGATTTGAAGGGCGAGCCGTTTGTCGGCGCGGCGGGGAGAATTCTCAACGACCTCCTGCAGTCGGCCAATCTCTCACGCGATGATATTTACATTGCCAATGTCATCAAGTGCCGGCCGCCTGAAAACCGTGATCCCGAACTCGATGAAGTGGAAATCTGCAAGCCGTTTCTCCTGCAGCAAATTCAGCTGATTCGTCCGAAATTGGTCTGCACGTTGGGAAACTGGGCGACGCAAACGCTGCTGGAACGGAAAGTCGGCATCACGAAGGTCAAAGCGCAGGCCTTCTACATGAAAGACTTTGTGCTGTTCCCGTTACTCCACCCGGCCGCGGCACTGCACCAGGGGGGACTACTCGACACGTTGAAAGCGGATTTCAAGAAGCTGAAGGAGTTTCTCGACCGGAACACCAAACCGGCCGGGCCCACATCGCCCGCGTCACCGGCAGCGCTGACTCTACAGATCGATCCGCCGCACCCGACACAAATGGATCTCTTCTAGAGATTTCCCCCATCAGCTCTCAGGTTGGCACTGCGGATACACCGACTACGCCTTGGAGGATTGACCCTCTGTCGTGGCGGCAGACTCGGCATTCTCCGCCTTATCTGCTTCTTCTTCGGCAGGTTTCTCTTCTTCCGGCACATCGAACCATTGCACCAGCATCTCATCCCACCAGCCCTCGCTCACCTCGTCGCCGGGATCGGTGCCCAGGAACGCGACGTCCTCTTTCTTCACATCGGGACCGACGAGCTGAGGCTGGAACTTCGCGCGATCGATCACTTCTTTCGTCGCATATCCGCCGATGATCCAGGCATCCGGATCAGCACGGCGCGACTTGTACGCCTTGAGTCCGATTTTTAGATACATGAACAGCTGTTGTTGGATCGGATCGGCGACACCGGACTGAGGCAAGCTCAAGGTCTTCTCGATCTTCTTCCGCCAATGCCGATCGTCATAGCGCGACGTGATCAGCTGTAACATTTGCTTTCCCAATTCAGCATCAAGCGCCATCTGTTGTCCCTTCACACAAACCGTCGTGATCTTGTCTGCGCTGTCTTCTGACTTACCGACCGTACATGGCCGTGAATGAGGCTTTTGCCAGGGCATTTTGCTTCAGATAATAGCCGACCATCGCCCCCGAAGCCTCCTGCTTGAGCGGAAGCTGATCCACTTTCAACGCGTAGAGCGTGAAGATATAGCGATGTGGCTTATCGCCCTGTGGCGGGCAAGGACCGCCATACCCGGGCTGGCCGAAATCCGTCATGCTTTGAATGCTCCCCTGAGGTGCCGACGAGCTGTCCAACTTGCCGGCCCCTGCCGGCAGCGAGGTCACCGTGGGGGCCATGTTGAAAATGACCCAATGCCACCAGCCGCTGCCGGTCGGTGCGTCAGGATCGTACACGGTCAATGCGAAACTCTTGGTGTCTTTGGGGGCATGCTCCCACAGCAGTTGCGGGGAGACATTCTGCCCGGTGCACCCAAATCCGTTAAACACATGGTCATTGCCGATCGTGCTGTGATCCTTGATCGTCGGACTCGTCAGCGAAAATTCTGCGGCCACGCCCGCGTTAGGACATGCCAGTGCGGCCAGAATCATCATGCCCCATACCAAAAATTGCATGGTCAGCTCCCTCTTCATCATCCTAATTCCCCGCCACCATCAACTCGCCTAACTTCAGGCTCGGGCTTGCAATCCGGCTACGAAACACCAGGTCGCTTCCCACCGTTTCAATGTCGGTGAACATCTGTTTTAAATTGCCGGCGATCGTGATCTCTTCGACGGGATACGCGAGCTCTCCGTTCTCAATCCAAAATCCGCAGGCCCCGCGGGAATAGTCCCCGGTCACCATGTTGATCCCGAATCCGATCAGTTCGGTCACGTACAGCCCCTCCTTAACCGACCCGATCATCTCCTGCAGTGTCTTCGTACCGGGAACCAGATAGAAATTCGTCGGTCCGACCGATGGACTCTCCCCCACACTCCGCGAGGCATTCCCGGTCGACGGCAGGCCCAACTTTTTACCGGAATAGGAATCAAGCAGATAACTCTTCAGGATCCCCCGTTCGACGATCGTGTTCTTGCGTGTGGCCAACCCTTCGCCGTCAAATGGACGGGAGCCCAGCCCGCCTGCCATACGGCCGTCATCGTAGATCGTCAGATGCTCCGACGCGATCCGATTGCCGAGTTGATCGAGGAGGAATGAGGCTCGCTTGTAGAGCGAGTAGCCGGAAATCGCGCTACAGAGATTGCCGAGAAGACTTCCGGCGGCATCCTGATCGAAAATCACCGGCACCCGCTTCGTGGACACCTTGCGACCGCCAAGGCGGCGTAACGTGCGTCGCGCGGCTTCCTGGCCGATCGACTCGGGGGATGCCATCAGGCTGAACTTGCGCTGCACTTCATACCATGCATCCCGTTGCATCCCGCCGGTTGCGGCATCCGTGGCGATGGGAGAGACCGAAATAGAAAAGCTCGAGCTGCGGTACTCACCGACAAATCCATGGCTGTTGGCCAATACGACTCGGCCGGACGACGAGTCAAACTCGCCCCCCTCCGAATTCGTCATACGAGGGTCCGCCGACAATGCCGCCGACTCCGCCCGCTTCGCCAAATCGATCTGCTGATCGGTCCCAAGCTTGGTGCTGTCATAGAGGTCGAGATCCGGCCAGTCGGTCGCCATCTGCGACGCCTCTGGCAACCCCGACACCTCATCCGGCACCACCGCCTTTGCCAGCGTGCAAGTCTCGTCGACCAACCGGTGCAATGAATCGGTCGAAAAGTCCGAGGTCGAGGTCGTTGCGGACCGCTTCCCGACAAACACCCGCAATCCCAACCGCTTCTCGCGAGCCTTGCTCAAGCGATCCACCACGCCGACACGCACCTGGACGGAAAAGGTTTCTCCGTCGGCAACCACAATGTCGGCCTCCGTCGCACCGCACTGCTTGGCCCGGGCGAGCACGTCCGCGGCCAATTGCGCATACCCGTTGGGCTGTTGCGGTAAGGTATTCATATTATCGCTGCGTCCCGCCGACGGTGATTTCATCAATCTTCAAGGTCGGCAATCCCACTCCGACCGGCACGGACTGGCCGTCCTTGCCACAGGTACCGATTCCGTTATCCAGCTTCAGATCATGTCCCACCATCGAAACCTTCGTCAGAATCTCCGGACCGTTTCCGATCAATGTCGCTCCCTTGACCGGCTTCGTAATTTTTCCGTCCTCAATCAAATAGGCTTCACTCGCCGAGAACACAAACTTCCCGCTGGTGATATCCACCTGTCCCCCGCCGAAAGACACGGCGTACAGCCCGCGCTTGACCGATTTCACAATGTCGTCAGGATCCGATTCACCGGCCAACATGAAGGTATTCGTCATGCGAGGAAGCACGATGCTTTGGTAGCTTTCCCGCCGTCCGTTACCGGTCAACGGAATGCCCATCAACCGCGCGTTCAGCTTGTCGGTGATATAGCCGCGAAGAATTCCCTTCTCGATCAACACCGTCCGACCGGTGGGAGTGCCCTCGTCATCCATATTGAGCGAGCCGCGGCGAAACGGAAGCGTGCCATCATCCACGATGGTACAGACGTCGGAGGCCACGCGCTTGCCGATCAAGTTGGAAAAAGCCGAGGTCTTCTTCCGATTGAAGTCTGATTCAAGTCCGTGGCCGATCGCCTCATGCAGCAAAATGCCCGGCCAGCCGCCGCCCAACACCACCGGCATAACCCCTGCCGGCGCATCGACCGCGGAGAGATTCAAAATCGCTTCGCGAGCCGCTTCCCGGGCATATCCCAAGTACCGGGCCTCTTCCTGATAGAACTCAAATCCAACCCGCCCGCCCCCGCCGAATGATCCCACCTGCCGGTTGCCATTTTCTTCAGCGATACAGGTGACTTGAAGTCGGGACAACGGCTGGACATCTCCGATCAACGTGCCATCGGATGTCGCCACGGCCACCACTTTATATTCCGTATTAAAGGAGGCCAGTACATTTTTGATCCGTGGGTCGTAACGCCGCGCCTCGGCATCGATCGCATTGAGCAGGGCCACTCGATCCGCAGTCGCCACCTCGGCGTTCGCCCGTTCGACGGGATAGAGATTCCGCGTCGGCCGTCGCTGTGTCGGCACTGGCAGGCTGCGATCGCCTTTGGGAGAATTGGCAATATAGCGAGCGGTATCGGCAGCGACTTCCAAATCTTTCTTCGTCAACTCATCTGAGTAGGCAAATCCGGTTTTTTCTCCGGCTGTCGCCCGCACCCCGACTCCCTGGGAAATACTTTTCGACGCCCGTTTGACGATGCCCTCTTCCATAGAGACGGATTCAGACACCCGCGACTCGAAGTAGAGATCGGCATAGTCCACGTCCCGGACATTGAGCCGGTCAAGGGCATGGAATACTTCCAAGTCCGTCATGCCGAATTTTGCGAGCTGCCCGGAATCAGCCATCAATCATGCCCCTTTGTGTCTGTATGGGAACAAGTGCGGAGTATAGCCCATTCATTTCCGCAGCCGCAATGCAACGCATCTTAACTATTGACAGACCAAGGGCTTTTACTAAATTGCGTTTGACATTACCTACCCTCGTCAGTAGACTTTGAACACCTGCCATTGAGTCTCTACGGAAAGGACATTGACTCACTTCCCATGTCACGAACACCGTCTTCACCCAACCTCGAAAGCCTTTCCGAGCAGGAATTGACGAGTAAATTGGAACCGGAACTCCTGCCCAAACACGTCGCCGTCATTATGGATGGCAACGGACGCTGGGCCGAGTTTCGCAGTCTGCCCCGCATTGCCGGTCATCGGGAAGGGATCAATTCCGTCCGCGAAATGATCGCGCTGTCTCTCGAACTGGGCATTCAACACCTGACCATTTACGCATTCTCACAAGAAAACTGGAATCGACCAACGCAAGAGATTTCCGCTCTGATGGGCCTCCTAGAGCATTACCTGTCCACCGAGCGAGCCAGCCTCATTGAGCAAGGCGTTCGCTTCCGCGCAATCGGACGACTCGATGCCCTTCCTGAGAGCGCCCGGCGGTGGGTCCGGACAACCGAACAGGAAACCGCGCATCTGAGCAAGCTGCATCTGACTGTGGCGCTCAGTTACGGCGGACGGACCGAGATCGTCGACGCCGTTCGCAGCATCGTGAAGGATGTTCAGGCCGGACCGCTTCGGCCTGACCAGATTGACGAAACGTTGCTATCCCGCTATCTCTATACCCACCCGCTTCCTGACCCCGACCTGTTGATTCGCACCAGCGGCGAGACCCGCATCAGCAACTTCCTCCTCTGGCAACTGGCCTATACCGAGCTCTACTTCACCTCAACACCCTGGCCCGACTTTCGGCGACGTGAGTTTCTGCTTGCGTTGATCGAATATCAGCGACGCGAGCGCCGATTCGGCCGGGTCCTGAGTACCGTGTCTTCCTAACCACACGTGGATAATCTCAGCCCAGTAGATGTGTACGGCAGCCGGGGAAGAGGACCGACTACGCCTGGCTCCACGCCAGCTCGCCGCTTCGATGCCCGGCGTGTCTATACCGCGCTGATCGGCATTCCAATCGTCTATGCCATCATTCGCTATTTGCCCTCATGGGGTTTGACCCTGCTGGTGATCATAGGCGGAGCCATCGCCCTGCTTGAGCTCACGCGCATGGGCTTCGGCGATCGTCGCAATCCGGCGCTGACCGGACTCGCGCTTGGACTCACGGCGCTCTTGATTGTCCGTCTCCACTGGGCATTTTCGATAGAGGCCATCCTGCTATCGGGTCTCGCCGGCGCGCTGCTGGCAATGCTCTGGTCCTCAAATGTCATCACGTCCCGTTTCCACGATACGGCCGTCGCCCTATTCGGCCCCCTCTATATCGGACTCACCCTCAGCACGCTGGTTTCGACACGCGCCCTGCCATCCGGCGAATGGCTGATCGTCTTTATCGCATTGGTCACCTGGGCCAGCGACATCGGCGCCTACTACGCAGGCACCCTCTGGGGACGCCATCCCCTGGCCCCGTCGATCAGCCCCAAGAAATCCATAGAGGGATTGGCAGGAGGATTGGCCCTGGCCATGGCAGTCGCCCTTCTGACACAGCTCTGGCTGGTTCCGCAATTGACCATGCTTCACGCATTGGCACTGGGCTTACTGATGACCGGCACAGGCCTCGTGGGAGACTTGTGCGAATCGGCGATAAAACGCGCGGTCGGGGTGAAGGACTCCGGGGGCATTCTCCCCGGTCACGGAGGCATGCTCGACCGGTTAGATAGTCTCTTGTTCACCGCCCCCACCTTCTACTACTATGTGACATTAGTCTGCGGCTTTTCGCCGCTTCCTTAGCAGGAGACGTTATGAAGACCATCATCATCTTGGGCTCCACCGGCTCGATCGGCACGAACACCCTCGATATCGTTCAGCGATTCCCCGGTGAGTTTCGCGTTGCGGGGCTCACCGCCGGCAACAATATCGACAAACTGGAAGAACAGATTCGCGCATTCACTCCGCGAGTGGTAGCCGTGTCTCAAGAAACGGCCGCGGTCACTCTGAGGAAGCGCTGCGCAAGCCTCCCTGTGGAGATTCTCTCCGGTGAAGCAGGCATTGCCCAAGTCGCCTCATTGCCGGAAGCCGAATTGGTAATTTCCGCGATCGTGGGAGCCGCCGGACTCGTGCCCACCCTCACCGCGATCCGTGCAGGAAAACATATCGCCCTGGCCAATAAAGAACCGATGGTTATGGCCGGCAAACTGATGCAGGAAGAAGCCCACAAACACGGCGTCCGAATTTTCCCGGTCGACAGTGAACACAGCGCGATCTTTCAATCGCTGGAAGGCCATCGCCTTGAAGACGTCCGGCGATTGATTCTCACGGCGTCCGGCGGAGCGCTCTGGACCGTGGCGAAGGATGAGTTGCAACACGTCACACCCGAACGAGCGCTCAAGCACCCCAATTGGAAAATGGGCTCCAAGATTACCATCGACTCTGCCACACTGATGAACAAAGGCCTCGAAGTCGTCGAAGCCCGCTGGTTGTTTGATATTCCGGAGTCCCGCATCGAGGTGATGGTGCATCGGGAAAGCATTATTCACTCGCTCGTCGAATATGAAGATCGCTCCATGATCGCCCAATTGGGATTGCCGGACATGCGAACGCCGATCTCCTATGCCATGCGGTACCCCGAACGGCTTCCGCTCGACCTGCCTTCGCTGGATTTGACAGAAATCGGCACACTCAGCTTCTGCAAGCCGGACCATGACCGGTTCCCGTGCCTCAACCTGGGTTATGAATCCCTCCGGACCGGTGGAACCATGCCGGCCACGATGAACGCAGCGAACGAAATTGCCGTCGATGCCTTTTTGAACGGCGGCATCCGTTTTACCGAAATCGCCGAAGTCATCCGCCAGACGATGGACGCCCATATGCCCCAAGCCGTGTCCTCTCTGGAGGACGCACTGGAGGCCGATCGGTGGGCCAGAGAAAAAGCGGAGTCCCTGGTCCATGCCCTCCCCCGTTGAAACATCGTTTTGAAAATTGGGCAATGAGTGTTAAGTTGATGCTGACGTTACACCTTCACCTCTAGATATTGAGTACACCCATGATATTCGCATTCACCTGGTCCCCCGATACCCTCTGGGTCTTGATGCAAAAAGCCTGGTGGTTCCTGGTCGTGCTCGGCGTCCTCGTCGCCTTTCACGAGCTCGGCCACTTCCTGGCCGCGAGATGGGTGGGCGTGAAAGTCCTGAAATTCTCTCTCGGGTTCGGCCCCAAGATTTTTGGTCGGCAGGTCGGCGAAACCGAATACCTCCTCTCAGCCATTCCCCTCGGCGGATACGTCAAGCTCTTCGGCGAAGACGAAACAGAAGCGGCCACCCCGGAAGACCGACGGCGATCATTCGCCCATCAAGGATTATGGGGGAAAGTATTGATCGTGGCAGCCGGGCCAGGTTTCAACTTCATTCTGGCCTATCTCATTTTTGCCGGATGGCTCTCGACAGGAGCGCCCTTGTTCGTCCCGACCTTCCGCGACCTCAGCCCGGACATTGAGGCACTCGTGCCTGGCTCACCGGCATCCTCGGCCGGCATGGAAATCGGCGACCACATTACCAAGGTGAACGGGAAAGAAATTTCCACGAGAACGGAATTATTGGATGCGGTGGCTCACAGCAAAGGGGAAGCCCTTTCGCTGGAAATTAAACGCGGGGCACAAGTAAAACCGCTTTCCGTTATCCCTGTTCCCCTGCAAGGTCAGCCAACTCAGGCTGACGAGCCGATGTATACGATCGGGGTTGAGGAGACTCCCCCGCTGGTTACCTCCGTCATGCACGGCCTCCCGGCATCCACAGCAGGATTCCAGGCCGGAGATCGAGTCATTGCTATTGAAGGCCAAACTATCTACACCTGGCTCCAGATGACGACGATTGTACGGGATAGCCCAAACAAATCGCTGCACGTTGATGTGCTACGTAATGGCCAACGCATCCCACTGGTCGTCACCCCAAGCGCTGAGAAAGCAACAGTCAACGGCCAATCCGTGGAGGTAGGCAAGATCGGCATCTCAGGACCTGGCCGGTCGCTGATGCATGCGGACAATCCTCTCCAGGCCGTCTACCAAGGGCTCGATGCCACATGGGGATGGACCGAGCTCACCGCCATCGGGCTCTATAAGATGGTTGTCGGAGACATCTCGAGCAAGAACATCGGCGGCCCGCTGACGATCGCGAACATTTCAGGGGAAGCCGCCTCCCAGGGGGCCTCCAGCGTCATTTTCTTGATCGCCATTCTGAGCATCAATCTCGGCGTCCTGAATTTGCTTCCGATTCCGATTCTGGACGGAGGACACTTGCTCTTTTTCCTCATTGAAGGCATTCTGCGCAAACCGCTCGGCGACCGGCAGCGGGAAATTGCACAGCAAGCCGGGCTGGTCTTATTGGTTGGCGTGATGATCTTCGCCTTTTGGAATGACCTCGAACGTATCTTCCTCCGTTAACACCCTATGAAAACATCGCAACTCCTGATCCCCACATTACGGGAAGCCCCCGGTGAGGCTGAAACAATCAGTCACCGGCTCATGCTGCGCGCCGGCTTGATTCGAAAAGTCGCGTCCGGCATCTATACCTATCTCCCCCTCGGCCTACGTGTCATCCGCAAGGTGGAACAGATTATTCGTGATGAAATGAATCGCGCCGGGGCGCAGGAACTTCTGATGCCAATGGCCTCGCCGGCTGAACTCTGGAAAGAAACCGGCCGGTGGGACTTCTACGGGAAAGAGCTGTTGCGTTTCAAAGACCGGCACGAACGGGATTTTTGCCTGGGCCCCACACATGAAGAAATCATCACAGACCTGTTTCGGCGGGAAGTAAAGTCCTACCGGCAGCTCCCGCTGAATTTCTACCAAATCCAGACCAAGTTTCGCGACGAGATCCGCCCGCGCTTCGGCCTGATGCGGGGCCGCGAGTTCTTGATGAAAGACGCCTACAGTTTCGACCGTGATGAGGCCGGAGCACGCGAAAACTATCAAAAGATGTATGACGCCTACCACCGGATCTTTACCCGATGCGGCCTCACATTTAGAGCCGTCGAGGCGGACACCGGACTTATCGGAGGGAATTCCTCTCATGAGTTCATGGTCCTCGCGGAGACCGGCGAAGAGACGGTGGTCTATAGCGACAGCGGCACCTTCGCCGCCAATGTCGAACGCGCCGACGTCTTGCCTCCAGAGAGTGTGGACAGTACTGCCCCCCTTCCTCTCCGATCTGTCTCCACGCCGAATTGCCGCAGCATCGAAGAAGTGGCTGCATTTCTGAACATTCCGGCACACCGGCTTGTCAAAACGCTCTTGTACTCGACCGGGAAAGAGACCGTAGCCGTACTGGTCCGCGGCGACCATGCAGTCAACGAGATCAAGCTCAAGAAAGCGCTGGGAGTGCCTGAAATCGAACTGGCAGAACCGGCAACAGTCGAAAAAGCCACCGGAGCACCGGTCGGATTTGCCGGACCCGTCGGCCTCAAGGGGATCAGAATATTTGCCGATCAGGCCATCCCCGCCCTCAAGAACGTGGTGGTCGGGGGCAATCAGCTCGACACCCACTATGTCGACGCGAATTGGGGCCGCGACTTTACGGCCGATCAGGTCCTCGATCTTCGGAACGCCCAGGCTGGTGATCCCTCACCGAAGAAAGACGGCATCCTCAAAGCCACCAAAGGGATTGAGGTCGGCCATGTCTTCATGCTCGGCACTAAATATAGCCAGACGATGAACGCAACATTTCTGGACGCGCAAGGGAAAGAATGCCTCGCCGTCATGGGTTGCTATGGGATCGGTGTCGGACGGTCCGCGGCAGCCTCTATTGAGCAGAACCACGACGAACGCGGAATTATCTGGCCCTACCCGATTGCTCCGTTCCATATCCACTTGATCCCCGTCAGCCAATCGGACAAGACGAATGAGATGACCATTCGTCTCTATGCCGAACTACAGGCAGCGGGATTCGAGGTCCTCTGGGATGATCGTGACGATCGGGCCGGAGTCAAATTCAATGATGCCGATCTTATTGGCGCCCCCTTTCAAGTCGTCGTCGGAGACAAAGGCCTCGCGGAAGGCGTGGTCGAGGTAAAAATCCGGCGCACCGGCATCAAGACGCGCGTCACGCCCGCTGAGCTTGTCCAGCATCTCCAGAGCGCTGTCCCTCACATCAATGCTACCCCAGGCCCTCACTGATTCATACTTCGTCGACAGCGGGCCTGATTCGCACCTAACAAACTTGCCTTTTCCTTGCCTTCTCATTTGATTGGGCTACACTCACTCTCTAGAGAGACCGCCGCGTCATATCCGGCACTCGCAGCCATCAGATCGCTGCCACGCCTCGATTACATCGGATCACGAGCTGAGCGAAGAGGGAATCAGGAATGCAGGCCAAGCCGATGCCCAACAATCTCCAGGAGCTGCAACAAAAAGGCGAGTTCGCGGAACACGTCAAGAAGATCACCGCTCAAATTAACGCGGCCAGCGATCTCGACCAAATTCTCCTCGACCTGCATAAAGACATCCTGGGCCTGTTCGACGCCGAAGACCTCACCCTCTTTGCATTCGACTCAGAGAAGAAAGAAATCTTTTCCAAAGCCCTCCAAGTCGATGGCGTCCAAGAAGTCCGCATTCCCATCTCGGAACAAAGCCTTGCTGGTTTTTGCGCAAAATATCTCCGCCCGGTCAATATCGCCGATGCCTATAATATGGCCGAGCTCCAAGGCATCCACCCGGCCCTCCTTCATGACACATCCTACGACAAGAACACCGGGTTCAAGACCAAACAGGTCTTGACCTACCCGATTGTCGCCGACAACAAATACCTGATGGGCGTCCTCCAGCTGCTGAATAAAAAAAGCGGCAGCCGCTTCACCAGAAAAGATGAAGAGTCGGTCGCCGAGATCGCCAAGGCCCTCGGCATTGCCTTTTTCAACCTACGGAAGTCCACAAAGAAGAACCCCACAAAATTCGACCACCTCATCGGCAGCGGAAAGATTACGCAGAACGACCTGGAAAACGTCCTCGCTGAAGCGCGCAAAGGCACCAGCGATCTCGAAAGCATCCTGATCGAAAAATATAAAGTACCGAAACTCGACATCGGCAAATCGTTCGCACAATTCTACAAGTGCCCGTATATCGAGTTCAGCGAACGCACCCTGGTCGACATCGAACTCCTCAAGAATCTGAACGTCGACTACCTGAGAAAAAATCATTGGATGCCGCTGAAACGCGATCGCACGGCCATCGAGATTCTGACTGATGATCCCGGCGATCTCGACCGAGTTCAAGACATTAAGCGAACATTCCCCGGCTTGAACATCCGCTTCGCGGTCAGCTTACGGCGGGACATCGCACAGTTCCTGGCTTCCGCCACCGGCCAGAGCGATGCAGGAGGGAGCGGCGGAGGCCGAAAACTCGACGAAAACGTCTCAGACATTCTCGGCGAGCTCGTCACGGAAGCTCAAGCCGAAGCCATGGAAGATGCGTCTGCAGGGGGCGGCCTTGATGAAAACGACAGCGCTATCGTTCGTCTCGCCAACCAGATCATCGCTGACGCCTTCAGACAGAACGCCTCGGATATTCATATTGAACCTTACGGGGAAAAACGCGAGACACTCGTCCGCTTCCGTGTCGACGGCGATTGCTTCGAATACATGAAAATTCCCCAGAGCTACCGGCGCGCGATCGTGTCTCGCTTGAAAATCATGGCCAGCTTGGACATCGCCGAACGGCGCAAGCCGCAGGACGGCAAAATTAAGTTCAAGCTCAGCGAAACCAAAGAGATTGAGCTCCGCGTCGCCACCATTCCGACATCCGGGTATAACGAAGATGTCGTCATGCGTATCTTGGCCGCCAGTGAGCCCTTGCCGCTCGACAAGATGGGGTTCTCGGACCGCAATCTCAAAGGCATTAAAGATATTTCTGAGAAGCCCTACGGCATCATCCTCTGCGTCGGACCGACCGGATCAGGAAAAACCACCACGCTCCATTCTGTGCTGGGGAATATCAATACTCCTGACATTAAGATCTGGACCGCCGAAGACCCCGTCGAAATTACCCAATATGGCCTGCGACAAGTCCAAGTCCAGCCCAAGATCGGCTTTACTTTTGCCAATGCGATGCGGGCATTCCTCCGCGCGGACCCCGATGTGATCATGGTCGGAGAAATGCGCGATAAAGAAACTGCCGATACCGGCATCGAAGCCTCGCTCACCGGACACTTGGTGCTCAGCACCTTGCACACCAACAGCGCCGTGGAAACCGTGACCCGTCTCCTGGACATGGGTTGCGACCCCTTCAGCTTTGCCGATGCCATGCTCGGTGTGCTCGCCCAGCGATTGGCTCGTCGCATCTGCAAAGATTGCAAAGAACAGTATGTGGGCTCGCCCGAAGAATACGAAGAGCTTCGCCAGGGCTACGGTGCCGAACGCTGGGACAAACTGGGCATTAAGCAGGACAACACGTTCCGTCTCTCGCGTGGGAAAGGGTGCGAAGTCTGTAATCGCACTGGCTATAAGGGGCGCGTGGCACTTCACGAACTCCTGCTTGGATCGGACAACATCAAGCGGATGGTCCAGCAGAAAGCCCGCACCGAAGACATGCTGCACTGTGCAATGGATGAAGGCATGACGACCCTCGTCCAGGACGGCATTCAAAAAGTCTTGCTCGGTCAAACCTCCTACAAAGAAGTCAAAGCCGTCGCCATCAAGTAGGATGACGCCCCCTCATGCGGAGCCCCTTGCGCACACAAGAGGCTCCGCAATCCCCTCCCCCACTTTCTGCCTTCGAGAAAATCAGGTACACTAGGGCCATGAATCTCTATGCATTGATATCGAGGCTTCTCGTTTTCCCCATGCTCCTTTCCGCGTCAGGCTGTGAGACCGCTGATCAGGTCCTGACAAGTGCCGAAAAGGTGCTCGGTAGCCAAACGGGAAGAACCGTGGTCAGCATTGCCGGAGGAAAGGATCCCAAACAAGTCCTCAAGGAGCACACGGACGCGTATCAGCGCGACCCTGAATCCGTCCTGCGCGATATACGAACCTTGCAGCGCGACTTCGAAACTATCATGGCCGCCTTGACCGGTCGGGTCCGCCAAACATGGGGGGAGAAAGAAATAAAGGTTCCGGAGCAAAAGAGATACGTCAAGTACACCCAAAACTATATGAGCCGCGCAGTCGTCGACTTTGATAGCGGGACGATCGTGATTGAAACACTGGACGACAAGGCTCCCAAAGACAGCCTGAAAAATGCCCTCGTCACCACACTCCTGACCCCCGATGATCCTCGATCCGTCGATCTCTTTTCCGACAAGGCTGTCACGCTCACCAGCGACAAGCCGCCCTACCTCCTAGGCCTGGTTGTGGACCAAGAGGGGCGAGCGATCAAGACTCCGGCGCAAGCGGACGCCTTTGCGACGTTTATGGTCGAAAACCACGCAAAGCCGAGATCGATTGATCAGAACGGCATAGCCAAACAGGCCCTCCTCGCAGAAATTAAGATGGTCGCCAACTTCTCGAACAGGCAGGCTGAAAAATACCGTAGCACGGTCACCCGGTATGCCGAACAGTTCAAGGTCAGTCCGAGCTTGATCTTTGCGGTTATTCGCACAGAAAGTAATTTCAACCCCTTTGCCGTCAGCTCCGCACCCGCATTTGGGCTTATGCAGCTCGTGCCCAGCAGTGGGGGACGCGATGCCTACAAGAAAGCCAAGGGCAAAGACTCCATTCCCTCTCGAGACTATCTCTTCGATCCCGAGAACAATATCGAGCTGGGCAGTGCCTATCTCAATGTCCTCTCCTATAACCTGCTGGAGCGCATCGAGAACCAGGTGGCCAGAGAATATTGCGTGATTTCAGCCTATAACACCGGTCCGCGCAACGTGTTTAAAGCATTTGCTCAGGATCAGACCAGTGCCATCAACCAAATCAATTCGCTTCAACCTCCGGCCGTCTATGACCGGCTACGAGCGAATCTGCCCTATCAAGAAACCCGCGACTATCTGGCCAAAGTCGTCGGATTTCGCAAACAATTTATTGCCGTATCCGGAGAAGGCGTCAAGTAAGCAGCGCCTGTCCACACCCCTGCAAGCTCGGAAGGGCCCCCCTCTCCATACGAGTATTACGGGTGACACTCCGAATCTAGCGAGGCTGCCGTTCAGATGTGCCTTGACATGGGGAGAGTGATGAAGCAGATGCTCCACGGCTAACACACTTGTCTAACCGTGTCGCTGCGACCGGTGAGAGCAAAGAGAACTCGACCCCGAAGACGGAATCCTTCACCCACCGGACCGTCGCCCGATCGATAAAGGTTGATACCCGCTGGTGCGGCAATCGTAAACTGATCGCAATCTCATCACCCGGAGCCAGCACTGCCTCACTCAACATTCTGGCACCCGCAACTGAGAGATCGCACACCACCCCAAGACCGCCACGATTGACCGTCGCCCATTTCTTCAATCCGACCAAGGCATAGGAGCAGGGAAATGGAGCTGAAACTCGAAGACGTGGGTTGCGCCGCCGCGAGGAGATCTCATGTGTCGTGATCCGGGAGTTCGCCAAGGCCGACCTCGCTTATCTGACCCCTCTTGAGAACAGCGTCATATATCGTCGAAGTCGTCCATGGGAGGTACTCGACAACCGCTGAAAGGCCAGTCCGTATATCTGATCTTGCGCCCAGCGAACCGTGGCAATAGCAATCTCCGCAGGAGCTGCTTGCCGCGGCAACCGAACCAGCAACGACACCTGATCGCCAGGCTTGATGGGGGCTTCCGTACTAACCCGCATCCCCCGCAACGAAAGGTCGTACACGACACCCGGACCATGAACAGACTTTCCAAACCAGCGCTGCTCATCACGCCAGGCAAGTTCACAGGCAATGGGGGTGGGAATACGCACTCGAGGGTGCCGACGAAACTTGTTCAGCATCGAAGGGCGCGATGTGCTCGTCGGCATAATTGAAACCTCTCAATTGACTGTATCTCACCCTCTTCTCCCCTCAAATACTTTTTTTGAATCTCACCATCCTCCAAGATTCTGCCCAGCCCCTCACGCTGAGAATACCGTGCGATAGCAGACCTGAAGGCCACATGAACTCGGCAGAAACTTCCACCTGAGGGAACAATATGCTCTGCCCTTCGCAAGTCCATCGACAATTGCGCCAATCGGCGTGCATCTCCAACACACCGTAGTGGCACGAAAGTTGGACATGATGCCGCCCATGATCATCCAACAGGCCATTCAACTATTGACCCAGGACGTTGCCCCTCTGGGTGCTCTCTCCGCTCCTCTTGTCAGCTGGTATGGCTCTGCAGGTCTGACGATATTCTTCCTTTGGCAAGTCGCCCGGCTGTATCAGCTATCGACACAGACCGCGCAACCGTTCGCGCGTGTGACACGCTGCTTAGCTAAACTGGCCCAAGAACGCTTACACCTCGACCAGGACGGATTGACGCTCAACCCTCCAGGAGCCTTGAAAAGCAGAACGCAAGAACCGCCGCCACACTTGGACCGACGGGACGGGAAGGATTTTCAACTTATCGATACGACATTTCAGCGAGAGCCCTGGCTCTCCCCTGCCTGGAAGCAATACCGGAAGACGCTCGTGACGGAACAGGTCGCCTGGTACATCGAACCCCGCATATTTAGCTCTCGTTCCGCCCAGGAACTCTTCTCGCTCGAAACCATCTTTCGAGGAAAGCTGAATCTCGCCTGGTATCAACAAGTGCCGTCCCTCCTGACAGGGATCGGTCTCCTACTCACATTTATTGCGCTCCTCGTAGGCCTTAGCAAGCTACACGCCGACGGTCACGGCATTGCCGGAATTCAAGGCCTCATCAACGGGCTCGCCGGAAAATTCCTGACCTCGATCGTCGGGCTTGTCTGCGCAACCGCCTTTACCCTGATAGAGAAGCCGCTCATGTTTCGCTTGTTCTCGGCCCACCAGCAGTGCACTCACTTGATTGATGATCTGTTTCCGAGAAAAACACTGGAACAGATCCTCGAAGGAATGACGGGGCCCATTCGTCGCCCCTCTTCGCTGGAACAGGGATCGAAATATGCTCCCCCCCTACCCTATCAGCCAGCAACTGACACACTCACCCAACCCTTGAAGGCAATGACGAAATCGGTGGATGCACTGACGCAAGAAATTCGCGCGCACCTACAGACCGGGAGCGCGCCGCCAGCCACCTATCCAATCGACGCCATCGCCAAAGCTTTCGCTCCGCTTATCCAACAGCTCGCGCTCGCATTGGCTCAACTGCCGCAACGATCTGAGCCTCCACCAGTCCAGCGTTTTTCTACACCCCAAGGGGTCGATGATCTGGTGGATGATTTAACCGCCAGAATCACTCAGACGCCCCATCCCACAACGGGAACGCCGGTTCGCCAACCCCAAGGATGGCTGCAGCGACTCCGCACCTCGACACATCGACTCGCGCCTCTTTCAGGAATCACACAAAGTAGAACTATCAAATCCCGTGATCCACGATGAGATGTCCCAGGACTTCCTAAACCACTGAGAAGACATTCCCCATGTACCCGAATAACCCCGTCTCCCATTCGACAATTTCCCACACGACGACCAACGGGCTCATGGACTTGATGACGTCACTCGCCATTATTTTCGTCCTACTCCTTGCAGCCTCACTCGCACCACAAGCAGCCCAGGACGCTCCGACCGACACACCAACACCTCCCCAAACTACCGTCGCCGCCCCCGCGACGCCGCTCACGAGCAACGTTCAAACCTTGCTCTACGAGCACTTCGCGCAATTCGGACTCTCCGTGGACAACGACCCGCATGATCCACTGCTCATGAGGATCGTCATCCCCGAAGATCTGCTCAATTTCGAGTCTGGGAAAAGCACCTTGACGCCGCAGGCGGATCGATTTCTCACCGACATGATGCCACGCTATGCCGTCCTCGTATGCGGGCCGCTTGAGTCCCATGTCGACTCAGTCGTGATTGAAGGACATACCGACGATCGCGGCGACGACGCGATGAACTTGAGATTGAGCCAAGAACGCTCCTTCCGCGTGATGACGAAGGGCCTCGAGGTCATCGACCGCACAGAGCCAACCGTCTCACCGTGCTTCCAACGGCTGACATCGGCGAGTGGCCGAGGACGGCAAGACCTCATCGCTGATCCTGCGACCGGAGTGGATCGAGAGAAAAGCCGCCGCGTTATTTTCAAACTTCGTCTCCGGTCCGCTCCGGCACCACACACTCTTCCACATACATCCTAGTCGGTCGAGATGCCGCTTTGACTGAGTCTCCGCATCGTGGTACGGTACATCACGATCTCCGAGAGGCAGCTACATCGCTCTCCTTCACGCCGTACCCTATCAAGATGTCGGTTTGCGTGAGTGAGTTAGGTGGCTCCACACAGAATCGGCTGCGTGTCTGTGCCCCGGCCGATACCAGCCCTATCTCACTGACGAGACGACCAAGGAGGACACTATCGCACGCGCAGGAAAAACAACGATGGCGAAACGCGACCGTGAGAAGTCGCTTCAAACGAAGCGGAAAGAAAAGGAAGAAAAGCGTGCGCAGCGGAAAGGTGAAAAAGACGACCGCACGTCAATTCCTGCAGGAGAAGATCCGGATTTGGAAGGATTGCAGTGGGGGCCGCAGCCGCCCCTGTATTAGCACGGGAGCATGCGCGGGCCGTACAGACGGCCCGCGCCGCTCCTTAGGCAGGACGGACAAACCGATCGTCGCCAAGTGCCCCCCGTAACCGCTGGGTCACAAGTCGACGGAACTCTACTTTCTGTTTCAGAATCAGCGCCAAGCCCTCCGCATCCACTAACACCAGCAGATCATCCTCAACGACCAGCGTCCTCGCTTGATCCCCGAGATTGACGCGATACTGTGTGCGGCCATCGGGATTCCGGCCGGTCCCCGTGACGAGTTCGGTAAGCCCATCAATGACACCCTCCTGATTGTCCGTCCGCAACCGCACCTTGGTTCCATCAGGAATTCTGACCCACGGTGCGCTGGGCTTGACCGGGAGGCTTTGCGTCTCAGGCATGACGTTCCCTTCCAATAGTAGATTGATCAACGAGCGATCCATTTGCACACTCTCGCTCTAATTCCCTGTGGCGCCTTGAATAGGCTGCGCCGGTCTGTGCGTTCCATGGCTCATCGGCCTGCGTTC
Source organism: Nitrospira sp. ST-bin5 (assembly GCA_002083555.1). GTDB lineage: Bacteria > Nitrospirota > Nitrospiria > Nitrospirales > Nitrospiraceae > Nitrospira_D. Next base: position 173,954 of record MSXN01000008.1, on the reverse strand, counting down.
GCGAAACCCTGCCGGACGCCCTTGACCAGGCCGCGCTGGCCGTTGCGCAGGACGCCCCTGCCCGCGCGGATCCAACGATGGCCGTGCACTCCCCGCTGCGACCGGCACGGCATGTCCCAACAACTGCTCGATCGCCCGCAACTGCAAACCATCCTCCGACGTGACGAAACTTGTGGCTCGTCCGGTCGTTTTCATGCGAGCCGTGCGGCCGATACGATGCACATAGTCTTCCGGGCAATTCGGCAAGTCAAAATTGATGACGTGCCCGATGTTCGCCACATCAATTCCTCGTGCAGCAATATCCGTTGCCACCAGAATGCGAAACGTGCCGCGCTTAAATCCATCAAGGGCCGCACGGCGCTGGGAGAGACTCCTGTCACCATGGAGCACGGCCACTTTATGCCCCTCTTGCCCCAACACCCGGCCCAACTTGTCCGCTCGATGTTTTGTGCGGGTGAAGACCAACACCGTTTCCTGCTCCTGTCCGAGGAGCGACACCAACAAGGAAGCCTTACTGTCGTGGGTGGTGTGATGCAACGCCTGGGTCACGCCATCGGCCGTCGTGGCTGACGGACTCACCATGACACGCACAGCATTATGTACGCTGACCTGGACTAACCTGGTGAGGTCGGCCGGCAATGTGGCAGAGAACAACAACGTCTGCCGTTCGACCGGCAACGCATCGAGGATCTGGTTGATCTGCGGAGCAAATCCCATGTCCAACATGCGATCAGCCTCGTCCAACACCAAGATCTTGATCGGAGCCAGGTTGATCGTGCCGTTCCACATATGATCGAGCAATCGACCGGGAGTCGCCACCAGAATATCCGGCTGTTGCCGGAGCCCGCGAACCTGCGCCTGCATATCCGCGCCGCCCATAATCACCGTGGCGGAAATGCGACGGCCACGCCCGAGCTTATCGATCGTGGCAAGAATCTGTAACGCCAATTCTCTGGTAGGCGCTAAAATCAGCGCTTGCGGCTGCCCCTTCGGCAATGCCGCCAGTCGCTCAATCATCGGAATGGCAAACGCCGCGGTCTTGCCTGTGCCCGTCTGCGCACACCCGATCACATCTCGCCCGGCAAGCGCAGGCGGAATCGCTTGCACCTGAATCGGGGTTGGTGCCGTGTACCCGGCCTTAATAAGATCCTGCAACATCGCCTCAGACAAGCCGAGACCCTGAAAACTCTCGTGAACAAACGTATCCACTCCACTATCCTTTCAGTTTGATCGCATTATGACGGGATCAGAGAACCGAGGGGAGAGAGCACCGGAACGATGCAGCTCCAAACTGGACCTGGTCGCGATGCGATCGCGAAGTCCGTTATGGTTTGAACAGTGATTCGCCGGACTACTGCGAGATCAATGTAGGCACACCATACAGCATGCCTCTTCAGGCGTCAACTTCTTGCACCCAACCGGCACCGATGCGCCCGCATGCCGACCCGATACCAGCGTTCGCCATCGCGGCCTATCTATGCTATCGTAGACGCATTATGAATGTGGGTTCTATCGAGAAACAGCCAATGACGACGGACATACAGGCACTGCGTCTGGCTCGCCGTTACCATGTCGGCTGGACGGTCGTCCTCTTCCTCTCCATCGTGGTGGGGGCTCTCCTTGCGATACCAACCTATGCCTACTTCTACGATTACTCATGGCTGGACTGGGCTCTGTTCGGCATCCTCTACCTCATCAGCGGCCTCGGTATCACCGTGGGCTATCATCGCCTCATGTCACACCGCAGCTTTGATTGCCCCGACTGGGTGAAAGGCGCGCTGCTTATCGCAGGTGCATGGGCGCTGCAAAACAGTGCCATCAAGTGGACCGCTGACCATCTTCGCCATCATGCCCAATGCGATCAGGAAGGCGATCCCTACAACGCAAAGCTGGGATTCTGGCATAGCCATTGCGGTTGGCTCTTCGCGGAGCGGAAGTATGATGACGTGCAGTATGCCTCCCGCGTCGCGCAGGATCCGGTGGCCATCTGGCAACATAAATACTACGCGCTCATCGTACTTGGCGGTCTGGCGCTGACATTTGTAATAGGCTTCATGGCGAATGGCCTGGTCGGCGGAATCGGATGCTTTCTGCTCGCCGGCGTGGGAAGAACCTTTGCGGTCCTGAACTCCACATTTTGCATCAATTCCATTTGCCACATCTGGGGCCGTCAACCCCATGGGACAAAGGATTCTAGTCGCGACAGCTGGTTTGTCTCGTTGATTACGTTCGGAGAGGGCTACCACAACTACCATCACATGTATCCGAGCGACTATCGCAACGGACCGAAGTGGTACGACTTTGACCCGTCAAAATGGCTCATTTACGGACTATACCTGCTCGGGCTCGCCAGCGGGCTCCGAACGGCATCGGCTGCGGGAAGCAGCCCCTCACGGCAGCCCTAATACCTCTCGCATGTTCGGTTTCTACAATCTTTCCCCACACCACACAGTTTGACTCAGGCCCGACCACGTGCTAGAGTGACAATCCGTACGAGCTCCATTTCCCGTTGCGCGCTTTACTCCCCTCACTCCCGTCTCTGCGCGATCGTTCCTGTAACCTGACCGCTCTTACGCCCTATCTCCTGAGGGACAGTCTTGCTGTCTCCCGATGGGGGTTTCCGGCATCCAATCGTGGAGCGGCACCGTCGACGATTTATGATCCTGAGAACCGTCTCGTAGCCCAGCACAAGGAGTACGCCATGAAAATCTCGACAGTGTGGAAAGGTCGCAAGACCGGCAAGAAGAAAAACCGGGCCGTGTTGAAACCGAAAATCCGGTGGCAACTCCTGGGACTCACCGATCCGAAGCTGACCGAGCAGTCCTCTTCCATCGAAACCATACGCAGGGAAGTGTCCTCACTGGCCAGCTCAGGATTCGGACCGGCCACACGTTCGCGGGTGACGGCGCAAGAAAGCAAATCACAGGGAAGAAACAACCGGCCGGCAGAGAGCCGACCCAGACGTCGCGGCGCGACCGAATAACCGGCGCATCGACAGGTCGAGAGGCAGAGAATCATGATTCCGATGCAGCATCTCATGCACTGGCTGACACAGAATCCCCTTGGAGCGGCCACACTGCTGTATATGGCAAGCGTGGCAGGGGTGCTCATCTATGCCTATTTTGAACCACGCGACCAATATTAGCCTGCTGAGCGAACCGTCTCAGTGTTTCAAAAGAACTGCGCAGGGGGATTGTGGGAAAGCGTGTCGTTTATGTAGGGGGGCTGACCGAGGCCGTATCGGATAACGGACTGCGCGACCTGTTTAACAAATACGGCACCGTCGCCCGCGCCTATATTGTGCGTCACAAAAACACCGACATCTCAGCCGGCTACGGTTTTGTGGAAATGGCGTCTGCCGAACAGGCATTGAAAGTTGTCGTCGCCCTTGAAGGGGCACTCGTAGACGGTCAATGCCTCCGCCTCTACGTCACACCCCACGCCTCCCACGCCGCCTGATGCGGAGCCGTACCACCAATAGGAGGGCTTATGGGCAGAACGAATCTTGACCTCCTCATGACTTTCCCGGATGGATCACACCTGGTCATCAGCACTCAATGTTCGAGAGACGGAGAGTTTTCCTGCGCGCTCTATACTGCCAAGATCGGAGAGGATGATCACGCGGACTTTCAAGTCATTTCCAACCATCTGTCAGCGCCGACCTGCCAAAGCGCACAAGCGCACGCCTACGACTACGCCATCCGGCATTTTCCTCGCGCAGACGCGCTAAAGAAACCCCCCTATCTTATTTGGGCGGGCCCCCCCTCAGCAGTGGTTCAATAATTTTGAGTGCAGCGAATTGGAATGCAGCTGACATTAACCTAGGAGATTCGGCATGACACCAGCAGAACAGATTACGAAGATGACCACCGCGATTAAACAAGCGATCAAGGTGATGGGAGATCGGTTTGGGTCGACTGAAACCGACGTGGCGAAGGCGATTGAAGATTTGAAAGCCTCGATACAACCAGACAGCACCAAGGCGGCACCGCTGTCCTAACCTCAACACCGCTCCTCGTTGAGAGGAGCGGTGGAACTTCGCACGAAGTTCGCTATGTCAACAGCGACATGGTAGACTTCTTTATAAATAAACGTCCGATACTTCCTATCTGTTCCGTCACCGACCCCACTCACTCCGTTCCGCGTGATCGGTCCGGCAGTCAGCATCGTGCTTCCGTCCGGAACTCTGAGCACCACCCATTCATCGGCCAACCCGTGGACGCCACTAGTCCGCGTCCGCAAAGGAGACTCCTGTATGACGCAGAAACCCACCTCGCCGGCTCAACCCCTCGCATCAGATTGGGTTCGTATCCCTGATGGCACCAGAGTAAAACACCGCCTCGAAGGGCACGAAGGAGTGATTGACGGGTTAACCGAAATGGTTTCTGGTGCGATGCGCAATCCGGATGGGAGGACCCAGTACCGGATGAATATCGGAACTTCGACCCGGCAACTCGTCACACAAGACGACCTGAACATTCTCCTTGATCGTGAGAATCTGGTGATTATGGTCCGCCAGAAAGAGCCGTATCGACGTTCCGTCACCGAACGATTACACAGCATCCTCGGCGCAGATCGATTCATCAAATCGGCATAGCACAGAGTTCGAACGCGACGCATCGGTGCCGAGCACCTACCAAGAGGAGGGCGTGATGGCTGAGACCTGCTACTCGCAAGGCAAAAAGATTCTCCTCATGCCCGAACAACAGCCCAATGGAACGTGGCGCTGTCGCTTCGTGATTCCCGGACTCCTCGAGTCCACCATGGGCACCTCCGTCGACGCACCGCTGGGGAGATATAAATCCGAATGGGATGCCAAGACCGCAGCCTTTTCCTTGGCCAAGAAAGCTATTGATAACTCGTGTGTGGCGCGTGAAACCGATCCGTCAGGGAGGAAAGCATGAGCACGACCATCAAAAAACGCCATCGTGAACAGACCAGACAAGAGCGGCAACAGAACAAAGAAGCGCGCCGGGCTCAACGAAAGACTGAGAAACCTGTCTCGGCTCATTCGAGCAGTCAGGAAGACCCCGACTTGGCCGGCATGGTCGCCGGCCCTCAAGATCCCGCGATTGCGTTCACCGGCTGAGCGCTCAATCCCCCTCGCATGATAAGTGGCTATTTCAATAGAGGTGTGTTAGTCTCTCAACATTCCACGCGGAGGGCCTCGCTTGGAATATAATGATCGAACGGCCCATCACCGATGTTGTTCTCACCGAGATTCTGATCGGAAGCCTGACCTAAGCCGCCTCACTGAATAGCGTCTTCGGCCCTCTCCTTCCCCTCGGGAAGTTGTTCTCGCGTCCCAGACAATGTCACTTTCCGGAAGGAGGAACCCCCATGGGTTCAAAACTTTATGTCGGCGGGTTGCCTTATGCGGCAACTGAATCACAGCTCACCACCTTGTTCGCCGCGCACGGCACAGTCGAATCTGCGCGCGTGATCGCGGACAAGTTTACGGGACAATCACGGGGCTTCGGCTTCGTCGAGATGTCTACCCCAGAAGAAGCCAAGGCAGCGATTACTGCATTGAACGGCTCACAGATGGATGGACGCCCGTTGACGGTCAACGAAGCCAAGCCCCAAGAACCCCGCACCGGCGGCGGTGGCGGCGGCGGCGGTCGTTTCGGCGGCGGCGGCGAGAAGCGCGGCCGGTTCTAGTTCAGTCGATGCAAGGAGGAGCGCGTCATTGCGCTCCTCCTTCTCCCTCTCCTTAGGAGGAACCCCCCTTATGACCAATCCCCCAACATCAGCAACGCACGCGGCCGTTCCGAACTATCTGACAACGGCGCTCTTCGCTATTGTCACGGCTGTCGCCATGATCGGCGTGCCGGCCTTCGGTTATTTCTACGGATACAGCTGGGTCGATTGGACGCTGTTCGGGGTGCTCTATGTGGTCACGGGGCTGGGGATTACGGTGGGGTACCACCGGCTGCTCTCGCACCGCAGCTTTGAATGCCCGAATTGGGTGAAAGCCGTGCTCTTAGTAGCCGGCGGATGGGCACTGGAAAACTCTGCCCTGAAGTGGGCGGCCGACCATATCCGCCACCATGCGGCCTGCGATCAGGACGCTGACCCTTACAATGCGACCAGGGGATTTTGGTACAGCCACTGCGGATGGTTGTTTTACAAAGACGCGAACGCCAACGACAAATACGCCTCCCGTTTGCGCCAGGACTCGGTTGTCATGTGGCAACATCGCCACTATTGGATGATCGTGCTCTCAGGCCTGGGGCTGACGTTTGCCGTGGGCTTTCTCTACAACGGCTGGATGGGCGGGCTGGGATGCTTTCTGCTCGCGGGCGTCGGCCGCGCCTTTGCTGTGCTCAACTCAACCTTTTGCATCAACTCAGTCTGCCACCTCTGGGGACGTCAGCCGCATAGTCAGGCAGATTCCAGCCGCGACAGCTGGTGGGTATCCTTGCTGACATTCGGCGAGGGGTACCACAATTACCACCACACGCATCAAAACGATTACCGTAACGGCCCCCGGTGGTACAATTTCGACCCGTCGAAGTGGCTGATCTTCACACTGTCAAAACTAGGGCTTGCCTCATCGCTCAGGACCGCGGCCTCTTCCGCACGCTAGTCGTCACAACTGACGACGACTCTCCGCCCATTCACGTTCAGGAAACGGGCTTCCAACCGGCGAGCACGCACCGTTGCGCGATCAACGGGAGCACGCCGTCGAGATCTTCCGAGACCTGCGTCATGACGCGTTCGGCCAATAACTGATCTTCAAAACATTCAAATACGTCGTCGAGGAATCCGCCTCGCAACAATGGATGATGCAAGAGCTCTTGGCCCGGACCAGTCGCAACCTCCAGGGGATACTCCGCCACCTCAATGCGGTGGAGGCCGGCTCCATCGAGCCATTCCCTCCCCTCCTCCGCAGACGGCCGCTCCACGATATAGGCTTCCAGACGTCGGCGCTCCGTGAGCAACCCCAGCCTCGCCATTTCCTGATCGACCCGACGCCACAGAGAATCGAAAGTGCCGAGGGATGGAAAGGTCAGAACCATCTGGCCGCCTGGATTCAGGTGAGCCGCCAATCCTTGGATGACTTCGAAGCGGTTCGGACGAAAGAACATCACGGACAGATTGCCGGTGATGCGATCATAGGCGGGAAGATCCGCCGGCAACGCACGCAGGTCGACACACTCAAATCGCAGCCAGGGAAGATGAGCGCCCTGAATCGATCGCGCCCGGGCGACCTGGCCGGCACTCAGATCGATACTGAGCACCTGCCCGCCGGAACCAACCCGCTCGGCCACGTAGAACGCAGGAATCCCATGGCCTCCTGCCACATCAAGCACCGTAGCGCCGGGACACAGATCAAGATGGCGCAACAGCGACTCGGCAAACGGCGTGGACCAATAATCATGCTGAGGAAGACGCCAACGGGATGTCACGGTATATTCTCGATGAAATCCGGTGTAGACGCAGGCTACCGGCCGAACTGCATCCTGTCAATGCAGCAGCCCTTACTTCTGACGGCATCACCCGATGCGTTCGTTACGCCTACTTCCGGTTGGACTTAGAACTGGGCGGGGATTTCCGTTCAGCAGCGTTCGTCGGAGTTCGCTCGATGGATTCATCGGCATCGGCATTGTCTGCTTCCGACTCAGTGGTTTCTCCTTCAGCAAGGAGATCCTCGATTTGCCCTTCAGTGCAGGTCAGCTCTTGCGGGCTCGAGACAGAAGGCGCATGAGTTGCCTGCGATTTCTTTTCCAGCATCGGTTTCCGAAGATCGTCTTTCATCATTCCCACGCTTCCAATTCACGTTACTTCAGGCTCTGCTACATGACAAAAACAGGCACACCAATGCCCTCGTGAGGACGCTGGCACACCCTACCGCTTAGCACCACGTGCGATGGACCTCGCTGATCCGTTCCTGGCCACCCACATTCTGAATTTGCCATTTCACATCGTCAGGAATGGACACAACCTTTAACTCGGCACAATGCCCGTTCGCTTCGGAGGCCAGCTCCTCAACGACCCGCACGAGATGCTGATCATCCCGCGGAATCAGTCTACCGCACTGATTCAGGCTGGGCTCCCGAACGGCGGCCGCATTCGGCCAATAGACACCAGGATTGGCCTCACCCAGGGCTTCAACTTGTCCCAATTCGCGCAAACGCATGAACGCTTTATGGCTCACACAGAACTCTTCATTACTCGTATTGATCACGATCTTTTTCATGATACTCACCCCCGCTTGATAGGACTCATACGACTGATACAGCCACTCACTCCTGAGACAACTAAGCCTAGGAGCTTGCTGCCTTCGGTTCAGGATCCTTGTAACCGATATAGTTGCCGGTCCACGTCGAATAGCGGCGATTCGCCCAGGTGCTGACTTCTTCTTTCTGCACTTCCCCATACCGCTTCTGGAGCACGCTGCCGAACTTCACCACATCACCCGCGATCTCAACGAGATCTTCGTCTGTGATCTTGCCCCATGTTGTCTTGAGCGGCTTCTTCAGTTGCAACCAGAATTGTCCGAACTGTTCCTGATTCATCGGGTCCCCCTTGGTATATGGATAGTCAACCCCGGCACCTGCAGTAAACAGACGACGGGCGCAATGCGCGACCGCATTCGATCATTAGAAACGGAAGTACCGGCGTAAAAGCGGCGGAGACCGGAGAATCAGACGCGCAGAAACCGAACAAGGAGGGAGGCGCGAGAGATGGGACAGTCGACGAGGCTCGCTACGTCAATCACACCCTACAGGGCCACAGGGATAGAGTCAATGGCCGCCGCCGCAAACCGGCACTAGAACCGGACAACCATCACGTCGGCGCCCCCACTCACGCCCCGTCACGTTGAACTCCGGCCCGACCGATTAGGCGTGAGGCTTCTCACTCTGCAGCTTTTTATGAAGGTACTTCCGGCTCAGCGTGGTGATGAGGAACGCAAGGCCGACGGCAACCGGGACAAACACGGCAGACACTACGTTCGGGTTATGCATCCACCCCATTTCATGGAGGCCCTTAAAAATATATCCGGCAAGTCCGCTGAGATAGTATGCGATCACGATCACCGACAGCCCTTCGACGGTATGCTGAAGGATTGCCTGGCTCTTCGTCGTCTTGTCGACACTCATCAACAACGCCAGATTCTGAGATTCCAGCATCAAATCGACACGGGTGCGGATGATGGCAATCATCCCCTCAAACCCGCTGCTCAACGTCTCGATCCGCTTTAACAACTGCTGATACCCGTCCGCCACGCCGGTCACACCGCTCAGGATGTAATCGGACAGCGGCCGATGCGGAGCATAGGGCCGCTCGACCATGGACGCGAGGGTGGCATGCACGATCTTGTCGTACGGCACCGCCGCCGACAATTCAAAATGGAGCTTCCCGGCCAGCCGATTGGTCTTCAACAGATCTTGCGTCAAACTGTTCAACCACCGCTGCAACGCCAGCGCGTCAGCATGACTGATATGCCCGGTGATGATTTCCCGCTGCTTGAGATGGACTTGCTCGAACTTGTAGACCGAATCGATCGCGGCTGAAAACAGCGGTTTCTGCATAAGCAGCAAGTGATAGTACGTCTCGATCCTCACCACGGCGTCCACGATATTCTTGATGTGCGACACATCAATGCGTGTGGACCCGACACTCACCAGATACCGCTCCCGCCGATGTTCATCGGGCGTAAAACTGGTCACCACCGTCGTCTCGTCGTCGAAAATCCGGCTGCCATAGGCCACCGGGCCCGGCAGAATCTGATGTAACTCATCACGCGAGGGAATCGCATCGGCACTCAGCACAATATCCAACCGGCAGACCTCGGTCCCCAGCGGGGTAATCGAAAACCGATAGTCGGGAAAGGTCAACGGTCCGAACGTCAGCTGACTGCATGGCGTTCCAGGCAAATGCCACAATTGATAGCTGTAATATTCTGTATGCGCCTGCCACACGACGATCAAGCGATCCCCGTTGGCCGCGACCTTCACCGCATAGCCGAACGTCTCCCGCAACACCGTATGGTTCGGCGCCATCTGAAATGATTCAACCAGACGGCGAAACTCTTCCCGGCTCGCCGGGCGCTGCGTCGGAGGATCGGCCATCCGAAACGCCTTGTAGTGCACGTGGGCCGGCACCCGCAGCCACTCCGTCAACGGAATCTGCGGCCGCTCATGCAACTTGTGAATGAGGTCTTCGTGAGATGACTGCTCGATGTCCGGCTGTTCCATGCACCCTCCTTGGAGGTCGGCATTCTAACGCAATCCCCATGGCATTCGCCAACCACACCGCAGGGGAACACCCGTCATTCACCGGCCCCGATGCCCGCCCGGCAGCCGCACTCACGAAGCAAGAATCTCGCGATAGTACGAATCGAGCATGCCCTTGCGGCGTTCCTCGACCAGGATGAGTTGCCGCTGATCAAACGTGTTTGCACAGTAGAGATAGACCAGCCCTTCCGCTGAACCACGCTCGACATGCAGTTGCCTACCATCGGGCTCCTGGCGAGTCTCTTCCTGCTGTACCAGACGATCGGCGAGCGATTCCAAGGCCCGCTGCGCCGACGGCCAATGATTTTCGTATAGCGGCAGATCCTGATCTTGCGGATCTTGCGGGGCTGATTGAAGCATCCCTCGATTGAACGGCAAGCCTTCGTCAGGTTCCGGCGCTTCGTTCCATGCGAGAGGACGTGCACTCCCCTTTTGCACCACATAGAACGGCCCGTCGTCGGCAACCTCCTCGACAAGGCGATACCGGATCGGTTCAGGAGGCTCGACCAATTGCAGACCCCGTCGAGCCAGCGCCCGTTGAAAGGGCACCAGCCGGGCAAGCTGGCGGGTCTTCTCGAAGATGACCATGCATCCACCTGGACTGAGCACCGCACTGAGCCGATCGAGCCGCACATCGATACCGATTCGCTGCTCAAACGCATCCTGCTGCCGTTCATCGTGCACCCGCTCAAAAGTCTTCCAGTCACGACTCGGCATTCCTGGATCTTGCTCAGCTTGAACCAACGCATGAGTCGCGATGATCCGATCATACGATCCGCGAACCGCTTCCACGTCCACATCACGGCACTCGAAGCGGATATTGGTCAGCCCCAACTCATTGACTTTCGATTGCGCCACGGCAATCGACCCGGGCGAGCGATCGATCCCCACAAACTGCGTCTCAGGACAATACCGCGCATAGAGCGTGGTGAGAATCCCCACCCCGCATCCATAATCCAAGACCGTGGCTGCCGAGCCGATTCGAGGCAGCACCCGGCAGCCGATCTCCATGAAGTATTCATAGCGCTGGCTGTAGAGGACGGGAAGAATATGAGCTTCCGCCGTCAGATCGTAGAAAGCAATTTCGTCCTGACGATCGCCGCTGCGCTTCCGCTCGACCTGCGCAGTGAGCCGATTCAGATCCGCCGCCGACAGCGTCGCTCGCTGCCAGGCAAAGTAGTCCGCATCGGACGAAAACGATCGAAGGCCCCAGTGGGTGAGGTGGGCATGAAGAGAATCCTGCAGAGAATCGATCGACATACCTGATCAGCAGAAAGCCTGCTCAAAACGTGTTCCAGCAAGGCCGCAAGGAGGGAGAGCCACGAGGCGTACGTCCTTAGCTACGTCGAGTGGGTCGAGCGACTGAGAACGAAGCTGGAGCGCGTTTTCAGCAGGCGATCACGCGCGCTTCAGCATGATGGCATCTTCGTAGGTATCCGGCACCGGATGCGGATGACGCAACTGCCCGACGCCGAACGCCACATATTTTTCGTTCGTCAGCTGTTCGAGTCCGATCGGCCCTTTCGCCTGTACGCGGGACAGATTCAGCCCGATGTCCGGCCCCATGCCATACCCGTCTCCGGAATTGAGCCGCGTGGACGCGTTGACCATCACGGCCGTCGCATCCACCTCGCGCGAAAACCGCATCGCGGAATTATAGTCAGACGTGGCAATCACGGCCGTCAGACAAGGCCCATGGTCGGCAATGTGCGCCAGCGCCTCATCGAGCCCCGCCACCATCTTGATCGCCAAGGTTGGTGACTGGAACTGCCGGTCCCAGTCTTCGTCGGTAGCCGGAGTGACCGCTTCATGTCCGGTCATCGCCATTTGTCCCATGAGCGCCACGGTTTTCGGACAGCCGATCACCTGAATCTTATATTCTTCAAGCAGACGGCGAATGAGGGCCGCCAAGAACGGCCGCGCCATCCCCTGCTGCACTAACAGGGTATCAATAGAGTTCGTGGAGGCCGCATGCTGAATCTTTGAATTGATGACGACGTTCTGCGCGATCGGGATATCCACGTCCGCATCGACGTAGGCATGGCTGATCCCGTAGTCGTAACAGAGGATCGGCATCTTCGCCTGCTCATGCATGGCTTTGCGAAGGCCGGGCCCGCCGCGAGGCACGATCGCATCCACGCTCTTCCCGGCGCGCATGATTTCCAGCGCCACTTCCTTCTCGGGCCGGTCGACCAACAACCAGGCGCCTGAGGGAATCCCTGCGCGCTCCGCCTCTTCACGCATACGCGATTCAATGGCCTGATGCGTCCGATTCCATTCGAACGCCGGACGAAAGACACACACGTTTCCGGACTTGAGACAGAGGGCCAAGGACTCCACGGTGATCAACGGTTTCATTTCCGAAATCACACCGACCACCCCGATAGGCACACGGACCCGGCTGACTTGTAACCCGTCAGGCCGCTCCCACCGCTTGGTCACCGCACCGACCGGATCGGGCAAATCAGCGATGAGACGAAGACGCTCGGCCAGCTCCTTCACATCATCCGGCATCATCCGCACGCGCGTGACCGCTTCCTTTACCCGCTCTCCCCGTAACCCTTCCCCAAGCAATGTCTTCCCCACGACATCGACATCCAACACGTTCGCAGCAAAAATCTGTTCCTCATCGGCTTCCAACCGATCCGCCATGGCACGCAGCGCGCGATCCTTCACGGGGCCCGAAAGCAACGCCAATGGACGCTGCACATCGCGGCATGATTTCAACAACTTATCGATGTACATCTTAACGGGAACTTCCGGCATGTGACCCCCCGTGAGAAATGAACCCTCGCGCAAGCGTGCGACTATAACATGCGATTTTTTAGGGAGTAAAGACGACCCTCTACCGTGCAGTCGGCTCTCCGCGCTGCAACGAAGCTTCTTGTCGACCCAGTCTCCAGCCGATCCAGCCCCAGAGCAGCATCATCGGCACCAGCACGCCGGCCAGGATGCCAGTCGTCGCCCCCAGAGCTTTGACCCCGGACACTAGCCAGCCGGTCGAGGCATCGCCCCCTCGCGATACGGCCGTATCGATGAAGTTCTTGGCTTTGTACTTGTCCTCACGATTTAACACGGTAAAGAGCACTTCACGGGCCGGCTTGGCAATGGCATATTCCCCCACCCGCCGCGCGACCGTAAGCGACAGAAAGACCGGCAGTACGGGACTGACTACAATGGAGGCAAAGCCGACGGCCGTGACGACCGGAAGCACGAGTAGAGCCCCCCCTAGCCCAAAGCGGAGGACCAGTCGATTTGTGACCAAGACCTGCATCACGAAGGTCAACACATTCACAATCAGGTCCATCCCGGCAAACAGGCGAGTCCGAGCTTCAGGCGTAGGAATCTCACGCCCCACCAAAGCAGTCTGCTCCATATAGAGCACCGTCGCCGACATCGTGAGAAGAAAGAGATACGCACAGATGCCCATGAGATAGGGAGACGCCGCGACCGCACGAATCCCCGCCCACATACTGCCGCCCAAGGGGGCGTCCCTCTCGATCTTCCCCCGAGTGGTGTGGGCTGCGGCCCACCGGTCCAGTCGAGCAATACAGACCCCGCACAGCGCCAGCCATCCCGCCGAGACCAGCATCAAAGCAGGAATGGAAAACGCGTAGGTCACTCCCGCTGCCATCATTGGACCCATGATTGCGCCGGTACTCCCACCCGCGGCAATCACGCCGAACAACCGCACGCCCTGCGCAGGGGCAAACACGTCGGCCATGAAGCTCCAAAACACGGACACCACGAACAGATTGAACACCGAGAGCCAGACGAAGAACGCCCGGGCGATCCACTCCGGATGCCACTGTGCCGTCATCGCCGCAAAAAACAGCAGCAGATGGCTGATGAAAAATCCATAGACCGACAACAGCAGGCGCGCGCGCGGCAACCGGGCCGACAAGAATCCAAACAGAGGCGTGGCGACGAGAAGCGTGAGAAACGTCCCGGTCATCATCCAGGGCAAGTGCCGCACGCCGCCTTCAATGGCCATCTCATCGCGCACCGGCCGCAGCATGTAGTAGCCGCACAACAGGCAGAAGAAATAGACAAACGACCAGAGCAGCGGCACCCGCTCCTCCGGCTCGGCCTTCACCCATTTCCAGATCGACAACTGCGACACAGTCTCCTTCCGATTCGTCTCCAGACAGTGCCCCACCGCTCTCCTCTCCCGCAAGAGAAAAAATTTGCTAGAATGGGCGCGGGATATCTACTACTCACACGCTCATCAGCAGGATGCTCAAACAGACTGTCCAGCAAGACCGCAGCGAGCGAAGGACCGAGGCGTACTTTCTGGAGTACGTTGAGGACCTGAGCGATGCGAGAACGCCGCTGGCAGGTTGTTTCAGCATCCTGCCTCAGGAGGCCTCATGATCGATCTCCGCAGCGACACCGTCACCCAACCCACCGATGCCATGCGCAAAGCGATGGCGCGCGCCGAAGTGGGGGACGATGTCTATGGGGAAGACCCGACCGTCAATCGACTGCAGGACATGGCCGCCGCCTTGCTCGGCAAACGCGCCGCGCTGTTCGTACCCTCCGGCACCATGGGCAACCAGTTGGCGATTCGTGCGCACACTCAGCCGGGACAGGAAGTCATCGTCGAGAGCAAGTCGCACATCGTGCGGTATGAACAGGGCGCCGCCGGCGCCCTCGCGGGCGTCCAGTTGCATTGGGTCGTCGGCGAGCGCGGCATCATGACGGCTGAACAGGTCGAAGCGGCGATCAGACCCACAGACCCGTACTCCATTCCGACGGGGCTCATCTGCATCGAAAACACACACAACAGCGGCGGTGGCACCATCTATTCGCTGTCGACCATTGAAAAAATTCGCGCCATCGCGACGAAGCACGGAATCCCGATGCATCTCGACGGCGCCCGACTGTTCAATGCCGTCGCCGCGACGACTCTACCGGCCGCTACCTATGCACAACATTTTGAAACGGTGTCCTTCTGCCTCTCCAAGGGTCTCGGGGCGCCGGCCGGCTCCCTGCTGGTCTCCAGCGATATCCCGCTAATCGAACGCGCCCGCCGCTTCCGCCGCATGTACGGCGGGGCCATGCGCCAGTCCGGCATCCTCGCGGCCGCCGGCATTCATGCGCTCGAGCATCATGTCGCCCGACTGAAGCACGATCATGATCATGCCAAGAAACTCGCGCGTGCCTTGCAGCAGATTCCGGCCGTACGCATCGCGCCACAACATGTCGAGACCAACATTGTGATCTTCGATGTCCCCGACCATCGCCTGGCCCCGGCTGATCTCGTGACCCAACTCAAGGACCACGGCGTGCTCATCCACGCGATCGGAGGCCGCAGCTTTCGCGCCGTCACCCATTTAAATATTTCAACGAAACAGATCGACGAAGCCGCCGAAGTCTTTGCCCGAGTCCTCCGCTGACCGCGGCGTCCGTTGACACCTCCTTTCAACGACACATACAATGCGCCCCATCGATCAACAGGAGCCGCGATGACCCTCCAGGTGGTGTCGTTCCAACAGATCAGCCGCATTCTCGAAGTGACCGACGCGCTGGGGCTCAACCGGGAATGGGTCGAGATCCCGCTTTCCCCGGAAACCCCGGGTGTCGTGCGCCGCCTGCACAACGGAAAACTCGAAATCATCGTTGACGCCGAACAGCCCTTCGAACAATGGCTCAGCGCATTGCCGCAACACATTCAACAGGTCCCCGGAGCATGATGGACAGTCCCCTCTCCACCCCGGTCCCAACCAGAGAAGAATTGAACGCCGAGCTTCTTGAAGTCCCTGAACCGCCTGAGCAGCCGCCCATTCCTGAACCGCCGGGATTCGATGACAGCGTCGAGATGGCGCTCACACACATCCGCGGCCGCCGGGGAGGCGACCTGGTCGGTATTCTCATGGTGGGCTCCGGGGCGCGGCGCGCCCTCACCCCCCACAGCGATATCGATCTCATCGCCCTCGTCAAGGGTGATCGCGAAGGGCACGAAATTTTGCGAGCCGGCGAGCGGCTCGTGGATATTCGCTACTTCGGCCATAAGCTGCTCGAAGACGAACTCGCCTACTCCACTCGCCTGCCCTCGCTGCTGCGGAAAGCCC
This sequence comes from Nitrospira sp. ST-bin5, assembly GCA_002083555.1. GTDB lineage: Bacteria > Nitrospirota > Nitrospiria > Nitrospirales > Nitrospiraceae > Nitrospira_D. Next base: position 157,636 of record MSXN01000008.1, on the reverse strand, counting down.
GCCTTCTCTTCGACCATGACGGGATCAGCGCCAAGCTGATCGAAAAGGCCAACCAGCGATTCCGACAAGGCCCCACTCCGGCCTCGATGAACGAGCAAATCCGTCTGAAGGCCGAATGCCTCCACTTACTGGGCAAGGCTCAGGACGTGACTGAAAAGCCGGCCCTGGCCCACTATCTGCTCACGCTGTTTTTTGAAGAATGCACGATGGCATTCTTCCGGATCAGGGGGTTCTGGCTGACCGCCCCGGTCGATATCCACCGGTTCATGTCCTCCCGCGAACCGGCCCTGGCGGAACTGGCGGCTCGATTCCTCCTCACCGCAAATCTTTCGGAACGACTCAACTTTGGACGGCAAATTGCCGATCTACTCTTTAAGGACGTCCCGAATCCCGCTCGAATCGATTAGCACCCTCTATCTAGCGGACCGGGACCCCCTGCAGTTGCAAGAATTCGAACCGTCACAGGACATGGGAACGGATCCCTCACGTTCCTGTTATGCATCGATTCACCGCTCACGTCCGTTCTCGGCACGGATGCCAAGGAGTCGTTATGGAACTGGGATTTATCGGGCTCGGGAAAATGGGCATGAACATGGTCACCCGGCTGCGGCGGGACAACCACCGGGTGGTTGTCTTCGATCGCTCGGCCGATCTCGTCAAACAGGCTGAGGGACAAGGCTGCGTGGCAGCCACATCACTCCCCGATCTGATCGGCAAACTGACCGCCCCGCGCACCGTCTGGGTCATGGTGCCATCGGGCGCGCCGACCGAAGAAACCGTGCAAGCCGTCGCCGCCTTGCTTCAGCCGGGTGACACGATTGTCGATGGCGGAAACACCCGGTTTCACGATGACGTTCGTCGGGCCGCCGACCTCAAGAAGAAGCAACTCCATTACGTCGACGCCGGCACCAGCGGCGGGATTTGGGGGCTCAAGGTCGGCTACTGCCTGATGATCGGTGGGGAAGAAGCCCCGGTGAAACGGCTCACCCCGCTCTTCACGACACTGGCCCCCGAAAACGGTTGGGCCCATGTGGGCGGACCAGGCGCGGGGCACTACGTGAAAATGGTGCACAACGGCATCGAATACAGCATGATGCAGGGCTATGCCGAAGGATTCGAATTGATGTCCAAGAGTGAATACAACCTGGACCTGGGCCGCGTGGCCGACCTCTGGATGCACGGCAGCGTGGTGCGCTCGTGGCTGCTGGAACTGGCGGTCGACGCACTGAAGGATGATCCCAGACTCGACAAACTCAAAGGCTTCGTACAGGATTCCGGCGAGGGACGCTGGATGATCGCGGATGCGATTGAAAAGGACGTGCCGGTTCCCACGCTCACCACGGCCCTCTTCACGCGCTTCCGCTCCAGGCAGGACCAGTCCTTCGCGGAAAAGATGCTCGCCGCACTCCGCAACGCGTTCGGCGGGCACGCCGTACGGCGGTAACGCCCGTCACGAGGAGCGAGCCCTGAATGCCCACATCACAATCACGCATTGAGATCAGTCCGTCGCAGGAGACCCTCCCTCCCGTCGAGCCGACGACACTCGTCATCTTCGGAGGATCGGGCGATCTCGCCAAACGCCGGTTGATCCCGGCGCTCTACAACCTGCTGCTGGACGGGTTGATGCCGTCGAACTTTGTCGTGCTCGGACTCGGCCGCAAGTCGATGAGCGACGAAGAATTTCGCGCGACCGTGCGCGACGGTGTGGTGAAGCACTCCCGCCAGGCGCTCATCGAAGATACGTGGACCGCTTTTGCCAGTCACCTGTTCTACATGGCCGGTGAAAATGACGATCCGAATACCTATGCCAAGCTGAAAGCCCGCGCCGAAGAACTTGAGCGCACGCTTCAGTTACCGGGCAACCGCGTCTTCTATCTCAGCATTCCACCCAGTTCGTTCACCCCAGTCTGCGAAGGACTCTCGTCATCGGGCCTTGCAACGAAGGCCGGTGGGCAAACGTCTTATGCCCGCATTATTGTCGAAAAACCGGTCGGACGCGATTTGAAATCGGCCCAAGAGATCAATGCCGTCACCGGACGCGTGTTCGACGAGTCGCAGATCTTCCGGATCGACCACTACCTGGGCAAAGAAACCGTCCAGAACCTGATGGTCGTGCGGTTCGCCAACAGCATTTTCGAACCGATCTGGAACCATCAGCACATCGACCACGTCCAGATCACGGTGAGCGAAGCCGAAGGCGTCGGCACCAGAGCCAGCTATTACGAGGAAGCCGGCGCATTGCGCGACATGGTTCAAAACCACATACTCCAACTGCTCTGCCTGGTCGCGATGGAGCCGCCCTACTCGCTCGACCCGGATGTCGTCCGCAACGCCAAGATGGAAGTGCTCCGCTGCCTGCGCCCCATCACCGGCAAAGATGTCGAAACCTTTACGGCGCGCGCGCAATACACCGAAGGAACCGCCCACGGCGAACCAGTGCCGGGCTATCGTCGGGAGAAAGGCGTGAACCCTACCTCGACCACGGAAACCTATGTCGCCGTGAAATGTTTCGTCGAAAACTGGCGCTGGTCCGGCGTGCCGTTTTACCTGCGCACCGGGAAAGCGTTGCCCCTCCGCGCAAGCGAAGTGGCAGTGCAGTTCAAAGACATTCCTCAAATTCTCTTCAACGCCAACGGGCTATCGCCACAGGCACCGAATGTCCTGACGCTCCGCATCCAGCCGGAAGAAGGGTTGTCGCTCCGCATCGTCTCACGCGTGCCCGGGACGCGAGCGCAGACCCACCCGGTTGAGATGAATTTCAAATATGGAGAAGTGTTCGGCAGACCGTCGCCTGAGGCGTATGAACGGCTGCTCTTGGACGTGATGGCCGGCGACGCCTCACGCTTCATGCGGCGCGACGCCGTGGAAGCCTCCTGGGCCTGGATCACTCAGATCCTCGAAGGCTGGCAGCAATCCGGCCAACGCTGGCTCCCCGAGTACCAAGCCGGCACCTGGGGACCGGTCGAAGCCGACCGCCTCATTCAAAACGACGGCCGCTCCTGGCGGACGCTCTAGGCCATTCTCAACCGTTCTGAAGTTGCCGCAGGATTTCCGCCTTCTTCCCCAGCCCGCCGATGAACCGCTCGAACAATCCGTTGCGATAGAGGGCAAGGGCCGGAAGCGAGAATACTTCTAACTCGGCTGGAATCTGAAAGTTGTCGTCGACGTTCATGGTGAGGACCAGAACTTTCTCTCCAAGTTCATCCTGCAACAGCTCCAATTCCTTCATCAAGGATTGGCAATGGCCGCAGCCCGGCTTCCAGAACTCGACGAGCACCGGAACCGTGGCACGTTCGACCACCCGGTCGAAATCTGCGTCGGTCACCGGGTGAAGGCGTGAGAACATCGGAGCTACGAGGGTTTTGGCAAGACCGGTTGAAGGACTTGTCGATAGACGATATCGGCAAAGAGGCGATAGCCGGCGGTGGTGAGGTGCAATCCATCGTTAGAATATTCACGGGCTAACAGATTCGTCTCAGGCTCAGCTGTGGCGGTGAAGAGATCGACGGCGGTGAGATTCTTCGTTCGACCATAGTCGAGAATCAGCCCATTCAGCTCATACCGCCGCTCTAAATGACCGGCGACCCAGTCCATTCCTTCCCGACTGTTGCCTGCATCCTCGACGCGCAAAGACGGCACCGTTACAGGCACCGGCACTCCTCCGGCAGCCAGGGTCTGCTCGTACATCTTCACTAGATTGCGCATGGTTTCATGCGTCGGGCCGTTCCACCCCAAGTCGTTCGTTCCGCCTAAAATCACAACATACTGGGGTTCATGCGCCAGGACATCCCTCCGGAATCGCATGACCATTTCCCCCGTGAGTTCGCCGCAGATCCCGCTGACAGACACTTGCCCGGCCGATCCGATTCTTTCTTGCAGTGATTCTCCATAGGGCGTGGAACCGCCTTGAGGGTTTTCTCTGGTGGGAGATTGGAACCCCGCGGTCAGGCTATCACCGAAGCAGATGATCCGAACAGGCGGCATTGAGGTCATCGTGGAGCAATTGTACTGACCGCCTACAGGTCTGACAAGCCATGGCACTCGTACAATCCTTCGTGAGTTCAGCTAGTCGAGAATGCTGATTTCCTTGACGAATTCTCGACCTCCCGATAGGTGTATCACTATGTCTGATCTCAAGGCCGCACAAGAGATGATGGCAGCCGCAGTCGCGGCTAAGGGAACGGAAGATCCTGAGGTCGCCTCGGTCAAGCGCGTCTTAAAGCTTCTCGATAAGACCGCCAAATCCAATCGCACCTACGGAGCCGGCAATCCGGTAGCGCTGAAATTTTCCCAGCAGCTCTTCGAAGAGCTTTCCAATCATCTCGGCACCTACGCCAAACTTACCTTTCTCGTCACACGTTCGGAGTTGCTCTGCAAAGACGAGGTCGTCTACCAGGCCGAAAAAGAGGGGGGCAGCGAGAATCTCGCCTTCAAACTCTACGCCGACGGTATCCGCGAACTCGTGCTCCATCAAGGATTGACTCAGGAAGACCTGTCGTTTTTCCTCGATGCCCTTTGGGCAAGCCAGGACAAAGAGAACGACGACGACATCGTCACCCGCCTCTGGCAAAAAAACATGGCCGCTCTGACGCTGGTGACGGCGGAAGAAATCGCGAAAGCGTCGGGAGGATCGGACGCCTTCCTGAAGCTGGATCCTCTCACGACATCAGACTCAACCCTGCGGGAACTGCTCGATCAAGAACGCAAGAAGCACAACGCGCAATCCGGGAGTAGCGAGACCCAAAGTGCTGCCCAGCAAAAAGCGCGATTCCAGTCTGGCCTGGTGGGCTACGAGGTCACGGAAGCCGAACTCGCCGCGCTGGCCAAAGAAATCGAACAGGAAAACCAGCAAGACAGTACGTCCTATATCCTGGACGTGCTCACGGCGATTCTGGCGTCGGAACAATCTCCGGCCCTGCTGACCAAACTCTTCTCCCTCTGGGGCCACGTCATCACAGCTCTCTTTCAAGCGGGGAAATGGGCCGTACTTGAATCCGTCCTCAGCATCCTCCACGAAACCGAGGCAGTCCGTCCGGATATCGCCGAAGCCCATAAGCAACAGCTGGCCACCCTCCTGACCGGCCTGGGCAAACCGGAACACATCAAGGCCATCGAGTCGTACCTGAATCGGACGCCGAACCCCAACACCGAAGGACTCTCGACCGTGCTCCTTCTCATGGGCTCTGACGCCGTGTCCCTCCTCTGCTCACTGATGGCAAACCTTGAGCACGCCGCCCATCAGGCGATTGTGGCGGAAACGCTCCAAACCTTAGCCAAAGACCACCCCGAACCGTTGATTCGCGGCCTTACCGACCGACGACCGGTCTATGTCAGAAATCTTCTGGCCATCGTCGCCAAGTGGAACAATCCGATATTCACCGAAGCGGTTGAAAAACTCCTGCGGTATCCGGATGCGCAGGTCCGCAAGGAAGCGATCCGGATATTCGGTCTGCTCAGGCCTAACGGCAACGGCGCCAGACTCATCCTCTGCCTGTCCGATGCCGATGATACTGTTCGTATCGCCGCATTGAAATTGTTGGCTACGGGACAATATGCCGCTCCGTTTCCCCAGTGGACCCCGATCCTCTCCGACGACACATTTCTGGAACGCCCATTGAGCGAAAAGCGCGGACTGTACCAAGCGATCCGCGCCACCTGCGGAGATGAAGCCATTCCCTATTGGCAGGGCCTCTTCACCGAATGGGCCTGGACCAACAGGAAGAAGAAAGAGGAATGTGCCGTGCTGGCCGCCGACGCCCTCGGAAAACTGGCCACCCCCGCTGCAATCGCCACCTTAGAGCTCGGAAAGAAAAAAGGAAGCGCCGCGGTTCGCCAGGCCTGCACCATGGCGATCTCGCAACTGCAGAAGCAGTCCAAGGCAAGCACGCCTCAACCCACGTTACATGAGGACGCCCCGTGAGTGACTTCAAGCTCGTTCAGCCCGCCGCCAAGGACGACCAGACTCAGCCGCTGCTGACCCACGAAAAATCTCTGTCGCAGAAAATCGGCCACGGATCCGAGGCCGGCGACATTCTCGACCAGCAACTCGTCATGCTGGGCTTCCAGCTGATTACGCAACTCAACACGCTCATCAAGACCTCAAAAATTCATGGCCGGACGAACGCCGCGCTGGACAAGCCCGTTGAAACCATGCTCACGCTGATTCAAACCCTGGCCCACGACCAGCCCGTCACCCTCCGGTTGCAAAACGACTTCCTGTTCCTCGGCGAAAGCCATCTGAAAGTCAACGCCCAACAGATGGCCGTCATCGGCAGCATCATCGATTCACTGAACAAGTGGAAAATCGGCGGCCTGACATTTGGTTCCGCCGTGGCATCGAAGGACCTTCGGGAATTCGCTTATCTCTTCGTCAGCTTGGATCCCACCACAAAATCCATGGACGACTTTCGGCAAGAGCTGAAAGCGCGCGAAGTCAACGGCATCGACTTGGAGGATCCTCGCGAGTTGGAGCTCCACGAGGATCTCAATACCGGATCCGGTTCGGGGAAACCCGGCGAGACCACCACGGACCCGAAAGTTCAACATAAGATCCAGTCCAAGAATGCCTACGCCAAAGCCGCGAGCGCCGTCGGGGGGCTCGAGAAGTCTGTGCGGGATGGCGGCACGGTCAACTTCAAGCAGGCGAAGCGAGCCATCCAGAACATCGTGGACTTGATGATGCAGGACGAGGCCACCCTCTTGGGATTGACCACCCTGCGATGCCACGATCAATACACGCACAACCACTCGGTCAACGTCTCCTTGCTCTCGATTGCCTTGGCCAACCGCACCGGCTATCCCAAGGTTGCGCTGGCGGATCTCGGATTGGCCGCGCTGTTTCACGACATGGGCAAATCGACGATCCCCCTCGAAGTCCTGAATAAGCCCGGCGAGTTTTCCGACGAAGAATGGGTCGCGATGCGGAATCATCCGACCGAAGGCGTACTGAGCCTCGCGGAGTTGCGTGGAATTACCAATCTCCCTGCCCGCATGGCCGCCGCCTCATTCGAGCATCACATGAATCTCGATTACTCCGGCTATCCCAAGTTGAAGACGCCCTGGAAACTGTCGCTCACCGGTCGCATCCTGATGATTGCCGACTGTTACGACGCCATGACCTCCTCACGCGTGTACCGGCGCGAACCGATGTCGCCCTCCAAGGTGCTGAACATCATGTTCGGCAAGTCGGGGAAAAGTTTTGACGCAACGCTCTTGAAGCTATTCGTCAACTGCGTCGGCATCGTCCCTATCGGCAGTCTCGTCATGCTGAATACCGACGAGCTGGCCGTCGTCCTCAAACCTGCGGTCGAGCGAGCCGATGCCGAACGACCACTGGTGAAAGTCATTGCCGATCCCGAAGGGAACCTGATGGATAGCGGCCCGGAACTGGACCTCACCAGCAAAGATGCATCCGGCGACTATCGTCACAGCATCGTGCGGCTCATCGACAATACGGAGCATCAATTCGACACCAGTCGCTATTTCGTCTAGCCCCTTCGCACTGCCTTGACAGGCCCTCATCGCCTCGTTATTCTGACCGACGCTTACTCGCACATCCGTGTCATGCTTAGCCTAAGGAGTGTTCATATGCGCATCCCCGTCGTACAGACGATTATCGTGACCGCCCTCTTCTCTCTGCTGCTGGGACCGCTCTCGACGTCCGTGCAGGCGGCTGACGCCTTCAAAATGGGTGTCGTTGACCCGCAGATGGTCCTTGAGAAATCCAAAGCCGGCAAGAAAGCCCTCGATGGACTCAAGGAATACGTCACCACGAGACAAAAATTGCTCTCACGGGACGAAGAGGAATTGCGGAATTATGAAAAGCAGCTCAAAGAACAGCTCGCCAAGTTGAGCGAGGCCGAGAAGAAGGACAAAGAAGCGCAGTTCCGGACGAGAATCCAGGACTACCAAAAGCGCGCGCAGGAATTTAATCAGGAACTTCAGGGCAAGCAGAAAGAACTCGTCGACGACTACATGAAGCGTATCGGCTCAGCCACACAAACGGTGGCCGAGAAGGGAGGCTTCTCGATCGTGGTCGACCGCGGGAGCGAACAGACCGTGAAAATCGTCATCTACAATAAGGACACTGTTGATCTTACCGACCAGGTCATTAAAGAATTCGACCGCGTGAACAAATAGCGTTTTCGGGCTAGGCTGGCTGTCCGGCTTCAAGCGGATAGCCGGCCTCTCTCCAAGCCTTGATTCCCCCATCCATCGAGACCACGTTCGTATAGCCCATCTGCTGCAGAGCGTCCGCCGCCAACACTGAACGAAAGCCGCCTCCGCAATACAACACAATCGCTGCCTGCTTTCCAGGAATCATTGTTTCAATATCACGCTCGATAATCCCCTTGCCCAGATGACAAGCCCCCTTGGCGCGATCCTTCGCAAACTCATGGTCTTCCCGTACGTCGATGAAGTGAAACGTCTCACCGCGAGCCATGCGGCTCTGTACATCCGCCACCGTACATTCCTTGACGCGTGCCCTGGCTTGGTCCACTATTTTCAGAAACCCGGGATTGTGCTTCATCCTTCCTCCTCTTGGTCGAACAAAGTAGTCTGCGCCCCGCCGGGTCGCCGGAAGGTCTCAGGGATCACATCCTCAACATCATGGTCAAAGCCAGCCCGGCGACTGGCCACCTCAAACAACTGCTCGATCATCTGCCAATAGGTTCCCGTTCCATGGTGGCGATCGAAGAACGCTGATTCGGAAATCCGCCCCCCTCGCACCTCGCGAAGTCGATTGGTGATTTTCGCGAACCGGTCCGGGAATGCTTCTTTGATTCGTTCCAGAAAAACGGGCTCGACGCTACCGGAGAGCCGCAACAAGCTGAACGTCGCCGTGCGTGCGCCGGCAGCCCGGGCCCGCTCAAGCAGCTCGGGCATCGCCTCATCATTCAGACCCGGAATCACCGGTGCGATTGAAAGGCCGGTCGAAATCCCCGCATCAGAAAGCGCCTTCATGACCTCAAACCGCTTCCCAACGGAAGGAGCATGCGGCTCCATCTTTCTGGCTACGGCATCATCGGCAAACGGAATGCTGAAGTAGACCCGTATCCAGGATTGCTGACGCAGCCTCGTTAACACATCCAGATCACGGAGCACCAATGCGCCCTTCGTAATAATCCCCACCGGATTCCGAAAATCCGCACACACCGCCAAACAAGCTCGCGTTAACCCATAGGAAGCTTCCAGGGGCTGATAGCAATCGGTATTTCCGGAAAACACGATCAGCTCGCCCTTCCAGGACGAACGCTCAAATGCCTGACGCAACAGAGTTGCCGCCTCCTCCTTCACCACCAGTTTGGACTCAAAATCGGTTCCTGCTCCGAATCCCCAATACTCGTGCGAAGGACGCGCATAGCAATAGGCACAACCATGGAAACAGCCGCGATAGGGATTGACGCTCCAGCGAAAGGGCAGATCGGGGCTGTCATTGCGACTCAGAATCTCCCGGCTCGCGTCGTGAAAGACCTCCACTATTGCCGTGGGGGCAGGCTCGAGCAATTCACGATGAGACGATTCAAATGGATTTGGAGGATTGGAGACCATACGCATAGTGTTATCGTGGCGACACGGATAGCGATTGTCAATCCACGGGAATCGACTCCACAGCTGCACCGCACGTTACATCATCCGTTTCGTTGACTCTGTCTAAACCCGATGCTAGATTCCTCAAACTTTCTGAGGAGTACCACGTGTACGATTTACGCCAGCTACGGGACCATCTCGACTCAATCCGCCAGCGCCTCGGCCGCCGGGGAACCGACGTCCCCTGGGATACCATGAAGACGCTGGTCGAGGAGCGCCGCAATCTGACCATGCAGGTGGAACAGCTTCGGAGCGATCTCAAAAAAGGCTCTGACGAGGTTGCCCGGTTAAAGCGGGCCAAAGAATCGGCTGACGATGCCATGACCTCAATGAAGCAGCTCGGCGATCGCATTCGTGAGATTGAAGGCACTCTACGCGGCGTTGAGGAGTCTCTCGGCGATCTGAATTTGCGCATTCCCAACGTGCCACATGAATCGGTGCCGGCCGGACAGGATGCCTCGGAGAATGTCGAGATCCGTCAATGGGGGACCCGCCCCTCCTTCGATTTTTCGGCGAAGCCCCATTGGGAACTCGGTGAAGCTTTGGGCATTCTCGATTTCGACCGGGCATCCAAGCTTGCCGGTGCCCGCTTTGCCGTCATGACCGGTGCCGGAGCCCAGCTTGAGCGCGCGCTCATCAACTACATGCTGGACCGACATACGACGCAGCACGGGTATCGGGAAGTGCTCCCTCCGCTGCTGGTCAATCGGGCAACGATGACCGGCACGGGGCAACTGCCTAAGTTTGAAGAAGATCTATTCCGGCTGAAGGACGAAGACTATTTTCTCATCCCGACAGCTGAAGTGCCGCTCACAAATCTCCACCGGGATGAATTGCTGGACGAAGAAGTATTGCCCATCCGCTACACCGCCTATACGCCCTGCTTCCGCCGCGAAGCCGGGTCCTATGGGAAAGATACCCGGGGCTTAATCAGACTACACCAGTTCAACAAAGTCGAACTGGTCTCGTTCTGTCCTCCGGACCAGTCGCAAGCTGAGCTTGAACGCCTCACCGGTCACGCAGAAAGCATCTTGCAGGGATTAGGATTACCCTATCGCGTTGTAACACTCTGCGCCGGAGATATGGGGTTTTCAGCAGCCAAAACGTACGACATCGAAGTCTGGCTCCCCTCACAGCAACACTTCCGTGAAATCTCCTCCTGCAGCAACTTTGACGCGTTTCAGGCTCGCCGCGCCAATATCCGCTATCGCACCAAGGGCAATAAGAAAGACTCCAAGACAGAGTTTGTCCACACCTTGAACGGATCCGGTCTCGCAGTGGGCCGGACGCTGCTCGCGATTTTGGAAAACTACCAGCAAGCGGATGGGAGCATTGTCGTTCCTGCGCCGCTCCGCCCCTATATGGGAGGGCTTGACTGCATCAGAAAGTAGTGCCACATATCTTCTTACGGCTCGGAGGGGTGACGGAGCGGCCGAACGTGCCAGTCTTGAAAACTGGAGATGGGGCAACCTATCCGCGAGTTCAAATCTCGCCCCCTCCGCCATAGTTTCCCGCGTATTTTGCATATTTGTCTCAGGAATTGTGGCCAAACTGTGGCTTAAGTCAGTGACGGTCCCGCAGGATTGCAGCTTTTCCTTTTGAGTTCTCTCGAATTGAGCCAGCTTTTTCAGCCCCTCACTCAAATCGGCCTCACAAACGATCGCATAGCGCCTATAGACGGCCTCGGTCTTGTGCCCCGTCAATTTCATCGCCACTGAACGAGGCACCCCCGCCCGTTCCAGGTTCCGGACTGCCGTTCGCCTGAAATCATGCGGTATCCGTTCCGGCACCCCAGCTTTCTGACAAGCTTCTCCCCAGCGCCGATACAGCACCTTGGGATGGATTTCCTTGAATATGCCTCGATCGCTCCAATGGAATACCCACGGGATACTGTGGCCGGCTGCCAGCTCCAGCTCAAATGTCTTATCCCACTGAGCCCGTAAGACCTGAGCGAGCTCCGGAAGCACTGCGAAGGGAAACATGCGGCCTTCATCGTTCTTTGTCGTGCCTGGCTCAAGGCGAACCGTCCCGGCCTGAAAATCGACCTGATTCCATCGGAGTCTGAGAATCTCACTGGGTACACGCCAGCCCGTCAGATAGGCAAACGTGATGGGGCCCTTGAAGGGTTCTGGCAAGTGGGACCGCACCGCCTCAAAATCGGCCCGGGCAAAAAACCCCTTGCGAACATTCTGGACCGCGATCTGGGGGAATGGCGGGCAGATCGCTTTTCCTGCCCGCTCAGCCAGCCGAAACGCGCGATGAAGATAGGTGAGATCGAGCTTCACGGTCGCGGGAGCGGCGTGCTTGGCGAGTCGTTCAGCCACGTACCGGTTCAAACGATCGAGGGTGATATCGCTGGCCCGTAAATGCTTGAAGAATGGATCGAGCGACTTTACCGATGTATTGAGTCGACCCACGGACCGCCGCTGATTGATGGCGTAGTCATCACGAAGAATTTGGAGCAAATCGCCAAAGGTTGTCTTGTCACACTCAGGCCCTCGCAACTGCCCCTTGCCCATTTCGCCAAGCCTTGTCCGTAACAGATTGACGGCAGCCTGTCGATTGGTTGACTCGGAGGTCTCTCGATATCGCTTTCCGCGCCAGTGGTATTGAATCCACCAGACCGCCCCTCGTTGGAATACCATTCCGAGACCGCGGCGCTTCATAGGTTCACTCTACTCCTCTTTTGAGCGGGACTATACTCGGGCGGTAGTGACACGATCAACTTTTTCGAGTGGCAAACCATCGCTCGATCGCTCGCCCAGGGAACAACAAGACTTTTCTAGACGGTTGGCTATGGGGCATCTGCGCTTTATGTCGATAGAGCCATTTCTCCGTTACGCCAAACCGCTGAACTACTTCCGGAACGGTCAAGTAGCGGTCCTGAACCTCCGGCACCTTCGAAGAAATTAAAGGTACAGGATTCAAGGCCTTCGCCCAGGCTATCGCTTTAAGGCGCTCCAGCTCACCGAGCAGCACCGGGCACTCATCCGAGGCTAATGCCAGAATGCTTTGTTCGAGCTCGGCAATGAGCGATTGGCACCCCAGCATGCGCTTCCTCGTTCTCTTCCAATCAGATCAACTACATGGTTATTGCTGGCAATCTGAAGAACCAGACTGGCGATAAAATCTATGCTTCCCAATGCTTCAGGACTCGCGCGCCAGGACGGCCTGGAGAGTCAACCAGGGCGATCTCGATCAATTCCCCCCCCGCCTCGGGGCATTTCCAGAGGCCTCACCACGATCGCACTAACATGGGTGAAAATGTTCGCCTTGACGCCGCGCCAGGCCGCCGTAGCAAGGTCAGAATCATAGAACGACGCCGAGGCCACAAGACACATCCCCTCAGCTTCAGGAACCGCGCCAGCCGGTTTTAGGAATAGGAGATCACACTGTCCGATCACGAATCCGAGATGCGCCAGCGTGAGCTGATAGCCGCCTTGTCGGAAGGCAATCTCTGCCGGCCGGAACCGCCAGCTCCCGGGAAATCGTGTGGGACTTTCATCCACCACGATAATTCGGGCGAAGCGATTGGCGAATCCTCTCGGTTTTGCCAGGTGCTCGAGCTGTTCCCAATCTTTAGGAAGGCCTAACTCTTGGAGCCAATCACGCACGAGACCTTCTTGCGGGACCGTATCTACGGGGCCACTGATGGGCACCCCAGCGAATGAAAGCTGTGGCTCGCTTTCCGTCTGCAGATCAATTTGAAGGGGCGACCTGATGGGCAGTTCGCTCATGACTGTCTCGCTGGTAACAATGTATTGGCTTGAAGACTCCCAAAGATTGAAACGGATGCTCCGGCGAGGGCTCCACCGGTCGCTGCACTGACGCCAAGGAAGCTACCCACTGCCGCGCCAGCCGCACCCGCTGTAAAGATGGACGCCGCCACCACGCCGATCATCGCTACGATCCGCAAGGCATCTTTCCCACCACCACCCCCGCCTGTCGGAATCACCCGCACCGTGACCAGTTGACTGGCCTTGGGCGTGGCGAATTCCCACTCTGCCTTGAGAATGAGGCGGTCATCGATGAAGACGCGGGCAAAGAGGTGATCCGGATTGAGCCCAATCTCCCGCATCATGTCGGCAATCGTCGAGCCTTCGGGCAGCTCGCGCTCGATGCGCTTGGTCGAGAACGGCCGGGGACAAGCCATGAGATTGACCGTTTTCTGAGGAAGCAGTATTGAAGATGGGGTAACTACCACTTCTTTATTTTCATCCATGCTGTGCACCCTCCATGCTACTTCCCACCTGACTCAACTCACTGCTTGGCAGTTTAGCTGGTGGGATCCAGATCTAAGAGCGTCATGACAATATTGGCGGCCATGCGCTCAGCCTCCTGAGTGCCTATAGCTTCCATCGCGGTACAGGCTAACCGAAAAAGAGGTTTAGGATTAACTCCGATAATGTCTGAGCTGCGGACCAGTCGACCAACACCATCTGTTTGAATTAACAACCACAGTTCATCCAAATACGAAACCCTGTAAAGCACATGGCCCAACCGGCTATTCCCTCGCGCATCCGTCCAAACCACCTCACAACTTGGGGCCGGGACAACCGATGATATAACTTCTACGTTCTCATGATGCTTGATCAGAACTGGAACCGCATACAGAGCGGGCAACACGATCGGCTCCTGGTCCTTGAAGACAATCTCATTTTCATCATTCACCCGAACAAGACAGTCTATATTGCATTGAATAATCATCGCCGTCCCGGAGTCGGAGTGACCCCGTAGCGCACCCCTAGCTGACGATCGAGCCCCCCAGACTGCACCATGCCAGCTACCACGTTTTTAATCGTCTGCGTGATCACAGTAACCCCATTAGCCCCCTGAGACACCTGATGCTCAACCTGAGCCGAAGATGTGTTGTAGGTGTTAATAATGATGCCGCCGCCACCCAGACCTGACTTGATGTCTTTGACATCGCGGCGCGAGAGCACAAATTCTCCGGGCGTCAACAGCGCCGGGACGGTATCGAGATTCCCATTCCCCAACACCGGGCCGCCCCGCGCAAAGCGCTGCACCAGGCCACCGCTCGCCGCACCGAGCGGCTTGAACAGATCTCCGGAAAAGTTTGTATTCACGCCGGACGATCCGAACAGATTCGGAAATCCGCCCGCGATCGCCCCGGCGATCTGCCGCGTGATGGCTTGCCCGGCCAGCTGGCTCACGATCTGTTTCGTAAAGTCGAGGAAGGACGCCATCACATCTTTCAAGCGCGTGATCCGGCCTTCCATCGCATCAAAGAAGAACCGGCCCGAGGCCTGCTCGATGGATTGAATGGACCGGCGAGCCATATCAGCCGCCATGCCGAAGCCCGACTGCGTATCGCGCACATAGTTCCGCATGCCCGCCGCCCAGCCGTCGAAGAAATCTCCGGAGAGCTCGTTGATCACGGTCTTCGATTTTTGCAGCGTGCGTAGCTGAATAGTTTCCAGCTCAGCTTCCGTTTTACTTGATCGGCCGATGACGCTCTGCGCCAGCTCATCATCATGGTTCTGCCAGGCCAGCAAGAGCCGCCCGGCCTGCTCCTGGTTCAAATTCAGCTCTTTCCCCAATTCCAGCCGAACTAGATCCAGTCGATGCTGCAACATGAATTCGGTGGATGCGCCGAGCGTGTCCCCATAGCTGATCCAGGCCTTCTCGTTCTCAATCAGAACATCACGCTCCTTAGAGATCTGCTGCTGATGCTCCTGGAACAGCTTCACAGCCTCATCGCCGGTCCCCTTGAGGCGGTCGAGATACTGTTGCCCCATGCTGGTCAAACCAGTGATATAGTCGTGATAATCCTTTTTCAGTTTATCAAGGTACGCTTGTCCCGCAGACGTCAGACCGGTGATGTAGAGGCGATAATCATCCTGCAGTTTCTTGAGATCCGGCCCCATTGAGATCGGCGGCTTATCTTCACCGCCCGAAGAGGCCAAGACTCCCCCTCCCGGAGGCAGCTGTCCGCCAAGGCCACCAATCGACTTGAGCGTGTCCATCCAAAATTGCTCGCGCGGCAGCGTGCCTTCGCCCTTGCGATGCCCGAGCCCCAGCGCCGTAAAAGTATCCATCATGCCCTGGCCCATGCGCGACTGACCGAAAGCATCAGACCAGTTCTTCAGATTCTGGCCCACATTCGACGTTTCGCTATTCAGCTCGCGCACCTTGGCGATCATCTTGCTGAAGAGTTCGAGGCCGCTCGTCATCGTCGGCAAAAGGCCTTGTCCCAGCTGCAAGGTGAGTCCGCGCGTCGCGGATTCCAGCCGCTTGATTTCATCATTGAACGCACTCGCCGCCTGCGCGTCTTCTGTCGACAGCACCACACCCAACCGCTTCGCTTCTTCCATCAGTCCGGCGATGCCGGCCTTGCCTTGGTTGAGAAACGGAACCAGCTCTAGCCCCGCTTTCCCGAACAGCTTGACCGCCGCTTCCGTCTTCCCGGCACCATCTGCCGATTTCGCAAAAACGTCCGCCAGGTCCAAGAGCACCTGCTCTGTGGGCCGAAGTTTTCCTGACGCATCGAGCGCCGAGACACCCAGCCGCCGGAACACCGCTTCGCCATCGCCCGTTTGCCGGGCCGCTTCCACCATGTTCTGCGAGAGGGATTTCAATCCGACGATGAGCTGCTGCTGATCAATGTCCGCGAGCTTGGCGGCATAGGAAAGCGCTGTGAACGTCTCGACGGTCTGCCCGGCCTTCTGCGCCCCTTTGAGCGCCTCCTCACCGAAGTTCGCCGTACTCTTCGCGAGCGCCACCAGCACGCCGGTAACCGCGCCGAGTTGTACTTTCCAATCCTTGATGAAACTGTTAAAGCCCGACAACGCCCCCTGGCTCTTCTTCAGCTCACTCTGGAACTGATCGGCCACCAGCTTGAGCACTAGCGCGAGTTCGCGATTTTCAGACAAATTGCACCATCCTTTCTCGGGCTAGTCGTTCCTCTAAGGCCAGTCCTGCTTCCGAGACCCCAACCGCGTCAAGCTTGGCGAGCCGCCAATTCAGCACATCCTCGAAGACCAACCGGGCCGGATACCCTCGCCGCTCCGGCGGAATAACCGGGCATCCGGAAATTTCCCAGTCGTAAACGGTCGAACGGGAAACTCTGAATATTTTTGCTATCTGCTGTTTAGAAAAAGTCTTTGTGTCAGTCATGTTTCACGATGGTGTTGAGTGATAAACCTATGACAACCTTGATTTCACCTCTGTCACTAGCTCGAAAGTGCGGCTTCGCTTACCCGCATAAGCGCTACTGTTCCAAGGACCCGTGAATATTTTTCCGCTCTTATCCTGCCCATTGCAGACGAGCCGGACGGCGCCGCGTGCCTCTGCCCGCTTGTACGCGACATAGGTTGAGAAGCTGTCTCTGAACTCAGCACGCACAGCTGCGGAGCCATCCCATTCCTACTTGAAGGTTTGATCCTGCTCGCTACTCTTCGTAGCCGCCTGGTTCATTGTCTCCTTCGTCGGTTCGCTTGAGAGACCATGGCGGGAGCGTTCTCTCCGCCAGTAACTGAGGAACGATCCAACGCTTTGAAACTCCATCGCAAGCATCTCACTCGTTTCATAAGCAAGCCTTGCGAGATCCTCAGATTCGATCTTCATGATCTCTTGATCAGTCCAAGCATGAGACTTCAATCTCGCCTTGCCTGCGATCACAGTGGTAATCACCTGTGCGTCCAACTCCAGCGCTAGACTCTTAGCAGGATGAACGGGAACCGATGTTTGAGCTGCTCGCCTCATGATGGTTGCCTCCCTTTGTTTCGAAGTGTCGGTATTGAGTATGCCGTGAAGCCTATCCGCGCTCACCAAAGATCTTGTCGAGGTAGGTGGTCCAATACTGTAGCCCGCCGCCGACGTTTCCATTAGGCTGCGAGAGCTCATTCCACGCGCAAAGCATTGTGAGTGGCTTGAGTTCTGGAGTCGCGTATAGCTCCTGTGCGATGCCATCCCTCACCACGTGTCGGTGGATGGCATGCAAAACGTTATTGAGTTCGATTGCTTTATTGAGTAGTGCCCGTAGCGATTCAGCGGTTTCCCGACAAGGCTGCAGTAACAGCTGGGCAACCCGCAGTCTGGCTTCAGATGCGGCCGCCTCGATCGTAGGTTCCAGCTTTGTTCTCGCAAGTTGAGTGGCTTGCAGGTCAGCTCGAATAGCCTGCATTTCTTGCTGACACAATGACACCCGTTGTTGGACGTCATCCTCCGCTTCATCCGCTTCTTCATCGAGCAAAATCGCGGCGCGAACTTGCACGAGGGATGTCTCACCCTCACGGACGATTTTCTCTAGCTCTGCCAAACGAGCGCGGCCCTGAGTCTCACGCTCGATCAGAGCGGCTTTTTTGCCCTCCAGTGCGCGGAGATTTCCATCCGTTGTCCAATCCAACTTACTGACGTCCTCAATTCGCATTTCATTCCTCCTGATGTGTTGAGTTAATTTATGGGCGGGAGACAACCGCTCAACCCCGACTGTCTCCCGCCGCCATGGGACCGCCTTTCGAACAAGACTGCATTAGGGGGCAGCACCATGATTGGTGATTGTGGGCGCGAGCGGACTGCGCACAAACAGCTCGCTCGCGCCCGGCGAGGGCCACGGCATATCAGAACCGCGGGCCTCGCTTGCGGAGAGCACCGGACGCATAGACTTTTCCTTCAACCGGCGCTGATAGGACTTGCTGCACAGATCGACCGTTATACGCACCGTATGCTCCGTTCGTTCCTCTTCATAAATCTCCATCGTTAACAACACGCCCCCTAAAGGGGGGCGTTGTTAATTAACGATGCAACGTCAACAATCATCGTCAACACCAACTCCGTGAAGAATCAAAGACTTAAACGGCGCATTGACGGTGTTGACGGTTGTTAACGCAAAACCCTTGTTAACGGTCTTTGTTAACGATGGCCTGGCTGACATATCGTGAACAGGTTTCGTAAACATCA
This sequence comes from Nitrospira sp. ST-bin5, assembly GCA_002083555.1. GTDB lineage: Bacteria > Nitrospirota > Nitrospiria > Nitrospirales > Nitrospiraceae > Nitrospira_D. The sequence continues at coordinate 139,123 of MSXN01000008.1, read as the reverse complement.
ATCTCCTTCTGCGACAGAGACTTAGGGCGCGTGCTAACGGTGTTGACGACATTGTTAACGGTTCAATACGCACCACTTGGTCTCCCTGCCTTCTCCGATGCTGTGCCACTTCATTTTGTTGTGGCGCGACAACGTTGTCTTAACGGTCCCGATGGGAATCTCAATGGCCTCCGCAATGTCTTTGGCGGAGTACAGACTTCCATCCTTCTCCAAAAAGTTCACAATACGGCTGGCGACTGGCAGCCCTTTCGCTAGCTCGATCGTCTCGCCGAGATCGCATGGCTCGTACTGAATCGAGGAGTTAGTTCCATTCTGGCGCACCGTAAGTCCCAGAGGAGAATGCAACCGACTCAGGTTGGACTTCCGATTGAACAGCCCTAAGATCGATACATCAGCTCCAACCTCTTGCTCTCTTCTCAGCTCCCACGTGCTGCGTGCAAAATTCTTGAAGAATACGCTGCCGTAAATGCCGGACTCCTGCTGCTGCTCTGTCGCCTTGGGGATATGCGCGAGTACCAGTGCGCCTAGATTCAGCATACGGAGCGCTCGGAAGGCCTTTGTTGCAGCCTCTGCGCTGGAGTCGCCACAGGTCGCGGCCGCGAGGCTATCGAGAATCAAGAAGGTGATTTGCTCCGTCTGGACCCGCCGCAAGAGCATGGGGACGATGTTCCATAGCGGCTCGTGATGGGCTTGATAGCGAACGTCCGCCGCTTTGAGCTGAGGATGGCATGCGGCAATCGCTCGCATTCGGCGCACATGCACGTCCCAACTATCTTCGTAGTCGACAAAGAGCACGCGACCCGGCACCGCGCTCAGACCGGCGAGGGATTCACCAGAAGAAACCAGCATCCCGCACAACAGGGCGAGCGAGCTCTTTCCTAAGCCCCCGTCGCCGTAGAGAATCGTCGTCTTGCGATGGAAGACGAGCGGACTAAGCTGGTAACTTAAGTCCTCAACAGGCGTCCCGGCATTGAGCAGTCGTAATGGCTCGCCTTCTCGATATCGCCGGAGGACGAGCACAGCCGTCGACTCAATGAGGACGGTCCAATCGGCGAGCTTGAATCGCCCATCGTATTCATGAACCTTCTTGGCAACCCGTGCCTTGTCACCGTTCAAATTGACCCGGTGTCCCTCGCACAGGGTTTTCTCGCCATCGAGAACGGTGAATTCAGCAAAGATGCCCGACTGTTGGCGGGTAATGTACTCAGCCAAAAATCGAATATTCTGACCTGGCCAGTACACAGAGAACCCGTTTCCCAGGTCGGCCAGCTCAGCGTTTTGCGACATTGAGCCCCCTCACGGGATGCGATCCAGCACCCGCAGTACTGGGATCTGAGACAGGCGCCTGCAGAGCTTTGGGCAGCAACGAACGCAGCTGGTCGATTTGAATCTGCGTCCTGCGAACGGCTTCCTGCAGTTGTTTGATTTGGCGCGACTGCTCGCAGCTGGCTTCCCGCTGTTCAGCGAGCTGAACTCGCAGATCTTGTTCCGGATCAAGGAACCGACACCCATTCTGAATGTAACGCTTAAAGTCACGGTCGTTTAGCGCATTCACCTTTCCAAGAGGTAACTTTCCCCCGCAATGGCGGGATCGAAATCCGGTCCGATAAGGTACCAGGCGCGTTTCGGAGACAAAGTCGTCCGACATTGAATAGTCAAAAACATCTTTCTGCTCGTCACTCATTTGACGCGTGCCTCGCGAAGGCGAAGAAGGCGCTCTACCTCGGAGCGATCAAATATTCTCATGCCTCTTAGGGTGCGGCGCGCACACAAGACGCCGTCGGATTCTAATTGTCTGATGCGTTGAGTGCTCAGGTCGAGAAGCTTGGCCGCTTCGCCAATGGTGAGAAGTTCGTCAGGCATGGCGAGACCATAATCTGCTGAAGGTAACTTCAGAAAGAGCGAAAAACTCGATGTTGAGGTTTTTGGGGGGATGAAATCTGAAGGAAGCGGCTTACCTGTTCCGCTGCTCAATGAGTCCGTCTACCAGCTGCTTGTTCGTTGACGAAACCAGAGCTTGGTTCAACTCCTTCACTAGAGAAGGATCTAAATCGTTGCGAAGAAGAAGGCCTACTGCACTAATCCAAGCCTGCTGCCGGACAAGTTTCTGGCCAGCCGGTTTTCTTAGCCAACTATCCGGAACCTGCGCGATCGTTAAGTTGCAGCGAATCCACTCCCGAACATATTTCTCGATCGTGCGAAGGTCCTCACGCTTCTCCTTGCCTCGGCCTTTTCCAGGGACCCGAAGCGTAACCGCTTGAACCAACACAGCCGCCGTAGAATTTCGCCTTGGGAATTTTTCGCCCCATTCCTTCCAAATATCATTGCAAGCCTTCCGTACCGCCCCCTGAAGCTTTCGACGGCCGCCCTTGTTCTGGACATGCTCATTTCTCTGCCGCCACGATTGCCGAGCTTGTCCGCGGGCCTCGCAGATAGCAGCCTTGATAAAATCTTTCTCTGAAGATTGGTCGGGTACCTCAAGATGAATAGAAATAGTCTGCACAGTCCCCTCCTCATGGGGCCTCGCGTGGGGTAGGGAAGGGCCGGAGCCGCGAGGACGACTCCATCACGCCGGGGATCAGCCGACGCTTAGCCCTTCCGGTTTAGATCACAGTTTCGGCCAGCCGAAAGGCCTCAGTACGCAGCATCTGGATGCTTGGGATGTCTTGGATGGCGTTAGACTCCACAGGAACCTCCTCCTCTCGAGCGGTCTTCTTATTCAGAACTTATCTCCGATCGTCTTGCTTCGCCCCTCCCACCTTTGGAGCCTGCCGGCTGGTCTTGGTGTCGATCCGCGTGACCTCGCCACACCAAACCTCTAAGACGATCTGCCCGGTAAAGTTTGCGGGCAGGCTCTCGATGTCCTCTTCAATCCAGTGCGGGAGCTTCACGATATCCTCCAAATCTATTTCCGATAGGCCGTGAGAAAAGAAACGGTATTCTGACACTGAAAGAAAATCAACCCTGCACGGCTTGAAGATGTCGATGGGTGGATTTCTCCTCGCACCGCGTCATCACCACGCGCACGAGAAAGGCTGTTGGATAGTACGGTTTCTTTTCTCGAAGCTCGTGCTCTGCTTCCGCTCTGGATTCGTGCATCACCCCCATCGGTTCCCATCCATATTCAGGGGTCGAATAACAGACCTCGTATAAGACTTCGCATTGAGTCATTACACACCATCCTTTCAGGCAAGTTTAGGTTGTGGCGGGCAGGTAGCTGTCGCCCTGCGCCGGCGTGGAGCAGTGGGCAAGGCGGTCTTTCGTCCGACCTGGTTCAACGCCGGCTGCAGCGTCTTTATCCAAGACAACTCAACCTCAAGAAGTCGATCGGCTGGCACCGGCAGAAACAACACGCGATCCCAGCATTTCCCGTCGTCCCGATGCTGTCCCAACCGACTCAACAAGTTCCGAGTCTGCCCGACATAGGTAATCTCTCGTTCCCGCACGAGAAAATAGACGCAGGGCGGGCATTCGATGGGCGGGACTTCACACAGGCGTCCTTCCACTTCCGCAAGGGCACGCGGAATCGTCGGCGCCGCCGGATGCTGCTGCAGCACCGGCCGGAGATTGATCGGCAAGGGTTCGCCCGGGCAGACCGTCACAAGATACCGCCGGACATAGTCTTTAAGCCCGGCGAGACTGAACAACGGCGGACCACCATCGATGCGGAAATGGGGAATCACGTCGACCTCGGCCAGCTCGCGCAGCCGGGCTGCACTCATCCGGACCGCAGCCGCCACTTCCTCAGCCGTCTTCAAGCTGGTGAGCGTCGGAGCTTCTATCGCCCCCCGTACCCGGCAGAGGGCTGGCCTGTCGAATCCGTTCACAGCCTCCTTACCTCCTGGTCGATTTGGTCAGGGTCATAGGATTGCGGTCACTTTGTTCGGCGGAATGCAGGAGTTGCCGAAACCTCATCAGCGTGGCTTCGGTATGCCGTACATAGAGCGCGAGATTCACACCGATGTAGCTATCCTCCGCTGGAGCCCCGTCACAATTCCGATCGATCACGTCTTGGACCGTCACCAACGCCAGCTCCAGGTCATTCGCAATGTGCTCGAAGGTCTGCAGTTCCTCTCCCTTGAGCAAGTCTTTCGATAAAATCGGATAATCCATAGCTCACCGTCCTTTCTTGGCGACGAGTGGATGCTCGATCAGTGGACCCCAATTGACCCGCTCAAACTCCCCACGATTCGCATACTGTCCGCAGACATCGTCAACCTCCGTCCAGAAGTCACACAGCTTGTCATGGGCCGCATCGAGAAACAGGACGGCTTTCCGCTTCGATGAGAAGGGACCAAACAGGCGAGGAAATAATCCGGTAATCGTGAAGCGGAGATACCATTTCATTCCTTCCCGTGATGTCTTCTTAGCAACGAACCAGTCAGCCTCCGGCCGCCGCTCCAGAAATTCAATCCGTTCGCGCTCTCTAGTTGTGGGCTTCGAATTCTCCGTCTTCACGATCGCCAGTGCTTTTGCCATGACTCACCGTCCTTCCTTAGTTATTGAGTGCCGCTGAGTGAGCAACGGATATTCAATGATTGGCAGCCAGACTTTCTGACACTCTTCCTTCACCATGCGCTTCTCGCAACAGTTATCCGCCTCAAACAAACTGTCCAACAATTCCCCGATAGCATCATCGAGAAACAGGAGACCTTGTCGCTTTGAAGGAAACGGTCCAAATAAACGCGGGTGCATTCCAGTGATTTCAAAGCGGATGAACCAGACCGTTTTCCCCCGGATCGTTTTACTCTGAACAAACCATTCCTCTTTGGGCCCGGTCTCGATCACGGAAATCCGTTCGCGCTTGGGTTTACTCTCAGTTTTCACAACCCTAAGAGCCGTTGCCATTTGTCACCGTCCTTTCGTGAGTGAGGTGCAGACATCTGCACCTATTGGACTAGGAGTTGCCAAGCTCTCTATTTGCTCGACGCCGGCACGAATGCTTTGGAGCCCATCAGCGATCACCCCGAGGGTTCGAGTAAAGTCCGTTGGATCGATCGTGCACTTCCCCTCCATTCGCCCAAGAGGCCGAAGAATTGAGCACAGCCCCTCCAAGTTGTTCAGTTGGGTCACAAGACTTCCGGAAATGTCTTCGATCGATTGCGCCACGTCTGGCAACATCGGCAGAGTCGTAGCCATAGAGCCATCCCTCTCTTTCTAGGCTTATCGCCTGTCCTGAGTCTGAAAATGTTTTTCTAAGAGATGCCTGATCAACCCGCTCGCCGTCGTCCCCTCCTTTCGCAACGCATCGAGCTTCGCCTTAATTACCTTCGGGACTTGAATCAACATTTTCACCATCGCCATCAGCCACCTCCCCTTCGTCATCCTGTGACAATATAGCGAATCATATAACTTGATAGCAAGCTATCAAATTGACAGCATAGCCGGATTTCCGTATGGTTCCGATTCATGAAGAGTAAAAAAGCAGAACCAACCAGAAAACTCTTTGGTTTACGCCTGGATAAGGCGCTGATGGCGGAAATCCAGCACGTTTCGATCGACGAAGACCGCTATGTCAATGAACTGGTAGAGGAAGGCTTGCGAGATTTGCTGAAGAAGCACCGGGAGAAACGGAAGGGAGTTCGCTAGCCTGTGCCCCGGTGTGCTTGCTGCACTGTTTCGGGAGCCTTCTGCCTTAATGCCTAGTGCGTGTTTCTGACGCCAACCGCAAGATGCCCCTCGGCGGAATCGACTTTCTCAATATCTTGTCTTGGCACGCCAACGGTACTGAAGAACGCCTGATTCACAAGAACATGGCCGAGGTCATAGGACCGCAACCCCTTGAAACGTATCCGATGTGATTCGCTGCTTACCGCGCCACCACCCTTCAAGAGAACCCGAACAGTCACACTGACGTTATCCAAGATCTCTTCAATCTGCTCCTCGTCTTCCGAAGGTATGTCGCCGCCATGCGCCTTCTTGAGGTCTTTGACTAGTTCCCTTAATCGGTCCGTAATGACCACCGTAACAGGGAACGAAAGCGTTACCATGTCAGGGGTTTCAAGCTCGGCGAGGACGTCAGGTGACCCGATTTCCACGCCGAATCCATCACCCCGCAACGAATCTAAGACATGCTCCAGCGAGTGATGCTGAATCTCGCGATGTTGGCGCGCTGTCTCTTTCCGCTTATATTGGTCGGACAGAGCCTTATTGGCCTGACTCAGCAGATCGCTCCCGGATAAGATCCGCTTGAATAGAGAGGCCTCTACCGAACGCACTTGCCTGAACTGCTTCTCGACATCCCTGATTTTCTCAATTGCGTTTTCGCGAGCTGCATCACTCTTCGATTGGCTTATCTCCCGCTGAAGGAGGAGGAGCGTCTCATCAATCTTTTGGTACTTCTCTAGCAGCTCTCGATTCTCCACGGCCGCACTGCTTCCCTTGATACGGCGCGCAAGCTCATCAATTCTGTCTATTGAAACGATGGCGCGGATCTTCGTGGTGAAACGCTCGCCGCCGTCCTTTAACAGCATCCTGGTTTTCTCCAGCACATCGGTCTGCAGCACGCCGCCAGCGACGGTTCGTATCTCATCAATGGTGATATCCATGCCCTTGGTTTGGGTGTAACTCTGCACGTAGGTCCCCGCTTGTTCGAGGGCCGACTGCTTTGCCTTCTGCAGCGCCATGGCTTCCCCAAAGCTTGGCGTTTCACCGTCGCCCATGACATAGACCCCGTCGGCAACAATCACTTTCGGCTCAGCTTGAACGAGTGAAGATATCAGGCAGCACGCCAAGGCGATCACCAAGGGAAATCCCATGCGAGTCAACATTCGCCCTCCATAAACGAAGCAATTGAAAAACAAGGCTACCGCAGCTCAGGCTAAATTCCAAGGTGAGAAGAAGATGTCAAAAGAAGATTGCAGAATTGATAAAGACCGGCATACTTTTGATCGATATAGTCTGCACGTCATTCAAGCAAGCGGAAATCATAAAGGGGAACACGAACTACTTCTGAAGGTGTGCGCTCTTTCCCGATTGTTGGCTACCTTTGACCACGAGGCGAAACCGATGAAACATCGGTGGGCGCGTGGGGCTCGGGCACTCTCCCCTATGCGTCGAGCGGGATCACCAAGGCCTGGCAGACTCAGCTTCAGCACCGTTCGCCGGTCCACACGACGGATTGAGATGCCCGACCGATCGTGACGGCCTAGCACACAAATTCGCTGCTCGCCTTCAGCTCCTGCCGGCCTTCGATCAATTCCAGCGTCCGGAGCCTGCTGAGATAGGTCCCGAAGGACCCGCTACTGTGCGAGAGGTTCACCTGGGCACCGAGCTCTTCTTTCGTCATGGCCCTTGGATAGACTGCCGATAAAGCTTCAAGCATACGAGCGGCGCCGCTGTTGCCTAGCTCATTCAGCCAGTACCGGAGAAGCCCATTGCCGGTTGGCAGTGGGTCAAAGACTCCCAAGACCTGCAACCCCGCCTCGGTAATGGAGAGACAACCTCGCTCCCCGGAAATCCAGCCGTTGGTCCGTCCTTTCGCGAGATAGGTTCCAAAGGATCCACTCGAAGATGATAAGCCGGCACGCACCCCGAGCTGTCGATCGCTAAGCCCTTGCGATCGCTGCGCCAGTGCGATCAACATCCGACGTAACCCCCCAGTCCCGAGCACCACATTCCCCTGTGCAGACATCTGCACAGACCTGATCTCCTGACGTTCACCCCTCGGATGTCTCTGTTCTGCCGGCACATGACGGACGCCGACAGCCTGCTTCCATTTCCCAATCGTATCAGCTAACAGCGACGCCGCTACACTGATCGCGGCCGTAGCCTTCTCAAGTCGATCCAAATCAGCATCTTTGATCAACGGGACTTCGACAATCTCAACTTTTGCCTGAGGTGCTGGTACCGAATGAATGGCCGCGAGATCGCGCTCGAGCTGCGCAATCTTCGCCTTCAACGCCTTCGGATCATCCGCCTTCGCCTTCTCGATTGTCGCCGCCATCTGCCCCTTCAAGGCCTCCAGATCAACTGGCGCCAGAATACTCGGAACACGCTGAGCGGTTCCCACTTCCGGCGTAGCTGAGGAGTTGAACGTGGCACGCGCGCGAATTTTTACCAGCTTGAAGACGTTCAGCCAGGCCGGTGACCAGATCCAGGCCTGCCCCTTCTGGAGTCCAGCCAGCGAGTTCATGAACGTCTCTTGCTGCTCCTTGGTGCCATGGCTCTTCACCCACTCCTGCACGGCCGCACGATCCTGCGGCCCCGTCGTCTGTAAGGCGATCAGCACCTCAGTTTGCGTGAGTACATTCTTATTCAGAATCGCCGGCCGCTGCGTGATCATGGTGACGCCAATCCCGCGAATGCCGCCCCGGCGCACGATCGCCTCGAAGGCCCCAAGCATACGTTGCTGGCCGGGAAACGGCCGTTGCGGCGCAAAGCTATCTGCCTCATCGATGAAGAGATGCAGCGGATCTGGCTGCCGGCTCTTTCGTCGATACAGCTGCTCGGCAAAGTCGGTCGCAAACCGGTCTTGTTCGGCATTGGAATTGGTGAGCGAGAGATCGATCACGAAATAGCCCGGATGGTCGACGACGAGATCCGCAATGACCCTTCCGGCCGTCGGCTCCAACGGGACATCACCATGGGGCCCACCAATGATGATGACCGGATAGCCGGCCGCTTTGCCATCGGACGAAGCCCGAAGCCCCCACCAGGCCCCCGTGGGATCGAGGACCACAAACGGCAGCTTGGCCTTACAAAACTCTTCCGCGATTACGGAAGCCGTGTAGGTTTTGCCGACTCGTTTGCGCGCAAGAATCGCGAGCGTTTGAGTAATCAGGTCCTGAGGGATAGAGAAATCCTTCGGCTCGCTGGCAATGTGGAGGGGCTTCATTCCGGCCTTTCAAGCCATCCCTGTGGCTAAACTGTGGCAGAACTATCTTGTCCGATCAGGTTTGACCGGTTCATCGGCTATCTCCAACTCTGATGTAAGTGATTGAGGTTGGACCGATGGGGAACTATTGGAACCTATAGTCTCTGACCCTGTGGAGGCTTCAAATCTCGCCCCCTCCGCCATATGACCATTCCGACCGTCACAACCTCACTACCTCGCCTCTATTCACATCTCCTTTGCATCTGATCACTCAACCTCTCATGACAACACTCGACCTACTCACAATCCAATCCATACCATTACCATTCGATCAATAACCAATTGATATAGCTAGACAATAAATAACCTGACAAGCGTTGTTTGGACCGCATAATTCTCGACCACCTCCCCCTTTCGGTTGGTGCACTCCTACCTCTACGGTATTTCCAGTCCGCACCGCCTCGCCTATCCTGACACCACCTGCGCATAGCAGATACGACATCAGGAATAGCTCGGGACAAGGAGGAAGCACATGCAGAAACAAGTCGGTAAGGTCGGAGCCATTCGCCGAGAAATCCGAGGGAAAGCCTGTACCTCCTGCGGGGGACACATCTATCAAATCGTCCTTCGCTCGTCGCTTACTCCGGAAGACGCGACACTCTTTGCGCGATGCACCCATTGCCACCATCCCAGAGGCATCGATAAAGATTTTGGAAAAGTGCTTTGGATGTAGCGCACTGCTCGTCAACGCAGCTTATGCACCACGGGAGAATAGATCCATGCCATTGACACGATGGGCTCACTATCGGCAAACACGCATTCAAAAGAAAAAAGCCCTGCACCTGCTCGCACTGAGCGGAGTCGTTCGGCCAAGCACCATCGAACTTCGCTACACCGCTCCTCCCTCCCCTATCTCAGATGAACAGACACCCATCGAGCAGGATGCAGCCGCACCTGCCATCTCCACGGTCCGCATGCACTCAGCCGAGACGACTCATCTGGCGCATCACCTCTACTCAGCAGCCTTCATGTTTCTCGCCAAATCCAGACGTCACATCCAAAGCCTTCAATGGGACATCAGAAACGCCGCATGACCCTGCCAAACTTTTAACCCGACGGCAGAGACCTTTCACTTGTACCTCTTGCACCGGCTGAGGTAATATCAGCCCGCTCGTGAGCGACGTAACCGCGCTGACGACTCTGCCCGCCTGCGGACAGACCCCTATGCAACTGGTCGTGGAGAGGTGGCCGAGTGGCCGAAGGCAACGGTTTGCTAAACCGTCGTAGGGAGAATATCCTTACCGAGGGTTCAAATCCCTCCCTCTCCGCCATCCAGCGCGTCGGCCGTTAACCAAACCCATCGGCAGAGTGACTCCATTCACCCCTGCAGCTCCCCCGCTCAATTATTTCCAGTTGTGCGAAGCACCTTCATATCGTAAGGTAAGATTCGTCGACCGTTCTCACCGCCACCATCAAGAAAGGATGACTCATGCGCATGTTCGCAGCATTTGCCATAACCATTGCCCTGCTGGGCAGCCCATCGGCGTTTGCCGCATCGGGAGAGCCGACCAATGATGACCAAAAGACGTTGTATGCCCTCGGCCTGGCTATCAGCCAATCGCTTGGCACCTTCGCGCTGTCCGAATCGGAGTTGGATTTCGTCAAGTCCGGCCTCACCGATGGAGCCTTGAAGCGCACACCAAAAGCCGACCTCCAAACATTCGGCCCGAAAATTCAGCAACTCCAGCAAGCCCGGGCAGCCGTGGTTGCGGACGCGGAAAAGAAATCCGGCGCTGCCTATTTGACGAAAGCCGCAGCCGAAAAAGGCTCTACAAAGACAGAGTCCGGAATCGTCATCACCACGATCAAGCCAGGAACCGGCGCCACCCCAAAACCGACCGATACCGTCAAGGTGCATTATCATGGCACACTGCTCGACGGCACCGTCTTCGACAGCTCCGTGAAGCGCGGCGAGCCGGCCACCTTCCCGCTAAACCAGGTGATTAAGTGCTGGACGGAAGGCGTGCAGCAAATCAAGGTCGGTGGCAAGAGCCGCCTCGTCTGCCCGGCCAATCTGGCCTACGGAGATCGCGGATCACCTCCCGCCATCAAGCCAGGCGCCACGCTCATTTTTGAAGTGGAACTGCTGGAAATCGTCGCCGCAAAATAACGACTCAGGCATTCACGGGGCGGCGACTTGAATCATCGGTCGCTGCCCCTTCATTTTCGCGAAAAGATCGTACGATACTGTCAATTGGCCTTGACCCAATCACGGCTTCTGCGGTATCGTCCACCACTTTCCTGAAGTGAGCCCCCGTGTCGTGCCGAGGTAGCTCAGTTGGTAGAGCACAGCCCTGAAAAGGCTGGTGTCGACAGTTCGATTCTGTCCCTCGGCACCACTTACACAACCTCCACCCCTTTCATCTCACTCAAACACCACGATTTCCACCTAGTCAGTCTCTTTCGCCCAATCGGTTGTCCTCGACCAGAACACGCTAGGCGCTAGCCGTTCCCGCATAGCGCTCACCCTGGAGAGGGATAATCGCAGCGCCCCGACTGGGGCCATGGTATTCCCTCGCCCTTTTGCAACTATTTGTAATGCACCTTTAATAGAGCGTTAACATGGAGATTGGCTCGGGATCGTATAATGACCGATCAATCACAACCAGTCATTCTCCGGCATGACGCAATTGGGGAGGCTTGGCGAGGCCGGCTGGCGGACGCAAAGGGATCCGCCCAGGGAAGAAGGTCCGGACGCCCTCACATCGTGAACATACTCTTGGTGACTAGGGTTCAAAGGAGATCATGATTCCAACAAGGGTATCTGGGAGGCTGCTTGCCGCCGCACATCTTGCATGGCCAATCCTCCTGCTCCTCGCCTGTGGTGCCTGCACACAATCACCACAGCACCACACCACACCCAGCCTTGGGGAACCCTCAATTCAGTCGGACCGTACGGTCGTCACGATCGAAGGGGGAAAGATCGAAGGCACGGTCTCCCGCAAGGTCCTGTTCTTTAAAGGCGTACCGTTCGCCGCGCCTCCGATAGGGAATCGACGCTGGCGCGCGCCGCAACCGGTCACGCCCTGGGCGGGGGTGCGCAAGACGACGACGTTCGGGCATGACTGTATGCAGGCGATTGAAACCAACGCCGCCGTGACGGCTGCATCTTCCCCCTCTGAGGATTGCTTGGTGCTGAACGTGTGGCGCCCGGCAGACATCAAGCCGGGGGAGCGACTGCCGGTCCTCGTCTGGATCCATGGGGGCGCCTACGTGAGTGGAGGCACCTCGACCCCGCTGTATGACGGCAGTGTGTTCGCACGTCAGGGCCTCATCGTGGTCAGCGCTAATTATCGACTCGGACGGTTCGGGTTCTTCGCACATCCCGCACTGATTGCGGCACACGAGGGTCCCGTCGGTAACTTTGCGTATATGGACCAGATTGCGGCATTGCGCTGGGTCCAGCGCAACATCGCGGCGTTCGCCGGGGATTCAACCCAGGTGACCCTCGCCGGTGAATCTGCGGGCGGCGATGCCGTGATGCATCTGCTCACCTCACCGCAGACCAAGGGACTGTTCCATCGGGCCATTGTCATGTCGGGGCACGGGCGCGCACATGTGCTCGGGGGATTCAAGCTGAGCGGAGGAACTCCGCAGGACCCGTCCGCCGACCAGATCGGCGTAACCTTTGCGAAGAGCATGGGAATCACCGATACCGGACCTTACGCGTTGAGCGCATTGCGTGACCTCCCCGCAGAGAAGATCTGCGGCGACATCAACATCTCCTGGTTGATGAAACCCACCCCAGCTCCGCTGACGTATGCCAAAGGTGCGATCGTCGATGGGTCGATCGTTATGACCTCCCCGGAAGAAGCGCTCCGCAGGAAGGAAGCGGTCACGGTGCCGTTGATGATCGGAACGACCAGCCAGGATCTTCCCATGGCGTTTCCTCCCTCAAAAACAGACCCGCTGTCATACTTCGGCCAGAACACCAAAAGAGCGCGCGCAATCTACCACGCGAACGGCCTGCTCAGGCCGAACGACATCTACTCGGCCGTGGGCATCGACATGACGATGCACGAGCCCGCGCGCTTCGTGGCCACCCAGATGACGCAAGCGGGAATGCCGGTCTGGCTCTACCGCTTCGGCTACGTAGCGGATTCACTGCGTTCCAAGATTCGCGGGGCGGTGCATGCCAGTGAACTGCCCTTCGTCTTCGGCACACTCATGGCCCGATACGGCGAGGCCGTCACGGAAAGAGATCGGATGACCGAACGGTCCATGAACGCCTATTTCGCCAACTTCGCAAAGTACGGCGATCCGAACGGAGCCGACTTGCCGGCGTGGCCGAGGTTCGCTCCTGAACGATCCGACTTGATGGTGTTCACAATGGACAATGGACCAGTCGTCATACCGGACCCATTGAAAGGACGCCTCGACCTCATCGAGCAAACCACGAAGGCGTGGCAACAAGAGCCAGCGACGAGATGAGGGCGAATGCCGCTTTCTTCAGACCTGTTGATACAACATCGGACAAAGAGATCGACAAAACCTCCGCGCGCCAATCCGACACATCCCCCCCCAGCCTCACCGACAAAGAGCGTAGTTTGATTCTCCGCCGATGCCGACGATCGAGAAGGTAGGGAAGCCCCGTTTAGTTTTTCATTTTCGCCATGGCGTTTAGGAGGGAATGCGCACCGTGTCACAGCTGGTGCCGTTATCCGGACATGAACCCCGGCGCTACACCTCCACCGAGCTCTGACTGGAGCTTAGTTAATACACCTGTAACATTGGAGGATTATGCTGCAACACTGAACAGCGCTGGAGAGGAACCGTCGGAGAGCATATTCACCCGGCAGCACACTATGTCTACACAGACCGCAAAGAAAATTCTCATCGTGGAAGACGAGACTGACATTGCACAGTTGGTGAAGATCTACCTCGAGAAAGAAGGATTTCGTACCGTCCATGCGAAAACGGGAAACGAAGGCCTACGACTCACCAAGAGCGAGCATCCTGACATGGTCATCCTTGATCTCATGCTTCCCGAGATGGATGGATTGGAACTCTGCAAGAAACTCCGAAGCGAGCAGGAGACCGCTCTTCTTCCCATTATCATGTTAACAGCCAAAGCCGAGGAGTCCGACACCATTGTCGGCCTCGAACTCGGCGCCGACGACTATATCGCCAAGCCGTTCAGCCCCAAAAACCTCGTCGCAAGGGCAAAAGCTTTGTTTCGCCGGATTGGACGGGCCAACGACACCCAGCAAACGTCTTACCACTACGGCTCACTACTGATGGACCTCCCTCGCCATGAAGTCATGGTCGATGGGAAAGAAGTCGGTTTGACGGCCAAAGAGTTTGGGCTCCTGGAACATCTATTGCGAAATCCCGGTCGGGTACTTACACGCGATGTATTGCTGAATTCCGTATGGGGCTATGACTACTATGGCACCACAAGAACCGTGGATGTGCACATCCGTCGCCTGAAGCAGAAACTGCCTGCGCTAAATGAAGCGATTGTGTCGGTAAAATCGCTGGGCTACAAGTTGTCTGATCCGGCTCTGACAAAGTAATTTCCGTGCGTGTATTCTCTCAACATCGCGAGACAAGGCCTCGCCTAAGAGTCCGCCTAATCTGCCTGTTCCTTCTTTCCCTCAGTTCTTGCGTCCATTCACCCCGCGTCGAGGAATTCGAAGCCGGCATTGGACAGTTGACACAAGATGAACTGACTCGCCGGTTCGGTTATCCCCAAAGGCTCAAACGCCTGTCGAGTGGAGTCGAATCCTGGGAGTACGAATTTTTATCGGGACAGTCACGCTGTGTCGGTTATCGTGTCTATTTCGACCGCGAGCTGCGTTCGCAGAAGTGGGAGTCTATCGCCTGTCGGTAAGGCCGCAGACATCATAGTGAGCTATCGCGCGGATTTATACACATCTAAACCCAGACTCCCTCTCCTCTCTATTGTTTCACCTGCTGAACACGCTAAGCATTCCCGAGCCTAGCGTTCGTTCACACCTTCACGCACATCACAGACGAACCAAGAGTCTATTGCAATCGAGTTACATCTCTCCCATTCCGTCCTTTCACAGCACCAACACACTGATGGCCGAACTCCTGTAACCAAGAATTGAGGCCGTCGTGATCTAACTGTGCTTTTGATCTAGTACAACTCATTCCGGAAAGGGGAACAGCCAATGGCTCACACCATCGCTCCTCGACGAAAACAACCGGGCGGAACCACCGGAGTGGCCCGCCGCGCTGCTCCACCTCTGAGCGTTCGTCGCGCCGATCTTTGGCGGGAACTTTCCAGGCAGCGCGCGGTGCTGCTCGCCAGCGCCAATCTCTCGCTTGCCGCCGAGTCGGTCGCAGAACTCTATGCGGACCCGGCCGACCAGGCCTCGACCGATCTCGAGCATGACGTCGCCATACAGGTGAAGGCGCGAACCTTTGCACGGCTTCGACACATCGAACGCGCGCTGCAACTCATGCGCACGAAAGACTACGGACAGTGCCGCCACTGTCATGGAGACATTCCCTACGAGCGGCTGAAGGTCCAACCCGACGCTCTATTCTGTGTGCCGTGTCTCACAACTGTCGAACAGAAAGCGGCCCATAACTAACGCCATGACACGATTCATAACAACGAATAATTATTGGAGCCCAGCTGCGCCTCTCACGCACCTGGCCCCCGCGCTCGTCCCTTCCTGCCAGGAGAAGGGACGAGCCCCGGTCACTCCCATATAAACAGCACCTGATTATTGGAGGAACATGCCAAGAATTTCAAAAATCCATACCCGCCAAGTAAGCGATACGCAATGCGTTCGCTGTGCCGGATTGAGAGTGCCCGAGATTATGAGCGAGGGGGGAACGAGAGTGTTGGCACTCCGCTGCGTCCACTGCGGCGATATCACCGACCGGCTGATAGCCAAGAATCGGACGCGTCGGAGAGACCCGCTCCCGAGGCACCCCCGCACCCCGATCTATGGAAGCGATCGGTGGAAGAAGAAGAGGCTCCAGCTCTCCTGACTTTTCACCACACACACCGCTTCTTATCGTCTCCTGACCTATCGAAGTCGTGACTATGGGCCGCAACTTCCTGCCTTGTCCCCTGTCGACCGCAGAAGAATCAAGATCTCCCAAGCCTCGGTCCCCACAGCCTGGACGGGAATCGGAATCCAGTGACCTTGATCAGATCGTCTGTACGGTCCTCGTCGATCAGCGAATCGATGTCTTCATCCACGTACGGCCACAAATATCGGAAACGGTTGCGTGAGAGAAGCGGCGTGCGCCTGATGCGCACGCCGCATGGGAGAGGAGATGGGACGGAAGGGTCTAACTGCCGATCCTGCCGCCGTCGTCTTTCGTGACGACGATCAGCGATGAGCGCGGACGTCCTCCGGCCGGACCATCCGGCCAGGAACTGAACTGCTTCGGATTCGCGGGGTCGGCGGGAAGGTCGTCCGGCCGCTCGCCCGGATGCTGGATGCCGACGAACATCGTTCGACGATCCGGCGTCATAAAGACACCCGTGACTTCGCACTGATTCGGCCCGACCAGGAACCGCCGGGTCTCCCTGGAGTCCGGATCCGCAGCCACCATCACATTGTTGCCGAATCCGGCATAGGCACCCGCATTGATCGTCGAGGTCGACACATCGGTCTGAATCCAGAGCAGGCCGCTGGGATCCACATAAATCCCGTCCGGCGATCCATACTTGTCGCCGAAGATCGTGGAACCGTGAGCAGGATTCGCCGGATCACCGCAGAGCGCGAAGATGTCCCAGCCAAACGTGGGCTCCGTCCAATCCTGGCGATAATGCCAGCGGATGATGTGGCCGTAGTTATTGATCGCCCGAGGATTAGCCGCATCCGCCGGCGGACGGGCTGAGCCCGCAGCCGTAGACCCGTCCGGATTGTTGACCGACGGCGGAGTCGAACCCCGGCGACTATTGTTCGTCAACGTGGCGATCGCCGTTAAGGATCGAGGGAACGTGTCGATCCATTCAGGACGGTCCATCATCGTCGCGCCGGCCGCATCCGCAGCCCCGCGCGTATTGATGAGAATGTCATTGAGCGACCAGCCGGCGAGTTTTGGATTGTCCGGAGTCAGCGGCAGCCACTCCCCGGTCCCGTCCGCATGAAACTTCGCGACATAGAGGATGCCGTCATCGAGCGGGCTGATGCCTTGCCGGCGCGCCTGGCGCCAAGGCAGGTTCGACACAAAGCGATAGATGTATTCGTTTCGCTCATCGTCCCCCATATAGACCACAACACGGCCGTTCCTGGCCTCCTGCACCCACGCGCCCTCATGCTTCAAACGTCCAAGTGCGGTGCGCTTGACCGGAGTTGAATTCGGCCGAAATGGATCGATCTCCACCACCCAGCCGAAGCGATTCGGCTCGTTCGGTTCCTCATCGGTCCGGAACCGTTTGTCGGTGGTGTGCCAGAGATACCCGAAGCCCGCAGCAGTAATCCCGTAGCGCTTTTCGAGTGGGGTCTGCGGGCCGTTCTTCCGAAAGTACCCGTTGAAGTTTTCTTCGCAAGCGAGATACGTGCCCCATGGCGTATAGCCCATCGCACAATTGTTGAGCGTTCCCAACACGCGCTTCCCGGTCGGATCCTCGCTGGTGATCAATCGAGCATCGCCTGCCGCCGGGCCTCCGATTTCGATTGGAGTCAGGCCGGTGATGCGCCGCCCGAAGGGAGAAGGGCGGACGACATCCCATTTGCCCCGCCGGCGCCGCCAGTCCCATGGGAAGCCGGTCCGCTTCGTCACTTCGATGATCGACACGCCGTGTGCATTCAATGACTTTTTGGTTTTCTCGGGGGTCCAGTTATTCACGCCGTCCGGGAACAAGAGTCCGTCATCGGTATATTCATTATTCTGCACGATGATCCCGCGCTGGGACCCGACGATCGGAAAATAGACCATGCCATCGTTGTGCATACCCCACTGGCGCGCCTGTTCATCGGCTGAATTGCTTCCATCCTGCTTGAATGCGGGGCCATGGGAGACGGGATCGCCCCAGGCAATCAACACTTCCGCCGAATACCCTTTAGGCACCACAACGGTATCCGCAGATGACACCGGCACACTTTCGAACCCGAGCACGGGCCGTCGTCGCCCTCCATCCTCATCGGCTTGTCCAGCCTCTTCGGCCCCTTCGTCTGCGGAAGCAGGCACGGCCTTCAACAGCGCCTCAATGCCGCCGAGCGACACGGCCGCCGCCGTCGCGAAGCCGCCGGTGAGGAAGCCGCGCCGGGATAGTCGCGCGTCCATCACATCTTGAAAATGCTCGTTGCCGGATTGATTGCTGACTCCTTCATCATCGATCATCGACATGAGGATCACTCCTTGTTAGTGAAGGTGATTGAACGTTCTGAATCGACATACGCACCGTGAAGCTCGCCTCAGACTCGAGAGATCGAGAGCACCCATTTCTTGATTCGCACCATGAATGACTCATGATGGAGGCGTCTCACCGCACCGGACGAAGCCAGCAACAGCGAGCGACCCGTTGCAGTTGTTGCAACGGATGGCTGAGTGAGCAACCCTCTCCCGACCGGCTGTTTCATAGCCCACCCCTCCTCCGTCTCGTTGCACGAGCGGGTGTGGAGCTGCGACCACTGCCTGCCGCGTGCAGGTAAGCGAAGCTGCAGTCTCCGGCTCACCCCTTCAGCGCGGCGAGATACCCGCCGTTACTTTCACAGGGAGTCGTTACGAGCGGATCTGGGCCTGCTCAAAAACTTGTAACACCGGCGTTAAGAGATGAATGCGAAAGGCGAGAGATGGATCCGAGAAAGTACGGGGAGAGGGAGATCGCTACAGCTATCGGGCGATGAGATTGATGAGACTGGATTTCAAAAGGCACAGCATGCGGCGTGACAGCTCGATGCACACAAAGAAGAGGAGCGTCACATCCCATCGAAGAGCATTGACCTTGGCCAGCATAGTTCCAACCTTTTGTGACTCGCGCACTGCGGACCTAACACAACGTCGCTTACTATATATCCTCGGGAAATGATTAAATCAGAGTCACAGTCTCGCGCGCTACCCGGCTTGCGTAGGAGAATCAGGCTTACCGTATGGCCACTGAACAAACCAACTCCACCCCATTGTTACAATTTCATCAATTTCGAGATGGGTGGCTATACTTCAGATTCGCAACCCTGTATCTTCCTTCTTACCTATGAGGTAATGAATGCTTAGGACCAGCACCGCGCCTGCTGTCGTATTATTGTTCGCGGGACTCCTCTCAGTCCTGATCACCGCCGCTGCTGAGAGCGCCCCCGTCACGTTTAACTATGCGGGGAGCGTCAATTCGTATATCGGCGACCAACTTGTCCTGGATACCGTCTTTCCCCTTGGCACTCCAATTCAGCTCTCCTATACCTTTGAGCCAGCAACCCCTTCCGATCCAGCACTCTCTACACCGACCTCGCCGTTCTATGGTGGAGCCATTTCGAGCGCGACCGTATCGCTCGGCGAGTTTACCTGGCACCTGGCCGCAACAAGCCTGTACCTTTCAAATGGGATAAGCGTAGAAGCGAACAGATATTTTGCGACGTTCCCGATTTCAGGCCAGAGTCCGAACCCTAGCCAGTTCTCGGTGGACTCATTCCTTTTTCAGGCAGGCTATGGAGCGAATGTATTTGAGTCACTAGCCATACCCTTAACACCTCCAAGCCCTACCGATCCTTTTGCGGCCTTCGCCTTCTCGCCAGGCCTGGTAGTCTTTTCGAAAGTCGGCGGCGGTGGTGGAGTCGTGGGGACAACGCTCGCACCCGTCCCGTTGCCTGCTGCGATGCCGCTGTTCAGTACAGGACTTGGATTGGCACTGCTGGCCTGGAGGCGTTCCAGGCACTTCTCGACAAGGTTAGTTGGCCCGACGCGTTCCTAGTTCCCCAAGCATCCGCTCCGCTTCCGGCTTGTACGTCCGCTCCCAGGCGAAGCGATAGTGGGGATGGTCGGCGCGAATGACAGTCTCCAGTTGCCGTTTCGCGTCGTCAATGCGATCCTGCTTCTTGTAGAGCTTTGCGACGAGAATGCGAGCGTTCGTAAAATTCCCGTCGGCGGCGATCGCCCGTTCGAGATACTCCTGGGCCTTTTTCTCATCCCCTCCGAGAAACCATGGTAGCTCCATCAGCAACCCGCCCATCATCTGGAGGGCTTGCGCATGTTTGGGGTTCAGTTCGATCGCGCGCATCGCACAGTGCTTGATCTCTTTCACGACCATAGCGGCATTGGTGATCCCCCGAAGCCGTTCGGCACTGCCCAGATTGGCTGCGTGGAAAAAGTGCGCATCGGCGTTGGACTCGTCCAGCTCGAAGGCTTGTTTCGCCGCCTTCGCTCCTGCCTCGTAGGCTGTCCGGCGCTTTTTCTCGTCCGTCAGCAAATCATCGGCAAGATCGAAGTAAGTCGAGGCGAGCTGAACGAGCAACCCGGAGGACACATTGCCGTCGCTCAACCGGCCCAGCAACGATGCCAGATCAGCTTCAAGCGACTGCGGATATCCAGCCGGCATTTCATTGCGCTGGGCATGAGCTTGCGTGATCCCGAGCACAACTCCGGCCAGCACAACGCTGACAATGATCCCTCTGATCTGTTTCATCTAACCCAGTTCCGTCATAAACGCCTCAATCGCCCCTGCCGCCGCTGTCGGATTCGTGTAGATCGCAAAATGTTGACCCTCGATCATTCGGACTTGAACGGATGGTCGCACGCACACCATCTCATCGACGTTGCCATGCGGCACGATCCCATCGTCGCTGCCGGCGAGACAGAGCACAAGAGCCGGGCAATGCATCAAAAGCTCTCGTGCATCCACTTGTAATAGCGCTCTGATCCTGGCCGCCACCATAGAGGCCTTCACGCGCTTCCACGTTTCTGTCTTGTCCCGCCTGAGCCGGTCGCTCGAACTTCGGGAGAGCCAGACCGGAAGCCGCTTACAAAATCGAAGTATCCATACCGTTGGCGTCACAGCAGCCCACCGCAGCCGCGCGTAGATCGACCGCGGGGGACGCACAAACGTGGAAACCAGAATCACGCCTCGGACTTTCGCCGGCTCTGCAGCGGCGAGCATGAGCGCGAGCGGTCCTGAGAAAGACCAGCCCAACACATAACATGCGGTCGTTTCCGCCAGGGCGCACTGAGCCAGCCTCAGCAAATCGGGATACTCATTCGCTCCGGCGGTCGGGAACTGCACGACTATCGGCATAATCCACCCCGGTAATGCCGCCAGCAATGGCCGGAAGAACACGTCCGTCCCGTCGAGACCGGGCAGAAGCACCAAGGTGATCGGAGTCAACATATCGGATGATATCAGTCTCATTGATGGTGGCCAGCCTGTGCTGACGGCTGAATTCTGGGGCGATCACAGACCGAGGTCAACAGCTAAGGCCGCATGTAACGCAATCTTAACGATGCGCTGTGATGGCGCGTACTAGCAGCTTGGGAACCGACGTCCGCTACCGATTGTTCAGTCACGCACAGACCGGTGACGCGTTTTGTCCATTTCGTACGTTGCGCGACTATTTGTTAGGAAACGGTTTCGGCTGTTACCGTTTTTACATCGAAAATTCACCGAACTCCACCGGCAGTCCTAACCAAGCTGAAACAAGGCTGTTATAGCCTTCTTCACATGATGTCCCTTCGAGTATCACCATCAGCGGGAGGTGACGCGGATGCATAAAGTGTATAAGCCCCACGGAGGACGCGCACTGTCATACCGGACCGTCTGGATTTCCGACGTGCATTTGGGCTTTCGCGGCTGCCGCGCCGATCACCTGCTCAATTTCCTGCATTCCGTGGACTGCGAATATCTCTATCTCGTCGGGGACATCATCGACATCTGGGAAATGAGGAAACGAATCTTCTGGCCGCAATCGCACAACAACGTCGTGCGCACGATCCTCGGCAAAGCCAAGCATGGCGTCAACGTCATCTATGTGCCTGGCAATCACGACGAGCTGCTGCGCGACTTTCACGACATGACATTCGGCAACGTGCAAATCCTGGAGGAAGCCATTCACACCAACGCCGACGGGCGGCGTCTCCTGGTCACCCACGGGGACAAGTTCGACAGCGTGGTCCGCTGCTCGCGCGCGATGGCCATTCTGGGCACCCGGCTCTACGACTATCTGCTCAGAGCCAACTATGTGGTGCATGGCATCCGCCGCCGGTTCAATCTGCCCTACTGGTCGCTCGCCGGATTCCTCAAGCACAAAGTGAAAAACGCCGTGCAGTTCATCAGCAACTTCGAAGCCGCCGTCGCCTACGAAACCGCGCGCCTTGGCGTCGACGGCGTCGTCTGCGGCCATATCCACCGGCCCGAAATCACCAAACTGAACGACATTGTCTATTGTAACTGCGGCGACTGGGTGGAAAGTTGCAGCGCCCTCGTGGAACATCACGACGGCAGCCTCGAATTGTTGCGGTGGGACGACCAGGTTGCCAGCCTGAAACGGTCCCACGTGGTCGATCGGGAACGCACCAGCTTGTTCCCTGATGAGGACCTCATCGTCGCGAAAGGCGGCAGATATGTGGCATAGGGAGAGGCTCGAGTAAACCCGCAACGAGAGGAGGAACGTATGTTCGGCGAGACACTGCAACGATGGGGCGCCTGCGCGGATCTGCGCACAATCACCGCCTGCCGGCCGGGATGGGACGACGCCGGCTCGATCATTGCGCTCAGCCTCATCGTCGGCATCGCGATTGCCCTCTTCGTCCGGGTGACTCGTGCCCTGTTGACCCTGCGGGCCCGTTCTTTCACTCCGCTGTTCTCCCGCTGGCTCTCCAAGTGGGTTAAAACCAATGATTATGCCGGGGTAGACTTTTTCAGGGCCGACGGCGCGGATGATGCCACCGTCATCACACGCCAGCGGGCGCTCGATCGCCTTGAGGCCTATTTTCAAGAGCACCATGCACGGTCGATCGCCTGGGGCAACGCTATCCGAGACGGCCTCTCCGACCTGCGATTCACCGACGCCGGCCGGGTGCCATTTCCCTTCGCGCGGGTCATGCGGGAGAAGTTCAATCTCTGTTCGGTGGTGACCGCCTCGTCAGGACCCGAGCTGCGCGATCTCGACGGACAGTGGTCGCTGGACGTGACGGGCTCATACGGAGTCAATGTCGCGGGGTACGACCGCTATAAAGAGTGGATGGAGAAGGGCTGGGAGCGCGTCAAGGATCTGGGGCCGGTCCTCGGGCCGCTGCACCCGATCGTCGCCGACAATATCGCCATGCTGAAATCGATCTCGAAGCTGGATGAAGTCTCGTTCCATATGAGCGGCACCGAGGCCGTCATGGCCGCGATCCGTCTGGCTCGATTCAACACCCGCCGCGACAAGATCGTCTGCTTCGCGGGCGCCTATCACGGCTGGTGGGACGGGGTGCAGCCCGGCCTCGGCAGCGAGCGGGAGATCAAGGACTGCCTCACGCTGAAAGACGTCAACCCGGCGTCGCTCGACGCCATCCGCCGGATGAAGCGCGAGATCGCGGGCGTCGTCGTCAACCCGATCCAATCGTTCCACCCCAATTCACCACCTCCGAGCGATGCCATCTTGTTGACGAGCGACATCCGGAAAACGCAGGATGCCCATGCCCCGTACGCACAGTGGCTCCGGCAACTCCGCGAGGTTTGCACCGCCTGCGACATTCCGCTGATTTTCGATGAAGTGTATTCGGGATTCCGCCTGGCTCCGGGCGGCGCACAGGAGTTTTTCGGCGTGCACGCCGACATGGTGGTCTATGGGAAGACGGTGGGCGGCGGGATGCCGATCGGCGTCTGCTGCGGCAAGAAAGAGCTGATGCGGCGTTTCGATCCCGACCATCCGATGCGGCTGGCCTATGTCATCGGCACCTTCTCGGCTCATCCGTCCGTGATGGGCGCGATGAACGAGTTCCTGCGCTGGGTGATGACCCCTCAGGCAGTGCAACAGTATGACGACGCGAATCATATGTGCGCGGAGTGGGCGAGCGAGATGAACCAGGCGTTTGTGGCGAGGGCGCTGCCGCTCCGCGTGGTCAACCTGGCGACCGTGTGGACAATTCTCTTCCAACAACCGGGGCGCTATAACTGGCTGCTGCAATATTATTTGCGCGCGGAAGGCGTGACCTTGAGCTGGGTCGGCACAGGCCGCTGCTTGAGCAACATGGCCTTTTCCCAGGAGCACTACGACGAGCTGCAGGCCGCCCTGGTCTCGGCGGCGTCACGCATGAAAGTGGACGGCTGGTGGCTGGAAGGGCTCGATCAACCAGAACGGAGGAAGGCGATGAAGTCTCGCTTGATGTGGGAAATGCTCGGCAGCATTATCCAGGCTCCAAAACCCCTGCGCACGTTTTACACCGAGGTCATGCGGCGCAAGCACGACGATCATGTCGCGTCGCACAGCCATCCCCTGAATCAGCTGTTTCATCTCCTAAGTTCGAGCGTGTTCATCTACTGCTACGTCCTGATCTTCACGGATCTCACCACCGCCGTCACGGCCAGTCTGGCCGCGCTGTTGGTCCGCCAGTTCGGCCATGCGCTCGTCGAACCGCCCTGCCACGATAAGGAAGAACTGCTTCTCGGATTCAACACGCCGAACAAGACCCTGATCGTCTCGGCCTACTGCCTGATTCCGCTGGCTAACATGGTCTCGGCCGGCAGCTGGACCTGGGAAGCCTTCGTCGAGAAGTGGCCCGCCATCGCGCAACAATGGTGGGGGCTCACGCTGGTGGTTGTCCTGGGCCGCGTGGCCTACCTGGCCTGGCTGCATGACTTCCGGATTTCTCTGATCTGGTTCGTGAAACTCGTGACCGATCCCTTCACCGACATCAAAGCTTACATGCCGCGTTCGGCCGAGGCCTGGCGGGCGTTCCTGCCGCCCTATTCGACCGGCGAGATGAGCCCCAAGCACTGATGACGCTCTGGAGCGTGCTGATCGCGGCCGGCGCTCTGAGCCTCGAACGGATCTGGTATGCGTGGGTCTGGCACCATCCGGACTCGTTTCGCCGGTTCTGCTCGAAACCTCTCCTTGCCGTCTTCGGCGAGCCGGTGGACGTCCTGCGGAACTGCTTCGTCTGCTTCAAAACACTGCAGCTGGCCGTGTTCTTCGGCTGGTGCTATCTCTATGGAGACGGCGCAGTCATCCCACCCGGCGAGGACGGGCCCTGGATCGCCATCGGGGGCGTTCTGATCGCCATCGGCCAAGTTCTCAATGTGGGTGTATTCGTGCAACTTGGCAAGATCGGCGTCTTCTACGGAAACAGACTGGGCTATCAGGTGCCCTGGTGCCGGAGCTTCCCCTTCTCCCTCATGCCCCACCCCCAATACGTCGGCGCGATCCTGTCGATCTGGGGCTTCTTTATGACGGCCAGATTTCCCTACGACGACTGGTTCGTCCTCCCCCTGTTGCAGACGGCACAATACGCGGCGGGAGCGTATCTCGAGCAATGACACCGATCGGGTGAGAACCGCCTGAGATAGATTTACCCATTGTTAATATCAATTTAATCTATCCGTAATGCTCCATACCCATACATGTGTCTCTTGTACTCCACGCTGCGCGTTGATCCGAGTTGAGGCGTTCTGCATACGAGACGGATCATGAATCGGGCAGGCTCGTAAGAGATCAGGACAATCATGGACATGCTCTTCGGTGAGTCGTTAAGCGTCCAGACGGCGCTATTTTTATTGCTGGCGCTTGCCCTTGCGCTCAGCTTCGAGTTTGTCAACGGGTTTCACGACACCGCCAATGCGGTGGCGACGGTCATTTACACCAATGCGCTCGAGCCTAACACCGCGGTCGTCTGGTCCGGCTGTTGGAACCTGATCGGCGTCCTCAGCTCCAGCGGCGCGGTGGCGTTCGGCATCATTGCGCTATTGCCGGTGGAACTGGTGATCAATGTCGGCTCGGGCGCCGGCTTCGCGATGGTCTTTGCGCTGCTGATTTCCGCTATCGTGTGGAACCTGGGAACCTGGTACCTCGGCCTGCCTGCGTCGAGTTCCCATACCCTGATCGGCTCGATCATGGGAGTGGGCCTTGCGAACTCTCTCTTCTCAGCGAACCACGCTTTTGGCGATGGAGTGAATTGGGCCAAGGCCAAGGATGTGGGATTGTCGCTTCTCGTATCGCCGGTCGTCGGATTTTGCGCAGCGGCGCTGCTCTTATTGCTAGCCAAAGCACTGCTCAGAAAACCTGAACTCTATAGTGCGCCGGAATCCGGTACTCCTCCGCCGCTATGGATCCGGAGTATCTTGATCCTGACATGCACCGGCGTCAGTTTTGCCCACGGGTCCAATGACGGGCAAAAAGGCATGGGCCTGATCATGCTCATCCTCATCGGCATTCTGCCGGGCGCGTATGCCCTGAACTTAGAAACGAGTACGGCGGCAATTGCGCATCTACAGATCTCTGCCCGCACGACGGACGACATCCTCAAGTCCTACGCCGGCGCGACGGCCTTGAAACCCGAAGATGCAGGCGGCGAGCTATCCAACTTTTTGAGCAGCGCCGGCACAGCCAGCGAAAGAACGTATGCCGCCCTGCAGCAGAAGAACGGATATATTGCGGAGCAGATGAATGGGAAGCGCAGCCTCCGTGAGCTGAGCCGCAATGAGCGCAGCGAGTTCCGAACGGTGGTATATCTCGTGGGAAAGTCGCTCGACAAACTGCACACAGAGAACACGTTCACCGTTCCAAGCGAAAGAAACCACCTGACGACGTACCGGGCGGACCTGGACAACGTCACCCGGGTCCTTCCTGATTTTGTCAAATACGCCACTGCCCTGGCGCTTGGCTTAGGGACGATGATCGGCTGGAAACGGATTGTCGTGACGGTGGGCGAAAAGATCGGCAAAGCCCATCTCACCTATGCGCAAGGCGCGGCGGCGGAACTGGTTGCCATGTCCACGATCGGAGCGGCTGATTATTGGGGCCTTCCCGTGAGCACTACGCACGTGCTCTCATCCGGTGTGGCCGGAACGATGGCGGCCAATCGCTCCGGCCTCCAAATGGACACGCTGAAAAACCTTTTGCTGGCCTGGGTGCTGACGCTTCCAGTATGCGTGCTGCTGGGCGCCACCTTCTTCGCCGCCGGACTCTATATCGTGGCCCATTGGCTGGGACTGTGAGATTGAGCCTATAGAGCCACGGACGGTTACACGGTCATCTGCAGAACTCTAGAATTCTCCGCTTCGGTGGAGCCTAGTGCGGTTTGGGCGTAAATCTCGCGCCGTCGAGCAGGCGGCTCAGCTGCGATTGCAGTTCCCGTTCGCCCCGCTGCTGATAGAGCAAGGCTACGACCGGTAGGACTGCCACGAGCGCCGCCAGAGCCCACACCCCGGCTGAACGATCCGAAAAGATGACGACGAGCAGTCCGAACAACAACCCGGCTCCGGCGAGCGCGCGGGGAAAGGGAGCCGGAAGCGGTCCCCACATGAGCCGAAGCACCACCTCAGCGCCTCCGGACTGTTCAAGGATCGCAACCTCCGCCGCGGCCGGCGGCATCATCGGAGCCCCGGCAAGAAAGAACTTGGGAGGCCTGCGGTCCATCGCATACAGGAGTTGTCGCGATGGCGTGGAGTCCTCACGTCCGGACTTTCCTGAAGCTTCAAACCTGACTCGCACCGTATACGGAGTCAGGGTGGTTGTGGTGTGTACCTGCATGTACTATCTCCCGTACAATTATTTAATACTCTGGATTTGGGAGAACTTGACGGAGTCCCTCCGCTTTGTTAGCGCATTTTCCCCCACCGGCTCTCTTCAAACGGCTCCAGCAAGGACGCGAAGCGTTCCGTCCAATTGCGCCAGGAATGCTGTCTGGCATAGGCGATGCAATCGGCCGGATCGAGCTTCAGCGCGCCGAGGATGGCCTTGCGCAGATCGGAATCAAGTACACCAGTCTTGCCCTGCTGCACCACATCGATCGGGCCGGTCACCGGAAACGCCGCAACCGGTACGCCGCAGGCCATGGCTTCCAGCAATACGAGACCGAACGTATCCGTTAAGCTGGGAAACACGAAGACATCCGCCGCCGCGATATGCGCCGTCAATTCCTGCCCCGTCTTTTGTCCGGTGAATGTCACGTTCGGATAGCGCCGCCGAAGCTGTTCCAGATCAGGGCCATCCCCCACCACATACTTTGAGCCGGGCAGATCGAGACCCAAAAACGCTTCGATGTTTTTCTCGACGGCGACGCGTCCCATATACATGGAAATAGGCCGATTACCCGACAAGAACGATTTCGGTCCCGGCTGGAACAGGTTCGAATCAACGCCCCTCGCCCAGATTTCCAGATTCTTGAACCCTCGCTCCTGCAACACACGCTTCATCGATTGCGTCGCAATCATCGTGCGGGCGGCGCGGCCGTGGTACCGGCGCAGGTAGGCATAGGACCAGGAGATGGGAAGCGGAACGCGGGCGCGGACATATTCCGGAAACTGCGTGTGATACGACGTCGTAAAGGGCAGCGACAGACTGCGGCACAACGAATGCGCCGCATGGCCGATCGGGCCTTCAGTCGCAATGTGAATCGCCTGCGGCCGAAACTCCCGGAGCATCCGATTGACGCCGCGCTTTGGAAAGACCGCGAGCCTGATGGAGGGATAGGTCGGACAGGGATAGGTGCGAAAATCCTGCGGCGTGATCACCCGCACCTCATGTCCCAGTTCTTTCAGGTGCGCGACGGTGTGTCCGAGCGTCCGGACCACCCCGTTGATCTGCGGCTGCCAGGCATCGGTCGCGATGGCGATTTTCATGGTGCTCGATGGACTCACGGCAGCACATGCGCCGCTTCCATCAAAGGTTCCTTCTTCGAATCCAGCCCGACCTCGTCTTGGAGCCACTTGTCTATTCTGAAAGGTGTGCGGAGGCCGGTCAACAGACAAGATCACTTGTAACGCAATCTTAACGATGAATCGGATGGGCACTCTTAATCGAACCTTCATCAATTCGTAACGACGCGCTGGTATCCTGTTCAACCCCTACGCTCGCGCCTCACCACCTCGCAACCTGCGCTGTCGTATAGGTGAGGCAGCCAGTCCGGTCATACATCGGACCAGTCGGTTAGAGGACACCCCGCGACACGAAGCCCCTGATATAATGACACCTCATGAGTCTACCGATCGGAGATGACGCCATGCCGACGCCTCTCGAAACGACAGTCACCGTAAACAAAGGCACCTGCTACGCCATCTTCGCCTATGACATCGGCACGTCCATCGCTCTGGACGAGGTCGATCGTCGCATTACGGCCGGAACCGAGCGCGGGCGCATCCGCCACAAAGCCCGGGCGCCACAATACTTCAACTACCATCCGGCGCCACTGAGGCTCATGCAGGAGGGCATATCGCTGACAGTAGGCGCCTACTCGTCGCGTCCGACCGTCGAAGTCATGGTGTATGATTTTGGCGCCGTGACCATCACCTATCGCCTGGCATTGGACGGTCCCTTCGACGGCTTGCTTGAGCTGAGCAACGCACTCTACGAGAATGAGTTATTGCTGAAGGAGTCCCGCACCAGAGTCGAGCAACTGGTGCAAGCGATCCATCCCGCCATCGAACGCCCCCAAATCGCCCCGGAAGTCGAAGACTATCTGGTCTTCTCGATCGAATCCTGTACGCCGCCTCAAACCTCCCTCCTGTGGACCGGCCGGGAAGCCGATCTTGCCAGAATCCTGCGTGGAGAACGAACCCCGCTCTCCGAGCAGGAAACGCGCGATGCCATGTCCTGTCGCATCTCCTTCGGAATCCAGGATACCGCCCTCATCGACTGGCACGCGGCCGTGCTGTTCGGCAACGACATGGATGACGTGCGGGCGGTGCTGGAATTTGCCAACGTCGAATTGCTCGAAATGCGGATGCTCGACGGACAACTCGATACCGCGCTGGACGAAGGCTACGAAGCGCTCACGCGGAAGCTGCGCCTGCTGCCGCTTCCCGGTTCGCACGACAAGGACACCACCCACATCGCGCGACTGCAAGTCGACGGGGCGCTGCTCTTCGAGCGGGTCACGAACACGTTGAAGCTCTTAGGCGATCAGTATTTGGCGCGGGTCTATCGCCTGGCGTCTCAACGGTTTCACCTGGAAGCCTGGGATGCGAGCATCCTGCGCAAACTGGATACGCTGGACAGCATCTATGGGAAGATGTCGGACCGCGCGACGACCCGCCGCATGGAAGTGCTTGAATGGATCATTATCGTGCTGATCACCATCTCCATCGCCGTGTCGTTCCTTCCGATGGCCGGGCACTAGCCTACCCTGCATCATTCATGACGGCTCGACACGCAATCGCTTGAACCACTGTTTCTCGTGAAGCGTATCTCGCAATCACAGATCGAGACGCACTCTTTCCATCCCGCGTGTCATGCTTCACGAGATACGAGCGGCGAAGAACGGAACAGCACAATCGTTATTGACGTGGAATTGCAGAAAGGGCGGCCTAGCGCTCCAAGTGGAACCGGCCCAGCACGGCATGGTGCAGTTCGTGGCCGCAGATTTCGAAGTTCATCTTGGGGCAATAGATGGTGCGAGTGTGAAAATCCTAAAATCCCACCACGACTTCTTCGCGCCGCTGCGATTCCAGCACCAGCCTGGGTGTCATCATCACGGCGGGCTTGCCGGTCACTTCCTTCCACTTGGCCTGAATCTGCGGCTCATCGAGAAAAACGACGCGGAGATCCGACAGCTGGTGTTGCTCGCCGAGCGACGGGTGGCCCACCGTGCAACCAGTGAGAACTACGAGGAGTCCCGCTCCGCGAGATGTGTCAATTGAGCCGGCTGAGATTGGTTCACGCTCGTTCGTGAATTGGAAGCCGCTCAGAGTCGATGCGGTTTCGAGTCGTTCACGACGCACTCGTGAAGGCCTCCACCCTCACACCCCACAGCGGGATGCCGCTGAGACCGGCCGGCCCCTGAGGCATCGCGACGGCTGTTGTCCGGCTTCGTCCTGTGCGCGGCGCCGCAACGTAACTCAATCTTAATGCCTGCTTGATCTCGGTCTAATCGGATGCGGCCATAGTGCGTCTCTCGGAAGAGGACCTACGATTCACGCCATCTGGAGGAAGCCCAATGAAATTCGAACAAGTCATGGTCGGAATTGGTGTGTTTGGCATGATGGCCCTGCCGATATCCGCGATAGCGTCGGACTCGAAATCCATCACGCTCAAACAAATCGGCCGGTACAGCGCGGGCGCCAGCACGAACCCCGACGAACCACGCGCAGAAATCGCCGCCTTCGATCCGCAGTCGAAACGGTTGTTCAGCATCAATCTGAATCTGCGCCAGCTCGACGTGCTCGACCTGAGCGCGCCGGAATCGCCCGTCCTCGTGCAGACGGTTCCGCTCGGCGGGAAACCTAACAGCGTGGCCGTGCGCCGAGGCATTGTCGCCGTCGCCCTTGAAGGCGCGCAGAAGACCGATCCGGGCAGCGTGAAGCTGTTCGACGCAAGCGGCGCGTTCCTCAACCAGCTCACGGTCGGCGCCCTGCCGGATATGCTCACCTTCTCGCCCAATGGCCGTTGGCTGCTCATCGCCAATGAGGGCGAACCGAACAGCTACAATCAGACGGACAGCGTGGACCCGGACGGGTCGGTCAGCGTGATCGACCTGCGCGGGGACGTCACCGCCCTCACGCAACTCGATGTCCGGACCGCCGGATTCGCCCCTGCGATTCCGCAGGAGAACTCGTCCAGCATCAGGATTTTCGGTCCCAACGCGACGCTCGCGAAGGACCTCGAACCGGAATACATCACCGTCTCCAAAGACTCCAAAACGGCTTGGGTCACGCTGCAGGAGAATAATGCGATCGGCATCCTCGATATTCCCTCCGCCACCTTCACCAAGATCGTCGGGCTCGGCTTCAAAGATCACTCCCTGGCCGGGAACACGCTCGATGCCAGCGACCGCGACACCCCTGGTTCGAGCAACGCCGGGATCATCAACATCAGGAACTGGCCGGTGCTCGGCATGTATCAACCCGACAGCATCGCGTCCTATCGCGTGAAGGGCCGGACCTATCTCGTCATGGCCAATGAAGGCGATGCCAGGGACTACACCGGTTTCACGGAAGAGACCCGCGTCGGGTCCCTCTCGCTCGACGCCGCAGCTTTTGCCGCGCAAGGATATCCTGACGTGACCACCGGGGCGGCCGGTCTCCGCAACAACGACAACCTCGGACGGCTGACCGTCACCAATACCCTCGGCAACACCGATGCCGACGCCGACTTCGAGAAACTCTACGTGTTCGGCGCCCGGTCGTTCAGCATCCGCAAAGCCGACGGCGGGCTCGTCTACGACAGCGGCGACGATCTCGAACAGCGGACGGCGGCATTAGTTCCGACGACGTTCAATTCCAACGGCGCCGTCGACACCTTCGATACCAGAAGCGACAACAAGGGGCCGGAGCCGGAAGGGCTCGCGCTCGGCAAAGTCGCCGGACGCACCTATGCATTCATCGGCCTGGAGCGGACTGGCGGTGTCATGGTCTACGATATCTCTAAACCAGAAGCGCCGCAGTTCATCACCTATGCCAACACCACGCCCACAGACCTATCACCTGAAGGCTTGATCTTCATCAAGCGGAAAGACAGCCCGAACGGCAAGCCGCTGCTGGTCGTCTCGCACGAAGTCAGCAATACTGTCACCGTCTTCGAAATCGATTGTGTGTCCAACGAAGACGACGGCGACGAAGAAGACGACGAGAGCGATCGCTAGGACCGACAACACAACCAGGGGCGGGAGACTTGATCGCGATCGAGACTCTCGCCCCAGATTGGTCGCGCAAGACACGTCTGTCATCCTGTGAAAGGGTACTGTACATGATGAATCGCGTAGCAACCGTAATCATAGCGCTCGCTATGGCTGCCGCATTGGCCGGAGGCCCCGCCATGGTCTATGCGGCTGCACCTGAGAAGGCCCCTGTTGAAATCAAGGTTCGCGTCAGCGAAAAGGGCTTTCTGGACGAGAAGGGCAAGCTCTATAGCGCGAAGCGTGTCCTGACTGTCCCGAAGGACGCCGTGGTGACCATCACCTTCCTGTTCGGAGAAGACCTGACCAGCCTGGCCGTAGGCGATACCCATCAGATTGCCGTCAAGTCAGAAGATGGGTGGAAGCAGGAAACCGGCTCCATCTGGATCATGAACCGGGAGTCGAGTCTGACCTTTCGCGCCGGAGAAAACGGCCGCACCCAATATCGGGCCTATTGCATCCTCGACTGCATCGGTATGGAACACCTAACCAACCTGATCATCCAAGTCGCCGCAACCTGAGCCGATTTCCTCACGGCTGCCGCCTCTCGCCCCGCGCTCGACGCGATTCGACGCTGCCACGGAACACGCCGTCGTCGCACCATCCGCCACTGTTCGCACAGAGTTAACATCGCCGTGAAGACAGTGTAATCGACGGCACGTAGTATTTCGTCCAGCTAAACGCCTCGACCGACATCGGGCCATGCAATCCTGGAGAGGAGCCTCCATCATGATCTCGCGCACATTCAACGCTGCCGTGCTGTGCAGTCTGCTCGTCGCGGCGGCGGCCTGTTCTCACCCGACGATCCGTGCCGCCGGCGAATTCTGGGAGCCGGCCCCCGGCGCATCCCTGCAGGATTATGAGACCGAACAGATCGTCCCGGAACCGATCGTGGGCCGGGAACTCCCGCAAGCCTCGGTTCGGCGGATGGAGGAGGAGCATCGAATGGAACAGGCCGGCACTGCGGCGGCCGGGCTGCGGGATGCCTTCTTCGCCTACGACAGCTGGGATCTGGATAAGGAAAACATGCGGGCCCTGACGGAAAACGCGAACTGGTTGTTGGCGCACCGCGACGCGCGGCTGCGCATCGAAGGCCACTGCGACGAACGAGGCAGCGCCGCCTACAACCTGATCTTGGGCGAGCGCCGCGCGCTGGCGGTGCGGGAATTCTTGACAGATCTCGGCGTCGCAACTCAACGACTGGCAATCATGTCGTACGGCGAATCCCAGCCGGTCTGTCGGGAGCCGCGCGAGTCCTGCTACCGGGAGAACCGCCGAGGGCATCTTGTCGTCAAACCCTGACCGC
This sequence comes from Nitrospira sp. ST-bin5, assembly GCA_002083555.1. GTDB lineage: Bacteria > Nitrospirota > Nitrospiria > Nitrospirales > Nitrospiraceae > Nitrospira_D. Next base: position 105,269 of record MSXN01000008.1, on the reverse strand, counting down.
TCGCACCGCGCTCATTCCTCCAGCGCCTGGACGACGCCGTTCCGGTCGAAGCGAATACGAAACTCCTTCTCCGGCCTCGCCCGGGCGCCTGTTCCCACGCCTCTGACACCCAACCCACGCTCAAGCGGCTGTTCGCGTGTCCGGATCGTCCCCTGATCCCCGGCCGCTTCCACCAAGGGAATGGACAGTCTGGGTCGGGCGGCCGTCGGTGCGGTTGGGCGATAGACGGCGACCTCCCCCTCCGGCATGACCCGGATCAGGTCCGGCTCGCCGTACTGCGCGACCACCTCGTCCCTCGTCGTGCTGCCGACCCTGATCCAGTCCGACGGCCGCACGGTCGCGCAAGACGCGAGCGCGAACATAACGGAGATAACAGCGAGCAAGGGGATGATCCTCAACGATCCCAAATCAACTACCGAAGAAACCTCCGACAATCGAACGGGCACGATAGGACCCCTTCCGTAACAAGATCACGTTGTGAGAGCGCGTTCGACCGACCGACTAATTGGCTCTCACCCCCTCATAGCGAGCCACACGCTACTGGGGAAAGCGGAGCGAATCCAGTTAAGACTCTGTTAACGAAAGGCGCGGAAGACCTTCAAACCGGCCGGTTCAGTCGAATAAGTTAACACGGATTTAACGAAGCCCCCTTGAGGCGGAGGAGAGACCACTCTATCCTAAGCACCCGGCTCACCGATGGCGACTGGATCGTCGGGCAGGCGGCTATGCGATTCACCATCAGGAGCAGACCGCACACGATGGACATCACCGACCCGTCTCTCTACATCAACCGAGAACTGAGCTGGGTGCGTTTCGACGAACGCGTGCTCGAAGAGGCCCTCGATCAGCGCCATCCCCTCCTCGAACGGCTGAAATTCCTCTCCATCTTCAGCAGCAATCTGGATGAGTTCTTTATGATCCGGATGTCCGGGCTCTACTGGCAGCAGCAGACCGGCTCCGTCGAAGCCCCGCCGGACGGCCGCACGCCGGAAGAACAGATCCGGGCGGTTCACCAGGCTCTCGCCCCCCTCCTGGCCAGGCAGATGGCCTGCTGGAAAGACGACCTACTGCCGAAGTTCCGCGAGACAGGCATTCAGGTACAGCCACTCTCTGAGATCCCGAGTGAAGCGATCGCGCGACTCCGGGACTATTTCAAATCCGCCATTCTCCCGGCCCTGACCCCGCTGGCCTTCGACGCCGCCCATCCCTTTCCCCATATTTCCAATTTGTGCATGAACCTCGCCATCGTGGTGCACGACGGCGAGGACCATGAACGGTTCGCGCGCCTGAAGGTCCCGCGCCTTTTTCCACGTCTTCTCCCTGTGCCACGTGAAGTCCAACCGGCGAGCGGCTCCGACGGAACCTCCGGCAGTTTTGTCTGGATCGAAGACGTCATCGCCGCCAATCTGGATCTCCTGTTTCCCGGCTGCCGCGTCGCGACGGCTTATCCCTTCCGGGTCACACGCGACGCAGACCCCGATATCGAAGCGGACGAAGCGGCCGACCTTCTGCAAGCCATTCAGGAAAGCCTTCGTCAACGGCATTTCGGTTCCGCCGTGCGCCTGGAAGTCAGCGCGGCGATGCCGGAACAGATCCGGGAGATTCTGGCGAAGAATCTGCATCTCGGCCCCGACCAGATCGACGCCGTGGACGGCCCTCTCGGCATGGCCGATCTCATCGAACTCACCAAGCTGGACCGGCCCGATCTGAAAGATGCACCGCTGCTGCAGAAAGTCTCACCGCTCATGGCGCGCCAGGATCTCTTCACCGTCATGCAAGAACGCGATCTGCTACTCTATCATCCCTACGACAGCTTCCAGCCGGTGGTCGACCTTCTCCGTAATGCGGCAGCCGATCCTCAGGTCTTGGCCATCAAGATCACCCTGTATCGGGTCGGGCTCGCTTCGCCCATCGTGCAGGCCCTCATGCAGGCGCGGGACAACGGGAAAGAGGTCACCGCCCTGGTCGAGCTACGGGCCCGCTTCGACGAAGAAAACAACATTCAATGGTCCAAAGAATTGGAACGGGCGGGCGTGCACGTCGCGTACGGACTGGTCGGGTTGAAGACCCATGCCAAGATGTGCCTGATTGTGCGCCGTGAGGATCACGGGCTCGCCCGATATGTTCATCTCAGCACCGGCAACTACAATCCTGCGACCGCGCGCGTCTACACCGACCTCGCGCTCCTGACCAGTAATCCAGCCATCGCCTCCGACGTCGCCATGCTCTTCAACGCGTTGACCGGGTATGCCGGGGAACATCCCTATCGCTGCCTGATGGTCGCCCCAAGCGGAGTGCGCAGCGGCATGCTCGAGCGGATCGAACGGGTTACGGCCCAACACCGGCAGACAGGACAGGGTTACATTGCCTTGAAGCTCAACGCCCTCACCGATCCAGCCTGCATTCAAGCCCTTTATCGGGCCTCTCAGGCGGGCGTCACTGTCGATCTGCAAATCCGAGGCGTCTGCGGACTACGGCCCGGCGTTCCCGGCGTCAGCGACCGGATCACCGTCACGTCGCTGGTAGGCCGCTTTCTCGAACACAGCCGGATTTTCTATTTCCGGTTCGACCGGGAAGAAGAGGAGCTATGGATGGGGAGCGCCGATCTCATGCCGCGCAATCTGGATGGTCGTGTCGAAGCGGTGTTCCCGATCGAAGCCGCGCACCTGCGCCAGGCCATCCGCGACAACATTCTGTTCCCGCATTTGCGCGACACGGCGCACCTGCGCCGGATGAATGAGCAGGGGTTGTACGAACGCGTGGTTTCGCAGCCGGATGAAGCGCCGCTCGACTCCCAGCAACAGATGCTCGACCAGGCCGGCACCTGGAACCAGACTCCGCTTGAGCGATAACGCAGAAATGAATGTGGAACTTTAGGTAATCGCCAGATCTATGCCACGTCCAATCGCACCAACCGATTCCGGTGCCCTTCATAATCCGGTACAAGACGCTCGTACGGCTTCGGCATCAGTGAGGAAGAGATAAGAAAATCCGCCGATGCCCGGTTGCAGGCGATCGGAATATTCCAGACGACGGCGATGCGCAGCAGCGCTTTCACGTCCGGATCGTGCGGATGTGGTTCCAGCGGGTCCCAGAAGAATATCAGCACGTCGATCTCGCCTTCGCTGATCTTCGCGCCGATCTGTTGATCCCCGCCCAGCGGACCGCTCTGCAACCTGGTCACCGACAAATCCAGTTCCGTCGCGAGCAGCTTGCCGGTCGTCCCGGTTGCGATGAGATGATGCCCGGCCAGCGCCTCACGGTTAAACTTCGCCCAGGCCAGGAGATCCTGCTTCTTATTATCGTGCGCCACAATCGCAATCGTTTTCTCGTCCGCCATCGACACCGTATTGTTGTTCATCGCTCCTCCTCGGTCATGAGTCTACGGACTTCCTAGCGCCGTTCTCCGCTCAGTATGGCAGGCTCTTGTTACGAATAGATTTCATACCAGCCCCCGTTGCGGCATCAACAACTTGAGCAGATATCAACCGGGCATGAACGACTGTGCCTCATCTAAACGAGTGACTTGGGACGCTCACACCACCGGCCCGGCTTCATGACCGTACCCATGGCCAGAACAACAAGAATGCCGGCAAAGAGCACCAGCGTCACCAGGAGAAAGAACGCACCTCGCAGATTGGGAAGCATGCAGGCTCACCTCCTTGCCGTTCGTCATGTTGTTCACACTGACCCGCGCCACGGCCGGAACACTTCCGGCTTCACCCTATTCAAGATACTGTTCCGGATCGAGGACGATCTTCTCGATCGGACCGTCTGACGGAATCGTCAGAAGATGGAGCTGGCCGCCCACCGCGCCGTTCTCCATCTGGAATGTCTCTGCGTGATCGATCGTCGCTCGTACCGCAAGCTTGTACAAAACCTTTGCATCGTCGAGGCTGAATGCCGACAAGAAGCAATGGTCCTCTGCGCGCAGGCGATTCGCCTCGATCGCACGACTGACTTCGGGTCGCTGCTTGTCCCGTTCAAAGTGGCCGCTCGTATCCAGCAAGAGCGCCGCAACACGCTCATCTCCCAGGAATCGTACCCCGCAGCCGTCGAAGCTGAGTTTCCCGACCGGCGCCGTTTTGACGCTCCAGAGCCCTTTGCGATTCTTCTCCCAGCGCAGTTCTCGAACCGCGGCCATCGGCGTGGCGCCATCAAACCCGGCCACTGCGACAAACGCGATGTGGGGGTTCGCCGGAGCCGGCAGTGCCGCCGCCGGAGTTGTGCCCGGCCCCTGCTGTTCCCGGTACCTGTCCAACAGTTTGCGAATGAGAAGGTCCGCCTGCGCATCGACCGACAGCGGCTTACGCGACCGGGACAGGGTCTTGCAAACAGCCTGAAACTGCTGATGCAGGGAAAGCCGTTCGCCATACCACCCCTCAAAAGCCGCCACCGTCCGCTGACTGGGCATACAGGTTTTTTCTATTCGGGAAGGGTGAGGGGCGCCGGATCCCCAGAGCACGGTGTCGGCTCCGATCATGATGCCGGTGGAGGTCAGAAAGATGCCGATCAACGTTCCATACATGGTAGCCTCATCCTATCGCAGGCTCATCACCAACAGGTTGCAGCCGGTTCAAGATCGCGTTAACCGTCCGCAGTCCATAACAAGCAAGGATAATTAACACATCCGTTACAACAACCCGAGCGGCGCGTAACAGCTTCTCCTCTATATATCTCTCCGCGATGTCTACAACCAACCCGCCGGCTCGTTTCATTACATCGACAGGTAGCCTGCACCGACAGGCAGTAGTTCAGGCCATCCTATGGCCGCTTCTCACCGGGTTGTTGCTCGTCACGGCTTCCTGCGGGGATTTGCAGGATCCGGCCTCCGGAGCGCAAGGGGCCTCTTCTACACAACCGTCCGTCACCCCGGTGTCCGGGCAACAGACCGGAGATACCGCGATGCCCGGCGCTGATGCCCCCGCGGTTCCCGCTGAACCGGCTCCCTCACTCCCGTCGCCGGAGACCACCCAGCTTCCGACAGAGACGCCCTCCGGCCCGCCGCCACAAGCCCTGGCGTGGGAGAAGCCTGAGACGCAGCCAGTCACGTTCGAATGGAACCCCAGCCCTTCCGGAGATGCAGCCGGATACACCATCCGCATCTCGAATGCAGCCGCGACGACCCACTACACCTTCCAGACTGGTCGGGAAACCCACCTGACCGTTGAACTCCCGAGGGGAGAAAGCTACATCGCAACCGTGCTGGCCTTCAATGGCGCCGGGCAGAGCCCCCCGGCTGACTACATCCGCTTCGCTCTGTTTTGATTCCTCCCCAGATCGGCACGACCTGAAACCACTGAAGAAGGTGGCCAGGAGCAGTCAGGCCAGCCTGGCAGGCCCGAAATGCATCTGTTCTTCTACACGCACAGTCAGTGCGCTGCCGGGGCGAACGTGTGAGCCTGGGTCTGTAAAATTGCGTCGAGCCTGATTCGGGATTGGCTCTGAAGGCGTTTCACGTCATCTCTCGCAAGGAGCGGGTCGGCAAACGCCTGGTCGGACGGCGCGATCGGGGCCAGCGGAAACATGCTCAAAGCGGATCGCTTCGCAGCCGGCCTGGCTTTCCAGGGGTTATAGAGCGGGTCACCGACCAGCACCATGCGCCAGCTCACCCAACGGCTGGTCAGATAATAGGACTCGACCAGGGAGTATTGGCCGGTCATGAGCAGAGCAGCGAATTCGAGCGGCTCCGGAAAGGCATCCAGATAGGGCTCCCCGACTGAGCCGAGCGTCGCGGTAATCCCGCGATCCAACGCATTCTTGCACCAGCCTGCCTCTCCGTGGCTGTGGAGGCTCACGGCTTCGCCGGATGCCATATGGTACCCGATCGCGCCGGTCCGGAAGGTAAAGGCATCTTCATATTGTCTCAGCCGGTACCAGCCCGCATAGAACGCGACGTCCGGCGCCGCGCCGGGACGCTCAAACCGCGCCTCCGTGTTGTCCAGTTGCGAGCGGTACGTCGTGTGCTGCGTGACAAACTGATGCAAGTCCCGCAGACTTTGATCGTAGCGGCCATACGTATCGGACGGATCCTTGGGCGGCATTCCGCGCGCATCCAGATAGACCGTTCCGTTCAGCCCCTGCCGCTCCGCTTCCATCGCGCGATCCACTAAGCGGCTCGCCAGATCGGCTGTCGAGGCATCGAGCCGGCCCACCATGAGCACAGGGATCTCTCGGCGGCCGCCGCCGGATTTCTTGAACGCATGGTACAGGGGATTCGCCCGACGCCAGGCCGCGCCGTACAGCGACCGATTCCACCAGAGCAGACTCAGTTCACTATCGACACTGGCGTCGCCATGTTCCTCCGACAACCGGCTCTGTTCCATCGCGGCCAAACCGAACACTCCGTAAGTTCCGTACACCTGTTCGATCCGCTGATAGAACTCGCTCCGCCGGTCTCGCACCGGAAGATCCACCGATCCCAGCAGCAATTGCAATCCCTCCGCCTGCTGCCCTCGCGCCTGCCTGGCAGCCTCGCTCTCGGAACTCTGCCCGTCCCGGCGCATCTCGTGCTGCAGTTGCGAGAGCCCGGCCACCCCCTGGTGGTCCCGAACAATGGCCTCTAGTCGTGAAGACCACTGTGCATCGGCCGGCGGTTTCAGCTGTCGCACCCGTCCGGCGGAGGCCTGAACGGCCTCATCGACGCGCAGCAAGAAGGCGATGTGGCGCTCATAGGTGACGGGGCTTTCTGCCTGCGGCACGGCCTGAGCAGAAGCAGGCGCAGAGCCGGAACTCGCCGCGATGGCCCCGGCCCGGCGTTCAAGATCCTCCAGCCGCACCCGCGCGGCACCGAGCCTGGCAGTGGCATCGCGACGCCAGCGCTCTTCGTCGTCCGTGAGCCTCGGCGCGGCGACGCGGAGCGGAACACCGAAGACCGTCACGACGACACGAATCGCTTTATGAATATCCCGCGCGTGGAGCGTCTGCCGGAGAGGCGCCGCGAGCCAGCGCTCGTAGTCCTCCCGGCTCATGGTGTCGTCGAGGGGAAGATCCAGTTCGACGATGTGCTGCGCGGGGATTCCCCGGCGCGTCGCATAATGTTGCGCGACCGAGAGACTCTCACGGCTCTTCGCATTGGCCACGATCACGACTTGATTCGGAGCGAGCTCCGCCCGAAGGGTGGAAGCATCGAACAACAAGATCAGGCCCTGGAGAATCAACACAAATCCAATGAGGAGCACCGAAGCAGACATGGGGCTCCGACCCTCCCCTCTCAAACAGTCGCTTCGCAACATCTTTAGCCTTTGCCTCTCAAGGCCGGTGCCAGGATTGCCCAAGACTAGGCCTGCTCTGCTTGAAATTTACGCATCGGTAATCCGCCTCTAACTCTGCCGCAACCCCGGGTTTGTAGACTGTACACAATACAACAATATAAAGGGAGGAACAGATGGTCACAGTCGGACAATTGATGAAGAAGGAACTGATTACAGTGGACGCCGGGACATCAGTCATCGACGCGGCGAAGCTCATGAAAACCTGCAACGTGTGCAGCGTGCTGATCGCGGAGAAGGGGCGCATCATCGGCATCGTCACGGAATCGGATATCGTGAAAAAGGTCATCGGCTCAGACCGCGGTCCGTACTTCGTTCCGGTGGAAGACATCATGAGCACCCCGGTCGTCGGGATTGAAGAGCGAAGACCTCTCACAGAAGCGGCAGACTTGATGAACAAGCACCGGACCCGCCACCTGGGAGTCATGAAGGGTGGATCGGTCATCGGGATTTTGTCCGTCCGTGACTTACTCCAGCCGGTTTCTGTCGACGAATTCTAACCCCCTCGGTCTCCCCGATATAATTCTGTCATGCCGGCTCTTCCGCGACAATCGCGGGAGAGCGGAATCAGTCTAATAGCGAACCATGGATATTGGAAAGGAAGGAGGAGAGGCTCCTAATTCCGCAATTTATACCCGACGCCTCGCACAGTCACGATCAAGGCAGGATGAGTCGGATCGATTTCGATCTTATGGCGGAGAGAGTGGATGTGGACGTCCAGCGCGTGTTCTTCCAGCGCATAGCCCTCACCCCACACGCGATTCAGCATTTCCTGGCGTGAAAAGACCCGGCTGGGAGACTCTAAAAACTGGCGGAGGATTTGGAATTCTTTCGGCGTCAGTTCAACCTGGCGCCCTTGCACAGTCACCTCATGCCGGTCGAGGTCCATCTTCACATCGCCGACCCCATAGTGCATGGTGGCACCGCTGGATGTGTCACGCCGTCTCAGAATGGCACGAACCCGCGCCACCAGTTCACGGGTACTCTGGCTGCACACAACCAGATCGATCCCGCGATCGTAGTCCTGCACGCATTCGTCTTCACTACAAACCGGCACAGTGTCATCTATGGCAACGATGGGAACCGTCGCCAATGTCCGAAGGTTACGCAGATTCGAAGTGGTCCCGGTTTGACGATCAATGACAATCAGGGAAGGCACCGACGCCTTCGCCTCAGTAAACGCCGCGCACTCAGTCGTCACGACCGTGCCGCGGTAGCCATTACTCTCCAGCGCTTTCTTCAGCGATTGCGCGAACGAATCCGTCCGAACGAAGATGAGGATAGATTCCGGAGGCTGGGCGGAGCTTGATATGGTTGCATGCATCGCGATGCCCACATTACGGCCTCGTAGTTAAGCCCGCCTTAGGGCCGTGTAAATTGTCCGTTAACTCCTGCCCCTTTCCCGGCGACCAACCCCCATCAAGTTAACCCGGAGTTAACATACTGCTAATACGGCAGAAATGCCTTATTCATATAGTTGTACCTGCTTGTTGGGATACCTACTTCGCATGAGGACATGCATAAGATGCGCTATAACCGCTTAGTTTCACGATGTTACCTGATCGCCATCGCCGCTTCCCTCTGGTTGGTCCCTGGAACCTGGGGCCAGGTCCGCCCGGAGTTGGATCCACAGATCCCCGTCTATACCGCGGAAGAGACAGTATCGGGTAAATTCACGATAGCGGGCTCCGACACAATGAAACCGTTGATCCAAGCCTGGGTGGGAGACTTCACCCGCCGGCATCCCGGACTGAATATCACAGTGGCCGGCGCCGGTTCTCAAACAGGACTGGAGGCACTGCTGGCTCATCAGACCCAGATCGCCGCCATGTCCCGCCGCATGACGGCTGCGGAGATCTCCGCATTCGTCAGAGAATACGGCTACGAACCGATGGAAGTGCCCGTCGCAAACGACGCGCTGGCCGTCTTTGTGCACAAAGACAACCCTGTTTCCGGCCTATCTCTGGATGAACTGGACGCCATCTTCTGCCGGGAACGGCGCCGGGGATTGAGTTATGCCGTTGATTCCTGGGGCCTCGTCGGACTGACAGATGAATGGTTCGAGACCCCGATTCGACTCTATGGGAGGAACGGCAAATCCGGCACGAGTTATCTGTTCAGAGAAGAAGTGTGCAAAGGCGGCACGTTTCACCCCAAGATGATCAACGCCCAGGGATCAGCATCGGTGGTCCTGGATGTCGCCAAGGATCCCCACGGCATCGGATTCAGCGCGATCGGGTACCGGACCTCCGCCGTGCGACCCGTCCCCCTCGCGTCGGTCAAAGGCGGCCGCTACGTGGAGCCGACCTTTCAAACGGCCATGGACGGCTCGTATCCCTTGAGGCGCAACCTCTATCTTTATATCGCCAGGCCGCCGAAATCATCGCCGCCGCCGTTCCAGTCTGAACTGGTGCGGTTTGCCCTGAGCTATCAAGGCCAGCAATTGGCCCTCGACCATGGCTATTTTCCGCTCGCTCTGCCCGAGATTACACGGTTCGCATCCAAGTGGTCGTCATCCGTCAAAGCCGCCAAAGTAGAGAAGCCTGCACGGCCACTCGTGGAGTAGATCGCCGTCGACCTCGCCGAGGACAGACGACCTGCATGAATCGATTGTTGACATTCTTTCGCCGGCCGATAGGCCTCTCTCTCGGAGTCACCATGCTCGCCGGCTGTACGGCAGGGCCATTCCCCACGCTGACAATCTATGAGACGCCGAATGCCTTCGTCCGACTTCAGACCGATCCCCAGATCGGACAGAGCGCCGGACACAGCCACCCCGCGCAGGTGCCGGCCGAGCAGATCGGGGCGGTCCTTAGGGGCATCATCGTCGAGGAGCCGTTGACGAGACTGCCGCTCTACGACGATCTCACCGTCCCTCGCCGCCACCAGGCCTTCAACGAAGAAGAGATCGCCTTCTGGGCACCGCTCCTCAGCATGGCCTTGCAGAAAGCCACACCGGAAGAAGTCGTGACGTTTTATCAATCGCGGAGGATCTCCGGAGTGAAACGGGAGGTCACATCCGGCGGGCTCTTTCTGGAAGGAGCCAATTTGCACGTGATCCTGAGCAACTACCGGTCGGGCACTCACGCCGCGGCCGACATCGGCACAGCGGACACTGAGGATGACCGGCTCACTCCGCTTCGTTCCTTGGCGCCTCAGAAAGGAACCCTGTACTTTGAGCCATCGGCATTTCTTCGCCCCGCAGAGCCGCAGGGCGTTGGGCGGGTGTTCCCTTGGGATCGCCGTGAGCTGATCATTCAGGTCGGGGGTTTGCCCCAACCGGTCCCTTCAGAGCCGTCTTCGGTCAGACCGGCACGCTGATCGCCTCCCCCGGCTTGCGTCCATCGCCAGCGAATCGCGCAATGTCACAACCGGGGTCCATGGATAGCCGGTCAGAAATTCCATTGAAGCTGGAACCGAACCAGGTTGCCGGACTGGCGCTGATAGGGGGTTAACAAACAGGGCGGCGTCGACAGCCCGGCTCCGGACAGCGAGGTATCGGCACAGGAGGCGGGAGAGGTCGTGCTGTCCGCCGAAGTCCGCTGAGTCCAGGTATACATCACCGTCAATTCCAGCGCCTGATTGAACCGGTATTCGAGACCGAACTCCGCCTCCCGCACCGTATTCCGTGGGGCGTTCGCCTCGTGCTTCTTCCCGCCGTAGTATTCCTGGATGCGAATAAAGGGCATCACGCTCTCACAGAGACTGTCGCAGCGGTAATTGTAGAACAGCTGCAGATACCCTCCGCGCAAACTTCCGGTCGTCACCTCGGTCCGGGCTTGATTCAACTCCGGGCCGCGGCCGAACGTATATTCACCTTGCAGTCCGAACGGTTGCGGATAGAGCACAAAGTGCGCGGCGATTCGCTCATCGACGTAGTTCCCGCCGTTCCTCACAATCGGAGTCAGCGGAGCGCCGGCCGAGGCAGCTGAAGGATTGAGGGGCACGACCGGCGTCGTCGCCACATGGAACTGGCCAGCGTAGGCATCCAACCCGACTTGGAGGATCTGCCCGTTCGGAAACTCCATAGGATACATAGAATGGAAGATCACATGCTTGTTTTTGTTCTGATCCCGCTGGTTTGCCGTCTGACCGTTGTAGATACCAATCCCCAACATGCCGTAATCGCCCGATCCTTTGAGGCCGCTGTCTACTAGCCTGCGGAACCGCTCCCGGACACTGGTCGGCGCATAATATAGAAACAAGCCGAGATCGCGTTCGTTGGCAGCCGCGCTGTTGATCGCGTCGTTACGGTCCAAGGCCAAGCGGTTTTGGCTCGATTGCATGTTCTCGAAGCCGTAGGGCACCTTCGATTGCCCGGCGCGAATGCGCCATTCTTTATTCTCAGTTAGAAACAGATCGGCATACCAGTCCCGAAGCTGTCCGACGTTATTCGACCCGTCTACGGACGACGCGAAGTCCGGCTGAATGTAGACGAATACCCGCTCATGCGGCTGTCCGCTGATGATGACGCGGCCCCGCCGCAGGGAGAATTCATTGTTCCTGCCGATGCCGCGATCGCCCTGCTGATTGATCAGATTGTTATTGTTGACCGTGTGGTTATAGCGCAGCTGGGTATAGCCCCGGATGCTGATCTTTTCATACCAGCGTTCGTTCACCGGCACATCGCCGACACCACGGCTCTCCTGTTGCGCTTTCGCTTCACGCTTCTCTTCCTCGGCTTTCAGCTTGACCCACTGGTCGATCGAAATCTGCTTGTTTTCAAGCAACAGATCTTCGAGTTGACCGGCCATGGCCGGAGAACCGAACAAGCCCAGACATACCGAAGCCCATGCGGAGTTCCGCAACCATCCCGCCGCTCTCGTCTTCATGCACATCCCCTCCGTCATGGTCACATACAGCGACCCGCAGAATAGGGAGAGACGATTACAGCCGGGTTACGATCAGTTCCGGTCTCGGTTAACTCATCAGGGGGGAAAGTCTCGGTGGCGGCAACTATGCCGGATAAGCCATCGGGACAGAGTCGAGGGAATCTAGTAGGCTGAGGAAAACTCGGTTGATGCCGCGAATATGGTTAGAATCTTCCGTATGGTGCTGGGGTCAGAATAACCTCAGGATGCTCAAAAAGGCCGTCCGCTTCGTCCGTCATTCGTGAAGCGCCGTTCGTCTCTCGTTGTAGGATCGGCGGAGGCACGCTCGCGAGATACGCTTCACGAGGAACGCTTCACGGATGATGAGAACGCCGCTGGTGGACTTTTTCAGCATCCTGTTAAAAACAGGCCCGCAGGCGCTGACTATAGTATTTCGCAAAGCCTTTGATCCATGCCGGTGAACTGAAGGAGGCCAGGCTCCACGCGGGGGAGAGGCGGCGAAGGCGGATTCCAACATCGCGGAATCCAGGATCCTGCTTGTGAATCGCCATGTACAGCTCGCAGGCCTTCTGAGTTCGATGGAGGGTCTCCAAAGTACGGGCGAGAAAGTACCGGATATTGAGACGCTCAATCTCCGTGCCTTGCCTGCTTTTCAAGAGAGCCACCAGCTCCTTGGCCGCGTCCTCATGCCGGCCGACCGCGCTGAGGCACAACGCCACTTGCGACATCGCCCGCACCTGCTGCAGCGAATCCGTCGCCGCCCGCTCAAACGCTGCGATCGCCTGTTTGTACGATCCGGCCTGTTTCAAAGCGAGTCCCTGTTCGTAATATGACTGCGGCTGGACCGCGGGCTCAGCCGCCGGCAGAGGAAGCGCAGCGGCCTGTTCGGGCGCAGGAGAAGCCGGCACAGCCGCGGCAAGCTCCAGTTCTTCAGCAACCATATCCTCCTGGCTCAAGAGATCGCACAACGCATGCTGCGCGACGGGCAAGATCCCGCCCGCCCGACGATCGTTGGTCGCGCGCCAGACGATGTCGGCGGTCACCAGCGGCGCGCGTTCCGCATACCCATAGGCAAGAGACACGTCGCAGACCTGATTGATCAACCGGGCATTGCCGCAGGTCAGCCGATGCACCATGACCGACGCCTGGGTGGTCATGACCGATCGGGCGCCGCCCGCCATCGCCATGCGGTGCCGGATGTAGGCCGGAGTCTCATCCTCGCCGAGCGGCTGCAGATGATAATCGACGGAGATGCGCTGAGCGAATTGGATGAGGTCGCCGCGTTGGAGCAAGCCACGCAACCCCGGCTGCCCCGACAACACGATCTGCAGGGGCTGATTCCGCCCGTTGTTCACGTTCGACAACAGACGCAACTCCTCCAGCATCGCTGCGCCGAGATTCTGCGCTTCATCCACCACCAGCACGACCCGCCGCTGGCACTGATGCTCGCGGACGATGAAGGCCGTGAACGTCTTGAACAGCTCGACGCTGTCCATGCCCTTGCCGTCGAGATTGAACGCCATCAGGACCCAGGGCATCAGACTCCCCAAGCCGGCGTGCGTGTGCGAGAGCACCCCCAGCGTCACTTCATGCTGGGACTGCTCCAGAATCGTGTTGAGAAGGGTCGTCTTGCCGGTTCCCGGCTCGCCGGTGATGACCGTAAAGATGGCGCGGTTGAATAAGCCGTACTCTAAAAGATTGAGCGCTGTCTTGTGCTGTTTCCCCAGATAGAGAAACCGGGGATCCGGCACCAGCGTGAAGGGATTGGTTCGAAATCCGTAAAACGATTCGTACATGCAAGCCTCGCAGCCAGTCGGTTAGTTTGCAGCCAGCGCGCGCATGGCATTGACGTTACGTTGATCTTTCCCCGATTGATTCAAGACCGTCCCGAGCACCGGGACCGCCCCCCGCACCAGAGCCAGCGACTCTTTGATATCCTGGCGGGTGGTCATACCCTCCCCGGCCACCAGCAGGAGCGCGTCCAGCGAAGGCGCGAAGGCCAGCACATCCGAACTGACCAGTAATGGAGGCAGGTCGACCACGATGACCCGGGCCGGATAGCGATGCTTCACATCCGCAATCAGCGCCGACATCCGCGAAGAGGTCAACACTTCGGCGGAACGCTGGATCGGGCGGCCGCCCGGAAGCACCACCAATCGCCCCAACCCCGGATGGATGAGGAGGTCCTCCAACGGACAGTCTTCCAGGGCATAGTCCGCCAGCCCCCGGCAGTCGCCGAAGCCAAGCAGGGCATGAACGGCCGGGCGCTTCAAGTCGGCATCGATCAACATCACCGTCTGCGTGGTTTCCATCGCCAGAGTGATCGCGAGATTCACGGCCGTCAGCGACTTTCCTTCCTGCGCTCGCGGGCTCGTCACACCGAGGACATTCCAGTGATTCTCCCGGAGGCGATGCAACACCTGCGTGCGCAAGAGTTGATATCCATCGGCAAATTCCCCCCGGTCGAAGGCCGCCACGATGCGGTGGCGCCGCAAGACCTCTTCCCGGCATTCCACCACCCGCGTCCTGGAGTACACGATCGGCGGAGGATTCTGCCGGGCGGAATAATGGGGATCGGAACGCCCCCCGGACCCCTGCCGGGACTCCTGCTTATACTGTTCGATCGCTTGCGAAAGTTCTTCCATGGCTCTTCTCCTTATCCCGATCAGGCCAGACCGAGTTTTCTGAGCGCGGCAAACCAGACGATATCGAGCGGCAGCCAGAGATAATGCGCCACAACCGCCCCGACGACGACCGCCCCGGCTCCCGCCCACCGCCAGTAGCGGCGGCGGCGAATCACGTCCAGAACCTCCTCTTCCATCGGGAGATAGCGAATGACCGCCAGCGGGGCCATCCCGGCCGCGAGACTCAATTGATGCGGAGTCCGGATAGTTTCGTCCAGCTGTTCAGCCGCCGCCCCGGCTCCCACCCCGCCGACCACGGCGAGCAACCCGGTGAGGATCAAAATGACCGGACGGTTCGGACGCTCTGTCCGTTCCGGAAGATCGGCCGGATCGATCAGGGAGAATCGTTCTCCCTTGCGCTGGACTTCGAGCCCTTCCGAGACCTGGGCTTCCATCAAGCGGGACGTGATCTCTTGATGCTTCCGAACGGCATTTTCCCGGTCTCGCATGAGATCCAGATACTCCGGTTCCACTTCCGGCAACCGCTCGACCCGCCGCGCCATTTCACCGGCGCGTTTCTTCAGCGAGATTTTCGTTTGACGCAGGGCTCCCAACGACGCCGTCGTTGACGCAAGCTGGGACTGGATATTGATATAGGCCGGATTCTCCGGCTTGAAGAAGGGCCTCTTCGGCGGTTGTTTCGCCAGCTGGGCCAATTCACGCTCCAATGCGGCGATCGTCTGCTTCGCGCGCGCAATGTCCGGATGATCCGCCCCATACCGCTCCAGCATGGCGGCGAGGGCCGCCTTCTCTCCCTCCAGCCGTTTGGGCACATCGTCGCCCTGCGCCTCCGCTCCCGTGTCTCGCTCCAGGGACGCCAGCTCCTGCTTCATCTTGATGATGTCAGGGTGGTCCTCGGATAAATACCCGCTTGCGCTGGCGTACTGCGCGCGCAGCGCCTTGAGCCGCTCCCCAGAATCGAAGATCCGCTCGCCGCTGGCGGCAATCATAGGCGTGTTGGGTTTCAACGTCGCCAGCTCGCCTTCCAGGAACGCCTTGCGCTCTTCGAGGCTCCGAATATCCCGGTCGACGTCGATGAGTTCCCGGTCCGCCTGATTCATGATCTGCATATTGAGCTGAGTGAGTTCGGGCAGGGCGCCGTCGGCCTTCTGCTTCACCGCGGAGATCTTGCCTTCCAGCGCTTCGATGTGACGCGCGAGATTCCCGGCTTCCTGTTTCAGGAACGCCGTGGTCTGCTGCGCGTGGCGCTCCCGCGACTTCAGATTCTCCCCCAAAAACAAGTCCGTAAGCTCGTTCGTCACCTTCTGGGCCAGGTCGGGGGTTTCTCCGTCGTAGGCCAGCGTAAAGGCGATCGTCGCCTGGGTCGGAGTCTGGGTGCGCTTATCGACCACTTTGACGTTGATCACTTCGATCTGAATATCTTTGACGAACTGCTGCAAAATTTCCTCGGTCGGGCTGCCCTTCCGGAGCCGTTGGTACAGGCCGTATTGCTCCACAATTCTCCACAGACTGGCCCGGCTCATGACTTGCTGTTTGATCGTTTCAATCCGCTGATCGGCATAACTCGTAATGGTCGAACGGACGAGATCGGTGGGAATCTCCTGTTCTTCGATCAGGATCGTCGCCTTCGACCGGTACACCGGAGGCCACAGGAAGGCCGTGGCCAGACCGACGACCGCGATCATGGACACGACGGCGAAAATAACCGACCGGCGGCGGCGCACCATTTTCCAGAAATCCTTCACCGAATGCCCTGCGTCGACCGACCGGTCTGCTCCGATAGACTGCGCGATCGCCATAAACACCTCTCCTTAACGCCCGACCGACAACTTGGGCGGGTAGTACGTCAGCATCACCATCATGGCGTTTCCCAACGCCCGTTCGCCGAAGCTCTCCACCTCGCGCCGCCCATAGGTATAGGAGGCGTCCATTGACCACCATTGGTCGAATTTCCAGGTCAACCGCGGCGTCACATTGATATAACGGTTTTCCGGAAACGTGAACGGGGCCGCCTTCGACGCGATGGAGGATGCCAACAGCACCTGCGCATTCACCGAGGCGGTCAACCGGTCCGTCAGATTCTGAGACACATTCAGTCCGATCCGCTCTGTCTTCAGGAGCAAGCCGAATCCACTGGGATTGATCTCCCGGCCCACGACGAGTTCCGCAAATCCGGCATCCCATTGCTTCCTGACGTTGGCATTTGCCACCCACAGGGTTTGCGTATCGGTGAGCCGCACCGGTCCGAACGAAATGCTGGAGGACACTATCTGCGGCCCTCCGGTCACGGTCGCCGAGAGCGTTTCCGTAAACGCATGCGACCAGGAAACCTGCGCCCCAACGATATGCGATCGCAGCGCACTGGCATTGGGCACGCTGAAATTCGTATACGTCCCGCTCACCTGCATGCGATCGTTCTCCGTCGGTTGGTACGCGAGTCCGGTAGAGCCGCCCTGCACCTCATAATCCACCAGTCCCAACCGTGCGCCGTCCTCGTACGTGGCCTTGGAATACTGATAGGAAGTCTGGAGGGACAGACGCTCCGTGAACGCGTGCGACCATGAGGGCGCCAGATTCCACATATTCCGCTGCGTGAAGCTGAGCACGACACCGGTCCGCAACAGTTCCCCCATCAAGGTATTGTCTCTCGTGAACCCGCCGTCGAATCCGAAGGTTTCCCGGGCGAGCCCGTACTTCACGGAGAGCGGAAAATAGAGGTTCAGCAGGTCCTGATTGCGGCCGCCGTAATAGCGCACCAGATCGGCCGCCGCTCTCCCGCTGACGTCCAGATTTTCCGTCGACCCGGCAAACCTGACGCCGGGCGAGATCCAATGTCCGTAGACCGGCTTTTGCGGACCGGCCACCAGCAATAGATTACTGTTGTACTCACCTTTCACTCCCAGGGACGGTTCAGCCGACCATTCTGCCGCGTGCCCGTTCAGGACAAGCCCACCCATGCAGAGACTGCTTCCCACCACTGCCGCCGTCACGAGCCATCGCCACATCATATATCTACATCGTTGCGATGGAGGGTGATCCCTCAAGGCACCATGACCACATCACCGCGCTGCAACAGCGCATTGCGCTCCAGGCTCTTCCCCCGCTTAAGGTCTCCATAGGGCACGGGAATCACCTGCTGCTCCCCATGGATCCGCCGGATGATGCGAATATCGTTTTCAGACGCAAACGGGGTCAGGCCTCCGGCAAGACTCAACGCCTGCAGGACATCCGTCGTGTGGCCGATCATGAACTCGCCGGGCTTGTTGACGCGGCCCAGGACATAGATCCGATAGCTCAAGACTTTGGTCGCCGCGACCGAGACATTCGGGTTGGGGATATATTTCGCCAACCGCTTGGCGATATCCGCGCGTACCTCTTCAACCGTCCGCCCCGCCGCCTGCACTTCACCCACCAGGGGAAACGAGATAAACCCGTCAGGCCTGACGACGACCTCTTTGGTCAGGTGCTCATCCTTCCAGACGGCGATCGCCAGCACGTCTTCCGCTCCCAAGAGATACTCGACGCCGGATCCGGGGCCAGGCGTCGCCCCCGACTTGCTTGAAGACTCCAATACGCTGCAGCCGCCGAGCCAGAGCAGCAGCCCGCCGAGAATCGCCCGGGACAGCATTCGCATGACATGAAAGAGCGGCATCATCTTACCCATCGATCTTCGCCAGCATAGATTTAGCTTCCTCAAACCAGGGATAGGGCTGCTTGGACTGGAGCGCTTGGGTCAACAGCTGCCGCGCCTCCGTCTTCTCACCAGACTGGGCATAGGCCATACCCAGGTGATAGTTGAGCACCGGATGGCCCGGCGCTTTGACAAGCGCTTGCTTGAGCAGCCGGAGCGCATCCGGCCGATGCCCCAGCTTGAGATGCACCCATCCGAGCGTATCGAGGAGATAGGCATTCGAGGTCTGAGTTTCGAAATCCCGGCTCAACAGCAGCGCCCGCTGCAAACTGTCCGCATCGCCCTTCCGATCAACCAGCAGCGCCGCAAGATTGTTGGCGGCCAGCAGCGATTTCGGATTGGCCTTGAGCGCCAGTTCGTACTGCGCCATCGCCTCGTCGATGAGATTCCGTCCCTCCAGGCTCGTCGCGAGCATCACCCGCAACTGCTCATTGTCCGGGTTCGCTTCCAGCGCCTTCTTGAGGGCCGCATCCCCGGCGGCCATGTCCTGTCTGGCGTAGCGGAATTGCGCGAGATGCACCCAGGGAGTCGTCCACGAAGGATTCAACTGCGTGGCCGTTTCGAACCGCCCCATGGCGGACTCAGCCTCCCCCTTCATCAGCAACACCTCGCCGAGGAAACCGGCGGCGTACGGATGGCTCGGCTGGCCGGCGACGATCGTCTCCAGCCTGGTCTGAGTCTCTTGCAGGGCCCCGCGCTGCACCCCGAGCCTGACCAGCGCAAGGAGCGGCTCGGCCGCGAGCGGTTGTTGCTGCAACGCCCTATTGAAGGCCGCCTCCGCTTGATCCCATTGTTGTTGCGCCGCAGCCGTCTGCCCTTCAGCCAAATCGACTCTGGCGCGATCGGCCCCGGCAGAACGGAGGCGGGACAGCGTGTCGTGCGAACGGTCCCAATCCTTCTCCTGCATCTGAATCTGATAGAGGAGCCCTAGAAACGCGAGATTGCCGGGCTCGCGGGCCAATAGCGGCTCAAGCCGCTTCCGCGCCTCCTTCAGTTGACCGCCGGTCACGTCCAATCCGACCAGTACAACCTGGGCCTCGGAGAGAGCCGGAGCCAGCGCGACGGCCTTTTCGAGGCTTTCGCGCGCCAGGGCAAGATCGCCGTTCGACAATTGCGCGCGCCCTAAGAGGACGTGGACATCCGCCGCGTCCGCCGCATCCTTCAAGACCGATCGAAAATCCTGAGCCGCCGCCTTCCCGTTCCCGCGCTGCAAGGCGATCTTTCCGCGCAACAGCAGGGCATCCGAGGAAAGAGGATTGTCTTTAAGGATCTGCTCCAAGGCCCGCTCGGCCTTGTCCGGCTGTCCTGCCGCCCAATCCAAGCCGGCCAGCTTTACTTGCGCGTCCAGGCCTTCCGGTTTCCCTGAGAATTCTTTGTGAACCGCTTCATAGACCGACTGAGCCTTCGCCGGCTGTTGCATCCGCTCGTACAAACTCCCCAGCGCAAACCGAATTTTCGCGGAGCGCGGCAAGTCTTCCTGGGCTTTCAGCAACGCCGCCTCCGCCTCGGCAGGACCACGCCGCTTCGCGACATACTCCGCGAGCGCCAGACGACGGTCCTCGCTGTCCGGATCGAGCTGGGCTGCCTCGCGCATGACCGCTTCGGCCTGCTCATACTGTTGCTGTTGGTCGAAAAGAGCGGCTCGACGGAGCCGGTGGTCCAGCACCGCCGGCTCCAGCGCAATCACGCGCTGAAACGCCCGATCCGCCTCAGCCGGATTGCCGGCGCGCACATAGATCATGGCCAGCGCTTCGAGCAGCTCGACACTCTCGGGGTGCGCGTCCAACGCCTGCCGGATCACCGGCACCGCGTCCGCCATCCGCTCACGAGAGGTATATAAGGACGCCAGCAACAGAGCGGCATCGACCTCGGCCGGAGCGCCCCTGTGCAGCTGCTCCGCCTGCGCCGTCGCCTCCTCGATCCGGCCACCTACGGCCAGCGCGGCGATCTTGAGCGACCGTGCCCCCACATGGTCGGGATGCAAGGCGAGCACGCGGTCTGCCGCCTGATCCACCCGCTCGATTGCCCGCGCTTCGAGGAAATACTTCCCCAGCTTGATCCAGGCGCGATCATGCTCCGGATTCAGCTCCACCACCTGCTGATATCCCGTCACCGCGTTGCGCCAGTTTTTTTCTTTCTCCTCGACCTGCGCGTAGATGAAGTAGGCCTCCGCATCTTTCGGATCGATCTTGAGGACATTGCGGATGGCCACCCGGGCTTTGGGATAATTCCCCGCTTGAAAGTATTCCTGCGCGCGCAGGCGGTATTTCGCCTTGCGCTCTTCCGGACCGCCGCAGGCCACCAGAGCGACCGCCACGATCGCCGCCATCATGCCCATGCCATATCGATTCATGACCGATCCCTCCTCATCTCTCCGTACTCGTCATGCCCACCACACCCGAACCGCCAGGCCGGCCAACATCACGGCCGTCAACCATCCAAGCCGGACCACCATGGCCTGGTGCATCTGGAGCAGGAGCTCAAATGCAAAGAACAACACGATCAGCGTCGCCGTCATCACACTCAGATGGACGGCGCCGACCGTCAGATCCGAAAGAAACGGCATGACTACCGCCAGGAAGACGATCAGATAATCCAGCGGAGTCGTCTGGAATCGCGCCTCGCCCATCCATCGAATGGTGAGGACGACGAGCAAGGCCAGCGCGGCAATCCCCAGCGTCAGCGGCGACAGCCAGTCGGCCGGCGACAGGCGCGCTGAGATCTGCGCGTAGTACACCGCGCAGGTGCTCCCGATATAGAGACCGGCCCGCACGGCGAGCGCCGT
The DNA here is from genome assembly GCA_002083555.1 of Nitrospira sp. ST-bin5. Lineage (GTDB taxonomy): Bacteria > Nitrospirota > Nitrospiria > Nitrospirales > Nitrospiraceae > Nitrospira_D. The sequence goes on along the minus strand of MSXN01000008.1, from coordinate 84,045 downwards.
GCCTCGCGCGATCACCAAACTTCCCAGCACCGCGGCGCCAAGTCCGGCGGCAATCACGCCGACTTCCGCGGGAATGTTTCCCGCTGTCGCCAGACAGGCGAGGAGATAGACCGGCACGAGCAGCGTGAGCGCTCGCAGCGGCCAGGGACGCATGATAGCGGGCGCAACACCGGACGCCGGCGCCTGCCCTCCCGACGGGATAACCACAGAGCATGGAGCGGCCGACCGCCGGGACGACCGGACGAATACGGACAGCACCGATACAGCAAACACCGCATAGACCGCCAGCAGAACCGCATCGCTCTGCCAGCGCAGCAGAGCCGCGCACAGGACCGACAATCCCTGGGCCAGATAGATGACCGTCACAGCCTGCCGGTGCGACAGGCCCGTCGCCAGGAGTTTGTGATGCAGATGATTGCGGTCGCCGACAAAGGGCGAGCGCCCCTGCCAGAGGCGCTGGCCCATCACGCCGACGGTATCGAGGAGCGGAATGCCCCAGAGAAACAGCACGAGCAACGGACTGTAGGGGGCGCGGGCCGGATCGATCAATAAGATCGCGGCCACGGCGAGGTAATGCCCGAGAAACTGGCTGCCGGCATCGCCCATGAACACGCGGGCCGGATAAGTGTTGAACCGGAGAAATCCCAGGAGACTGCCCAGCACCGATACCATCAGCAGCACCAGCATCTGGTCGCCGGCCTGGTAGGCCAGATAGGCGATCCCGGCGAAACTGATCAGCGACAATCCACCGGCCAGCCCGTCGAGCCCGTCCGCGAGATTCACGGCGTTCGTCATGCCGACGATGACGATCATGGTGATCGTCGCCGCGGCCCAGAGCGGGAGCGCCTGATCGTCGGCGAACGGCATCGCGGTCACCCGTACGCCGGCATACACCACGACGATCGCCGCCGCCAGAATCTGTCCGGCAAATTTCATCCGGTGGTCGAGCCCCACCCGGTCGTCCCACATCCCGAACAGCAGAATCACCACGCCCCCCAGGAGACTGGCAAGGATCATCCGGTCCTGAGGCGCCCACAGCAACACCGCCGCGATCGTGCCGGCCGCAAATGCGATCCCGCCGACTTTTGCGATCGGCTCCGCATGCATCCGGCGATCGCGCGGCACATCGATGAACTGAAAGCGCCAGGCCGAGGCCGTCAGGGCCGGGATCAGCGCCATGCAGATCAGCAGCGAGCCGATAAAGCTGAAGAACAATGCGGTCGACATCACCACAGACTCACACGCCCTTTCTCAATCGGGCACATAGGCGGGCAGCAGCGGCTGGACGGCCGCCGCCATCTGCAGGACACGCTGATCCGCCGCTCCCTCCGATTCACCGGGCTGCACCGCGGCCACCAATCGGATCAGGGCTCCGTCCGTCCGTTTCATCGTCAACGCATCCACCAGCAGAAAGAACTTCACCAAATACTCGTTCGTCACCACCCGGTGGCGCTGCTTGAACCAGTAGAGGACCACTTGCTTCTGCTCGCCCTTCTGGATCATGACCCGGTTTGCGCGAAACCCGCTCTCTGCCACGTCGCGACCGGGCACGGCCACTTCATCGAGCGACGTGATCTCCCACCCGCCGCCGGGGATACAGGTCTTCGGAGAATGCGTTGCCCGCCCCTTTTCCTGAGAACGATAGTACGCCGCGTACACATTGATCGGTCCGCCGAGGCCTTGATAGTTGGCCAGCAGATAGTCGTCGAAGCGCAACACATCCACATACTGCCGTTCCATCGCCACCGGCTCGCCCTGCCGGCCGGCCAGCTGCATGGGAAACTCGACAAAAGCCTGGCGAGGAGGAGGCGCGTTGTCGCGCCCGGCGGCATAAAACGACATCGAGGTCGTCACGGCCAACAATCCGATGCAAGCGAGAGCCGGTCGACTCACAACAAATGCGTCACGACCGAAATCCACTGCACTCGCTCGCGCCGCAGGTTGCTCGATGCCCGGCGCAGATCCGGCGCCGATCTTACCCAGCAGCCACATTTCCACGCCGAGTATCGCCAGGCTCAACACGAAGAGGAGCCAGCCCTCGAACGCGTGCATAAACCCTTCGGCCGCACCCTTGCCGAATCGATCGACGAGGACTCCGATCAATCCGATCCGGAGACCGTTGAGCAGCACCGCTAAGGGAATCGCAGAGGCAACCAGCACCACCCGCTTCCACAGGCGGTTCTGGAACAGATAGGCGCTCAGCAAAGTCAAGGCGATCAGCGGAATCAGGTAGCGCAAGCCGCTGCAGGCTTCGACCACTTGCAGTTGGATCGGGCCGAGATCGATGACGTTGCCTTCGCGGAAGGCGGTGACCCCGATCATGTGCAGAAAACCGACGCCCAGCGCCGACGACATGAGCTGCAGAGAGGAGGACAGGCTTTGCTGCAACATCTGCGGCGGGGGAATCATGGTCAGGAGATACCCGAGGGGAAACGCCATCTCGCGGGTCGCGCGCGGGCCTGCGACCGCCAGAGCCAACCCGACGATCACCAGCCAGAAGGAGAGATGCTGAAGAAAATAAATAGTAGCGAGTTCACCGACGAGGTAGAGCGCGAGCCCGAGCAAGGCCGGACCGAGGCCCCACCAGGGCGGGACCATGCCCGCCGCCACAACCTGTTCACAGCGGAACCAGATGAGAGCGACCGTGATGACCGGCACGAAGAACCCGTGGCTGAAGTTGTCATCCTCCATCCACTGCGTCACCAAATACGCCAGACTCTCGGCATAGGCGATGCCGATCAGCACGACGACAGCCAAGGCCGCCCCCCAGAGCATGATCGGCCGGCGACGAGGAAGTCCGGGAGCGCTGACTTCGATTAAGACCATTCCACTAGTCGGCATGGACGTCACTCCGGAAAATTCCATTTCGTGCTGCTGTCCCATCGTCCCTCAAGAAAAATCTCTCCAGCCGGCCAGTTCCAGCGCGACCAATCCGACGAACTGCGTCCCTTCGATCAACACACGTCTCCACAGCCGGCGCGGTTCGCAGGCAAACCGCCACAACCACTCGAATCCCATGTCGCCGACCCAATCGGGCGCGCGCTGCACCGTCCCCGCCAGAAACTTGAATGCGGCCCCGACCCCGAGCACCAGCGGAACATTCAACCGGTCACGATGGGTGTAGATCCACTGCTCTTGCTTGGGGAGCCCGAGCCCGACCCACAGCACATCCGGCTTCGCCTCATTGATGCGCCGGATGACGGCTTCGTCTTCCTCTTCCGTCAACGGACGGAACGGCGGCGAATAGGCTCCGGCAACCGTCAGACCGGGGTACTGCTGGGTCAGATTGCCCGCAAGGCGCTCAAGGGTCAGATCGGTATCGCCGTAAAAGTAATGCCGGAATCCCAAGCCCTGGGTGCCGAAAAAAAAGGCTTTCATCAAGTCGGTGCCGGCGACGCGAGACCGCACGGCGCCGCCCTTCCATTGCGCGACTTTCACCAGGGAGATGCCGTCAGGAACGGTCAGGTCCGCCTGCCGGACCATGCGCCGGAAGTCGGCCCGGTTGTGCGCTTCGACGACCGCGTGCATGTCGGCCACCACGACCCAATGAGGGCGGAAACGCTCGTGGGTGACCCAATGCGTCATCACCGATACGACGTCAGGAATTTGAATCATGTGGACGGGAAGCCCGAGAATGGGCACTTGGCAGAATCGACTCGCTTGCTCTTGCTCAATCGTCGCTGAAGCCATCGCAGACCTCCTTGTGATACGCACGACGCCGGATCCATGGGAGGCCAAGTCTAGCGAGTCCGCCCGATCGACAGGCCACGCCAAGCTCAAGTTTGTGTTAACGAATCGTTAAACTGTGGGGAGCTCGGGAGTTGCAGTTGAGAAGACTGAATCCGGCAGCGGGGTACCAGACTGGCCGGAAAAGGCCGGGTCAGTAGACGACTTCCCGAAGCGATTCCCGGTGTGCCTGAAACCAGGACACCGTTTTTTCAATGCCTTCCGGCAGGGACTGTTGCGCCCGGAAGTGGAACAACTCTGCGGCTTTGGAGACGTCGACGCACCGGCGGGGCTGCCCGTTGGGCTTGCGCTCATCCCAGACAAACTCCCCGGAATAGCCGACTTTCTGAGCAACCAGCATAGCCAGATCCCGGATCGAGATTTCCAGCCCGCTCCCCAGATTGACCGGTTCGCTTTGATCATACTGTTCCGCCGCCGCCAGGATGCCCTCTGCCGCATCCTCGACGTACAGGAATTCACGAGTGGGCGTCCCGTCTCCCCAGATCGTCACGGCGGTCGCGCCCTGCTCTTGGGCTTCGGTGCACTTGCGAATGAGCGCAGGAATGACGTGAGACGTTTCGAGATGGAAATTGTCCCTGGGACCGTACAGATTCACAGGGAAGAGCACGATCGCATTGAACCCATACTGGGTGCGATAGGCTTGCGCTTGAACCAGAAGCATTTTCTTTGCGAGCCCGTAAGGAGCATTGGTCTCCTCCGGATAACCGTCCCAGAGCGCCGCTTCTTGAAAGGGAATGGGCGCATGCTTCGGGTACGCGCAGATCGTGCCGAGCGCCACGAATTTCTTGAGGCCGCGGCGCCGTCCGACTTCCATCAATTGCGCGCCCATCATCAGATTGTCGTAGAAAAATTGCCCGGCGCAGGCCTGATTGGCGCCGATCCCCCCGACACGAGCCGCTAGATGAAGGACCAGATCAGGGCGGGCGTCATCATACAGCCGTTCGACGGCATCCATTGTAACCAGGTCATAGTCCCGGCTCCTCGGCACCACGATCGCCCGACATCCGCGCTCTCTCAGCTTCTCCACAACGTAAGAGCCCAGAAAGCCGGCGCCGCCCGTTACCACAACCCTTTGATCTCTCCAGAAGTGCATAACTCCGCCTTTGCCTGGACACCGGTGAGGCGCTGCTGTTCCGCGTCCATGTCGGCCCGCACCATCGTCCGGATCAGGTCATGGAAAGACATCGTAGGCCGCCACCCCAAATCGCGGGCCGCCTTGCTCGCATCGCCGATCAGCAGATCCACTTCGGTCGGACGGTAATAGCGAGGATCGATCTTCACGTACTGCGTCCAATCCAAATCGAGGACACCGAAGGCCACATCCAGCAACTCCCGCACGGAATGGGTTTCTCCGGTCGCGACGACATAATCATCGGGGCGATCGGCCTGCAGCATCATCCACATGGCCTCTACGTAGTCACCGGCAAATCCCCAATCGCGCTTCGCGTCGAGGTTGCCCAGAAACAGTTCGTGTTGCAGGCCGAGTTTGATGCGTGCGGCCGACTTGGTGATTTTCCGGCTGACGAATGTTTCCCCGCGGCGCGGCGACTCGTGATTGAACAGGATCCCGTTGCAGGCAAACATCCCGTACGCCTCGCGGTAGTTCACGGTCATCCAATGCGCGTAGAGCTTGGCCACGCCATAGGGGCTCCGGGGATAGAAGGGCGTGGTTTCACGCTGGGGGATTTCCTGAACCTTGCCGAACATCTCACTGGAAGAGGCTTGATAGAATCGGGGCCGGAGTCCGGTTTCACGAACCGCCTCCAATAGCCGTAAGGTTCCGAGACCCGTGACCTCACTGGTGTATTCCGGGATATCGAAACTCACGCGCACATGACTCTGCGCCCCCAGATTATAAATTTCATCGGGCTGGACACGGCGCAGCACTTTATTTAAGGAACTCGCGTCGTTGAGGTCTCCATAGACCAGGCGCAACCGCGCCTCGGGAAGATGCGGATCTTCATAAATCTGGTCGATGCGAGCGGTATTGAAGGAACTGGATCGGCGAATGATCCCGTATACCTCATACCCCTTTGCCAACAATAACTCGGCAAGATACGATCCATCCTGCCCTGTAATCCCCGTGATCAATGCCTTCTTCATGACGCCTCCCAGGTCCAACCTGGCCTCCCCATGCCTTGCGCTGATGATCGCCCTTTGGCAGCGGGGGGAGTGTAGCGACCTCTACAAGATCTGATGCCACAGAGGGCTCAAGACTCCGTTAACAAAACGTTAAATTATTCATCAACGGATCAGGGATGGAGAGGACTGCACAACCTCACCAGAGCGGTAGTCCCGCGTTGGAGGGAAACAAGCGGTGGAGCAACCGGCTAACGAGGCTGGGAAACGCTGAGGGAGGAACGGCGGTCCGGCGATGCGTCGACCAGAACCTCTTGAAACGTTTGGATCATTCGTTCGATATGCCGATCCTTGCTGAAGTGCAATTCGCAACGGCGGCGGGCATTTCGTCCGAACTGCCGTTGGTCCTCGGCATGGTCCAGCAGCGCGCAAATGCGCAATGCCAGGTCATAGGGGTCGTTCGTATAGGCTTCGACGCCGCATTCCCCGTTGACGACCGTTTCCCTGAGACAGCCTTGATTCGTATAAATAATCGGCAGGCCGGCGGCCATCGCTTCCAGCACTACCATCGGCTGGCCCTCCTGCTGGATTCCTGGAAAAACAAAGATGTCGGAGGACTGGAGTACCGCGTCTTTCGCCGACCCGGTCACCTCTCCGACAAACGTGATGTAGGGCTCCAGCCGGTGTTGCCCGATATACCATTCCGCCGTCTGCCGATGGAGCGGATGGGACCAGCTTCCGGCGAAGATGAAGGCGACGTCACGGCGATGCCTGAGCACGGTCGGAAGCGCCGCCAGGAGTATCAGCGTGCCTTTCATGCGGTTGAGCGTATTGAGATGCAGAATGCGCCAGGGCCTGGTCCCGCTCGGCGGATTCCGCCTCGGCTCATCACACGACAGCTCGACGCCGTTCGGCACGACCGCGATCCGCTCGTCCGAAATGAGGCCGGCAAACATCCCGCGGAACGTCTCCCCTAGCACGATCATCTTGGCGACAGTACCCAACACCGCGCGGGCATAGAGGCGGATCGGGGCCCAGCTGGACTCGTACCAGTCGCGCAAGGCCCCGCCATGCAGATGGGCCACGATCTTGGCCCCCGTCAGCACCGCAGGCCAGATGAGCAGACTGTCCCGGATAAAACCCAGCGTTGTTTGCGAGAGCACGAGATAGACGACGTGCGGGCGCCCGGTCAGCAGTAGCCGCCAGAGACGGAACCATTGGCGAACAAACAACACAACATCGTGCCAGTCCGGATTGTTGACATGCCCGATCCCCCGACGGTCGGCCAGGTCCAGGTGGCTCACATCGAACGACTCCGTCAGTTTCGAGTCGAGCAAAGTCCGAATCGCTACCGCCACCCCGTGATAGGGGGGCGGAGTCGGACCGATGATCAGCAGCTTCGGCTTGGAAGTCATGTCAGGACACTTCATGTCGCGCCGACCATGGGAATCTCGGTCGAGATTGTTTGTCTGGCGATTCAGACAGCAGCGACTTCAAGAACCGCCCCATCACATCGGCGGAAGGGCCGATGTCCGTTGATCGAACCATCCGGTAGGCCGCGCGCCCCATCTCGACCCGCTCGCGATCGGACAGCGCCAGCGCCCTCAGGATCGCTTGGGCCCCCGCGTCGAGATGCCGCGGATCGAATCGGAAACCTGTCACTCCCTCCTCCACCAGATCGTGCGTCGCGGCGGCATGAATGGAGGCCACCACCGGCAGCTCCGCCGCCATGGCCTCACTGAGCACCGCACCGAAGGTATCCGAGAAAGTGGGAAAGACAAACACATCGGCCATCGCGAAATATCGTGGCAACTCCGCCGGAGCGACATGGCCGACGAAATGAACCTGACTCCATCCCCGTTGACGACACAGTAATTCGTACGTCCCGCGATCCGGTCCGTCCCCCACCAGCAGCAACGAGGCATCGGGACAAACGCGCCTCACCGCCTCGTACATGGACAGCAACGCGCCCGTGCCCTTCGCGTCCGTCAGCCGGCCAACGGAAAGCAGAATCGGGCCGGGATTCCGGCTGCCATCACTAACGGCCTTCTCGCCTTCGCGCAGGGCGCACACGGCCCGATGCATTCGTTCGATCTCGATCGGCATCGGCGCCGTCAGAATCGGGCGAAGTCCGGCCCCGAAATGGAGAAAAGCGTCGCGCGCTTCATTGGATGAGGCAATACAAGCGGCGGCCCCGCCGACGGTCAGCCGGCGCAGAGACCGGCGGATGAAGGACGATTGCGCGCCGTCGCGCAGCGTGAATTCCCCCCACTGCACATACCGCTTCCTGAACAGTTTGCAAAACGCAAACGCCGCCAGATGGGCCGGCGCAAATCCGCCGCTCAAGACGATATCCGGATTGAGCCGCCGCAAACGCCGCGCGACCCCATAGTTGAGATGCAGCGACACTTCAGCCCCCTTCGGCCGGATATGCCACCCCGGCAACACCTCAGCCCTGAAGGGCAACTCACCGAACACCCATTGCCGATTCTCCTCCCGCTCCGCCATCAAGAGCACGGTCAGCTGCTCGCACTGTTTCGCCAGGGCCTCGAAGAGCGGCACCCGATAGGGCGTCAGAATATTGGTGACGACTGCAAGCTTCATCCCCAACGCTCCACCAGCCAACCGTGCTCCCGCAGAGTCTTGCACACAGGCTCACGCAGATAGATGGCATCTTCACGGCTCAGTCCGGCATGATCCAGGAGAGTCTTCGTTTCGATATCGCACCGGTAGGGGCCGCGGAATTTTTCCGCCATGAGCAACTCATGGATGGCCTTCGCACCGACGGAGCGTTGCTCCGCCAACCCATTGCATTCGATCAAGAGAAACTCCACACGACTAAGCAGTGCCCCGAATCCCGCCAGCACCTCGAACTCGAAGCCTTCAACATCCACCTTAACGTACTGCGGAAGCACACCGCGCTCACGACAAAATGTCTCCACCCGCCGACACGGAACCTCCACCGTTCCCGCGTCATCCCGGACGACCGCATGGTTCACGGAACTCCCGGCGTGATCCGTCAATCGAACCATCCCGTCGCTCTGGCCAAGCGCCATCCGGCACACCGTGACATTGTTCCGCCCATTCAGCTGGATGTTTTCCGACAACAGCGTTGCGGTGACCGGATGAGGCTCGAAAGCGAACACATGAGCCTTCTCTTGCTCCGAAGCAACCAACGCATACGAACCGATATTCGCCCCGATGTCGAAGAAGGTCCCGCCGTCGCGCAGCAACCACTGCAGCAGCCTCATATTGTTGAAGTCATACAGCCCCTGGCTGTTGATCAACGCCGACACCGCGCAGTTCCGGTGCGATGCGACGATGCGGGAACCAGCGAGCGATTGCTCGAAGGGAAACCAGTTGAAGGCTTTCCGAAGCTGCCAGTGAGCGTGCCTCACAAGTCCTTGCCCCGTGGGGACGTAGGGATTCTCCACAATCTGCCGAATCGAGTTGACGAGCTGTCCTAATCCCATCGGCTGCCTCCCCCTACCTCGCCCATCCCGCCGCCATACGAACCCGCGCGGCCAACGCCGTCAGGATCAACGCATCGTCGGATTCAAGCCGGGCAACATATAAGACCGCAATGTACAAAGCGCACGCCATCACCCCCAACGGAAGATAGGCTGCCGTCGCAAGGTACGGCTTCAGCAGCCAGATCGCGAGCCCCATCATGCCACCGGCCGCCAGCGGCTTGACGATCGCCCGCGTCCAGGGCAGCATGCGATGCAGGCGCCACACTTGAGCCACACGGACCCCATTCAGAAGCACAAAACTCCCGGACGCGGCGAAGGCGGCGCCGCTCGGACCCCACACTGGAATCATCGCCGCGGTCGCGCCGATCAAGAGCGTCCCATAGCCCACCGTATTGATCAGGACGATGCGTGAATGCCCGGACATCAGGAGCACCGTGTTCGCGCACCCACTGGACGCGTTCACCAGATGGCCGACGGCGAGAACGGCCAGGATCGACCCTCCGGCTGCAAATCCGCTCCCGAATACGCGCAGCACATCATCAGCGAACAGGACCAGGAGGACACACAGAGGCACAGTGGCCGTGAAGGCCACCCGATGCACCATCGCGTAGCTCTCTTGAAACGTCAGCCGGTCGTTCGCCGCCCATGCGCGACTTATGGCCGGAGCGAACACGACATCCAGCGCTCCCAGGATCAGGGCCAGCACCGCGGCGGTTTGGAAGGCCGCGAGATACACGCCCACATCCCCGGCTGAAACCCAGTAACCCAGCAGCATGACATCCGCGCGCGGCGCCACGACGCCAAACAGATTGGCGAGGAGCAACGGAGCGCTATAGGTCACCAGCGTGCGCACCTCAGACCGCCCGAGCCCGGCAAAGTCCGTGACACCAAGCCGGCCCTGCCGCGCCAGCACAGCTCCGGCCAGACAGGCCGTCACGCCAAATACCACGACCCAGCCCAGCACCACTCCGCTGAGCCCCCACCCGGCCCAGATCGCGATCCCTGCCGTCACCCATTTGCCAACCGGCTCCCAGAAGTATTTCAGCGCAACCGTATAGCGCACCGTCTGAAATGCCTGCAGGGCAGCCAACAAGACCGCACCCACTAACGCGAAGACGAGCGCCGGGGCAAAACATAGGAGCACCACTGCCAGCCCTGGCTTCTGATAGAGCTGCGTGGAGAGCGATGCCGCCATCGCCCAGAATCCGATGCCGGCAACCACACCCAGCAGCGTCACGATCGTGACCGCCGTAGCAATCACCCGCCGAGCATCGTCCACACGGCCTTGCCCCATGTAGGCGGAGACAAACTTGATGACGCCCGTATCGAGGCCCGCACAACCTACGAGCAGCGCCGTATTGAAGAGCGTCACCCCAAGCGCATACAGCCCGAACTCCTCCATCCCCAATTGCCGGGCCAGGAACAGCATGAAGAAATAGTTCAGACCGTTCCCGAAGACGGATGCACATAACAAGACTGCCCCGCTTTCAAGAGTTCCCCTGGCAACCGAAATTCGCTCGCCGCCGCGATTAGCGTCATGCTTCATCGAAGCAGACGGATTTCCTATAGCCCCCAGCGCCATCTTCATGAAACGGTCACATCTCTTGGCTGTGCGGGACCGACCGCTCGCTTCCAGCTGGGTCTGGCCTTCAGACTGAATGCCTGCGAACCCAATTCACGGATTTGCTCATCGCTCAGCCGACTATAAAGGTAAAGACCAACTCCGTTTCCCTGTTGGAAACGCCGTGCCTCGGAGAGCAGTCCAGATACCTTCCGGGCATCTCGGAAGGGTACCTCCTTGCCGGGGCTCACGGGTTCCTCGTAGTTCCCGCATAGTACGACGAGCGCCTCTGGCCGCGTCATTGCGGCCTGCAAGGCCCTGAAGGAGGCCCAATCGGGGTTCGATTCGTAGTGCATCATGTAAATGACATCTACCAATCCTTCATCGACCCATTTGATGCTGTTCCGCCCCTGAGTAACATCGATCGGATGGCCTGGAACCGCGTCGACGCTGATGACAATTCTTGAATTAAGGGGCCGGGCCCCTTCCGACACGCGGCGCACAATATCTCCCACGGCTCGTTCCTGCCAAGCGGCCAGGCTCGGCACCGTTCCTCCTGGAAGCAAAAGTTTCGCCCGATCAAGAAGCAGATTCCGCCCAGTCTGACGCTGATAGTCCATGGCACACCGGGAACTGACGCATACCCCCCCCGCCCGGATATAGTCCAAGTTGATCCCATTCACAGGGTAGTTCTTCACGACTTCCAGAATGAGGGATACGATAAAGTCTCGAAACTCTTCACGATGGACGTCAAAACATTCCCCTGGGGTCCCCGCATCGTAGAACTGAGGGAGAAACTCTCGATCTCGGCGCATCACGGTGAACCATGGATGAATCTCGATTCCATACCGTGAAGCGACTTTGCATAGATGAGCGAGCGGATCGAATCCCGGGATATTGGCCGCTGCGCTATCCCACGGTGCCAACTGAGAAGGCCAGATGGCCCCCCGGCCGTGCCACACGCAAGGCATGAAGACATTGAATCCAGCCCGCGCAATCCGCTCACAGACGATCTCAGCTGACTCTTTCGATGCCCAGTTGAGTCCTTCGTCGAAAATCGCGCGACTCTCGAGGATCGGTTCGACTCCCGCAGCCTGAGCGGCGCGAGCCAAAAGCGGCGCTGCGGCTGCAAACGAAATGGCTGTCACAAACTGCCGACGAGTTATCATCATTGTTCGCTATTTCCACGACACCAGCGGAAAGCGCCGGGCCGGCTCTGGTTCAATTGAGAATCCCGGCTCTCCGGAATCAGCTAATTCGACTCCTTCAGCTCCGACTGGCAGCACCCCCGAGTCTTGTAGCTCGAGTTCCCTAGCTTTTTCGCTCATTCCAACGATGCCGAACACAAACACACCGCAGCTAGTCACATAGTCGATGGCGTTGTCCGTTGCCATGAACAGGAAATACACCACCAGCGACCCCAGCGCAGCCAACGCGTAGGCCTGCCCTTCCTGGGTCGTCGCGGTTCGATAATGATTCACCATTCGGATCATGTACGCGCCGGCAGCCACGGCTAGAAGCAGGGCTCCGAATACTCCCAGTTCCGCCAGCACCCGGATATATTCCGAATGGATGACGTTGAGTCCTGTCGCATGCGTATAGAAATAATGCTGCGTCGTTCCGACTCCGGAACCGAATACGGGAGAAGGCCAAAAGAAGTTGGTGAGAACATAAGCCCACGCGTCGAACCGGCCGGATCCATGGATATGCTCCAATGCCGATGCAGGATCTTTCGTGATGAGATCGAAAGATATCACCGCGCCGTCCTTGAACATGCGCTGCCGAAAGGTATCGCTCAACAGAAACAAGGCGGGAACTGATACCACCCCTGCCAGTGGAAGAACCCAGCGGCTCCAGCCTTTAAACGCCACCCAGAGGATGGCCGTCAGCGCCACGAACAACGCGATGATCGTCATACGTGTGAATCCGGCAAACGAGGCGATGGCGAAAATCCCAAAAAGCAGAAACGCAGAACGCCGGTAAGTCGTTCGGGCCAGTCCAAGCGCCAGCATCGCCAGCATCGCCAGATTCGCGCTGGTCGCGGCAGGTCCCAGACCGGGAACCCCTAACCCGAGTTGCGCACTCAGCGTCGTATGGCCAATTACCACTGAGGTGAGCGAAATAACGACGGCAAGCACCCCGCTCGCCAGCATCATCGTCTCAAGTTGGCGCAGACTGCTCCATGATTGGCAGATAAGCAGAACCAGCAGCAGAAAAAGGAACGGAGCAGTCAACTTTGCGATCATCCGCGCGCCGTACACCAGGCTCGGAGCCCAGAGTAACGCCGCCATCGCGAACAACAGAAACAGAAGGTGCCATCGGAATCGAAACGCATACAGCCCGGCCTGCCAGGCCTGCGGCACGATGATCAGCAGCGCGGCGACCCACAACCCCAGCAGCCGGATCGCGTAGAGGTCAAGACGGCCGAATGAGGTGACCATCATGCCCTCTCGGCCCAACGTCAATGGAAGCGTGCCCGTCAACAGCACGACAAGAATCAAGGCTCTCGGCCAGGCGAGCGCCAATACGATAGGAATCAGGACGGTCAAGATGATGGCAAGTTCAACCATGGTGCTCTTCTACCTGACTACCACACACAATCCTGAAGCTCAGAATGAACCAGCGCTACCATACTAAGACGCTGTTACAGATTCGTTAAGCCCTAGTTGCAGATAAGGGAACTTTCTAATTGATCCGAAAGGCCAGCTCGCCATGATCCGGCACGGGACCTGCCTCAAGAGCCTCAAAGTAGGACTACATCGTCTCAGTGTGAATGGCGGAGCCTTCGGCGGTTTCCCTGGAATGAAGCCGACAAGCGTCTGAGATCGAGAGAAATCACCGCTCGCCATGCTGACGAACAGACACTCGATTCGGCACACAGATGGGCTGTGGGCGACAGCCTTCAATGCCCTACACTCTCTTCGGCTGCCGGCCGGGGCCGGGAGTGGCCGTCTGCATGGAACTCGACAGCGAATTCCTTGGGCAGATGCGGCCCGCGTTGATTTTGTAACGATTTGTTTACAGGAACTCGCTGTCGGCTGTAATTCGCACAATCCACGTTGAAGACAGACAATTTCACACTATGCGCGATACGCGTGAACACATGAACAGTAGAATTTCAATGACCGCCCGATACACCCTAATCCTGTGCGCCTTTCTTACGTGCTATGCGGGGTCCATCAACCAAACCGAGGCAGCCGGCCCGGTGGCCTATCGGGACTGTGCGCTGGCCTGGAATCCGAATACCGAGTCCGATCTGGCCGGCTACCGGGTCTATATGGGACGGAATCCCAACCAGCTGACCCGGATGAGAGACGTGGGTCTGCGCACCGCCTTTCGCTGTTCGGAAGGCGACGCAGCGGAAAACGGCCAATGGTTCGGCACGGTCACGGCCTACGATCACAGCGGGAATGAGAGCGCGCCGGCGCAGGCTGTCCCCTTTGAAATCGTCGGATGGCCGGACCCGGTGCTGCCGGCACAACTACTCGAACCATCCTCGGCCCG
>MSXN01000008.1:57144-69671 GCA_002083555.1 Nitrospira sp. ST-bin5 | reverse complement strand
CCAATACGACGAACGGCGTGCTCTTCCTCTGGGCCGATATGAATACGCCTCAGGTCTCACACCGGGTGGAAATCTCCAGTTCGCTCCAACCGGCCTGGACGACGGCGATCGTGCATCCGCCCGGCTTCACTCGATTTTCATTCTACCCGCTGTCCGGCGCAGAGTGGGTCTGCTATCGGGTGAGAGGGGAACACGGGACGGTCGTGTCCGAGTGGGCACAGGCCGGGGGGCCAACCGATCGCCAATTCTGCACGCGACCGGCAGAACTGCCGACGATTGCCCAGCCGATTCTCGCGCCGGCTATTCTGTATGAACCGGAAGCGGTCAGATTGATGGCTTATCCTCGCGGCTTCAGGTTGTCATGGGGCCATCCTGGCGGCGTGGCCGGCCCAGCCTATCGGATCGAGATCAGCGGATCCGTCGATCCCCATTGGACCACGCTGGCACTGCTGCCGCCCGGACAAACCGGTTATGGGTATTTCAATCAGATCGACGCCGAATGGGTCTGTCTGAGAATCAGAGCGGAAGTGGGACGCGCGGTCTCTCTGTGGTCTGTTGCAGGAGGTCCGAACGACCGGCAATTCTGCTACAAGCCCTCTCCTCCCCTCGCCAACAACCCCTAACAGGCTGTTGCCAACGTCCGCCCGTGAAGCGTATCTCGTGAAGCGTTCCTCGTGAAGCGCATCTCGCGAGCATGCCTCCCCCGATCCTACAACGAGAGACGAACGACGCATCACGAATGACGGACGGGATGGCCTTGCTGAACAGCCTGCGGGCCATGCAGATCCTGTCCGTGATCTCAGCGAGACTTCCTCACCAGGGCCGTTATCGAGATTGTCAACGCTCTGCGAATTACCTGCTCGGATCGACTCGTCTGGAACCCACGTCCTGAACGGGCCGGGAGGAGCGCTCTACGCTCCTCCCGATAGTGATCAGTTTCATTTTCCGATCGCGTCACACTTCACGCTTCACGCTTCACTTTCACGGTGCGCTGAACGCCGCTGGCAGACATTTTCGGCGTCCCTGCTAGGCCGTCAGCTCACGGCGCTTCTTCCAGGCCAAACCTCCGACGCCCATCGCTCCGCTGGCAAACAACAGGAACGCGGCAGGAACCGGGATTGGCGCCGGGGTCAGTCCGACGGCCTTGCCCTGCAGGAAGAACGTGGCGTTCCGGTCGTCCCCGCCCTTGTGCGACCAGCCGTGCTCGCCCTTGAATGCGCCGCGCTCAAAGAGATGATTCCAGGACAGGCTGAATTCCGAGGTCTCGGGATTGAACAAGCCCTGGGCGAGACCGCCGATGTTCCAAGCGCGCACCTCGCTGCCGCGGCTCCAGCCGAAGAACAGGGAGGAGAGATCGACGCTCAGCGACGACCCGTTGATCGTGGCGGACGGCGCAGGAGCGCCGGTCATGCCGCTGGTGAAGAGCGAGTAGGTAGTGCATTGCTTCGTGATCGGGTCCACGATCTCCGTCATCGACTGAAACGAGCCCATCTTGATGACTCCGTCACGGCCGAACAGCCGGTCGAGCGTGCGGCCATGTTCGCCGGTCCAGTTCACCGCCCCCGAGGTGAATTCCAATTGGCCGATCGAGACCGCGTGGGCGCGGCCCTCCAATCCCACAAACGACATCGCCGCCGTTGCCACCACCGCCACCGTCATTGCGAGTAAACCTTTCATCGCGAACTCCTTTGGTTGTGAGACGAACTCTGTGAGTTCGCCCCGGTGTGAATGTAAAAATGAACCGATGCGCTTCGATGAATCCGCTCTATCTTGCATTTCTGTGTTGCATTCCGTAACAAGCCGCTGTGAGAAGCATCCCGGCAAACCCATTCTGGGAGCCGAGAATAACAACCGTGTAAACTTCTGATCCTGGTTTGATTAACTTTCGATCAAGATTTTGGCAGGCGCGCGAACACCGGCCCTGTCACAGACCAGCCAAGCACAATGTGTTCCAAGAGCCACTTCCGCCGGCCGGCCTCCCAGAGATGGCAGCGTTCCAAACGAAAGAGGCCCTGCTTGAGGGAGCACGCTTCCGGGCGAGTGTGACCGGGTCGTGGAAGGAGATGTAGAAGAGTGAGTGGTAGAAAAGACCCCGGCCCCCGCCACAGGATCGCTGCAACGGGGGCCGGGACGAGCGGGCCGATCGTGGCCCCGGGAGATTAGATGACGTGGCAGGTCTTGCGGAAGCCCAGCAATCCCATCAGGCCGCTGCCGAAGAACAGCAGCGCGCCGGGAAGCGGCACTGGCGCCACGGCGTGAAGATCGATCCCGAGGCGGCCGGCCCCAGGCAGTGCTTCGACGCCGTTGTTCCAATTGTTGCCCCAGAGAAAGAATTCCGTCTCTGTCAGGCTGTTCGGGCCCGGAGGCCCCGTGAACTGATTTGGATGGAAGTGAAAGACGCCGGCGCTGGCTCCGCCGGGACCGGTCAGACTATAAGAGAACGAGCCGAACGCGTTCTGGTTGCTCCCCGTAGTCTGGCGCGACAGGCTCCCTCCGGTGATGGTGAGGGTGGACCCGTTGTTGCTGAGCAGCGTGCCCGTGATGCCGGTCCACTGCAGCAGCGAGCCCACCGTCGTCATGTCGCCCGACAAAGAGCCGGTCATCTGCGTGCCGTACTGCGAAGGGCCGAAGGCGCCCGACGCGTAGTAGTCGACTCCGCCGACGTTCATGGGAGCCCCGTCGGCCGAATGGATCAGACTGTACTGAAACCCACCTTGGGTCCCATTATCGATCTGGAACGTGACGGGGGCGGCTTCGGCTAGACCAGGCGCCTGCCAGATTACACCCCCCATCAGCGCGCCACAGAGCAGCGCCGCCCAGATTTTTGAGCCTTTGATCTTCATAATATGTCCTCAAAGAAGCGAAAGAAGTGCAGTGCATTGGAGGGGCTGACCGGAAAGCCGGCCGCCCCTGGGGCGACACCGGGGCTGGAGTCCCGCTCCAGACCCCGGCTGCCCTCGGAAGACTATGCGAACAACCCTGAAATCGCCCGTCGAGCTCCGAACAGCCCCATCAGGCCGCTGCCGAAGAGCAGCAACGCGCCGGGGAGCGGCACGAGCTGGGCAGAGCCTTGGAGGGAAAACGTGCCGGACTGCAAGAACGGAATGTTGTATCCCGTAAAGGACTTGGTCCAGGACACATTGAAAACGTTCGTCAACTCATTAAACGTGCCGGAAGCGTTGCCCCCGACATTCAGCGACGCTTCGTTCATGAACGGACCAGCCACGCCGGCGAACAAGGCGGTTAGATCGACCGCCATCGTGGATCCGGCGGTCGAGCCGGTCGGCGCCGGCGCTCCGCCGGGAGCGCCGGGGAACGCCTGGTTGCTGGTAAAAATCGAAAACGTATGGCCCGCAATGGTAACCGGCGGGAACACGTTCGGCAGAGGCTGGTACTGCCCCATGACCAACTGCCCGTTCTGCGTGAAGGTGCCGGACACCGACCCTAACGAACCGAAACTCAGATTGATCGATCCCCCGGTAATGTCGAGCTGCGTGACAGACGCCGCCTGCGCGGGAGCCGCGCTAATCCATAGCGCGATCCCCATCGCGATCGCCGTTACGCACCCTGTGATACTTCGCTGACGCTTGGCCGTCATGGTCTCTGCTCCCCTCTGCCGGGCCGATACCCGGCATGTTCCAGATGAATCCAAGGGTTGAGAGGGAAGCCCGATGCGCCTGCATCGGGCTTCCCTTCATAGCAAGCGCTGTTTACGGCAGATCGTTCACAGCCGTGAGACAGGCCGGAATACCGGTAGCATTCGGCTTCCAGAGCACAGGGCCTTTATCCGCACCTTTCGTCACATGCATTTCCTGCGGCGAGACCCAGTACCGTCCAACGTTCGGGAGATTGTTGATGATGGTCGGGCTCTCCGCCTGGGTCAGAAACGCCGTGATCAACTGCTGCTGCGCTGCCGGAGCCGGAGGCACGTTGCGGGTATTGAAGGCTTCGAACACCCAATACTGGAGTTTGCCGCAACGAAGGTTTTCCTTCTCATTGCCGGCGTAGACCGCTTCGGCGGCCGGAGGCACATGCCCGTTAAACGTATCGTTGCGGCGGGCTTTGCCGCCATCCACCGCCACGACATAGCCGGCAGCCGGGCTCACTGTGGCCGCCTGCTCGGCTTCCATGTAGGCCACCGCAGTCGGATGAGCCGGACGCGCGCCGGGGAAGGGGAACGGATCGTTACCCGGAATGGTCGGGGCTGCGTTGCCCTGGATACAATCGCGCACATCGCTGTTCGAGATACCGGACAACGTCGTGGGCCCCCCAGTCGGAGTTGCTGGTGTGCCTAGCGTCAGGTTGAAGGACGCACTATTTACTGGGGAACTTCCCACATGCTCATTTGCATCCTTCATGAGGGTCTGATCGAAGGCCGCCTTGGTGCCCGATCCGGCACGGCGGGCGCAAATGACGACAGTCTGATTATCGGCGCCGTTCACAATCCCGTCGCCGTTGGTATCCGCGCCAATTCCATTGAGCTGGGTCCAGCGGGTCACGTTCCTGGAAAAGAGGGCTTCGACTTGCAACTGGGTCAGGTTGCGCACCGGGCTGATCACGGAACCGGTGGCAGGATTGATCACCTTCACTGCGCTGCCGAGCACGATGGAGAAGGGCACGACAACCGGACGGCTCGACGTGATGTTGCCGTCGGCGCGAGGACCGACGACGATCGGACCCTGCAACACGCCGCCGTTCCATCCAGCTGAAGTTTGGCCGAAGGAACTCGCCGCCACATCCGACACGCCCATATTCACAACCAGGGCGCCGGCCGGATTCGTAGTCGGATTCGGGCTGAACTGCGTGCAGCTCGGAAAGTACTGTTTCGTCCGCCCGAGCGCATCGAGTTCCGTCGTGGGCGCGCCGCAAGACGCAGGATTTTCAAGCACGAAGATCTGGCGGGCGACCGGGTTCGGCGTCACGCCGTCGTTGTTGACCGTCGGAAACGCATTGGGCTTATCGATGCCGTCGGACGAACCGGTCGATTGGTACCGCACCACGATGCTCGGCAACCCGACATTGGCGTTGGTCGCTTCGCACACCCAGGTGATGAACTTGGCGTTGGCCAGGCGGTTTCCCGCCGGCCCCAGGGGGCTGTCCATATAAATGCGCGGCGCAACCGCGCCGCCCACTAGGGTAGGAGCCGGTCCGGTGGGATTGTCGCAGAGGGTGATCGGCGTTTCTTCGACGAACGGCTTTGCAGCCGAGGCGCCGGCGATATTCAATGCGGTTTGGGCGGGAGCCGAGACGGCCATGCCCGCGATCGACGCCAGTCCGGCAACGATCGCCAAGGATGTCTTCATAGACTTCATAAAGTGCTCCTTTTACAGTTCAGTTGACATACGGTTTTGAGGATCGGCCGTGCACCTAAGCAGTACGCTTAGGCGGCCAGTCCCTGCATCTTGCGGCGGGCCAGACCCACGAGTCCGACCAGCCCGGTCCCGAACAACACCACCGCGGCCGGCACCGGCACTGCCGTCGGCGTAATCGTCAGCTGGCCGCTGTTAGCAAGGAGCACCGTCCCCACTTTGGTATACATTTCCGTCAACCCATCGACGTTGACGCGCCAAATCGAAAGATCTGAGCCGATACTTGCCTGCGTCGTGATGGTCGTAAATTGCCCATTTAACCGCCCGTCGGTGCCAAGCATGCTAGTGAAGGAATGAGCCGCGGCTCTTGGCGTCAATGAGGGATTGTTCGCAAGAACCCCACCAGTTGCAGCGCCATGTTGTGCTTGAAAACCGAAAAACTCTCCCGCGCCGCCGCTCGCAAAAATGCCCGCCTGCTGCGCTGAAGAGAGCGTGCTGTTGGGAGTCGTAAAATAGAAATTCGCTCCATCTGCGGAAAGCCCGAGCAGGGAATAACGCAAACCGGTGCTAGCACCGGCATTCAATGTCGCGAGGTCTGCACTGATATTGCGCGTAGTCACCGATGTACCTTCCAAGGTTGGAACCGTCGATCCGGTCCCAAAATTTTCATACCGCTCCGTATCACCGCCATACACGAAGAAGCCCAGGTCCCCGAAATTGAACCCGAGGGCCAACGCGCTCGACGGCCCGCCCATGACGGCCATGGCCGACAACGCAATGACGGCTGCCGCCAGCCGCTTGACTGTTCCCTGTCTTTGCATAACGCTCCTCCTCAGTGAAAAATGAATGGGTCCGACTGATCTGCCCCGATGCCTGCTCCGCACATCGCGCGCCCGGCGACGCTCACCCCCTTTCTAATCGAGAACGAGAGGGGCGACCTGCCTTCGAGCCGCCCTACCCTTCTCGCCTGCCCGTGTTACAGCCACGTCATCCCTCTATTCGAGGGTCGTTAACAGTACATTGCCCCTGTGTTGCGGATCGGGCGAAGCCCGGCAGGCCATCTGCCTGCACGGGAGGAGTTGTACACGGGTCGGATTACCGGACGATCAGTGGAGCTTGTGGGAGAGGTAAATTTTAGATGAAGAATGGGAAACAGACGGCTGATGACCCACTGCGCGATGCTCCAGCAAGGCCGCCTGCTTCGTCCGTCGTTCGTGAAACATCGTTCGTCCCTCGCTGTAGGATCGGCGGAGGTAGGCTCGCGAGATACGCTTCACGGATAATGAAAGCGCCGCTGACAGGCTGTTTCAGCATCCTGCTATGTCGGCGGGAAAAATTTGACGACGATCGTATGATCCATCCCCGGCGGAGGCGGACGCACCTCGGTGACCTTCGCCAGGGCATCCAATGCGGATTGATCGAACAAGAGGCTGCCGGAGGAGTTGATCAGACGGTACTGCAGCACCCGGCCCTGCTCATCGATGATGAGCTCGCACAGTACCGCATATTCCAGATCGTCCTGCAGCGACGGCGGCTGCTGATACTTCGACTGAATCGATGCCGTCAAAATGTCCGTGTAGCCGGCGAAGCGTCCCCGGCCTTTCCCGATGGCAAAGGGATCGGTACTCACCGGCGGCGGCCCCGGCGCGTCGGACGCCTTGGGCGGCGGGGGCGCTTCTGCTTGCTGAGGCGGTGGTGGAGGCGGCGCCTCTTGCGGCTTCGGCTCCGGCTTGGGCGCCTCCGGCTCCGGTTCTGGTTCCGACTCCTTTTCCGGCGGAGGGGGAGGCTCTTCTTTCTTGAACGCGTTGAGCTTATAGACCTTGATCAGGTCTTGCCCCCATTGGGTCTGCGCCACCCAATAGAGCCCGCCTCCGATGCCGACATGCACCAACCCGACGATCAACAGCGTCGTGCCGAGCTTACTCTTCTTTTTTTCAAACCCTTTGTAGCCGGCCATCTCTTAACTCGTGAAACGTGAAGCGAGAAACGTGAAGCGCAAGCGGGAAGTCGTCTGACTCGTGCACCGTGAAGCGTGAAGCGTCCGAATCCGAAATGAGATACGCTTCACGTCTTCTTCTGGCGCTTCACGTTTCACGAGGGACGCTTCACGTCTTCCCGCCCGCGCTTCACGCTTTCGAGAGACGCTTCACGGTCTTTAAGGCTCATTGAACGGCTTGGTGGCAATAGCCAAATCCTCGACCGGAATCCGCTGGAGGATGTCGAGCACCGCGACGACATGTTTATACTCCACGCCGGAATCGCCGCGGAGCACGAGCGGCAACTTGCCGCCTTTGGCGGCTTTCAGATCGCGGATCAGTTTTTCCAGTTCCGTGATCTTGACCTTCTCTTCATCCATGTAGATATCGCCGTTTTTCTTCACGGAGAGCGTCGGCGTGGTGGTTTCCATTTCCGTTTCATGCGGAGTGGACTCCGGCAACTTCAACTCGATCCCCTGCACCGCCGCGGTCGTCGTGATGATGAAAATCACGAGCAGCACCCAGGCTAGGTCGAGCAGCGGCGTCATGTTGATATCGGCGACCGCGCCATGCGATTTGCGTGAAAAACGTCTCATGTCTTCGCCTCGTCTTTCGTGAAACGTGAAGCGTATCTGGTGAATCCCGTAACTCGTGAAGCGTGAAACGTCATGCGTGAAGCGCCCGAATCCGAAACGAGATACGCTTCACGAGCCACGCTTCACGTCTTCAGAGTTTTTTGACCAAGTTTCGCAGCATCCTCGTTTCATGATCGAGCTTCTCAATGATGAGATCCCGGATATCCTGTTGGACAAATCCAAGGTCCGACGATATCTCCACCTGCGTTTCCAGTTCGGCGCAGGAACCCAATGCAATGAAAAGAAATTGCCGATATTCCTTGTTGTGGAACCGATTGAACCCTTCGGCTACATTCGATGGAATCGAAACCGATGCTCTTCGCATTTGCGCCGCCAGGCCGTACGCCTCGACCCTGGGGTATGCCGCGGTCGCTCGATAGACCTCCATCACGATCTCTTTCCCCATTTTCCATACATCCAAATCTCGAAAGTTTCGAATCTTCATGGGCGCCCTCCTGTGCCGCAAACCCTGGCATGCTAAGCGGCATCCGAGGAACACCTGGTCACTTCGTGAAGCGTGAAACGTCATGCGTGAAGCGTACGAATCCAAATCGAGATACGCTTCACGTCCTTTCCCCGCGTTTTACGCTTCACCTCTTTGTCTTCCCCCCCCCCGCTTCACGCTTCACGAGGGACGCTTCACATCCTTCCCCCCGCGCTTTACGTTTCACGACCAACGCTTCACGACTTCAATGCCCCGTCGCCGCTGATGACGGCTCGGCCTCCTGACGGTGCCCGCCGGGGCGGTAGTCTTCGGGATCTTCCGCTTCGGCCGCCGCGCCCTTCTTCTCTTGAAGGTAGTCGGTCATGAAGACGGTTTCGAGATGGGCCGCGAAATTGTCGAGTTCCATCGTCAGCGTTTTCGTTTTGGTCACCAGGAAGTTGTAGCAAAAGAGGGAGGGGATCGCGACCATCAGGCCCGCGACCGTCGCGATCAGCGCGGAGGCGACGCCCGGCGCCATCGTCGCGAGGGTCGCCGACTGGGCGCGGCCGATACCAGCGAAGGTATCCATGACCCCCCAGACGGTCCCGAGCAATCCGATAAACGGCCCGCCGCTGATGGCCGTCGCCAGCACGATCATGCCGGACTCGAGACTGACCGCCGCCTCGCCGAGCACGCGCTCCAGCGCAATCCGCACGGCGCTCATGCCGTGATGCGGAATTTTCTCCCCCTCATACTTCTCCTGCTGCACCTTCAATTCTTCGCAGCCGCCATAATAGACATCGTACATCGGCGAACCTTGCAGTTGCTTGATCGGGCCCTTGCCGAATACGACGAGGGGACCTTTGGACTTGGAGTAGTAGCCGAGAAAGAGCCCGTTCCGCTTCTTCGCTTTGCTCAACTGCCGGAACTTATTGATGATGACCGTCCAGCTCACCAGCGAGAAGAACAGCAGGACGGAGATTGTGATCTTCCCTTCGAGTGTCGCGTGGCTGAGCGCGAACGCCACGCCCCCTGAACTTGTTTCCATCTGCGTTGTCCTTTCGATTAGCTACCCGGTTGCGGTTGGGCTTGCGGCTTCACATCCACCTGAATCACCACACCCCGTTTCATTTGCGCGGATCTGGCCATTTGCGTTTTCTTCTCCGTGCTGCCGTCCTTCGACGCCACTTGTTTTCCGGGATTCGATGCCGATGATCCAGTCGACTCCGCGGTCGTTTGCTGCACCTGCTCGACGGCCTTCGACGCGGTGGAGGACGTGCTGCTGGTACTGGAGGCTGTGGCCGACACGGTCGAGGTGGCCCCGCTCAACCCGCCGACCGAGCTGCCACCGGCGCCGCCGGCCGCCGACACGGACGCGCCGCCGACCGAACCCGCCGCGGCGCCGGCGAAGGCGCCGAGCGATCCGGAGACCGACGACGCGCTGAACGTGGTCTTTCCGATGATGGACCCGCCCAGGAGATTGAGCGCGTCCCCCGCCTCCAAATTGATGCGCCGCCCCCTGATGCCGGCCTCCGGCACATCGATGTTCCTGGCGGCGATCAGCGAGATATCCCCGAGCTGCAGCGGACGGCTGCCGGGGCCGAACGGCGCCTGGATGAACTCCTCGAAGATGCGGTCGAACTCGACCTTGCGGAGCTCCGTAAGCCGGTCGAATTCGGCCACCAGTTCGCTCGCGTCACGGCCCAGGAAGCGGCGCTTGGCGATGCGGCCAAAGAGCGCATCCATCTGCGGCGTGTTGAACTTGGGAAACGGCAAGGTCGTAAAATCTGGGTCGTCCCGTTCCCAGGTAAAGATCCCGCTGCCCGGGACCGTGGCCACGGTATTCGTTCCATCTCCGTTATCGATCAGAAAGATCGTTTTCTCGTCCTTGCTGCCGCTCCCGGCATTGATCGTTCCGGCCGTCGATTTGATCGTAATATTGCCCGTATCGAAAGTGCCGATCCGGGACTTATTGACGTTCACATCGCCGGTCGACAGAAGCGTGATATTGCCGCCACGAGCAGTGGTGATACCGGTCTGTTCCGCCCGGTTCCCGGCGTTCCCGCCGACGTTGACCTTGCCGCCGACCGGAGAGACGATCGCGATCGCCTGTCCATCGACGTGCAACTGCAGTGCGCCATCGACGAGCGCCGGCCGGCCGTTCGCTAGGATGGCGCTGCCGTCGGCCGCGCGAGCCGGGTTGAGATCGACCAGGACGACTTTCTGATTGAAGACGATTTGCTCTCCCTGCTTCACCCGCTCTCCGCCGACCAGAAACAACTGGCCGGTTTGTTCGACGAAGAGTGGCTTCCAGACCAGTTCGACCCGGCCATTGGTCACGTCCTGAGCCGTAAACAGTGTCTGAGCCGGATTGGCTTGATCCACGGGAAGAGTCGTTTTGTAGGCCTGTATCGGCGCTGGGGTTCCCTGCTGATCGGGCAGGGCGAGAACTTTCGTCCCGGCCTGATCGATCAATACCGCGTTCGTCTCCACCGCTCCCTGGATCGGCCGTCCGGCGGCATCGACGATCCGGATTCCGTCCGCTCCATGGATGAAAATGCTCCCGCCGTTGAACGTCGTGATCCGGGATTCGGTCATGTCGATATTCCCGCCGGCGCCGATGTCGAGAAGCCCGCCTTGAAACCGCTCCGACCGGACCCCGTCTCTGGACTTGTGCTCGATGCCGGCGCTGTTCGCGAGATCGATGTTGCCGCCTGCCCGGATCTCTCCTGTCCCCTGTCCGATAAAAATCATGCCGGCGTTGCCGTTCTCTGTTTTCATATCGATATGTCGAGCGGCATGCACGCGCACCGCCGGATTTCCCCCGGAGAGGAGCGGAACAAGAAACTTGGCGAACAATCCCTTGATATCCCGGCCGGCGGAAAGCACGACCTCTTTCCAAAACCGGTAGCTCAGAAAATCCAGCTGCAACCGGCTGATATCTCCGGCCTCCGTCGTCAGACTCACCGGTCGGACAGGCGCCGCAGAAGCCGGGAGCGGCGGATTCGGATTCAGCGCAGTAGACAGCTCCGATTCGGTATTGAAGGTCGTGCCCATCAACGCATCGACATCTCCCCCGTTCAACCGGATGACCGCCGGGGTCTGGCTCCGTACCGTGATCGTCGGCTTGCTCTGAAGCGCCGCCGGAGGCAGGATGCCGCCGGGCAGCGGATTGAGCGGAGCGCCGTTCACGAAACTCAAATCTCCGTATTGCGCAAACCACCGAGCCAGAACAGGATCGGCCAGCGCCGCATCGCGGCCGACTCGCACATACTGCGCCCCGGGATCGCCCGGGGTCCCCACGAAGATCAGGACCGAACTGAAATCGACGACCTGCTCGACCGATCCCTGCCCCCGGATGTCCTGCTTGGCATGAATCCTGATCTCTCCGGTGCCGGACGGCCAGAAAGAAAGCGGCGTCGTGCCGGTTTCAAAAATCACGCTGCCTTCGTCCGCCTGCGCGGTAAAGGAGGCAGGGAAAATGCTTCTCGCTTGAGCAAAGCTCCCGGTGAGCCTGCCGGGTTTAATCACAATGTCTCCGGTCCGGGCGATGAGGGTCAGGCGGCTGTCGGCCGTCAAGGTCTGAATCTCGCGGAGGCCGTAGTCTTCCGCGACACCGAAATACAGCGACCGGCCGGCCTTGATGGACGCGTCCGTTTTCGTCGCGCTGGAAGAGCCGTCCGGGTTCGTCACCAGCCCCCCTACCACAATGCTCATGGGTGTCTCTTCGGATCCGATGTCCCGGCCTGCCGCCAGATCCGCCGTGCCGCCCTGCAGGGTAAAGCCCGGGCCCCGCGTGTCGCGGCTGCCGCCCGATCCCCGGATATCTCCGCCGGCCCGGACCGTGAGGTTGCCCGGAATGCCGACATGCACGCCCGGCAGCGTGAGTCCGTCGTCGCTGACCGTTCCGCGCGGGCCGGGCAGCACCACATCCCCGACGGCGGTCAGGCTGACGTCGCCGCCTCCGTTAGCCGTGTTGATTTTTGACGTTCTGCCAGAGCCGTCGGCGAGCGACAGGTTTCCGCCCCCGTGCAGATGAATGCTCCCGCGCGAAGCGGCGCTGATCTCCGAGGCCGTCACGGTGACATCGTTCCCCGCGCGTCCGACGATGTGCCACTGGCCCCCGAACGACTTAAAATCGCTGTTGGCAAATTTCAGGTGGCGGCCCGCGTCCAGATGAAAC
>MSXN01000008.1:0-57077 GCA_002083555.1 Nitrospira sp. ST-bin5 | reverse complement strand
GTTGACTTCTCCGCGCGCCACGCCCGGCGCGAGCGCAAAGAGTTCCCCGTCGGACAGGGTCACCTGATCGGGAATGAGCCGGTGGATCGTGCCCAGGACCGTCCCATTCTGGCTCACGGCGGTTCCACCCAGCCAGACTTCACCGGCCACGCCTCCGGAGCCGGGCGTCACGTCGATCGTCGCGCCGGACCCGACTGAGACGGTTCCGCCAGTTCGATTGCCGCTTTGATCGCGAGTCGTGGCTTTGGCAATGATAGTCCCGCCATGCGCGCCGGCGGCGCCGCCTTGACTGACCGTCCGGCTCCCAGCCGTCATGGTCACCTGTTCGCTCGCCACCAACTCGACCCGGCCGTTGCGTTGCACGACACTGTTGGCTTGGACAATGCCGGACTGATTCACCACGCGCCCGGCCATGGTCACCTGACCGCCGTCGGCGAAGAGGGACCCCAGGTTCAAGGCTTCACCTATCGGGGCCGTCACCTGGGAGAGAAAGCCTTTCCCGTCCGGGCGATTGGAAAGAAAGGCCGTGCTTCCCGCTCCCAGGGACACATGGCCGTTCGCGCTGGTGATGATGCCGGTCGCCGCATTCTCCACGTTCGGGGCAAAGAGATAGACGCCTTCGATGCCCGCATTGACCGTGCCGGCGTTCTTGATGATGCCGTTCGTTCCGCTGTCCTGGAAGAGGTACAGCCCGTTCAGAAAATTGGCGTTACTGAGGTTGAGCGTCGAGGCGGCGAACATGCCGCCGACGTTGACCTGCCCGCCAGGCCCGATGAAAACCCCGTTGGGATTAAGCAGAATGAACGACCCCGTCGCGTTCAGCGCTCCGTCGATCTGCGTCGCAGGCCCGAACACGCGGGCGAGCATCCAGCCTCCGACCGGCTGCGTGATGTTGACGATGTGATTCGGCGCGATATTGAAATCGCTCGCGTGCACGATGGCCCTGGCCGTCGATTGCGCGATTTCGGTCACGACTCTGCCGTCGGCTCTCGTAACCGGCGCTTGCACCGTTACTCCGCCGTGAACGACTTCCGTGATCGAGACGGCGGCTTGCACCGGCAGGGCCAGGTTCGCGGACAGTATCCAGACCAACCCGACCGCTGCCTTGCGGCGTATGGCATTCATCCGGCGCATGGTCCTATTCATCCTCATCGCGATTCTCCTCGACTGGCTTAAAATCCAATGCTGACCAGAAAATGCGAAAACATGTCGCCGCGCTTGGTCGTTCCCGTCGGCTGCAGCGCCACGGCATGATCGAACTGGAGACTCAGGTTGATCGGGTCGATTTTCATGCGCAGGCCGGCGCCGGCGCCTTCGAGCCGGGAGATATCTTGCTGGCCGATCGGCGCCTCTTTTGTCCAGAGCCTGGCATAGTCGTAGAAAGCCACCAGCTTGATGGTGGCTTTCACCTCCGAACTGCGCCGCCGTTGCCAGAAATAATCGATCGGAATGGACGGCAGGTCCGGCGTGTATAGTTCCGCGCGCCAGAACAGGGCGTTGTCCCCCAGCGCTTCGTTTTGAATGTAGCCGCGCACCGTATCCATGCCTCCGGCGAAATACTGTTCCGCTGGAATCAGGGGCTCGCTCGCCACTTGACCGTCGATCCTGGCCGAGAACAGAAAGTCCATCGGCAGGGGCTGTATCCGGCTGAGGCCGGTCTTGACCACGCCGAACGTGCCGGTCGATCCGGCGCGGTTGCCGGGGAAATTATCGGGATCGTTGGGGTCTCCCTGGAAGTCGCGCTTTCGCCCGCCGGGAATCAGCCCTGCCGCATATCCGGTGGCCGAGGCGGTGAACATGGTCGTTCCGAGGGCGTCGGGATAGGTACCCGTATAGCCCACCGACGCCGGTGTATACTGGATCGGGCTCAACACAATGATCGTTCCCAGGTTCCCCGGAAACGTCGCTTCGGTTTTCTCCAACCGTTTGAAGTCGACCCCGAGCGATATTTGATGCGTCGCCTTGCCGCCCTTGAAAATCGGGAAGAGATATCGAAAGCCGCCCACGGTCGCGTTGCCGGCCACCGCGATGTTGCCGCCACCGCTAATAGGCAGCGAGGTGCCCGCCAGCACCGAATTGCTGCTGACCTTCGAGGCATACACCGCCAACAGATGATCGGGCCAGCTCAAGGGCGCGACATAGCTGAATCCATAGGCCTGGACCGCGCCCCAGTTCGTCGGCGTCTGCGTCGTTTGCAGCGTGAGAATATGATCGGCGTCCCAGAGGTTGGCGTATTGCGCTTCGAAGGTGACCCGAGCGGCCGGGGTCGTGAACGGGCCCTTGTTGTCGCCGGTGACCTTGGCGTGCAACGGCAGCCGCTCTTTCGCTTTCAATTCCAGATCGACCATGCCGGGCTCGCTGCTGGGTTTCAGCACGGGGGCTATCTTCAAATCGGGATTGGCATTGACCATATCGAGCTGCTTCACAAATTCTGGTTCGTGGAGCAAGGCTCCGATCTGCACCGACGGCATTTTCCTCATGATGTTGTAGCGCGAGAAATACTCGTTCCCCGTGACGTCCACGCGCAGCAACCGGGCCTCGATCACGTTGAGCCTGACCGTGCCTTCTTCCACCGTCTGCTCCGGGACGACGACCAGCACCGTCGGATAGCCCAGCTTTTGATAGGCCTTTTCCAATTCGATCCGGGCTTGCTCGATCTCTCCGATCTTCTTGTGCGGGCCCTTGTACTTGCCCAGCACCTCGTCGATTTGTGCCGGCGAGAGCAGGGTACTGCCGTCAACCACGAATTCTCGAATGGCGAAACCGCCGGTCTCGCCCGACTCGGCAATGCCTCCGGGCGAAGGCGTCGGCAGGGGATCGGCTGCCCGATTCACCGCGGGCGATTGTGCCGGCGACGCCGGCCGAGCCGGACTCGGCAGCACCGGCTTTTCCGGAAGCACCGGCCGGACGGCACGCTCGGCGGCCCCCCAGGCATTTCCAAATCCTGCGCTGATTATTATCAAACCGCCCGCCACCGCTGCTCCCCAAGACCACTTGCCCATGTGCCATCGCTTTCCTCTGATGATTCTGTCCGGCCACCCCGCCACCATGCCCTCCGGACTGCTCTGGAACGGGGCCCTTTCGCATCGTTCGCGCATCAAAGTATCGGCGACATGTTACGCCGGCGTTACTGACAACTTGGGGCCTTGTTAACTTCTCGTAAACGGCCCTCTCCCCCCTTGCCATTGCACCCGGCTCGCCCTAGGTTGATACCGGCCGCGCTTTTCACCAGAGATGACGACGCCTATGCCTTCGATCACAATCCGCCGGTGCGTGATGTTGCTGTATCTTCTGATCGCCACCTTTTTTGTCGCGCATTCGATCAATGCTTTTGTCGCACACTCCTTGACGGCGATGCCGTCGGACGCGGTCACGTCCCCCGGAACCACCGATAGCGCGATCGCATCAAGGGAGACCCCGACTCAGCTCGTAGACCAGATTACGCACAGCGGCCTTTTCCAGCTCCCCGTGCAGGCGTCTGCCGGTCCGGCCGGCGACGTCCAGGCCAAACCGGCAAGGCCGCCGCTCAATATCGGATTGAAACTCCGGTTGCTCGGCACCATGCTCGACGCTCGCGGGGAAGGATTCGCGGTCGTTGAAGACATCGCCTCAAAACGGCAGAACTTGGTGCGCCTGCGCGAGACGATCGAAAACATCGGAGAAGTGAGCGAGCTTCGCCGGGAAGGCATTCTGATCCGCCAGGGCGACCAGGAAGAAGTGCTCGGACTGGCGTTGCTTCAGAGCGAGCAGACGCCGCCTTCATCCCGTGTGCCGGCTCAAGCGCCTGCACCATTTGTATCCCCCGCGAAACGCACACTTGACCGGCGGGAGGTCATGGAAGCGGTGAAGGACCCGTCGAAGCTGCTCCTGCAGGCCCACGCGGTCCCCTATATTCAGAACGGGGCACTGCAAGGATTCCGCCTCGACTTCGTCAATCCCAGCGGGTTCTTCGACAAGGCCGGTTTCCAGTATGGCGATGTGATCCAGCGCATCAACGGGGTAGAAATTCGAGACCCGGGCCGACTGCTCGGCATGTTCAATCAGGTCGTCAATGAACGGACAGTCAAGGTGGACGTCGTTCGCGCGGCTCAGAACACCACCTTGACGTACGAACTGCGCTAAACTCTCCACCCTTCTTCAAATTTACCCGAACTTAATATCGGCGTAACTGGGGCGTCACGAGCCCCCGCCATTCTTGCGTCTCGGCAATCATCGATCTCCATGGATCACGCTCAACAGAGAGGATGTTTCCTCGCATGTCTCACATTCAACTTTTCCTGCGCCTCGGCGTTCTGACGTTCCTATGCATCTGGGCCTGGGTTCAACCGGTCGGGGCCGAGTGGTACGCGGGAGGATACGGGGGGCTCAGCACCTCCGGATCGCTCAATGACGTCACCATGCCTCTGCTGGGACAACGGCTCGCCGAACAGCAATTTCCACAAGCCAACGACGCGCTCAATACCAACGGCCGCGGTACGCTGATCCAAACCTTCAAGACCTCGGATGTGTCACTCAAGAATTCGGCCATCTTCGGAGGAAAGGTCGGCTATTTCTTTACCGACGAGAAGCTGCCCTGGCTGGGGGTGGAACTGGAAGCGTTCACTACGAATCCGGCGATCAAAGCCCAACAGCTCGATACCACGCACGACATCACCTATCAACCCAATACACCGGCCAGCGCCGCTGCGTGTCAGCCTCCGAACCCCCTCCCGAACTGTCCGGCATTTGCGCTCAACAAATCGACCTTGAGTCTGCAGGAATCGTCTTTGCGGGTAACCACCGTGGCGTTCAATGTCATCGCCCGCTATCCGGGAACGGTACTCCAGCCCTATGTCGGAGTCGGAGGCGGCGCCTTCTATTTTTCATCTTCGAACGGCAGCATCCAGAGCCGTCAGGTCTATCCGGGCCTCAATGCGCTTGCCGGAATCAGGTTGCTCGTCACCGAAGAATGGGGCCTCTTTGCCGAAGGCAAATACAATCTCGCCAATGTGACGAACTTTGATCCGGCATTCGGCCTCAGCGGCATGTACAGCATGTTTCACCTCGTAGCCGGTGTGTCCTTCCACTTCTAGCGGCGACATCCTTTCCTCCCGATGCGCATCCCGGTGCGGACCATCAGCCATTCTCTTCCCGCGCTGCATGACAGACTATTGGTAGAGCACCCCTTGCATTCACCCGCTGCCACGGGCACAGTGGATGCCGCCACAACATCCGAAGGATTCAGAGAATGTCTCGAACCCGTCCCGCTCGTTCCTCTGCGCCCTCTTCGACCGTCGAACGCGAGATCAAGCTCTGCATCGAACCCGATTTCCGCCTGCCGGAAGTGCCAGGTGGACTCCCGCTGCCCCGACGGCTTCTGGCCTCCACTTACTACGACACCGCCGCGCACGATCTCGCACAGGCGCGCATCACCCTTCGTCACCGGACAGAGGGGGGCAAGAGGAGCTGGCAGCTGAAGATTCCCCTGGGTCTCGACCGGCATGAAGTGGAACTCGCCGATCGGCACGATGAGCCACCGGCGATGTTTCGAGAACTGCTCGCGCTCCATCTGGGAACCGGCCAACTCATCCCCGTCGCCACTCTGCGGGTCTGGCGGACGGGACTGCGTGTCCTGCGCCGCGGCGTGCCGGTGGCCGAGATCGCCCTCGACAGTGTGGCGGTTTTAACGAACGGCGGCGTCACCCAACGGTTTCGCGAATTGGAAATCGAGCAACGGGGCCCCGACGCTACGGCGCTGGAAGAACTCGAACCACTGCTCCGTCGCGCCGGCGCGCGCGATCATGACGGCCGCCCCAAACTCTTTCGCGCGCTCTCCCTGGCGGTCCCGGCCCCCGATGAGCCGCCGCCCCCGGACGCCCCGATCGCAATGCATGTGCGGTGGGCCTTGGCACAACAGGTCCGCTGGCTCCTCGCCCACGATCCCGGTACCAGGCTCGGCACGGAGCCTGAAAGTTTGCATCAGATGCGCGTCGCGGCACGCCGGCTGCGCGCCATGCTGCGCGCGGCCCGGCCCGTGCTCTTGCCCGACTGGGCAGCCTCGCTTCAAGGCGGACTGTCCTGGCTCGGCCAGGTGCTTGGGCCAGCACGCGATCTGGACGTGCAGATTGCCTACTTTACTGAAGCCACCGCAGGGCTCGATGCCTGGGACCGAACATTGTTGGCGCGTCTGGTCGAGCAACTGCACTCCCAGCGGGAACAGGTGCACCAGGCGCTCCTCACCGAGCTCAATAGTGCGCGGTACGTTGAGCTCATCCGCCGGCTCCAACAGGCCGCCCACGATCCGGCCATGGTGGAATCTCCGCTCACCCTGCTTGAACTGGCGAGTCAGGAGTTTAAGAAGCTGCGGCGGGCCGTCCGGCAGCTGGGAACTTCGCCGAAAGATGCGGCGCTGCATGAGGTCCGCATCAAGACGAAGCGAGCGCGGTACGCCGCGGAGCTGGCTGTGTGGTCCGTCGGGAAACCCGCCGCGCGGTTTATCAAGCGGGCCAGGGCGGTCCAAGACTTGTTAGGCTCCTACCAGGATGCGGTCCAGGCCGAGGTGAACCTGCGCGCTTTTCTCAAGGGTGCCACGACAATTCGTGCCGGATTCCTCATCGGACGTCTGGTCGAACGGCAGCGCGCACGGCGCGAGACCGTAAGAAAGGAACTGGCTTTCTTGATGCAACGCCTCCTCAAACAGGGGAAAACCAGCTGGGGATAACGTCCCCTCTCGCCCAAACGCGTTATTCCTTCATCCTCGTGCCGGTTTTGCGCTGGTCTGCGCGCAAACACAGAATCAAACGAATTGTCCTGAAAAGGCCAGTGTCGACCGTTCGATGCTGTCCCTCGGCGCCACTTACACAACCTCCACCCCAATGTCACAGACCCTCTCCTTGCCATAACTGCTGATTGACTCCTACACTCAATGCGTCCAGGGTAAACTTGTCCCGTGCGACGCGCCGCTGACTGTCCTATCTCTTACGCTTCCGACTCCTTCCCAGCGTGATCGATTCATCAGTCTCCGCCGTTCCGATGCCAGAGGTTCTCTGACGGCTGAGTGTCGTATGTCGTGGTCCGCTCATGGAGGCAGCCACGACACCGCAGAGATAGGGGTCCAGGAACGCCTCGCAGCCGCTGCTCATACCCGTTTACTGAACAGGACTCGATCTTCTGCCCCGCATTGGACGCCGACAGACGCACCTCGGCCTGCGCAAAACCCCTCATCCAAGAAAGAGACCTAACACGTGACGGTACGCAGCAAGATCAATCTCGGGAACCTGCTCCATTCGAGAGCCAGCTTCCCCGAAAACGACTTAGCCGAACAGTACGCCGGGGGCGAGCCTCCGCTGCGTTCGGAGCTCTTCAGCGCCGACCAGATGGAACAGCACGGAAAAACTCTGGCCGGTCTCCACCAGTTGAGCCAGGGCCAGGCTCCGGACCGGCTCCTGAGCCGGCTGGCTGAAAATGAAGGCGTCCTGATCGGAGTCCGCGATCTGCTGGCGGAAGCAGTGAAGGCGACCCGCCGGATTACGCCGGCCGGAGAATGGCTGCTCGATAACTTCTACCTCATTGAAGAGCAGATCCGGCTGGCCAAGCGGCACCTGCCCAAAGGATACAGCCGCGAACTTCCCTACTTGCTGAACGGCGCATCGGCCGGGCTTCCGCGCGTCTATGACATCGCGCTGGAAACGATCTCGCACGGTGACGGACGCGTCGATCCGGGAAGCCTCAGCAGCTTCGTCGCTGCATATCAGACGATGACCGGCCTTACTTTAGGCGAATTATGGGCGATCCCGATCATGCTCCGCCTGGCATTGATCGAAAATCTCCGGCGCGCGGCGACGCGGATGGCGGCACACAGAATCGACCGCAATCGCGCCGACTTCTGGGCGGATCAGATGATGGAGATCGCGGAGAAGGACCCGAAGAGTCTCATTCTGGTAATCGCCGACATGGCACGGTCCAGCCCGCCGATGGCGAGTGCATTTGTGGCGGAGTTCGCCCGCCGGCTGCAGGGACAAAGCCCGGCGCTGGCATGGCCGCTCACCTGGATCGAACAGCGGCTCTCCGAATCCGGGCTGACGATTGAGCAGTCGGTGCAGTCGGAAAACCAACAGCAAGCCGTCGACCAGGTCTCCATCAGCAACAGCATCGGCAGTCTCCGGTTTCTGGGGGCAATGGACTGGCGCACGTTTGTTGAGACGATGAGCGTCGTCGAACAGACGCTGCGCGAGGATCCTGCTGCAGCCTACGGCGCGATGGATTTTGCCACCCGCGATCGCTATCGCCACGCGGTGGAGCATATGGCCAAGAGCAGCCGGCTCTCGGAAAGCGACATCGCGCGCCAGGCCATCCGGCTGGCGCAGCAACGCGCGACAGAAAGCGGGAGGGACCGTCGAGAAACTCATGTCGGTTTCTATCTGATCGGCAGAGGAACGCCGCAGCTTGAACGAATGGTCGGAGTGCGACTTTCCAGAGCCGAGATGTTACAGCGGGCGATCGGCCGGTGTCCGTCGCTTCTCTATGTCGGCACGATTGGTTTATTGTCCCTGCTCTTCACCGCCGGCTTACTGTTCCAGGCCTATGCCGAGGATATAGACGGTTGGTTGCTGGCCCTGGTCGGACTCCTCTCACTCCTCAGCACGAGCCAGCTGGCGGTCACAGTGGTCAACTGGCTGGCAACCGTGCTGGTCACGCCACATGCGCTCCCGCGCCTGGACTTCTCCAAAGGCATCCCTCCGGATTCGCGCACGCTTGTCGTGGTGCCGACGATGCTCAGCAGCGTTGAACATATCGAGCATCTCGTTGAGGCGCTTGAAGTCCGATTCCTAGCCAATCGGGACAGCCATTTGCACTTTTCCCTGTTGACCGACTTCCGGGACGCGCAAGAAGAAACAATGCCCGAAGACGCGCCCCTGTTGCGACTGGCCCAGGAGCGGATCGAGGAACTCAATGACAAGTACAAGGAAACGACTCAGGAGGCCTTCCTCCTCTTTCATCGGCCGCGCAGGTGGAATCCCGGGGAGCGGGTGTGGATGGGATATGAACGGAAGCGAGGAAAACTTGCCGACCTCAACCAGCTGTTACGGGGTAACGCGACAGATCGCTTTTCGCTGGTCGTCGGGGACACGGCGGTCTTATCGACCGTCAGGTACGTAATCACTCTGGACACCGATACGCAACTGCCACGCGATGCCGCACGCCAGTTCGTGGGCACCATGGCACACCCACTGAACCGCCCACGGTACGATGAAGAGAAACAGCGGGTCTGCGACGGATACGGCATTCTGCAGCCACGTGTCGCCGTCAGTCTGCCGGGCACAAACCGGTCGCGCTATGCGCGGCTCAACGGGAGCGACCCTGGAATCGATCCCTATACCCGCGCCATTTCCGATGTCTACCAGGACCTGTTCGGTGAAGGTTCGTTCATCGGCAAGGGCATCTATGAGGTGGAGGCATTCGAGCGCGCCCTGACCGGGCGCTTTCCCGAGAATACCATCCTCAGCCATGATCTGCTCGAAGGGTGCTACGCGCGAGCGGGACTCCTGAGCGATGTGCACCTCTACGAAGAATATCCCTCCTGCTACAGCTTGGACGTGAGTCGGCGGTATCGCTGGATCCGCGGAGACTGGCAACTCGCAGGATGGCTGCTGCCGCGCGTTCCAGGCCCTGACGCGCAGCGCCTCAAGAATCCGCTCTCCGGACTCTCCCGGTGGAAGCTCTTCGACAACCTTCGACGGAGCCTCGTGCCTGCCGCACTGACCCTCCTCCTGCTGCTGGGCTGGACCGTCTTATCCCCGATCTGGCTCTGGACCCTATCGGTGATCGGAATCATCCTGGTCCCCCCATTACTGGCCATTATCCTCAACATGCTTCAGAAGCCGGAGGACGTGTTACCGGAGCAGCATGCCGCCGTCGCGATCCGTGCGGCCGGCCAACATGTGGTTCAGACGGTATTGACGCTGACGTTCCTTCCCTACGAGGCGTTCTACAGTGTGGATGCGATTGTGCGCACGATCTGGCGGATGGCGGTCACGCATACCCGACTGCTCGAATGGAATCCATCGAGCAATCAAGACCTCGATCGGCGTACAGACCTCGTCGCCTACAGTCGGATGATGTGGATCGGGCCCGTTCTTGCCACGGCTTCGGCGATGTATCTGTCGCTGGAGGAAACCGCTTCGTTGGATGTGGCTGTCCCCATTCTGGGACTCTGGCTTGCCTCCCCCGCTGTCGCCTGGTGGATCAGCCAACCGATCACTCGCCCCGAAGTGCATCTGACGACCGACCAGACCATCTTTCTCCGGAAGCTGGCCCGAAAGACCTGGGCATTCTTCGAGCAATTCGTCGGAGCGGACGATCATTGGCTGCCGCCGGATAATTTTCAGGAGCACCCGGTCGCCGTCATCGCCCATCGCACGTCGCCAACCAATATGGGGCTCGCGCTGCTTGCCAACTTGTCCGCGTACGACTTCGGCTATATCTCGGCAGGACAACTCATAGAACGCACGACGAACGCGCTGCACACGATGGGAGGCTTGGAGCGACACCGCAACCACTTTTATAATTGGTACGACACACAGACGCTGAAACCCTTGCTGCCGACCTATGTGTCGACGGTGGATAGCGGAAACCTTGCCGGCCACCTGCTGACATTGCGGCCGGGCCTGCTCGCGCTCCCCGATCAGAAGATCCTGGGACCGCGATTCCTTGACGGACTCAGCGACACCCTCGGCACTCTCAAGGAGACGGCCGAAGAACCGGCTCAGGCCCTCCTGGCCAAATTCCAGAAGCAGCTGGAGGCGGCCGTTGAATCCACGCCGACCACGCTCACGGCGGCCCGGCTCTGCCTTGACCGGCTGGCGACCACCGCCGAAGAGATCCTCGCCTCCTTGAAAGGCGCCCCTGAAAGCCGCGCAACCTGGTGGGCCCACGCGCTCAACCGGCAATGCCGGGACGTCCTCGACGACCTCATGTTTCTCGCCCCCTGGGCTCTGCTGTCGGCTTCACAGAATCGCCTCAGCGAATGCGGCGATATCGATGTGATCCCGACGTTGCGTGAATTGGCGCGGCTTGACCTGTCCTGTCTGCAAGCCATCGAATCTCGTATGGGCCCGGAGGCGATGCCTGAGGAATGCACCTGGGTCAGTAACCTTCAAGGACTCATCGCGAAGGCCAGCCAGCGCGCCAGAGAAAGAATCGCGGCGCTCGAAGAACTGGCCCGTCAGGCCAGTCAGTTCGCCACAGTGGAATATGATTTCCTGTTCGACAAGACCTGTCATCTCCTGGCGATCGGTTACAACGTCGGCGACCGCCGACGGGACACGAGTTACTACGACCTGCTAGCCTCGGAAGCCAGATTGTGCAGCTTCGTGGCCATCGCGCAGGGACAACTGCCCCAAGAAAGCTGGTTTGCGCTCGGGCGGCTCCTCACGACCGCCGGTGGGGGACCGGTCCTCATCTCATGGAGCGGGTCGATGTTCGAATACCTCATGCCACTATTGGTGATGCCGACGTACGACAACACCCTGCTCGACCAGACCTGCAAGGCAGCGGTGGAGCGGCAGATCGCCTATGGAAAGCAGCGCGGCGTTCCGTGGGGAATTTCGGAATCCGGCTACAACACGATCGATGTGCATCTGAACTATCAATATCGGGCGTTCGGCGTGCCCGGGCTGGGACTAAAACGCGGGCTGGCCGACGATGTCGTGATTGCGCCCTATGCCACGGCGCTCGCTCTGATGGTGGCGCCTGAGGACGCCTGCCTGAATTTGCAGCGACTCGCCGAAGAAGGAGCCGAGGGACAGTTCGGCTTCTATGAAGCCATCGATTACACCCCTTCCCGTCTCCCGCGCGGCCAATCGAGCGCAGTGATTCAGTCCTACATGGCCCATCACGAGGGTATGAGTTTGCTGGCCCTGGCCTACCTGCTCCTCGACCGTCCCATGCAAAAGCGATTCGATTCGGATCCATTGTTCCAGGCCACCGCACTGCTACTCCAAGAGCGGATTCCGAAGGCGACGGCATTTTATTCGCATACCGCCGAGCTCTCCGACATACGGACGACCTCGGGTGACACAGAAGTACCGGTGCGCCGATTCACCAGTCCGCACACCGCGACTCCTGAGGTGCATTTATTATCGAACGGTCGCTACCACGTGATGATCACCAACGCGGGGGGTGGATACAGTCGCTGGAAGGATCTCGCCGTCACCCGCTGGCGCGAAGACAGTACCCGCGACAATTGGGGCACATTCTGTTACCTCCGCGACATGGAGAGCGGGGCATTCTGGTCCACGGCCTATCAGCCGACGCTGCAATCGCCGACGAGCTATGAAGTCATCTTTTCCGAGGGACGGGCTGAGTTTCGCCGGCGGGACCAGGATATTGAGACCTACACCGAGATCGTGGTGTCGCCGGAAGACGATATCGAACTGCGTCGAACCCGCATCACCAATGACTCGCAGACCCGCCGCACGATCGAGATCACGAGTTACGCGGAAGTCGTCCTCGCCTCGTCGGCCTCGGACGCACTGCACCCCGCGTTCAGCAACCTTTTCGTGCAAACCGAAATCATTCGCGAACGGCAAGCCATCCTCTGTACGCGCCGGCCTCGCTCCCTCGGCGAGCACGCGCCATGGATGTGCCACCTCATGGCCGTGCATGGAGCATCCACCGGAGCCATGTCGTACGAGACGGATCGCCTGCAATTCATCGGCCGTGGTCGCACCGCCGCCGATCCACAGGCACTGCGCGGATCCGGCGGACAACCAGCGCGGCATACGCATGCGGCGCTTTCCGGGAGTGAAGGCTCCGTGCTTGATCCGATTGTCGCCATCCGCTGTCAGATCACCCTCGATCCGGAAGAATCAGTCACCGTTGATCTGATGTCCGGCATCGGGGACAGTCGCGAGGCCTGCCTGGGCCTGGTCGAGAAATATCACGATCGGCGCCTCGCTGATCGCGTATTCGACATGGCCTGGACTCATAGCCAGGTCGTTATGCGGCAACTGAATGCCACTGAAGCCGACGCGCAACTGTATGGCCGCCTGGCCAACTCAATCCTGTATGCGAATGCTTCTCTGCGGGCAGACCCGAGTGATCTGATCAAAAACCGCCGCGGACAATCGGGACTCTGGGGCTACGCCATCTCCGGCGATTTACCGATCGTGTTGCTCCAGATCGGAGACCCGGCCAATATCGACCTGGTCCGTCAACTCGTGCAGGCCCATGCCTACTGGCGCTCCAAGGGGCTGGCCGTCGACCTGGTGATCTGGAACGAAGATCATGCCGGCTATCGCCAACTGCTCCACGAACAAATCATGGGGCTGATTGCCGC
This sequence comes from Nitrospira sp. ST-bin5, assembly GCA_002083555.1. Taxonomy (GTDB): domain Bacteria; phylum Nitrospirota; class Nitrospiria; order Nitrospirales; family Nitrospiraceae; genus Nitrospira_D. The sequence goes on along the minus strand of MSXN01000008.1, from coordinate 43,759 downwards.
GGGTGTCGAAGCCCATGTGATCGATCGACCGGGCGGCATTTTCGTCCGTCCTGCGGAGCAGATTTCGAACGAGGACCGCATCCTGCTCCAATCAGTCGCGCGCGCGATCATTAGCGACCGGCGAGGATCGCTGGAAAATCAGATGACCCGTCGCGGCCATACAGACAGCGCCATACCCCGTTTGACGCCGATCCGAACCCGCCGTCCGGAACCCGAACCATCCGCGGCGTTGCCACGCCACGATCTCACGTGCTTCAACGGGCTGGGGGGATTTACCTCCGATGGGCGTGAATACGTCATCACCACTACGCACGGGCAGGTGACGCCGGCACCGTGGGTGAACGTCCTGGCCAACCCCAACTTCGGCACCGTCATCTCGGAGAGCGGCCAGGCCTATACCTGGAGTGAAAACGCGCACGAGTTCCGCCTCACCCCGTGGCACAACGATCCGGTGAGCGATACGAGTGGAGAGGCCTTCTACCTCCGCGACGAGGAGAGAGGCCACTTCTGGTCCCCCACGCCGCTTCCCAACCGCGGAGCGACTGCGTACGTCAGCCGGCACGGCTTCGGCTATAGCGTCTTCGAACATACGGAACGCGGCATCCGGTCGGAGCTGTGGGTGTACGTGGCCCTGGATGCCTCGGTCAAGTTCATGGTGCTCAAGGTGCGGAACGAATCAGGCCGCGCGCGCAAACTGTCTGCGACAGGGTACGTGGAATGGGTGCTGGGAGACCTGCGGCCAAAATCGACGATGCACGTCGTCACCGAACTGGACCCTGCGAGCGGCGCAGTCTTCGCGCGAAATTCCTATAACACGGAGTTCGGCGGACGAGTGGCCTTCTTTGATGTCGACGAGACGGCTCGATCCGTCAGCGGCGACCGGACCGAGTTTATCGGGCGAAACGGCACGCTTCGCAATCCCGCCGCGATGACCAGGCTGCGGCTGTCCGGGAAAGTCGGGGCCGGGCTCGATCCCTGCACAGCCATCCACGTTCCCTTCGAGTTAGCCAGCGGACAAGAGCGTGAGATCATCTTCAGGCTCGGCATCGGGCGAACCGCCGATGAGGCCAAAAAGTCCGTACAGCGATTCCGAGGACCGGCTGCCGCCCGTGCCGTGCTCTCGGCGGTGCAACAACACTGGAGGCACACGCTGACCGCCGTGCAGGTGGAGACACCCGACCAGTCACTCAATATGCTGACCAATGGCTGGCTCTTGTACCAGACACTCGCCTGCCGGCTGTGGGCGCGGAGCGGATACTATCAATCGGGAGGCGCGTTTGGGTTCCGCGATCAACTCCAAGATACGATGGCCCTCATCCACACCGAACCGCACCTCGCGCGCGAACACCTCCTCCTCTGCGCAGCCAGACAGTTTCAGGAAGGGGATGTACAGCACTGGTGGCACCCTCCCTCAGGCCGAGGCGTGCGTACCCGCTGTTCGGATGATTACCTCTGGTTACCCCTGGCCACATGCCGCTACGTGCTCAGCACAGGTGACACCGGAGTCTTGGACCAGACACCTATCCACTTCGTCGAAGGCCGCCCCTTGAACCAGGAGGAAGACTCGTACTTCGATCTACCGATCCGGTCTGAACAATCAGCCAATTTGTATGAGCACTGCGTGCGAGCCATTCGAAAAGGTCTCACCCGCGGCAAGCATGGCCTCCCGCTCATCGGCTCCGGTGACTGGAACGACGGGATGGACATGGTCGGCAAGCACGGCACGGGCGAGAGCATCTGGCTGGGGTTTTTCCAATATGACGTGCTCACGCAGTTCGCCACGCTGGCGCACCGGCGCGGAGACCTTTCGTTCGCCGAACGTTGCCGGCAGGAAGCCGCCGATCTGCGTCAGAATATCGAGCTGCACGGCTGGGATGGCGCGTGGTATTTGCGCGCCTACTTTGATGATGGCTCGCCGCTGGGGTCTGCAACGAATCCCGAATGCCAGATTGATTCGGTTGCGCAAAGCTGGTCGGTGCTCTCCGGGGCCGGAGACGCCCTACGCTCGCGCACCGCGATGGACGCCGTGGACCGGCGCCTCGTGCGCCGGGACTCTGCGCTGATCCAACTGTTGGATCCGCCGTTCGACAAGTCAGCGTTGAACCCCGGTTACATCAAAGGATACGTACCCGGGGTACGAGAAAATGGCGGGCAGTATACGCATGCGGCCATCTGGGCGGCGATGGCATTCGCCGCATTGGGAGAGCGGCAACGCGCATGGGAACTGTTGACCATGATCAACCCGGTCAACCATGCGAGATCGCCGGAGGAAACTGCGACGTACAAGGTCGAACCGTACGTCGTCGCAGCCGACGTCTATGCCGTCTCTCCGCATACCGGCCGCGGTGGATGGACCTGGTACACCGGCTCAGCCGGGTGGCTGTACCGGCTCATCGTCGAATCACTGCTCGGGTTGAGGTTAGAAGTCGATAAACTACGCGTGACTCCGTGCATCCCAGCCGACTGGAAGGGATTCACGCTGCACTACCGGTACCGGGAGACGCTGTACCATATTACTGTCTCACAAGCCAGCACCGGGAACGGTAAAACCAGTGTGACGGTCGACGGTGTGGAGCAGCACGATCCAACCATTCCTCTTACGGACGACCGGCAAGAGCACGCAGTTGAGGTAACAATACATCCGCCTGTGACTTAGTAGGGGAAAGTCACCACTATCGTGCGATGGGAAGTCCGCTGAAGTAGTACGAAGAGATGGCGGCCGTTGTGGCGACGTTGAGGGAGTCAATGGCCCGTACCAGGGGGATCGAGTATGTGTGTGATGACGCAGCGATGGTGTCAGGGAGCAAACCCTGGCTTTCATTCCCTACTGCAATGATGGATCGAGGGGCGAGCGCTGTAATACTTCTGAGATCACAGGCCCCTGGCGACGATACGACGGCCGCATAGAGCACGCAACCTGACGCGGTCAGAGAGGACAGTTCCGCCCCTTGAAACACCGGAAGTGCGAGAATCGCTCCGGCTGTGCCCCGCACCACCTTCGGATGAAAACAGTCAACGGAATCGGAGCTGAGCCAGACCCCTGACAAACCAAGCCCTGCGGCTGTCCGAATAATCGTGCCGACGTTCGTGGGATCTTGTAGACGTTCGCCATACACACCCAGCACTCGCTTCTGAGCTAACACCTCGCGTTCATTCCATTTCGGCAAGCGGACAACCGCGAGAATACCCTGCGGCACATCCACTTCAGAGAGCTTCTCGAAGGTCTCATCCGGACAGGAATATTGCTTAGCCCGCAATGCGTTCCGGGCAGCGCGGCTCTCCTGGTCTTCCAGCTCAAGATATCGGGCGGAAACGGTGAGGCTGATGATCTGTTGCGAAAAAGAGAGAATGAGATCGCGGCAGGCGTGAGCGCCTTCGATGACGAAGGCGCCTTCACTGAGACGTGACTTCTTGTCCTGGAGGAGATGCCGAACCAACGACCCATGCGCACGAGTAAGAGGGCGGAGCAGAGCAGACACGTTCGACCCTCTTACCGTACAGGGCCAGGCTCGTAGAGAAAGCCTGACAGAGAACTACCGGCGCTTCCGCTCGGACGCGGCTTCTGCGGCACGAATCCGCTGCGCCCTTGCCTTGGCGCGCTTGAGCAGCGTGAGCTTCCCGCGGGTGCGATCCTGCTCGGTCTGTAGCTTCTCAAGCTGTGACTTCAGGTGAGCCTTCTCTTGTTTATGCAAATCCGCGCATTCGGCTTTCGAGAGCAGCTTCCAATCGCCCGTATTGCCCGCCCGCTTAATCCGAGCATCCAGCGATTCGCGAAGCTGGCGCGCCCGCATCGTCATGAGTGATTTCAGGGCCTGCTGGCGCCGCTGCACCTCTTCTTCTTCGGCCATAATGCCACGAATGTCCGTTCCCAACATGATTCCGCCCTCCTTCAAAGACCTAAGTTCGAACGGGCATATTGTACCTGAATTCACCTCTCACCTGCCACCGGACAAAAATTGACATAAGTCATTGATGTGTATGAACTTTGTCAAATTCATATCATGGGGTCGCTTGCGGCAGAATCCGGACTTCTATATCATCCGCACATGCCAATCGGTGCACTCATACAGGCCTGGAGGCTCTCTCGAAACCAATCGATTGAAGCCCTTTCAAAGACTGCCGGCATCTCGACCGCTCAGTTAGAAGAAATTGAGACCGATCAGACCGATCCTTCCTCAGCGACCATTGAGTCACTCGCAACCGCGCTTCGCATTCCACCCTCATGGCTGTTCGATACGCCCAAATCGTTCGATTGCCTGTTCAATGAATCCGGCGACGACGAGCTACCGCCTCCCGAACGCACGGACCCCGTCACCGAACGCATTCTGACCGGCTCACGCCTGGATCGATCGCTGTATGTCATGTTGACCGCACTGATGCAGGCAGGCGATCCGAAACTTCTCCGCGCGGCGGAAATGAGCCTCCGCAGCCTCGTCAAGCAATCACGCCAAGCCTCTGTCCCCTGGCAACAGCGCCCCCCGGGGCACTTCGAACCGCCCAGCGACTAACTGCCGACATCGACTGCTATCTCCTACCCGGATCAACAGCCCAGGCTGTTCAGAAAGGCCGTCCAGCAAGGCCGCAGCAAGCGAAGAGGCGAAGCGTACTTCGTGCCGTACGTTGAGCCTCTGCGCGCCGCGAGAACGCCGCTGGCGGACTTTATCAACAGCCTACTAGAAGATTTGCAGGATGAGGCATTTGAGATAGCGCGTCTCGGGCATGCTCGCCAGGATCGGATGGTCGCCGCTCTGTCCACGCTGCTCGATCAGTCGGACTTCACGCCTCGCATCGCGTGCAGCCAGACGTATGGCATCCCAAAACTGCAGTTCAGAGATATGGTGGGAACAGGAACTCGTCACCAGAAAGCCTTCCGGCTTGGTGAGTTTGATTCCGAGCAGATTGATGTCTTTATATCCGGTGAGCGCTTTCGGCACGGCCTGCTGACTCCTGGCGAACGCCGGAGGATCGAGCATAACCATATCGTAGCGCTTCCCGGTCTTGACCAAGGATCGAAGTTCGTCAAAGGCATCCCCGGCGCGATACCGGCAGCGTGACTCGACATTATTCCGACGCGCATGCTCCCGCGCAATCACCAGCGAGTCTTCGCTGATATCCAACCCCTCAACCGATGTGGCGCCGGCCAGCGCCGCATGGATTCCAAACGCGCCCGTATGGCAAAATGCCTCCAACACCTCGGCGCCGTTGGCATACCGCGCCGCCGCCAACCGATTCTCGCGTTGATCGCAAAACCACCCGGTCTTCTGTCCGGACTCCATATCCACACGAAAGATGGCCTGTCCTTCGGTAATCTCGACGGTCGTCGCCCCGTTTCCTTTCGCAAAGCCCCGCTCCAAAGGCAATCCCTCAAGCGTCCGGCTTTTCGGATCATTCCGGAGATAAATCGTCTTCAGGCCAGTCACCTCTGCAAGCAGCTCGGCCAGCATTGCTTTTCGACGGTCCATCCCGAACGCCAGCGTCTGCATGACGAGCGCCTGATCGTAGCGATCCACAATCAATCCCGGCAGACGGTCTCCTTCACCGTGGATAAGCCGGTACGCCGTCGAATTCGTCACGATCCGCTGTCGCAACCGCACCGCCTGACGCATCCGCTCAAGCCAGAACGGCTCATCGATCGGAATATCGTCAAAGGTCAGAAAGCGAACCCGGATCTTGGACTCCGGGTTGTAGAACCCCCGGCCATAGAATCGTCCGGCCGGCGTGACCACATCGACCACGTCACCGGCAACCGGCTGGCCTTCGATCTTCGCCACATGGCCGGCATAGAGCCAGAGATGGCCGGGCCCTTCTCTCCCCATCTGATGAAGTAAGGTCACACGAGCGGTGGATGCATCAGTTTGTATTGTCATGCGTCACTTATCCAACCTGGGGCTATGAAAGGTCAAGAGGATTCCCCGCGCTATCGTGCGCGAGCCGAGACATGACTTGACGCTGCCCGGTCAGTATGGTGTGCTGCACATAGATGACCCATTCAGAGCCGCTTCCTGGGGGATACACATGATTCAACCGGCGACCATCGGAACTGCTGTGCTTGACCGGCTCCACCGCCTGGGAGTCCGGCACATCTTCGGTATTCCCGGCGACTATGTCCTGTCACTCTATCAATTGATCGAGGCCTCTCCGATTACGCATATTGCAACGACGCGGGAAGACTGCGCGGGCTTTGCGGCAGATGCTTATGCTCGCATCAACGGCATCGGGGCCGCCTGCGTCACCTACTGTGTCGGGGGGCTCAACACCGTCAACGCGATCGCCTGCGCCTACGCGGAACGATCCCCCGTCGTCCTGCTCACGGGATCGCCGGGACTCTCCGAACGCACACGCACGCCCTACATGCACCATATGGTGAGAGACTTCTCCACCCAGCGAGAGGTCTTCGAACACATGACCGTCGCCGCCATTACGCTCGACGATCCTCTCACTGCCGAGCGGGAAATGGATCGTGCCTTCGCCGCTCTGCTCCGGTATCGCCGGCCCATTTATATCGAGATTCCACGCGACATGGTACACACCCCCCTGAGAAGCACCGGCAAACCGATCTGCATCGAAGACGAACCCAGCGATCCCGCCGCATTGACCGAGGCCATCAGCGAAGTCCGCGCGATGTTGTCGGCCGCGCAACGCCCGGCGATATTAGTCGGAGCAGAAGTCGGACGGTTCGGCCTGCACGACGATCTCGCGAGACTGGTCGAACGATTGAATATTCCCATCGCCTCCACCCTGCTGGGAAAATCCGTGATTCGGGAAGACCATCCGTTGTACGTCGGCGTGTACGGTGGGTTGATCGGGCGGGATGAGGTGCAGCAGTTTATCAACGCGTCCGATTGTCTCCTGATTCTCGGCTCGATTCTCTCCGATGTCGAAGATGTGGATGCCCACTCCCCGCTCATGACCGAAGGCCGGACCATCCATGCCACCGCCGACCGTGTCGCCATCAAGCATCATCGGTATGAGGCCATCCGATTCCAAGACTTTGTGCACGGACTCGGCGAGGCTCCGCTTCCCAGCTTCCCATCACGTCCTCTGCCGGTCCAGTCAATCCCAGTCAGCCCGCCATTGGACCCCAAGGGGCCAATCACGCTTCGCGGACTATTCAGTCATCTGGACACGGTGCTGAACGACCACACGCTGGTCATCGCGGACGTCGGAGAATCCCTGTTTGCCGCCGCCGACCTGCACGTCCATCGACGATTTGAATTCCTCTCTCCCGCGTACTACACCTCCATGGGGTTTGCCATCCCTGCCGCGCTTGGCGCCTCCTGCGCCGACCCCACCCTCCGTCCGATCGTGCTCGTCGGAGACGGGGCATTCCAGATGACCGGAACGGAACTATCCAGCTGCGTGCGCTACGGACAAGCCCCCATCGTGATCATTCTCAACAACCATGGCTATTCCACCGAACGCGAAATCCTTGAAGGCCCCTTCAACGACATTCATGAATGGCGATACGAACGTATCTGCGATCTGGTAGGCGGAGGCATGGGCTCCCGCGTCGCGACTCAACAGGACTTTGAACAGCGCGTTGCCGCCGCGCTGGCCGATCCCACACAGATACACGTGCTCAACGTGCTGTTAAATCCAGCCGATCGCTCCCCCGGCATGGTCCGTCTGGCCCACCGTTTGGGCAAGAAACTCTCAACGGACAAGCCATAGCATCCCCGCAGCACTCCCACCCTCCCGATGCAGGCCCGCTCATCACCGCCCTTTCACCGTTCAGACCCGCCGACAGGGTCTGTTCGTCACCGTCAACTGGGAATCTCCCACGGTTCACGACCTCAACATACTTTTTCTGATGCATGCGCACTCCTGACTTGAACAGTCCGTCCATGGGGAAGATAATTCATCTCACGGACTTCCATGAAACGCACACCTCCACAATGGGTTATTTCATCGGGCGTGGCTGCGTTGACGGTCGCTCTCCTGGTGGTCGATCTCCACACACCGCTGGGCGTGGCCAATCACATCCTGTATCTCGGCCCCGTGCTTCTGTCGCTCCTCTCCTCACAGCGGTGGTATCCGTTCATCATCGCCGGCACCGTCACGGTCTTGATCGTCGTTGCAGGGTTAATGAGCGAGAATCCGCATGAGGTTCCGCTGTGGATCCCTATTTCCAATCGAGCATTCAGCATCTGGGCGATGTGGGTGCCCGTCTGGTATTTTCGTCAACGCCGTGACCACGAGCTCCTCCTCCAGCGGATGAATACGGAACTTGAAGAACGCGTGCGGGATCGCACCCAGCAACTCGCCCTGGTGAACGGGGCGCTGGTCGTCGAGATCACGGAACGCATGCGTACTGAGCGCTCCCTTGAATTCAGCCGCCTAGAATTGAAACGACTGGCGTCACAACTGATTCGAGTCCAGGAAGATGAGCGGCGAAGAATTTCCCGCGATCTCCACGATGATATCAACCAACGGCTCGCCCTCCTATCCATCGAACTGGAAGGGATTCAACGGCAACTGCCTGCGCTCACGCCACCTCTCGCCCAGGCCATCCGGTCGATTTCTGACCGCGTGGCCGAGCTCTCCGAGGATGTGCGACATCTTGCCTATCACTACCATCCCTCGATCCTCGACGACCTCGGTCTTTCCATCGCCCTGCAGCGGCTGGTGGAAGATGTCGGCTCTCGCAACCATCTTGAAACCCGCATCACCTGCCATGACATGCCGCCGACGGTCTCGCAAGACGTCGCGACCTGCCTGTATCGCATCGCACAGGAAAGTCTGAACAATGTCGTCCGCCATGCGAAGGCCTCGCGGATCGAAGTCGCGTTGGCGCAGTCCAGCATGGGCCTGACCTTCACGATCACCGATAATGGTGTAGGATTTCTCCCGGATCTTCCTCGAGCTGAATCCGGAGGCCTCGGTTTATTGAGTATGAAGGAGCGCGTGGCCCTGGTCGGAGGGACCTTAACGATCGAATCGGCCATCGACACCGGCACAAGGCTCCAAGCCAGCATTCCCTTAATGGAGGAGACGTGACAAAACCCCGAGTGCTTCTTGCCGACGACCATACCTTAGTCCTGGACGGCTACCGAAAAATACTGGAGGGATCTTGCGACATCGTCGGCGCCGCTGAAGACGGACGCACCCTGCTGAAAATGGCGCATCAATTCCAGCCGGACATTGTGACCCTCGATATCTCGATGCCGCATCTGAACGGCATCGACGCCGCCCGCAAACTCCACAAAGATTTGCCGGACACCAGAATCATCTTCGTCACGATGCACGCCGACCAGGCCTACGTCACCGAAGCCTTCAAAGCCGGCGCGAAGGGCTACCTCCTCAAGCGATCCGCCGGATCGGAACTCGTCCAGGCCATTCAGGCAGTCATGAGCGGACACAACTACATTACTCCGCTCATCGCCAAAGGATTGGTGCAATCTGCCGTGACCGGTCGAAAGCCGTCGATGACATTGAGCGATTCCCTGACGCCTCGCCAGCGGGAAGTCCTCCAATTGGTGGCCGAGGGCAACACCGTCAAAGGAATCGCGGCAGCATTGAATATCTCTCCCAAGACCGTTGAGTTCCACAAAACCCAGTTGATGGACCAGCTGGACATCCACACCACGGCCGAATTGACTCGATATGCACTGACCCACGGGCTCATCTCCTCACAATAGCGTTCGTTCTACTCCAAAATCAGGGGCGTTCGATTGGCCAACCCAGGGGTTTCCCTGGCTCCACCTGGGGACCTATCTAGTACCCCATCGGCTCTTCCAAGCATAGACTCCCACACACGGGGCGCGGTGTGCGGGTAAGTGCGCTCCGTGCCACCATCTGTATGGAGGTGTGCCATGAAACGGACTCGCATCTTGCTGGCGGACGATCATCCGCAAATCCGTGAACTCCTCCGCGTCATTCTGGAACCGGAATTCAAAGTCGTCGGGGCAGCGGAGGATGGCGAATTACTCCTGCAATATGCCCAGAGCCTGCAACCCGATGTCATCATCTCCGATATCAACATGCCGAAGGTCGACGGTCTGCAAGCCGCCCGGCTTCTGAAAGATGTCGCTCCCCGCACACGAGTCATCTTTCTGACAGCCCACGCCGAACCGTCTTACGTGGCCGCCGCCTTTGCAGCAGGAGCATCCGGCTATCTCATCAAAGGTGCAACGACGGATTTGGTCGGCTCGTTGCGGTCCATGATCGACAGCGTTCGCGCACAGCACGATACCCCGTGCGTTCCACCGGCACAGGTCGGGCCCTCGCCAACGGCAACACGACCGGTTCGATAATTGGGATTGGTATAGGACGCGATTGATCGAATCACTTGAGAAGGAGCCGCGATGGCAATGCGAATGACGCTCTGCGGGTTTTGCCGACGTCTCACCTGCGAGAGGACCGAGGCCGGTCCAACCAACGGCGAGCAGGAGGCGGGGCCATTGATGACCGGCCCGCTCCTGCCGGAGGACTTCAAGATCGAAGAGGCCTATTGCCGTGACTGTGAGCGATTCTACCACCAACTCGTCACATTCGGACGTGGAGACTCATCCGTCACCGTGAGGAATGTGCCGGAACCTCAGGCGCATGAGATTTCGCAAGCAACGATCACGGTGGGAATCTCAGCGTAAGGCACGGACCTGCATGGCCACCACGAAACAGAAAAATGGATCCGGTGTTGAGACGCACCGTGGCAAGGAATGTGCGCGCTGTCAAGGACCGACCGTCCATGAAGTATGTGTTGATTGGGCCTCGGGGGGAGGCCACATGTCCTTTCCGGGACAACGATGCCTTCTATGCGGCGACATCACGGATTCGCTCATCTTGTCCCATCGCGTCACCCACCCCCAGCAAGGCAGCCGCAACACAAGACACCCGCGGGGGCACTCCTTCACGGCGGAGTCGATCGGAACAAGACGACAGAACCACCCCAATAGGGAATACCCGCAATGAAAGTGTCTACCTTACCCCAGGACGACCTGATGGCAGAGCAGGACCCCAGGACGATGCCAGTTTCAATGGGTCGGCGACGAATTCTGGTCGTCGATCACGATGACGAGATCCGCCTATCGGCCTGCAATCAGTTGACGCAGTGGGGGTTCGAAGCCATCGGGGAAGCCAATGGTGTGTCCGGCCTCGCACGCCTCGCGCATACGACGCCGACATCAGCTTTCGCAGGCATGCTGCTCGAGATGGATATGCCGGTCCTCGGCGGCATGGCCGTTCTTCAGGAAATGAAGGACCGCCATCCGACCATCCCGGTCATTGTCATGGGCCACATCCCCCATATCGACAAACTCCGGAATGCAGTCAGGATGTGGGCACAAGAATACATCGTCAAACCCTTCGACCCGGAGCTCCTGAGACTGAAATGCGCCTCGGTGTTCTCGGGACCGCCGCACTGAACGTAAAATGAATGGCAGACCGTCTCCAGCACAGTCAGACCAACGGGTGACCGAAGACCAACGGCTGATCCCGTGGCACCGACTCATAGCGATGCCTCCTGAACGGGATTCGTCGAAAGTAATCGGACTCCCCTTGGTCTGGCTCTGGATGCGCCACAATGTCACCTACTAACCACAGAGAACCTGTCAGCATGTTGCTTGATCCAGATCCCCCTGAGTAGGCCGCCACCAAGAGCTCAGACCCCGGCGGGGCTCGCCGGATGAATCGACCAAGCCAGTCCAAAGACTGTTCACGAAAAATCCACAACCTCTGAGAAAGACAGACTCGATTCCCTGCCGCGGGGGACAAGGAAGATGACGAGATGACCGACCGAACTGATGAGCCGAATACCCGTAGGATTCTCGTTATCGACGACGATCCCGATATTCGCAGGCTCCTCCGACTCGCGCTTGAAGACGCCGGAAATGACGTTCGGGAAGCCCAAGAAGGAGAGGACGGATTGGCCATCGCCAGACAGGAACAGTGCGATCTGGCCATTGTGGATCTGTTCATGCCCGGCAAAGAAGGACTGGAAACGATTCTCGCCTTACGGCGTGACATGCCGCAGATCAAGCTGATCGCCATGAGCGGGGGAAGCGGCCATACCGATATGTTGCCTGCGGCCAGATCGTTTGGCGCCGACCAGACCATCCATAAGCCCTACGAGCTCGACACACTCCTAACGTCGATCGCCGCGCTGCTTTCAAAACACTGAAATCCGGTCGAAGAATAGACAAGTCGGCGATGACTCCGCCAAGAAAGGTTTGACATGCATAGAAGGAATACGGATTTCTCCATCACTGATCGAGCAACCCGATTGGTGGGACTCTCTATCGGAGCCGGGCTCCTGGCCGCCTGTGCGGCGGCATCACCCGACACGGCTCCGGTACGTACCCATTACATCCACATTCAGGATGCCGTCAATCCGCCGCGCTTGGATGTCCATGTCGGTGACGAGGTACGCTGGCAAAATCTGCGTCACGAGCCGGTCAAGCTCAGCCTGCTCAGCCAGCTGTCAGAATCAGGCGTTTCCTGCCAAACGGGTTTCTCGCGTTTCGGATCGCTTGACGATACCGCCACCATTCCACCGAATGCGTACGTGAGCCTCTGCTTCGCCCGTGCCGGATCCATCCAATACAACGTCTGGCTCAAGCCCGAGGATCCATTGCGCAGCATGGCCCCGACCGCTAAAATCATCATCTCTGCACGAGCGACCTAACGATGAGACGGATATGCTCGTTGCGTTCACCGGAGTCCTGCACATGAGAATTCGTTCTGTTGTTTCGCTCATCGGCATCAGCGCCACACTATATAGCGCTGCGATGTCGGCTTCGCCCGGCTTCGCGCTGGAACCGGCCCCATCGGCCTATACCCTCGACTCGATTCTCGACCTGGCCCTGGCGAGAAATCCGGCCGTGGCATCCGCAGAAGGGACTATCGATCAGCAGCGCGGCCAGCAGACTGCCGCCGGCGCCTATCCGAATCCTACCGTCACCGGGTATATGGGATACGGTGAAGTGCGGGACACCGGTCGTGCCAATATCCGCGAATCCCTTGATCGCGAAAATCTTACTGAATACAACGTGACCATCGGACAGCCGTTGGAATGGCCGTCGATGCGCAAGGCCCGCCAAGGGGTGGCGGACGCAGGACTGGCGACAGCCAACGCCGGCATGTCGGAAACACGATTGCATCTGACCACGCAGGTCAAGGTCGCCTTCTACGACCTATTGCTGGCCCAGCGGGATGCCGCGCTTGCCCAACAGAATCTCGACATCGTCGAGGGAGTCGCGCGGATCGTCAAGGCCCGTGTGAAATCAGGAGAAGCGCCGCAATTCGAATCGATTAAAGCCGAAGTCGAAGTCCTGAAGGCCAAGCAACAACTCGCCCGCGCAGAAAACGCCGTGCGCATCAATCGGGCCGTGGTGGATACCCTGACAGGCGGCGCGCTCGGACCAACCTATGTCATTCAGGGCGACTTCATGGGCATGTCGAAGGAGGTCCACCTTGACGGATTGATCGTTCGCATGGGCACTCAGCATCCGTCCATTCAACGGCTGCTGAAATCGGTCGAACAATCGGACTGGAAAATCGAATTTGAGCGACAATCGAGAATTCCCAGCGTGACGGTCAACGGCAGCTACTGGCGCGAGATCGGCCGGGAAGCAGTCCAGGGAGGGCTGTCCATTCCCATGCCCCTGTGGTACCGCAAGCAGGGAGAAATTGCCGCATCGCTGGGATCCAAACGGTATCACGAAGCTGAGTTGCTGCGGACGCGCAACGAACTGGCAAGAGCCATTTTCCAGCATTATCAAGATGCCAGAACGACGGCCGAATTGATCGACGTGTTCGACAAGGGCCTACTGAAACAAGCGCAAGAAGCCTTACGACTCGCTCAGTTTAGCTTCCAGCAAGGGGCGTCGAGCCTGCTCGACGTCTTTGATGCTCAGCGCGTGCAGCGCCAGATCCAGATGGACTACGCCCAAGCGCGGTACGAATTATCGGTCTCCCTGGCGCGCCTGGAACGAGCCGTGGGAGGCGCCCTATGACCTCGCCTACACCCTGTCGCACCCGACGTGGCACATTGGAGAACACTTCCGTGATGAGCTCACCATTGCGCGTCCAACTTCATCTCGTGGCAGGCCTGATGGCCGCTGTGCTCCTGACTCATTCAGGATGCAACCAGGCACCCGGCGATGCCGCCGTAGCCAATCGGCCAGGCGCCGACTCAGCCCCCGGTATCATTGCCCTGACCGCGGAAGAATCCGTCCGCATCGGGCTGGTCGTCCAGCCGGCGACTCGAAGCGATTTCCGCACCTCTCGGGACTTTCCCGCGATCCTACAACCGAATGAACGCGCGATGGCGGACATTACAACCCTGGTCCGCGGGCGGGTCGTGGACGTCTACGCAGACTTGGGACAACAGGTCGAAGCCAACGCCCTCCTAGCCATCCTCTACAGCAGCGACCTGGGCCTGGCACAATCCGCCTATCTGAAGTCACGAGCCAAACTCCATGTCGCCGAGCAAGCCTACGCGCGGGCCAAGTTCCTGCTGCAGGAACAAGTGATCGGGGAAGCGGAAGCCCAGCGCCGGCAGGCGGAACTGTTCAGCATGCAGGCGGAAGCCCATGAAGCGCGCGATCACCTCAAGCTCCTCGGCATGAACGAGGGAGAATTCCGCCGACTCGACAAAAGCCGTGACATTCGCTCCCATGTGCCGATCGTGGCGCCGTTTGCCGGCCGCATCATCGGACGCAACTTGACCAGGGGAGAAGTCGTCGAGACCACCGAAAAATTGTTCGTGGTCGCCGACCTCTCCGAAGTCTGGGTGCGGGCCAACATCCCTGAAAAAGACATTCCGTTCGTCCACACCGTCCATGCCTCCGGTGGCAGGCAGGCCGAAGTGCGCATCAATGCCTATCCGAAGGAAACCTTCAAGGGAACGATCACCTATGTCGGCGATGTCCTGGATCCCTCCACCCGCACCATGCAGCTGCGGCTCGAACTTCCCAATCCCGAGGGACGGCTGAAACCGGAGATGTTCGCCACCATCCGCCTCTTCTCCGAATCGCAGCCTGACCGGTTGGCCGTACCGGAAGCCGCGCTCCAACGGGACCAGAACCGGACGTTCGTCTTCGTGCAACGCAACGTAACCGAGTATGAAGTCCGCGAGGTCCAAGTCGGAGAATCCAACGGCACCCATAGCACCATCCTCGGAGGCCTCACCGAAGGCGAACCGGTCGTCACGCACGGCGCCTTCATCTTGAAATCCGAATTCTTGAAGAAACAAGTCTGATGGTCACCCGCCTGCTCGACATTTCGCTGCGCCAGCGCATGCTGATCGTGATCTTCGCGATCATGCTCGGCATCGGGGGACTCTATTCCTTTCGAACCATCCCGATCGATGCGTTCCCCGATGTCACCAGCGTGCTGGTGCAAGTCGTCACCAAGGCGCCCGGGTTATCTCCAGCCGAAGTCGAACGGCTGGTGACCTACCCGATCGAACTGCAACTGACCGGCGTCCCCGCGCTCATGGAAATGCGGTCCCTGACCAAGGTCGGCCTGTCACTGGTGACCATCGTGTTCGACGATGCAATGGACATCAACCTGGCGCGCCAGCTCGTGCTGGAGCGTCTGATCGAAGTAAAAGAGCAGCTTCCCCCCGGCACAGAGCCGATGCTCGTGCCGAACAGCACGGGGTTGGGCGAGGTCTTCCAGTACTACCTGGCCGACGCCCGCGCCCCCGCCCTGGATGAAGCGGTAACCCACCAGCAGTTGATCGATCAGCGTACGCTCCAGGACTGGATCATCCGGCCGCTGCTGAAGAGCACGCCGGAAGTGATCGACGTGAACTCCATGGGCGGCTTCGTCAAACAGTATCAAGTGCTGGTCGAGCCGGCCATGTTGCGCAAATACAATCTGACTCTCCGCGAGGTCTTCGACGCCGTGGCCAGCAATAACGCCAACGCCGGCGGCAACATTCTGGAGAAACACGACGAGAAATATATTGTGCGCGGGATCGGCCTGATTCGGTCGCTCGAAGACGTCGGGCGCATCGTCATCAAAGAAGCCGGCGGCACACCGGTCTTTGTCAGCGATGTGGCGCAGGTGTTGATCGACCATGCGGTCCGTCACGGGGCAACCGTGCTCAACGGAGATCGCGAGGTGGTCAGCGGGATCGTCCTCATGTTGCGCGGGGGGAACGCGCGTGACGTCGTCGAAAGCATCAAGGCGCGCATCGACGACATACATCGTCTGCATCTGCTGCCGGACGGATTGCGTATCGTGCCGTTCTATGACCGGATCGAATTGATCACGTCCGCTTTGAATACGGTGTATAAATCTCTCGCCGAAGGCGTCGTGCTGGTCGTCGTGGTGCTGGTGCTTTTTCTGGGCAATCTGCGCAGCGCACTGATCGTCGTCGCAACCCTGGTGCTGGCCCCGCTGGCCACGTTCATCGTCATGGGCCAAGTCGGACTCACAGCCAATCTCATGTCGCTGGGCGGGCTGGCGATCGCCATCGGCATGATCGTGGACGGCTCCGTGGTCGTCGTCGAGAATGTGTACCGGCACCTCTCAGAGCACTCGTCCGCTGCCGTTCCGCGCCTGGAACTGATCACCAGATCCGTCAAGGAAGTCGGACAGCCGGTCGTTTTCGGAATCCTGATCATTATTCTGGTATTCCTGCCGCTCTTGTCCCTGCATGGGATGGAGGGCAAGATGTTCAAACCCCTCGCCTACACCATCATGATCGCCCTGCTGGCCTCCCTGGTGCTGTCGCTCACGCTCTCGCCGGTCCTTTGCTCTCTCATGTTGAAGCGAGGGAGCGAGGAAGACCCCTGGATCGTCCGCTGGACCAAGCGCCTCTATGCCCCGTCGCTCCGGTGGGCATTGGGACATACCAGTATCGTGCTGGTGGGCGCAGTGGGCTCGCTGCTCGGCAGCTTCGCGCTGTTTCCGTTCCTGGGAAGCGAATTTATCCCGATTCTCAACGAAGGATCTGTCGCTCCGCAAACGATCCGGTTGCCGAGCGTCTCCCTCCCTGCTTCCATCGAAATCGAAAAGCGTATGCAGCAGGCTATGATGGAATTTCCGGAAGTGGAGATGGTCGTCTCGAAGATCGGACGCACGGAACTGGGGAACGATCCGCAAGAACCGAACGAAAGCGACCCCGTCGTCCGGCTCCGCCCGCTTGACCAATGGACGACCGCCCGGACGATGCCTGAGTTGATGCAAAAATTCAGGGAGCGGTTGACCCGAATCCCGGGCGCGACGTTCCTGATCAGCCAGCCCATCCAACAGCGGGTCGACGAGCTGATCTCCGGCGTCCGGACAGAAGCGACCGTCAAGTTGTTCGGGGAGGACCTGGAGATCTTGCACAGCAAAGCCGAGGAGATCGCCGGCCAGCTGAGCACCGTGCGCGGAGTGCGGGATATCAAGATCGAGCAACTCTTCGGACAACCCTATCTCACCATCGACATCGATCGCGGCAAGATCGCACGCCACGCGATCAATGTGTCCGACGTGCGGGACATCATCGGCACCGCGATCGGCGGAGACGTCGCGACGCGCGTCTATGAGGGACAGCAACGATTTGAACTGATCGTCCGCTTCCCTGAGCAATACCGGAATAGTGCCGAGACGATCAGCAACATACTGGTCACCGGCAGGGACGGAGCCCTGATCCCTCTCGCCGACCTTGGAAGCGTCCGCCTTGAGGAAGGCCCCGGCCGGATCAGCCGGGAAAAGCTCCAACGGTATGTCTCAATCGGGTTCAACACGATGGGACGCGATATCGGCAGTTTGGTCGCTGAAGCGCAGCAGAAGATCGCCACCCAGGTGGCGCTTCCCGCCGGCTACACCGTCGCCTGGGGAGGCTCGTTCGAAAATATGGAGCGGGCGATGGCCAAACTCCGGCTCATCGTTCCCATCACCATCGGCTTGATCTTCCTCTTGCTCTACTCCACCTTCGACTCGCTGCGTCAGGCGGCTCTCATCATTCTGAACCTTCCCTTCGCGCTGATCGGCGGTGTGGTCGCGCTCTGGCTGACCGGGGAATATCTCAGCGTGCCGGCCTCGATCGGATTCATCAACCTCTTCGGCGTGGCGGTGCTGAATGGCATCGTGCTGGTCTCCTGCATGAATGCCCTGCGCGAGGAAGGCGCCACGCTAGACGAAGCCGTGATGTCCGGGGCGTTGCTGCGCCTGCGACCCGTCCTCATGACCGCCCTGGTCGCGTTACTGGGGTTGGTCCCTCTCGCCTTCGCCCATGGAATCGGCTCGGAGGTTCAGCGTCCGTTGGCCATCGTCGTCATCGGCGGACTGGTCAGCTCCACCTTGCTGACGTTGATCGTCCTTCCGATCCTCTATCGATGGATCGAGGGCCGCACCCAACAAGACACTCCGCCGACAAACAGCCTCCCCGCCATCGAACCGGCCCATAGAGGGCAATAGCCCTGGTGCGATCGCGTCGGATCCTCGAAACTTTCAAATAACCTGCGCATGATAAGCGCTTCGTGAAGGGTAAGCGGACAGCCGCCATACAATGAAGATATTACCCACGATCAAGCAGGAATGGTCCCTATTGGTGAGCGGCGGCACGTCGGCGGCATTTCTTGTCTTCGGACAGGGATGGCTGGGGGATCTTTCGCACCAGGCCTGGTTTGCACTCATGTTCGCGTGGCTCTTCACGGTCATCCTGTTGTCGGCCTTTGCTGTCGTCCGGCATGCCGAGAGCCTGGCCACAAAAATGGGGGAACCGGGGGGAACGCTCATTCTGACGCTAGCCGTCACCGGGATTGAAGTCATGATGATCAGTGCCGTCATGCTGACCGGCAAAGGCAACCCAACGCTCGCACGGGATGCGATGTTCGCCGTCGTGATGATCGCGCTCAATGGAATGATCGGCTTTTCCCTCCTGCTGGGAGGATTGCGGTATCACGAACAAACGTACAATCTGCAAGGAGCGAACGCCTTCCTGGCGGTGATCATCCCCCTGGCCGTGCTTGGCCTGGTCCTGCCCAACTTTACGGTGTCTTCTCCTGGTCCGACGTTGTCCTCTCGCCAATCGGTGTTTCTGATCATCATGTCGATCGGACTCTACGCGGTCTTTCTTGCCATGCAGATTTTCCGCCATCGCAACTACTTCATGGCCCCGGCCTCGCTCGAACCGACGGAGGCCCCCTACTGGAAATGCTCGTCCGGCGGCCAAGACCGCTCGGCGTTACACCTGATGCTGTTGCTGGTAGCGCATCTGCTGCCTGTCGTCATCCTCTCCGGACAGATTGCGGTCCCTATTACCCACGCCATCCACGAATTACACGCTCCCGCGGCCTTGGCCGGGGTACTTGTCTCTGTGCTGGTGTTGTCTCCTGAGTCGATGAGCGCGGTGCGCGCCGCGATGGGCAATCAACTGCAGCGCTCCGTCAATCTGCTGTTGGGATCGGTCCTGGCAACCATCAGCCTGACGATCCCCGCTGTCCTGACCATCGGATTTGTGATGGACCAGACCATCATCCTCGGACTCGATGCCGTCGGCATGACTCTTCTGCTGTTGACGCTTGGACTCAGCCTCCTGACCTTTGCCAGTGCCCGCACGAATGTCTTGCTCGGCGCGGTGCATCTGCTGCTCTTTCTCGCCTATGTCATGTTGATTTTCGAACGGTAAAGGACCGGCTTACGATCTGACAATGGTGCCTGCAACCGCGACGAAGGAGACTGCATCAATGGAGTGGATTTACCTGATCGTGGCAGGTCTGCTTGAAATGGGTTGGGCGATCGGTCTGAAATACACCGAAGGATTCTCGCGGCCATGGCCCAGCCTCGGAACGATCACTGCCATGATCGCCAGTTTCTATTTCCTTTCTCAGGCACTGAGGACCATTCCTGTCGGCACGGGCTACGCCGTATGGACCGGGATCGGAGCGGTAGGAACAGCGCTTCTCGGCATGGTCATTTTTGGGGAATCAGTCGCACCTCTGCGACTCCTGTCGCTTACGCTGATCGTGCTGGGCATGATGGGACTCAAGTTGAGCGCGTAATCGGCCCTCCACATCGCACATCACTCACCACAGGCTCACCGAACGCCGAAACGACTCGACTGGCGGACACATCACCGTCCAGGCTAGGGCATTCTTCTTCCTACCCTCGGGATTCGCCTAGTTCATCAACCTAGCCCCGATTGTTACTCTAGAGTGAATATCGCCGCGCCTGGGTGCCCGCTGCCTCGCAACAGAGGGGCCCCTCCTCATCAGAGTAAGACCGTGGCCTGCCTCACGGACGAAGTCGTACGGTCTCCGTGAGGGTATCTCTCCCATACAGGTTGATTGAAGTGAAGGACTTCACCGCCAACTCTTCACTGGCCATACAGAATGCAGCCCTTATATCCACCCGACCAGGAGGACGTTCCCGCGTAATATCTCCAGGAGATCAAGACATTAGTATCACCGCCGTCACTTCACTAGTTAGGGAACCAGAGCGGCACAGGCGTTGCTTCTTAACTAATAAGGCGATCAAGGGTTTCCCATATTCCATCCCACTTGCTCGCCCATGACTGACAGGGAGGAAGAGCATGTCGGACTTTCATCAAAACGGCGTGGTAACCGTGCTTCATCGGCTTGGCAGACCGAACCTCGAACAACTTGAGGCGGAACTCCAGCGGCACGCATCGACGAATCCGATTGCCCTGGTCCTCCCGTCCCTCTATTCAGAGCTCCAGCGACCGGCGCTGAGAAAGATTGTCGAGACGCTGACTGAGGTGCGCTATGTGAACGAGATTGTCATTTCGTTGGACCGGGCATCGGCGCTGGAGTTTCGCCTCGCCAAGGAGTACTTCTCGATCCTCCCGCAACGCGTCCGGGTGATCTGGAACGACGGAAGCCGGATTCAGCAGATCTTAAAGCGCCTGACCGACAATGCCATCGATGTCGGTCTGGCCGGCAAAGGGCGCGGCTGCTGGACCGCCTTCGGATATGTACTCGCCCGCCACCAAAGCAAAGTGCTCGCTCTGCACGATTGCGATATTGTGAGCTATGACCGGCAATACCTCGCCCGGCTCTGCTATCCCATCGCCAACCCCAATCTTGGATATGAATTCGCCAAAGGCTACTACAGCCGGATTACCGACCGGCTCCATGGCCGCGTGACTCGGCTCTTCATGACTCCGCTCCTCCGCAGCCTCCAGCAGCTGGTCGGCACACATCCCCTCCTGACCTTTCTGGATAGCTTCCGCTATCCGCTCGCCGGGG
Organism: Nitrospira sp. ST-bin5; assembly: GCA_002083555.1. Taxonomy (GTDB): domain Bacteria; phylum Nitrospirota; class Nitrospiria; order Nitrospirales; family Nitrospiraceae; genus Nitrospira_D. The sequence goes on along the minus strand of MSXN01000008.1, from coordinate 22,610 downwards.
AATTCGCCATGGTCAGCGATCTCGCCTGGATCAACCGTATTCCTGGAGATTGGGGTCTCGAAGTGGGCGTCCTTGCCGAGGTATACCGTAACTGCGCGCTCCGCCGCGTCTGCCAGGTCGACATCGCCGATGCCTACGAGCATAAGCACCAGGAACTCTCAGCGGATAATCCTGATGCCGGCCTGTTAAAGATGTCGGCCGACATTACCAAAGCCCTCTTCAGAAATTTGGCCAGTGACGGGGTCATTCTCTCCGACAGCCTGCTGAAGACACTGCGAGCCACATACCTCCAGGCCGCGCAAGACGCGATCAGCCGATACGAAAACGACGCGATGATCAACTCACTCCAATTCGATCGCCACCAGGAGCGCACCGCTGTGGAGGTATTTCTGAAAGGCATGAAGCTCGCCACCCAGAGCTTCATCGAAGACCCCCTCGGTGTCCCCATGATCTCCAATTGGAGCCGGGTGGTGGCGGCGGTCCCCGATGTCTTCGGACTCTTGATCGATGCGGTCGAGAGCGACCATGAATGGGAACCGGCCAGCGACCTGACCCACGCAGACCATCACACCCCGCTCACCAGAGTCTCCTAGCAAGCTCGCGTGATGCCCATGCTGAATTCGACCATTACTCCCCTGGCTGCCCAGACCGAATTGACGGTCGAGCAGATCGGCGCGGCAGACCTGCTCGTCGGGGTCCCGAGCTTCAACAACGCCGACACGATCGGCCATGTCATCCGCGCGGTACGGGCAGGCCTCGCCAAATACTTCCCGGACCGTCGGGCCGTCCTGGTGAACGCCGACGGAGGGTCTACTGACGGCACTCCCGCGATCGTCGCCGACACCTTAGTCGATTTTGATGTGCTGTTTATCGGTGACCGGCAGAGTCCGCTCCATCGCATCGTCACGCCCTACCATGGAATACCCGGCAAAGGGAGCGCCTTCCGCACGATTTTTGAGATCGCCAAACGCCTGAACGTTCAGGCCTGCGCGGTGGTGGACTCAGACCTTCGCAGCATCACACCCGAATGGATCGAACTGCTCCTTCGGCCCATCGTGCAAGAAGGCTTTGACTACGTCGCGCCTTTCTACCAACGCCACAAGTACGACGGGACGATTACCAATAGTATTGCCTATCCATTGACCCGTGCGCTGTATGGCTATCAGGTGCGCCAGCCCATCGGAGGTGACTTCGGATTTTCTGGCGACCTGGCCAAGCATTACCTGAACAGACACGTCTGGGAATCCGACGTGGCGCGATTCGGCATCGATATCTGGATGACCACAGAGGCGCTGACCAGTGGCGCGCGGGTCTGCCAAAGCTTCCTGGGGGCGAAAATTCACAACCCCAAAGACCCCGCAGCCGATCTTTCCGACATGCTGGCTCAAGTCACCGGCGCCCTGTTCAGCCTGATGGAGACCCATCCCGCCACTTGGACCCCCGTGAGAGCCTCTGAACCCGTGCCCCTCTTCGGATTTCAATACGAAACGGGCGTCGAACCGATCCATGTGAACGTCGATCGGATGCTGGAGGTGTTTCAGCAGGGTCTGCAAGACCTGCAACCCGTCTGGAGTCGCATGTTGTCGGAAGAGAGTATGGCCCAGCTCAACGCGCTACAGGGAGTTGCTACGGCTGCCTTCCGGATGCCGGATGACCTCTGGGTCCGGGTGATCTATGACACGGCCCTGTCCTATCACGCCGGGGTGCTCCCGAAAGATCACCTCCTGAAAGCACTCACGCCGTTGTATCTCGGTCGAACCGCCTCGTTCGTGCTGCAAACACAGGGGCTGACCACCCGCGAGGCGGAACACCATATCGAAGCTCTGTGCCGGGCCTTCGAGTCCCGGAAAGAATATCTCGTGACACGGTGGCCCTAAGCAGGGGCCACGCCCGGCATAGGGAGTAAAGGAGAGCATCATGACATCACAGTGGATCGAGACGTTACTGGAACCCGTGACCGTCCTCGGCCGGCAAACACTGGCCATCGTCCCCAATGTGTTGGCCATGAGCCTGCTGCTGCTGGCAGGGGTCGGCACCGCCTGGTTCGCAGGCCACGCGGTCGAACGGTTTCTCCGAGTGATCGGACTGGACCGGGTGAGCGATCGGCTGGGCCTGACCTCCACGTTTCTGCGGGGCGGGATCAAATCAGCCCCTTCCCATCTCATCGGACGAACGATCCACTGGCTGATTCTGCTCTTTGCGTCGATCGCCTCGCTTGAGGCGCTCCACATCGACTCCATCAGCCGATTGGCCCATGCGACCGTCGCCTATATCCCGCATCTCGTCATCGCCACGCTGATCGGAATTGCGGGCTACCTGATCTCCAACTTCGTCGCCCAGGGGGTCCTGATCGCCGCGGTTAATGCCGGCCTCCCGCCGGCTCGACTGATCGCAGCGAGTGTCCGCTGGACGATCCAGTTACTGAGCGTCGCCATGGCCCTTGAGCAACTCGGCATTGCGGAACACATTGTGGCGGTCGGGTTCGGCATTACCTGGGGCGGCATTGTCTTCGCCGCTGCGCTGGCGTTCGGATTGGGAGGCAAGGATCTCGCACGGTCGTTTCTTGAGCGCCGGTTGGCGGCTCCACTGCACGGACCGACTCATGACGATGTTCACCACCTTTGAGGCCTCTATGCTTCCTCGCTACCTTGTCTTCACCGACCTGGATGGCTGTCTTCTCGACAGCCAGACCTATTCGTTCGATGCGGCTCGACCGGCCCTCGAACGACTCCAGGCAAACCATATTCCCGTCGTCCTGGTCTCCAGCAAGACGCGTGCGGAGATCGAGCCGCTTCGCCAACAGTTGAATCACCAGGGTCCGTTCATCGTCGAAAACGGCGGCGCTGTCTTCGTACCTCTCGGTACATTTGATTTCCCTCTAGACCGCGCCCGACGACGGTCTGCATACCACGTCATCGAGTTCGGAACGCCCTACGCCATGTTGCGCGATGTGCTCAAGCAGATTGAGGAAGCCGTCGGCACGCCGTTGATAGGGTTCGGGGATCTGTCCATCGATGAGATTATGGAGCTGACCGGGTTATCCAGGGAAGCCGCGCTCCGAGCCAAGATCCGGGAGTACGACGAACCCTTCTTGATGCAAGGTCCCGACACGATTGTCACGGAGGTCTGCCATCAAATCATCACGCGCGGGTTGCAATGGACGAAGGGTGGGCGTTTTTTTCATCTGACCGGACTGAACAATAAGGGGCAGGCTGCCTTGAAGCTGCTCCATTGCTATAAGCGTCAATGGAATCTCGATGGACCACTGGGCGAGGTTAAAACAGTAGGAATCGGGGATAGCCTGAACGATCTCCCACTCCTGCTCGCGGTGGATCATCCGGTGCTGGTGCAGAAATCGGACGGATCGTACGACCACGACATCGATGTCCCGCAGCTGATTCATGCCCCGGGCATCGGGCCGATCGGATGGAATCACGCCATTCTGAATCTGCTGCAGCTCGCAGCCTAGCAGACGCGTGGTCCCCTCAGGATCAGGGGGCGTCCGTCAAGCGGGTTTCTTCGACGCAAACACCGCCGCATCGCAGGAGAGATATTTGATCTGTTTGATCGGGACCAGGATCATTTCCCGCGGCGACTCCAAGTAAATAAACTCCTGATCTTCAGACAAGCGATGACTGACCGCATCCTTGATCAGCAATTCCTGATTGTCCAAAAACACCACTTTGACCCAATACTGCACGATCAGCTCCTTCCTACAACAAGCCGGATTACCCGGCCACACCACGATCCCTTCAAAGCCAGAGGATTATACTGATCCGGTCAAGACTGTGGCAACTTGCCAGCCAGAGCCGCTCATGAGTAGAGTACCGGCATAGAACATTGTCTTCGAGGAATGCCTGATGGCCAGCTCATTTCGAATCGGCGTGTTGACGGCGCTATTGCTCACCGGCCTCACGATGTCCCCTGTTCTTAGCGACGCGCAGGTGGTCGGAGACGAGGCTGAGCTGGGCCGGCTCCAGTCGAAAGCCGAAGACGCGATTGGGAATGACGATGCGGATGGAGCCGCGATGATGATGGGGCGGGCCGCCTTGCTCGCCGCGCAACTCGGCAAGAGAGAGACCGGATGGAAGACGGCTTTCCGCAAGGGCCAGGAAGCGCTCTTCAGATCGCAGGAACATACCTACCGGGCCATGGCGCTCTTCCGACGAGCCGGCGGTCAATTGCCGGCTTCATCGGGAGTCTGTGGCAGCCTGGCCCTCGGTCACACCACTCTCACACACGTGGCTGAGGGGAAGGGGACGTCTCCTCAAGACACCCGCCTCCTGGAGGAGGCCGGGCGTCTTCAGGAATCTGCGGACAACTGGCAGCAGATGATCGACTCCCTGGTTGCCGAATACCAGTGTCCATAGCCATCCAGGGCCCTGGGCGTGTTCTGGCCTTAGTCGTCTTCAGGGTTAATGATATGCAGCCCCGCCGTCTTTGACGCTGCCAATAGCTGCGCGTCCGCACTCACGACGGTCAGTCGCAACGGCTTCAACTCCAGCGCCAACGCCAGATGCATCACTTGCGCAGCCCGGAGAAAAGGATACTCCAGGACCAGCTCTTTGGTGGCCAGATACGTCCCCATTGTCGGCGCAATAAACTCAAACAGTCCGGCTTTGGACTCCAGCTCGAATTTATACAACACCGAATAGCAATCGTCCCTGGTGATTTCTCCCTGCTGAGCCCGATTGGAGAGCGTGGCGTAAAAATCCGTGACCGTCCAGGTCGGCAGAATGGCAACTTTCCCGCGCTTGACCATCAGCTTGTTGACGACGCGAGTGCCCCGTTCCATGCTGTAGCGCTTCACGAGCGCGGTGGAGTCGAAATAGTAGTATGGCATCCTGTCACACCCTCCCCTTCATGATCAGGGCGGCCAGGGGCCCCTGGAGTTTTGAGAGTCGATCCTGCAGCTCGTCCAGCGGCACTTCCTCATACCCCTGCTTGCGCAACGTATCGGCCAGGTTGCCTTGATTGAACGACGCCGTGTCATCCTTCAGCCGATCGCCCAGCTTGCGTTTGGCCAACCGGCTCGACAGTTTCCGTCCGGGCTTCGTCAGCCCGCGTCCGCGGCTCCGTGGGGCGCGGCCCATCGATTTCTCTGTAGACTGTGTCACAGTGCTGGTGTCCTCCTTGTTAAAATGGGCGCGGGCTCGATAACGCCGGATTCGCCGGTGTGGATTCTCGCGGGCACCCGGCCGGCGATGACGCCTGGGCCGGCAATGACGCCTCTCCAAATACATGAGATGCGATCGCTTTGGCAAGGTCTGAGGAAAATTCCTGTTGAATAACCCGTAGGGCTTTCGCAGTGGCTTCGCGATCGGACAGGTGCCCTTCCTTCCCGCCGCGCGAGACCGCGCCGACCACACGCTGCGTCGCGGTCTCCACCACATCGAAGTCGCTGCACCACCGCACATACTTAAATTGCGGATCGCGCACATCGATCGGCCAGATACGCACGGTGCCACGCACCAGCAATTCGCTGCCGGCCCGTTGGGTGGTCACATGCAATCCCTCACGAATGAGCCCTTCCATGAGCGAACCTTGGATCGGCTCAGCATGATCCCCGGTCACCTCGACCGCAAGCACCAGGTTCGTCGAAAGAAATTGATCCAATTCATTCGACAATTCATTCACACGATACGCTGCCGGGGTCCCCTGGCCGGAGGAACGAATGACGCGTAGATCCGCATTGTACGCGTCACGCATCACAAGGTTTCTTGTGGCACGCCGCAGGTTTCGCACTTTAGTCAACTTATCAGTGGTCCGCCGCGCTTCGAGCAGATCGGTTTCAATCGTCCGATCCAGCTCGCGCATCTTGTCCATCATCGCCGCTTCGCCCTGGCCGCGATGCATCCCCGCCAAGACATAATGCATCCCCTGGTGCCGGTCGTACCAGGTATCCAGAACCTTTACGTTCTCGAGAACCTTATCGGTTGATACATTCGTCACCTGATCCAGCGTCAACCGGCGTTCTGTATTGGTGCTTCCGCGATTCTCGACCAGCAGGTAGGACTCCCAATCCTTGGCCTGCGCCGCGACCTCGGCCTTAAAAATTCTGGAGACGGCGGCGTAAGCCTGATCGGTCGCCGCACTCTTGTTCGCGGCCTGGCCCTGCCCCAGCAGATATTGGTTTGAAGAAAATTCAGCCGCGGCTCCATCCACCCAGTCCGGCTTCGACTTCCCTCCAAACCACGTGCAACCCGAGAGGGCCATTCCTGCGATGAACAGCATGACCAGTGACAACACAACAACACGCCTCAGACCGGCCTGAGCCCTCATTGAATCACCCGTTGAATCATGACCGCGGTTTGTCCTGGGCCCAGAGTGAGCGTGCGCCGGTTCTCCGTCGTTGGACCGTTTCCTCGCCCAAACAGCTGCACTGACGCCGCATACTGCCCGGGCTCGACCCACGCGCGGGCGATGTGAATTTCATCCGGGAGCGTCTGCCAACTGCGCTTATCAGCCTCTTCCGAGGCCACCGCCAGTCCCTTCGTCAGAAGCCCGACGATGAGTCCCACCCAAGGGGCGGCATCTTTCCCGGCCGCTTGCTGGGCCCCGCGTGTCGCTCCCTCTGCCATGGCGAACTTGACGGCTGCGCGAGCCAATGCTTTGACAGTGATGCCGGGCAAACGATCGGAAAGACTCTTATCTGCGAGCGCGGAGATGTTCTGCCCCAATTCTGAGGAGACCCTCACCTGCCGACCGGTCTCGCCGACCAGCGTCAGCTGCTCAGAAGGCACCTGGGTTTTCTGTGTCACCAATCGGGGCAACGCTACCCGCACGACGTGACCATTGAGCCCATACAGGACGCTATCAACACCCCGGTTCTGATGCCTGGGCGACTGAGTGAACCCACGATTCAACAACACGAGCTGCAAGGCATCCAAGCTGATCGGCAAGTCAAGAAAGCGGTCCTCCTTATGGGGAGCGCGGCCATTATAGCTGATCAACACCACTTGGGCGAGGCCTCGCTGTGCCGCGCTGGCCTGCCATACCGTGTCAGGGAAGAGCCGCCGGTACTCCTCAAACTCATTCGTCAAATGGAGCGCGTCAGCGGTTCGCAAGAGATCGGCACGGAGTTGAGTCGGGACCGGCGTCCGCGCCCAGCCTCGGTTGGCTTCGTACGCATCATAGGCCTTCCGGTAAGCGATGAACGCGTTATTCACATCATCCGTCGCCTCATAGAGAATGCCCGTCAGATACCGGGCAAACCCGTCCTCCCGATAACTCGCCTTGTCCTTGACCTTATCCGAAAGCACGTTGAGCCGGTGATCGATCCGTCGCGCTTCCACCAAGGCTTCCTGAAGCTGCCCCTGCGCGGCGTAGTTCAACGCCTTGACGACATTGATCATCACATGTTCGTAGGGATCGCCCTCATAGGGTAAGGCATTGTCATTGGTGAGAAAGGCAGCGGCTTCGGAACGGACCGTTCTGGTATAGAGCCGCTCCACTTCCTCTTCGGCCTGTTCGAGTACGGCGCTGCTCTGCTGGTAGTCGCCGGCCAATTGCAAGGTCATCCCGCGGTCCATGCCGTACAACAGGCGGCTCTTCTCTCCGTAAGTTTTTTCAGCTTGTTGAACGATCGCGTCGGCCTGTTTGGCATCGCCTGCAGCCAGACTCTGCTCAATCAACAGATACCGGTTAACGGAGGGACCGCAGGCGGTCAACAGCAGCAGGCCGGCGAGTGCACCGAATCGAAGGGATGAACGGACAGCGCGCCACGGCGCCAGAGGACTGTGGGCAACACCTGAGAAGAGAGGGCTCAACAGAGTCCCGGAGCCTAGAAAATGGTTCGCTTCTTTTCGATAACCTTCTTAATCTTCTTCTGCCCGTACCAAACCTTGGCATTGCTCTCTAGATCGATCATCTGGAGATCCACTTGATAAAATACCGCTTTGGTCCCTTCGGCTTCGTCAAGAATCGTCGAAATCGTCCCCTTCATCATGTAATCGGCGCCGATTTCTTTTCCGGGGGCCTTTTGCGTATCCTCACGGGAATACATCGCCTGCTCTTTGCGCTCAGTCCGCAGTTCGTCGCGCTCGCCCTTGCCGGCAACGAAGGTGACTTTCTGGGAATTCGTCAGCTCACGTTCGAGGTCGGTCACAAACGTCTGGACGCTGATATGTTCATGACTGCTATTCAGGATCGTGCCGACCACCACAACGGGCTGGCGGTGCTTCGCTTGGGTGAAGTTGCCAAGCCAGGGGTAACTGAGAGACTCCTTCACCATGGTCTCGGCCACCATCCGCGAGTCGGTATCGTTCCAACGCCCGCTCAGATCGGTCACCACGCCGGCATCCACACGCGTCACTTTCGTTTCATGCCCGCACCCTGCCAGGGTCAACACCGATACCGCTCCCAGCGCCAGCAATCCAGACTTCATCACCATCACACTAGTCCCTCCAGCCGAACGAGTCTCATCGAAGCAGCGATTCGAAATGGCTCACTACCGTGCCAACCGCTTGTCTTCTTCTTTCTCCAGCCGATCGAACATCTTGTCGGCATTCTTGCGGACAAAATCGCGCACCTGCGCATTGAGTTCTTTCGCTTGCTCCAAGTTGTTCTTCATTTCTTCGAGGTTCAGCTTGGTAAGAACGTAATAGGTATTGGTCTTCTCGTCTTTATATCGATCGATCGGACGCACGCCGCTCAACGTCGCCGTTGTGACCGTCTTGATCGCCCGTTCGACATTCTGCTCTTCCGTGTTTCGGGTGAAATCGCCGGCTGTCGTCGACGCTGCGTAGTCTCTCATCAGATAACCCGTATACGTTTCAAAAGTCTTGGCAATTTCAGCGCGCGCGCGATTCTCTGCCGTATCCCAGGCCAGAGGCTCGTTCCGCACACCGACCACCGCGCCCACCCCATAGAAGGCCTTGCTGTCCTTCTCGTTGAACGCGCCGGACCCCTTTTGCACCCACTTCGGAGGGCCACCACAAGCGGCAAGTCCGACCAAGAGAACAATGGCAAGCCCGGTGCCGGCCAGTCTCGTAAAACGCGCTTGCGATGTAGCCATGCGATCCTCCTTCATAACGGGAATTATTGACGTGGAGCCTCAAAGGGTTCGAAAATTCGCGTGAATTCATGCTAGCATGCGACTTTATTTCAGTCAACGCAACGCGGTATGAACGGTTGACGAAACCGCGCGCATGCAATTCACTCGGTGATGATTCTTAGGGGAGGCACGAACTGTGGCCGACGTTCAAATAGAAGACGGCATTATTAAGATCGCCAGTTTGGAAATTCAGGATCCCAAGGCCGCCGCGGTCTTGGCAGAATATCCGCAAGTGCGCTGGGCCGAAATCACGAGACGCGCGCTAAAGATCGGATTGGGCTATCTCAAGGGTGGCGGGAAAGACTAGGGTTTCGTTGGAGTGTCGGCCTGACTCACGGCCGCTCGCGCGCGGGAATCGGTTCCTCCTAACTCGACATAGCGGCGGAACGCTTCGACGGACTTCGCCTGATCCTTCAGATGATCAGCGTAGAGCGTGCCGAGCGAGAAATAAACATCCTGATACCCGGCATTGACCTTCAGCGCCTGCAAGAGCGCCTGTTCGGCCTCTGGAAAACTCCCCCGCTTTTCGTAAATCAATCCCAGCGTATAATGGGAGTCGGGATTCTGAGGCGCGTGCTTAACGGCCAACTGGCCGGCAGTGAGAGCCTCATCGAGATTGGGCAACACCTCAAGCCGCACATAACTCTTCAGCACATAGGCATCGCCGAACTCCGGGTTCAATTCGATCGCGCGATTCAGGCGCTCCAACGCATCCTCGACGCGCTTCCCCTCCTGGAGCAACGCAAACGCCTGGTCATATTGTGATCGAGCCGCTAGTTGCCGTTCAGCCGGCGTCTGGGGGCCTGCCCCGAGCACGAAGGCCGCCTTGCGCCCTTCGATGAGAATGATATCGCCATCCCCGTCCAGCCTGGCGGATATCGGATGTTGCTGTCCCTGCGTGACTGCAGGGAGCTCCTTCTCAAGATACGCTCCCAACTCGGACGCCATCAGCCAACCATTCTTGTTCAGATCCGCCGCACCCTGCAACCCCGTCAAAAGCGATTTGACGAACAGACTGGCATCCCCGACACGCTTGGACACTTCCCCCTTATCCCCGGCGGTGATCACCTGCATCGCACGCCGTTCCGTGTCGTCCTCGGGCGTCAAGCGTCCTTCGAGAGATAGTTGCCGAGGTGCCGTGGCTTCCCAGCCCCTAACCGCAGTATCAAGAATGAGCAGGGTGTGCTTCGCCGCCAGGCGTCGGGCAAATTCCTTGAGCTGGTCAAAAGTGATGGACTTGACGACATTATTGACCTGCGCATCCGACGGAACCAGGTAGCCGAGATCTTTCCCCTCGGCATCTTGCGTCACTCCGGAATGGCCCACATAGAACAGCACCAGACGATCCATCCGCCCGACCTTGCGCGGCAACATGTCCGACAAGAGCTGCTGCAGATGGCGGAAGCTGGCATCCTTGTCGTAGACCTCAACCACTTCGTCGAAGCCCATCTGACGAAATGCCTGGGCTACCGTCTTGGCGTCCGCCAAGGCTCCGGGAATCGAAGGAGCCAGCAGATAGTGCTCGACCCCGACAACGACCGCCCATGACTTATAGTAGAGCCCCTCAGGTTTCCCTAACTGGGCGGAGGCAGGCAGAACTCCGCTCAATCCGGCAAGCAAAAACAGCCCGAGACCAAGACTCATGGCACGCAAGTTTCTGGTGAACATAGTTGTGATAGATCGAAGAAAAGTTCGCATGAGCAGCTCTGGGTGAGCCTACCCTCGGGCTGTGACGGCTGTCAAGGAATCGGCCCGGCCAACCCGTTCATTTCAAAGACTCATTCGCCACAGGGTAACTACCAGTACAAATGTATGGGTTGCAGGGGAAGGCCCCTTTCTCCATAATCATCATATCCGTGCCGAGACGGCTATCGATCCAGGAGGTGTGTGCGTCATGAGTGAGAAGATTGAGACACTATTGAAGGAAAGCCGAACGTACCAGCCCAGCGCCAAGACCAAAGCCGCAGCCCATATTCAGGATTACGAAGCCGAGTATAAGAAATCGATTGCCGATCCCGAGGCCTTTTGGAGCGGAGTCGCCAAGGAACTTGAATGGTTTACGCCATGGAACAAAGTGCTGGAATGGAACTACCCCTTCGCGAAATGGTTTGTCGGGGCCACCTGCAATATCTCCTATAACTGTCTTGACCGGCACGTCAAAAATGGCCGGAAGAACAAAGTCGCGGTCATCTGGGTCGGCGAGAACGATACCGAACGCGTCTTCACCTACGGGCAACTCTATCGCCAGGTCAACCGCTGCGCCAACGCCCTCAAAAAGCTGGGCCTGAAGAAGGGCGACCGCGTCACCATTTATCTCCCCAAGGTTCCTGAGCAGATCGTGGCCATGCTGGCCTGCGCGCGCATCGGGGTAATTCACAGCGTGGTCTATTCCGGCTTCAGCGCCCCGGCTCTGGCCAATCGTATCCATGACGCCGAGTCCCGCCTGGTCATCACCGCCGATGTCGGCTACGACCGCGGGAAAGTCATTCCCCTCAAGTCGGTCGTGGACGAAGCCCTGAAAACCTGCCCGACGGTCGAGCACGTCATCGTCGTGCGGCGACAGAAACCGGAAGTCGCGCTGGCAGCTCCCAAAGAGATTGACTGGTACGAATGGCTGAAAGGCGAATCCACTGAATGTGAAGCCGTCAAGCTGGACGCCGAAGATCCCCTGTATATCTTGTATACCTCCGGTACGACCGGCAAGCCGAAGGGCGTGGTGCACGTGCATGGCGGCTACATGGTCGGCACCTACATCACGTCGAAATATGTATTCGACCTGAAGGACGACGATGTGTATTTCTGCGTGGCCGATCCCGGTTGGGTCACCGGTCACAGCTACATCGTCTACGGCCCGCTCCTGAACGGTGCGACGATCCTCACCGCCGAAGGCAAGCCGGACTATCCGAACCCCGGCCGCTGGTGGGATTTGATCGAACGCTATGGCGTCTCGATTTTCTACACGACGCCGACGGCGATTCGCCTGCTCATGCGCTATGGAGAAGACTGGCCCAAGAAGTACGATCTCTCGACCCTGCGCATCCTCGGGAGCGTCGGCGAACCGATTAATCCTGAAGCCTGGGAATGGTTCCACCGCGTGACCGGCGGCGACAAACCAATCATGGACACCTGGTGGCAGACCGAAACCGGCTCGATTCTGATTACGCCGCTGCCAACCGTGCCGTTGAAGCCAGGCTCCGCCACCAGACCGTTTCTCGGCATTGAAGCCGATGTCGTGGATCGTGAAGGCAACAGTCTTCCGGCCAACGCCGGCGGATTTGCCGTCATCAAGAAACCCTGGCCTTCCATGATGCGCACGATCTACAAAGATCCGGAACGTTACAAGACCTATTGGAACACCATCCCGAACTGCTACACCGCCGGCGACGTGTGCCATAAAGACGCCGACGGCTACATGTGGTTCATGGGCCGCGCCGACGACGTGATCAAGGTTGCGGGCAACCGGCTCGGCACCGCCGAAGTCGAAAGCGCCCTGGTGAGTCATCACGCCGTCGCCGAGGCGGCCGTCATCGGCAAACCCCACAAGACTGTAGGTGAGTCCATCAAAGCCTTCATCATCCTGAAGCAAGGCGAGATCGAAAGCCCTGCGCTGATTCAATCGATCAAAGATCAAGTGATGAAAGAGCTCGGGAAGATCGGCGTGCCGTCTGAAATCGATATAGTGCAGTCACTCCCGAAGACCCGTTCGGGGAAAATTATGCGGCGCGTCCTGAAGGCCAAGGAACTCGGACAGGACCCGGGGGATATTTCAACGATCGAGGAGTAGCATCGGCAAAGACAGGCCTTGGATGCCCCAAATCACCAGAATGGAAGAAGACTGAACGTCTAGCCACACCACTAAGCGACAAGCCTTCCGATCCGCCGCCACAAGCGCGGCTGCAGTCCACCCCGCACACCGATGGCTCACCCCCGGTGAGCTCTCATACACGAGGAGACCGTCATGCGAAATCGAAGCCTACTGGGAGGAGTGTTTCTCTGTGCTGTGCTTGGCCTGGGGATGGCCCTCAGCGGACCAAGCTATTCGGCTGAACCTGAAAAGCCGACCGCCAAATCCAAACCCTCAGCCGCCGCCAAGCCGGCAGCGAAAAAGGTGACCGCCACTCAGACCAAATACCAGAGCGCCGAGACTGCCGGAAAAGCTCCTGCCTGCTTCGGCATGGCCCCCAGTATCGACAAAATCAGCCCCGACGAAGGCAAGGCCGGTGACAAAGTGACGATTACGGGAACGAGCTTTGGAAACAGCGACTGTTTGCGCAGTATTTCTTTCGGGCCAGGCCACGCCGCCATATTCAAAATCGAGAGCGACGGAAAGATTTCCACCACCGTCCCCAGTGGCGGACGCAAAGGCCTGGCGATGCTGACAGTCACAACCGCATCGGGCGAAGTCTCTAAAACGTTTTTGGTGAAGTAACCGCTTGCGGTTGGTTCCCCGTTCTTAACCAGGCACAAGGTTGAGAACGGGACACGAGGATACGCGCTAATTTCCGACTTCCTGATAGGCCGTTGGTTCGGTCGCGATGTGTGACTCAACGAGCATATCTACCCGGTTCACACTCAGATTAATGAGAATGTCCCCGTTTGTCCTTCGCAATGCCTAACGTTCAAGGTCAGGGCTCATTGTCACGATTGAAAGGGGGCTTCGCTAAAAGCCCAGCCAAGGCGTCGCTCTTCTTGCGGTTGCAAGTACGACAAAGAATGCGGAGATTATCAGTCGTGGTGGCGCCACCTCTCGCGATAGGAATAACGTGGTCAAACTCGATTTGGTCGTCGGGAACTATGGTGCGGCAGTCAGCGCAAACCTGTCCATCTCGACGGACTACCTTCAACATGACGCCGCGTGGTATAGCGCGAGTGATGCGGCGATCTTCCTTGGTTTCGGTGAATGGCTCCGCCATAAAGAAGACGGGACAAATGTGGCCGAATACAGTGCAACTAAGTTCGTCCGTGCGGAATTGGCTGATCCACTTCCATCGGCCAGGTGATAAACAAAGGATCTTTTCGATCGCCTGAAGTACCCCACGCTCCGTCTTGAGGTCGCCGTTCTTTACAGCGGCAAGCCAGCTCTTGTAGCTCTTCTTAACGTGAGAAAGAGGGAGCGGGTCCTCCTCGAAAATGGCTGGGAAGTACTCGACCAACGGGCCATAAGGGCAGTACCTAAGCTCCCAGCACGGTTTACATACGACGTGCTTCAATCTTGGCTTCTTGGTTGCCACTGCGCGTCTCATCTTTACGCCCTAACAATGTTTAGGCCGATCCGCATATGATCCGGATTTGCCAATTTCTGTACATGTAACACGCCACTACTCTTCGTAAACCATACGCCATGACCGTTGCTGTTTCAATGAGCTGCGATTACAGCGACTGCCTACGCAATGTTTCTTTTGGTCCGGGTCACGCCCCAATATCCAAAATCGAGAGCGACATCACGATCTCATCAGGTGAAGTCTCAAAAACGTATTCTTGAAATAGGGGTTAAGGTTAGTTCACCATTCTTTGCCAGTACAAAGCTGAGATCCGGGCACAAACAGGGGAATACTTCATAGCGTCTTTAGGCGACGAAGAAGCTTCCCAAGGCTTTCGTCGTACTTAGCCGGGGAAGTAAAGTCTGCATACATTTTCCCAACGAGAAACGCCGGAAGCTCACATTCCTCATATAGCAATGGCAAGACAACCACTTCACCGGTTGAGATTTCACGAGTAATGGCAACCTCAAGTTCTTTCTCCACCCATGGCGACTTGATTGACCGGGGGGATAGCACAATGCCGATATATTTTGTCTTCCTCAAACCATCTTCAATCTTCTTAGTAAGAGAGTCACCAATTTGTATTTCAGCTTCATCCAACCAGACATTCTTTACCCCATGTGCTTCCAGTCGGGCCTTGAGATCACGGACAAATGACTTGTCTTCACCGGTGTGACTAAGAAAGATTCCATGATAGGAACCTCTGGTTACATCATCTGCCCCGAGACCTAGTGCTCCAGCAACCAGTAGATTTGTTGCCTCCTGCGTGGTCGGGGGAGTGATGAGCCAAGCAAACGAACTACCAATCTTCACCCTCCCGCCCAAGCTGTAACCCTCTGGAGATTCCGCAAAGCTTTCTAGCGTATCACCATAGTCAGACAAGCAAAGTTTCCAACCATCTTTTTGGAGCTGCTCAAAGTATGGGACAAACTCCCCCGCTTCCGGCTTGATGGTAATACGTCTTGACTTCTTCTGATGTAAATTTGCGGTTTCGATGAGATCTGCGGCAACAGAATTTGCATAACCGATGTATATGCTCCGCAACCCATAAAACTTGATGCGCTTTTGTGGTGCCATGATCCAAAGAACGCGGGTCCCCTGTGCGATCGCCGCACTTAGTTCCTTGGATCGATCAGTGCGGTCATACGCATCGTCTAAATCATACTTATTATTCTCAGCTTTGAGATCCCAAAGCTCCTTATCAGAGCTCGAATGCTTAGTCGGTGAACCAAAGATGAAATGGGAGTAACTCTCTGGATTGATAATGATCAGATCATACTCATAGAGAGAAAAAGCAGCCTTTTCCTCACAGACAGACGCCCGACACAACCCAAGAGTATCGATACGCACGTCAGGAATAGAACTCCCTGTATATTCGCACCCCACTAGAAGAACCCTCTTAGACATTGCGATAGCCTTTGTGGGTTAGATGTAACATCTTGCCAAAGGGGTTAGCTCGGGCTGCCCCCTGGGTTTCCTCTTCACCTTCCGAGAAGCCTTGGATTTGGGCTATAAAATAGCTCGAGAGACATTTCCACACAGGCACACGCCCAGATTATTTAGACTGTCCCCGTTTGTCCTTCCGGTTGACCGAGAGATTGGTCGTCGCCATCGGATAGCAGTTGATAGACAATAGCAGGAGGCCCCCACGCTACCCTGTCGACGTGAAACGGAATACCGACACGAAAGATGACTGGATCAGGGTTTAGTTGTCCATTCTGACCTTCCTCACGGTAATAGAAGAGCAAGAGAACAAACAGCCCAGCAACGGCATTGAGGGCGTGCTTAAGCGACGCCTCGGCGAAATGTGTGTGGCGTTGATGTTTGACCTTGGTGTATGCGCGCCACCACAGAGGGTTGGCACCAGTCTTCCACTGATCCCACGGTGTAAGAGTGAGGCCAAACCGCGGAATCTCGACAACGGTTGAGGTAATTTGAGGATAAGCCGCCAGGATTTCCTCTTTGTACTTTGTAATGTTGTCCGCCTTGCTCTTGTCGTTCGCTTTTTGGCATAGGCGCTTCGAGACAACATCAACTTCAGATGCCGCACCAGACAAGATGCGCATCAACTCCAGAGAGTAAGACTCGAAATTGTCGGTTGTCAGCTCTAGATAGCGAGATATACGCACTACATCGTCCTCAAGTGCGAGGAAGTAGTTCCAGTGCTGTGGCGTTGGTGCTTCGTGAATGCCCATGTCTAGATGGCTGATGTTGGAATTCAGCGCGCGGCAAAGCCTCCTGCTGGAATGACTGGTTGGGCGTCGGCGGCAATAACAGAAGTTGGCTCAACACTCCATTATTTAGAATGCCCCCCTTTGGCCTTGCCAGCATGTTGGCAACCAGGCTGCGGCCCCCGATGGCTCACGGTCCGCTCCAACGCGTTGTTAGGCCTCATCCCAGTTTGGCGCCTATCTCTGCCTCCCACTTCTGAATGTTGACGCTGCTCACAACCTCATCCACCAACCGGGCTTTCCAAACATGGCCCAGCTGCAGCGATTGAGAAAGAGCGATGCCATATTGCGGTGAGCCGTGAATCTCCTCAAGAAATTTCTTTTCATTGAGCATTTGCATGCTCGCATAAACACCCACAAATTTTCGGGCACCTCCCACAGAAGTGCCGCCATCCTCGGTTTCGTACATCCCGTAGGAAATTGCGAATGCGGGCGAACCCGACATTCCGGGAAATGCCGAGATGTCGACGGTCAGAAGCGGCTTACCGTCGAAATCTACGTCAGGCTCGCTGGCAAGGCTGCCCGTCTTCCAAATAGGCAACGCGTTAGTCCGGTCAAAATACCCGTACGGGTAGCCAATCAGCGTCACCGCACTAGTGGGACGTAACTTGATCTTCGCCTCCGTCGTCCATTCCTTTGAGATGCAAGCTAGTTTGCAATCGGCGAATGCGTCGGCGGGGATTGGGATAACTGCCAGGTCGGCCTCTGGAACAGAGGCGCTTTGGACCCACACCGGCTTGCTCTCCGTCGTGAACAAGGGCATTCGAACGGTCTGTATCTCAGCCGGGTTATCGTGGGACTTGTGAAACTGGAATACAATGTTGTCGCCGATCGGCGGCTTTGCTTCGAGCGGCGCATGACCGGTCAAGACGTGATAGTTGGTTACTAAGAAGACTACTTGCGCCTCGCCATATTTCCCGACGTAGAAGAAACCAGTCCCCTGCGACATCTCCGCGTCGCCTTTGAGCAGGACAACTGGGGTCGTCGACAGTGACAGATGATCGATGCCCATTGATGAAGCCTAACAATGTTTAGGCCGATCCGCATAAGAGCCGGATCTGCCGATTTCTGTCCGTATAACACGCCACTATTGTTCGTAAACAATACGCCATGACCGTTGCTGTTTCAATGAACTGCGACTCAGGAACCATATATCACGGGTTCTTATGCGGATCGGCATAGCACCAACCGTTGAATACACTCACATCCCATCTTGCGGACTACTGACGCTGGTTAGCCCTCATCTACTTCAGATCAATCCCCGCTTCTGGAGATAGTCTTTATCGATCACGGGTGTCGGCTTTGGTGCCACCTGCCCTCGCTCTTGGAGCAGGCGTTCGACGTATTTGCCGATGAGGTCGGATTCGAGATTGACGGGATCGTTGACCTGCTTGAGGCCCAACGTTGTCACTTTGGCGGTATGTGGAATGATGGCGATGGAGAATCCGTGATTCGTCACATCGTTAATCGTAAGGCTGATGCCATCGACGGTGATCGAGCCCTTCACGACGCAGTAACGCAGAATGTCTTGCGGCGCTTCGATGGTGAAGATCACGGCATTCCCGTCCTGCTGCCGGCTGCGAATCGTCCCGACGCCATCGACGTGCCCGGCGACCAGATGCCCGCCGATGCGCTCGCTCAGTTTCATGGCCCGTTCGAGATTCACCGGCGTTCCTGCCGTGAGCAGGCCCAGCGTCGTCACCGAAAGCGTCTCAGGAGAGACTTCCACCGTAAAACTGCTCTCGCTCTTGGAGATCGCCGTGAGGCAGATCCCGTTCACACTCACACTGTCGCCGATCTTGAGATCGCTCATGACCGTCGATGCCAACAGCGTCATCCTCGTCCCCGCCAGCGTCTTCTCCAGCGAAATCACTGCGCCCATTTCCTCGACAATGCCGGTGAACATCAGTCTTTCCTCATGATGGTAGGCCTGGCAACGATCACAACAGTGCTTTTGTCACAATCGCCAATAGCGGCGGCTATTATAGCATCGGTCAGGCAGGATGCTCAAAAAGACCGTTCAGCAAGGCCGCAGCCGATGAATGCACCGGAGGCGTACCCTCAGGGGTACGTTGAGGATGCATTCGAGGGGAGAACGCCGCTGACGGACTTTTTCAGCATCCTGCTATCGATTCCTCATCGTCAGCCAAAACATCATCGCCGCAGCGACTTGCAGGCTCGCAATGATCGTGAAGGCCCCGGCATAGCTCATGTTGGCGATGAGAATACCTGCCAGTAGCGGCCCGCTCGCGTGGCCGATGTCGCCGATGGTGCCCTGCATGCCCATTCCGGCCCCCAGCGTCTTGAACTCCGAACTGTCCGCCACGAAGGCGGAGGAGGAGGACGACACGACGGCTTCGCCGAACCCGAACCCAGCTGAGAGCAACAGCAGGCCAGCAAAGATCGAGACATGCGGCATACAGACAAAGGTGGCAGCGCAGATCAGCAAGCCGGTGATGATCAGGGGCTGCCGCCCGACCCTGTCGGACACACGGCCCATGATCGGCTTGGAGAAGAAGGAGGTCCCGGCCTGCACGCTGAACAGGAGCCCGACCTCCCCTGGATTCAATCCCACCGTGAGGCCGTAGAGCGGGAGAAACGCCATGAGCGCGCCGTTGGCAATCATCTTGGCGCCATCGGTGGCGCTGGTGATGAGCACCTTGCGGTTCTTCGCTACGATGGTAAATCCCTTCCACATCTCCGCCAGGATCGGCCGCATCCCCTTCTGATGAACGCGCGGCGTCGCCACGTCCAGATGCAAACTGTAAAACAGCACGATCGCGATACAACCACAAACGCCGGCTGCCACGAACGCGAAATCAAAGCCGGCAACATGGGCGAGATACCCGCCGATAAACGGCCCGAGCAGCGCCCCCGACTGTGTGCAAGCCGTGTAGGTCCCCAGCGCCGCACCCCGGCGTTCGCGGTACAACTCCGCAACAGTCGCCAAGGCGCTCGGGGCAAAAATGGCCGTCGCCAGGCCATGCACAAATCGCAGAACCGTGAGGCTGTTCAGGTCAGTGATAAAGAGATAGAGAAACGGCGGCAGGCCAAAGGCCACGACCCCGATACGCAGCAAGAATCGCCGGCCATAGATATCGGACAAGGCACCGGATGGCAACTTGAGCAACACGCCGGTCAAGGTCGACACCGACACAATGAGCCCGATCCGCTCGGGGCCTGCCCCGAGATGCTCGGCGAACAAGGCCAGCACCGGCATCCGCACCATGTTGTAGCTGATGAAGCAGAAGATCCCGACGGTGCAGATGAGGAGAAAGCTGCGTGACGACGTCATCGAGATGCCGGTTCCTTTTCTTGAATGTTGCCGGCAGAGGACATATTCGCCAACGCCTGTTTCAAGAAGGCCACGTCCTCAGATGGCAACGGCGGTGGATCGGTCGCCTCAAAGAGGACGCGATCGGGATGTCGCCGCATTTCCATCCCCAGCTGATTCACTGCGTTAATCCCCTTCATCAGCTTGCGAGAGACCGTGCGCCCGACCAGCGGACGCAGAAGTGAGACGAGTCCGGCCAACACACGATTGTCCAGCCTGGTGTAGGACACCAGCGTCGTCTCGACGGCATCCTGACCGGCCGCGTCTTTCACTCTCGCCATGCTGAGCATCACGACGGCCTTACCGGTCAAGTGCGGCAGCAGCGTACTGTGATGCGACCCTTCCAGATAATACAGGCGATGACGCGGATCCTGATAGACCAGTTCGACCAATCCCACCGTCCCTTCGCCGTCGTCTCCCCAATAGCGACCGGGCCCCCGCTGCTCGGCTTTATACAGCCCTAACTCAAGACGGTTCACGAGCGCGGCAGCGAGAGGCGGGCGATCCAACAAATACACATAGACCGACTCTTGCAATGGGGTCTGAATCGGCCCTATTTTATTGGCGGTTGTAAACTCATCGATGATCGGCTGGAGACGGCAAGCCCACGCAGCATCGATCCGGTCGACAGGAAACATGACGCCCGCATGCTGCGGAGAAAGCCGACAGGCTTCTGCGGACGCAGGCTGAGGCAGGATGCTGACAAGCAAGAACACCAAACCGATCGCACAGACGGACGTCCGGATGGCAGTAACCCTGCTCATGGCGCAGGGTTCGACACCTGAATGGCCAGCTGCACCGTAAAGAGTTGCCGGGGATCTTTGCGCCCACGCGCCTGCCGCAAGAGCGTCTCGACCGCCGGCGTTACCATGCCTTCGAATGAGACCTGCTTGTTCGTCACGACCGTGACCGGCTTAGAGACATCCACCAGTTGATCGTTCAGAAACAGCGTATAGCGTTGAACGAGCCCGGTCTCGACTTCGATGCGATTGGGCGCGGTCACTGAGGCGTCCAGCCGGGCATAACGCTTCTTCCTGGTCAACTCGTCGCGTTTCGACACCAGATCGTCCGCAAAGGCGGCGATCGGATCGGTGGCATCGATTCGCACCCAGCCGAACGATTGAAAGTGGCTGGCCTCACGGACCACCGTCAGCGCTGTCGGCAACGGGTTCCGGTGCTGGGCGTTGAACCAGGTCACCAGGTCGGGCAACTCCTCGCGAGGAAAGAAATGACCGCCGGCCATGGGATGTTCGCGCTCATGTTCCCGATAGATGTGCGGATAGCCGATCGCCGCCAGCTCGCGCGAGATCGTCCGGCTCAACTCCACCGGCATCACCTGATCCTTCGCGCCATGAATAATGTAGACCGGCGTAGTCCGCAGATTGGCAAGAAACGGCATGAGCACGCCGTCGAGGCCGCTCGCCATCGGAGCAAGACCGGCAAAGCGCTGCGCATGGTGCATCCCGATCAACCAGGTGCCGATCCCGCCGTTCGACATGCCCGTCAGAAAAACACGGTCCGGATCGACGTGATACTGCGCCTGCACCCGTTCGATGACGGCGAGAACGAGATCTTCCGCCTGTCTGGTAAACCAGGCGCCGGAGGGATAGGTCGGACAGAGGAGGAGATAGTCATCGCCTAAGCGGTTCTGCCATCGCTCAAGATAGGCGTCGCCGGAAAACCCCGCCCCGTGCAGACAGACCACCAGCCCATATCCCTTACCGGGCTGATACGTCAGCGGGACCGAGAGCGCATAGTGGTACGTACGTTCGCGCACCACGATCTGTTCCTCCGCCATCGTTCCGACCGGCATGGCTTGATAGGTCCGCCCGGTCTGGATGGCACGGCTGACCTGGTCAATCGTAGCCTCAGGATTGGCGAGCAGTCCTTGCAGCACGACCTCCGCCTTCGTGCTATCCGCTTCGTCGAGGTAGGAAAAGACGTCGGCTGTGAGAGTCTGATTCGCAGACTGAGGCTCAGCGGACCACACCGACTCTCCTCCTGCGGCCAGACAACACCAGACCAGCAGGAGACACACATATCGCCCGATCGTGAGCGGTTTCGTCATGGCTCCATTATACGTCGCCTTCGACCACAACATCGCTTCCCAGAATTCTGGTGCGCACTCGCTTCAATTTCCAGGCATCGGCCAGCCGACGCGGGCTCACTCCCCCGATGACGCCTTTTGATTGCGTTCCACCCAGGAGAGTCGGCGCCACATACAGCTGAACATGGTTCACCAGCTTGGCCTTGAAAAACGCCGCGTTCAACTCCCCGCCCCCCTCGACCATCACCGACATCATCCCGCGTTGCCCCAAAGCGATCAGGAGATGCTTGAGCGACACATGTCCCCCGAGGCTCGGCAACACCAGCATTTCGATGCCTTGTCGCTCGAGCACCCGACGGCGTGCCGACGGAGCAGCCTTCGTCGTCGCAATGATTGTCTTCGAGCTCGACTGCTGCATGAGGATTTTGGCTGACCGGGCGATCCGCAAACCGCTATCGACCACGATCCTCGTCGGCTGAGTCGCAGCCAGAGCCGTGAGCCCTGGCGGTCTGCGCGCCGTCAATGACGGGTTGTCGGAGAGGACTGTGCCGATCCCCACGATCACCGCGTCCACCGAACTGCGCAGCCGGTGAACTTCCCGCCGTGATTGCAACCCCGTAATCCACTTGGACTCCCCACGCGCCGTTGCGATCTGTCCATCCAGGGTCATTCCCGCCTTGAG
>MSXN01000007.1:468757-494933 GCA_002083555.1 Nitrospira sp. ST-bin5 | reverse complement strand
TGAATACCGCCCTGAATGAACTGGGGACGGATTCGGCGCTCGCCGCCATTTTCCACCAGGATCAAGGGCCGCTCGTCAGCCATGCCGCCCGCGGCTTTACTCCGCGCGATGTCCAAGCCATCTTGCGGACGCTCTCGACCCAGGCGGTCATCCAGGCCGCGCCGCAGGATCAGGAAGCCGGCCGCACCGTCCGTCTGCGTCTCATTACGCCGGGCGCCAAATCGCTGCTCGGCATGCCGCTCCGCCATCGCCAGCGCACCTACGGTTTTCTTGTTATCGCCCGAAAAGAAAATGCCACCTTCGCCAAGAAGGAAAAAGGCCTGATTGAGCAGGCCGGCGATGACATCACGAAGGCGTTGGAGCGCGAAGGCCTGTTCGATATGAATGTGGTGCTCAGCCGCCCCTATGTCTCTCGCGAGCCGGCACCGGCCGCTCCGGCGGTCGCGGAAATGTTTGCCGCACCGACCGCGCAATTCACGCCTGAGTTGGAAGAAAAAATCATCAAGGTGTTGGAAGAAGCGAGCCAGTACACGACGTATGACCGGGCCTGGGCCTGTTATTACGATCCCCTCGCGGGCAGCATGGAAGTGCTCGGCGTGGCCGGCGATCAAAAGAGCGAGAAGGACAGCAAGAAGGACATGCGCGCCGGACACCGGCTCACACTCGACAGCTCGGCCTCAGGCTGGGCCGTCAGGCACCGGAAGCCTCGTGTCGACCATGACCTGGCCTCGACCCAAGGGCGTTTCCTCGACCATAAGCATCTGTATAAAGAACGGTTCGTCTCCTCTCTCGTGGTTCCGTTCTTTGTCCGCGGACAAGTCGGCGGAACGCTGACGCTCGGGTCGAAAGAGGCAGGGCGCTACCAGGCCACTGACGCCCGCACATTGGAACCGATCATCCTGAAGCTCGCCGACCTCCTCCAAGCGCCACCAGCCCCGGTCGCAGCTCCGGTGGCCCAGCCGGAGGCCGGATCCGACAACGCCGTCGTCTCCGATGCGGCGCCGACGATTTTGGAGCCGGTGATCCGCAAGCAGGAGCGGCAGGCCGCGATCGGAGAGTTCAGCGCCTTCCTTGCCACGGAAATCCGGGAGCCGATAGGAGCCATCCGTTCCCAGCTGGAAGAAGTGACCGCCGAAGGCATTCTTGATTTTGATCCGCAAACCCGCGTCGAAAACGCCATGCGTGATTTGATCCGGGTCGAAGCCATTCTGAACGAAATTCTCGATTTCGCGAAGCCGCTTGAGCTGAACCGGCGCCTCTGCCGCATTCCCGAAGTGCTCGAGAGTGCATTGGTGGTGGTGGGAACCGACCTGGAAGTCACCCGCATTCAGGTCACGAAAGACTACGCGACACAAATCGCTCCGGTGCGCGGCGATGAAGCGAAACTCCAACAGGTCTTCCTGAGTATCTTCAAGAATGCCGGCGAGGCCATGACGCCCGGCGGTCACTTACATATTCAAGTCACCCAGCATCGCGCCGGCCGCGGCATTGAAGTGCAGATTCTGATCAAGAACGACGGCGCCCCTATTCCGGCTGAAATTCTCGACAAGGTTTTCGAGCCGTTCTTTACGACGAAGCGGTCCGGAACCGGCTTGGGCCTCGCGACTGTCAAGAAAATCATCGAAGAGCATGGCGGATCGATTGCCATTGCCAGCGCCCCCGGCGAAGGCACCACGCTGACGATTCGCCTTCCCGGCGTGAGCCGAGGACCGGCCTTTCGCCATCGTGGGCGAGGCCGGCGACCGGCTGCTCGCCGGCCTACGGCCTAGCCTCTCATGGCCGGTACAGCCTCTCCTCGTCGGCAGATGGCCGTCGCTCCAGACCGGCGACTCTTTCCAGTAGGATAGTTCCCCCGCCCCATAATTCTTGGCCTCGCTTTCTCGCTTGACAGAGATACCCCCCCATCGCTATGATCGCCCCCACTTGATTCGGCCTAAGAACTTTACTGTTTTTAAACGTATTTTTCCCAGTCACCATTTTCAAAGGAGTAGGGTATGAAGCTCGTACTCGGCACTATTGCGACATTGTCCGGTGTGCTTTTCACGTTGTCGTTGGCCTCGGCCAATCCCGCGCTGCTCCCCAAGCATGAGGGCTATCCGATGAAGAATAGCGGCAGCCCCGTCACTGGCCAACCAACGGCCAATGACCCAGGCCAGTCCGATGCCCGTGGCGAAGCCACGTTGCTGAAGTCGGCCGATTCCATCAAGCACAGCCAGCAGAATCTGACCAAGACCGACAACGCCCGGATCACCGAAGGACAGGGCGCAGGCCGTCTCCCGAACGTACAAGGGCCTCAGATCAAGATTGCGCCCCCGGTGACATCCGCCACCAAGATTGGCGCCGATCGTAAGATCGAATAGTCGAACTGCTAACGCATCATGAAACGGGGCCGTCGTGGCAATACGACGGCCCCGTTTTCTTTTGCCCCTATCTCCATCTCATGGACAGGCTTCCTCGCCTCTTTGACACCTACTCCTTATCTCGCCTTGACCTTACATTCCCCGCTCGGTGCAATCGAAACCGCCAGGGCTTCTTCGCCCACACGCCCGCATAATCGACGCCGATTCTGGGAAGCGCCGCAACCTGCCCTTTCGAGATCCGGCCTCCCCGATCCTCAAACCAGAGAGATTCCTGAATCGTCAGATCGATCCGGTTCAAACTCCGGTCAATCTGCAACGCGCGACAGAGCCGCCCGGGACCATCGATCAGCACCCCATCGACTTCGATCGCCCGAATCAGCACTGCAGCGGGAAACTCCTCCCGCTCCGTCACCACATTCAAACAATGGTACATGCCATAGATGAGATAGACGTAGGCTCTACCGCTCGGACCGAACATCACCTCAGTCCGCTTCGTTCGTCCCTTCGACGCATGACAGGCCTTGTCACCTGGGCCGATATAGGCCTCCACCTCAATAATCCGCCCGGCCACCTCGCGCCCATCCAGCGACCGCACCAAATACTTGCCGACAAGCGACCGTGCCACCTGAACGGTGGGTCGAGAGAAATACGCTTTCGAGAGAGCTTTTCGGTGTATCCCCATTGCAGCTTCCTGTGCCTGCTCAAAACGCGCTTCTCGCAACGCCGCAGGCGACGAAAGCACCGGAGGCGTACCCTCAGGGGTACGTTGAGGATGCTTTCGAGTCGAGAACGCCGTGAGAAGACGTTTTCAGCAGGCACTTAAAAGTACCAGGCCAGGCCGCCCATGACCATCCGCGGATTCCCCGGCACGAAATGAATATCGTTGACCGCCGCCGCTTCGTTGCGCAACTGAGAGGAGAACGCAAATGTCGCCTGCTCCCATTTCGTGTTGAAAAGATTCTGGATGAACAGGAACGCCTCCATACGACCATGCGGCAGCTTGATCGGAAGTTGATAGCGCTCAGACAAGTCGAAGTCGATCCAGGCCGGCGACTTGACGCTGCGATCTTCGATCAGCGGCCGCACACCGAGATAGGTCGCCTGCAGTTGCGACATCAGCCCCTCAGGCCACTTCAAGAGGAGCGCCCCGTACGCCGTCACCTCCGGAGCCAAGGGAATGGCATCGCCATTGCGGAATTCCGCCTTGGTCCAGGTCACACTTCCGTTGAAATACAGTGGCCCCCATACCTGGCCGCGAGCAGCGACCTCCACACCTTCTCGCCTGGTCGCCCCACGAATTTCCGTCGTGCCTTCGTCGCCGACAAAGACGAGTTCCGATTTCAGATCCAGCCGCCAGAGCGTCGCAATCAATTCCACGCCGTCATCGCCGAATGGCTTTGATCGTACGCCTACTTCATAACTCCTGGCCCGCGCGAGCGGCGAGGAGCCCGGCGCCACGGCCGACCGCGCATCATTGCTATGATATCCCTCCCCGTAATTCGCAAAGAACTCGCTGCCGGCCCAGGGACCCAGAATCAGATTCATCTTCGGCAGGACGACGCCGACACTCTTCCGGCCGGCCGGTTGTTCCGCGCAGGTGGCGCAGCGGTTGCGCACATCGAACGTGAACGTCTCTCCGCGGAGGCCGCCCGCCAGCCTCAGCCAATCCGTCGGTTGAACCTCGGCTTTGACGAAGGGGGCATACGATGCTTCGAGAATGTCGGTGTCGGTGGTGGTACCGGTCATCACACGCGTGGTCTGCGTGCCGAGCTTGGCATGGATGTCGTCTACCCTGGTTTGAAAGCCGATCGTTCCGATGCTGGGCAGGCCGAACACTTCGCCTCGCTGCTTGTACCCGAAGTCGCCCCCATACATGACACGGCGGTCGGATTGGACAATTCCATCGCCATTCACCGGATTGTTTTGGAAGAACGTAAAGTTCGTATAGAGATCAAGTTGATAGTGCTGGGCGTACGCATTGGCAAAAAACTGGCCGCCGGACAGCGTGTCATAGTGATAATTTAACTTGGCCGTGCTGCGCATGGTTCTTCCGCCTTCCGACGGATCGATCGCCCCGAAACGATCGAGCGTTCCGTCCTGGACGGCGCGCAATGGGATTTCGCCGGAGGCATTCCACTGCGCTTTATGATAGGTGCCGGTGATGCTCAGCTCATCACGCCCGCTGAGATTCGTCGTCAGTTTCCCGAAGAGATTGGCGCGAAAATATCGGTTGTCGCTCTGGAACGGACCGTTGGTGTAATAACCCTCCGCCGCAATGAGCGTGCGGACCTTCTCTGTCGTCGGCGAAAACATCAGAAGATTTCGAGTGGTACTGAACTGTCCACCCGCCGACTGGACCACACCTTCCTTGACCACATCGCGCGTGCGAAAGTTCACCGCCCCGGCTGTCGCAAAATCGCCGTACTCCGGCAGATAAGCCCCCTTGTTCACGTCCAGGCCTTCAATGGTTTCAGGAATGATGAAATTGAGATCCGTATAGCCCTGGCCATGGCCATGCGAGCGCAGATTGATCGGCATGCCATCGGCGAAAAAGGCGACATCGGTTCCATGATCGGCATCGAACCCGCGCAGAAAGTATTGATCCGCTTTCCCGGCGCCGCCGGAATGTTCCACAGCCAGAAAGCCGGGAATCAAACGCAGCACCTGGGCCGGACGGCCTTGCGGCTGAAGCAGATATTCTTTATCGGGGATAAACTGCTGCGAAGAGGCCGCCACCGGCCGCTCGCCGATTACCGAGACTTCCGGTATTTCGAGCTCCTGGGCATCGGGATCATGCGCATACGCCGGAGGGACGGCAAGCGCGGCCCAACAGCATACCGCAACGAGTACATTGCGGGAAATCACGCGACGCTCAACGCAGGCTCTTTCCCGTTGTAGTCATGGTCAACTTACCGTGCTTCACGCCTTTGACGCTCACCAGGGCGTCGGCGATCTTCCTGATCTCCGAGCCTTTCCCCTTCACCACCAGCACTTCCAGGCAATGGTCGTGATCCAGATGCACATGCATGCCGGATAGAATCTTTCCGTGATAGTCGTGCTGGATATCGGTGAGTTTGCTTGTGAGATCACGCACATGATGATCGTAGACGAACGTGATCGTGCCGACCGTTTCCTTGTTTTGCTCCCACTCCTGCCCGACCAGATTGTCGCGAATCAGATCCCGCAGGGCTTCCGACCGGTTGGTGTACTTTCGCCGCTCGATATGTTGATCGAACGCATCCAGCAGATGATGATCGAGAGACACGCCGAAACGAACCAGCTTTTTCATACCCCTCCAGTGCTACGATTTTTTATAACGTAGCACTGGATGAACGCACGCGTCAAGATAGGGCATTCCCCGTGATTGGCCTATTCTCGAATGGCGGAGAGAGAGTGTATGTGCGCGTGTGAGGACTACTCGCCCTGAATGGGGATATACAGCGCATTGCCCTGCCGGTTGACCAGCAGGAGCGCGAGATCGCTGGGCTTGAGCGGATCAGCCAAGCGTTGGAAGGTTGCAAAGTTGTGGATGGCCTGCCGGTTCAGTTCGAGCACCACGTCGCCCGGTTGCAGGCCTGAGGATTCGGCGAGGCTGCCTTCTTCGATGTCGGTGACCACCACACCACTGTTCACGGAGAGATCCATCTGCCGGGCGAGCGGAGGCGTGACGTCATCAAAGACGACTCCCGTCAGCGGGTGCGCGATAGAGGCAGCCGCGGCGGTCTGGCTTTTCTTCGCCCGTTCCCGCGGGGCTTCCTGAACTGTCAATTCCGCTTGATAGGATTTGCCCTCACGAATGAGGTCCAGGCGATGCTTGCTGCCAATCGGCGATTGCGCCACGAGATTGCGCAGCTGCCCGCTATCCATCACGTCACGGCCGTCGAACCGCACCACCACATCCCCGCGCTTGAGCCCGGCCCGCTCCGCGGATCCCTTCGCTTGCAGGTCGGTCACGATCGCACCTTTGACGTCCGGCAGGCGAAATATTTTCCCCAGCGACGGACTCACGTCCTGAGTGGAGGCCCCAAGAAACCCCCGGACGACCCGGCCGGTCTTGATCAAGCTCTGCATCGCGGCCCGTGCCATGTTGCTCGGGATCGCAAAGCCGACGCCGACACTGCCGCCGGTCGGACTCGCGATGGCCGTATTGATCCCGACCAGCTCGCCGTTGACGTTCACCAGGGCACCGCCGGAATTTCCGGGATTGATCGGCGCATCGGTTTGAATAAAATCCTCAAAGTCGGCCACACCGACATCCGCCCGCCCTACCGCACTCACGATACCAAACGTCACCGTCCGGCTCAGCCCGAGCGGGTTGCCGATTGCCAGTACAAACTCTCCGACGGCCAGCGTGTTGGAGTCCGCCCATGGCACAGTCGGAAGATTCGTCGCGTTGATCTTGACCACGGCGACATCCGTCTTCGGATCGGTGGCCACCACTTTCCCTTTGTACTGCCGCCGATCGGCCAAAATCACTTCCACATCCACGGCGTCAGCGACGACATGGTTGTTCGTAATGATATATCCATCCGGCGAAACAATCACGCCGGAGCCTTGCCCGTACTGGCGGCGCGCCGGAGGCTCCTTGAACAGACCGAACGGGAGCGTCTCATCGCTGAACGCCTGATCGCGCACCATCACCGTGGAGGCGATGCTCACGACGGCAGGAATGACCTTGATCGCCGTAGCTTTCACCTGGCTTTGCAGATCGTGTCCATTCGCGACAGGCACCAGATGCGTCGCAGCTGGGCTGGGTCCGGCTACCATAAGGCTTCCCAGGCAGAGACTCAGAGCCCATGTCGCGATAAGAGTCGTTCGTTTCATAGCCGTGTTGCGAGAATACCAGTTGTCTTGGAATCAGTGAAATGCCGTGGCCAGCGTACCATGCAGGAATCACGAGCGCACTTATAATTCGATATGCCGCAGCCGGAGCGCATTGGAGATTACCGATACCGAACTGAACGTCATCGCGGCACTGGCAATCATAGGACTCAGTAACAACCCGGTGAATGGATACAGTACCCCAGCGGCAATCGGCACGCCCAACAGATTGTAGGCAAAGGCAAAGAAGAGATTCTGCCGAATGTTGCGCATCGTCGCTACGCTCAAATGACGCGCCCGCACGAGCGCCTGCAAATCACCTTTCAGCAAGGTCATGCCGGCATTTTCCACCGCAATGTCGGCACCCGTACCCATGGCAATGCCGACATCGGCCAGCGCCAAGGCCGGCGCGTCGTTCACTCCGTCTCCCGCCATCGCCACGATCCGACCGCCGGTTTTGAGTTCTCTGACAATCTGCCCCTTCTGTTCCGGCAACACCCCGGCCCTTACCTCATCGATACCAAGTTGCTTGGCGACCGCATTCGCCGTGCGCTGATGGTCCCCGGTCACCATGACCAGGCGAAGGCCATCGGCTTTCAATTGCCTGACGGCGCCCGCCGAGGAAGCCTTAATCGGATCGGCCACTCCTAACAAACCGGCCGCCTTCCCGTTCACTGCCACAAACATGACCGTCTGCCCCCGCTCGCGAAACGCGGCCGCCTCTTCCTCCAGCACCTCCAAAGTCCGCCCCACCACACCGCCGCTGTCGCTCAAGAAGGCCGCCGTTCCGATTACCACCGACTGGCCGTCAATGGTACCGGTCACACCCTTTCCGGTCACGGCCAAGAACTGTTTCACCGGAGCCAACGTGAGGCCGCGTGCCCGCGCACCGGAGACAATGGCTTCGGCCAACGGATGTTCACTGCCCTGTTCGAGACTGGCGGCAAACCGCACCACATCCTGATCGCTATAGGGCGGCACAAAGCGGACGGAAGCCAGCACCGGCTTCCCTTCGGTCAGTGTGCCGGTCTTGTCGAAGACAATCGTGTCCACCTTGCCGAGCACTTCCAGCGCCTCGGCTTTCCGCACCAGCACACCGGCCGTCGCCCCACGGCCCGTCCCCACCATAATAGACATCGGCGTCGCCAGTCCCAGTGCGCAAGGGCACGCGATGATGAGCACGGCCACAGCATTGACCAACGCGTAGGCAAGCTTGGGTTCCGGACCAAACCAGATCCATGCACCCGCCGTGATGACCGCAGCTGCCACCACCAGAGGGACAAAGTAGCCCGCCGCTGTATCGGCCACCCGTTGAATCGGAGCACGGCTCCGTTGCGCGTCGCTGACCATCTGCACAATACGGGCAAGCAGCGTGTCCCGGCCGACCTTCTGCGCCTGCATCAGCAGGCTGCCGGTACCGTTCATCGTGCCACCGGTCACCGTTGCGCCGACCGTCTTCTCCACCGGCATCGATTCACCCGTCAGCATCGACTCATCGACGGCCGAACCTCCATCGACCACGATGCCGTCAACCGGGATGCGCTCACCCGGCCGCACACGCAGCCGGTACCCAACCTGCACCTGGTCGAGTGGCACATCCAGCTCCTGGCCGTCCCGCACAACCCGCGCCGTGGTAGGGGCCAGTCGCAAGAGCCCTTTAATAGCGGATGACGTCTGGCTTCTCGCACGAAGCTCCAGAATCTGACCGAGCAGGACCAGCACCGTGATCATTGCGGCCGCTTCAAAATACACCGCCACGCCGCCACCATGCTGATGGAAGGAGGCCGGCAGCCACTCGGGGATGACCGTCCCGACAGTGCTGAATCCATAGGCGGCGCCGGTTCCGATCGCGATCAAGGTAAACATGTTCGGAGCCCGATTGACGATCGAGGCCCACCCTCGTTGGAAAAACGGAAACCCGCCCCAGAGCACGACCGGAGTCGCCAACAGCCACTGCACCCAGTTCAGTCGTGCGCCGCCCAGCCACTGGTGCAGCGGTTGACCGGGAATCATGTCCGACATCGCCAGAATCATCACCACGACGGCGGGCCCGATGCTCCACCGGAACCGTCGGCCCATGTCGTCAAGCTCCGGATTCGGCCCCTCTTCCATCGTGACGATCTTAGGCTCCAATGCCATCCCGCAGATCCGGCAGACGCCGGGCTTCGTTTCAAGGATCTCGGGATCCATCGGACAGATGTACTCGACCGCCGCGCCGGCTGGAACGGCAACCTCGCGGGCCGGACGCTGATCCGGCGGCAGCAGGTAATAGTCGGGATCTGTCTTGAATTTGGTCAGGCAACTTGTCGCACAGAAGTAATAGATCTTTCCGGCGTGCATGTGCGAACCGGCCGCCGTCGCTGGCTGCACCGTCATGCCGCAGACCGGATCGAGGACACCGGCGGCGGCAGGCGCCGCCGGCATCATCGGGAGAGGCTTGCGTGCAGTGGGAGAAATGGCAATCGCGACAGGAGGGGCTTGCGCCTTCTTCAGGGCCTTCTCTGGATCGGCTCTGAACCGGTCGAGACAGGAGGTCGCGCAAAAGTAGTAGGTCTGGCCCTCGTACTCAAATCGCCCGGCCGCCGTGGCGGGATCGACCGTCATCCCGCAGATTGGATCAATCGCCATCTTTCCTCAACAAACGCTGAGCCTGAAGCGCTGAGTGCTAGGGTTTCAGGCTCTCCCGACCGCAACACTCAGCACTCAGGCCTTGCAAGATCACTTCTTCTTGTCTGCATCCAGAATGCTGTGGATCACCAGCTTCAGATTGTCCGGGTCGATCTGCTCAACTTTGATGTTGCCGTCGATCAAGACCGTCGGCGTCTGCTGCACCTTGATACGCTCGCCCCATTTCTTGCTCTCTTCCAACGCTTTGGCCGGCTTGCCGCTGGCCATGCCCTCCTCAAAGGCCTTGGGGTCGAGTCCGACTTCCTTGATCAGGACTTCGCGCAACGAACGATCCAGCACGCCGGTCACTTTTTCCGTATGAATCGTCCGGAAGAGGACTTTCTTCATCTCGTCCCCTTTGCCCATGGTCCTGGCCTGCTCATACATATCGAATGGCGTCGGCAATTTGCCCTGGAAGACGGGGAACCCCACCATCGTCACTTCGATCTTGTCGCCAAATTCTTTTTTGAGAAGCGCCACCCCTTCACCGTCAAAGCGATGGCAATGGGGGCAGTAGAAATCGGCGAACTCGATCAGCTTGACCTTCCCCGGTTGATGCGTGGACTTTTCGTCCTTGAGGACTTCGAACTTCCCCTTCAACTCAGGCGTCGCGGCGGAAACTCCCACTGAAGTTCCCAGCGCCAGAACGGCACCCACGGCCACGAGAGCGCCACGCCATCCCCACTTGCTGCTGTGCGTCATGTCCTGCTCCTTTCGAGATTGTCCAACCATGCGTCCTATTATAACGAATACCTGCCGAACCTGCCCTCTGTTATACTGCGCCTATGCAGAGACGTCAGATTTTCTTACTCAGCGCAATCCTCCTCGTCGCCGCCGGCTGTGCCACGAGCCAAGAATCCTTCGACGGCACCCAGCCTCCACAGATCGCGTTTGCACAGGTCAAAGCGGCGCCCGATTCCTATAAAGGACAGACCGTCACCTGGGGAGGCCAAATCTTGAGTGCCCGGCGCCTGAAGGAGGGAACCCGCATCGAGGTACTGCAGCTCCCGCTCAACTCCTCGCTCCAACCAACCCTGGAGCTGAATACGTCGCAAGGTCGCTTTGTCGCGCTGCAACGGGAATTCCTCGATCCGGCGACCATTCCAGCCGGAACGTTTGTCACGGTCTCTGGAGAAGTGGCTGGTTCAATCACCCTGCCCTTGGACGAGACGGAATATGCCTATCCGATTGTCGAACTCAAGACGATGAAAGTCTGGGTAAGGGTGGAAGATCAACCAATCCGCATCCGTCCGCACATCGGACCGGGGCCTTACTGGGGCCCCTATTGGTCTCCCTACTGGAGACCCTGGCCCTATTGGTGAGCGAGACAAGCTGGATTCGCGCGAAAGGCGAGACAAGTTCGAGCAGCCGCAATCTCTTGATACGGCGACACTTCGCGCCTGTCGCGCATTTCTCGCCCGTCGCGCTGATTACCGGAACGTCGACCCGACAATCCGCTCCACTCGATCATCCCGACCGCCGAGCTCCCGATACTTGCGATACTGCGCGAGCGCACGCGGCATATCTTTCCGGTGCAATTCATAGAAGACGCCGAGATTGTAGTGCGCTTCGGCATACTCCGGCTTCAGCGCCACCGCCGCGGCATACTCGCGTTCCGCCTCGTCCAGCTGCCCCATGCTCGTGTAGACCACGCCCAAATTCAAATGGGCTTCCGCATAGCCCGGCTGATACCGGAGCACTTCAAGGAATTCCCGTTCGGCCTCGGCAGACTTGCCCTGGCTGCGATAGATGAACCCCAAATTGTAGTGTGCATCGACCAGGTCAGGTTTTGCTGCGACCGCCTGCTTATAGGCATACGCCGCTTCCACCAGATCGTTGCGTTTCTCCGCCATTCGCCCGGTCAGATACCAGGCATCGGCATGTTTAGGGTGGGCCTTCGTCAGCCGGGCCAACATCTCCGCTGCAGCTTTCGTCTCCCCGGCATGATCCTGAATCGTCGCCAGAGCGAACAAGGCCTCGTCATGGGTCGGCTGAACCGCCAGGAGCCCTTGATACGCCTTGATCGCAGCCGGCATATCGCGCTGCGACGCATAGAGCTTCGCCAGATCCAGATACGACTCCGCATGCGTGGGATCGGCTTCAATCGCCTTCGTCAGCGCCTGCTGCGCCTCCGCCGACTTGCCCTGCGCGGCGTAGACTTCGGCGAGGTCGTTGAGCGCCTCGGCGAACGCCGGCTTCACTTTGAGCGCGCGCACAAACTCCTCCGCCGCTTCAGTCGGCTTCCGGCCTTTCAATAAGACAAGCCCATGGAGATGGAGTGCCTGGGGGGAGGCGGGATTGAGATGGAGAGCCTTCTGCACCGCCTCGTCAGCCGCTTTGAGATCGCCGCGCGCCAGCGCCGCGCGCGTCAGGTCCAGCTCATGCTGGACCGATTCCTGAAGAGCAGCGGCATGAACAGAATGGAAGGAAGAGAGAACAAGGAGTGCGCAACAGAATCCAAGGACGGTCGCAACCTGAATCCGGCGGCCTGAAATCAAGGCGTGCCCTCCTTCCACAGAAACCAGTGTGGTCGGACTATAAACGGGCCGCAGGAGGGAAATCAATGCGCCGCGGCACAACCAGCAAGGCATGGGGAGCGACGCCGAGACGGCATCGCCCCGCATCGACGATTCGACTACTTCAACAACATCAGCTTCCCGCCGGCATCTTTGGGATTGAGCTGATCCCGATACACGAACGTGCTGCCCGCCGCATACAGCAGATCGCTCGTCGGAATGCCGATATACTTCGTCTCTCCCGGCTTGAGGACGATCTTCACATTCAGCACGGTCGGCGCCGACTGATTCTCCGCTGCCGTCATATGAAATCCACGCTCCATGGCCGACTTATTGGTCACCCGCACCAAGACCGGCGTGCCCGGGCGGTTCTTCAAGTCCAGCACCGACGTCGGCGGATAGAGAATCTTCAGCGCGCCGACCTCGGTCGCATAGATATCCAGATCGACCGGCAGCTCCTTGAACGACTGGCCGACCACCGACCCGGTTTCCAGATCGCCGACTTCCACACCACCGGACTGCAACGCCCAGACCCCGGAAACCATCATCAACACCGCGGCACAGCCGACAAGACCCACACCTAACTTCCATACCATACGCAACCTCCTCCTGAGTTAAAAACGATTAGGACGTACGAGGCTCTTCGGACCCGTGACACGGAGGCAACCCCGCCTCTTCCAGCACTTGCCCCCCGATGACATGATTGTCGACCAGCAGAAACAGAATCTTCAATCGTTTGGTATTCTCAAGGAACCGCCCGCTCGCGACCGCGGTCACTTCCCGCGACCCGTCAGCCTGCGATCGGTCCTCTTCAATGGTCACTGAATAGTAGTCGAAGCCCTCGAAGGCATGATTGAACATGTGCCCGCGAAGCAGTTGCTCCAGCGACTGGTCCGGAGCGGCAGCGGACAGTCCGGGGGACAGGAACAGGCAGGTGAGCATCGTGGCAAGCCAAAGACGCACAAGACAGTCTCCGAGGAGGGGCTACTGTAGCCACCCCCTCAAACGCTGTCCACCGATGCCTGCTAACTGATGCACACCGATGCAACAGAAGATCGAAATCATCCGGAACCTGGCTGTGGCGACGGGTTGTAGAGAGAGGGGGGTGACTGAGAAATGGACCGTGAAACGGGGGCACGGCCCACATGCCGGGGCCGTGCCTGAGAGACTGATCAGGAAGCAGAACGACGCAAACTACTTACCCTTCTTGCCCTTCGCCGGCTTCTCCGCCTGCTCGGCGTGCGCCAACGCTTCTTCCGCATGCTTCACGGCTTCCTTGGCATGTTCCAACGCTTCCTTCGCATGCGCATCGGCACTGCCCTTCACGGCTTCTTCCAGATGCGCAATCGCTTCCTTTTCATGCGCAACAGCTTCCTTGGCATGCGCGATCGTTTCCTTCACATGCGCATTCCCGGCGAGCGCCGTTCCAACCGGCCCTGCCACCATCAACGCACCACACGCCACCACCGCCAACATCACGCGAGCATTCAACATACGAGGCCCTCCCTATATAGTGGGTAACTGAGTCAACCGAACGGAATTCTATCGTGACAGGCAAGATTTGGGAAGCGCGGGCTGATCCACTCAACACTTCTCTCAATACGGGACTCTCTGCGTAGTCAGCGCAGTCCAACCCCATGAGTCCCGCCCATCGTCACGACCGCTTGTCCGCCTCGAGGCTCTTCACATCACCGGCAATCGGCAGACGCCGCAATCCAGCGCATCGCTCGCCACCACGCGGCCGACCGCATCGTAGGTCGCATAGGCCCATCCCTCACGCGAACGGCGCCCCATGGCCTGGTGATCCAGGCTCGACACCTTTTCCATCACATAGACCGATCGCAATTGTCCCCCGGTCACAGGGGAACAAGACAAGGTTTCCACCACCAGCGCCGTCCCGACCGGAAACGTATCCTCGTCGGTCACCGAGGCCGCCTTCGGACAGACGGCAAATCTCAGATAGTGCGGAACCCCGGACACATCCACGTCGGACTCGATCCGCGGCCAGGTCCGATAGTGCTTCGGCACCGGCACGCCCTGCACCTGCGCCGAATTCGTCCGCCAGCGAGACACCGTCAGCGCGATCGCCAGGAGCCGGACGACGACGACATTGAGCGTATAGTCGCCAGGATCTTTCCGTGTCACGGCGCTGACAAACGCGTCACGCGTCATTTCAAGACTGCCGAGCATAGATCACCTCATCCTCTCCCCGAAAGGCCGGGGGCTTGGAAAGAATTCACCTCCGAGTCATCCTTGTTCACGAGTCTCGCCTTGAGCATCACACCGGACCCCCCGAAGGGCCGGGGACTCGGAGGGAGGCCACCTCCGACTCCCCGGGCAGGTCTGGAAGAAGGGTGCACAACTACCAGACCCGTTTCCGCATCATATTCGCCGCTTGCTCGCGCGCAGACTCGATCGCACGCGCACTACCTTGCTTCGCCCGTTCGATTCCCGGATCGCCTGATCGGTACACTGGCCTTCGATCAGTCCGTTCAACGACGCGCGAAAGATGCGCAGGCTCCCGCGGCCGATCTTCGTCGCGCGCAAGCGGCCTTCCTCGATCCATCGATAGATCGTCCACTTACTTACCCGGAGCAGCGCGGCCGCCTCTTGGACTCGCAATAACGGTGGCTCCATCCTGTCCTCTCGAACGGCGCGTATGGCGGGGGAGCGCCCAACCCGCGCTCCCCCGGATGAAACCCGCGTCAGGAGGTCAGTCCAACCGCAGGTTTCAACGTCTCGTCCCACACCATCGCCCAGCTAGCGCGCCATGCGCTTATCGAAATACTCGTCATACCGGTGCACGAAGTCTTTGGCCGCCAGCGGCGCGTGGCAGGCGCGGGACAAGCACGATGCCGCCCTTCACCATCATCAGGCCCCCCTATGACTTCGCCTGCGGCGATCCGCCGCGATCTACCCAAGCTTTGCAGCCGATCCCGGACGCAAGCGCCTGCTCAACCGACGCTGCCAATTGCACCGGCGGCACTCCGTCCGGCCGATACCGCACCAACACCGTACCGTGATCGTTCAAGAACTCGACGACTCGAACCGTGGGGAAGCGCCGCAACGCCCCTTCGACCTCCTC
Source organism: Nitrospira sp. ST-bin5 (assembly GCA_002083555.1). Lineage (GTDB taxonomy): Bacteria > Nitrospirota > Nitrospiria > Nitrospirales > Nitrospiraceae > Nitrospira_D. The sequence continues at coordinate 479,484 of MSXN01000007.1, read as the reverse complement.
GCGATGGTATTCACAGAACCGCCCGCCGATTTGGACGATGACCTGACTGACGGACGCCTCTTCCGGTCCCGTCGACAATTGCGGCGGCTCCTCCGCTTGAACCGGCATGTACACACTCAGACTGACCGCCAATCCCATTACCATGAGACCACGCTTCATAGCTCCCTCTCCTCTTGGTTAAATCCCACCGCTGCCATTCCAAGACAGCGATATCTCACTTTCGGGATGCTCAAACAGACTGCTGATCTCACCCGCCCAACCCCGGCGCGCCAAGACGCGCCATTCCGCAGGCAAGGCAGCAGCGAGCGAAGAGACGAGGAGGTACACACCGAGCTTCGCTCGATCCGCCCGCTTCGATCACACGCGAGCGGAGAGTTACTTTTCCTCAAGTGACTTCCCTCCCTACGTTGAGTCTCTGAGCGATGCGAGAACACCGCTGGCGGACTGTTTCAGCATCCCGATCAAAGACCGGAGCGGAGACTCCGTGGAGAAGAGTCTGCGCCCCAGTGCGTCCGGGCGAGGAGGCCGCCACACCCGGACCACACACATGTTTCGAGACAGACCGAGCAACCCGGATCGCTCAGGTGGAAGGCATTCTGAAATGGGACAGCACGCCGTCAGTGGAGTCCCGGCCCAACGATCATGAGATCAGGATGAAACGAACGCGTCCCGCCTGAATTATCCAAGCGGGAGCACTGGAGGAGCACGCGAGCGGAGGAGTGATACTGAAGAGACTGAGACCGACTGAACGGGGAAACCGGTCGGGACCAGCGCCACCAGCTCAAACAAGCCGTCCGGAGCCGATGCGACTAAACCGGCCTCCGGTGTGGCCTGACAGGCCCAGGCACAGAGAGAAGAATGCGCAGTCTCATGACTGTCGTGACTGTGATGCTGCTCATGGCTGCCGGCAGAGGCCGACAAGGGCAAGGCCAGGGAGCACGTAGCAGCCAGACAGACCAGCCCGAAGTAGATCACCGCCGTAATCCCGGCGACAACCGCCCCGACTGTTTTCATAGAACGACCGCTCATATGCTGTCTACCCTTTCAGCCTACTCATGTACGCCAATGCCCTGAAACTGTCTACCGATGGCTGCTCATTGATGCTACAGATTTCTGCGTTGCTTAAACAAAGTATTCCCGCGAGAGCATCTCCCGCAATCGTCCATTCGACGGAGTCGCCGCATGGCGACTCCGTCGAATGGCATGCTCCTAGAACAATCCCAGCGTGACGCCGCCGTAGATCGCCCGGCCGTAGCCGGCGAAGAAGGCTTGCGAGGCAGCGGCTTGTCCATGCGTCTCGCCTGTAATCACCTGGCCGGACGCAGCGTATTTCTTGTCGCCGATATTATCGATCTCCAGATAGAACTTGGCGAACCGGAACCAGGAACTCTTGAGTTCGACGTTCTTGTGAATATTCACATTGCCGATCATGTAGGCCGGAATGCCGAACGTATTATTGTTGTTTAAGAAGTAGCTGTTGTAATAGCTCCCTTCCACCCAGCCGCCCCAGCCGCTTTCGGCATGGTCATACTCGACCTTGCTGTTCAACACGTCGGTCGGCACGTTGGCCACTTTCTTCCCGTCTCGCACGAGAAATCCGGCGGCCGTCCGGTCGGAAAAATTGACGTAACGCGCATCGGTGTGGGTATAGGCGCCGGACAGGCGCAGCCCCGATAACGGCCGCCAATCGTAGGCGGCTTCAATCCCGCGATACTCCGACGAGGATGCATTGACGGAGGTGCTGTTGCTCCCGCTGATGGTCTGCGTAATGATTTCATCCTTGAAGAAGACCCAGAATCCGACCAGTTGGACTTTGAGATCCTTGGTGAGCTTCGACTCCGTCCCGATTTCCGTATTGAGATTTTTCTGCGGCTTCAAGTCAAAGTTCGATCCAGGCAGTCCGGTCACCGGATCTCTCGTGAGCTGACCGAACGTCGGCAGACCATAACCCGTGGACGCGCGCACCCAATGGCGATAGCCCTCCGCCGGCTTCCAGGTCAGCGAGGCTTCCGGCGCTAGATTGGTGAAGTCCCGGTGGGCATTGGGCCTCGACGAGACGGCTCCACCTGTGTAGTTGATCGTCTCAATGCTCATATGCGATTGTTCAAACCCCAGCCCGGCGGCCAGCGTCCACTTAGGGACAAACTCCAACTCTTCGCGAAACCGCGCGCCGATGTTCCGGATATTCCCACGGTTATTCTGAAGCAGCAAGCCTCGCGTTCCCTGGCCATCGGCGAGATTTTCAAACGTCTGCCCCTCCTGCTCCATGCTGTTCGCAAAAAACCCGATGTAGCTCTTCAACGGCATGTCGCCGAGGTGGCCATCATGTCGCAAATCGGTGTAATGTTTGTAGTTGGGGTTGATGTTGTCGCTGATCTGATTGAAGGTCTGATTGATATCCTTCACGTCGTAGTCGGCTTCCACCGTGAGCACCGTGTTGGCGCTGAGCTGCCGCTCGTACATGCCCCCGATGATGGTCCGCCGGTCGACCCGCTGCTGATGAAGCCGGTCCGCCGCCGTGGCGCCTGTGCCGCCGACCTGCCGGTCGTCGGCGATGAATTGCGCCTGGGTTAACCGGGTCGGCACCCGGGAATCCAGCCAGTTCGAGATCGCTTTGAAGTAAAAATTCTGCTTGTCGTCGATCTTGAATCGCATATTGATGTTGAGCGTTTGCGTTTTGTATCCGCTGTTCCTGATATACCCGTCTTCCTGAACGTTGCTGGCAAACATGGAAATATCGAGATGCTCGGTTTCCTGGCCGACGGCGAAGGCTTCCTTGTGATAGCCGTAGGAACCGCCGGACAAGAACGTTTCAAATCCGTTGATGTCGCTGCCCCGCCTGGTACGGAAATGCACCATGCCGCCGAGCGCATAGTTATCGTACAGCGACGACGAGGCACCACGCAGAACTTCGACGCTGCGCATGAACCAGGGGTCGTGGATATCCAACCGCGACAATCCGTCGGATTGAGTTTGGATAAACCCGTCTTCATACATTTTGATGTCTCGTACGGCAAACGACGTCTTCACGCCGGACCCACGAATGGCCATGCTGAAATCGCGCGGCCCGTTCGCCTGGCGCATGATCACACCCGGCAGCGACTCCATCGACTCCTTCATCGTGCGTGTCGGCTGCGAATCCGTCTCGGCCTGAATCGTCGACGAAAGCGACACCCCTTCCGGCCGCTTTTGAAACCGCTTGCTGACGATACTGGTGTCGGCTAACTCATACTCCGGCATTGCGCCGATCGCCTCAGCCACCTCGGCCTGTTCCGGTTTCACCTTTTCCGTCACGGTCTTCGGCCGCTCTTCCGGCGGGACCGCACTCTCCCGTCCCTTCTGAATGTCTTCCAGCTCCTGGAGAATCCCCTTGAGCTGTCCACGCAATTCCTGTTCACGCGGTGACGCCGTGGCCTCCCCTAGACTCGGCTCCTGCGCCTGTGCGAGGGGTTGCCCCGCCGCCAGCATGCCGATAACTGCCATGACGACTGCGATCTGACCAACCTGCTTAAACGACACCATGGCCCATACTCCTCTCCCGACAATGAATGAATAATGATGATGAAACACAATCCTCCGTCGCAGACGACAACCGCGCAAAGCACGGCACAGTCCGCACAGGAAAATGACGACTGAATGATGTGATGATGAGTGATTAGAAACGAGGCGGCGCGCGCGACTGCGCGAGATACAGGAAGAACAGCGAGGGCCGGAGGGATGCAACTACCAGCAATAACGCCGCCAGGGCCAGCGGCTGCGAGTCCGGCGCGGCGGATGGACCGTCAACCGGTTGATTAGCCTGGCAGGCCCAGGCACAGAGCAGTGAATGGGTGGCTCCACCGGTATGGTGATGGGTTGAGCGAGGCGGCGTCTGATGCGTGAACAAACAGGCTGCGGCACTGACCGACAATGTCAGATAGACGACGACGGTGGCGAGCGCCAGTGGCAGGGTCCACTTCTTCATTTCGCCTGTTCCATCGCCTGCCGGATCATAGCCACCGCCTCGGGGCCGTCCCACACGCGCGGCCCGACGGCCCGCCCCAGCAATGTCCCGTCGCGGCCAATCACGATCGTGGTCGGCAATCCGCGCACCATAAAGGATCGCGAGACTTCCTGATCTTCATCGAACAGCACCGGCAGCGTGACGCCCAGATGCGAGAGAAACTGGGCAATGCCTTGACGCTGCAGGTCCGTCGTCACGGTCAACAGGACAAATTGCGCGGGATCGAACTGCTTCTGCAGTCTCGCGAGCGACGGCATTTCCTCTTTACAGGGGCCGCACCAGGTGGCCCAAAAATTCACCAGCACGACTTTCCCTGCCAGATCGCTCAACTTCACCCGCGTGCCGTCCAGCGACGTGAGCTCGAAGGGCACGGCCATGCTCCCAGCCGGCAACCGACTCATCTTGAGCGAGGCAAAGGGATCGTGAGCGAGACTCGGCAAGGTAACAGCGAGCGTCATCCCGCAGAACATTGCGGCTATTCCGATTCGCGTCAATCCTATCCGCATCCTGCTACGGCTCCTGCCTCGCAATGGTCTGAGTCGCCGGCATCTGGATCGTTTGCACCACGATACGATGCGCCGGCATCGCGTGTTCCATCCAGGCCAGTGCGGCAAGCCCCTGCGCATTGATGGAGAGCGCCGGCGTTTGCCCCTTCTTCTCGTTCAACTTCTGCGGTGCGCTGAACGTCTGCCCGCGATCAAGGGACACACTCATCACGACTTCGCGCCGGACCGGCGACTGTTCTTCCCACACGATGATCAGCCGGCCCTCGGGATCGACCGCCATCTGCGGATGGTCCGGGAAGGTGCCCTTGGAGAGATTCAATTTCTGTTTTGGCGAAAAGGTCTCGCCCTTGTCGTCTGAATAGGCCAGATAGATCGAGGGAGTTTCATCCGACCCTTCCGTGTACCACACCACATAGAGGCGCCCCTGGCGATCCGTCCCCACAGACGCCGGTCGGTGCGGACAACCGGGGAATACCCATCGATCATGGCCGACGATCACCGGAGCCGCAAATGTCCGGCCTCCGTCGGTCGAGCGCGCCACGACGGTCTCGCGGAGATCCCCCGGGAGAATTTTCCGCCAGGCGACATACAGCGTCCCGTCAGAACTGCTGGTCATGGATGTCCGGCAACACACACAGGTATTTTCATCGACCTTGAGATTCTTTTCGGCTGTGCGCCCACGATCGGTAGAACGCGCCGTAAACGTGCCGGATTCTTTCTTGCCCTCTCGCCCGTCGATCCAGGCCATGTGGACGACGCCGTCGGGCGCCACATGGATCGAATCGAAACTATGGCCGATGACTTGCTGATCGTCGTTCACCAACACCGACGGCTGGAAGGTTTTCCCGCCATCGGTCGATCGGCTGAGACGGAGATCGTTGGAGAAGGGCCTGTCCGGCGTCATCTTCGGATGGGTCACGGCCCAGGTCATAAGCACGTCATCCCCGGATACGGCCAGCGCCGGCGCCTCCTGACGGCTATAGGGCACCTCACCCGGGCCGTTCACACGCACAAGTTCGCCGATGGAAACCCCGGCCTTCTCGATGCGTGAGTACAGCACCGTGCGAGTCTCCTTCTCTTCCTCGACCCAGGCAAGAGAGATGTGCCCCTGGTCATCGATCCGGACGGAGGGCCCCACGACGCTCCGTACTTTACGGTCTGTCGTCACTTTGGGACCGAGCACAAACGATGGCGCAGGTTCGGCCAACGCAATCGCGGCACAGAGCAACAAGTTACCGGCAACCCCGACGTGCCCTACCGTTCGGCTCTTCAATATTTGTGTCATGCGTCTCATGGATAATTCCTACCCTGCAAGGCTATAGACGATGGGCACATACACGGCCACCTCCGCCGCGCTCAAGGCCTGTTTCATATGGATGGGACAAGCCAATCGAACGGTCTCCATCGCCGCGCGATCGAGCACGTCGTGGCCCGAACTCCGATGCACTACCACATCGACCAAATGCCCGTCGGCGCGGAGGACCACGCGCAACACGACTTTCCCTTCCGATCCGTTCAGACGAGCGGAGCTGGGATAGCGCGTCAGCTCCTTGATGCGCCGGCCGAGCGACTCCGCCAGCCAAGCATTGTCGGCCTTCGTCGCCGGGCGAACGGCAGCCGCGTTGGCGACGACCGGCGCATTGGCATGGTGAGGCGGGGCCTGGGCCGGAGCGGCAGCGGCTACCGTAGTCGATTCTGCCGCCGCCTGCGCAGCCGAAGCGGCGGCCGGCTCGGGCATCGTCTTGGCAGCCCCTTCCCTCACCGCCATGAGCGGCCGCCATTCAGGAGCTGCTTCGTCCGGAGACGGGCTCTCATGATGAATCACAGGAGCGGACTCCGCATGATGCGCGCGGGACGGCGCGGGAGGCTCATAGGCCTGCGCCGTTGCAGCCGATTCAACCGGCGGCGATACTTCCCTGGCGACAGGCGCCTGATGTTGCTCTTGCGCTACCGGTTCCGGCTTCATCACTTCCTGCGGCTTCACCTCTTCCTTTTTGATCTCTTCTTTCTTCGTTTCTTGCGGCGCGACCGGTTGGACCTTTGCCTGAACAATTTCCTGCACGGACTCCGGCTTAGGCGGTGCAATCGTGGGGTGGACGATCTCGGGGCTGTACGGTGTGGCCACGCGGGTCATGACCATGTCAGACGTCGACTCTACAGGCGGCGCGGTCTGAATGGTCCGAACCGGGGACGGCTTCGACGGCTGAACAGCCGGGGTGGATTGCACCGTCTCGGTGCGAGGCGCGTCCGGTGAAGGCTGAACCAGCGCAACCTCCCACTGAAAGATTTCCTCCTTGAGAATCGGCTGGACCTGAGCCGTAATCATGAAGGCCAACCCGACAATCAAGGCATGCACGCCTAACGACACACCCCAGGCAGAATACGGCACTCCCTCACACTTCTCAGCAACCATCATGCAACCTCAAGAAGCACACAATAAAGACTCAGCACACAAATCGTCCAACACATCCGCCAGCATTCGGATCTGCACATTCAGCCAACAGCGGAACTCGCAGGAGACAGCGCTCTGCTCTGAACGAACAAGCCGGAAGACACATCATCCGTCCGGTTCTGTTCAACAAGTTTCTCGATCGACCGGCTAAAGACCCGCAGACTGCCGCGACCGATCTTGGTGCCTTCCAAACGGCCCTGCTCCACCCAGCGGTAGATCGTCCATCGGCTGACGGCCAGCGCTTCCGCCGCCTCTTCAACACGTAAGAGTGGTTTATTCATGATCCTCTCGCTTTCAGTTGTTGGAACGCCACTCTCCCACATTCAACGTGAGAGAAGCGCCCCATGAATCAGTCATTCCTGCAGGTAGCAGACTATGAGACTGAAAGAGAGGGAGGCCCGCGAGAAGTCGTTTGATGAAGAGGGCTAGGGAGGATTGAAATCGTGCTGTGCGGTTCAGACCAGGCCACAGGGGAAAGATCGATGAGATATGGAACGGTGCCGGGGTCTAAAACGTTCCCGGCCGCGCACATCCAGGTACAGAGGGACGTGCTATGGGTGGCTTTCTGATGGTGGGTATTATGGTGTGACTCGTGCGAGATCGATTGTGCCGAGGCAAGGCCCCCGACCAAAAGAATTGACAGGATCAGGAAACAAGCGAGGGATCGTGTGATCACACTGTGCATCGTATCTCACACTGTAACAGGACCGGCGAGCGGATGGTACTGGAGGCTGGGGGGGAGAGTCAAGACAGACGGTGCCGGATCGCCATCCCTACCTTCCTGGTAGGATTCGTAAAAAGTTTGCTGTATACTGCGCGGACTATTTTGTGCGGTAGATCGACCTCTCCCGCAAGTACTATCCTTATGACTTGACGACGTCCTCTATGCTGACACAACTCCTGAATCTCGTCTTCGGCAGTAAGAACGACCGTGAAATCAAAGCGTTGATGCCCGTTGTCGCGCGCATCAACGACTTGGAGTCCAGCCTTACGCCCTTGTCGGATCAGGATCTGGTCGGAAAAACTCCGGCCTTCAAACAGCGCCTGGCCGACGGCCAGACGCTCGACGATATTCTGCCCGAGGCATTTGCCGTCTGCCGCGAGATGTCCCGCCGCCGGCTGAACATGCGCCATTTCGATGTCCAGCTCATCGGCGGCATGATCCTGCACCGGGGCCGGATCGCGGAAATGAAGACCGGTGAAGGCAAGACGCTCGTCGCGACCCTGCCGATCTATCTAAATGCGCTCGAAGGCAAGGGCGTTCATCTGATTACGGTGAACGACTACCTCGCCAAGCGCGATGCCCAATGGATGGCGCAGCTGTACCATGCGCTGGGATTGTCCGTCGGCATCATCCAGCACGACGCGTCGTTTCTCTATGATCCGACGTACGATGCCGCAGACAAGCGTCTGCAGTCTCTCCGCCCCTGCACGAGGCGGGAGGCGTATCACGCCGACATCACCTACGGGACCAACAACGAGTACGGGTTCGATTATCTGCGCGATAACCTGATTGTGAGCGAATTGGGCCAATGCGTGCAACGCGAGCTGAACTTCGCGATCGTCGACGAGGTGGACAGCATCCTGATCGACGAAGCCCGCACCCCGTTGATTATCTCCGGCCCGACCGATCAGACCACCGATCTGTATTACCGGATCAACTCCGTGATCCCGCAGCTGAAGCCGGAACACGATTTTACGATCGAAGAGAAAACCAAGACCGCCTCATTGACGGAAGAGGGCAACATCCGGGTTGAGAAGCTCCTGGGCGTGGACAACCTCTACGATCCGGACAACATGGACCTCGTCCATCACGTCGTCAAGGCGCTCCAGGCTTATGCGCTCTACAAGCGGGATGTCGATTATGTGGTAAAAGACGGCGAGGTCATCATCGTCGATGAATTCACCGGGCGCCTCATGCCGGGCCGCCGCTGGAGCGACGGGCTGCACCAGGCCGTGGAAGCCAAAGAAGGCGTGAAGATCGCCAATGAGAATCAGACGCTGGCCTCCGTCACGTTCCAGAACTACTTCCGCATGTACAAAAAGCTCGGCGGCATGACCGGTACGGCCGACACGGAAGCCGCGGAGTTTGCCAAGATTTACAATCTCGATGTGAACGTGGTTCCGACCAATCGCAAGATGGTCCGCCTCGACTATGCCGACGTGGTCTACCGAACGGAAAAAGAAAAGTTTGCGGCCATCGTCGAGGAAATCAAGGACTGCAATGAGCGCGGACAGCCGGTCCTCGTCGGCACGATCTCCATTGAGAAGTCCGAAAAACTCTCCGGCTTGTTGAACCGGAACGGGGTCAAACACAACGTCCTCAACGCGAAGCAGCATGAACGCGAGGCGGAAATCGTCGCCCAGGCGGGACGCAAAGGCGCTGTCACCATCGCCACCAACATGGCGGGCCGCGGCACCGACATTCTCCTCGGCGGCAACGCCGACTTCATGTTCAAACAGATCCTCTACCGCGAAGAAAACCTGCCGGAATCGCGCAAGCTGGAAATCTTCGAAGAAATCCGTAGCGACTGCGAGAAGAACAAACAGGAAGTCGTCGCCGCCGGCGGTTTGCACATCCTCGGCACCGAACGGCACGAGAGCCGCCGCATCGACAACCAGTTGCGCGGCCGCGCCGGCCGTCAAGGCGATGCCGGATCGTCCAGATTTTACCTGTCCCTCGAAGACGATCTCATGCGGATCTTCGCCTCCGAGCGCGTCTCGCAGTTGATGCTGAAACTCGGGATGGAAGAAGGCGTGCCCATCGAACATGGCATGGTCACCCGCGCCATCGCCAATGCGCAGAAGAAAGTCGAGGCGCACAACTTCGAGATTCGCAAACAGCTGCTCGAATATGACGATGTGATGAACAAGCAGCGCGAAGTCATCTATCAGCACCGCCATGCCGTGCTGGCCGGCGAAAATCTGAAAGCCGATCTGCTCGACATGATGTCGGGCCTGATTGACTCCGCCATGGCCGTCTTCTGTCCGGCCGAACAATATCCGGAAGAATGGGACATGCCCGGCCTCGTCGAGATGATGCACGGCCAATTCGGGCTCGACATCACGCAGGGCAAGCAGGACCATGGCGATTCGCTCCGCGACCTCGGCCGCGACGCACTCATCGAAGATCTCAAGAAACTCGTGCACGACGGCTACGAGCGGAAGGAACAGGAGCTGGGCTCGGAGCTGATGCGCTTCCTGGAAAAAACCTTCATGCTCCAGGTCATCGACCACCATTGGAAAGATCACCTCCTCGGCATGGATCATCTTCGCGACGGCATCGGCCTCCGCGGCTATGGGCAGAAGGATCCGCTGATCGAATACAAGAAGGAAGGCTACGACCTCTTCGCCGGCATGATGCAGCGGGTCAAATCGGATGCGCTGGAACGGCTATTCCGCGTCCAGGCCGTGAAGCAAGAGGCCGTTCCTGAGCAACAACAAGCCGCGCCGCCGCCGCCCCCGCCGGTCATCTCGCGGCCGCAGCCTACCCTCACACTCAACCGCGGCGAAGCCGCCGAAGCTCCCCGGACCGTAGAGCGGGTCGACGATAAAGTCGGCCGGAACGATCCCTGCCCCTGCGGAAGCGGGAAAAAGTATAAAAAGTGTCACGGAACCTAGGCTGAATACCTCACAGGAACCCTCCCCCCATTTCGGTCGCAATTGGCCCACTGCCATCAGCAAAAATCCATGCGAGCACACCGCTTTTCTCACTGATTTCGCCTTGACTTAGCGAAGCCTGGAAGGCTACTCTAGCCCACTTTTT
>MSXN01000007.1:454883-468696 GCA_002083555.1 Nitrospira sp. ST-bin5 | reverse complement strand
CGCCTTGTCAGCAGAGAAACGGACTTCTTTGTGACGATCGGGCATCCTGAACTTGTTGCCGCCATGACCGCCGAGATTGCCGCCTCGGGTCCGATACCCTTCGTCCGTTTTATGGAACTGGCGCTCTATCATCCGCAATTCGGCTACTACATGCGTCCGCCGGAGTCCGGCGCCGAACGCATCGGCTGGTCCGGCGACTTCTATACCAGTTCGGACGTCCACCCGATTCTCGGCCAAGCGCTGGCGAAACAGGCCAGGCAACTCGACGCGTTCCTCGGACATCCCGATCCCTTCACCGTCGTCGAAATGGGACCGGGGAAAGGCTTACTGGCCAAGCATTTCCTGTCGGCCTGCCGCATGAATCCGGACGACTCGTTCAGCCAGCGCCTCCGCTATGTGCTCATTGAGCGCAGCCCGGCGATGCAGGAGTTGCAACGCCGGAATCTGCTGCACGGGCTCTGTGAACCGGGTCGTATTACCTGGCTCGAAGGACTCGATTCGCTGGCCGAACAGAGCGTCGCCGGCCTGTGTTTCAGCAACGAGCTTCCCGATGCGTTTCCGGTCCATCGAATCCAGATCGAGAACGGCCAGGCCCAGGAAATCTACGTCGACTATGACGGCACCGGATTCGTTGAATGCCTCCGCCCCCTGTCGTCGCCGGAGGTTCAACAGTATCTGACCAACCTGAAGCTGTCGCTCCCGGACGGCTATCAAACCGAAATCAACACCGCTGCGGTGCGCTGGATGGAGCAGGTCGCCCGCGCGATCGATCGCGGGCTGGCGATTACGATCGATTACGGCCACACGGCGCAGGATCTCTACGGACCCGAACGCGCGAAGGGAACGCTGCTCTGTTACTACTCGCAGATGACCTCGGAAAATCCTTATGAGCGGGTCGGCCTCCAGGACATGACGTCCCACGTGGACTTTTCGACCCTCGCCACCGTCGGCGAAGAGCACGGCCTGCATGTGACGGGCTTTACCAATCAGATGAGCTTCCTGATGGGGCTCGGCCTTGAAGATTTTCTCTCAAGGATGGACCCGGAAGGCGCCGAGTTTCGCGCGGCCATTCATCTGGTGCGACCGGAAGGAATGGGCCGAACATTCAAAGTGCTCATTCAACACAAGGGCATTGAGAAGCCGACGCTCGACGGGTTGCAATTCAAACCCTTCTTCGGCGAAGCCCTTGCCGCGCGCTCGGCCGCATGAGGAATATGGGAATGATTCGGCATCCGGACTCCGACAACGTTTCACGCTTCACGTTTCACGTTTCACGGGGCTTTCATGGGTAACGCCGCTGTTCCAGCGAACTATCTTCCGATCCTCCTGTTTATCGGGATCGCGATCGCCTTCGGGGCCGTGTCGCTGCTGGCCGGGTGGTTTGTGAGACCGAGCCGTCCCTACCGGGCCAAACTGGCGCCCTATGAGAGCGGCAGTCCGCTGTTTCAAGACGCCCGCGTCCAGATCCCGATGCGCTATTACATCATCGCGATGCTGTTCGTGATCTTCGACATTGAGATCGTCTACATGTTCCCCTGGGCCGTGGCGTTTTCCAAGCTCGGATTCGTCGGTCTCGCCGAAATGGTGACCTTTATCGGCATCTTGGTCGTCGGGTTCTGGTACGCCTGGAAAAAGGGGGCACTCGAATGGGATTGAGCGGGTCCTGTCGGCGACCAACCTATTCGTCCTCGCTCCACCCATCCCCCAGTGGGTCCCTTCCGCTGCGGGCGAATGGGTTGATCGCCGCTACCCGCTCACGCATTCTCGCTAGGAAGGTGAAGAGGAAAAGATGAGTTTTTTAGAACGACAATTCGAAGCCAATATCCTCACGACAAACCTGGATGCGGTCGTGAACTGGGCGCGGAAGTCGGCTCTCTGGCCGATGACCTTCGGCCTCGCCTGCTGCGCGATCGAGATGATCGCCAGCGTGTCGTCCCGCTACGATCTCGACCGGTTCGGAGCCGGCGTGTTCCGCGCCTCCCCGCGCCAGTCGGATCTGATGATCATTGCCGGCACGGTCACCCGCAAGATGGCTCCCGTGATCCGCCGGATCTACGACCAGATGCCGGAGCCGCGCTATGTGATTTCGATGGGCTCCTGCGCCACTTCCGGCAATCACTACAACAGCTACGCGGTGGTACAGGGCGTGGATCAAATCATTCCGGTGGATGTCTACGTGCCGGGCTGCCCGCCGCGGCCGGAGGCGCTGCTGGATGGGTTGCTGAAACTCCAAGAGAAGATTCAACGCGAAAAGGTATTCGTGAAGTAATGTCGCAAGCGATCGTCGATACACTCGTCGCACAATTTCCTGACGCCGTGCTCTCCGTCGATCTCGACACAGGCCGCGGTGAGATGGTCGCCCAGGTGCGCGCGTCAGACATGCTGACGGTCGCCCGCTACCTGCACGACGCGCCCGAGATGGCCTTCGACCACATTACCGATATCTGCTCTGCGGATTACCCCACAGACCAGAACCGGTTCGAAGTGATTTATCATTTGCTGTCTCTGCCTCACGGCCGCCGTATCCGCGTGAAAGCCCGTGTGACCGAAGACAATCCATCACTTCCTTCAGTGACGAGCGTGTGGCGCGGCGCGGAATTTCTCGAGCGGGAAGTCTTCGACATGATGGGCATTATCTTTTCCGGACATCCGGACCTCCGCCGAATTCTCATGCCGGAAGACTACGCCGAAGGCTACCCGCTCCGGAAGGATTTCCCCACGGAGGGCCGCGGCTGGCGCAGCCAGTTCGATTTTATTCCGCGCCTCGACGAAGCGCCGGAAGAGATGACCGAAGGCGAGTATACGGAAACGGAAAAGAAACCGTTCATTGCCACAAACGGCGCTCCCGGATCGCGACGCCGGGAAGAATTGCTCTTGAACATGGGGCCGCAACACCCCAGCACCCATGGCGTGTTGCGCGTCGTGCTGGAACTCGACGGGGAACGCATTGTGAAAGCGACGCCGGATCTCGGCTATCTCCACCGCGGCGTCGAAAAGCTGGCCGAAGGCCTGGCGTACATGCAGGTCATTCCGCATACCGACCGGCTCGATTACGTCTGCGCCATGGCCAACAATTACGCCTACGTCCGGGCCGTGGAAAAGCTGCTCGACATCACTGTGCCGGAGCGTGCCGAATATATCCGCACACTGGTGGCGGAAATGCAGCGCATCATAGGCCACCTGTTCTGGCTGGGCACGCAAGCGCTCGACATCGGCGCCATGACTGTCTTCTTCTGGACCTTCCGCGAGCGCGAGATCCTCCTGGATCTCTTCGAACAGCTCTGCGGCGCCCGTCTGACGCTCAATTATTATCGGATCGGCGGAGTCGACAGCGACTTCACGCCGGAGTTGGTCCTGCGGCTTCGCGCGTTCCTGAGCACGTTTCCGCAGAAAGTCGCAGAATACGATTCGCTTATCGCGTCCAACCGCATCTGGGTCGGGCGCACGAAAAATGTGGCCGTCATTTCTGGAGAAGACGCGATCAATTTCGGCCTCACCGGCCCCACCTTGCGCGGCTCCGGAGTCGACTACGATATTCGCAAGCTGGAACCGTACGGAGTCTACGACAGGGTGGAGTGGGACGTGCCGCTCGGGAAACATGGCGACACCTACGACCGGTACTGGGTCCGGATGGAAGAAATGCGTCAGAGTGCCAGAATCATTGCGCAGTGCCTGGATCAAATGCCCCAAGGACCCATCATGGCGGATGTGCCGCAATACATCCCGCCCCCCAAGCAACAAGTGATGCGGGACATGGAAAGCCTGATCCACCATTTCATTATCTTCACGCAGGGATTCAAGCCGCCGAAAGGCGAAACCTATTGCGCCACCGAAGCTCCGAAGGGCGAGTTGGGATTCTTTATCATCAGCGACGGCAGCCCCCGTCCCTATCGATTGAAGATCCGCTCCCCCTCCTTCGTCCACATGGGCGCCTTCGACCACATGGCGCGGGGATATTTGATTTCCGACATCATCACGATCTTCGGCTCTTATGACATTGTGATGGGAGAGTGCGATCGGTAGGAAACGGTCGACGAGGACCTAGACGCAGGACGAGAGACGATCAACGGCATGACACTATCAGAGAAATATAAAGACGAAATCGCGGAGATCCTGTCCCGCTACCCGGTGAAGCGCTCCGCGCTGATTCCGCTCTTGTACCTGGCACAGCGCGAACCGGGCTATGTGACGGAAGCGGCGATGACGGAGATTGCCGGCCTGCTGAAGCTGACGCCGCCGCAGGTCTATGAGACCGCGACCTTCTATACGATGCTGAACCTCAAGAAGGTCGGCACTCACCATATCCAGGTGTGCAAATCCCTCATGTGCGCGCTGGTCGGGTCGGACACCGTGATCGGCTGGATGAAGACCAAACTCGGAATCGCTCCCGGCGAAACGACGGCAGACGGTCTGTTTACGCTGACCGCCGTCGAATGCCTGGCAGCCTGCGGCACCGCGCCGATGATGCAGATCAATGACGATTATTATGAACGACTGACGGAAGAGAAGGTGGACAAGATCCTGGCGGATCTCCGGACCGCCGGAACCAGCCCGTTGAAAAGCGGCCCTTACATGTGGCCGGAATCAGCGAAACCGGGAGCGTGAAGCGTGAAGCGTATCTCGTCGTTCGCAAATAGGAACCGGTCCGGATCGCGCTTCACGAGAGACGCTTCACGAACAACGGGTTGTTGAGATGCCGAAACACGAACTCGTCCTTCTGAAAAATATGATGCAGCCCGGATACACCGGGTCGCTGGCCGACTACGAAAAGACCGGCGGCTATCAGGCCCTGCGCAACACGCTTGGCAAGCTCGCGCCGACTGACGTGACCACCACGGTCATGAAGTCCGGTCTGCGCGGCCGGGGCGGCGCCGGCTTCCCGACCGGCGTAAAGTGGGGATTTCTCCCAAAAGATTATCAAGGCCCGCGCTACCTCTGCTGCAACGCCGACGAAAGCGAACCCGGAACGTTTAAGGACCGGCAGCTCATGGAGCGGGATCCGCACCAGGTGCTCGAAGGGATTGTGCTGGCCTGCTACGCGATCGGCGCCCAGTCCGCCTACATTTATATCCGCGGCGAAATGGTCCTCGGGTCCAAGATCCTGGAACGAGCCATCGGCGAAGCCCGCGCCGCCGGATACATCGGCAAGAACATCCTCGGCACCGGCATTACTGTGGACGTCTGGGTCCATCGCGGCGCCGGCGCCTACATCTGTGGAGAAGAAACGGCGCTGCTGGAATCCCTGGAAGGCAAGCGCGGCCTTCCGCGCGTGAAGCCGCCGTTTCCGGCTACCCACGGTCTCTACAACAAGCCGACGGTTGTCAACAACGTGGAGACGCTAGCCAACCTGCCGCATATTCTGTCTCGGGGACCGGAATGGTTTGCCTCCATCGGCTCGCCGCCCAAGAGCACCGGCACACGGGTCTTCTGCGTCAGCGGCCACGTGAAGCGTCCGGGCAATTATGAATTGCCGATGGGTGTGACGATTCGTGAACTGGTGTTCGAGCATGCCGGGGGAATGCGATCGGACAAGCCGTTGAAAGCCTTTATCCCGGGCGGAGCCTCGGCCCCGTTCCTGACGCCCGATCACCTGGATGTGAAGCTGGACTTTGAATCCGTCGCGGCGGCCGGCTCGATGCTTGGCTCCGGCGGGGTCACGGTCATGGAAGAAGGCACCAGCATGGTCTGGGCCGCGCTCCGGCTGATGGAATTTTTCTATCACGAGTCCTGCGGCAAGTGCAGTCCCTGCCGGGAAGGCAGTTCCTGGCTTGTGCAGACCATGCGCCGGATTATGGCCAAACGCGGCCAGATGCAAGACCTTGAAACCCTCACAGATCTGTGCAAGAACATCGCCGGCCGCACAGTTTGCGCCTTCGGCGATGCCGAGGTATCGCCGATCATGAGCACGTTGAAACATTGGCGGCACGAATACGTAACGTTGATTCACGAAGCCGAGGCGGCCAATTTGATCCGCCCGGAATCCGTTGGAACCAGACACTGAGACTATGCCGAATACGTCTGAAACAGTTCGCGTGACGATCGACGGCCACACCATTAGCGTGCCGAAAGGCACCCTCCTGATCGAAGCCGCACGGCGCGTGGGGGCGATGATTCCGCACTTCTGCTATCACCCCAAACTCAAGCCGGACGCCAACTGCCGCATGTGCTTGGTCGAAATTGAGAAGATGCCCAAGCTCCAGACGGCCTGCAGCACGCCGGTCGCGGAAGGCATGAGCGTCCGGACCGCGACGACGGTCGTGAACGACGCCCATAAGTCCGTGCTGGAATTCATTCTCGCGAATCATCCGTTGGACTGTCCCGTCTGCGACCAGGGCGGCAAGTGTGACCTGCAAGACTTCTCCCATCAGTACACCGCGACCACGAGCCGGTTCGCCGAGACCAAGCGTATTTTCCAGAAAGAATATTTCAGCCCGTTGATCGAAACGCAGATGAACCGCTGCGTGCAGTGCCTGCGCTGCGTCCGGTATTGCGACGAAGTGATGGACGTCAAAGCCCTGGCCCCGGTCGGCCGCGGGACGATGACGGAGATCAAGCATTTCGGCGCCCATCCGCTGGATTGCGAGTTCTGCGGAGGCTGCGTACAGATCTGTCCGGTCGGTGCGATCACCAGCCGCCTGTCCATGTACGAATACCGGCCCTGGATGCTGAAACGGGCCGAGACGATCTGCGGCTATTGCGGCGACGGGTGCCAGATCACTGTCCAGACCAAGACCAATCAGCTGATCGAGGTCAACTCCGCCTACGGCGCCGGACGCAACAACGGCGATCTCTGCGCCAAGGGGTTCTTCGGCTTTCACGCCACCAGCCATCCCGAGCGGCTCACGCATCCCTTGATCCGCAAGAACGGCACCCTGGTGCAAACCACCTGGGAAGAGGCGCTGGAGTTCATTGCCGAGCAAGCCGGCCAGATCAAACAGGCACACGGCGGCCAGGCCTTCGGAGGTCTGATCACCGGCCGATGCACGAATGAGGAGCTGTATCTCTTCCAGAAATTCATGCGGCTGACGCTCGGCACCAACCATCTCGACAGCAGCGCCCGGTACGGGCAGATGAACAGCATACAGGCCATGCGCCGGGTGCAGGGCACGCATCGTTGGACTGTGACCTTCGAAGATCTCGGAGCCGCCGACGTCCTGGTACTGGTCGGGACGAACATCACGGAAACGAATCCGATCACCGGCCTTGCGATCAAAGAAGCGGTCAAGAAGCGCCAGGCGACGCTGGTCACCATCGAATCGCTGCTGCCGGCGATCGGCACGATCAGCAACATCGCGAATCTCTCGCAGCACCATTTCTGCGTGTCACCCACACTGTTCCGTACCGCCATCCTCGGCTTGCAGAAAGCGGTCGTCGAACAGAACCTGGTCGCCGCCGATCTGACGCAACAACGATTAAGCTTTGTGACCGCCGTCACGGCACAGTTGCAACAATTGTCCTGGCAGGACATCCAGGCCGCCACGGGAGCAGGCCAGGAATCCTATGCCGCCGCCGCGCAGGCACTGGCCAAAGGGAAGCGCCTCGTCGTCGTCACAGGACAGGGTCTCTTGCGCAGCGATCAGGGCTATGCCGGCGCCATGAATCTCCTGGATCTGCTGCTCCTCCTGGGGAAGCTCGATCAGCCGGGATGCGGACTGGCTCCGCTGGCGGAAGAAAACAACGACCAGGGCGCGATTGAAATGGGCGCGGTCGCCGAATTCCTGCCGGGTCCTGTCGATGTGACCGACAAGAGCGGACGAGACCGGGTCGTGGACATCTGGAAAGAAGCGCCACCGTCTACTGCTGGCCATACACTGATCGACATGCTGGCCCGCGCCAAATCCGGCCAGCTTAAAGCGATGTTCATCGTCGGCGAAAACCCCCTGGCCAGCCTGCCGGCTCCGGTAGAAGTGCGCGAGTCGCTCGACAAGCTGGAACTGCTGGTTTGCCAGGAACTCTTCTTGACCGACACCGCCGCGCTGGCCCATGTCGTCCTGCCGGTCTGCTCGTCGCTCGAAAAAGACGGCACGTTTACCAATACGGAAGGCCACGTCCAGGCGGTCCGGCAGACCGTCGAGCCGGTCGGCGAAGCCCGTCCGGATTGGGAAATCTTCTCCGCCCTCTCGGGGTTGCTCGGGACCCCGCTGGACTACAGCGAGAGCCGTGAGATCTTGAAGGAGATTCGCAGCCTGATCCCGGGATACGGCTCGTTAGGACCGGCTCCGGTCCCCGCGAAAGTCGATCGCGCGACGATGGATCGCTATCTCAGTCAGGGCTTTGAACGGGACCTCGCCGGACGCTATCAGATGCCGCGCACCCCGTCCCGTCCGGACGGAACCGTACAGATTGAACTCGTGCAGAGCTTGTTCCACTCGGGCAAGTTATCGACCAAATCGAAGGGGCTGATCCAAATCGAAGGCCGGAGCTCCTTGCGTATCAGTCCGCGCGATGCCGCTCGGTTTGGCCTGGTCGACGGCAACCGCGTCCGTCTCTCCAATTCGCAGGGCGAAGTGACCGCGGAAGTCAAAGTCGCGGACCGGGTACCGGAAGGCCACGCCTGGTTTCCGGACCATTTCAGCCAGGAAGTGAACAACCTGTTTGCCTGTGTCATCGATACCGAAACCAAGGTGCCGTATATCCGGACGACCTCGGTCTCGATGGTGAAAGTGTCGTGAGAAAACTGTGTCGATGTTGACGGTCGCTAATCCAGGGGTGTCATCGTGACTGAACTCAGCTTGCGTCTCGCTGTCTCGCTCGCACAAATCGCCGCGGTCATGGGCATTGTGATGCTCACCGTGATGATCCTGACGCTCGCCGAGCGGAAAGTGCTCGGATGGATGCAGGATCGGATGGGCCCCATGGAAGTCGGCCCCTACGGCATTCTTCAGCCGATCGCCGACGGATTGAAGCTCTTCTTCAAAGAAGACATCGTCCCGGCCGGCGCCAATAAGTTCATGTTCAGCCTCGCGCCGATTCTCGCGATGGTACCGGCCCTGATCGGCTTTGCGGTCATTCCCTTCGGCCCGAATGAAACCATCCAGCTCTTCGGGATGACCATCAAGCCCTTCGTCATCAGCGATATCAATATCGGCGTGCTCTATATTCTGGCCTTTGCCTCGATCGGCGCCTACGGGATCATCCTGGGCGGCTGGGCCTCCAACAGCAAGTACTCGCTGCTCGGCGGACTCCGGTCGGCGGCGCAGATCATCAGCTACGAATTGAACGTCGGCCTGGCCATAGTGGGCGTCCTGATCATGGCCGGCTCGCTCAGCCTGGTGAAGATCACCGATGCCCAGGCGGGCGGCTTCTGGCATTGGTATGTGTTCGCCTTTCCGGCTCCGCAGATCTTCGCGTTCGTCGTGTACGTGATCTCCGCCGTCGCGGAAACGAATCGCGTGCCCTTCGACCTGCCCGAAGCCGAGAGCGAGCTGGTGGCCGGTTTCTTCACCGAATACAGCGGCATGCGCTTCGCATTTTTCTTCATCGCGGAATACGCCAACATGGTGTTGGTCTCCTGCGTCGCAGCGGCCCTATTCCTCGGCGGATGGAATGCGCCCTATCCCGGCACCATTCTCGCGCATATCGGACTGGAGCCCTTCGCCTGGATCGAAGGGGTGGCCTGGTTCACCGTGAAAGTGTACGGCTTCCTGTTTCTGTTCTTCTGGTTGCGCGCCACGCTGCCGCGCCTGCGCTACGACCAGCTGATGAAGTTCGGCTGGAAGGTCATGCTCCCGATCGCGTTGGCCAACATCGTGGTAACGGCCATCGCCATGTACATTTATAACCAGTTCAAGTAAGACCGCCGACGACTATGGCCCAGGCAACGACGACAGAGCGCATCATCGACTGGATCAAGACCATGACGTTCTATGAACTCCTGGTCGGGATGAAGGCCACGATGTCGCATCTCATTCACTACAAGCCCATCACGCTGCAGTATCCGCATGAAAAGCGAACCCTGCCGGACAACTACCGCGGCATGCTTGCGCTCCTGCGCTACGACGACGGGACGGAGAAATGCGTCGGATGCGACCTCTGCGAAGCCGCCTGCCCGTCACGCGTGATTCGCGTCGTGAGCGCGGAAGTTCCTGAGGAGCCTACAAAGCGTTACTCCAAAGAATATTACATGGACATGACCCGCTGCCTGTTTTGCGGCATGTGCGTCGATGCCTGTCCGGTCGATGCGCTCGGCATGACCAGAGAGTTCGAGTGGGCGGTCTACGACAAGCGCGACCTCCAGTTGAACAAACAGCAACTGCTCGCCATCGGCGACCGGTCGTTCCCCGTCCGTGAAAAGCGGCTGGAGCTCCAGCACCCGAACGTCGCCTTCTTTAATGTGGCGTTCAAGCACGTGCCGCAGAAACCGAATTGAGGCCGGGCCGTTGATGGGACCCCGGCTCTCACGCGGAGCCGCCGGGCTGTGATGAATCTGTGCCCGTCAGACGACAGGGCACAGCCTTAGAGGAAACGACGTGGAGCACTTGTTTTTTGGATATTTCGCCGGTGTGATCGCCCTCACAGCAGTGCTCGTCGTGGCGTTCAGAAATCCGATTTACAGCGCCCTCTCGCTGCTCATCATGTTCTTCCACGTGGCGGGGCTGTACGTGACGCTGCACGCCGAATTTCTGGCGGCCGTCCAGATCATCGTGTATGCCGGCGCCATCCTGGTCCTGTACCTTTTTGTCGTCATGCTGCTCAATCTCAAGACGGACGATCGCTATCATAGTCAGTGGCGGGCTGCCGCATTTGTCGGCGGGCCGTTGCTCATCGAATTCTTCGTGCTCCTGGCCGGCAGCCTGTCCGCCCCGCCTGCCGCCTTGCCTCGGGTGGATATCGAAACCGGGGACAACACGTTGGCGATCGGAGAAACTCTGTTTTCGACCTACTTGTTCCCGTTTGAAGTGGCCTCGCTCATCCTGCTGGTGGCGATGATCGGCGCCATCGTCCTAGCAAAGCGAGAAGTCCCGGAGACGCCGGCGTCATGACTATCCCCATTACCTACTATCTGGTCTTGAGCGCCATCGTCTTTCTGACGGGCCTGGTGGGCGTGCTCATCCGCCGCAACATCATTGCGATTCTGCTGTCGGTGGAATTGATGCTGAACGCCACCAACATCAATTTCGTGGCCTTCTCCGAACATCTGCACGATCTGGGCGGACAGGTCTTTGTCTTCTTCGCCCTCACCGTGGCCGCCGCCGAAGTGGCGGTCGGATTGGCGATCATCATTGCCCTGCACCGGGCCAAAGACACGATCAACGTAGAACAGTTCAATTTGCTGAAGTGGTAACTCGACGATGTATGCGCTGATCCCATTGCTCCCGCTGGCTGCCTTCCTTGTGCTGGGTCTGGCCGGCAACCGTATCAAGGAACGCGCGCACCTCGTCGCCGTGCCGGCGGTCGTCCTGTCGTGGCTCCTGTCCCTGTTCGCTTTTTTTGAAGTCGCCCAGGGCGCTCCGATCAGCCAACCGCTCTATACCTGGCTGACGTCCGGCCATCTCGACATCCACATCGGACTCTATCTCGACCGCCTGACCGTCGTGATGCTCCTGCTGGTCACGACCGTCAGTTCGCTCGTCCACATCTACACGATCGGCTACATGCACGGGGAAGCGGGCTATGCCCGCTTCTTCAGCTACATCGCCCTGTTCACGTTCTCGATGCTGATGCTGGTGCTCGCCGACAACTTGTTACAGTTGTTCGTCTTCTGGGAAGCGGTCGGGCTCTGCTCGTATCTCTTGATCGGCCATTGGTATGAACGCGCCCCGGCCTGCGCCGCGGCGACCAAAGCGTTTCTGGTCAATCGTGTGGGAGACTTCGGTTTCATGCTGGGCCTCCTGCTGGTCTGGTACTCCTTCGGCTCACTGAACTATCTGGAGATTTTCCCCGCAGCCCATGAAGCAGCCAATCTGACCATGAATGTGCTGGGCCCCTTCGGCGGAACCTGGAATGTGTCGGTATTTACGTTGATCTGCCTGCTGTTGTTTACTGGCGCCGTCGGCAAGTCTGCGCAGGTGCCGCTGCATGTTTGGCTGCCGGATGCCATGGAGGGCCCGACTCCCATTTCTGCGTTGATTCATGCCGCCACGATGGTGACCGCCGGCGTCTTCATGGTGGCCAGACTGGCTCCCCTCTACAACTTGTCGCCGACCGCCATGACCGTGGTCGCGCTGGTCGGAGCCGCCACGATGGTCCTCGGCGCGACCATCGCGTTGACTCAGACCGACATCAAGCGCGTCGTTGCTTACTCGACGGTCAGCCAACTCGGCTACATGGTCATGGCCTGCGGTCTCGGCGCCTACGGCGCCGGCATGTACCATTTGCTGACGCACGGCGCCTTCAAAGCCTTGCTCTTCCTGGGCTGCGGCTCGGTGATCATCGCGCTCCACCATGAACAGGATATGCGCCACATGGGCGGCCTGAAAGACAAGCTGCCAGTCACTTACTGGACGTTCATCGTCGGCTCGCTGGCATTAGCCGGCTTCCCGTTAACCGCCGGCTTCTTCAGTAAGGACGATCTGCTGATCTCGGCCTGGTCCTCCGGCCCCCTTGGTCAGGTGCTCACCGTACTGGGATTGCTGACGGCCCTGATGACCGCGTTCTATAGCTTCAGGCTGGTCTTCGTCACGTTCTGGGGTCCCTCCCATGTCGATAAGAAGCACGCCAAGCATGTGCACGAGCCGTCGAGCACGATGACCTTTCCGCTGATCGTACTCGCCGTTTTGAGCATCGCAGCCGGGTACGTCGGAATCCCCGAATTTCTTGAGCCGGTATTTGCCCACGGCGGAGCCGTAGCAGCCCATCACGGCGATGCTGGATTTGCGATCATGATCATCGCCACCCTCATGGGTCTGACAGGGATTGCCGGAGCCTATTATGTCTACGTGTTGAATCCGCAACTGCCGAATCAATTCGCCAGCCGATGGAAGACGTTGTACGAGGGCTCGCTGCACAAGTGGTATGTGGACGAGGCCTATGATCGCGCGTTCGTGAAGCCAACCTTTGCCGTGGCCGCCGACATGTGGAAGCGGATCGACGTGGCCGTGATCGACGGCGCGGTGAACGGCATTGCCCGCGGGATCGCCTGGGGCGGATGGCTGTTGCGCCTGGTTCAAAGCGGTCAGACGCAGCACTATGCGCTCGCGATGGCGCTTGGCATGGTTATTCTTGTGACAGTCTTTTTGGTGTTCTGAGGTCCTATGCAATCGGGCGGATTTCCCTGGCTGACATTGCTGATCTTCCTGCCGCTGGCAGGCGCGGCTGCGCTGTTCTTCGTCAAAGAGACCAGCGTCCGGATGGTGGCACTAGGGATCACGGTCGCTGATCTGCTGGTCTCGCTTCCCCTCTGGTGGCTGTTCGACGCCTCGTCGAGCCAGATGCAATTTGCCGAGAATGTGGTCTGGATCACGTCCCCGCCCATTCATTACCATCTGGGGTTGGACGGGATCAGCCTGCCGCTCGTCCTGATGACGACCGTGCTCATGCCGCTCTGTGTCACGATCTCCTGGCGCTCGATCGAAACGCGGGTCAGCAGCTTCATGGCCATGCTGCTCATTATGGAAGCCGCCATGATCGGCGTCTTCGCGGCATTGGATTTCGTCCTGTTCTATGTGTTCTGGGAAGCGATGCTGATCCCGATGTATCTTCTCATCGGAGTGTGGGGCGGACCGAACCGGCTGTACGCCGCCATCAAGTTCTTCCTGTATACGCTGGCAGGCAGCATTCTGCTGCTGGTCGCGATTCTGGCGCTCTATTTCCAGGGCGGCCATACCTTCGATATCGTGCAACTCAGCCAGCAAGCGTATTCGCCTCGGCTCCA
>MSXN01000007.1:359920-454740 GCA_002083555.1 Nitrospira sp. ST-bin5 | reverse complement strand
CGATTCAGCCTGCCCATGCTGCCGGATGCGTCCAAGGATTTCACGCCCATGATCGTGGCTCTCTCGATCATCGCGATCGTGTACGGCGCCTATATGGCGCTGGCCCAGGCGGATCTGAAGAAACTCATCGCCTACTCCAGCGTGAGCCACATGGGCTTTGTGACGCTCGGCCTCTTCATGTTCAATCAGCAAGGCATCGAAGGCGCCGTGATGCAGATGGTCAACCACGGCATCACCACCGGCGGCCTCTTCCTCTGCGTGGGCGTGATCTATGAACGGACTCATAGCCGGCAGATTGCCGACAATGTCGGGCTGACGAAACCGATGCCGCAGTATGCGACGCTGCTGGTGATTTTCTCCCTCTCTTCGCTGGGCCTCCCCGGCACCAACAGTTTTGTGGGTGAGTTCCTAATCCTGGTCGGCACGTTCCTCTGGAGCAAGATCGCGGCGGCCCTCGCCTCGATCGGAATCATTCTGGCCGCGGCCTACATGCTCTGGATGGTCCAGCGGGTCGCGTTCGGCGTCCCGTCACCTCATCAGTTACCCAAGCTGACCGATCTGAATCGCCGCGAGATGGCGACGCTGATTCCGCTGGTCGTCCTGGTCTTCTGGATCGGCTTGTTTCCAAATCCGATTCTGAGCCGTATGCACGCCTCGGTCTCCAATGTCGTCGCCCGCGCTACGCACGGACCGCAAGAGTCTCCGACCTCAACCGGTCAGATCACCCCAGTCATCGAGCCGGTTCCGGCCGCACAAACCGTCCAGTCGACGGAGGCGCCACGTCCATGATGCTCTCGGCTCAGGATCTGTTCGCCATTCTGCCGGAATTGCTGGTCGTCTTCGCCGCTTGCGCGGTCCTGGCGTTGGACCCGATCACGCCGTCATCCAAGAAGGATGGCCTGGCCTGGCTCAGCCTGGGCACGATGGCCATTTGCATGGGATTGACCGCCGCGCGTTTCGGCTCGCCGACGACGGCGTTCGGCGGGCTCGTGGTGATCGACAATTACTCCTGCTTCTGGAAGCTGCTCCTCTATTTCGTGACCGGACTGACGATTCTGCTGTCCTTCCCGTACCTGAAAGAGGAACGCATCTATCTCGGCGAGTACTACGGATTCATTCTCCTCGCCCTCTCCGGCATGATGGTCATGGTCTCCGGCGCCGATCTGCTGACCATCTACCTCGGCACCGAACTCATGTCTCTCTCCCTCTATGTCATGGCCGGCCTCAAGCGGGGAGAGGCGAAGTCGCTCGAAGCCTCGGCCAAGTACTTTGTGCTCGGGGCCTTTTCATCCGGCATTCTGCTCTACGGAATTTCGCTGCTGTACGGCTCGGCCGGCAGCACGCAACTCCCGGCCATCGCCGCCGCGATCGCCGGACGGAGCCTGGACGATCCCTTGCTCCTCTTCGCCACGATCCTCATCGCCGTAGGGTTCAGCTTCAAGCTGGCCGTCGTGCCCTTCCATATGTGGACGCCGGACGTGTACCAGGGCGCCCCGACCTCCGTCACGGCTTTTATGGCGGTGGCCTCGAAAGCCGCCAGCTTCGGCGCCTTCATGCGGGTCTTCGTCGAAGGACTCGGCGGCGTGCGGGCCAACTGGTCGTTGATGTTCCTGCTGCTCTGCATTGGAACCCTGATCCTGGGCAACATCGTCGCGCTCGTGCAAACGAACGTGAAACGCATGCTCGCCTATTCGAGCATTGCCCACGCAGGCTATGCCCTGATCGGCGTCGTGGCCGCCGGCCGCCTGGCTCCGGCGGAAGCCTCATCCGCCGTTTCAAGCGTCATGCTCTACATTGCCCTATACGCCTTCATGACCTTCGGCGCCTTTGCCATCATTGCGATGTTGCGGAAGGGCGGCCTGGAGGGCGATGAGATCGAAGATTTCAGCGGCCTGGCAAAACGCCACCCGTTCGCCGCGCTCCTCATGATGGTCTTCATGGTTTCACTGGCCGGCATCCCGCCGACGGCCGGCTTCATCGGTAAATTCTATGTCTTCATGTCCGCCGTACAGGCAGGACTCACTTGGCTGGCGGTACTGGCCCTGGTCTTTGCGGCAATCTCTGCCTACTTCTACCTACGGCTGGTGATGGTGATGTACATGCGGGAACCGGAAGCGGTCACCGCACTATCGCCCAGGTTCGTCTCGTCCCCGGCCCTCTCCATTGTGCTGGCCTGTGCCATCGCAGGTGTGGTGTTCTTCGGATTCTATCCCGATCCGATTGTGAACCTGGCTACCCAAGCCGCCCTCACGTTGAAATAGCGTACCTAGGAGGAACGATAAACAGGTGTTCGCCCTCTCAGAATATGATTAATGATGGGAGTGGCGGCAGGTAGATCCTTGAGAAGGGAGCACGGGTGAAATCCAGGCGACAGCGGTGGAAATTCTTGGAACTCGAAGTCTATTTGAAACTGGATGTTGCGCTCTTTTGAGAAAGACCTAAGCCCTTCATTGATTTCTTCTTCAAGCCAACCTAGATGAATTCTCTTCTTATCATAGTATTCAGTCGGGGCCAGAACCTGGAGACAAATACGATTTGCATCAAGCAGTGACTTCTTGCCGACGGTATATCCCAAATCTTTTGCGTACAGCCGTGAAAACATGTAGACGATGCCATACTGTAATATCTCCATTGCAGCAAACAGTGCCGTACCAGCCTCTTTCCCCATCTTTAGTTCAATCAACTCATAGCCGTTACTCTCGGATCGATGGGCCAGGTCGATAGCTCGCCGCCTATCCCCGCTGCGTGTTAGTCCTGAAGCTATAGGAACCTGGTTCACCCAGTCATTGTTTGTTGTCTGAACAATCAATCTCTCCAAGCACACTTCCTGGCCTTTCCCCCTTGGATTTCTTCCTGGAGTGCGCAATTGTTTTTCCCAACGCCAATTCTGGTCGCCCGTTGATTGTTTCCGATGCCAGTTGCATTTGACTCGGTCCAGAATCTTCTCGATTAGCGCTTTCCCATCAAAATTCTTTGGCGGCTGTTTTGATAACGACAAACTAGTCGTCGTATGCCCGTATTTTTCTCCCTTTTGGAGACCTAGCGACTGGTTAATCCTGGAGGCGGCCCCCCTTAGAATGCTTGAGTCAGCCACTTGTCACCTCCCACCATTGGCCATCTTGTTTCATTTCGACATTGTCGAAGTACTCTTTGAAGCGTTTCGTCTCAAAGGAGTGAATGGGAACTAACATCTTTGGGCCAATAGCCTTGGCATATCGCTGCAAATCCTGGGGGGAGGCGTGACCAGATGTGTGGCAATGGACGAGAGGAATGT
Organism: Nitrospira sp. ST-bin5; assembly: GCA_002083555.1. Classification (GTDB taxonomy): domain Bacteria; phylum Nitrospirota; class Nitrospiria; order Nitrospirales; family Nitrospiraceae; genus Nitrospira_D. The sequence goes on along the minus strand of MSXN01000007.1, from coordinate 451,466 downwards.
CGTGTTTCGCTAGCCATTCAAGAAACGGCCGTTGCTTCTCTTGCTTTAAGTATCCCCGCCAGAGGGAATAGATAAGTCTGGCCCCATTCAAACATCCAGCTCTTTCCACATCTCGACTCATAGATGGACGAAACAACATGACAGAACGAGACGCCTCGTAAGCTAGGTCTTCTGGATAGATGCGAACGGAACTGTAGGATTTAGTGAGTTCATACTGCCCATTCTTCTTGACCTGTTGCTTTTGTGAGTCAGGAAGAAACACCCTCACTCCGTCCCAAGTTCCTTGCGGAAGATTTGGATTGCCGGTCTCACGCAGAATCTCCGCTGTATACATATCCATGATGAGCTGCCGACCTGACCTTTTGGCAGCCTTGTAGATGGTAACAAGCCGATCAATATTCTGCCCTGAAGTCCACACCAGCGCCATCCCTTTGGTCTTACGGATATGCTCGACAAAATCCTGTTCGAGTTCTTGCTCGGTCTGAAACGGAGCCGCTGAGCCTGAGCGTCCGATCGTCGTCCCTTCCATGAGCAACACATCCACATCCGACGGAGGATATTTCAAGAATCGTTCAAAGCTTGCTGATTTCCGACCATGTCCTCGGAAATCACCGGAATAAAACAAACGATGTCTTCCAGATTCGATAAGCAGGGAATACGCATCGTAGGCGGAGTGATCGTTCAGGTACGGAGTAATTGCAAATGGGCCAATATCAAGCCTCTTGCCGTGCGCAAGATGTAAGACATGTTTGAACACGGCCCCGGTCGGTGTAAACAGAGCGGATGCCTTGAGGATTCGTTCTGCGGCCGCTCCCACAATCATCTGAATTTCAGGCGGAAGATAACGGGATAACCCGTAATGATCTTGGTGCGGATGCGAGAGTACCACTGCCAACAGAGAATCATCGGGCTTGCGAAACCCCTTCACCTTCGGAAGATGTCGTTTCGAACTCTCAGCATCCAGGGGGAGACCGACATCCAAGACGATACGTTTCCCGCCGGACTCAATCTCGATGCAGGTCCCGCCGACCTCCTGCGTTCCCCGATGAATGCAGACCTTCATTCTCCCTCGACGCTCAAGTGCTTAACGATTCTGGGAATAAGCCAAGCTGCAACTACTCCGGCATTATGGGCGCATGCGAAGTTTTGCGCGTACGGCCTTGATCCAACTTCCATGTTAAAGCATCCAATACGGTCGGTGATACCCGAAACAAACATGAATGGGGCTCCAGACTGAAGTCGAATAATCCCATGCGTGGTTTCGAGCGATCCAATCGGGACTTTTTCTTTGCGTCTGACATTCATGTCATTGAATTTATGAAGCGCTTCATCATCCGCCCACGCATAGTCATCATAGTTCGTAATGTTTGTGACCCCGACCGCCGTGTAGTTAGCCGCAGCAGCCATGATCAACTTTCGCGAGGGATTAACCGGTGGGACAATGAAGCGCGTTTCGACTTCGGCCCGTAGCGTGTGATCGAAGACTTTTGCCTGCTGGCTAAAGACTGACACTTCGCTTGGAGCAAATAGTTTTCCCGTCATTGCACTACTCCAGTGCGAGGGATCAGGCGGTTTTTGATTATGATATGGGTCGTGTATAAAAACGTTGCTCCCCGCGAAGACGCACCCGTTATAACTTGTCTCGCCGGGATATGCGCCTGTGCCAAGAGCCATGACAAAGTCAGGATTTTCTGTGGGGTGCTTCCTAAATCCCTTGCGCATAATTATTTTTGGCAACACCCGTACTTTTTCCTTGGTGCTGGATGATGACATCGAGGGATTCATCGCATCCTGGATACACCAGACTTCGACTCGGACTTCTGAAACAGGCCTTCTGCTGTTTCTTCCGCTACCCTGAAAGCGAAACACCGCACGAGGTGTTGGATTTTTCCAATCGTGGTTTGGCGGGAGAGGATGATTGAGGGCGATGGGCCACGGGAAATTATCAGGACACGCTTTGCTTTGCAGCAACACATTCATTAATGCATCGGCTTCCCAGTTCTTGTTCGCAATTATCAGAATCCGTTTATTCGCCATAGAATCTCCTGGCCTCAGAAAAGATAGCAATTGACGACAACAGGATACCTCTTAGACATTCACCTAGCCAGCATTCGGTGTCTTAGATCCAGAAAACCCTCCCTTATGGGTGCATACAAATACCCCTTGGACTCACCGTGCGTGCCGGCCCAAATTCGTGCGTATCTTCGTCTCACGTGATACCCTTGCACTATCTGTGATTGGCCTCTCGGCTCCGCGTTTCAAAGGAGTCCCGTTTCAAGTGGAACTATTCCGGTTTATTCTCGATCTGCTCAAAGCCTTTCAGCGCCACGGCTGCGCCAGCCTGGCAGCCTCTTTGGCGTTTTTCTCACTCCTCTCCCTCTTTCCCCTCGTGTTTCTACTGCTCTACGGCATCAGCTTTCTCGTGAGCCAAGATGTGATCGGCGAGCAGTTCCTCTTGAGCTTTCTGAAAGGCTTTCTCCCGTCGCTGGGTGAGCGCCTGGCTGAAGAGCTGCATCGCATCAGCGTGCTGGAAAGCGTGCGGTGGGCCGTCTTTCTGTCGTTCGCCTGGTTCGGAGCCCTGGTGTTTTACGAATTGGACTACGCGCTGAATGTCGTCTTCGAAAGCACCTGGAAACGTCATCCCCTGATCTCGACGGCGATTTCAGTCGCCTCACTGGGTGCCACCGGACTGCTTCTGATCATTTCCTATGTGGCGACACAGATTATCAATTTCCTGACCAGCTACGTTCCTCAGCTGTGGGGACTGGATCTGGTGGCGCTGGCCGCGCATGATTTTCTGCTGACCTACACCATCCCCTTCGGCCTGGCCTTTTTGACCGTCACCGGTTTGTACCGGTTCGTCCCGCGCCGGCCCCCGCAATGGCGGGAAGCCATGATCGGCGGCATCACGTTCGGCCTGCTGTGGGTGGCGGCCAAACTGCTGTTCGTCACCTATAGCGGCTATGCCACGGTCTATGTGCGGCTGTACGGTTCACTCCTGGAGATCGTCCTCATGCTGCTGTGGGTCTACTACTCGGCCGTCCTGCTGCTTTTCGGCGCGGTCGTGGCCCACAAACTCCAGCAGCATGCCCAGGCCACTCCCCCTCCAACGGCTCCACCCGCGGCTGCCTAGTCACTGCCAAATCCAGCGGGATGCTCAAAAAGTTTGTCCAGCAAGGCCGCAGCGAGTGAAGGTCCGAGGCGTACCCTCAGGGGTACGTTGAGGGTCTGAACGATGCGAGAACGCCGCTGGCGGACTTTTTCAGCATCCCGCCAATGCAACTTCCGGCCTTTTCCTAGGCGATCCCTTCCTTCCTCGATACAATGGCTTCCGGCCATAAAAGGGAGCGGCATGTCGGACGACTTCGGCAAAGAACTGTTAATGCTGGGCGGGACCATCGCGGGCTTTGTAGCAGCGCTGCTCACGGTCCTCGAAAAGCTCCTCGACTTTCAGACCCGTATGCACGGCAAGAAAGAGGCGAAGGGATCGTCCCGGCCTGAGCGAGCCGTGCCAGAATCGCCCTCCACCATCGACTTCTTCTCTTCCAAACCCCTGCGCGGATCGTCCTATCTCCTCTTGTATGAAACCAGTGTGATCGTCGCCGCCGGCGTCTTGTTGAACTATGTCGGCCTCACGCTCAGCCGCCATATGGAAAGCATTCTCTTCCTGGATATGACCGGCACGGCCCTGGTCGCATTTCTCTTGGGCCCTTGGTGGGGCGCGATCGTCGCGCTGCTCTCGAACTCCGTCGTGAACTGGCTGCTGTATCCGGAAGCCGGCGCCGATGTCGTGATCTTCCCCTGGTCGCTCGTGAATATGACCGGCGCACTCTTCTGGGGCGTCATGGCGAGACAACCTGGTTTCCAAAAGTATGTGCGGACGGCCAAGAGCTCCGCCCTGGCCCATAGCTGGTTTCTGTTGAGTTTCGGGCTCGTCGGGGCAGTGGTCATGAGCATCCCCGGCACACTCGTGCAGGCAGCCCTGAATGAACGCACCGTCTTCGCGTTGAATCCTGAGGTGGCGGAAGCACTCAGCGCGCGCGTGATCCAGTGGGAAACCGTCGTGCGAGGTTCCATTGAGACGATGCTTGGCGTGCAATGGGGAGAGAGCATCAGCTGGTATGTAGTGAACTGGTTCCAGAACATTGTCCGGTACATTCCGGACAAGACCATGAGCGCGGCCATCGCGCTCGTGGTGCTGAAGTACGGCTATCCGTTGTTTGAGCAGGAATTGATCCATGGCGGCCCTGAAAAAGAACCGCCCGGCGATGAGCGTGTGCTGCCGTTGGTCCTCGGCCTGCTCTATGCGCCGTCCTATGCGACGCTTATCAGCAGCGAGAGCTATGCCGGCATGCAGTTCTGGCCGCTTTGGTCGCTGCCCTGGCTCTTTATTGTGATGGGCTACTTCAAGCTGCGCTATTGGGGGGCGACGGATGAGATGTTGCACGAAGCCCGCCTCGAACGCGCGGAGCGCTATGCCCGCGCGCTGAAGCCGATCGGGAAGGAACCGTCCTATGAATTCTGCCGACGACTGACCTTCGTGACGCTCGTCGCCAGCCTTATCTTTGCCCTGTGCCTGCCCATCCTTTTAATGGACTTCTATCGCGTCACCTTCAAATTCTTCTGCGTGGTCTACGGCTTTCTGCTCGTCGTTCACCTCATCCGCGTCGCCATCGCCCAGAATATTTCCGTGGCAAGATCGGAGTGAGCGGTGACGCGTCGTCCGTATCGCGTCACACGCAAGAGTGGCGTTACACTTTGTGCAGCTGTAGGTAATGCACGATCGCTGAATGGGTGACGAGCCCGATGACCTGGCCCTCTTGCACGACGACCAAGCGATCCAGTCCTTCCTGACTCATCCGCTGCATCGCCTCCAACACCGGCACATTCGGTTCAATCGTCAAACCGGGCGACGTCGGACGCATGATCTGTCCAATCTGCTTCCACGCCCAGAGCGGTTGGGCTACGGCTTGGATGTCCGTCACGGTGACGAGGCCGACCAACTCCCCGTTTGAAACGACGGGAAAGCCTCCGTACCCATGCGGGACAAAAAACTGGTTCACGGCGTCTTCGACCGTGCACGCCGGTGGAATCACCACGACGGTCCGTACCATGAGATCGTGAACGGGAACGGCTGCCAATGACTGGCGCAAGCGGGCCTGCCGACGACTGGCCAGCGCGGTCGCGAAGAGGAACGTGGCCACGAGGATGATCCAGCTGCCGTCGGAAGCCATCGATCCCGGCAGATCCCCGCTGAGCGCGGCGATGACGACCATCACGCCGGCCAATCCGAATAAGATGCCGAATACCAGCCCGACCCACGAGGCCTGGACGGTCGCCCGATAAAAATCTTTCCCCCAGGCCCAGAGTCCAGCGCGCAACACCCGGCCACCATCCAACGGGAATCCTGGAATCAAATTGAACAGACCGAGTTGGAGATTCACAAACCCCACCAGGCTGCCGAGCATCATCAATCCTCGCCATCCTGTAGCCTCGCCGGCCAATCCGGCCAACTCCACCGCTCCCAGGCACAGCAGCCCGATCGCCACACTCACGGCCGGACCGGCAATGGCAATGAGGAATTCCGCTCGCGGGTGCGGCGGCTCCTCCCGCATGTGCGCGACGCCGCCGAAGATGAAGAGGGTGATCTGGCTGATCGCGATCCGATAGGTCAACGCGACGTAGGCATGGCCCAACTCATGGAGCAGGACGGACCCGAACAACAGCACGGCCGCGACGGCCCCCATGGCCCAGTAGCGCTCTTCGGACAATCCGGGTAGATTGGCCGGCAAATATCCCGAGGCCAGGCTGGAGGTCACCAGGGAAAAGACGAGAAACCAGGACGCATGGACGCGTATGGGAATGCCCAGCGCACGACCGATCTCCCAGGAACCCAGTTGCATACTTGCACCGTAACAGCGAACGGCGCGCGCGGTCAATTTATCTTCACTCGGCTTGAGGTATACTTGTGGCCATGTTACCAAAGGCGTTCCCGTGGATACTGAGCGCGCTGCTCATTGGAAGTCTGGAAGCACTTTCGTCTCCCGACTCGATGGCTCAGGTCATCAAATCAGGCCCGCCCTCCTGCCCGGGGATCGCGCTGACGTTCGATCTCTGTCCCGTAAAAAAGAGCCCGGGCTATGATCAGGCGCTGGTGGACTACTTGATCCAGCACCAGATCCCCGCCACCTTCTTCATGTCAGGCAAATGGATTGCGAAACACGACGCCGAGGTGGAACACCTCTTGGGAATCCAGTTCTTTGAAATCGGCACCCACGGCGAAGTGCATGCGCATCTGCCCATGCACAATGCGGAGGAGCAGCAGAAAGAAATTCACGCCCCGGTGCGGCTCCTGAGCGAGCACTATGCCCATGACACCACGCTGTTTCGCCCACCCTACGGCGAATATAATGACACCACCATCGATGTCGTGAAACTCCTCGGCCTGCGTTTCATTCAATGGAGCATCGAATCAGGCGATCCTGATCCGAGCCTGACGGCGGACCAGATCCTGACCCGCATCGAGAAGCGCGCCAAGCCCGGCAGCATCGTCGTGCTGCATGCCAACGGCAAGGGCAAACAGACGAGAGCGGTGATCGAACGGCTGACGACCGACGTGCTCCCGCGAAAATCGTTGAAGCCCATGACCGTGAGCGAGTTGTTGGCCTGCAAACAGCGCAACCCATGAGTACACCCCACATCAGATCCATGCAGGCTGCCGACCGCGAGGCCGTGGTGCAACTCCTGGCGGACTCCGACCCCTGGAAGACTCTGGGCTATACCAGCACCGACTGGAACCGGATTTTTGCTCCGATCCCCCAAGGGCGAGACGCGATTGTTGCCTTGGTGACTGACAAAATCGCGGGCGTGGCGCTGATCCGGGAAAAATTCTTGCTGGGCGATTATCTGGAGCTGCTCGGAGTGGCTCCATGGGCGAGACAATCCGGCGTCGGCGGGGCGCTCCTGGCCCATGTGGAGCACTCGGTCTTCGCGAGAACCAAGAACCTGTTTGCCTGCGTATCCGATTTCAACGCGCCGGCGAGGGCCTTCTACAAGAAACACGGCTTTCAGGAAATCGGTCCCATGCCGGATTTTTTGATTCCCGGCAGCGCCGAAATGCTGCTGCGAAAAACGGCCGGACCAGCAAGAAAGGGCGGATAACCCAAATGAAGGTAACCAAGCTCCTCCACACCAGAATGCGCGTCAGTGACATGGAGCAGACGATCGCCTTCTACCGCGAGGTGCTGGGCCTTGAAGTCATCGAGCGCAAAACCTCGCCGCGCGGATCACACCTCGCCTTCTTGAAAGTGCCCAACAGCGACGAATTGATCGAACTCACCAGCTTCCCCCCGAGCGGGCCCGTGAAGGTGCAGGAAGATCTGGTCCATCTCGCCTTTCAGGTCGAGAGCCTCGACGAGACCATTGCGGCTCTGACTGCCAAGGGCGTCAAAATCACGGACGGCCCGACCCAGACATCGTCCGGCAGCCGCTTTCTCTTCATCGACGCCCCCGATGGCTACGAGATCGAGCTCATCGAACGGCCCCAGGGAGTGAAGATCGTCTAAATTTCGTGAGGCGGCGTTCGTCGCTCGAGAAGAAGGCATGCCAGAATTCAGATCAGTATTCGTCCTTTCCCCATTGACGATTCTGGCCCAGCCACAGTATTGTTCCCCCCGCTTCACGCTTCACGAACGACGAGAGACCAAAGGAGCCTCTGCATGAAGAACGGATTTTTTCGCGGTCACGGCCTCGGCAACGACTACATCGTGATGGACCCCAAGGAACTGACCTTCAAACTCACACCCAAGAACATCAAAGCGGTCTGCGATCGCAACTGGGGATTGGGCAGCGACGGCATCCTGGCGCTCGTCCCGAGCAGGAAAGCCGATTTCGGCCTGCGCATTTACAACCCGGACGGCAGCGAAGCGGAGAAGTCCGGCAACGGCCTGCGCATTTTCGCCCGTTATCTGCATGCGACAGGGAAAACGAAGAAGAAACATTTTACCGTCGAAACCAAAGGCGGCCTCGTCACAATCGATTTACATGTGGATCGCCATGGCGACGCCAGTGCCGTCACGGTCGAGATGGGGCAGGCCACGTTCAAGCCGGCGGCCCTTCCCTGCACCATGGCCGTCGCTGAATTGATTCAGCAGCCGATCGACGCGGCCGGGCGTACGTTGTCCTTCATGGGCGTGAGCGTCGGGAACCCCCATTGCGTAGTCTTCAAGCAGGCGGGAGAATCCTGGTCGCGCGAAGATCTCCTCAAGCTCGGCCCGGTTCTGGAGAACCACGCGCTCTTCCCAAAACGAACAAATGTCCAATTAGCGATCCCGACCGGCCCCAAAGAAATCTTCATCTTGATCTGGGAGCGCGGCGCCGGAGAGACGCAAGCCTCCGGATCCTCTTCCTGTGCCGCCGCCAGCGCGGCGGTCAGATTGGGACTGGTGAAGAGTCCGGTCACGGTCAAGATGCCGGGCGGCACGTTGAATATCGAAGTGGCGAAGGACTTTTCGCTCACGATGAAGGGGCCGGTGGCCGAAGTCGCACGGGGCACGCTGAGCCCATCGTTCCTCCGCACGCTGCGCTGAGCACGCGGTTAGCAATCAGCCGTCAGCGCTCAGCTTTGGAATCTCAAGCCGAGTTGCCCGCCTCATCTACCCACCGTAGTATGATGAGGCAAAGGTCCAATCAGATCGACACTGAAGCTGACAGCTGAAAGCTGACCGCTCTATGCCTGCTGCGACTGATCTCCAGTCTAAACTCGATCACCTGCCAGAGCATCCGGGCGTGTACCTCTTTCGAGACGCGTCCGGTGAGTTGCTCTATGTCGGCAAAGCCGCCTCGCTGGCCGACCGCGTCCGGTCCTACTTTCAGCGCGGCGCCGACCATTCTCCCAAAACGACCTTGCTCGTCGGCCAGATTGCCGATCTCGAAACCATCGTCACCCGCTCGGAGCTGGAAGCCCTCATCCTCGAAAGCAATCTCATCAAGCGCCACCGGCCGCGCTTCAACGTCGTGCTGCGCGACGACAAGCAGTACCCCTACCTCCGTCTGCCGATCAAAGACCGTTTCCCAAGGCTCTCCATTGTCCGGCGAGTTCAAAAAGACGGCGCCCTCTACTACGGCCCCTATACGCCGGCCGGCGCGCTCCGCGAGACCCTGAAGGTCATTAAGAAATCGTTCCCGCTCGCCACCTGCACCATCGAGATCGACGGAACCGCGGAACGGGCCTGTCTGGAATTCGAGATCAAGCGCTGCATGGCACCCTGTACGGGAAACCAATCGCAGGAGGACTATCTCAAGATCGTCGGTCAGGTGCGCCAGTTCCTGGAAGGCCGCGACCATGAACTGCTGGACGATCTTCGCTCGCAGATGGAAGCGGCCGCGGAACGGGAGGAGTTTGAAGAAGCGGCTCGGTTGCGCGATCGACTCTTCAAGATCGAACGCACGCTGGAGAAGCAACGCATCACGCAAACGGCGGCGACCGACCAGGATGTGATCGGCCTGGCGCGACAAGGCACCGCGGTTGATCTGCAGTTGCTGTTTGTCCGAGGCGGCCTGCTCATCGGACGGAAGGATTTCTTCTGGCCGCAATCGGCCGATGTCAGCGATGAAGATCTGGTCCGGTCCGCCATTGAGCAGTTTTACAACAAGGACGGTCAGCCGCCCAAAGAATTGCTCGTACCTACCGCGCTCGCCGACGCGGAACTCATCGAGCAATGGCTGAGCGATAAACGAGGCTCAGGCGTGAAGGTCCTCGCCCCGGAACGGGGGACGAAGCACCAATTGGTCCTGCTGGCCGAAGAAAATGCGGCGGCTTCGGCGGCCAACCATCTGCGGGATGAAGCGCTCGACCGGCAGGCCGTTGAAGACTTGAAGCGGCTGCTGCATCTGGAGAAAGCGCCCCGGCGCATTGAGGGATTCGATATCTCCAATACGATGGGCAATCAGTCCGTCGCCTCCATGGTCGTGTGGGAAAACGGCCATATGAAGAAGTCGGATTATCGTCGGTTTAAAATCCAGACGGTCATCGGCGCCAACGATTTTGCAAGCATGCAGGAAGTGGTGGCCCGGCGGTATGGAGACTCGGAACAGCTCGCCAGACCGGACCTGATCCTGATCGACGGGGGCTTAGGCCAACTGGCCGCCGCCATGGAAGGGCTGAAGCAGGTGGGTCATCACGATCAAACCATCATGGGTCTGGCCAAGGCCCGCGGCGAAAAAGACGAGCGGATCTTTCTCCCCGGCCGCAAGAATCCTATTCTGCTCAGGCCGAATGCCCCTGCCACTCACCTCGTCCAACGTATCCGGGACGAAGCCCACCGGTTTGCGATCGCCTATCATCGCAAGCTCCGCGGCAAAGCCTTCACCGCGTCCAAGCTGGATCAGATCATCGGCGTCGGCGAAATTACCCGCACCAAGCTGCTCAAGGAATTCGGGAGTGTGGAGGGGATCGCTCAGGCCACGGATGCCGCCCTTCATGCAGCGGGATTGGCTGAAGAGACCATCGCGAAGCTCCGTTCCGCTTTGCCATAGACACGAAGCCCCGTCCCCGGGGCCTGCACTAGTAAGGGATCCTGTACTCGGGACGCGAATGGCCCTACCCCGATAGATCGAACTGGATTTCATCCTTTCCATTGTGCTTAACTAGAGCCGTCTGGTCCTTTGAACTCCCCCTTCGTGGTCATGATGGTATGAGGACTCAACGGCCTTATATCCACCCCCAAGTCCTACAGCAAGGGGGCAAGATACTCCCCGGCATGCGTCGTTATCGTGTCTCCTCGATGCCCCCGTTCTCCACCCCACCAGTTGGTGGAGAGAGAACAGCTGGCAGAGCATAAAGGTGGTGCAGTGATTTTTCGCGGCCCGGAAAGCCTTCAGTATCCCTCTCGAAAAGAATTTCAGCATCTGGCTGAAATCATGTATCAGGTCCGGGGGGTACAAACGAGAGCTGATCTCCCGCAACTGACATCAGCAATGAGCTCGTTGATTCCCTATCAATTTTCAGCTTGTGGCGCCTATGCTCTTCAGCACAAGGCCTTTCAGATTTCCCACACAAATTACAATGCCGAGCTGCACGAGCTATATCTCTCCCAAGGATATACGGCCGACCCTGCCATTCAGCTCTTGCAATCGAGTCCCACAAGCCTGGTTTCGAGCGAGGACTCCCCTGAGCTTGTCATTCCAAGAGAAGTGACAAGCCTCAAGCTCGATTTTGGGATTAAGACCTGTCTGTCGATCGGAGTTCGCGGAGTACTCGGTCAATGCACATGGTTCGTGTATAGCAATTTTGACCGCAAGCTACTCTGGAAGTTGCGCACGATGATGCAAATCCTCGCGCCGCATTTTCATCTCGCATATATGCGGGCTACGACGTGGAATGATGGAATTCATCCCCAAGCGACCAGGGTGGAGTTAACGGCCCGCGAAACGGAAATCATGCGGTGGGTGGCGGAAGGCAAAACAAACTGGGAGATTTCGATCATCCTGCACGTGAGCTTGAATACCGTTAAATTTCATTTAAAGAACGTGTACCAAAAACTTGGCGGTGTGGAAAACCGCTGGGCTGCTATTGCTCAATGGCAACGCCAATCAGGTGAGATACTTTTCCCTCCCTCTCACGACCCGAACCAGCGCTAAACTGCCGCTCTCCTTCTCGCTCCCTCTGACTGCTTCTAGCCTCGTGAGACTGACAACCCATCAGCCAGGACCGTTCCCCCTTATTCATTTATAGTACCGAACCGAGCCTCCTCCACACGCCACTAGAGTCCATCTCCGACTTCAAATCCGATTTGCATCACCTACTCAACCGGGTAGGTCCAATCATCTTTCATCTCCCCTACACTTCCGAAAAACCAAGGAGGCACCCATGGCCACAGCCGAATGCCAGATAGCTAAATCCGTAGCAGTACATACTCTGCTCGAGCTTCTTCAGCAGCGCAAAACGCGTCGATTTGGTTGCGGGATGGAACTACCCGGAGGCCCGCTACGTTATCGAAGTACGATGCCTCCAATCCCCTTGTGCCACGAGGAAATTCACCATCTCTTATACGCCGGAGTCGGGGAAACAGGACGGCATCTCGCCGACATGCAGTACGCCCGCCGGCCGGGGCGGGAAGACGGACAAGGCATGGCGATCATGAACTTTCAGGGCAGGACCGTGGCCAGCGCCTGCGCCGCCAATACGACCAAGCTATTCATGACAGATGACGACGGCGTGTATTTTGCCGCTGGCGTGACCCATCCGGAAAGCGGTATTCCACCTGAGCTGATTACGTTACAGCAGCAGCGAATGGAAATTCCTCGCCGGGCGCCATACATGCTGTCATTCAACCAGTGGTACACCAACCGTCCAGGCACCTTGTATGTCGTTCCGGTGACCGAAGTCGCACGCGTGTACCTCAATCTCTTGCTAGTTCTGCTCAGCGAAGAGTTCGGCTACTTCATCGTCGACACTGACAATGGGAACGCAGGATGCGGACTTGATCGATTCAGGCAGAGCCGAGGCGGACACCTCCACGACGATCCTGCTTCGAACCGTGTCATGACCTTACGAGATCTCGATGCTGCAATCAGCGATACGGCGCTTCAAGAGCAAGGATTAGTCTGCCAGAACCTGTTCCTCATGTCTCAGGCAATCGGCTTGGGTGGGGGCATCCAAAGCGTAGGCAGCGGTCGGCATCTCTTAGGGCTTGAACCGCACATCTATTCAGGCCTCGGCTTCACCTTTGAAGCCTCGCCTATTGCAGGCGTTCGATCAAACCCAGTCGGGCTGGCAGGCGTGTGGGAAGGTCCTTGCCCCCCGTTTTCCACATCAATCGAAGATGCCGTACTGAGCCTCGTGGAGTCGAAGTTCGGCATTGGGGGCCTCTACTCCGATCCAGCCAATGCGCCATGGAAGACGGCTGCTGGGCAGGCTGCCCCGCAAATTGCCCCTCACGAGCAAAGAACCATCGAAGCCGTCATTCAGTTTTGCAACTATGTCTCCCGCACCTACGGGCGCTTCCCTGCGCATGTAGATGCGTTCAAGACCGTCATCGCCTTTCAGGCCCACCATATCGACACAGGGTTCTACGATAAGTTCTATCCGAATGAATCGGTTCCTCAAGCACACCGGGAACATTTCACGGCCTGGCACCAAAGCCATCTTGAAGAACACGCTGGCTTGTCCTCCATGCACGAGGAGGTGCTCTCATGAGAAACCAACGACGCGTGGTCATCACAGGGTTAGGGGTCGTGTCCCCTCTAGGCTGCGATCTTGAACTGTTTTGGCACCTCTTAAGCCGGGGAGAAACCGGCATTAAGCCTATCACTAGTTTCGACACCTCTCCTTTCGGTGCCTCACTGGCCGGAGAGATTACCGACTTCGATCCAACCGACTTTATTCATCCCAAGAAAGCACGCCGCATGGGCCGTGTCTCACAATTTGCCGTGGCTTCTGCATTGATGGCGACACGCAACGCTGCCTTGGACCTGGAGCAAGAAGACAGAGAACGAGTCGGCGTCTGCTTCGGCACATCAGTCGGTGGCTTAAAGGAAGCGTTTGAAGCGCACGATTCCATGCTGGCCAAGCAATACAGACATACGAATCCCTTTACGATGACCACGACATTCCCCAACGCCGTGTCGGCGGAAGTCTCCATCGCCTTGGGCACACATGGGGAATGTGAAACCTACTCTATCGGCTGTTCCTCCACGGCAAATGCCATCGGCCGTGCGTATGACCTGATTCGTTCACATGACGTGGACATTGTCGTGGCCGGCGGAGCCGAAGCCCCGCTCCATCCCACCATTTTCTCTGCAATGGATGCAGGACGTACGCTGGCTCCAGACCAAGGCGGAACGATTCGCGATCTCCCCCGGCCATTTGACCAAACTCGATGCGGGATCGTTCTCGGAGAGGGTGCGGGCTGCTTCATTCTTGAAGAGCAGGAACATGCAGAGCGGCGAGGGGCGCCAATCTATGCCGAACTAGAGGGATGGTCTTTTACCACCGATGCCCACTCTATGGCCCGCCCAGAAGAGACCGGCAAAGAGCATCGTCGCGCCATCGAACGCGCGGTCGCTTCCGCCCATTGGTTTCCCGAAGAAGTGGACTACATCAATGCCTGCGGGCTTGGCACAGTGGAATTGGATCTGATCGAAACCATCGCCATCAAGAAGGCGATGGGATCTTCGGCGTATCGAATTCCTGTCAGCTCGTTCAAATCGGCGCTCGGCCATGCGTTTGCCGCAAGCGGAGCGTTTCAGCTAATCGGGACAGTTCTGGCCCTGCAACATCAATTCATTCCCCCCACACTGCATCTCACACACCCGGATCCACAATGTGATCTCGACTATGTAACAGGGTTGGGGCGATCGAAGACCCTTCAGCGGGCGTTGGTCAATAGTTTTGGATTTGGCGGGAAAAACATTGTCATCGCTGTCTCACGAGTCGATGTTCCGGCATTGCGCGACACGATATTGGCGTCAGAGTCAGGCTCAACGTACCACGAGCGTCTGGTCGCTCCGGCACTGGCTCATTCACGGCAGGCCGGGTTGATCCAATGACCCATGCTCCCAAGCTTGTACAGAAGCAGGCTTGATTCAAGACCACTCTTACCGAGAGGACTACACGATGACTACGTTACCCATAGCACATGCAGACCGGCTATCGAGCCCGGAAGTCATTGCGAACCCCTATCCGTACTACCGCGAACTCCGAGACCATTCACCTCTCAATTACATCTTTCTGCCAGCTGGAACAGTGGCAGGAATTGAAGAGCCCATTCGTGCCTGGGCACTCATGAAGTACCAAGACGTATACGGCGCCCTAAGAGACCATGACACCTTCGCTTCCGGACGAAATCCACTGGCCGGGAAAATCGCGCCAAAACTCGCGTTAATTCAGGACGATCCTCCCCGACACACCCGTTTTCGTCGGCTGGTCAATAGAACCTTTACCCAGAAGCGCATCGACGAACTCACACCCTGGATTCAAGCCGTCACTATGGAGCTCCTGGATGAAATGGGGTCGGGTGAAATCGACGTGATCCCGTCATTCGCCATTCCACTCCCCGTAAAGGTTATTGCTAGGTTGTTGGGAATTCCCGGAGAAGATTATTTCACGCTGAAGCGGTGGAGCGATGCCTTCCTGGCTTTTAGCTCGATGGCTCCGGAAGACCGTGCCGTAAGCAATAAAGAAATGGCGTCCTATTTCGGCCGCATGGCAGTGGCACGACGAAAGCACGGAGCAGAGGACCTCATCACCGCCCTAGTGGAAGCAGAAGTCGATGGAGAGTCCCTCGACGATGCGGAAATCCTTGGCTTCTGCATGCTCCTGCTCATCGCAGGGAATGAAACCACGACCAATCTTCTTGGCAACATGCTGGGGATCCTTGCGGATCGGCCGGAGCTGTGGAAACAACTCCGAGAAGACCGAAGCCTGGTCGATGCCGTCATTGACGAAACGCTGCGCTTCGAGAGCCCCATTCAACGCCTTCCCCGGAACACCACAAGAGACACTGAACTCTCCGGCATCAAGCTGCCTGCGGGCTCAACAATATCTGTGTATTACGGTGCCGCCAATCGCGACCCCTTGGAATTTCCCCATCCCGACGAGTTCCGGCTGGACCGCGGGCTGCACAATCACGTCGCGTTCGGAGCGGGAATCCATTACTGCCTCGGCGCCCCTCTCGCCCGCGCCGAAGCATCCATTGCACTCAACACACTGCTCGACCGATTCCCGCGCCTCGAGCGAGGAAGCGCACCGGCTGTCCGACAGTCTACGAGCTTGGTGGTGTTCGGCTACCAGCAATTGCCCCTTATTTTCAGCGCCGCGAATTAGGACCACCTGTAACTGTTTGATTCACAGAAACGAGAGGCCTCATGAAACACCAACCGGCATTCTCACATACATGCACTCAAGCCCTTGTGACCGACGTTTTTGGCGAACTATCACGAGAAGAACTGCTGATAGCCTTATCTCTGATGCACCAGATTCTTGAGGCGGACAGGGAAGGGGACATGGCGCGAATTATGACCGCGCTGTCCGAGCTGCGCCGCAAGGCTACCGGCACCAAGCTTAAACGGCGCAAGACTCCGAACGAAAACCATGTGATTGAAACGACATCACGGCGGGGAAAGTATTCTCCCCGTTTGGTGCGCTACCTCTTTTCCTGCCTTACGAAAATTCAAACCAGACTCGACGCTGAACCAAACCGTCCTCACGTTCCCGGCAACACCTGCCACCTGTCTCCCAGGGAACTCACCGTCTTACTGTGGATGAAAGAAGGAAAAACCAATTGGGAGATCGCCAAAATCTTGGGGCTCAGTGAACGGACCGTTCGTTTTCACGTCGGCGGCATCTTCGAGAAGCTGGACGTCACGTCCCGCACCCAAGCAGTGGCCCGGGCATTGGGAGCAGGACTTATCGCCTCCTGACGCGACGGCCTTGTTGAACCGGCGTTCGACCTTCCCATTTAGATCTTCCCGGTCAGCCGTCGCCACACCCTGGCGTATGCGCCAGGTGACGGGGCCCCTCCCACACCTACTATGATGACAACTACTTATTCACCGCTCCTGCAGCGTAGCGGAGCCACCATGGCACTCATCTCTTGCGAGGATTGTAAAAATGGAGAAGGACTCCAAAGGGCTGCGTCTCATTCATGGTTCGGATAAAAGAAGACCCGACATGGAACAGCCATCCCCCGTGTCTAGCTCTCTTATGAATCCGGCCATGCGCCAGACGCCGCGCTCATCCGGCGACCTGATTATGTCGCTGCGCGCAACAGAAGCACGATTGAGCAGCCTCTTAGAGGATCGGAGCCGCATCAGCCGAGACCTTCACGACTCAGTTCTGCAGTCGCTCTATGCTATCGGGCTGAGCTTGGAGACCTCCCACCGCACCACCACTTCTCCGCAACCAGGGGCCGATCGCGCGTACAGCCATGCCGTGGATCAGCTCAATCGCTTGATTCACGAAGTGCGCGGCATCATCAAGGGGCTTGCGGATGGATCGGTGCAGGACATGGATCTGCCTGAGGAACTCAGGCAGTTGGCCGGCAGTTACGAGCAACTCGGCAGCATCACCATTACGCTCTGCCTGCAGCCGTCGGCACTCGATGTACTGACTCGCGAGGAAGAGCAGGAAATTCTGAACATTGTGCGAGAGGCCTTGAGCAATTGCATCCGCCATGCGCAGGCGACGCACGCCGAGGTGTCGATCAGGACGCACGGCAATCGAGTGCGCATCAGTATTTGCGACGACGGGAAGGGATTTGTCGAAACCGGCCCGCACCCCAAGGGATATGGCGTGATGAATATGGAAGCGCGGGCCAAGAAACTCGGCGGCAGTTTGGTGCTCCGCTCGAAGCCCGGTCAGGGCACGCGCATTACCGCGGAATTTTTACTGGAACCGATTTTAGCGCCTGTATGAAATCTGCACGCACCACGCTCCTCATCGTCGATGACCATGAAGTCGTCCGGCAGGGTCTCCGGACACTCCTGAACCTTGAGCCGGATTTCCGTGTCATCGGTGAAGCGGCATCGGTCGCGGATGCCGTCACACGGACCGCACATCTCAGACCAAGTGTCGTGCTGCTCGACGTGAAGTTGCCCGACGGGTCCGGAATCGCTGCCTGTCGCCAGATCCTCGCGGCGACACCGGCGACCCGCGTCTTGATGCTGACCAGCTTTTCCGAGGACGCCATGGTGGTCGAGGCCGTTCAGGGCGGTGCCCACGGCTACGCCCTCAAGGATGTCCGAACCACGGACCTGATTCAGGCCATTCGCACCGTCGCCAGCGGCCAGGGCTATCTGGATCCGCGCGTCGCCCAGCAGACCTTGCATTGGATCCGTGACCGATCCCACGCCGCCGTCGGCCATTCCCAGGATCGCCTCACACGCCTCTCCCCTCAAGAGCGCGCCATTCTGCCTCTGCTTGCCGAAGGCAAGACCAACAAAGAAATTGCGGCGGACCTTCGCTTAAGCGACAAGACCATCAAGAATTACCTCGCGAATATCTTCGATAAACTCCAAGTACGCCGGCGCACCGAAGCCGTGAGCTGGTATATCCGAACGACTCGGGGAACATCGCCCGACTCCCGGTTCTAGATCTTGAGCATTCCGCTGCTTTAACTCCCGCACCCTCTAGAAATTCAAGGGTCTCAGGCCCTATGCTAGTCACTCCGCCCTGGCCGCCGCAGGGATTAAATAGAATCACCCCGCGGACTGACCAGCGAACTAAGGCACGACGCGACATGCAACACCCCCCTCCGTCTTCATCGTCTGAGAACGCGACGCGACCCAGCGAGGGCATCACGTCTGAACAAGCCGCGCTGTCGACCGCCTCTCGTGCCGCAGAAGCGGCACAAATCGGCACTTGGGAGTGGCGGCTCGCTACCGGACAAGTCGAGTGGTCTCCACAGGCGGATACCATTTTTGGACTCGCGCCAGGCGCGTTTGCGGGCACGTACGAATGCTTCTTGAGCCTCGTGCATCCATCGGATCGTGCACAGTTACAGGCGGCGCTTCAGACCGCAATCGAAAGCTGCCAGGCCTACCACCTCGACCACCGAATTATTACCCCGGACGGAGTCACCCGATGGGTCTCCTGTCGAGGCCGCGCGGTGCTGAACGCAGACGGCCGCGTCGCAGGCATGGCCGGCACGACCGAAGATATCACCCGACGAAAGGAAGCCGAGCTGGCCCTTCTTGATCTCCAAGAGACTCTGGAACACCGTGTCCAGGAACGCACCGCCGGCCTCGAACGGGCCGTGCAGGACCTTCGGGAAGAGATCGAACGGCGGCAACAGACTGAGGCCGCGCTGAAAGCCAGCGAACAACGGTATCACGCCCTGTACGAACACAACCCGACGATGTACTTCACCCTGAGGCCTGACGGCACGGTCCTCTCTGTCAACCGCTTCGGGGCAGAAGAATTGGGCTATCGCGTGAACGAATTAGTCGGGCAATCGGTACTCGCCGTCTTCCAAGCCGCGGATCACCACACCGTACTGGGACAACTGCGCATCTGCTCACAGAGCCCTGGTCGAACCTTCGACTGGGAAATCCAGAAGGTGCGGAAAAATGGCCAGTTTCTCTGGGTCAAGGAACGGGCGCGGTCCATCACCGGGCCTGACGGATGTCCGATCATTCTCGTCGTCTGTGAAGACATCACGGAACAGCGAGAGGCCGAAGCCGCACGCACCCGCAGCGAAGAACGCCTTCGGTCGTTCCTCAATGAGCTCGACGACCTGGCATTCGAATTGGACGAGCACGGTATCTATCTGAACGTGTGGACGCGTAACGACGACCTGCTCCTGCTCCCGAAGCAGGAGATTGTGGGCAAAACGCTCGAAGAGATACATGGCCCTGAAGCTGGGAACTATTACCGCACAGTTCTTCACCGAGTCCTTGCCTCGGGAACACCGGAGTCGGTCGAGTACGCGCTCCATTTGAAAGGCCACCTGCGACACTTCTCCGCGGTTCTCAGCCGGATTCCGGCCGGTGTTGCCCATTCGCCTACGGTCGCGGCGATCATTCGTGAGACCACGCGACAGAAGCTGGCCGAGGAATCGGAACGGGAACTCAACCTGGCGCTGTCGAATGCCATGCCTGGAATTGCCCGACTCACGACCGACGGCCACTACCTGACCGTAAACAACTACTACGCCTCGGCACTGGGCTACGACCCGAACGAATTGATCGGCCAATCCTGGACACCGACCGTTCATCCCGACGATCTCCCGCTGGTCACCCAGGCCTTCGTCCAACTCCGGACACACGGCAAGGGTGAATGTGAAGCCCGCGGTGTCCGAAAAGACCGCAGCACCTTTTTCAAACAGGTTTTGATGGTCCGGATCGATGACACGAACGGCGCAATGATCGGCCACCACTGCTTCATGCGGGACATCACCGATCGCAAGCAGGCCGAGTTGGCTCTCCGTGACAGCGAGCAGGCGATCAGGGCTCTTCAGGAGGCCGCCTCGGCTCCGGGCCTCACGCTCGATCAGCGGATCCATTCAGTCCTGGAATTGGGATGCCGCCGGTTTCAGCTTCCCGTTGGACTGATGACGAAAGCCGAGGGAGATCAGCTTATCATCACGCATGCCTCGGACCCCGACCGACGCTTTGCTCCCGGCCTCCACGTTTCGCTGTGCGAGACGTACTGCGGCACCACGCTTAAGGACACTCGCCCCGTGGCCATCGAACACGCCGGGCAGTCACGCTGGCGGACACACCCCGGCTATGAGATGCTGGGGATGGAGTCATACCTCGGGACAAGGCTCGTCGGAGAGCAGCACGTCTTCGGGACGATCTGCTTTCTCGGGAAATCGCCACGATCCACGCCCTTCACTCCCGCCGAAATAGATTTTCTCCTCCTGATGGCCCGCTGGGTGAGCGGCGAATTGGACAGGCAAACATCCGAACTGGCGCTTCGCCTCAGCGAACAACGCTTCGAGATTGCCTTCCGGTCGAGCCCTCATCCGGTACTCATCACCGAATTAGCCACCGGCCGGTGCATCGAAGTCAATGACACCGCGTTGCGGCTCTTCGGATTCGAGCGTCACGAGACGGTCGGGCATACGACCCTCGCCATTGAATTATGGCCGAAGCCGGAGGACCGGACGAGATTCGTCACGCAACTCCTGGAAACAGGCACTCTCCGGGGAGTCGAATTCACCTTCCAAACCAAAGACCGTCGTTTGCGGCACTGTCTGGTCGCAAGTGAATTGATCGAGCTCAACGGCACCAGATGCATTCTCACCGTCGGGACTGATGTCACGGAGAAGAAAGAAGCCGAAGCCGCGTTGCGGGAGAGCGAGGAGCGGTGGCAGCGCTTCGTCGCCGACGCTCCGGTGGGGCTCGTTGTCGTCAGTGCCGACAAACACATCCTGAGCGCCAACAAAGCCTTTTGCGCACTTACGGGCTACTCCGAACAGGAAGTCATCAGCCATACCTACGCGCTCTATACCCATCCCGACGACCTGTCCGACAATCTGCGCTTGACCGACGAGTTTTTTGCAGGGCAGCGGCAGGCCTACACATACGAGAAACGCTATATCCGAAAGAACGGCGAAATTATCTGGGTCTCCATACGCGCCAGCGGTCTCTCCGTCCATGGCTCTGCGACACCGCTGCTGCTCGCCGTCGTGGAAAACATCACCGACCGCAAGCAGGCCTTGGCCGACCGGGAACGGATCAGCCAGGACCTGCACGACAACCTGCTCCAATCCCTCTACGCCGTCGGCATGCAGCTCGAAGCAGGAAAACTGCTCGCGGGAAAAGCGCCGCGCAAATCCAAACAGCATGTGACCCAGGCCATCCGGCAGTTGAATCATCTCGTGTTGGAAGTCCGCCAGTTCATCACCGACCTGACCCGCCGCACGGCGCCGACACTGGATTTCACGGTGGCCCTGAGCCAGCTGGCCGCCTCCTGCTCATCGGAAACTCGGACCGCGCCCTCGCTGGACCTCGATCCAACCGCCCTGACCGGCATCACCCCCGTGATCGGCGAGCAGTTGTTGAGTATTGCGCGGGAAGCCTTAAGCAACAGTATCCGCCATGCCGGCGCGACGCACCGTACCGTCAGCCTCATGAAGACCGACCGCTCCATCCGGCTGCGAATCGCCGATGACGGCAAAGGCTTTGACCCCGGCCGCAAACGCCGCCGCGGCCACGGGCTGGCCAATATGGCCGCGCGGGCCCGGACCATCGGCGCACAGTTCACGCTCGACAGTGCGCCGGGGTGCGGTACCTCGATCACGATCGACGTCCCTACAGGAGACCCCCATGCCTGCTAAAACGAAATCTTCGCCCATTCGTTTGCTGATCGTCGACGACCACGAGGTGGTTCGCATCGGGCTCGGCGCCGTGCTGAATCTGACGCCCGGCATGAAAGTGGTCGGTCAAGCCCGGAGTAAGGCCGATGCCGTCGCCCAATGCCGTCGCACGAAGGCGGATGTCGTGCTGCTCGATATCCGACTGCCGGACGGCAGCGGGATCGATGCCGCCCGCGAGATTCTGTCGGGACATCCCAACATCCGCATCCTGTTCCTGACCAGCTTCGCGGACGAACACACGGTCCTTGAAGCGATCTTGTCCGGCGCCCAGGGCTATGTGCTGAAAGACATCGCCTCGACCGCGCTGATCCGCGCCATCAAGACCGTCGCCGCCGGACAACCCTTAATCGATCCGCGCCTGGCCACCCAAACACTCTCGTGGATGAAGCACCTGCCCGCAGGCCAGCCCTCCGCCAAACGATCACTGCTCTCTCCCCAGGAACAACGCATCCTGCCCCACGTCGCCGCGGGCCTTACGAACAAAGAGATCGCGCAACGCCTCGATCTGAGTGAAAAGACCGTGAAAAATTATCTGGCGAACATCTACTCCAAACTCCAAATCGGGCGGCGGTCTCAGGTCGCTGCCATGTACGCCGGGAGTTTTAAAGGCTCCATCCCTCCCCAGGCCTTCAAGCCTTCGTAAACAACGCGACCTGCCGGCGCAGGCCGGACTTAAGATTGTTCGAGAGACACCGATACAGGGGAGTCCAGGCCTGACAAATTCTCCAGCGCGTCCTTCCCTGCGATCCTTCCCAGCCCGTACGGCGGTTGCCGCATCAAGTTTCTCCTCTGGCGACCCGAAAAAGATGTGGATCTCCGCAGCACGACGTCTGCTTCCTCTCTGAGGGCGCCATGTTCGATGTTTCCAAATTTCGGCTCCAGGACATGACCGCCTGCAGTGCGGCCTTGCGGCAGCTTGGCGCGGGTGCGTCGTCCATTGACATCGCGGCAGACCGGATTACCCGATACCTCTACGCCACCCTGACGACCGGAGCAGATGAAGATCCGGCCTGCGTCCTCGTGCGGCTGTTCAAGACGCACCCCTACGAACGGCTCAGCCCCGAACTACAAGCGTTGGCCGATGTCCGCCTTGGAGACAAACCAGCCAATCCCGGCATGAAGTGCCTCACCCTCCTCGCCAGCACGGGGACCGTCGAAGGCTGGAACCACCCGGCGCAATCCAGCCGTTTCCGTGTCATCCCGCTGGACGGACCGAACACCCTGGCCAATCTGCCGATGTTCTCCCAACTCTTTGCCCAATTTCACATCGATCTGCCGTTTCTCGAACAGGCCGGCTCCTCCCTCCTGATGGATCAGTACGCCACCGCCTTCAACGCCTTCCATGTCCCGCAGGCGCTCGGCAGCCCCTACGTGCCAGGACAAACCGACTTCGTCGTGCCGTTCGGCATTCAATCCGTTTTCGGCTTCGGAGGGTTGCTCTCCACCGGCGAGATGTTCGCCGTCATTCTGTTTGCGAAAGTTCCCGTCACGAGAGAGACCGCCGACCTCTGTAAAGCATTCGCCCTCTCAACCAAACTGGCCTTGGCGCCATTTGAGCACAACCGGCTATTCGTTCCCCAAACAGTAACCGCCTCGCCGGTCGATCAGGCATTGGCAACAAACCAGCTCGCCTCCTTGCAGGACCGTGTCGCGACCCTTGAATCGATTCTGGCCGTCCAGGAGCATGCGGTCGAAGTCCAATCCGAGAAGCTTGAGGCGGCTCTGGCAGAGGCGGTCAGGCAGGGACAGAAGTTGCAGAAGCAGAGTGTGCGCTTTGAAGCCCTGTCGGCCACGTCGCCCGTCGGCATCTTTGAAACCGATGCCGATGGAGCCTGCCTCTATACCAATGCCGCCTGGCAGGCCATCGCCGGCGTCACGCTCGCAGATACGCTGGGCGACGGATGGAGCCGAGCCATTTCCGAAGAAGACCGGCGCCACGTCTTTGCAGCCTGGAATCACGCCGCGAACGCCGGCGAAGACTTTTCGCTCGAGTTCCGGCTGCAGCGATCTGACGGTATGATCCGCTGGGTCCATGCCCGATCCCGTCCGCTGAAGAATCACGCAGGCGTCGTGACCGGCCACGTTGACACCACGGAGGATATCACCGCACGAAAGCAGGCCCATGAAACTCTTCAGAAGAGCGAAGAGCGGTACCGCCGATACTTCGAACTGGGCCTGGTGGGCATGGCCGTCACCTCGCCGGGAAAAGGCTGGATTCAAGTCAACGACCGCCTGTGTCAAATCTTCGGGCATTCGCCTGACGAACTCGCCACCAAAACCTGGACCGAGTTGACTCATCCCGATGACGTCGCTCAGGATCTTGCCCAATTCAATCGCGTGCTCGCCGGGGACATCGACAACTACACCTTGGACAAGCGCTTTATCCATCGAGAAGGCCGGATCATCTATGCCACCATCTCTGCCAGCGCCGTCCGCCGGGAGGACGGATCCGTCGATCACTTCGTGGCCCTCGTTCAAGACATCACCGCACGGCATGAGGCCGAGGAGCGCCTGAAAGAGAGCGAGCGGCGGCTCCAACAGCAAATCGACGAGATGCCGATCGGCCATATCGTGTGGGATCGCGACTTCGGGATCACATCATGGAATCCCGCTGCCGAACGGATCTTTGGATACACCTCGAGCGAGGCCATCGGACGCCACGCGTCGTTTCTCATCCCTGAGGAATTCCGTTCCCATGTCGATGACGTCTGGCAGCGACTGATCGACGGAGACAAAACCGCCCATAGCACCAACGACAACCTTACCAAGGACGGACGCCGCATCGCATGCCAATGGGTCAACACACCGCTGCGAAACGCCGGGGGCCAGGTCGTCGGAGCCTTCTCCATGGTCCAGGATGTGACGGAACAGAAAATGACGCAGGACGCGCTCCGGCAAAGCGAAGCCAGACTCCTGGCCCTCACCGATACCGTTCCGGTACTGATCTGGATTGCAGACACGACCAAGTCCTGCGTCTGGTTCAACAAAGGCTGGCTCGACTTTTCCGGTCGCACTCTGGAGCAGGAGTACGGAAACGGCTGGGCTGATGGCGTGCACCCGGATGATTACCAGCGCTGTCTAGACACGTATGTGGCTGCCTTCGGTCGCCGTGAGCCCTTCGAAATGGAATACCGTCTGAAGCGCCATGACGGCCACTACCGCTGGCTGCTTGACCGGGGCCGCCCGCAATATGATGCCGGGGGCATTTTCACCGGCTACATCGGTGGATGCATCGATATCCAGGAGGCGAAAACTTCGGCGGAGACGCTGCGTATGATGGAAGAGCGCTGGACCTATGCCTTTGATGGCAGTGGCGACGGCGTCTGGGATTGGGACACTCAAACCAACCACGTCTTCTTCTCGAATCGATGGAAGGAGATGCTGGGATACGCCGAGGATGAGATCGGCTCCACGCTTGAGGAATGGTCCTCCCGCGTCCACCCTGACGACCTCGCAAGCGCGATGGCCGATGTCCAACGACACTTCCGCGGCGAAACCTCCGCCTACGCGAACGAACACCGGTTGCGGTGCAAAGACGGTTCGTACAAGTGGATCCTCGACCGGGGCAAAGTCATCTCCCGAGCGCCGGACGGTTCCCCACTCCGTGTCGTCGGCACGCATACTGATATCACCGATCGTAAGCGGACTGAGGATTGTCTGCACCGGGCATTGGCCATTCAGGAGCCGCTGATCAGCCATGCCGGCTATGCGATTATCGCAACGGACCCGTCCGGGCTCATCACGCGGTTCAATCCCGCGGCCGAACGGCTGCTCGGGTATTCGGCCGAAGAAATGATCGGGAAGCAGACCCCCGCGCTCTTCCATGAGCACGCTGAAGTAGTAGCTCGGGCCGCCGAATTCGGGACGGAACTCGGAATCACGATTGCGCCAGGATTCGAGGTCTTCGTCGAAAAAGCCCGCCGGGATCTTCCCAATCAACACGAATGGACATACATCAGAAAGGACGGCCATCGCATCCCCGTCATGTTGTCGGTGACCGCGCTCCGTGACTCCTCCGGTACGATCACGGGCTATATCGCGATGGCCCTGGATCTCACCGATCGTAACACCGCCGACGCGCAGTTTCAGACCGTGATGGAAGCCATGCCCACCGGCATTATCCTGGTCGATGACGCCGGCCACATCACGATGGTCAACCAGCACGTCGGACGGATGTTCGGCTATGAACCCGTCGAACTGCTCGGACAGCCCGTTGAAGTCCTTTTGCCCGAACGATTCAGGGCCGCGCACCCAACTCATGTGCGCACGTTCTTCCGGTCTCCCACGGCGCGTGCCATGGGGGCAGGAAAGGACCTTTCCGGACTGCGCAAAGACGGAACCGAGTTCTTCCTGGAAATCGGCCTGGCCCCGATCCATACCCCTCAAGGGGTGCGCATCGTGGCCTCGATCGCCGACATCACGAAGCGCAAGCAGATGGAATCGACCCGATTCCGGCTGCAACAGGCTGTCAACCATGCACAAGACGGCATGGCTCTGCTCGACGAGGCCGGCGAATTTACCTACATGAACCCGGCGTACGCGACGATCTTCGGTTATGCGGTCGACGACCTGCTCGGCAAGCGCTGGACCCAACTCTATCCGGAAGAATGGGCTGCGATGATCGAGCAGATGCATCTCCCGATGCTGCACTCGGCAGGACAATGGCAAGGCGAGGTGGTGGGGAAACGAAAGTCCGGCGACGCCTTCCACGTCGACCTGGCACTGTCCCTGCTGGAAGAGCCTGGCACCGGGCGCCAGAGCATTCTCTCTACCTGCCGGGACATCTCCTATCGCAAACAGATGGAACTCGACCTGATCAATGCCAAGAACGCCGCCGAAGCCGGCATTCGTGCGAAATCCGAGTTCCTCGCCACCATGAGCCACGAAATCAGGACGCCGATGAACGGCGTCCTCGGCATGACGGACCTGCTGATCGACACGGCCCTCACGCCGGAACAACGGGAGTTTGTCCATACGCTCAAACATTCCGGCGAATCGCTCATGCGGATCATCAATGACATTCTGGACTTTTCAAAAATCGAAGCCGGGAAACTCACGATTGAAACCCTGCCGTTCGATTTGCGCATGACCATTGAGGATACGCTGGACCTGCTCGCTCCGACCGCGCAGGCGAAGCATCTTGAATTGGTGGGCTTGATCGATGCGCAGGCCCCCAATGCCGTGATCGGGGATCCGGGTCGCATTCGCCAGATCCTGACCAACCTGATCGGCAATGCCATCAAATTCACCGAAAGCGGGGAGGTGCTGGTCCAAGTCCTCAAAGCCGAGGAAAGTGCGGCGTCCGTTCTCTTGCGGTTCGAAATCGTCGATACCGGAGTGGGCCTGACCGAGGAAGCCAAGGCGAAACTCTTTCAATCCTTCACCCAGGCCGACAGCTCGACCGCCCGCAAATACGGCGGGACCGGGCTGGGCCTGGCCATCTGCAAGCGCCTGACGGAACTCATGGGCGGCCAGATCGGGATTCAGTCCTTTCCGGGATCAGGCACCTGCGTGTGGTTCACAATCCGTCTGCTCACCCAGACCGAGTCCACCGGACTCCCAGCACCCGCGCTCATCGACAACCTGAGCGGATTGCGTATTTGCCTGGTCGACGATAACGCGACGAATCGCAGTCTGCTCCAGTACCACGCCTGCGACTGGAAGATGAAGTATGACAGCGCAGAGGACGGCCCCTCGGCCCTGGCGCTGATCCGCCGAGCCGCGACGGAGGGAAAACCGTTCGACCTGGCCATTCTCGATATGCACATGCCCGGGATGGACGGCCTGGCGCTCGGACGCGCCATCAGAGACGATGCGAATCTCGACCACACGCGACTCGTACTGCTCACATCGTTGGGCCGGCGAGGCGACGCCAAGGTGGCCCATGCCTCTGGGTTTTCCGCCTATCTCACGAAGCCGGTACGAAAAAAGCACCTCTACGATTGTCTGCGTCTCGTGATGGGACAAGCACAGGCTACTCACGCCGATACCCCGGCCGCAGCCCCGGCGCCACCTCTCATTACACGCCACCAGGTAGCCGAAATGCACGCCCACGTCAGGCTGCTGGTGGTGGACGACAACCTCGTCAATCAGAAGGTCGCGGTAAAGATGCTGGAAAAGCTTGGCTATCGAGTCGATGTCGCGGGCAACGGAAACGAGGGACTCGCCGCCCTGAGCCGGCATGCCTACACCCTGGTGTTCATGGATTGTCAGATGCCTGAATTGGACGGGTTTGAAACGACGAGAATGATCCGCGCCCATGAGCAGCCGGGCACCCATCTCCCCATCATTGCCATGACGGCCAATGCCATGGAAGGCGATCGCGAGCACTGTCTGTCCTCAGGCATGGATGACTTTGTCAGCAAACCGGTCAAGAGTCAGGATCTCCACCGAGTACTGACTCAGTGGCTGTCCCCATCCGACAACCGAGCGGCGGCGTGATACTCCACCCACCAACCTCTGTTGTATTCATCGGGGCGGGAATGCCCCTTGCCGGGACCCTCGACGCATGGATGCACACACACTTGGCTGAACCTCTGAACGTGGCATCCGTGACCACCGTTCCCGATGCGCTGGTCTATCTCCAGTCGCACCGAGTCGATCTGATCCTTGTCGACGAAGCAACGGCACAGACCGAATTGCGCACGATCCATACTGCCTCGCCCGCCACGGCAATCATCGGGCTGGTCATGAAGATGGACCAATCCCTTCAGCTTCTCATGCTTCGGCAAGGCGTTCACGAGGTGCTCTGCCTGCTCCCGTCGACCGACGCCGATCACGCGCGCACCATTGAACGGGCCCTGGCCCGTGTGAATGGACGCACCGGGCTTCTTAAATCGGATGAACCGCGCCCCGACATCGCCGCCGCTCCGCCCCGGTTAATCCACGATCTGAACAATCTCCTGACATCTATCAACGGATTCGCCGATCTCTTGCTCGCTCAGCTCCCGACCGATAACCCGGCGCGCATGGGAGCCGAGCAAATTCGCCTGGCCGGGAGACGCGCCGCGACGCTGCTCAAGACTCACTCTCCGGCAGCGCCCGTGTCACCTTCTCCCTCGACACCCGCAACACAAGCCATCGCCGCCCGAGCTGCCTAGGGAACACTCTTCCGGACGACGCTGAACTTTCCTCGTCTGAATTGACAGGTCGTACGACGCACTTTAGGATACCCGCACACGTGGCCCCCAGCGGGCGCTTGAATAATTGAGGAGGCTTGATGTCCAGCGAGCATTCGTCCCCGTCCCACCAGCCGAAAGCAGCGAACCGAACCGCCGTGGCCCACATTGAACATGTCTTTGAAATCGTCGTCTTCGCCAGCCGCTGGATCCAAGCCCCCCTCTACGGAGGGCTCATTATCGCGGAACTGCTCTACGCGTATAAATTTCTGGTGGAACTGTGGGAAATGGTCCGGCACATCAATCAGCAGGAAGAAACCATCTTCATGTTGGGCGTGCTGGGATTGATCGACGTCACCATGGTCGCCAATCTGTTGACCATGGTCATCATCGGCGGCTACGCCACATTCGTCAGCAAGCTGGATCTGGAAGGGCATCCGGATCGCCCGGACTGGCTGACCCACATCGACCCCGGGACGATCAAAATCAAGCTGGCGGCCTCGTTGATCGGGATCTCCAGCATTCATCTTCTGAAATCCTTCGTTAATATTCACAATGAAAACTACGACGACATCAAGTGGAAGATCTTCATCCACATCACCTTCCTCGGCTCCGCCATCCTCCTAGCCTGGACGGACAAGATCATGCAGAGAGATAAAAAGCACTGATCCGATATCGAAACCCATACAGGGCTGTATTACTCCCGACCCATTGGTGAGGGCCCTGGTCGATCTGCACGGAACCGTACCGACGCAAACCTGACTTTCCGGTCTTTGCACCGGGACACATCAAGGAATGGCCCTTGCGGACCTCTTCGTCTCATCTGTGACCGTGCCCCATACTTACACTCTGCGATTGGAGACCCTCATGCGTCGGCTTGGTTTCGTCACACTTCTAACCCTTCCGCTTCTGACCAGCTGTACATCGTCGCTCATTGATCTGCGGGAGAATCTCGATGTGCATCGGTCCTCGTTTGAAGAAAAGCTCGCCGGCGACTCCGTGAAGGTGGAACGATTCAAGGCCTGTACTCAACAGGCCCACGATGGCAGCAGCCTGCCGCTCAATGTTGCAGCAGAGCCCCCTGCAACACGAACGGCCATGTCGCCCGTCATCATCGGTAGCAGACTCCGGACGCCTGTGCAGGCGTTGGTTGAACGGATTCTCGATCGAACCGGAAGCAACGCGGCATCCTTACGTGTCCTTTCCGATATGGCAGGCGATTTCGCTGACCCTTCTCGTCGTAAATTGGATCTGGACAAACTCCGCCTGCTCACCGACGCAATCCGCCACTGGCAGGCCCATCTCGATTTTGATGAAGACGCGTTGGCGCGAGACCCCTCGCTCTTTGCTCAACTCCTCCTCGCCTACAACCGGGCCTACTTCGGCGACGTGCGATATGCCATTACCCCCGACGCCGGCGCAGGAACGGTGCGCGGGATCGTCCAAGTCACCTCGCGAGGGTTTGTGGACCGCGGGGGAAACACCGTTCGGTTTCCCGGCCTCTCCGCCACCGCGCAGGTTGACGCGACCCATGCCGTTGAACCGACAACGACTCCCATCAACTCTCAGCGGGTCAGCGCCGACCTCACCCGCCTGTTTCTGGAAGCCTTCTTCGACGCCGCCTTCCGTGTTCCCGCCGTGCAACAGGCAACGGCCCTCCGTCTGCCGACGACGGCCTCCCCCTATCCGGCTTTCGATTTGTCTCACCCGCCCATTTCGCTTGAAGCTCTGGCCACCGTGACGCGGCAGGCGCTCAGGACTGAAGCTGTCGTCACCTCTCTGACAGGGAAAGCCGTGCGTGGCGGGAGTCTGTTCGGCACAAACAATGAAACCGTCGCCGCCACACTGGAAACGGCCGCGGGAGTTTTTGCAAAGAAACTCGTCGAGCACGAAGGCTTCTGCTATTTTCAAGTCATACAGCATCCCTAATCGCTCGACATCAGCGCATATGACGAACTGACGAGGACGCAATGACACGCACACTCTCACTCAGCCTGAGCCTGGGATGCCTTCTCGCTCTCAGCGGGTGTTTTGCCAAGATTCACCAGCTCCCCGCTCATACCGACCAGCACCAGCCGGTCTTTGCCCCGTTGCCCGATCGAGACACACTGGTCGGCCTCGCCGTATCGGGCGGCGGGAGCCGCGCCGCAACGTTCGCCGCCGCTACGCTGGAATCCCTTGCGAATGTCCGCTTCATTGAGGCCGGACAGGAACGCAGCGTCCTGGAAGCGGTCACCCATATGTCCAGCGTCTCGGGCGGGAGTCTGGCGACAGCCTACTACGCCGTGAAGAAACCGGCACAGACGGAACCGGTGTTTGCCGGCCAACAACTGTCTCCCGCGTATCAGCAGTTTTTCGCCCGCTTCAAAGAGGACATGCAGAAGAACTTTCAGATCCGAGCACTGGGGCGCCAGGTGCTGAACTTCCGGGTGGCCAACCCCACCAAGTTCGCGCATTCGTTCGCCGATGTCTGGGATGCCAACTTTTTCGACGAGATCACCTTTTCCGGATTATATGAGCGGACCCGCCGGGGGGATGCCCCGCAGATCATGCTGAACGGCACCATGTACAACTCAGGCCGCCGGCTCGTGCTGACGACGTTGGCCCCGGCGGACTTTGCCTACGATTTCACCGCGGAGTTGCGCGCCAAGCTGATCGCCAAAGGCCTCCAGTTCACCCCGGAAGGCAAGGCCAGCTTCGACCGCAGCGTGGATCGGGCCAAGAACCAGTTCCTCCCGTTAACAGTGGAAGACCTCGGCGGTGATCACCGCACGCTGCCGGTGTCGCTCGCCGTAGCCACCTCCGCCTCATTTCCACCGGTGGTCGGACCGGTGACCTATCAGACAGCGGGATCCTCATCGTATACCCACGTCGGCGACGGCGGCCTCTTCGATAATCTCGGCACGGAATCACTGACCACCCTTTTTCTGAACAAGTTGAATCCGGCTCACCCGCAAACACGACGCGGGCTGATCCTCGTCATCGACACCTCCTATCCCTTCGATGAGGGGGCGGCCGATCTCGGGAGGAGCGAGAAAGGGTTTGAAGTATTTATCGACGATCCTTCCCGGATTGTCGGCATCATGGAAGAACGGGCCAACGCCTATCAGGCAATGCTCTGGCACAGCCTCCGAACCGAAGGCGTCCTGCTCCCCGACTACAATCAGCTCAAACTCATCATCCTCCGGCATACCGACGCCGAGTGGGCTCAAGACGATCCGATCCCCGCCGGATGCCCTTCGGGGCTCACCCCGGAGGATGTGAAGCGGGTGATCCGGCAGATTCCAACCTTGTTTAAGATCGACGAGGACTGCCACGCGCCGCTGCTCTTTGCGGCAGCCAAGAAGGTCGTGCTGAAACAGCAGGGCCGGATTGTGAAATTCCTCGAACAATCCGCCACAATCCAATGAGTCAGCCGGAGGGTCTGCCGTGACATGGTCGTGGAAAACGGTGCAACGAATCCTCGCCGTCCTGCACCCTGCATGGTTCGCAGCACTGGTGATCCTCGGGACCAGCGTGACCTTCCAAGCGCCTCAAACGCTGGATGTCCTGGACGCCGTCGCGATTGAGCACGGCGCACTTTCTCCGCAACATGTCTCGCTCGCCATGTTCCTGCTGATCTTCGCGGTGAGCGGCTGGTATTTCCCGCGCGCCCTGCTGTCTGTGAAATACTGGAACACCCCGGAACCCGAACATGACCGCGAGCACCAATGCTTTGAACGATGGCGCCGCTACGTGCCTCGTGGACTTGGGACCGCCCCCATTGCCTCCCTGTCCATCGCGTTCTTCCGAATCGGAAACCCCGGCTATGGACTCTTCTACCTGGCGCTGGCCGCGGCCTTTTTGGCAAGTGTCATCCTACGCCGGCGGCGGTTGCTGACTGAAAAGACCATTGTCGTGTCTGAGCCCGCACTCTCGACGGCCACGTTCAGAAGCCTGCTGGCACTGCTCGGCCTCTCCTTCATGATCTTCTGGGGTTTCGTTCTCTTCCCCATCGAGGCTCCCGCGCGCGTCGGATCGGCGGCAATCCTCGTGTATGCCGCCGCCGCCTGGATCGCGTTCGGATGCCTGGTCCTGATCCATCCCACATACCGCTACCGGCTGCCGTCGCTCTTTCTGGCCATGATCGCACTCTCCGGCCTGTTCGGCCTGTGGAACGACAACCACGCCATCCGACAAGCCGCCGCAGAATCAGCCCCCTGGATTCGGCAATCGATCGACGATCATCTCGACGCCTGGCTGGATGCCAGACAGAGACAATGGAACGCCTCAACCGGCGTCTACCCGGTCTATATTGCGTCCGCGGAAGGTGGTGGAATTCGCGCCGGCTATTGGACCGCTTCCGTACTGGGCAAACTGGAGGATGCCCATCCCGGCTTCGCCTGCCATCTCTTGGCCATCAGCGGAGTTTCGGGGGGAAGCCTGGGAGGGGGCGTATTCTCCGCCCTGATTGCCGACCGTATTCAGTCTAATGGCTACGAGTGTACGGAGGCCCCTCACACACCACGCGCGCCGCTTCTGCCCCTGATCAGGCAGATGCTCGGACACGACTTTCTCGCGCCGACACTGGCAGGCTTGTTCTTTCCCGATCTGGTTCAACGGCTGTCCCCGCTCTCCGGAGCCTGGGCCTTCCCTGACCGCGCCTCCTACCTTGAACGGTCTTGGGAACAGGCCTGGACTGAGACCACCGGGACCGATCGATTCCATGAAAGCTTCCGACGGCTCTGGGAAGGGGCACAGGCCCGCTATACGGTTCCATCACTCTTTTTGAACGCCACCTGGGTCGACTCCGGCGACCGCAGCATTGCCAGCAACATCGCACTCGATCCAGTCCGCTTTGCCCGCGCCGGCGATCTCGTCGCCTTTTCGTCTGTCCCCATCCCGACCAGCGCCGCCATCCATGCCAGCGCCCGATTCACCTATGTCAGCCCGCCGGGCACAGTTCAAGGAACAACAGGGGTGAGGCAGGTCGTCGACGGAGGGTACTTCGAAAACTCCGGCACCCTCACCGCCGGTGAAATCGCGCGCGCATTGGTCGCCGCGCGAGACCGTTACTGTATCCGGCAGCCTCAACCGGAAGCGGCCCGTTGCAGCACACCACCCATCGAACCGGTGATCCTCATCCTCAGCAACGACCCCAAGAATCCTAACAACGAATCGGCAAAGGGGAACCCTCCTCCATCGAGCGGCGGCCGTTTTCTCACGGAAACACTGGCTCCCTGGCAGACCCTCTTCAATACCCGCAGCGCGCGCGGCTACGTGTCGGAGCACGCGGTGACCAGGGAATTCAAGACGATACGATTCGCGTTGGGGGATTACAAACATGCGGACGTCCCGCTGGGATGGATGCTGTCGAAAGAAACGCAAACGCTGATCGACCGGCAGATCGACGAACGGCTGAAACAGCTGGATGAATTGGAGCACGCCGCGCACTGAGCAAACCGGTGCACGCAAACTGGATTACGCCTGCGCCGTTTCGTCGTGAGAAACCGTGGCATCGGACCGGGTCGCGGCCGCGCCCTGCGTCAACACACCAACCTGTTCCAGGAGGATCTCCGCCGAGAAGGGCTTGGCCAGAGCGGCCTCAGCGCCGAAGACCGTGGCCGCCCTCAGCGCATCGTATCCGAGGATCGGCCCTCCCGAGATCGCCAGCACCCTGGTTGCGCATTGCGCCTTCCGCAGTTCCAGAATGGTTTCAAGCCCTTCTTTCCCCTTCATGAAAATATCCAGCACCATCAGAGCCGGCGACCGTGTTTTGGCGATGGCCAGGCCTTGCACCCCGTCTTCCGCCTCAACTACACGATAACCCTCGCCCCGCAGAACTTCGCCGATCCACTCGCGGACAAGGTCATCGTCGTCCACGACGAGAATGAGGGGGGCCTCCCCGGTCGCACTCATGACCAATGCATCGCAAACTGTCGATCCCTCTGACGATCGCGCATATAGAGGGCCGCCGCATGGGATCGGCGTGTCACGCGCAACTTCGTGAACATGTTCGCCAGATAATTCTTCACGGTTTTTTCCGACAGCGACAGATGGGATCCGATTTCTTTATTGGTTTTTCCTTCGGCGACCAAGGGAAGAATGCGCCGCTCTTGAGGAGAGAGACTGTCGAGTCGCCGTTGCGGCGATTCCTCTCCCATCCCTCTCAGATCCTGCAGGACCGCTCCGACCAGCCGAGGATGAAGAAATGACGCGCCCGAGAGCACCGCTCGAATCGCATAGCGCCACACATCGGCGGGAGCATCTTTCATGATATACCCGTGTGCGCCGGCAGAAATCGCGGCGCGGACAACGAGAGGGTCGTCGTGGACGCTCATGATGAGGATCCTGAGGCCTGGCGCGGCCTCCAACATACGACGGCAGGCCCGGACTCCTGAACCATCCGGCAAATGCACATCCAGCAACGCTAGATCGGGCTTCAGACGCTCCGCCAGAGTGACCGCCTCGGAGACCGATGCCGCTTCCCCGATGATAGACACCTCGGGGACTGAAGTGAGCTGCTCCCTCAGCCCCAGACGCACGACAGGATGATCGTCTACAAGCACGATACGATACGAAGACCGGGAAGCCATCGTCACACCTCCTCAATAGGCAATACGACGAGCGACCGGCCTTCGCTCACTGCGTCATTATCGGCAACTTCCGTTTGGAAGCCTATCGGCTCAACTGGGATTCGCTTGTCAGCATTCATCCGACAACCGGGAACGCGACGACCGTACGCGCGTACGCGGCACAGGCGGCTGAGGGGAACGGGGCGGGGTTACTCGACTAATTTGGCGTCGATGGCGTAGCGAATCAGTTCTCCGGTGGTTTGACAGGAGAGCTTTTCCAATATTCTGGCCCGGTAGGTGCTGATGGTCTTCACGCTGAGCGTCAGGTCTTCGGCGATCACCGATACGGACTTGCCCTGTCCGAGCAACCGCAACACCTCTAACTCTCGATCAGACAGACGCGCGTGGAGGGGTCCTTCGGTCCCGCTTCCAAGCGCCTCGGCCATCTGCTCCGCCAACGCCGCCGTAATATACCGGCCGCCTTGCAAGACACGACGGACCGCCACGAGCAATTCAGACGGCGCACTTTGCTTGGTCAGATAGCCCGATGCGCCGGCTCTGATTGCCCGCATCGCGAATTCCTTCTCCGGATACAGGCTCAACATCAGCACCGGCAAATGCGGCTGAAGTAGTTTTGCCTCTTTCAAGACCTCCAACCCATGTTTATCCGGCAGGGCCACATCCAGGAGCAACAAATCCCAGGACTTCCGCCGAACAGCTTCCAGTGCGGCCTCTCCGCTACTGACTTCTTCAATCTCGGAACAGAGCTGTTCATGCATCAGCAAATCCCTCACGCCCCACCGCACCATCGGATGGTCGTCAACCAGGAGACAGTGGCACGCACCCATGGTCACGCTTTCTCCGGCGCCTGTCGGGCAATCGGAATCCACACGGTCACCGTACTGCCAGCGCCGGGTATCGAGCTGATATCCACTTGGCCGCCCAGAATCTCAGCCCGCTCTCGAACACCCCGGAGCCCCATTCCACTAATGGACTCGGCTTGCGGATCGAATCCCACACCGTCATCCAGCACTGTCAATATCCAGTGCCGTGAATCCGTCGTAAGGATGATCGACATCGTCATCGCCTGGCCATGGCGGACGGCATTCGTGGCCAATTCCTGGGCCATCCGATACAGTGCGGTTTCAACGGTCGTATCTGTCAGCGCCCCGAGTCCGTCCGCGTCGATAGAAACCGAGCAGGCCAAATCAGATTGGGATCGGATATCCGACACCATCGCCTCAAGAGCCTCTTTCAAACCCAATTCCTCCAGCACCGGGGGACGAAGCGCACGAACAATCCGCCGAAGCCTCGCAAATAATTCATCGGTGGTCTTCAGCGCCCGGCGCGTCCGCTCGTGGGCTCGCGTAACAGCGACCGCGCTCTTCTCGCTCAGGGCCTGCCGTGTCGCTTCCAGATCGAATTTGAGCCCTGTCAATAACTGTCCGACCTCGTCGTGCAATTCCCGTGAGAGCCGGCGACGTTCATTCGATTCTACCGCTACCAGCTCCCGTGACATGCTCTGAAGCCGTTGATAGGCCACTTCCAGTGAGGCATAGGCCCGCTTTGAAAGCGTGACGTCGATCATGGCCCCGATCATCCGGATCGCCTGCCCCGACGCATCGCGGACGATCTGCCCGCGATCATAGAAGTATCCGTACGAACCGTCCGCCAGACGGAAGCGATATTCTGCCGTGACCATCCTGGCGTCCGAGGCGAGCGCGCGATCCACCAACTCCAACACGCGGCCTCGATCGTCGGGATGCAACCGGTCCATCCAGGCGGTGATACTCGGCTCCGCATTGGGGTCGTAACCGAATTTTTCATGGGCATTGGGCGACCACCAATGCTCCTGGGTAACAAGGTCCCAGTCCCACAGAATATCGTTCGTGGCCTCGGCGACGAGCCGAAACCGTTCTTCACTGAATTTCAAGCGGTCTTCGGTGCGCTTCCGGTCAGAAATGTCGCGCACGATAGCGCAATTGTATTCTTTGCCTTCGTGAACCAGAAAGTTCACCGTCGTCTCGGTCCGGATGATCCTGCCATCTTTTTTCCGGTGATCGGCCTCAAACGAGAATGAGTGCCTGGCTTTCAAATCCTCCCAATGAGCGGGCCAAACTTCAGCCGGAAAGCTCGGATCGATGTCAGGGACCGTCATCGATAACAGTTCTTCACGGGCATACCCCAACATCATGCAGGCCGCATCGTTGACGTCGAGAATGCGTGCCTGCGCGTCGATCCAAAACACCGCATCCGCCGCGCGCTCGATGGAAAACCGGGTGAGCCGAAGCGCGGCTTGGGCTTGGGCTCGTTCGATGGCGAGGCACGCCAGATGTGACGCCCGATCGACGGGGAACAACTCACCGACGGAAGACCGCACAGTTCGGTAATACACCGCAAAGGTGCCCAACACCTTGCCGGCAGCCGACATGATCGGAGTCGACCAGCAGGCTCGAAGACCGTGGGGAAGCGCCAGGCTCCGAAAATCGGCCCACAAAGGATCGCGGCCGATGTCTTCGACGATGACTTGACGACCGGTAAAGGCCGCCGTGCCGCAGGAACCACGCATCGGACCGATGGTCATCCCGTTGATCGCCCGGGTATAGGCCTCAGGCAGGTTCGGAGCTGCGCCATGGCGCAGCCGCTGCCCTTCGTCATCCAGGAGCAGGACGGAACAGAGAGCGCCATCCGAGAGACCTTCGATCATCCGGCAGAGTGCCACCAGCACATCCGACAACGGCGTATCCGCTCCGATCATCTCCAGAATCTGCTTCTCGGCCGCCAGCATGCGCTCGGCCTGCTTCCGCTCCGTCATGTCCCGCCCGACCCCGGTAACGCCGACCACCCGGCCCTGCAGATCGGTGAACGGCGCCCCAGTCCAATGATACGGAATCGGGCGACCGTCTTTCGTCAAGAGATGCCCTTCCAACTCCGCATAGCCGGTTTCGAAGGCCTCGCGGATCGCCGCCGCCGTGCGCTCGGCCTCATCGAAGGGAACCATTTCCAACGCCGGTTTCCCCGATAGTTCGATGGGCGCATACCCGGTCACAGCTTCCAGCCGGAGATTCCACCTACTCAAACGTCCTTCCAGATCCAACGCAAAAATCACATCAGGAACAGTTTCCATGATGGTCTGGAGATTATGTAACGCTCTCGCTCGCTCCTCCTCGACCTGTCTCCGCCCGGTAATGTCCCGCACGAACGCGCAATGACATTCGCGACCTTGATAGCTCAAAAAGCTGACATTTACTTCGATCGGAATGAGCCGCCCGTCTTTGGCCTGATGAAAGCTCTCAAATGAGGCCGCACCGCGCCGCCGCGTCTCCTCCCAATAGACCGGCCAGGAATCGGCTGGGAAATGCGGGTTGATGTCGTGAACGGTCATCCGGCCAAACTCTTCCCTCGTATAGCCCAGCATGGCACAAGCCGCATCATTCACATCCAGCAGCTTCGCATCGGCACCCACCCAGTACATGGCATCCGTCGCACGATCGACCGTAAACTTGGTCAGCTGCAACGCCTCTTCAGCCTGCTTGCGTGCAGTGATGTCGGTATGCGACCCGAGCAATCGTATCCGGCGGCCATCGGCCTCCGTCACAAACGAGGCATGGGAATCGATCCAGCGGTAGGACCCGTCTTTGTGGCGCAACCGGAAATCCTGCCGGAATGCGCCGACAGGGTTGTCGCGATACCGTTGTGCGTACCCCATCGCTCGGTCGCGATCGTCCGGGTGCAGTAGGGCGGCCCAGGTTTCGAAGCTGTCCGACAGTTCCGACTCGCCATAACCAAGCTGGCTCTTCCACTCTTTGGAAAAGGAGACTGCTCCGCTTTCGGTGTTCCAGTCCCACAAGCCCGTGTTGGATGCCTGGAGAGCCTGCTGGAGCCGCTCCTGCGAGACTCGTAGCGCCCCTTCAGCCTGCTTGCGCTCGGTAATGTCCTGGACTGTGCCCACGGACCGCGCCGGTGTTCCGTCGGGCAAATAGTGGGTCACGCCCCGTTCGTGTACAACCTTGATCCGGCCATCCTGCATGAGCAGACGGTGCGTGATGCCATAGGGGGTCCGTTGTCCGATGGAATCGGAATACACCCGATGGACCATCTCGCGGTCATCGGGGTGAACGAGATTGAGAAATCCCTCGTAGGAAGCTTGAAAGGTGGCCTGATCGACCTCGAAAATTCGATAGATTTCGTCGGCCCAGAAAAGGACGTTCGTCCGCAAATCCAATTCCCAATCCCCGATCTGCGCAAGGCGCTGAGCCTCTCTCAATCGAGTTTCACTATGGCACAGTCGCTCCTTCACCTGGTCATAGGCCGCTTGAACCGCCGAATCATCCGGCGGCATCGAAACGGCCTTCCGCCCATTCCGCACTGCAAGTTGTGTCATGACCTGATTCGCGATGGTGTTCAGGCAGGCACGCTGCTCAGGCGTCAGCGAACGCGGCACCGCATCCATCACCGCCAGGCTGCCGATGGCATGTCCGTCGGGCGTGATCAGTGGCACACCGGCATAGAAACCGATGGACGGAGATTCGACGACCCACGGATGGTCGTCAAACCGCTCATCGGCATCGGCTTCTCCTACGATAAAGAGGTCCGTGCCTAGAATAGTATGCGCACAGAACGCGATCGATCGGGGAGATTCGGTAAAAGGCAGGCCCACCACGGACTTGAACCACTGGCGTGTGGCATCGACGAGAGAAATGACAGCCATCGGAGTTCGGCACACATAAGCCGCTAAGCGAGCCAGTTCGTCAAAGGCCGGTTCTGAAGGCGTATCAAGGATATGGCAGCGATGGAGGGCATCGAGCCGGGCGGACTCGCAGGAAGGGATCGGAGCAGCAACCATGGTCCGCCTTCCTTCTAAGAGAAGAAGTCCACTCTACAAGACTAAAGCCCCCTAGCACCATAGAGTCGAATTGCCCTATCGACTGAACCGAGTCAGCTACGCATCCGGATCAGTAGCGGCTAGGACCAGGCCTGTGTCGTCACGCCTTTTGCATC
Source organism: Nitrospira sp. ST-bin5 (assembly GCA_002083555.1). GTDB lineage: Bacteria > Nitrospirota > Nitrospiria > Nitrospirales > Nitrospiraceae > Nitrospira_D. Next base: position 410,969 of record MSXN01000007.1, on the reverse strand, counting down.
CCGCCATTGCGGGGTCCATGCAAGAGCGACGAGCTTCACCGCGATATTGGATTTGGCGGGCTTGATGGAAATGGTCTCGAGCTTTTCGTTCAACGGATCGGTCGCAGCGGCTAACGCGTCGCTCTCCGCTTTGAACTGTGCTTCGAGGTCCGCCAGTTGTTGCTGCAATGCCGCCACGTTTTCTTCGGCGTAACCGACATCCTGCGATTCTTTCATCACGCGGCCGGCACTCTTGATCGCCGTCGTCGCCCGTCCGATGTTCGTAGCGCTGATCGTCTTCCGCCCCAAGAACGCGCCAAGGATCGACGCGCCGACACTGATGGCGGCCTGTACCTGACTGGAACGGGACTCTGCCTGCTGCTTGGCCTTCATCTGTTCGGCCCGCCGAATGCGGTCTTGCAGCGTCGTAATCTTGGGGGCGTACTTCTGGCGCAACGACTCGGCCGCTTTGTCGCGCAGCTCGCGGCCGGACTGTTGGAGTCGTATACGAAAATCCCGTTCGGACTCGCCCGGCTTGGACACGTCTTTCGTGGTCGGACTCTTGAACAACTCGAGCTTCTGGGTCCTGAATAGCCAGCCGCCGAAATCTTTGTTCCAATCGACGTAGCTCTTGGCCTTACTGGCGCCGGCGGGGAGCGGAAGAAACTGGGCATCGCCCTCTGGAGACTGCTCCAAATCCGCGACGGCGAGGTCCGCGGCAGTGGCATGATCCCAGTCGACCGGCACTGCGCCGTCGGTCATGGGCGCCAACACCGTCACATCCTGCATCCGATCGATACCGCTCTTCGTATCGGAGAAACGGATCTGTGCCGACCCCAGCAACATCGGGGCATACAGAAGTTCGCTGCCCTCCGGTTTAGAACCCCGCAACGGCACAAATTGCTGCGGCACGTCCGGCGGAACAATCGGGCGTACTCCACCCTTAGCACTCGTCATCGACTTGGCCGCCGAACCTGCGGCAGTACCAGCAGGAGCGGCACGCTGCGGGTCCATCAGCTGCTTGATCTGCGTTCTCGTCAGAGGTCCGCGCAAGTAGGACAGGCACCAGCGGGTTTCAAATACGACCGGCTCATCCTCATGGACATTGTTCATCAGAAAAATGCGATTCCCCAGACCGGCAAGCGTCTGCTCCATGCGCCCCTTGTCGAATTTCTTTCCCACGCTGGACGACGCCCCTTCCAAACCTTCGAGCACCCGCGCCTTGTCGCGCTCCGTCTGCAACCGCCCGATGAACCAGGTGCCGGTATTGGACAATCCCTTGTAGTCGAGATCAACAGGGTTCTGCGTCGCCAGCACCACGCCCAGACCGAAGGCGCGCGCCTGCTTGAGCAGCGTCATCAGCGGCAGCTTGGACGGCGGATTCGCCACCGGCGGGAAGTAGCCGAAGATCTCATCCATATAGAGGAGCGCGCGCAAACTCGTCGTACCAGACTGCGTTCTCATCCACCCGACCATCTGACTCAATAACAGCGTCACGAAGAACATGCGTTCGGCGTCGTTCAGATGTGCGATGGAGAAAATCGCCAGACGCGGCTTTCCTGCGGGCGTGTAGAGGAGCAACTGAATATCGAGCGCTTCCCCTTCGAGCCAGGATTGGAAGCCGGGCGCTGCGAGCAGATTGTTCAGCTTCATCGCCAACGCGAACCGGTCCTTTGACGGGAAGAACGAATCCAGGTCCATCACGCCGATTTTTGTGACCGGCGGATCTTGAATGGCGTGGATCAGCGCGGCCAGATCCAGATCTTCCTCGTTCCTCCAGGTATGATCCAGAATCGTCGAGAGCAGAATGTGTTCGCGGCTCTGGATCGGATCGGCTTCGATCCCGAGCAAACCCAGGAGACTGGTCACGGTGGTGCTAATCCGTTCGCGAAAGAGTTCGGCATCCTCGCGCACGTCAGCGGCCGGCGCGGCAAAGGACTTCAGAATGGAGACCGGGAGCCCCGCGTTGCTCCCCGGCGTATAGATGGCGACATCAGCCGCATCGCGCAACCGCTGAATGCGCGCGCCGTCCTGCTGCCAACCGGCCAATCCTTTGGTCCAAAGCTCGGCCTGTGCTTTGGCGAAGTCGGCCGGCGACAATCCCTTCTTGCGCGCGTCGTCCTCATTGATCCAGGGCTGAAAGTCTTCGCCTCTGAGGCCGGGAAATGTGAGCATCAGATTGCCCAGGTCGCCCTTGGGGTCGATGATGATGGCAGGAATGTTATCGATGGCCGCTTCTTCGAGAAGCGAGAGACAGAGGCCGGTCTTTCCGCTGCCGGTCATGCCGACGCAGACCGCGTGAGTCACCAGATCTTTCGAATCATAGAGCAACCAGCCCGGCTTCGCTTGCTTGGCCGCCATGTCGTACGGGCGGCCGAGATAGAAGACACCGAGTTTTTCAAAGTCTTCGGCAGTGCTCGACGGTTTCGAGGTAGCAGCGGACTTGGTTGAGTCTTTCTTCTTGGTCGCCATGCGAATCCTCCCGGGCGAATGTGCGCGGTCATTCTAGTAATCAGTACGCCGCACTGCAAGCGGATGCCCTGACATTATTTCCCCTTGCGCGAACTCCCGATCCCTAGCAAGATGCCTCCTATGAAATTTCTCGAACTCATCCGGCTCACTCTACTTGCTACGGCCCTCCTCCTGTCGCTGCCTACTGCCGGCCATGCCGAACCCCCGGCCCAAAGCATCCACTGGGGAGCGATCGGCTATCCCGACCACGACCGCACACTGGCGCTCGGGCTCACCGTCGTCGACCGGTTCACAGAGTTCGACGGGGCCGGCAACCGCTACAACGACATCCGGGAAACGATGGGGTTCAATTTCTTCTCGCTCAGCTGGACGGAACGGCTGGAAACCTTGAAGGGGTGGAACGCCAATTTCACCGCCGGCGGAGGGCCGACGCGCGACGGATTCAGCCGCTTCCTGCAGAATGACGTGATTCACAAACTGCGCGGCTTCGATCCCGTTCCCGTGGGCAACAAACGGGAGACCGATGATTTTATGGTCAGCAGTTCACTCACACGCTGGATGAGCCTGTGGGGATCGGACGACGTATTCTTTGCTGGAGTGGGTGCCGCCGGCGGATCTCTCTACTACGAACCCTATGCCCAGGCCGGGTTCCGCCGACTCTCCCCGTTCGCCGCTGTGCCGTGGGTTTCCGACCATCTACGAATTTCCGCGATGGGCCGCGTGGGACGGCCGTTCGGCGGAGCGGCCTTTCGGGAAGTGGCCGCCACCTCCTGGATCGCCCAAGGCTCGGTCGGGATCGGCAACTATGCCGACTGGAGCTGCCCCTGTAGCACTCCTTGGGAAATCGAAATCGCGGCGACCATCGATTCGGGACTGTTCGTGGACCATAAGAAAGCGTCGCTGGAAGAGCGGTTTATCTCCGTCGCCGTCCGCTATGCCGCCGTAACCTTTGAAACCTGGAATGACTTGATCAATCAGAAAGACTACGGCCCGACCTTCGGCGCCCGCCTGACGTTCGATCTGCTGTATCTCTACGACCGCTGGTTCCTGAATTAACCCGCGCTACCATTCCTTGAAAATCAGAAAGACCGCTCCGATCATGAGGCCGAACCCGGCCAGATAGTTCCACTTCAGCGGCTCTTTCAGATACAGCACCGAAAAGATGCAGAACACCACGAGGGTGATGACTTCCTGAATGGTTTTCAATTGTGCTGCGTTGAATTCATAGTGCCCGATCCGGTTAGCCGGAACCTGAAAACAATACTCAAAGAACGCAATCCCCCAACTCGCCACAATCACAATCCACAAAGGCGAATCCTTGTACTTCAAATGCCCGTACCAGGCGAAGGTCATAAAGATGTTGGAGATGGTCAGTAGGAGAATGGTGTGCATATATACCTTTTTTCTTCTTCCGGAGTGGAAGGGCGGAGCTTTCGGGAATCGTCATAGCGGGCGCGGCGGGATGATAGCCGAAAACATAGCGCGCTGCGACGGCATGCGATTCATATCGCGTTTTAGAGTCGCATGCGGTGAGTACGGAGCCAGGAGCACTATCCATCGCCTCATGGCGACTCCCGAAAGGTCTGCCCTTCCGCCCCGTATCCCTCTCACTTCCTAACAGGGACAGGCGCCGCCGGACGGCGGCGCCTGTCCCCTATAACCCTGCTTCTTTCAATACCTGGCCGGTATACGACCGCTTGGACTTGGCCACTTCGCGGGGTGGGCCTTCGACGACGATTTCGCCGCCGCGATCGCCGCCCTCTGGACCGAGGTCGATCACCCAGTCGGCGTTCTTGATGACGTCGAGATTGTGTTCGATCACGAGGACCGTATTGCCCGCTTCCACCAGCCGATCCAGCACATCGATCAGCCGCTGCACGTCGGCAAAATGCAGCCCGGTCGTCGGCTCGTCGAGAATGTACATCGTGCGTCCCGTCGGCCGTTTCGAGAGTTCGCGCGACAATTTGACCCGCTGGGCCTCGCCGCCGGAGAGCGTGGTCGCGGACTGGCCGAGCTTCACATAGTGCAATCCGACATCGTGCAGCGTTTCCAGCTTCCGCTTGATGAACGGAATGTGCTCGAAGAATTCCACCGCATCGTCGACCGTCATGTTCAACACATCGGCGATGCTCTTGCCCTTGTGCAAAATCTCCATCGTTTCGCGGTTGTACCGCTGGCCCTTGCAGACTTCGCAGGTCACATAGACATCGGGCAGAAAATGCATCTCGATCTTGATCAGCCCGTCGCCCTGGCAGGCTTCGCACCGCCCGCCTTTGACGTTGAAACTGTAACGCCCGGGCTTATACCCACGCACGCGCGACTCGGGCAGATTCGAATAGAGATCCCGGATGAAGCTGAACAGGCCGGTATAGGTCGCCGGGTTGGAGCGAGGCGTCCGGCCGATCGGCGATTGATCGATATCGATGACCTTATCGAGCGCATCCACGCCGCGCAGTTCCTTACAGCCGTCGATCTTGGGTTTCTTCTGATAGAGCATCTGCGAGAGCGAATGGAACAGAACTTCGAGCACGAGCGTGCTCTTGCCCGAACCGGAGACGCCGGTCACGCAGGTCAACATGCCCAGCGGAATCTTCGCCGTCACATTCTTGAGGTTGTGCTTCAGCGCGTTCACGACGGTGAGATAGCCCTTCGGCTTGCGGTCGCGTTGCGGCAGCGAGACGGTCTGAATACCGCGCAGATACTGGCCGGTGATGGAATCGGGATTACCCATCACCTCTTGCGGCGTCCCTTGCGCGATGACGTGACCGCCTTGCGTGCCGGCGCCCGGCCCCATGTCGAGCAGATGATCCGCTGCCATCATCGTTTCGGCGTCATGCTCCACCACCACGACCGTATTCCCGAGATCGCGCAGCCGTAACAATGTCTGCAAGAGGCGACGATTGTCGCGCTGGTGCAACCCGATCGACGGTTCGTCGAGAATGTAGAGCACGCCGACGAGGCCCGAGCCGATTTGCGTCGCCAGCCTGATTCGCTGCCCTTCGCCGCCGGACAAGGTCGCCGCGGCACGATCCAACGTAAGGTAGTCCAGACCGACATTCACCAGAAAACCCAGCCGCTCGCGAATCTCTTTCAGAATGCGATGCGCGATGACGAGCTCACGATCGGTAAACTTCAGCGAGACGAAAAACTCCGCCGCCGCCCGGATCGACAGACTCGTGACTTCGGCGATGGATTTCTTCTCCAGCTTAATCGCGAGGCTTTCCGGCTTGAGTCTGGCGCCGTGGCAGACCTCGCAGGCATCCAGCAACGTAAAGTCTTCTTCCTCCGGACAACCGGGGGTCATGGCGTAGCCGATACCGTCGCAGGCGGGACAGGCGCCGTGTGGGCTGTTGAAGGAAAAAATGCGCGGCTCGACTTCCGGGTAACTCACGCCGCACTTGATGCAGGCCAGTTTGTCGCTATAGAGCCGGGTCTTGCCGTTGTCGGTCAGGACCGCCACCAGTCCGCCGGTCAGTTTCAACGAGGTCTCGACCGAGTCGGCCAGGCGCCGCATCAGGGCGTCGCCCGCCTTCATCACGAGGCGATCGACGATGATTTCAATCGTGTGCTTCTTTTGTTTATCGAGGACGATGTCCTCGCCGAGATCGACGATCTCCCCGTTCACGCGAGCCCGTACATAGCCGGCCTTGCGCATTTCCAGCAGCTCTTTGCGATACTCTCCTTTGCGCCCCCGCACGATGGGAGCCAGAATCTGGAACTTACTGCCTTCCGGGAGTCCGGCAATGGCATCGACCATCTGCTGCACGGTCTGCGCGGCGATTTCTTCTCCGCACTGGAAACAGTAGGGCCGCCCGACCCGCGCAAACAACAATCGCAGATAGTCATAAATCTCCGTGACCGTCCCGACGGTAGAACGGGGATTGTGGCTGGTGCTCTTCTGCTCGATGGAAATCGCGGGCGACAAACCTTCGATCGAATCGACATCCGGCTTGCCCATCTGTTCCAGAAACTGCCGGGCGTAGGCCGACAGTGATTCGACGTACCGTCGCTGCCCTTCGGCGTAAATGGTGTCGAACGCGAGCGAGGACTTGCCCGATCCGCTCAAGCCGGTGATGACGACCAGCTTGTCGCGCGGAATCGTGACGTCGATATTTTTGAGGTTATGTTCGCGGGCGCCTTTTATGGTGATCGTATTGCTCATAGGCGCGGGATTATACCATGGCCGTCCTGTTGCCTTGACAAAGTCTGAAAGCAGGTGCTACCACGGCGGCATGGTACAAACGCGACAGTCCTCTGCTTCATCCGGCACCCAGGCCCCCGCGCAGGCGGTGTCGACCTGGTCCGGGCAGGCGCGCGAACAGGCCGTGCAGCGGATGTTCACCGCCATCGCGGGCGTCTACGACCTGAACAACACGCTGCTGAGCTTCGGACTCCATTACCGTTGGAAGAAAATCACCGCATCGTTCGTCCCGCAAGTCGAGCAGGGAACCGCCCTCGATGTAGGAGCCGGCACAGCCGACCTGGCCCTGTTGGTCGAGCCCCGCATGGGGACCAACGGCCGCGTGGTTGCGTCCGATCTCAATCACGCCATGCTTGCCGAGGGGCTTAAGAAGGTGGACGTCAAAGGTCGTACGGGCAAGATCGCCTGTCTGCAAGCTAATGCGGAACATCTCGGATTCACAGACAGCACATTCGATGCGGTGACAACCGGCTTCTGCATGCGCAATGTCGGAAACCTCCCGCAAGCGGTCGGTGAAATTCGCCGCGTGATGAAACCCGGCGGCACGTTTGTCTGCCTGGAGTTTTCCCGGCCGGTCTTCGGCTGGCTGCGGGCGCTCTATGATTGGTATTCGTTTAAATTGCTGCCCTGGATCGGAACGAAGGTCGCGCGGGATACCACCGGCGTGTATGAGTATCTCCCCGCCTCGATCCGTACGTTCCCCGATCAGGAGCGACTCTGCCAGGTCCTACGCGAGGCCGGCTTCCGCCAGGTGTCCTATAAGAACCTCACAGGCGGCATTGTGGCAATCCATGTGGCGGTGAAATAAGCCCATGAATTCCGTTCTCTACGTTTTTCTGCCCTGTAAGAAGGTCTACCCGATCGGGATCACCTATCTGGCGGACTTCATTCATCGCCGCCAGCCGGACGTGCGCCAGCAGATCCTCGACCTCTCGCTCTTTCCCGTGTCAGAACGCAGCCAGGCCCTCCGCGATGCGGCCACGGCCTTCAAGCCGGACCTGGTCTGTTTCTCCTGGCGGGACATTCAGATTTTTTCGCCGCACGAAGGCGATTCGTCGCTCGAGCATGCGTTCAACTTCTACTTTGCCAGCAATCCGCTCAAGCGCGTGGTGGCGTCGTTCGAAGGGGTGAAGCAGCTCTATCGCTACTACAGCCACATCTACAAAATTCTGTCGTATCCCTGGCTGATCCGGAAAGAGTTCTCAAAGGCGCAGATCATGATCGGGGGCGGGGCCTTTACGGCCTTTGCCGACCAGCTCATCGAGAAATTGCCGGAAGGGACGATCGGCCTGCTCGGCGAAGGGGAAGATGCGATCCTTAAAGTGATCGAAGGGCGTTCGATCGAAGACGAACGCTATATCATCAAAGAAGGCGGGAAAGTTCGGAAAGGCCAGCAGGGGTCACCGGCGCTGCTCGATGCCCTAACGGTCGATCTGCCCTACCTGACGTCGATTTTCCCTCAGCACCGCGAATTCATCGGCGAATCGATCGGGGTACAGACCAAACGGGGCTGTCCTTACGACTGTGCCTTCTGTCTCTATCCTTATATTGAAGGCAAGCGGGTCCGGTATCGGCCACCTTCGATGGTCGTGAAGGATATTTCCCAGCATTACCATCAATGGGGCGCGCGGCGGTTCTGGTTTACCGATGCGCAGTTCATCACCGGGAAAGAAGCCTATCCGCAATGCACGGAAATTCTGGAGCGGATTGTCAGTGAAAAGCTGGACATCGAATGGTCGGGCTATATCCGCACCTCCCTCATTACGCCTGAGCTCGCGAAGCTGATGGTGCGGTCGGGTGTGGGAGACCTGGAAGTAGCCATCACGTCCGGCTCTCAGGAGGTCCTGAACAACCTCCACATGGGGTTCAAGCTTGAGCGCCTCTATGATGGATGCCGCTACCTGGCCGAAGCCGGGTTCAAGGGCAAAGTCATTCTGAACTATTCGCTCAATTCTCCCAAAGAGACGGAAGAGACGCTCTTGCAAAGCGTGGAGTCCTACAAGATCGTGGCCTCGATCCTGGGAGAGGAGCGGGTATTCCCCCTGATGTTTTTCCTGGGAATCCAGCCGAATACCGATCTAGAACAGCGATTGCTTGAAGAAGGGTACCTGTCGGCTGGCTATAATCCTTTAATGCTGACCCCGACCAGCATCCGGAAGCTGCTCTATAACCCGGCCCCCCTCAATAGCTTCATTGCCAAAGCCTGCCTGAAAGCCTGGGAACGGAAGGAAGGCAGCCGCGACCCCCGGAAATGGACCGGCTCCCTCTCTCAAACAACTGCCGCCGACGCCACGGGTCAATCCGGTCAATACGCCGACAAGAGCCTGCTCAAGGGGATCGAAGGAAACTCAGGCCGGGACGCTCTGCTGTCGCTGGAAGAGATTCTCAAGTCGCGTAAGACGGCAGCTGCCGCGGTCACTACGCACTCCAATTCCCCGGCGACTCCGGCGTCCTAAGCCGAAAACTCTTCGATCCTGTATCCCCTGTCGCTCACCTTGCATTCCAGAACTGGCCAATGCTATCATCCGACCTCTTTTATGCCGGGGATCTCAGGCAACCGTTTGGTTTTTCTCACAATTATGACGGTTCTCCCCGACGAAAAGAGGCCTTGGAGGAGGCGTCTCAATGTATAAGACCATCTATATCCCGGTCGATAATTCCGACCATTCGAATACAGCGGTCGACGTGGGCGTCGAGTTCGCGAAAACCTTCGGCTCCAAGATTGTCGGCAGCCACGTCTACGCGGCGAAGATGCACGACAAGCGCTTCAAGCAAATGGAAGCGGGACTGCCTGAGGAATATCACGATGAAAAGGAACTGGACCGCCAGCGGCAGATCCACGATTCGCTGATCACGCGCGGACTTCAGATCATCACGGACTCCTACCTCGACTACGTCGACAAGAAGTGCAACGAGTCCAACCTCCCGATCGAGCGCAAATCCCTCGAAGGGCGCAATTGGAAGGTGCTCGTCGAAGATATCAATACGAACGCCTACGATCTGGTCATCATGGGCGCGCTGGGCGTCGGCGCCGTGAAAGACAGCGTGATCGGCAGCAATACCGAGCGCGTGATCCGCCGCATCCGCAACTCGGACATGTTCATCATCAAGAACACCGAACCGATGAATAACGGCAAGATCGTCGTGGCAGTAGACGGCAGCCCGTATTCGTTCGGCGGGTTGATGACAGGTCTGGCCCTCGGCAAGGCCTTCAACCGGCCGGTCGAAGTCATCTCCGCCTTCGATCCGTACTTCCATTACGCGGCCTTCCACAGCATCTCCGGCGTGTTGAACGAAGAAGCCGGCAAGGTCTTCCGGTTCAAGGAACAGGAAAAGCTGCACGAAGAAATTATCGACAGCGGCCTGGCCAAAATCTATCAGTCACACCTCGATGTGTCCCGTGAAATTGCCCAAGCCGAGAAGACCGACGTCAAAACGACCCTGCTCGACGGCAAAGCCTTTGAAAAAATCATTCAGTACGTCCGCAAGGATACACCCTGGCTGCTCATCGTCGGCCGCATCGGCGTCCATAGCGATGAAGACATGGATATCGGCAGCAACACGGAAAACCTCCTGCGCAGCGCCGCCTGTAACGTCCTGGTGTCCAATCGCAAGTACGTGCCGCCGATCGATACGCAGGCCGAATACACCATCGCCTGGACGGAAGAAGCCTTGCGGCGGATGGAAAAGATTCCGATCTTCGCTCGCGGCGTCGCCAAGACCGCGGTCCATCGTTATGCCATTGAAAAAGGCCACACGATCATCAGCAACACGGTTCTCGATATCGCCATCGGCCATATTCTTCCCAAAGGAGCCATGGATGCCATGCGCGCCCTCGGGGGCAGTCTGGATGCCGCCGGCATCGACCGGGACAAGATGCAGGCGGACGATTCGGTCGCCAAAGACCTCATGGGGAACACCCTGAGCGGCATGATGACCGGCATCGTCGAAGAAAAGCCGAAGAACTCGGCCGGGACCCAGGCCTACCTCGACCGCATGAGCCAGAATTACTTCGTCTGCGACGGCTGCGGCTACATCGGGAAGGGCGACTCGCCCGTGAAATGCCCGGTCTGCTCCGCCGACGGCGACAAGTTCAAGCTGGTCGACAAGCAGATTTTCGAAGCGGCGGCCAAGGCCGAAGGCGAGTTGGAAACCGATCTGGCGTACGACGACGTTCCGATGCAATGGACCAAGGACGCCAAGGAAGCGATCCGCGCGGTTCCAGCCGGCTTCCAACGCCGACGCGCCAAAGCCAGAATCGAAAAGAGCGCCAGAAAGCTCGGCATGACGACGATTACGCTGGAATATGCCGCCCCCACGATCAAGGAAGCGGCGGACGAAGATTATCAGCCCATTTTCGCCAACAAGGGCACCGGCACCGCGCCGGCGGCCGAAGAAAAGCTGGCGACCGTCGCCAATGGCTCGAACGGCGAGCATACGAACGGGAACGGCGCCGCCAAAGCCGCGGAAACTTCTCCCTTTACCTGGAGCGCCGACGCTCAGGCCAGGCTGGAGCGGGCTCCGGAAGGCTTCATGCGCGATTGCACCAAGGCGTTGATTGAGAAGCATGCGGAAAAGATCGGAGCCACCCTCATTACGGCCGAAGTGGCCAACGAAGGCATCGAACAGGCCAAGGGCTACATGGCCGACGCCATGAAGACGGGCAATCTGAAAGATATGATTGCCAATCTCACCGGCTCGAAGTCCGGGGCGAACTGATGGGTAAATCGCTCCCGATGCTGAGCCTCCCCTCGTTACAGGGAGCGCTCGGGTCGCTTCAACAGCAGATCACGCAATTCATGACGCCCGGGCCGAAAGGCGAGGGCGTGCATGACGGCCGGACCGTCGACGACTTCAAGCCTTATCTCGTCGCGCTCAACCTGACGAAGCGCTGTAATCTGAAATGCGACCATTGCTACCTCGACGCCACGACCAAATCGGCCGGCGGCGACGATGAACTCTCCACGGACGAGTGCTACAAACTCATCGATCAAATTGCCGAAGTTAACAAGGGCTGTCTCCTGGTCATCACCGGAGGAGAGCCGCTGGTGCGGCCGGATATTCTGGACATTGCCAGGCATGCCGTGAAACTCGGCTTCATGGTGGTCTTCGGGACCAACGGCATGCTCATCAACGACCAGATGGCCAAGGCCCTGGTCGAGATCGGCGTCATGGGGGTCGGGATCAGCATCGATTCTCTCGATGCCGCCAAGCACAATTCTTTCCGGGGCGTCCCTGGCGCCTGGGAAGCCGCCGTCGCCGGGATCGAAGCTAGCAAACGGAACGGCCTTCAATTCCAAGTCCATTTCAGCGCGCAGCCGATGAACTATCAGGAGCTGCCGGCGGTCATCGAATGGTCGCATCAACTCGGTGCGCGAGTCCTCAATGTGTTCTTCATGGTCTGTACGGGCCGTGGCGAAGAACTCACGGACATCACGCCGGCGCAGTACGAGGAAGTGCTGGGCTACCTGGTCAATTGCCAGGACAACTACAAGGGTATGCTGGTCCGCGCCCGTTGCGCCCCCCACTTCAAGCGCTTGGCCTATGAGAAGGATCCGAATTCTCCCATCACGAAAGCCACCGGCTACATGGGCGGCGGTTGTCTCGCCGGCACCAACTACGCACGCGTGACGCCGAACGGTGAATTAACGCCCTGTCCCTATATGCCGCTCTCTGCCGGTAATATCCGCGAGAATAGCTTCGTCGATCTGTGGGAAAAGTCGGATGTGTTCAATTCTTTCCGCTACCCGCAGCTCAAGGGAAAATGCGGCGACTGCGAATATACCGATATTTGCGGTGGCTGCCGTGCCCGTCCGTACGTGGATCACGGAGACTGGCTGGATGAAGATGAGTGGTGTCTCTACACACCTAAGGGCGGAGAAAAGATTAAAGTCGCCTTCAATGTTCCCGAAGAATCTGTAATCCCATGGGACGAGGCATCCGAGCTACGCCTCAGCCGCATCCCCTATTTTCTCCGCGCGATGGTCAAGAAGGGCGTCGAGAAGCACGCCCGCGAGAATAGCGTCCCACTGATCACCATCGAGCTGATGGAAGAACTCAGAAAAAAGCGATTCGGCAACGACGCGCCGGTCTTCAATTTCGACATGAAGGGTAAGGAGTGAGGTTCTAGCGCCGGCGATCCCTCGCCACGCTGCCTCATGAATGCTCTATGGACGCCCTCCAAAGCATCGTCACCGATCTGAACACCCTGATTCCGATCATCAATCACTGGTTCCATCTGCTATCGGCCATCATTTGGATCGGAGGGCTGGCGTTTCTTGTCCTGGCCGTGACCCCGGGCCTGAAGAAAGCCGTGGCCAAAGAGCAGATCAAGCCCATCAGCGATGTGTTTTATCAGCACTATAGGAAAATAGCCGGAATCCTGTTAGTGGTGCTCCTGTTCACCGGCGGGATCAATCTGCACTACGTCAATCAGATCATGACGTCGCAGACCCAGCTGGGGATCCAGCACAATGCCAAGTACTTGACCGTTTTCTTCATCAAGCTTGGATTGGTCCTCTGTCTCATGACCCTGTTTCTCTATACCGTCATCTTCAAGTCAGATGATGAAGCAGAGGAGGATGAGGATTATGAAGTCATTCCCTATCAGCGCGCGGCGCTCTGGATGGGATTTTTTATCGTCCTCTGTGCTGCGGCAATGAAACATCTGCACTTATAAACATTTCCTACGCCCTCTCGCTCGCACCCTGTATCAAAGCAGATAGCCCTCGTACCGGTTCAGATACATCGATCTGATCCAGATTTTCTCCTTCGCTCAGTGTTATCGCCGCCTCAATTCTGCACCGTAAAAAATCAACGTCTTAGAACTCATTCGCTCGGATGAGTGACGTGACCCGCCTGGTACGCCCATTGCTGTGCACACTAGTGTGTACCTGTTCTCTCATATACCCATTCGATGAATAAATCTTCTGTATTGCTATGACGACTTTTTCGTTCATCTCTCCATTCGATCGGATATGGCATGGCGCGACGCTGCCAGTTACGCACCTTGTCTCTGAGGGTTCCCCTCTGCAGGGTGATGCTGTTTTTGGATTGTGCCCATCCAGAAGCACGCTGGTGCCTTCGTCCATGGCCATGAGCGCCGTGCCTCCGAAAGGAGGCACGGCCTATCGCAACCATTGCGTTGCACAGACTCACGGATACTTCTTATGCACCGCCTTCAATATGAAAGGGCTGCCATGTTGATGACTAATCCCCCAGCAGAGTCGATCATGGAAAATACCCCGAGACCTGAACAGGCTCGAGCTCAGGACGATCCACAAAAGGTTTCTTCACATCACAGGCCGACCACCAGACTGACGATCACACTTCCAATGCAGCTGGTCAATCAATTGCGGGATGCCGCCTACTGGACACCCCACACCACGCTGGCCTGGCTCGTAGAAGATTCCCTTCGTGCGGCGCTCACGACGATGGAACTCGCAAACCGTGGCCCATTCCCTCCTCGCGAGCAGGAATTGAAAGCTGGACGCCCTCGCGGAGCACGAGGGGCTGGACGAACCCAAATGCTCCCGATACGGCAACCGGTGTCCAGAAAACAGAACGGAGAGGCAGCCATATCGCCGAAGCAATGGCCCGCATCGTCGGGACAAAATAGAGTGAGGGGGAAGTCCGTCATACCCAACGCAGAAGGACACGTGAGCGGCTAAGCAGCTCTACTGTTCCACTGCCCCGGGGCGGATTCGTCGAGCGGGATATTAGGAGGTGCGTTGACCGGAGGACGCCCGTTTGAACACGGCCTTCAATCCGAAATAGGCGAACGAGTCTTTCAGGTTTGAGTACAGACGATGAAACCGGCCCATTTCAGGATTCGTGACATACTCCATCGTCAGCGCCACTCGCTCCTCCCCCTCCGCCAGAGGGGTCACCGCATGCCAGAGTTTATCGCCGTTGAAGATCACCATGTCCCCGGGCTCGGTGATGAGTTCCAGGTGCTGCGTCTCCTTCGCCGGATCATCCTTAAACAGGTCACACACCAGCTTGCAGTGCGATGACCGGTCGACCATTCCCATCAAGATCGTATAGCGCGCGCCCTTGTAGTAGGACGTATCGTAATGAAAGCCGATATGGTCCCCCGGCTCCGTGTAGTAGTAGAGCGCACAGGAATGCGGATCGTCGTCCGGGCATAACAGCAGATTCGCATGAACCAACCGGTTGAGAAAGCTGCGATAGGCGGTCGACCGGTAGAGGTCGAGGAACAAGGGCGCCTGCTCCTGCACCGTATAGTAGCTGACGCTGCCGCCCTTCTTGTGGCCGGGGATATAGTTGCGGTTGATGCGCGGCTTGAGCCCTTCCACCTGCGGCACAAATGCTGATTCGACAAACGACCGCGGAAGAAATTGCTTGATGACAAGAAACTCGTTCTGCTCCCAGTAGGTCTTGTGCAACCGGTCGAAATCGAGCGCCGCAACGGCCCGGTCGACGGCTTCCGTCACTGACTGTGCGCTGGTCGATTGCATGTCTTCGCCCTCTCCCTCCCGTCTCACTCTCGCGACGACCTCAACTCGCCTGACAGAAGCCGGCTAATTCAATACCGGCGCCTTGACCACCTCGACATCGGCCGGTGCCTTGAAGTCGAAGACCTCTTCCCCCAGTCCGAGATTCGGTTTTAACGAAGAAAACTCGAACGTGGCCACATTCCCGCTGATCTCATGGAGCCACACGGTACGAATAAAATAGGTCTTCGGAAAGACCTCTACGACGATCTGCTGCACATGCCGCGAGGGATCTGTCTCACGCCCCTTCGGCACCAGACTCAGAAGGCGAAGCCCGCCCGCACCGCGCTCTTTCTTTCCGGTCGCCGGAGAAATTTCAAACGACTCCTCCAGCTTTGCCGCACCCTGGAGCAGTTCCAACGGAGCCTGCGACGCCGCCATGTGCGTCAGCTTCCCGATGAGCACCTGTTTATGCTCCGGCACATACACTTTGACGTCATCGTGATTGACGTAAATTTGCTCATTCGCCGGATCGAGATAGTCCCACCGCAGCCGTCCCGGCTTCTTGATATACACCTTGCCCGAAGACGTCACCGGCCGCTCGAATCCTTCGATTCTGGTCTTTTGTGTAAAATCCGCCTGAAGGTCTTTCGTTTTCTCATAACGGGCCTGCAACTGCCTCACGACCTCGTGCACTTCCTGCATGGCCTTCTCATCGGGTACGTCATCGGCGCTCCAAACCGCCCACACCGGAAGACAGACCGTCATCCCAACAAACATCAAGACTTTCCATACACTCATGCTTCAGTAGCTCCCACCGGGCCACGGCGGCCCAACACTTCCCGGCGCCCGTCCCGGCCCGCCGCGCCAACGATCCCATCCGCTTCCATTTGCTCAATCATCCTGGCAGCGCGGGGATAGCCGACGCGCAACCGCCGCTGAATCAACGACGCGGAGGCCTGACCGGTCGAGAGAACCAAATCTTTCGCCTGCTCGTAGACTTCGTCTTTGGCTTCCTCTTCCGCCGCGTCTTCCTGCTTCAATGATTGCAGCTCGGGATCGTATTTGGGCAGCGCCTGCTTCTTCACAAAGTCCACGACCCGCCGCACATCGTCATCGGAGACGAAGGATCCGTGCAGCCGGGCCAGCCGCCCTGTCCCTGACGCCAGATACAGCATGTCGCCGCGACCCAGCAACGCTTCGGCGCCGTTCGCGTCCAGAATCGTTCGCGAGTCGGTCTTCGACGAAACCTGGAAGGCGATTCGGGCAGGGAAGTTCGCCTTGATCAAGCCCGTCAACACATCCACCGACGGCCGCTGCGTCGCCAGCACAAGATGGATGCCGGACGCCCTGGCCATCTGAGCCAACCGGGCGATCTTATCCTCAACATCCTTCGGCGCCACCATCATCAAATCGGCCAACTCATCGATCATCACGACAATATACGGCAGCGGCTCGGGCGGCGTCGGGCGATCCCGCGGACCGGGGGCGACCTCTGGATCCGTCGATTCGCCGGCGGAGAGACGCTGCTCTTCGGTCAGAAACTGGATCGGCAATTCAGGCTGATTCGCCGCCGCCGTCTCTTCCGCAAACACCTCATGCAACCCGGCTACCTTGCGATTGTACGCGTCGATATTCCGGACGCCGGCTTCCGACAGCAACTTGTACCGCCGTTCCATCTCGGCGACCACCCATCCCAACCCGCGCGCCGCCGATTTCGCATCGGTGATGACAGGCCGCA
The DNA here is from genome assembly GCA_002083555.1 of Nitrospira sp. ST-bin5. Classification (GTDB taxonomy): domain Bacteria; phylum Nitrospirota; class Nitrospiria; order Nitrospirales; family Nitrospiraceae; genus Nitrospira_D. The sequence goes on along the minus strand of MSXN01000007.1, from coordinate 394,120 downwards.
GCAAGTGGGGGATGCCGTCATACGACGAAAACTCCAACATCTTCGGATCGATCAGGAGCAGCTTGACCTCGCTTGGCCGCGCGGAAAACAGAATGCTCAACAACATCGTATTGAGGCCAACGCTCTTACCGGCCCCGGTCGCGCCGGCCACCAGCAGATGCGGCATCGTCTTGAGATCCGCGATCGCCGGAGCGCCGAAGATATCCTTGCCCAGTGCCAGCGTGAGCTTCGAGCGGGCCTTCGTGAAGGTCTCGCTCATCACCACTTCTTTCATCGACACCGTTTCGCGAGCCATGTTCGGCACTTCGATCCCGACCACCGACTTCCCCGGGATCGGCGCGACAATACGCAAGCTAATGGCCTTCAGCCCCAGAGCCAGATCGTCCGCCAGATTCACAATTCTCGCGACCTTGGTTCCCGGCGACGGCTCGAACTCATACATCGTCACGACCGGCCCGGGCCGCACTTCCGTCACCTTGCCGATGATGCCAAAACTCGCCAAGGCGCGCATGAGCACATCCGACTGCGCTTTCAACTCCTCGTCCGACATGCGCGTAATCGGACCGGTCGGATCGCTCAGCAACTCATCCGGATCGGGAAGTTCATAATCCCCGGCATCGACCTGCGCTGAAACCGCTTCCACTTCCGGTTCGTTCACTTCGGCAGGAGCGGGAAAGGACGCGATTGGCGGCTGAATCACCGGCCACTCCGTCACCGAGGTTGGTTCATGTTCTTGGATCGCTGAAGCCTCTGCAATCTCTTCTACCTCAGGCTGTGAACTTTCTTTCGCCACTCGGGTTCGCTGCCGTCGATTACTGGACTCTACCGGCGGTTCAATCGCTGGTTCCGGCATCAATGCCGCAAGTTTCTCTCTCCAGGCCGCCCAGCGTTCCGGGAAACCCTGAACCAATTCGGTCAGTGACAGCGGGGTCGTGAACAAGAGCGAGACTAAGAAGCTGGCCAGAATCACAATGTGGGCACCCGTGCTGGCAAACCAGGACTTGAGTCCATCTGCCAGAACCTGTCCGAAGACTCCGCCCGCCATCCCGCGATGGACGAAACCGCTGCTCAACGTGGGCACGGCAGTGGCTTCGAGATGCAGAAAGGCGCTCAGGAACAAGACCGCTCCGAGCGAACTGACAGCCGTGCGCAACCGGATACTGACGGGACTTTGAGAAAAGCAGCGCAAACCGAGTTTGCCGAGCAACGGAGGAAACAGGTACGCCGCCCCGCCGATCAGGAAAAAGAATCCCCCCGCGAGGACCGCCCCGAAGGAACCGATCAAATTGCGTGGAGGAGCCGTAGCCGGAGCGCCGGACGCCACCGTCTCGGCTTCACCCGGCACAAATGACAGCAAGCTCAACAGCGTGAGCAAGCTCAGCGCGATCAAGATCACGCCGATGACTTCACGCTGGATATGGGAAGGAGGAGCGGGAGCGCGGCGGGCTTCTCCCCGCTTCGCCGACGTAGTAGCACCCATGTCGCGGATGCTAACACAGGGGGGAAATCGTTTCAAACAACGACGGCAAGGCAAGACCAACCCTGACGTATCCGGACGCCTCAGATTTACGCCGGGGAGAGCATGCAGCGCGTGAGCTGAATGAGTTGCTCAAGCGAGAGCACTTCTGCTCTGACGGACGGAGAGAGAGTCAGCCGCTCAAATGCTCCGGCAATGCGCATTTGGTCATAGCCTTCATCCTTGAGCGAGTTTACCAGCGTCTTCCGCCGGTGGGCGAAGGCAGCTTTCACGAACGACGCAAACTTCGGCTCTTCTTCAGGGCTGAGTTCCCGCCGCGCTCTCGTCCGCAACAACACCACGGCGGATCCGACTTCCGGCCTGGGCCGAAAACACTGGGCGGAGACGCGGAACGCTTTGGTGATCTCGGCAGCGTACTGCGCCATGACAGACAAGACGCCATAGTCGGAACTCCCGGGCTTGGCGACTAACCGGTCGGCCACTTCATTCTGCAGCATGAGTACCAGACGGGGGAATCGATCGCGCTGATCCAGCAATCTGAACAACAACGGCGTCGAGATATAATACGGCAAATTGGCGACCACGATTGTCCCGACGGGCAGAGTCTCCACGGGATAGACCAATGCGTCATCAAGCACGAGCGTCAGGTTGGGAAACTCCGCTTGCCGTTCAGCGAGATAGGCATGGAGTCGCGGATCGATCTCTACGGCCGTGACCAGGCCGGCAGTTTTGCACAACACCTCAGTCAGAACACCACGGCCTGGGCCGATCTCGAGGACCTGGCTGTCCGAGGAAATTTCCGCCAGCGCGACAATTTTGCGCACGATGTTGGGATCGATGAGAAAGTTCTGACCGAGCCGTTTGATCGCGGCGGGAGGATCGGCAGGAGAATTCTCGGGAGAATCAGAATGTTCCACGCCTCACGCACCGGGAGCAGGACGCGGGGTTGCCGCCAACCGCTTAGCCAGCGCCGCCAGCGGTGCGCGATAGCCGTCGATCAAATCGGTGAACTCTTCGACCAGATCATTGGTAAACGACGGGCCCGGTTGAATCGCAGCAAACTTCTGCCCCTCGGCCGGCCCCACCGCCTCGGTAAGAAGCGTGACCGTGCGGGCTTTCCACTTCGCCACCCGCTCGTCACCAGCCACCGTGTTCAAATCTTCGAGCGTTTGCTTGGCCAGCGCGTCCAGTTCTTTGATCTGCTGTTGGATGACTGCGAGGCCCTTGGGTACTTCCTGCGACATATCGGTGGGATCCTTCCTATTTCACGCGCGCCGTCGCACGACTCTGGGCAATCCTGGCGGCCAGCGTGATCGCTTCCAACAGGCTGCCGGGATCAGCCACGCCTTTCCCGACAATATCGAACGCCGTGCCGTGATCGACGGAGGTACGGATGATGGGAAGTCCGACCGTCAGATTCACGCAGGTCCCGAACGCCACGAGCTTCAACGGGATTAGGCCCTGGTCATGATACATCGCCACGATGCCGTCATACTGCCCCTTCACCGCTTTGCCGAACAGCGTATCGGCCGGCTGCGGGTCGCTGGCCAGAATGCCCTGCGCTTGCGCGGCACGGGCAGCAGGCAGAATCACCCGGGCTTCTTCATTGCCGAAGAGCCCATGTTCACCGGCATGGGGGTTCAACGCAGCGACTCCGATCCTGGGCTTCTTGATGCCATAGAGCTTGGTGAGCGCTTGATGGGCGAGGCGAATCGCCTTTTCGATCTTCGCCTGGGTCAGGAGCTTGGACAAGTCCTTGATTGCGACGTGCGTCGTGACGAACATGATGCGGAGCGGCCCACCGACGATCATCATGCCGGACTCTCTGGCGCTGGTCAGATCGGCCAGCAATTCGGTGTGCCCCGGGTAGTGACAGCCCGCCATGTTAATCGCTTCTTTATTGATCGGCGCCGTGACGATGCCGTCGATGCAGCCGATTTCCGCCAGATGCACGGCCTTTTTGATGAACTCGACAGAGGCCGCGCCGGTTTCCGCCGCCGCAATGCCTAATGCAAATTTCTTCAGTGGCTTCTCCATCGGATCCAGCACCGCCACCGTATTCCCCTTCAGTGGAACAGGATCGTGGCCATGGAGCGGCACCACATTCAGCTTGAGCCGTAACTTCTTGACCGTCCGCTCCATGACCGGCACAGACCCGATGACCAGCGGCAAACAGAGGCGCTGCACCTCTCGGCCCGCCAGCGCTTTGGCGATCACCTCCGGTCCGATCCCGGCGGGATCGCCCATCGTGATCCCGAGAAGGGGCAATGACGCTCGCGTGCTGACTGGACGTTTAGAAGGCATAGAGATACACCGTATACCCCACATACAGGATGGCGCCGGCGCCCAGCAACAAGGGTTGCCATCGGCCGCCGACGAGAATTTGAAGCAGGCAGAGGCCTGCTGCGACCACGGCCAACACCATCGTGAGCATCGCCGAAGGCGCCAGGGCCCATTCGGTTCCGATCAACCCCACTGAAACAGGAAAGGTCCCTTGGAACACCATGGCCCCGGTCACATTCCCGATTGCCAGACGATCTTTCTTCCGATAGAGCCAGAGAAAGCTATTCGACATTTCCGGCAACTCCGTCGCCAAAGGGGCGATCAACAACGCCAGGATCAGCGGGGAAATGGCAAATGTCGCAGCCACGGTTTCCGCGGCGGTCACAAATAAATGTGCTCCCGCGATCAACCCGCCGAGACCTGCCACAGCCTGCAGCCCGATCATCATATACGATGGCGTCGTAGCCTGCTTGGCAAAGAGCAGCGGCTCCAGCGAGCCGTCGCCGCCCTCTTCGTCTTCGGCGCTGAATTTGATCTTCATGTAGTAGACATAGAGACTCATGAGCCCGACGGCGGCTGCGACATGAACCGCATGGGATGGAATAAACACACAGCCCAGCGCGACGGCGTACCCGATCGTGAAGAACGTCAGATCCGTCCTGACCTCGCCGTAGTTCAAATGGAACTGCGCCGACCGCTTGCCGGCGCGGGCGAACAGGATCAGCAGCAAGGCGAGAATCGGCAACACCAGCGTGCTGAGCATGAAGGGAGCCCCGAGAATCGCGCCCAAACCGACTTCCGCTTCCTGCTGGCTCTTCCCGAAAAAGATCGCGATAACAGGAATCGATGTCTCCGGCAGCGTGGTTCCGATCGCCGCGAAGATACTGCCCACCGCGCCTTCGGAGATTCCGAGCCGCTTCCCCAACCACTCGATGGCATTGGTGAATAAGCCGCATCCACCCAACGTGACGGCCACCGACACAAGAAACAGCGCCACGTAGAAGAGCAGGGTCACGAACGTGCCCCCATCTTTCCCTTCCGCAGCGCCACCCGAGAGTACGCGACGCGCGCCTCATCCATGACATCTTTCAACGGGCGTCCGGTCCGAACCGCAATCTTCTGGCAATCGACATATTCCGGCGCCGCTTTTTCCCACCCGGCTCCGACCTCACCGATTTTCATCCGCACCGATCCGCCTGCTACTTTGATCGTGACAAACCGCCGCGGGAGTACCTGCCGGTCGAGCTCCTGAATCCGGACACCCAGCGCGGTGGTTTCCTGCAACACCACTTCCATCACCGCATCGGTATGTTCGCGCGGCGCGAGACAATTCAGGATGACGCCGGGCCGGCTGCGTTTCATAATGACAGGGATCAAGGCCACATCGAGCGCTCCGACGGCAAACAACTGCGCCATCACATATTCGTAGGCTTGGGGATTGAGATCGTCGAGATTCGTTTCGATCTGCACTACTCGATCGGTCGGCCGCCCGCTTGACGCGGTCTCATCGGCCAGAAAGACCCGGAGCGCATTAGGCCACCCCTCAGGATCAGCGTCTCCGGCACCATACCCGACTTGTGCGGACTCGAGCACAGGCATCGACCCGAACGAAGCCGCCAACGTACGCAGCAGCGCCATCCCAGTCGGCGTCGCCAGCTCACAGCGCGGCCCTTCAGAATAGATGGGAATGCCCTTCGCAAGCGCGGCGACTGCCGGTCCAGGAACCGGAAGCAACCCGTGAGCCGTTCGAATCGTCCCGGCTCCGACATTCACCGCCGAAGCCGTGACCGTCGTGACCCCGAGCAGATGACAGCCCAACACTCCCCCGACAACATCGATAAACGAATCGATGACGCCGACTTCATGAAAATGGACATCGTGCGTGGCGACTCGATGGGCCAGCCCTTCGGCTGCCGCAAGATGGTCGAACACCGTCCGGCTCTGCTCTTTCACAACCCCCGGCAACGTGCTGGCGGCCAGAATCTTTTGAATACGGGAAAGCGTGAGCGGACGATCGAATCCGCGTTGAATCGCAACCGTGATCTTGGTCGCATGCAATGCGCCACGATGCACTTGCCGTTGTTCAAGACGATATCCGGTCAACTTGAGTCGTTTGAGTTCGGTGCGCAGCGTGGCCAGCGGGAGCCCGACATCGACCAGGGCGCCGAGCACCATGTCGCCGCTCACGCCCGAGAAACAATCGAAATGCAACCGTCGTCCCACTCCCGCTCCTTATCGACACATCGTAACAAGCGGCACATCTTACCCAAGGCGCCGCACAACGGCAATCGCTACATTCGGGTGCCGCAGCAGGATGCTCAAAAAGACCGTTCAGCAAGTCCGCCGCAAGCGAAGAGATGCGTCGTGCGTTCCGGTATCTCGAGCTTCCGCGCGACGCGACCTGCCCGTGCGAAACGTTTCTGCAAAGGCGGGCGGTCTTTTCGAGCACCCTGGCGGTCTTTCATTGACAGCCCCCAGAGCCTATGTTATCCCCCGTATATGATAAACAACTGTTCTGAGTCCACCGCCTTCCCCTCACACACTTCCGACAGCACACAACCAGCCTTGCGAGACCGCCGGGCACTAGAACGCGCAGGGCGCTTCGCGACGACGGGCCTGATGCTGAGCTGCATCGTCGGCCTCGTCATGCTGGCTCCCCTTGACGGCTTTGCCAAAACAAAGCCTCCGCGTGTCCCGCGCCCGGAACCGGAACTCAAAATTCTGGACTTACGCATCGCGCCGACGCCCTATGAGGCAGGCAACGGGGCCTTGGAATTCTCCGTGAACGTCCAGCTCCCGAAAGAGCTGAACGGCGCAACCGTCCTTGAAGTTTCCTCCCTGATCAGTTCCCCCTCGAAAACATCGTTGCGCTTTCTCACGCATCGCCAGGCACTTCAGCCGCAATCAACCAAGCCCGGCGAAGCGCGAACGACGCTCCCGATTCGCCTATCCTGGGATGGGAAAGATCATCGGAAGCAACTGGCTGGGCCGGGGGCCTATGCGTACGAAGTCCGCATTAAGTTGCTGGCGAACGGTGAGAAGGGACTGCGCACCATGATGGTGGCCTGGCCTAAACGCGGGGAACTGACCGTCAAGTAGCTGCCGGCAGACGAGGGGAGTTGCCCATCAGATTGATGCGATGGGCGAGACACCCCGCCCCGAATCCGTTATCGATATTCATGACTCCGACACCGGCCGCGCAGGAATTCAGCATCGTGAGCAACGCGGCCAGGCCTCCGAAGCTTGCGCCGTATCCCCGGCTCGTTGGCACCGCCACGACAGGACAGTCGACCAACCCTCCAACCACGCTTGGCAACACGCCATCCATCCCAGCCACCACGATTGCCACGCGCGCTTCAAAGAGCCGATCCTTCCGGCCTAACAATCGATGCAGCCCCGCGACGCCCACGTCGTACAGCGTTTCGACATGACTGCCCATCACCTCCGCCGTCACTCGCGCCTCTTCTGCCACCGGCACATCGGCTGTCCCGGCGGTCAGGACCAGAATATGTCCGGCCCGACGGGCAGGCTTGCTGTCAATCGCCACAATACGCGCATCGGCATGATAGCGGGCCCGGCGATCGAGCTTCAGGATGGCCTTAGCAACGGCTGGTTCGGCACGGGTCGCCAAAAACGGCCCGCCCTTCTTGATCAGCGCGCGGGCAATGGCGACCGACTGCTTCGCCGTCTTGCCTTCGCACAACAGCACTTCAGGAAAGCCCTGACGGAGCGACCGATGATGATCCAGCGAGGCAAAGCCAAGATTTTCGAACGGCAGGCTGCGCAACCGCCGGACCGCCAGGGCGACGGTCACCCGACCGGTTCGTACATCCGTTAACAGCTGTTCAATCCCCTCCGGACTCATATCCGCCCTTTCTCCGGCTTCGCATCCCGCTCCATCAGATCGCTCACCGCCTTCCGGCAGGACTTTCCTTCGAACAGCACAGCATTGATCTCCTGCGTGATCGGCATGTCGACCTGATGCCGTCGCGCGAGACCCAGCGCCGCCCGAGCCGTGCGGACCCCTTCCGCCACGGCCTGCATCCCACCCAAAATAGCATCGAGGGATTCGCCCTGGCCCAATCGCACCCCAACCGTATGGTTCCGGCTGAGCGAACCGGTGCAGGTCAATACCAGATCGCCGACACCGGAGAGCCCATATAATGTCCGCGGATCTGCCCCCATGGCCACGCCCAACCGCACGATCTCCGCAAGCCCGCGGGTAATCAGAGCCGCGCGCGCATTGTGACCCAGGTCTAACCCGTCGACCACTCCGGCGGCCAGCGCCATGACATTCTTCAGCGCCCCACCGAGTTGCAATCCGATGAGATCGGTATCGGCATAGACCCGCAAGGCCGGTGTCATCAAGGCAGTCTGAAACCGTGCCACGAGCTGCCCGTCCCGCCCGGCCAGACAAACCGCCGTCGGCTTCCCGGCGCTGAGTTCACTGGCAAAACTCGGCCCGGAGAGCGCCATCAGATATTGCTCCATGGATTCCGGGAGCACCTCATCCATGATCTGCGTCATCAGCTTGGAGCTGTCTTCCTCCACTCCTTTGGTCGCACTAATGAGCGGAATCGGACGCGACAGGCAGGAAGCCAGATTGCGCAACACCTGTCGCGTCACATGGGACGGGACCACAAACAAAATGCCGTCACGCTGCGCGATCGCCTCTGCCAAAGACGTAGTCGCGGTCAGCGTCCGGGGAAGCGGAATACCGGGAAGAAAGACTCGATTCTCCTGTGTTGCATTGATGGAATCGACCACCTCACGCTCAAAGGCCCAGAGGCGAATCTCCAGCCCCTTCTCGGCCAGGTGTTTGGCCAGAGCGGTCCCCCACGCACCGGCTCCAATGACCCCGAGTGATCTGATCTCCTGCATTCCGGATCGATCCTATAGTGAAAATGGAAGCCGCGGCGGCCCGCTCAACCAAACGGCGCGGATTATAGGAAGCCCCTGGCTAGGAGTCAACGAAATGGAACGACGCTCTCAGAACTGTCAAGCAGGAGCGGTGGAAGCGTTAGACCTCCGAAAGACGATGGCACATGCCTTGCTCCTTCTGTGGACGAATTCGAGAAATCCCTTCGCGGGAGACCCCTAGAGACATAGGATAGAACACGAGTAGACGTAGCCGGAGGAAGCCCATGACGCAACGAATGTATACGAAACGCACCTTTGGAGGAGCCCTCTTGGCGGGCCTCTTGTCCTTTCTTATCGCCACGCCCTACGCGTATCCTGAGGCCTACATCGGGGGACAGATCGGAACTGCCCTCAAAGGAAACAGCCTCAGTAGAGTTGACCTCACTGACTTCTCCCCCTTGGGATCAATGTCAGGCCGCGACCTCGCAGGCTCTCCTCTGTTAGGCGGAAAGGTTGGCTACTACTTCCCAAGAGCTCGTTGGTTCGGCATCGAATTCGAAGCTAACTATAGAACTCCCCACATAGAACAACAGCAGACGAGAATCTCGATTCCAGCCTCTGCGGTCCTGAAAGATTTCGGACCAGTCGCCGGAGGAGAAGCTACTGGAACTTTAACCGGTGATCACTTTCGCGTGGTCACAATAGCCCCCCTCAATCTGATGTTCCGATACCATAAAACCAGACTCCAGCCCTATCTCGGGATCGGCCCAGGAATATTCCTGGCAAAAGTGACTACGACACAGCCTGGATTTGAAGGCTCCCAGAGCTCCACCCAGCTAGGCTTGAATGCTAAGGCAGGAGCAGAATATTTCTTTACGAAACACCTTACGGCGTTTACTGAGATCAAATACAACTATGCAAGACTCAACTTTGAAGCCAACAATAATGGTGGCTTTGGATTCAGAGCTACCTACAACCCGCTTTTTCTTTCCTTCGGAGTCAGCTACCACTTCTAAACAGTCGCCGCGCTGCCATGAACCGGCAGCGCGGCACATACCTTCGGCACACACATCCGATACTTTATCCTACTCCTGTAAATACTTTGCCCCGCGGGTTTACGCAGAACTCCGATTCGCCGTAGTATGCAGGGTATGCAGACTTGTCCAAGTTGTCACCAGTCGCTGCCGGAGATCAATCGCTTCTGCACCCAGTGCGGACAACGGCTCGCGGCGACCGCATCATCTTCGCCGGTCCAGTCCCAGGCCCCGACCCCTCCGCCGACAACCCCGGAGCAATTAAACCTGAATGTGCTCTATGGCATGGTGGGCACGTTGATCCTCGCCGTGCTGCTCCCCCCATGGGAAACCCCGCCGACTCAGCCTCCGGAATTCCTCGGTTTTCACAGCGTCCTCTCCCCGCCGACCCCCGAAGCGATCATCAGCCGCATGTTACTCACCATCGAGCTGACTACCGTGACGATTGCGGGCCTCTACGCCGCTTTCTATTTTCGGCGACGACCGTGAGTCAGACGACAAGTGATATGTGTGACTCATCGAATGGACCTGCGAGTCATCAGGCTGCTCAAAATGTCCCGACAACTAGGCCGCAGGCGAGTGAGAACCGGAAGCGTAACCGTCTCACCCGCCCACCCCTCGCTGCTAGCGCAGCTTCTCCCCGGTGGGGTACGTTGAGGATTGTCACGAGACGAGAACGACGCTTGGGAACTGGCGCGTCTCGGCGCGCCTGGGTTGGGCGGGTGAGAACGTAGGCATTTTCAGCAATCCGGAGAATCTTAATCCAGAGCCAGCGTCAAGCACTTGGCCGACCCGCCGGACTTCATAAATTCGTCCAGCGGCAGAGAGTGCGTTCGATATCCACGGGACTGGAGCTGCCGTTCCGTCTCGGGACATCCGGCGGGCAACACCACATGTTTCCCTACGCACACCGCGTTGCACGCAAATCTCAGCGCTTCGCTTTCAGGGACAACCAGTCGAGCCCCTTCGGGAACCCGCTCTATGATGACCTCCTGTCCATCCGTATCGAACGCAGCCGGGAAATAGAGCAGCTCGCCACCAGACAGGGGACAGAAGCATGTATCGAGATGGTAAAAGCGGCCATCGACAAGCTCGAGGGGAATAATCTCACGCGTGAATACGTCACTAAGCAGCGGGAACACCCGTATATCCGATCGCTGGCGATAGCCTCCGAACCAGCAATCGGAAAACCCCAATAAGTCTCCGGCGCCCTCGAAGAAGAACTCGGACTCCAGTGTCACCACGTCATAGCCGGCACTGCGAAACCAATCCTCAAAATAGGCTTCCTCCCGTTGGCGTTCGGGATAGCGAAACCGGCTGACAACCGCCCGTCGACCGACAACCACACCGGCATTGGCGGTAAACACCAAGTCCGGCAGCCCCGGCACCGGACGCATCCGCTCCAGCACGGCTCCAACTTCCCGCTCAAGAACATGCATGAGACTGTGCCACTGCGTGACCGCACTGACATGATCGACCCGGTTTGAACGCCGCATCCAGGGATTGATCTCATACTCGATGGCGAAATAGTCCGGAGGACAGACCAACAGCCGGCTCATAGGGACCTCCCCAGCTGCCTGGCCAGTTCGTTGAGAAAGGAGGCCGCATCCATTACCAGCCCAACGGCCTGAAAACTGCCCCGATCGGCCAGCTTCGTGGGAACCGACGCATTGATGTCGACACAGACGGTCGGCGCGGCGGCTGGCAGCAAATTACCGGTAGCCACCGCGTGCAGCGTAGAGGCGACCAATAGCGCCAGTCCAACTCCCGGAATCGCCTCCCGCATGGCCGCTTGTGCTTGCATGGAATCGGTGATGACACCGGGCAATGGGCCATCGTCTCTGATCGTGCCGGCCATCACCACGTGAACCCCGGCCCTGATGCAGGCCGCCATGATCCCGCGCTTGATCACGCCGGATTCGACAGCGCCCCGAATGCTGCCGATCGCTCGAATCCGGTTGATGGTTCGCAGATGATGCGCATGCCCGTGCGGAACCGCATGCCCGACAGTCAACGCGTAGCCTAACGAGGTTCCGTAGAGATCGGCTTCCATATCGTGCGCCGCCAAGGCATTGCCGCAGAACAACACGTGGATGAATCCCTCCTCGATCAACCAGGTCAGCGCATCCCGCCCGCCGGCATGAATGATCGCGGGCCCTCCGGCCAGCAGGACCTTGGCCTGCCCGCTTCCCGCTCGCCGCTCGTCGCGAATCAGACGCATCCGCCGGGCTACATCGGCAATAACGTGGCTATGCGGACGTTCGGGAGAGACCGTGGACTCCATGAAGGCAAAGACATCGCGCTCGCGAGGCCGCTGCATCGGAATGACGCGCACGCCGGCCTGCCCGGTGACGATCAGGTTTCCCTTGCGGACATCGGCCATCGGCACAGTCCGGGCAGTCATACGCTGCTGATCCACCACAATGCCCAGGTCCATCTCAACCCGTTGGACCTCGAGCCATGTCCCGTTCAGGCGCACTTCGGTCGGCAAATGGGTGGTGGAATAAAATTCGTCGGGGAATACGCCGTCGGCTGGGGCCGGCTGCAGGATGCAGTCGGAGTCGCGCTCGACCACGGCGCCGTGCGGTTGAATCGCGCGCAGGATATGGTTCAGCGTGGCGAGCGTCGGCGCCCGTACGATAATCCGCGCATGGGACTGGTCCTCCCGGGTGCGGCCGATCTCGACCTGATCGAGATCAAACGAGCCCCCCATCATCAGAATCAGATCCAGAACCTTCGCCAGGATCAGTGAATCGATAATGTGGCCACGCAGGACGATCGTCTCTTGAACCGTCGTCATCCAACGCTCCCCGCTGCTATGTCCTGATTCTACCACCCCCCAGACCGGAATCGGCAGGAGAGCCGGAAGAGTTCAAGGAAGGATCGACCTGGGTCGCTCAAAGGCCGGCGGTCGGCTTCATAACCTCCCGCAACACACTCGTCGCGTAAGCACCGGGGGGTAGCGCAAACGTGAGAGTGAGAGCCGTCCCGTCGAGCGCCCACTCCAATTCAGCCAGCGGAACACGCAGGGCCCGCCGCTCACCGCGAAAACCACAGTCTTTGGCTGCCGCAACCAACGCCTCCTGCGTCGTGCCGGCCTCAGCCACGACCGCTTGTTCGATCACCCCGGGCTCATCTTCGGCCCAGGACACGCGTGAGCCGAATAAGATGCCTGTCGGACTGATCTCGAAACAGTCGGCGCGAATCTGCTCTTTCTCCGCATCCTCGACTAAAAAGCAGGCGCCGTTCTGCGACTTCATCGCCCAATCGCCGACGAATACTCGATCGATCCGATCGATGCGTCGGCCCAGGATGCGATTGAACAAATAGGATTGGTAGCTGTTCAGGTACCACATCCGCTTGGTCCGGCTCATCTTGTCGCGCCGACGGGCGTCATTCAACAGCGCCGCGCCGACTTCATGGTTGTCGCCATGCTTCCCTTGCCGCTGCGGACCGAAGTAATTCGGGACCCCGCGGCGGGTGAGTTCGGCGAGAACGGCCGGCACCGATTCTGCCGCGTGCGCCGCCACGTCACGAATCACCAGGCGAAACCGGTTCCCCGCATGATGGCCGGTCCGCAGACGATTGCGGTGCCGTCCCAGCACCTCCACCTTTAACACCTGTTCATCGATCGCCAGCCGGGAGATCCGGTCTTGATCGACACCCTGGACCGAGACCATTTGGGTCGTCACCGCGCGCGCATCTTTCAATCCGGCGACCCCGATCGCCTGCGCTTTCACACCCAACACCGACGAAAAGTTCTTCACCAGATCCGGCGTCGACAATCCGCGCTTGGTCACGCTCAGATACAAATGCTCGCCGTCTCCGCACGGGAGATACAACGGACGCTCTTCGACTTGAAAATCCTCGTGAGTCGCACGCATCACCCCGCCGATGCCGGGGATTGAGGAGGTAAGATACGGCTCGGCTTGTGTATTCACTCTTCACCATCCGATGGTTGCGTCATGGATAATTCTCGACACTTGCTTCGGGGAAGACCAGGGCCCATGGTATATTGAATTATGTTGAAGCACGTTCAGCCAAGCCCGCCCGATCATACCGGAAACGTCTCGGCGATGCCGCTGCTCATCGCGGTCGCCTGCACATGCTTGGCAGGTTTGTTTCCCCTTTCCGTCTCAGCCGAATCTGATCGGCCGGGAAAACAATCCGACGTCTTCCGCCAATTCACGCAACATATTCAACGGCAAATCGAGCTGGACAAAACGGCCTTCGCGCAAGCCAGCGGCTGCACCAACTGGTTCTATCATCAAGACAAACAGCCCTCGGCGCCCCCGCTCGCCCAGCCCATCCGCTTGGATCTAGTTCTCCAGCCTCCGAGTAAGGAGGAATGTCTGCGAGCCTATCCGCGCGGGCTAGACTCCGTCCGCCAGGACTTTCACCGCACGCAAACATCACTATCCGTCAGCCTGACGTTCTATGAGTACGCCCTCGTGGGCGATCGCAATGACGATGGCCGCTACAGCCTGGAGGAGCTCCAGGATATTTTCCCGGCCTTGGCCCTCACGTTCGATTCCAGCCGCTCTCCCGGCGCCCAGGCCGCTTCACTGGCCGGGCGCTTCGACGACTGGTATCGCCTGCGAAATCTGGAACACCTGATGACCGGCATGGCCCAACTCTACGAAAAAGGCTATCGGGTCTCACCGGCCGACCGGGCCGAACTTGACCGAGTCACCAAATGAGGGTTAGCCATTCGTGGCCCGATCGTGCCCGGGCGTTTGTCGGCACCTGCCTGAGTGAACCCTTCTATCGCCTCTTCAGCCTGTTTCCACAGTGCGAAATCGGCTTGTCGGAACATACCGTCACCCGCCTGACCTTTCCCCATCGGGTGCTGGCCGGCCACCGGGCCGTTCATCTGAGCGATCTCCATCTCGACCGCCACCAACCCCGCCACGATCTGATCGCCGACGAAGTCAAAGGATTGGAGCCGGACTGGATTTTTATTACCGGCGACCTGCTGAATGTCCCGGAGGGCCTGCCTCACCTGTTTCGATTTCTCGCGCAACTGCGCACCATCGCTCCGGTCTATGTCACGCTGGGCAATCATGACCACTACAGCGGGGTTCCCGTCGAACAGTTCCGCCACTGGGCGGAGCGGCATCAGATCACGCTGCTCATCAACGAGTCGGCGACGATCCACACGAATGGCGGCGAACTGGCCCTCGTCGGGGTGGATGATCCGTCGCTGCACCGGGCCGATCTCCGGTGTTTACCGGCTCAAGCACAACATCGGTTTACGCTGCTGCTCGCGCACGCCCCGAACATTCTCGATCAAATGGAACCGCATCATCACGCGAACCTGATTTTGTGCGGACACAGCCACGGGGGTCAGTGGAGGATTCCAGGGATTCCGACTATTTGGCTACCGCCCGGGTGCAATGGCCGGATTGCCGGACACCACGAAAAGCGCGGTCATCGGCTGTATATCAATCGCGGACTCGGCTGGTCGTTTATCCCACTGCGGTGGAATTGCCGGCCGGAGATCGCCCTGATCGAGTGGACCGTCGAATCTGCCGCTCCGGCAATTATGGCAGCGTAAGCCGTTCCAACGCTTCCTTCGCGCGACTACGCGTGGTCTGATCCCAATCTTCCTTCATCACTTCTTCAAGTTTGGCCCGGGCCTCGGAGGCGCGCAGGCGGCCCAATCCCAAGGCCGCGCAGGACCGGACATAGGCATGATCGTCTTCGAGCGCAGCGAGTAACAACGGAACGATCGAACGGTCCTGCAGTACCCCCAAGTGACTGGCGGCCATCCCGCGAATGCGATGTTGCTTCTCCCCGACCGCGCGGCGCAACGTGTTCACCCAGAGTTCTTTGAGCGCCGGCGCCACCGCTTCAAGCCCGTTCACCCGATACCCGTTCACTTCCGCCAGGGCGAATGACAGCTCAAGTTTCTTGTCGCGAACGGTTTCCCGCTGAAAGGCCGCGAGCAAGCGATCCCGTTTCCGAGCTTGCTGCACGCGCCGACGGATCTTCTTGATGACCACCATCACCAGCACGCCGATGCCGAGCACCGCAGCGGCCAGCGGAATGGCCTGGTCGATCACGTATTCCTGCGATTCCAGCGACAGCCTCTTCCACACCCACACCGAGGTAATGACGATCCCCAGCAGAATGACAATGGCGCTCAGATTGGCCTGGCCCTGGTCAGCGCGTCGCAACATGGGAGCGGATCATACGGGCGCATCCCTCGCGCCGTCAATGAAGGATCCCCGTGCCCTGCCCGCAAACAATTATGGCAAACCGTGGTCCCTTGACCCCATGCCCGCGGCAGAATATGCTCCGTCCATGGAACTCCCCGACCTGAAAGACGACCCGCATCTCAAGTTGGTCAGACCCCTGGTGGAAGCCTACCAGGCGTTCTGGCTCGCCGATAACCGCCATATCCGTTCATTGAAGCTGACGCCGTCCCAATTCGACGTCATTGCGACGTTGGGAGATACGGAAGGCATGACCTGCTCTGAATTATCCGCCAGAACGCTTGTGACGAAGGGGACACTCACGGGCGTCCTCGACCGGCTGGCGGCCAAGGGATTGATTCGCCGCGAATCCGTCGACAGCGATCGCCGCCAAATCAGGATTCAACTCACCGAAAAGGGCGACACGGTATTCCGCAAGACATACGCGGCTCACATCACATTTCTGAAACCGTATTTTGAGCGGGCCTTGAGCCCGCAAGAGGTTGATGACGCACGGCGGCTGCTGCTCCGCCTTCGTGACAGCTTCAAGCAAGGAACGACTGAGATATGCGGCTGACCATCCTCGGCTCTGGCACGAATGTTCACCCGACCAGAGCCGCCGCCGGCTATCTGGTGCGCACCGACCAGACCATGTTGTTGGACTTCGGTCCCAGAACCCTCTCCAATCTCATGAACACAGGCACCGATCGCCATCACATCACCCACATCCTCTTCTCACATTTTCACGCCGACCACTTTTCCGATTTCATCACCTTCTACTTTGACGCGGTCATCTATACCAAACATGGCGGCGGGTGGCGCCCCGACCTCACCCTGATCGGCCCGCGCGGGGCGAAAGCCCTGTTCCGCAGCATCATGGCCACCTTCCCCAGCTTTGCAGATCCGCCGTTCCGGGTCCATCTGAAAGAAGTGACGGACCGAGCCTTTTGGATCGGTGAGACGCTCATTACTCCCCGCCGGGTCGTGCATGTTCCGGATCTGAATAGCGTGGGGTATCGGATCGAGCATAAGAACAAGACGCTCGTCTACTCAGGCGATGCGCAATACTGCGACAGCTTGGTCCGCCTCTGCCGGGAAGCCGACGTGGCCGTGCTGGACTGCTCGTTCCCAGCCACGAAGCCGGGGCCGGTGCACATGCATGCGGGGGAATGCGGCCAGGTGGCGGAGGAGGCCGGCGTGGATCGCCTGGTGCTGTCGCATTTCTATCCGCCCGCGGATCGGGCCGACGTGAAAGCTCAGGCAGCAGAGAATTTTCGCGGGACGGTGCTGAAGGGGAAAGATCTGCTGACGATTCGCCTCTGAGGGGAGCAGGCTGAGATAAAAGAAACCAGCCGGACTACAAGCCCTCTTCGCGGGGCTCCCCGCCAAGAATTTCGATCAACGTCGTGAACCGCGCCGTTTTCACCGGCTCATCCATCTTCGAATAAATAGCCAGCAGATTCTTCACCATGCGGGAGAGGATGCCGCGAACCTGACTATGTTGCAGATACTTATCGTCGAAGCCATAGCCGGCTTCCGTTAAGAACCGGGCGCAATTCTTTTCCGTCAACAGCGCGCCGCCGTTGAAACAATCGATGAAAATCTTGTAGCGATCCGACTCGTACTTCACCAGGAAATGGCCCGGCATCCCGATGCCATGGAGCGGAAGACCCAGCCGCTGCCCGATAAGGAGATACACCACCGACAAGCTGATGGGAATCCCCACCCGCCGATCGATCACACGATTCAGATAGCTGTTCTCGACTTCGTAATAGTTCTTGGTATTGCCCTTGAAGCCCTGTTCGGTGAACACGTAGCGATTCAGCGCATTGACCGTTTCTTCACCGGACGCGCGCGGCCCAATCCGTTCCCGGACTTCTTGCGCCATCGTATCCAACAGCCGTCCATACTCCGCCGTATCGAGCAGCGGATAGGTATAGCGGGCAATGAGAAACGCCCCCTGTTCCAGATTCATGGTCTCGTCAGGACCTGCGGCCATCGCCCGCATTTCGTCCTCGAGCTTACCCCAACGAATCTCTTCCAGAATCGCCGCGATGCGATCCGCCATCTCCGGCTGCTCGATCTCGGCTTCCTGAAGCAGCGGCACCGCCGACGGGCCGATGTCGATCAGCTTGTCGCTGATGGTCTCGACAATGCGCGCATCCTCATCGGACAACAGCCTGATAAGGGCGCGTATTTGACTCTCTGGAATCACCATGGGGGTACTCACGCGGGTCACAGCCAACTAGCCCATCGCCCGGCGGAATGCTTTGGCGCCGCCATACAAACACAATGCATCAAAAACAAGCATCACGACGACTGCCATCCCCACATGCGGTAGCGCATCGTTCCAATTGGTCAGGATCAGCGGCCGCACGGCGTCGATTGCCCAGGTCATGGGATTGAATTGCGCCAGGACACTCATCCAGGTCGGCATGGCCGTCAGCGGCACCAGCGCCGAGCTGAGGAAAATCATCGGCAGCGACAGGAATCCGAGGACGGAGAAGAAGTCGCCGTGGCTCTTCACCGAAAAGGCCATCGCCATCGAGATCGCCGTCAGCCCCACACCGAACAACATGCCGATCAAGAGGATCGTGGCCACGCCGAGCAAGCCCGTGGCCGGATGCACGCCGAAGAGAAACGCGATGCCGAGGATCACCAACACTTGCAGAGACGTAATCGTCATCACGAAGATAAACCGGCTCAGAATGACCGAGCTCCGGTGAATCGGAGCGGACATCAACCGTTCAAGAAAGCCGTTTTCCTTGTCGAACAACAGATCGACGCCGCCGGCCAGCCCGTTATTCAGCACCGTCATCACGACCACACCGGCCGCGAGGAAGCTGATGTAATTGGGCGCCTGGGTCACCTGCACGTCCGCGGCCCGTTGAAACAGATTGCCGAAAAAGATCAGCCAGAACAGCATCGGCTGCACCAGCGTGAAGAGCATGCTGAATTTTTCCCGGCTCAGGCGGCGAACCCACCGCATCGTCAGAGCCCCGATTTCCTGCCAATAGTGCGCCATGTATCTCCCTACGTTGTTTCTTCCGCCGGCGCCGCGTCGCGTAACGAGCGACCCGTATGGGCGATAAAGACATCGTCCAACCGGGGACGGTGATAGTCAATAAAATCAAGGCGGCAGTCCAACTTGTTCGCCGCCTCTAAGATGGCCGGAAGGGCTTTTTCAGCGGACTCCACGCGAATATCCAGCCCGGTGGCTGTCGTATTCACGGTGCGAATGGCGGGCTGCCCCTTGAGAGCGGAAGCCAGGGCACCAAGCCGCGCGGTTTCCTTGATCGTAAGCGACACGATGTCGCCACCGAGCGCCACTTTCAGTTCGGCCGGCGAACCGATCGTCTTGACCTTGCCGCAATCGATGATGGCGAGACGGTCGCACAATTGATCCGCTTCATCGAGGTAGTTGGTCGTCATGACCACCGTCATGCCACGGGCCTTGAGCATCCGGATATAGTCCCAGATCCGCAGCCGGCTCTGCACATCCAACCCCAACGTCGGCTCGTCCAAAAAGAGGATCTTCGGATTCGGCAACAGGCCGCAGGCGATGTCGAGCTTCCGCTTCATGCCGCCCGAATAGGTCTTGGCCGGCCGGTCCGCATGCTCTTCGAGTTCGACCAGTTTGAGCAATTCGGCAATCCGCTTCGTGGCTTCTTCTTTCGTCAGATGGTAGAGCGCCCCGAGCAATTCAAGATGCTCGCGCCCGGTGAGGAATCGATCGATGGCCCGCTCCTGCGGCACATAGCCAAACAGGGTCCGCACCAGATCCGCTTCGCGCACCGTATCGTGCCCGAGCACCGAGGCGGTGCCGGAGGTTGGATGCAGCAGGGTAATGAGCGTGCGCAGCGTCGTGCTCTTGCCGGCGCCGTTGGGCCCCAGCAGGCCGAAGATTTCGCCTGCATACACCTGAAACGACAGATCGTCGACCGCTTTATGGCCGTCGTAGGTCTTGCACAGCCGATTCACATCAATCGCAATTGTCCGGTCCATTACCCCCAACCCTTCGCGCCTTGTTGATCATGCACCATGAACTGGATCAGGTCGCTCAGACGACGCGCCCGCTGGTGGAGACCTTCGGCTTCTATGAGAAATTGTTTTTCCAATGGTGTGCAGTCCAAATACGTCGAGAGCGTATTGACGAGGACTTCGTCTTTCACATCGTCGCGGAACAGTCCTTCCCACGTCGCCGCATCTTCGCGCGCGCGCAGATATTTCTCCAACACCTTCATCAGGGCCTGGCGCACTTCCGGGGCCAGCGACGGCTCGACGGCCGCCTTCTTCAGGGCCACCCTGGCCTCCCGATAGGGCTTCTCAAAAAACTCTTCTTGAATTTCGTACCGCTCCAACCCCTGGAGCAGGATATTCGACCGACCGTCCGGCAATGCCTCCACACTGAGAAGACGCCCCACACAGCCGATCGGATAGATCGCGGGATGACCGTAGTAGTCCTCCTCCCAGCCCTCCTTCAGCAGCGCCATAGCCACGCACTGTCCGCCCGCCGCGGCGTCTGCCACCATCTGGCGGTAGCGCGGCTCGAAAATATGGAGCGGCAGATAGGTCTTCGGGAAAAAGACCACGTTGGGCAACGCAAACACCGGAACACGTTCCGGGATGATGAACGGGACGGCGTTGTCGTAGGGATCGCTCGTGGGTTGGTCGCGTTCGCGATCAATTTGCATGGCTCACGATAGCCGAGAGTTGTGAAAATTGTCAACGCCGAGCGCCTGCACGACCGCCCCGCAACACATTGCAAATCACCTCACCAATACAGGCGATTTGTGCATATGAATCCACGCGTGCTATAAGCCGGTGGCCGAAATAATCATCCGGGCATGGTGTGCAATGACATCGTTTGCTGCTCGTCTCGTGATTGGACTGGCGTGGGTCCTGGCTGCCAGCGGATCGGTGGCACCGGCGGCCGATCCCGCCGACGCCTCCTTTCGCCTGGCGCAGGAGGGCTATCAGTACGAGTTCCCGCGCGATCACGGATCGCACGATTCCTTCCGCACCGAATGGTGGTACTACACCGGACATCTGGAAACCGCCGAGGGGCGGCGATTCGGCTTTGAGCTGACCTTCTTTCGTCGCGGGATCGCGCCCGATCAAGTCGAGACGCGCCCCTCCCGCTGGTCGGTGGATCAGCTTTATCTGGCCCACCTGGCGATCACCGATGTCACAGGCCAACGCTTTCACTTTCGCGACCGCATCAGCCGCGCCGGCTTGGGCAAGGCCGGAGCCGATGCCACTCATCTGCACGTCTGGCTCGATCACTGGCGCGCAGAATCGTCCGGTGGAACCGGCGGCCAGCAGACACTCGACGCCAAGGCCGATGGCGTTGCGCTCTCGCTGACGCTCGATCCAGCCAAACCGCTGGTCGTGCATGGCGAGCGAGGCATCAGCAAAAAAGGAGCGGCGGTTGGACAGGCCTCGCACTACTATTCATTCACCAACCTTGCAACGGCCGGGACTCTGACCATCGGCACCGAGACCTACCGCGTCACCGGCACCAGTTGGATGGATCATGAATTCGGCTCGGCGGATCTGAGTCCGGACCTCGCCGGGTGGGATTGGTTCAGCATCCAACTCACCGACAAGCGTGAACTCATGGTCTATCGCCTCCGTCATACCGACGGTTCATCGGACGCAGCCTCCAGCGGGACACTTGTTTTTCCTGACGGCCGCACCCAGCACCTGTCGGCCTCCGACATCCAATTGACCCCGCTCGATACCTGGACCAGCCCAACGAGCAAGGCCACCTATCCCCATCGCTGGCAAGTCTCGATTCCATCTCTTGAGCTGTTGTTGAAACTGACCCCGCTCCTGGCCGATCAGGAACTCCGCACGACGCGCAGCACACAAGTCACCTATTGGGAAGGAGCAGTCTCGGTAGAAGGCGCTGAGCAAGGCCAAGCGATCAAGGGCCAGGGCTACGTCGAACTAACGGGGTATGCGGAGAGGATTAGGCAGAAGCTGTGACAAGTTGTTGAGTGCCATTGCGCTGGTCTGCATGACCAATGGATTCATACGATTCGCCACCTGCGTCTACCCGCCGACTTGGCGACGGCAGAAGTCGATCGCAACCACATCTTCCCCTTGCAGGATGGGGAGAAAAGCATTACTGTGGAATTGATTTGATTGATCGGCGAGGCAACCGCACAGGCGAACTCAGCCGGCACCAAGCAAGAGAGATCGCGTGATGATACGGACCAGCGCAGAAGTGCTCACGCTCCTTGAGAGAAACCGGGACACACTCAAGCGGCTCGGCGTCTGCCGACTGGGGATCTTCGGTTCCTGCGCTCGGGGAGAAACCACGCCAAACAGCGATCTGGATTTCGTCGTTGAATTCAGGGAAAAGTCGTTCGACGCCTATATGGACCTCAAGACCTTCCTGGAAGACCTCTTCGGATGCCGAGTCGATCTCGTATTGGCCAACACGATCAAGCCTCGCCTCCGCTCCACCATCCAACGCGAAACCGTCTATGCCCAGGGACTTTAGGGTCTACCTCGAAGATATTCTCTCCGCAATCCAGAAAGTGAAATCGTATACGAGCGGACTCTCACTTCAGGACTTTCTTCAAGACGACAAAACCTTCGATGCGGTTGTGCGAAATCTGGAAGTAATCGGAGAAGCCGCAAAGCACCCCCCCGAAGAAGCTCGAAAGCGCGCTCCCGGTATCGACTGGAAAAAGATCGCCGGGCTTCGAGATATCCTGATTCACGAATATTTTGGAATCGACGGCGAGATCGTGTGGGATGTCGTTCAGCACAAGCTACCGACGCTCGAAACAGCTGTGACCCTCATGCTGAACGAGGCACACTGACGGAGCTGGCTGGCTACGCGAGACAACCTATAGAACTAACCTATAATTTCGACCTGGACCAGCCCAACCAGCAAGGCTACCTATCCCAGCCGCTGGCAGGTCTCGATTCCGTCTCTTGAACTGTCGTTAAAACTGACCCCGCTCCTGGCCGACCAGGAATTGCGCACGACACGCAGCACCCAAGTCACCTATTGGGAAGGAGCAGTCGCAGTGGAGGGCACCGAGCGAGGCCAAGCGATCAAAGGCCAAGGCCATGTCGAATTGACGGGGTATGCGGGGCGGATTGAGAAGAAGCTGTAAATCGTGTGGCACATGCTCCTGCAATGGAGCGGAATGGATGAATCCTGTTGATCTCCTGTACTCACCTTTGCCTTCTGCGAACGCACCACTAAGCCATACATCCGAGGCAAATCGAAAGCAGCGCCAGCATACTTATCTTCGAAAAGGACGAGAGATCGCATGGCTTCGATGAAGCAGGACTGCTGTTGATCGCTGGTGGCAGGGGCGGGGCTACAGTGTAGCTGTCAGGCAGAAGCGGTCTTATATGGATTCTAGTTCTTTGAGGGTCTTCCCATTTTTGTTTCTCCACGCAGTGAGCCCATTTGCATGGCCTCCGTGTATCACGGCGGCGGCTGCGCTCGGGCTAGAAAACTCGATGTCCTTGGTGAATATAAGGTGGCCAGAATTCTCTTTAAGGGCACCCTGGTCCTTCAGTTGTTGCCGCATATTTATTGGCCATGGGTATTTCTGTGCAGAAGGACGTTCGGTTAAGACGGCTTGGGATCCAGCAACAACTACGATGCCGTTTGGGGTGAGATGACCGATGGCTTTGAGCCCCTTGATTTCGCAGGACAGTGTTTCAATTTTACGTTGACCCGCTATGGTAGCAGTTGTCGGGACCAAGACTTCGACGCCGAGCACAGGCAACAATTGGTGAATTTTCTCAAGGAAAATTTCCATATCCTCACGATCCGACTCGGGTAACTTTGAACCGCTGCCTTGGCTATTCCTTACCTCGGCACGGCCTGCCTTTTTGGCCTGTTCGATTAGTCGACCTTCGAGATAGCGAATATGTGCCTTTGTTAGATTTTCATCTTTACTGGTGAAGAACGAGACATGATTCCAGAAATCTTTGTCGAGGTGGCTCTTTACCCTGTCTCTAATGGACTCGGCCTCACCGATATAGACAGCATTCTTTCCTGTTTCTGGATCAATGCCAGTAAGAAAGTAGACCCCGGAATTTTGCGACTCTTCTCGGGCCAGTACGCTGTCAAATTCGCTTCTTGGACCTGCGACTGCTTTACCTGTCCAGTTAGATAATTCAGCCGTTCGGAGCCGCTTTGGATCTCCGTGAACAAGGAAAATTTTGATTGTCGCGCTTGGCGTGAATTAAATCCATCATCAGGTCTCTAGAAATACACACGCTTCAATGGCCTGCTAGGTAAACTAAAAAAGCTGTAGAATATCCCGTAATCTCTCGTGCCTATTCGTCGAACTCGGCCCAATATTCCTGCTTTGCGAGCTGATGTCAAACCTCGCTGCTCAAATAGACCGCCCCTCCGAGTTATTCCCTTTGTTATTACCTAGAGGCGTGGCTTGGGCGATCTCCCACTGCGCGCATGAACCGAGCACCGCCCTTAATGTAATACTTCGATCAATCTTGCGTGCGCGGGGCGCGAGCAAGGGAGATTGCCCGGGCCACGCCTCCCTCTCCCACCCTTCCTACGCTGCACAATCTACTGCCCCCACTTCCAGCGAGGTGGCTGGCTGAGTTTCAACTGCGCGCGTCGAACGAGGCCCTTCTGAGGGCGCGCGTTCCGCGAGCATAGAAACTTGCCAGACGCCTCGCCCCCCCTTCTTCTTGACTCAACAACAACGCCTATGATTAGGTCCACCCCTGTTATGTTGATTCGCACTGTCTTCAGATTGGCGTCGTTCGCCCTCCTCCTCTTCTCTCTCGGCTGCGAGAAAGAGAGCGAGTCGATTGTCTCCATCGCGCTGCACCCGACCAACACTCAAATCCTGTATGTCGCCACGAACGATGCGGTCTACAAGTCCCGCGATGCCGGGGCATCGTGGGAGCGCTTTCCAAGTTTCAGCGCGCGCCGCGTGACCACCATCGCGATTGACCCGCAGTTCCCGGCCACGATCTACGCCGGCACCATGGCCGATGCCGTCTACAAAAGCCCGGACGGCGGGCAACATTGGCTCCCCCATAACGTCGGGCTCAAGGAACACGTCTCCTTCATCAATCAGTTCGTGTTCGACTCCACCAACAACGAGCAAATCTACATCGCCACGACGGTCGGCGCCTTCTCCACGAAAGACGGCGGGCGCGAGTGGGAAGAGCGAATGGCGGGGATGAAAGAAGTGCACATCGTCGTGTCGATCGCGATCCACCCGACGAACCCGCGCATTCTCTATGCAGGCACCACCGGCGGCGTCTATCGATCGGAGGACGGCGCGGCCTCATGGAAGAAGATCAATACCGGACTCATTCCCGAGACGGAACTGATGGGGGCGATGGCGCTAGGCGTGAATGCGATTGCCATTGATCCGGTCACACCGAACGTCGTGTATGCCGGAACGACGAAAGGTTTGTTTCGCACCGCCAACAGCGGCAATTCATGGGAGCGGATCGGGGAAGGGCTGAAAGACCCCTTTGTCAGCAGCCTGCTCATCGATCCTGCGCGACCGGCACAGCTCTATATCGGGGGACCGGGCGGCGTCTGGAAAAGCACTGACAGCGGGAAAACCTGGCAGGCGATGAATGCGGGGCTCACGTCCTTGAACATCCGTTCGCTGGCCATGAGCCCCAAGAATCCGCAGGACCTCTTCGTCGGCACCAACGGCAGCGGCCTCTACCACTCCACCGACGGCGGCACGAGCTGGACGCCCATGCCGCTGAAAGCCGCCGCCGTCCGAAACTAGTTCTTCGTATCTCCTCGTTCGTCTCTCGCGTGCGAACAACGCTTCACGAGAGACGCTTCACCGCCTGTCCTAGTACCCCGTCTTCGCTCCTGCGCTGCCATGCTGATACTTGCTGCTGTAGGACAGCATCTGGTCGGAAAGGCCCTTCCACTCCTCAGCCGTCATCAGATCCTTCATCTTGAACCGCAGTCCGAGAATCTTCGTGGACGTCTTCATACGCTGATTGTTCGCCTCATCCATCACCTTGGTAAACTCTTCGGGCGTCGCCGCGTAGTTCGCGCTCAGCGCATAGAGCTGGCGATGGGCGGCCCGCTCCTGCTCACGACCCGCCTTCAGCTCGGTGACGATCTCCCCGACGATGGCCTTCACTTGCGTGGCCTTGGCCGGATCCTTCACTGTCCGGTCGATCAAGCCCGCCATGTCCTGCTGGCCCTTCTGCCAATAGGCGTCGCCCTTGCCTGACTCCATCATCCCGTGATGATGATGGGAAGAACAGCCGCCCAACGCCAACATCCCGACCATTGACAACACCATCCAACGCATCTTGATCATCTTACCTACCTCCTGTGATAGCCAATGCACGAATACTTCCCGCAGGACTTGTGACTCGAAACCATCATACCGTATCATCCGAACTACGACTATGCCTAACCCAGCTGTTCCATCACAGGATCCCCTGCAGAGCTTGCGCGAGGAGTTCCGGTCGCATCTGGAAACGTTCTACGCACAGCTCAAACTTGCGCCACCCTATGAAAGTGTGGAAAAAGCGATCCGGACGCTGACTACTGCCGTGCACGCGCTGCCCAAAGATGAGCAGGCCCGGATTGCCGCCGACCCCGCGTTGCAATGGCAACAATTCCGGCAGGCCTTTGAAACCTCCGGCCTCGTGAAAAAGCATCGCGGCATCATTGCCGGTCTCGCACGCCATCGTTCGGCGCTGGACCTGCCTCCCGAATTCGACCACTTTTTAGGATTGTTCAACGCGTAGCGACCGGCCGGTCACGACTTCTTCGAACTCCTGCTGCAGCACCGCGAGCCGGCTGTTCTCCATGCGATAGGCCATCACCACCGTCACCAGGCCGGAAAAGATAAAGAACAGGCCCAGGGTAAGAATCCCTCCGGCCATCACAACTCCGCTGGAACTGGCCAAGCCCCCTTCCACCGCATAGCTGATGATCGTGGCCAACGTCCCGACCGTGACAATGAGAAACCAGGCGCCGGTAAGGATGGCCGAGGCCCAGGGCGTGCGTTTCGTCATCGCCAGCACGACCGCCTCGCCGTCGGCCCGGAGATCGATCGTGGCCTTCATCGGCCAGATCCAAAGAAACGCCCAGAGGGTCGGATAGCGGGGGCGGAGGAGCAGACGATTGCTCTCGATGAACAACCGGGCCACCCCGTGCCGCATCGGCAGAAGCCCCAGGGTATCGAAGCGGGCATGGATCTGCGCGAGACTCATTGTGTCCAGCCGCGTCGCTCCACGCCCGACCTGACAGCCGTAACGGCTCGCTTCGGCGGAGAGGGTGCGGAAGTACCAGCGGTCGCCGACGAGCAAGCCGAGGAACAGCGCCCCGGCAAATAATCCTGCAAGCATCATGGCGCGTACCTATCCCATAGGCGCGCCGCGCGAATCAAGACGCCACTGCCGGACCGTCTTCCGTCCTGCTTGCTAGGGCTGATTGCCTCAGAAGAATCAGTTGACTCACCATCATGACTTGGCTACAGTAGCGCCGTTTGCAATTCAGGCGGGCCTCTCGCGTCTCACACGGGTTCCCCGCCTTTTGTTTTTCCCCAGATGTTTGGGTTCCACGCCAACCTACTTCAGTAGGCACGGCCACTCCCAAGTCATGCGGGATTCGGAGGACTCATGGATTTGAAGAAAGTGGAGCGGGTCTACACGTCGTATGCCGGCGTGTACGATCAGATCTTCGGCAAAGTCTTTCACGAAGGACGCGAATCGGCGATCCGCAATCTCAACGTGCAACCGAATGAGCAAATTCTGGAAGTCGGCGTGGGCACCGGGCTCGCCCTTCCGATGTACCCCCGTCATTGCAAGATCACCGGCATCGACCTTTCCGAAGGTATGCTGGGGAAGGCAAAGGAACGGGCTGAGATGCATCGCTTGACGCACGTGCAGCTCCACCGCATGGATGCCGGGGCCATGGAGTTCGCCGACAATAGTTTCGATACCGTCGTCGCGGCCTACGTCGTCACCGCCGTGCCGGACCACCGCAAAGTCGTCAATGAAATGATCCGCGTCTGCCGACCGGGCGGCCGCATCATCATGCTCAACCACTTCAGCAACGGCAACAAGATCATCGCGGCAATGGAGAAAGTCATCTCCCCGCTCACGAAGCATCTGGGATGGCGCACGGACCTCTCTCTGCATACCGTCCTGGAAGGCACGTCGTTGCAGGTCGCGCGCAAGCAGAACGTGAATCCGCTGCGATTCTGGGCCTTGGTGGAATGTGTGAACGGAAAGAACGGGCAGGTCGTGAAAAACGGGAACGCGGTCCATTCAAACGGCAATGACCATGCGACCGAGCACCGCACCAGCACCAACGGCCACTTCGCCAACGGGCACTCGCACTAAGCCGGCACTCGACGCAGGCCCTTACTGCCCGGCGTCACCTCGAGATCGCCACGACTCCCACTCCCGTCCAGGAATAATCGTGGTTCCCACCAGACAGCTTCCCGCATAGCGCTGGGTAATGCGATCAGCCAGCAACGTCAGCACCCGGCTCACCTGCCGATCCGGCGTGCCGATCGCACGGAGCACGACGCCGAATCCTTCGCCATCCTGCGCCCCATAGACCAGCACACGCACGGCATTTCCGCGCGGCCCCTTGCCGTCGCCGACCGGGGTCAGGTCCCCTTCCCATCGCGCCAGCGCCTCGCTCGCGCGGCGTTTTTTCGAGATGACCCAAGAACAAGGAGCGCCCGCCTCTTCGAGTTCCATGAGAAACCACGAGATGGCCGGAGCCTCCCCGGAATGCCCCTGGAACGTCCAGCGAGCCAACTCCGGGAGCACCTGCTCCGCAAGAATCGGCGTGGCAATCTCTTCGAGCTGCGCGTCCTCACAGACCGCATAAAGCTCGCCCTGCGGATCGAACCAGAACCGCAGACGGCCGTTGCTGCGTTCCGCTTGAATCACGCTCAGCGCCGACGAGTCGCTCCCCTCCTGCTCGAAGATCGAAAAATCCGTCACCCCGTTCATCACCAGCTTTGCCACCCGCACCATCCCCCGCAGCTGATAGCGGATCGTCATCGACACCGTGGTGTCGGCCAGCACATCACGCCCGGACTCTTCGTCGAACAGCCGGCGCTTGGCCATTTGTATGTCCGTGACATAGCCCGAACGGAACCCGCCCGTATGGGCCATCAGCCACCGGAGATCTTCGACCGTCTTAATTGCGTGTTGCATAAGCATGGATTGTAACCTAGCCCTATCTACAACGGCTACCAGGCTGCTAGGGGCGCCGCCACCAGGACACAACCGGGGCCACCCGTCGGCGGCGCAATGTGACTCGCACCTCACAGGAACTCTCGCACCTCAGTCCCGCCTTCTGACAAAGACCGGCGGCCACGTCGGCTTCTTCCCGACCCTGATTGACCATCACGAACACACCGGACGGATTCAGATTCATCGCGATTCGCGCGAACAAGGCCTGCGGCGCCAAAAACGCCAGCGGCATCCGCCACGCCAGTACCGGCACAGGGGTCACAAAGGGATACCAGGCCACGATCGTATCGGCCGGCTGCGCATACTGCGCATAGTCGGCGATCACAAAGTCGGTCTGCGGCAGATTGCGCACATACCCTTGCGCATAGTCGTGACGGCTGTAGCCGTTGTAATAAATGCGATGGCCTTCCACTTCGACCCCGGTCAGGGCCGATGGAAGGAAAAAGGCGTGGAGCGCCCGGGCATACCAGAAATTGGATGCACCCACGTCATGCACCACACCGCCGACCGGCCGGGGTTGTCCCCAGGCGGCCCACGCCTGATCGAGAATATCGAGGTAATCGTAACTCTTCAGTGTCGTGAGCGCAGCGCAATGCTGTTCAAAGCGGACATCGAACTGTCGCCGCAACAGGGCAATCCGCGCCTGTTGGCTCCCGCTGAGATGCGTCAGCTGGCCCACAGGCCGTTCGCAATAGAGCCCGCGCGACCATTCCAATCCTTCGCCAAGCCAGTACCAGAAGGCGTGATAGCTGGAGCGAATCCGTTGCGGCAGCGAATAGCGTGGCGCGAACGTGACTACAGCCGGCAGCGTCCCTTCCGTCTCCTGTACCGGGCAATCGATTTCGGCAATCATGTACTACTTTTCGGCGATTTAGGGTGAAAGCTGAAGAGTGGAAGCAGAATTTACCTTGAGCCGGAACAGCAGCGGAGGCTCCCGTCTCCCTTGGCTATTTGGAAGCCAGCGCCTTGACCGCGCTTTTAGGTTTATGAGACTTACTGTCTGCATGCGAGCCGTTTGCCTCCAACATGTGCCCTTCGAAGGGCCCGGGGTGTTCGCCACGGCGCTGACAAATCGCGGCGTGAGTCTCGAGCAATACCTCGTCCCTCAAGACGGGCTACCGAAGGATGCCGGCGATCTGCTCATTGTGATGGGCGGGCCGATGTCGGTGAACGATTCCGATCCATGGATCGCAGAGGAAACGGCTTTCATTCGATTAGTCCTACTTTCCGGAACTCCTGTCATCGGCGTCTGCCTCGGTAGCCAGTTGATGGCCAAGGCATTAGGTGCCGCCGTACGTCCTGGCCAGGCCCTGGAGATCGGCATGACGCCAGTGAATCTCACTCCAGAGGCCAAGCAGGACCCGGTCTTCACAACGCTGCCTGATTCGTTCGACGTCTTTGAATGGCACGGTGAGATCTTCGATTTGCCCCAGGGCTGCTTTCCGCTGGCCGGTTCAACCATTGCGCCGCTGCAGGCCTTCCGCTATAGCGCCAAGGCCTATGGGCTGCTGTTTCACTTGGAGATGGAGCAGGCCGGGATCGATGCGCTCTGCCGGGAATGCGCGCCGGATCTTATAAAGGCTTATCTCACTGCGCCGGATGTGAAAGCTGCGGCGATCCCGCATCTCCCCACCCTGCACCGGTTCGCCGACCGGCTGATCGGGCATCTACTTGCTCCCGGGCGTTGATTGCCGACACTGCTCTGAAGTACTCTAACCGACCGTATTGGTATGGCCATCAGATATTGGCTAAGCGCTGATTGCTGACGGCTGAATGCGATCCCCACAAAAGGAGTTGGAGTCAACATGGCTGGTTTCCCCATCGAAGTCGCAACCCGTATTAAAACCTTGCCCCCTTATCTCTTTGCCGCCATCGACAAGATGAAGCAGGCGGCGATTGCCAAGGGCGTGGATATCATCAACCTCGGCATAGGCGATCCGGATTTACCCACGCCCGCGCCGATCATCGAGAGCCTGGCGCAAGCCGCCAAGAACCCGAAGCACCATCAGTATCCCTCGTATGAAGGCATGCTGTCGTTCCGCACGGCGGTAGCTGACTGGTACAAGCGCCGGTTCAACGTCACGCTGAACCCGGCCGACGAAGTGCTGACTCTGATCGGTTCGAAGGAAGGCATCGGCCATATCCATCTGGCGTTTGTCGATCCGGGCGATATCGTGCTGGTCCCCAGCCCCGGCTACCCGGTCTATCCTGTCGGCACGAGCTTCTGCGGCGGGGTCTCGCACATCATGCCGCTCACGAAGGCCAACGGGTTCCTGCCAGATCTGAATGCAATTCCGAAAGACGTCGCCAAAAAAGCCAAGCTGATGTGGCTGAACTCGCCGAATAATCCCACTTCGGTCATCATGACGAAGGACTACTTCAAGCGGGTCGTCGAGTTCGCGCAGGAGAATCAGGTCATCGTCTGCCACGATGCGGCCTACTCGGAGATTTTCTACGACGGCAAGCGCCCCGCCAGCTTCCTCGAAGTGGACGGCGCCAAGGACGTCGGCGTGGAATTCCATTCGCTCTCCAAGACCTACAACATGACCGGCTGGCGCATTGGGTTCGCCGTCGGCAACAAGGACGTGTTGGCCGGCCTGGGTAAGGTGAAGAGCCAGCTGGACTCCGGCGTGTTCGAGGCAGTGCAGGCTGCCGGCATCACGGCATTGGGGCTGGATGACTCGGTGACGGACGGACTGCGCAAGATTTATCAGGAACGGCGCGATACGCTGGTGCCGGGCCTGAAGAAGCTCGGACTCGAGGTGGATTCTCCGCCTGCCGCCTTCTATATCTGGGTGACGGTCCCGAAGGGTTATTCTTCCGCCTCATTCACCGCGCATCTGCTTGAAAAGGCCGGCATCGTCACGACGCCGGGCAACGGATTCGGTGCACCGGGCGAGGGCTACATCCGTATGACCGTCTGCACGACCAAGGAACGACTGGCAGAAGCGGTGGAACGGATCAAGAAGGCGGGATTCTAACAGGATGTCGCGCGTGAAGCGTGAAGCGTCATTCGCAAAATACTCTCTCGTGTTTTCGTTTCACGCTTCACGAGAGACGCTTCACGAGAGACACCCATGAGAGAAACGGTTTACATCGGGTTCGGATCAAATGTGGGCGATCGTCTGGATTTCTGTGATCGGGCGGTCACCCTCTTGAGCCTGCTTCCGCATTCGCAGGTCACCGGCATTTCGCTCCTCTACGAAACCGAACCCGTGCTCGACCATGCGCAACCGGGAGAGACTTGGTTTCTCAACGGGGTCGTGCAGCTCGACACCGACATCACGCCCCGCAGCTTGCTCACGATCCTACGCGAGATCGAGCGCTCGTTGGGACGCGATGAGGAGAACCGCTCGGGCCCTCGCACGATCGATCTGGATATTCTGTTTTACGGCACCAGAGTCATCCACGAAGCGGATCTTGTCGTGCCGCATCCCCGGCTGCACGACCGGCGGTTTGTCCTGATGCCCTTGAACGAACTCGATCCGCTCTTGGTCCATCCCTCGCTTGAGCGCACCGCCACGCAATTGCTCGCAGAGGTCAAAGACCAGTCGGAGGTCCGCCTGCTCTTCCCCCAGCCGTCCACGCGCTACGGCTCCCGTCCGTCCTGCAGCCCCCGGCAGGACTTATGAACATCCTTCGAACGCCCAAGGCCATGACCGCCTGGAGCCGGCGGCTCCACCGTGAAGGGGTCACGATCGGATTCGTTCCGACGATGGGGGCATTGCACGACGGCCATCGCGCCCTCATCCGCGCTGCCCGGCTGCAATGCGATGCGCTCGTCGTGAGCATTTTCGTGAACCCGACTCAATTCGCCCCGACAGAAGATCTCGCCAAATACCCGCGGCCGATCGCAAACGACCGTGCGCTCTGTCGTGCGGAAGGAGTCGATATCTGCTTCGAGCCCCCCGTCAAGGCGATGTATCCGGAGGGATTTGAAACGGTCGTCACGGCCCCCGGAATCGCGCAGCGCTGGGAAGGCGAGATCCGCCCGCATCACTTTGCCGGCGTCGCCACAGTCGTCACGAAGCTCTTCGGGATGGTCCGGCCGGATGTCGCCGTCTTCGGGCAAAAAGATTTTCAGCAGGCGGCCCTGGTTCGACGCGTGATCGAGGACCTCAGCCTGGGAATCACGCTGATTGTCCATCCGACCGTACGGGAGCAGGATGGACTGGCGATGAGTTCACGGAATGTGTATTTGTCCGCGTCTGATCGCGCACTGGCCCCCATACTCTATAAGAGTTTGCAGGCCGGGGCGGCGGCAATCAAAGACGGAATAACCTTGGGCCGGAAGATTCAGGCAATGATGACCCAGATTCTGCGCCGGGAGCCTACTGCAGCGGTCGACTACCTCGCCGTGTGCAATCCGGACACCCTCACACCGCTCAAATCCGTAAGCGATCGAGCGGTCCTGCTGGGAGCAATCCGTATCGGGAGTGTGAGGCTCATCGACAATCTACTCGTGA
Source organism: Nitrospira sp. ST-bin5 (assembly GCA_002083555.1). Taxonomy (GTDB): domain Bacteria; phylum Nitrospirota; class Nitrospiria; order Nitrospirales; family Nitrospiraceae; genus Nitrospira_D. The sequence continues at coordinate 360,576 of MSXN01000007.1, read as the reverse complement.
AGAGACCGGCAACACGGGGGCGGCGCTAGGACCACACCCGGTACAATACGGTCAGGAGTAGGTATTCGGTTGTCCGCCCTGGCCGACGAGCAGCCCGAGCACGACTTGACTCAGACGGCGCTGCTCATCCGGATGGAGCTCCAAGAACTGTATCCCTACTGATTCAGACCTGACTGAAGAGACCATCGCCGTTTCGATTCTGATTTCCTCGCCTTCGATGCTCGACTTTAAGATCAGCTCGACAAACGCCCCCTTGGCCAATCCCCCCGCCAGGATCGCGCACCCCCCCATTGAAATATCAGTAATGCGATTGGTAAAGGGCAACTGCTTGCTGTCGATTACTTGGGCGTCCATCGCCGTTGCGAGGCGTTTGAACTGGCGACGATCAAATTCCTGCGTGCTTTGGCGAGCGCTCAGATAGAAGGCGCGGAAACGATTGGTACAGAGCTGGCAGCGAAACGGAAACATACGGATATGGTTGAGGGCTTTCTCAACCATCCCCTCATTTGAGGTCACCCGAACGAACGTCGTTCCGCAACTTGGACAGTGCAGCGATTTCATGCGCCTCGCAGCATCTCCTCAACATCTCCGAGCGGCCTCTGCGTTTCTTCGGGAGCACTCATTTGCATCGCCAACAAGGGTTCAATCTTAGCCGG
>MSXN01000007.1:232608-359873 GCA_002083555.1 Nitrospira sp. ST-bin5 | reverse complement strand
ACTTTACTGAGATTCGACCGGTGCACTTCGCGAAATACCGGCTCCATATCGATCCCGTAGGACACCGCTGTTCCGTACACGACATACAGCAGGTCCGCCATCTCCTTGGCCAGTGCGGCGAGATTGCCTTCAGCCATCGACTCTTTGAGTTCATCGAACTCTTCCTGGATCAGACGGATGCGGAGGCGTTTCGTTTCTTCGCTGGCGTCGGTCGGGCTGGCCTGCACAAGAATATCGAATTTCTTATGGAACTCTTCGACCATCGACTGCTCATCCGTCATACGTACTCCTTACTCACCGTCAAAAGGCAATGTCCGGCGCGGCACGAGCTCAGCCGGCTCCAACTGCGGGATCTCTTTTTCAGACGCGACCCCAAGCTCTTTGAATCGGCGCGCCGCCGGAAGAATTCTCGTCTCCAACGAACCCACCGCTCGATTGTAGGCCGACACGCTCTTGCCTAACGCCTGTCCGACATCATTCACATGTTCAGCCAGCACCGCCATGCGCTCGTAGAGATCTTTGCCGAGCCGGCCGGCTTCTTCGGCATGGGCATTCATCTGCTCCTGTCGCCAGCCATACCCCACGGCCCGCAATAGCGCGATTAATGTCGTGGGCGTGGCGAGCACCACCCCGCGCGTAAACCCTTCTTCGATCAAACGCGGATCATGATCCAGGGCCGCGCCAAGGAATTGCTCCCCAGGAAGGAAGAGCACCACAAACTCAGGAGCCCGCTCAAATTGCGTCCAGTAGGCCTTCAACGACAACTCGTCCATCCGGCTGCGGACCTGCGCGGCATGCCGGCGCAAGGCTTCGATCCGACGCTGATCGTCCGGAGATTCATGGGCATCCAGGTAGGCCGCCAGGACCGTCTTGGCATCGACGATGATCTGCCGTCCGCCCGGCAGCCGCACGACCATGTCGGGACGGAACCGCCGATCCTCGCCGGTCACGCTTTCCTGTTCGAAGAAATCGCAATGATCGACCATCCCTGCCAACTCAGCTACCCGCTTCAGTGTAATTTCACCCCACTGACCGCGGACCGTTGGCGCGCGGAGGGCCTTGACCAGGTTGCCGGTCTCCTGCTGGAGACGTTGATGGGACTCCGCCAGCGATTTCAGGTGCTGATCCAACCCGCCATAAGCCGATTGGCGCGATTGTTCGAGTAGCCGCATTTGCTCATCGTAGCGCTGCAACGAATCATGGAGCGGCTTCACAAGTCCGTCGATCGCCTGTTGCCGTTGCGACAGTTCACCCTCGGCTTTGGCCTGGAGCGTTTCGAACGACACGCGAGCCAGATTCAAGAAGGCCTGATTGTTTTTGGTGAGCGCGTCATTCGACAGCGCTTGGAACGATTCGAGGAGCTGCTGGCGGGATTGATCGACTAGTTGCTTTTGTTCGGCGACGTGTTTCAGCGCTTCTTCGGTCCGCACTTCGGCTGAGGCCCGCGCTTGCTGGGCTGTCGCCAGGTCTGCCCGAAGCTGTACCCCTTCCAGGCGATCCTGTTCCAGTTGGCGACGCAACTCCGCCTCAAGCGATTCGGCCCGCTCCGCCCGTGCACTGAGTTCGACCGTGTGCTGTTGTAATTGCCGGGAGAGCCGACCCGCGCTAAGAAACCAACCGACGAGCGCGCCAGGAACGAGACCGATGACAATCCCCAGCAATATGCCGGTCACATCCATTACGCTATCCTCTCCGTCTTCTGACGCGCGGCATCCTCACGGACAGAGAATCTATTGGGTGATACAGTACGGCCTGGAGAATTTTTGGAGCGTACGAGATACGTCAAAAAAGGTCAAGCAGCGAAAAGTCCCAATGTCATTCGGCCCTAGCGTTGTCAGTCGCTGGTAGCTCCTGCACGCGAGCCATTCGTTATCAGGGACCACCGTCACCCGAGAGAACGATCCAGAGATGGCAGTAGCCGTCGCACAGTACCAGCGGCCGCATCAAGCTCGATGATCTCCCCATCGCGCACAGAGGTCGTGATCCCCGCGATGTTGGCCACCGCCGGCAATCCATATTCACGCGCGATGATCGCGCCGTGCGACAACGTTCCGCCCATTTCTACGACAAGTCCCGCGGCAATTCCAAACAATGGCGCCATCCCTGGGTCGATCACAGGACTAACAAGGATGTCGCCTGGAACCACTCTCTTCCAATCCTCTACCGTTCGGATTATTCGGGCTGGGCCCCTTGCAACACCGGCACTGATCGGCACCCCCCGCCACCCTGCTGCCTCCGGCGCGAGTTCTGCCGAAACCTCTTCCGCTCCGTCGATCAACTGATCGGGGGCCGCCAGCTGAAGATCGCGGACACGCGCCAGCCTGCGTGACCGCACCAAGGCCCGCCAATCACGGACCTCGAGACTGAGCAACGGTGATTGTTCTTCCACGCGGATAAAGAAGACATCCTCCGCCTGATCCAACTGGCCATGCTCCGTCAGCAATGCGCCAGCGCGTAATAACAGCCGGCGCGTCGCCCCCGCGTAGTACATCAAATGGTGTCGATTGGCTTCCCGAAGCGCATAGAACCGGCAGAGCCGCCGGTACCACCAGGAAAAGACCGTCCAACGAAGCCGGCCGCACCGAGCGCGAATGTCCGCGCAGCCCTGCTCACGTATCCTCCGCTGCCGCGCCGTAATATCAGCCGGCGATTGCGCCGTCAGGGCAGTGACCTGATACCGTAGCACGTCCAGCACGATTTCAGGTTGATCCGAAAATCGCGGGGACATAATATCGGACTCTCCCAGCCCCCGATGCCCATAGTCGAGCAAGTACTGTTCGAACAGATCGTAGAAACGGGTCCCGCGGAGCCTCTGACCCGCGACCCGCCCGTCCCACTCCGCACTTTCGAACACGCGTCGCACGGATTCGTCACGACGCGCCACCTCGACCAATGCCGCCAGCCTGACGATTTGCTGTGCACTGATGGCTTGGGCCTGCCCCTGGAGTGCCGCGTTGAGCAACCCGCGCCAGTCCTCTCCCAGCCATCGCGGCAACAGAAACCCCAGCGCCTGCAGGCATTGCGTCACCCCGCCGGCAATGCCGAACGTCATTTCACGGCGAAGAAACTCCTCGTTCAATGCCTGGATCCGTTCACGGACTTGGGCCAGCGTCAGCGCCTGCACTGCCGCGCGATGATTCTCCAGCCCCATCCGCTTCATGTCGGCAAACCAACGCTCCGACTGACGAGAGGCCTGGCGGATCCACCAAGCGACCAACAATCCAGCCCGTAGGAAGGCCCCGGGACTGAGTTGTTGGATCGGGAGAGGCTGGGAAACCGTATGTCCGCCCATATGCTCCGCAAGCGTTGACGTGTCGCCTCGCAGCTGTTCGATCAACGCATGCATCAGGCTCACATTGAGGTACGGGCGGCCCCGATAGATGCGAACGGATGACATACCGGGAGGAATCTGACACCCCAGCCGTCGGTACGGCCCCATCAGAAACAGATCCATAAACTGTTCGAGAAACGAGATCCCGAGCGGGCTGGGCACATCCGGCATCGTCTCTTTGAAATTGGTGCGGGACCATTCGCAGACGACCTGCGCCGACAAGGCCTCCGTCGCTACCACGGTGATCGGACGGGCCTGCAAGAGCCAGAGTCCCTGACGGTCCAGGGCCCATTCAATGTCGACGGGCTGATGCAGTGCCGCCTCGACTCGCTTCCCCAGTTGAACCAGCGCCTCAAGCTCTTCGTCCGTGACCGACGGCCGCTCACGCTCGGATGGCGCGAGTTCCCGATCAAATACGCCGGCTGCCCCCAGCCTCAAGGCACGATCCTTTTTCGCAATCACCCGTTCACATACGCCGGCGCGTGCCGTCGAGGCGTCCCAGTGCAGCGTGAACTGATCCGGAATCATCGTGCCGCCGACGAGACCCGCCGCAAGACCCGGTACCACATTCACCACGGCCTGATCGTCACGCCCCGTAACAGGATGGATCGTATAGAGCACGCCGGCGGCACGGGCGTCGAGTACCGGTTGAATCACCACTGCCATCGCCGGCGGGCGGGCGCTCCACCCGATCCGCTCGTAATAGGTTGCCACTTGCTCGTCCCACAGCGACGCCCAGACCGCTTGCACACTAGTCGCCAGCTGACCTCCGGCAACTCCCAGCACTGTGTGGTACAGCCCCGCGAAGCTGGCGCGAGTCTCGTCTTCATTGGTGGCAGAGGATCGCACCGCCCAGAGCTGTTCAACCGGCCGCTGCATTGCCCGGAGATGCCGCTGCAGTTCTGACAGACACTCGCCAGAGAGGCGGCCCTGCTGAATCCGCCTTCGACAGTCTTCGAGGAGTGATGCACGGGCTGCCCCCGTGGCACGCTGCACCTGCCCCCAGATCGCCGCAGCATCCATCTCTTGATCACGCAGAAATTGGCGGTACGCTTCGACGGTGAGACAGAGCCCGGGAGGAACAGGAAACCCTTCGGCCAGCAGGCGCGCCAATCCCGCCGCTTTCCCGCCGGCCAAGAATCGATCGGTACAAGCATCGAGAAGCAGTACGAGTGAGGAAGACATGAAGCGGATACTAACTAGAGTGCAAGGAGAAGGTAAAGGTCGTTCACGTTGGTCCCGGTGGGCCCCGTCACAATGTGACTCTGGAGCGCGTGCAGGGCAGGATACGTATTGTGTTGCGTGAGTGCGCGACGAAGATTCACGCCTTTCCATTTCGCCTGATCAAGCGTGGATCCGGACACCACCGCGCCGGCCACGTCCGTCGGACCGTCAGTCCCGTCAGTCCCGATTGCAGCAATCCAGGTCTTGTGAAGTCCGGCAATTTCATAGGCCGCTGCGGTAGCGAACTCCTGTGCACGACCACCCTTGCCGCGCCCTGTGACTGTGACGGTTGTTTCCCCGCCGGCCACAATACAATAGGGACGCCGAACGATCCCCTCCCCCTCAGACAAGCGTTCTGTGAGTGACACGAACATATTCGCTGCGCGAGAAGCTTCGCCAATAAGAGGCGGCGAAAAAAGAACGGTGTGCAACCCTTCGCGCTTGGCTGTCTCTGCGGCGGCGGCGAGCGCCATCGCATTATTCCCGATGATCTCATGTTGCACTCGCCGGAATCGCGCCGTACCTGGCTTCGGCGTTTCACCGATCTCGCCACGATCGCCGCGCTGGAGATGTCGGCGAATCGACGCCGGCGCCTTCGTCCAGATTCGTCGCCGCTTCATGATCGCGATCGCCTCGCGATAGGTCGAAGGGTCGGGCGCCGTCGGACCGGAACCGATGGCCGTCAGTTCATCGCCGATCACATCCGAGAGAATCAACGTCACAATCCGTGCATTGGTGGCTTCGGCAAGGCGTCCCCCCTTGATCGTCGAGAGGTGCTTTCTGACCACGTTGATCTCTTGAATCGTCGCTCCGCTTCTCAGAAGTAATTGCGTGAGCTGCTGTTTGTCGGCAAGGCTCACGCCCTCGACCGGGGCGGGAATCAAACTGGATGCCCCGCCTGAGAGCAGCACGATGAGCAGGTCGCGAGAGCCTAACTCGGCCACGCGGGCACGCAGTCGTTCGGCGGCTACCAGCCCGGCCCGATCCGGAACCGGATGACCGGCTTCAATCACTGTTATCCGTTTGGTTGGAAGACGATGCCCGGTTTTGACGACGATGAGCCCGCCATCCAGATAGACACCCAATACCCGTTCGAGGGTTTGGGCCATTCGCGCTGAGGCTTTTCCTGCCCCGACTACGACGACCCGATCGAATGAGCGCAGATCATAACTGCGGCGGCCCACCTGTAATCGGTGACCGGTTCGATGAACGAGGTTGAGCAGAGCGTGAGCGGGATCCGCTGCCCGCAACCCCGCTCCGATCACGCGACGAAGAATGGATCGGGCGGGAGATGCCGGTAGCGCGAGGGACATGGGGCCTACGGAGTTTTCGCCTGTTTGAAACAGCGGCTCGGGCAGGTTTGGCGAGGAACCCTGATCTGGTAGGTGCCCTGAGGGAGGACGTCCTTCTTAAACTCAGGGTTGAGCATCTTCAGTTCCAGGAAATAGGTCCCGTATTCCTCAGCAATCGAAGTCAAGGCCCGTTGCGACTCCTTCACGTTCACCGTGACGGTCTCGGTCTCTAACGGCACATAGAGATCCTTTTTGCTCAACCCCAAATACTTCTCCGGCTGTGAATAGATCTCTTTCGCTGCAATGATCCGGGGCACGTAGCGCATGGTTTCGCGCGGGCCATGCATCCTCCAATAGTCGGTGATCTTCTGCTCCTTGAGAAGCTTGCGCACCCGTTCTTCACCGGCATTGTAGGAGGCCATCGCCAAAAACCAATCGTTCTGCTGGAAATCTTTCAGATACTTGAGGTACTTGACCGCAGCCTCGGTCGACATTTCGAGGTTGCGACGTTCATCGAGAACCGAGTCACTCTTGAGGCGATACCGTTTCCCGGTGGACGGGATGAACTGCCAGGGGCCGGACGCCTTGGCCTTGGAATAGGCGGCAGCAATACACTTGCTCTCGACCAATAACATGTACTTCAGATCGTCCGGGAGCCCGGCATCGGCCAGCTGTTTTTCTGCGGGGGGAAAGCACCGTCCGGTGCGCTTCGCCAGGATGATACTTTCGCCCTGGTCTTCTAGAAATTGGTAGAACTCGTATTCAATGCGCTCTCGGACCTGCCAATTATCCAACGGAACCGGAACCCCTCCGAATGTAAGCTTGTCAGGCAATTTGAACGAGCTCAGGAAATACCGCTCCCCTTCTCGTTTAATTTCAGGGAGAATGACCAATCGATCTTCCGGCTCAGTTTGATTGTCCAGCGGTTCAGGAAGGATGAGATCGCGAAATCCTGACTCCGGCTTTGCCGCATCCTTGCCTTCAGGATGACCCTGGACCGGTTCTGCCCAGGCCTGGCTTGCCCCCCAACTGAGAAGACCTGCAAGGACCCAATATCCGATTCGCGCACCAGGCTCTGCCATCCGAGGTACTCCTCTGTTATTCTTGGACTAATAAATGTTGGTCGTGGTCATGCTAACAGCAAGGTGAAAACCCGGCAAGCACGAATGACTTCTCGTTCATGATACAGTGGTCAGACCATGCGCTCCCTTACTGTGCTGAATCACGCGATCACCGATTGCACTGCCTGTCCACGCCTGGTGACCTACCGGGAGACTGTGGCAAGAACGAAACGCCGACAGTATCTGGAATGGACGTACTGGGGAAAGCCGATTCCCGGATTCGGCGACCCGGAGGCGGAACTCTATGTGCTCGGGCTCGCACCGGCGGCTCACGGCGGAAATCGAACCGGTCGGGTCTTTACGGGGGATCGCAGCGGCGACTGGCTCTACGAAGCCTTGCATCACTTCGGGTTCGCCAACCAAGCCTCATCGACTCATCAAGGCGACGGCTTGGCCCTCACGAACTGTTATATCGGCGCGACCGTCCGCTGTGCGCCTCCTGGGAATAAGCCGTCGCCTGATGAGTTTGCACAATGCGGCCGATTCTTGCGTGATGAAATGCGCCTCCTCAAACGAAAGCGCATCGTCATCACGCTCGGAAAGATTGCCTTCGATCACTATCTGAAGGCGCACAGAGCCGATGGGCACCCCATCCCGTCACCGACGCCCAAGTTTGGCCATGGCGTCGCCTATCGTCTTCCATGGGGAGATCTACTGCTCGGTTCCTATCATCCCAGTCAGCAGAATACGTTTACCGGAAAGCTGACCCAACCCATGTTCCATTCAGTCTTTGCGCAGGCACATCGTGAACTCGGCACTCCCCGCCCAGTCAGATAACCGGCAGGCTCATTTCTTCGCCTGGGCATCCCAATCGGCCAAGAATTTCTTGAGGCCGATGTCCGTCAGCGGATGCTTGACCATTTGTTGAAAAATTGAAAACGGCATCGTGCAGATATGCCCGCCGGCCAACGCCGCTTCCACGACATGTTGCGGATGGCGTACGCTTGCCACTAAGACGAATGTCTTATAGTCGTAATTCTTATAGATAGTAAGGATTTGACGGATCAGTTCCATGCCATTGGAGCTGATGTCGTCGAGACGCCCGATGAAGGGCGACACACACCAGGCCCCGGCTTTCGCCGCAAGCAGCGCTTGGGTGGGTGAGAAGCACAAGGTGACGTTCACCTTGATACCTTCAGCGGCCATCCGCTTGGTCGCCTTCAACCCTTCCGCAATAAGCGGGACCTTGACCACAATATTCTTGTGGATCTTGGCCAGCTCTTTGCCCTCTTTGACCATGGCATCCGCTTCAACGCTGACGACTTCCGCGCTGATAGGCCCGTCGACGATGTTGCAGATTTCGACGAGCATTTCCTTGAAACTACGGCCTTCTTTGGCTACAAGCGAGGGATTGGTTGTCACCCCGTCGAGCAAGCCAAGACTGGCCGCTTCTTGAATTTCTTTCACGTTCGCCGTATCGAGATAGAATTTCATAAGAACATCCTTTCATTACCGAGATGACGTTTGCGCATATTCTGTGTCATCCATTTTAGGGGGAACTCATGCACGACGCAACGCGACGCCGTGGTTTGACAGCTCTCCGGACGGGGGTTAGAATTTGCACGTCAACCAAGCCACGCATTGTAGGTTGCGTGTCGCATCCGAGGAGGAACTCACTCATGCGTCTCTCTGTTATGCTTTTGATCAGCTGCTTGGCTCTAACCGCCTGTAGCTCCAGTAATCCCTACCTTGAAGCCTCGCTCAAACCGGCAGAACTCCAGGGGAAAGATAAAGCCTGGTTTGAAAAGAACTGGGGCACCCCGGACGGGAAAGCGTCTCGCTTCTTCGGCGGCGAAACCTGGACCTATTACCGCATCGCCGGCGGAAAGTCCGGTCCGCCTCTGTTTAATTTCTCACCGAACCAGTGTCAGATTCTGCTGAAGTTTGACAAAGAAGAAAAGTTGTCTGACTACAGCTACTCAGGCTGCTAGCTCGTTCGCTGCTCCTGAAACTTCGCCGCGCATTCCTGACTGCAAAAGTAATTGGAAATCCCCCCGACCTGCTGGACGATTGCAGTTTTTCTAGGGACAAACACCCCGCAGACGGGATCTTGGACCATCTGATCTCCATCCAATGGGGGCCTGGATGGTCTACCGGCCTGTTTGGAACTCCGATAAAGACTCTTCAATAGCAGGAAAAGCATGATCAGCAAGCCGATTATCAGAAATAATCTATACATAGTGTGTTCCTGTCAAACCGACCACAATCCTATGGAAGCGTCCTAGAGCTGTCAAGGCTGAGGATCTTGCAAGGCATCTTGCATATTGTACAGGAATGGCCAAATGGCCTAGTGCAACGCTGGTGAAAAAGGACTCTTGCCCTCTCCATCCAGTACTTCAGAAGGATATGCATCCATTTCTGTAAGTGTTACAGTCCGCCCATGAAGACATGCGATAAATGCCGCGGTTCAATGTTGCCAGAGCGGGCGGTGGATTTGGACGCAGGACTTGCGATCACAGTGTTTGCGTGCTTAAACTGTGGTCGGAGAAAAGCAGCGGACCAAGAACCACGGCCCATCACGGCAAGACATTGACCGTCTATGGCAGAACCAAAACCACTTACGTACGATGAGCAGAGAGCTGCCGAGGCAGCTTTTGTTGGCGCCCCTTCGAATCCGAAATGGACGGAGGCCGCACAACTGCTCTACGCCAGGCTTTCGGCGACCATCCAGGCTCGCGCGAAAGAACCGATCGGCGCGTCAACCGGATCCGCGATTCAGGACGGGGATACGTCTCGTCGATGAAACCCGCGGTGATTAAGTTGGCTGCCGTTCCCCGGACTGCCATCCTGTGCTGCCCTTCCTGCTATCGCATGATCAGTTACACACGCGACCAACTTGTCGTAGCGTGCAATGCCTGCGGACAGAGTGTTCCGCAAGCTTCCCCTTCATCGACCTAGTTCAGGTTTATCTGACACAAATTGTCGGGCTTGGTTACGGCTCTCTCCCACTGGGGAGTAGCGGATCGGCCGCACCCGCCATCCGGATCAGGCTGCGCAGGGCGAATACGAAAGCTCGATGAAGTTGGCAGGGCGGTGGAAGTAAACCGTGACCGGCACGGCTCAGAACTGAGTCACTTCAGACCTAACACATCCATCATGTCATAGAGGCCCGGCGGCTGGCGCACCACCCATCGAGCCGCACGCAACGCGCCACGCGCAAAGGTGTCGCGGCTGCTGGCGCGGTGCGTCACCTCGATGCGTTCACCCATCCCGCCGAAGAGAATGGTGTGATCTCCCACAATATCGCCGGCTCGAATGGTCTGAATACCGATTTCCTGCTTCGTTCGTTCCCCTATCAGGCCTTTTCTGGAATAGACGCCGACTTGGTCCAGGTCGCGATTGACGGCGCGCGCGAGGACGTCCGCAATTTTCAACGCGGTACCACTCGGCGCATCTTTCTTGAGACGGTGGTGTGCCTCAATTACTTCAATGTCGTAGTCGTCGCCCAATGTTTTCGCCATTTCCCCGATGACTTTATAGATCAAATTGACGCCCACGCTCATATTGGGTGACAACACACAGGGAACGTGTCTCGCAAGGCCCTTGATCTCTTCAAGTTGAGACGGATTGAGCCCCGTCGTGCCGATGACCATGGCCCGACGATGTTGGGCGACAATGCGGAAATGCTCGAGCGTCGCTTCGGGAGCGGAAAAATCGATCACGACTTCACCGCGATCCATCAACGCGGCTAGATCATTGGTGATGGCCACCCCGGCGCGCCCGGTCCCGGAGGTCTCGCCGGCATCATCGCCGATGGCATGATGCCCACTCCCCTCGAGCGCCCCGGCCAATGTCAGCGCCGTCGAATCACGCACCAGCGCCACCAATCGGCAACCCATCCGTCCCGCCGCACCAGCCACCACAACTTTAATCATGACCGCGTCTCATCTTTCTACTGGAACGCTAAATAAAGCGAGCCTCTTTCATCACTTGCACCAGCTTGTCGCGATACTCTTTCCCCATCGGGCAAAGTGGCAAACGAAGCTCGGGGTCAATCTTCCCCATCATGCCCAGTGCCTCTTTCACGGGGATCGGATTCGTTTCGTAGAACAACGCGGCAAACAAAGGGGACAGCTGGAAGTGGATGCGTCGAGCCTCCTCAATGTTCCCGGCCGCAAATGCCTTGACCATATTCGCCATCTCGGTGGGAGCGATATTCGCGGTGACGGTTATCACGCCTTGCCCGCCGACCGCCATCATCGGCAGCGTCATTGCATCGTCTCCGGCAAGGACCGCAAGGCGGTTACCGCATGTCTGCACAATGTCCGAGGCCTGCTGAATCACCCCGCTCCCCTCTTTCACCCCGACAATGTTCTGGATCACGGCCAATCGAGCAATCGTCGCCGGAAGCATATTTACGCCGGTTCGCCCGGGAATGTTGTACAGCACCAGCGGCAAATCGACCGCCTCGGCAATCGCCTTATAGTGGCGATACAAGCCTTCCTGAGTCGGCTTGTTGTAGTACGGCGTAATGAGGAGCGCGGCATCGGCCCCGGCTTCCTTGGCATGCTTCGTCAGCGAGATGGCCTCCTCAGTACAATTGGAGCCGGTCCCTGCCGTGACGGGGACTCGACGACGGACCACCTCCACCGTCAGCTCAATTACACGGTTATGCTCCTCGTGTGACAGCGTGGCGGACTCTCCGGTAGTGCCACAAGGGACGATGCCGTTCGTACCCTTCGCAATCTGCCACTCGATCAGATCACCCAGCGCCCGCTCGTCGACTTTGCCCTTTCGAAAGGGTGTCACGATCGCCACATGAGAACCGGTAAACATAATGGCTCCTTCTCAAGGTACGGGAGAATCTACAGGCCGCCCGCGCCGCGTATTACTTCAAGAACGCCGGGATCATCTCACCCTTGACCAGATCCTCGTAGGTTTCACGCTCACGGATGACATGAATGTCTCCGCCCTTGACCAGTACTTCAGGGACGCGGGGCCGGGAATTGTAATTCGAGGCCATGACGAACCCATAGGCCCCCGCGCTCATTACCGCCATCAATTCTCCCGGCTTCACGGCGGCCAACAAGCGGTCCTTGGCCAGAAAATCTCCCGATTCGCATACCGGACCGACGATATCCACCTGCTGCTTGGCTCGATGGCCGGCTTCTTCGTTAACCGGCTTGATTTCATGGTAGGCGCCGTAGAGGCTTGGACGAATGAGATCGTTCATCGCCGCATCGACGATGACAAAGCTCTTGGCCTCCCCTTCCTTCAAGTACAACGCCTTGGTCACCAAGATGCCGGCGTTGCCGACGATGACACGTCCCGGCTCCATCACTAAGGTAAGACCAAGATCGGTAATAATCGGTGCAATGGCGTCCGACAACTCTTGCGGCAGCGGAGGCTTTTCCTCGGAATAGGTAATCCCCAAGCCGCCGCCGATATTCAGATACCGGATGTTGATTCCTTGCGCTTTCAGAGTTCCGATGAGCGCGACCACCTTCTTTAACGAATCAACGAACGGGGTCACCTCCGTGAGTTGGGACCCGATATGGGCATGAACGCCCACCACGTCGATATGGCTCAGTGAGGCGGCCATCTTGTATTCTTGCAGCGCGCGGTCTGCGGCAATTCCGAACTTGCTCTTCTTCATCCCCGTTGAAATATAGGGATGTGTTTTGGGATCGACATCCGGATTGATCCGCAACGCGATGCGGGCTTTCTTGCCGACGGACGCCGCGACCTCTTGAATCGCCTGCAGTTCAGCCGACGACTCGATATTGAACATCAGAATATCGGCCTGCAGGGCATCCCGGATTTCGTCGGCGGTTTTCCCGACCCCGGCAAACACAATTTTAGAAGGGGGAACGCCGGCCTTGATGGCGCGAAACAACTCGCCGCCCGAGACGATATCGACGCCGCTGCCCTCCTTGGCCATCAGACTGAGGATGGCCAAATTCGAGTTCGATTTCATGGCGAAGGCGACGACGTGAGGGATATTCTTGAATGCATGATCGTACGCCCTGAAATGCCGGATTAGCGTCGAGTGGCTATACACATAACAAGGCGTACCGACCTCTCTGGCAATTCGGCTGATCGGCACCTGCTCGCAATATAATTCGCCCTGGCGATATTCGAAATCATGCATCGTCACAATCCTTGTTCAGTAAGTTGAGTCCACTCGCCGAAAGTTCTCTGCCCCCACTATCTCGTTCCAACCGGCCGCAAGGGCGGCAACTCTTCATCCTGTCCTTTGATCTCGCCCGGCGCGACCTGATCCGAAGATGTTGCTGGATTGACTGCCTCTTGAGTCTCTCCCAGTTTTTTCAACTCCATCTTCTGTCTGGCAATCGTCGGATTGACGCCCACGTTTTCAGGAGCAATGGGAGCACCCACAACACCGCAACCCGTCACGACGGTCAATACGGTCAGGCTCACACCGGCAAGAAACATGTCACTCGTTTGTATCATGCCAACAACTTCGCCAATTCCTTCAGGCGGCGAACCACTTGCAACCTGGCAGTTCCACCAATCTGCGCCTTCCGGTCGATGGCCCCCTGCACTGTGAGCCGATCCAGCACGGATTTCTCGAAGCGAGGCGAAAACACGCAGAGCTCTTTGACGGTGAGTTCGGAGAGTTCGCGCCCGGCATCCAAGGCCCACCGGACGACCCGACCGGTGATCGCGTGCGCTTCCCGAAATGGTACACCCTTGATCACTAAATAGTCAGCCAGCTCCGTTGCCAACATCCCGCCGCCCGTGAGGGCGCGGGTCAGCGCGGCCCGGTCCACTTTCAGCCGACGCATCAACTCCGTCATGACTTCGACACAGTCTTGCGTGGTGTCAAGCGCGTCGAACAGCGCCGGTTTATCTTCCTGTAAATCGCGGTTGTAACTGAGCGGCAAGGACTTCAACGTCGTCATCAGTCCGATGAGATGACCGTAGACACGGCCGGTCTTCCCGCGCACCAACTCTGGCACATCGGGATTCTTTTTCTGGGGCATCATGCTGCTGCCGGTGCAGAATCCGTCCGGCAGATCCACGAAATGAAATTCCTGCGTGGCCCAGAGAATGAGTTCTTCGCTCATACGCGATAAGTGCATCATCACGATCGCTAACGCGGATGCCACTTCAATCATGAAGTCACGGTCGGACACCGCGTCGAGGCTATTTTGCGTCACCGCAGGGAAATCCAACAATTCCGCGGTATAGAGCCGGTCCACCGGATAATTCGATCCCGCCAGCGCCCCGGAACCCAGCGGCATCACGTTGACCCGCGTCCGCGCATCCGCGAGACGCGCCTTATCGCGCAGAAACATTTCCACGTACGCCAGCAGATGATGGGCCAACAGGACGGGCTGCGCGCGCTGCAAATGCGTGTAGCCCGGCATCGGGACATCGAGATGTTCCGTTGCCTGCGTCACCAGCACCCGTTGAAATTCCGTGAGGCGTCCGATCAGAATCGTAAGCTGATCTCGCACGAAGAGCCGCACATCAAGGGCCACCTGATCGTTCCGGCTGCGCCCCGTATGCAATTTGCCGCCGACCGGCCCGATCAACTCGGTCAACCGACGCTCGATCGCCATGTGAATATCTTCGTCTTCCGGCAGAAACGTGAACCGCTCCCGTTCCAGTTCGTGCTGCACCAGCTGCAAGCCGCGGATGATCGTCGCGGTCTCGCGGCGGGTGAGCACCCCGGCTTTGGCCAGCGTCTGGCAATGGGCGATGCTGCCGCGGATATCCTGCGCATAGAGCCGCTTGTCCACCGCAATCGATCGCGTGAAGGCTTCCACCAACCGGTCGGTGGGCTCGCGAAACCGCCCCGCCCATGCTTTGCTCGGCTTGCCTGTCCCGGCTTTGCCGGATTTCCGACTGGCCATTAGGACTTCGCCTTCCGCCTTTGTGCCCGGATTTTCAGACGCAATGCGTTCAACCGGATGAAGCCCTCGGCGTCTTTCTGGTTATACACGTCGTCTTCTTCAAACGTCGCAATATCCAGCCGATACAACGAATTCTTTGACTTGCGGCCCGCCAGCGTACAGCTGCCCTTGTAGAGTTTCACGCGTGCGGTTCCTGACACGTCCTTCTGGGCTTCGTCGATCGCCGTCTGGATCATTTCCCGTTCGGGGCTGAACCAGTATCCGTTGTAAATCAGATCGGCGAAGCGCGGGATCAAACTGTCGCGGAAATGCAGCACTTCACGATCCATCGTCAGCGATTCGAGTCCGCGATGCGCGACGTGCAGAATCGTCCCGCCCGGCGTTTCGTACACACCACGGGACTTCATCCCGACATAGCGGTTTTCGACTAGATCGACCCGGCCAATCCCATGGGCGCCGCCCAGCTTGTTGAGATGCGCGAGCAACTTTGCCGGGCTCATCTTTTTGCCGTCAACGGCGACCGGGTTCCCTTGCTCATACTCAATTTCGACTTCCAACGGCTTGTTCGGTGCTTTCTCGGGAGACACCGTCATCTGGAAAATCTCATCCGGCGGAGATTTCCAGGGATCTTCGAGGATGCCGCCCTCGTAACTCACATGGAACAGATTCAGATCCATGCTGTAGGGCTTGGCTTTTGTGGCCGTCACGGGAATGCCATGCTTGTCGGCGTATTCAATACACTCCCGCCGGGACCGCAGGGTCCACTCACGCCAGGGCGCGATGATCTTCAAGCCAGGAGCCAGCGCCATATACGTCAATTCGAACCGGACCTGATCGTTTCCTTTTCCGGTTGCACCATGGGACACGGCCTCGGCGCCTTCCTGCAGCGCAATTTCGGCCTGGCGGCGTGCAATGAGCGGCCGCGCGATCGACGTCCCCAGGAGATAACAGCCTTCGTACATCGCATTCCCGCGCAGCATCGGGAACACATAGTCCTTCACGAAGGTCTCGCGCAGATCTTCGACATAGACTTTCTTCACGCCAAGTTTCTTGGCTTTGGCTTTGATCGCCTGCAAGTCTTCGCCCTGGCCAAGGTCCGCACAAAACGCAATCACTTCCGCCTGATAGGTTTCCTGCAACCACTTCAAGATGACTGAGGTATCAAGCCCGCCGGAATACGCGAGGACAATTTTCTTGATCGACGTCTGTTTCATGATGAGTGCTTATGCCCTGCCTTTCTTCTGAGTCAGCAACTGAACCAAGATCGCTTTCTGCATATGCAGCCGGTTTTCTGCTTGATCGATCACCACGGACTGGGGCCCGTCGAGCACCTCGGCCGTAATTTCCTCGCCGCGATGCGCCGGCAAGCAATGCATGACAATGGCACCGGGTTTCGCTTTCTGTAGCAACCGCCCGTTCAACTGATAGGGCGCCAGCGTCCGCAAACGCCGGGCTTGCTCCCGTTCGCGCCCCATGCTGATCCAGACGTCGGTGTACAGGACATCGGCGTCTTTCACCGCAATCTGCGGATCGACTCCCACTTCGATATCCGACCCGCTCCGCGCCGCTTCCTGCCGTGCCCGATCCACCACATGCTGATCCGGTTGATACCCGATGGGACACCCCAACGCGATGTGCATTCCCACCTTGGCAGCCGCCTCAATCAACGAATTCGCCACATTGTTCCCGTCGCCGACATAGGCGAGCTTCAGCCCTTTGAGACGCCCCTTCTTTTCCTTGATGGTCATCAAGTCAGACAGCGCCTGGCAGGGATGGCTCAGATCGGTCAATCCGTTAATCACCGGCATGGCGGCTTCTTCCGCCCACTCCTTGACAATGCCGTGGTCGTACGTGCGGATCACGATCCCGTCGAGGTACCGTGACAGCACACGAGCGGTATCCGGCACACTCTCGCCCCGTGAAAGTTGAATATCCGCCATAGGCAGGACCATCGCATGGCCGCCCAACTGGTTCATGCCGGCCTCGAACGACACGCGAGTCCTGGTCGACGGCTTCTGAAAGAGCAGCCCGAGCGTTTTCCCCGCCAACAACGAATGGGCCGTTCCTCGTCGCAACTTCGTCTTCAACTCCGTCGCCAGCCGCAGCAATGCCTCGATTTGGGGACGTGGCATTGTCGCCACATCCAGTAAGTCCTTGGCAAATGAGGCGGCCCGCTTCTTCGATTTGCGTGAAGTTGTCATATCAGTGCGGCTGATCCTTTTCCGCCATCGTCCGTTGATTGAAGATCGACGACAACGTCTCCAGGACGCGATCGATTTCCGCTTGGGAAATGATGAGCGGCGGCACAAAGCGCAGCACCCGTTCACTAGTGGCATTCACCAGCACGCCGCGGCTCAAACAGTCCGCCACGACGGCTTTCGCATCAATCTCCACTTCCAGGCCCTGTAACAACCCCAATCCTCGAACGTCCCGCACCGCGCGATGGCGGTCTTTGAAGTCGGCCAGCCCTTTAGCCAGATAATCCCCCATGCGCCGGGCCTGCTCAAGCACACGCCCTTCGATCAAGATCCGACAGACCGCGAGCCCCGCAGCGCAGGCCAACGGATTGCCGCCGAATGTCGAGGCATGCGACCCGGCCGTGAAGACTGCAGCGACCGCCTCTTTGGCCAAACAGGCGCCGATCGGCATCCCTCCGCCGAGCCCCTTGGCAAGCGTCATGATGTCGGGCTCCACGCCCAGCTGCTCATAGGCAAACAACGTCCCCGTTCGCCCCATTCCCGTCTGGACTTCGTCGAAAATCAGGAGGATATCCTTCTGCGTGCACAGCTCCCGCAGATTCTTCAGATAGGCTTGATCGGCGACATGCACGCCCCCCTCACCCTGGATCGGCTCCAGCATGATCGCGGTCGTCTTGTCCGTCACGAGCGATTCAATCGCCGCAAAATCGTTGAAGGGCGCATAGACAAACCCCGGAACGAGCGGCCCAAAGCCTTTCTGTACCTTCTCCTGGCCGGTCGCCGTCAGCGTTGCCATCGTGCGGCCGTGGAAAGAGTTCTTCATCGTGATGATCTCGAATCGGTTCGCTCCGTGCTTCTCATGCCCGTAGCGCCGCGCCAGCTTAATCGCCGCTTCATTCGCCTCCGCGCCGCTGTTGCAGAAAAAGACCCGGTCGGCGCACGAATGATCGACCAGCATTTGGGCGAGTCTGACCTGCGGCTCGGTGTAGTAGAGATTCGAGACGTGGATCAGCTGCGCCGCCTGGCGCTGGATCGCTTGCACCAAATCCGGATGGCCATGCCCCAAAATATTGACCGCGATGCCACCGACAAAGTCGATGTACTCCCGGCCTTCCATGTCGTAGACCTTGGCTCCACGCCCCCGCACGATTGAAATCGGCTGACGCGCATAGGTTTGCATCAAATACTTGGCTGCGTAATCTTTAAGTTCCTCTGTCGGCATGGCAGACGTATCCCCTCAAGAAAGAAGGGGAAAGCTAGCATAGGGTTGAGTCGAAATCAATAACGGCGACGGCCTCCAGGGAGGATTTCAGCCCGTTCCTTCAGGGTGTTTAGACGCAGGCATCTAATTGCTCACTTCCTCCACGGTATCAGACCGTAACCTATCCGGCTCCGCACAATAAGGCCTCAGCCCGGATGTCCGAGTATGATAAACTGCGTATCCATGAAACCCTGTCAGCACTGTCGCCAACAGAACTCTGAAGACGCCAACTTCTGCGCGCAATGTGGAATGGCCCTCGCCCTCACCTCGTCTGCCGACTCCGCTGGGAGTACGACTGCTGGTGCGCCACCCGAAGCAACACCTTACACGCCCCTCGCAACCGATCAGGATCTCTGGCGGCAGTTCGTGGGCCCGAAGGCCGATTATTACCTCGAACAGTTCAAGAAGTTTTCCTCCGACGGGCAGCCAAGATTCGCTCTCAGTTGGAACTGGCCGGCCTTCCTGTACATTTCGTTTCTCTGGTTTCTCTACCGGAAGATGTATCTCCACGCCTTTGTGTACGCCATCGGCCCCATGGCCTCGACCTATGTCACCGGCGACATGACCGTCGGCCTCGTGTGGAGCGTCATGGCCGGCGCCACGGCCAACTACCTGTACTACTGGCACTGCAAGGAAGAGATCGCCGAGATCAAAAAAGCGGGAAAGCTCAGCCCCACAGCGCAGGAGGCCGCCTTGCAGGACGCCGGCGGGGTCCAGCCGTATGTTATCTACGTGGGAATCGCGCTCTACGTGATTGCGCTGGCCGGCGTGGCCAAAATGCTTGAGGAAGGACAGCTGGACGGAGACAAGATCCCGACACGACCGGCGAAGCCTGTTTCGACTATCTCTACCTAATTCCTCCAAGCAACGGTCCGAGAAATTCCGTCAACCTCTTCCCTGTTGCCAGCCCATCCAGGCCTGGAACCATTGAAAGTCCTGTTCGTATGCGGCCCCGCCCGCATCGGTCGCTTCCTGTCGCTGTTCAAGCTGGGTATACGTGCGCGGCCAGTTTTTCTGCCACCAGGACTTGAGTTCGTCCGGCGGATAGGGCTGGCCGTTGGGATTCAGAATACCGGCGGCAGCACAGAGCGGGGCGACCAGCGGCCAGTAGCGGTCTTTTCCCAGGCCGAGACTGCGGAAGTGTTCACGCAGCAGAAAGACCACCCACAGTTCGGCGCTATGTTTCTTGTTGTGCTTGAACGGCTGGGTCTGACGGAGGGGCACTGGGTCGAATGCTTTGACGATCGACGTGTAGTCCGGGCCACCGTAGGTCCCTGCGGCTTCGGCGATCCCTTCTACGATGTTCGCCAGTTCAACCTCTGTGACCGGCGACGCGCTCAGCCCTTTCCCTTGAGAGGATTCGGATAAGGGGCCAGGGGCGGTCAGCAATTCGATCAGCGGCTTCAGTTCCCGCAAGCGAACGGCGGCCGCCTTGAGAATGTGTTCCGATTCAAGCCAGTAGTCCGGATCGCTCTTGGTCAACCGCTCACGGCCCGGCGGGGGCAGCACGGTCGGCACCCAGTAGCGCATGAGCACGAACAGCACATAGTCGGCCTGTGCCCCGACCTGGGCAATGCGATCGAAATGATTGCCCGCCTGAACGGCGGTGAAGAAGGCCTGCGCCCGGTCCAGCACTGCCAGCCGCGCGCCCATCCCACACCACCAAGATTCAAGCGCGGACCAATTCATATCAGCTGCCGGCGGGACCGTCATGGATCGTCTGTTCCTGCGTGGAGCGAATAGAGCGGCATGGTACTGCCGGTTCCGGATGAAAGCAACGGCTTGACTTGATTGGCCGATCCAGTATTCTTGCTGACATGCACTTGGCTTCCTGAGAAAAGGAGATGACTATGGCTCGATTGGTCTTGCTGCGTCACGGTGAATCGCAATGGAATCTGGAAAACCG
Source organism: Nitrospira sp. ST-bin5 (assembly GCA_002083555.1). Classification (GTDB taxonomy): domain Bacteria; phylum Nitrospirota; class Nitrospiria; order Nitrospirales; family Nitrospiraceae; genus Nitrospira_D. Next base: position 339,717 of record MSXN01000007.1, on the reverse strand, counting down.
GTTCACCGGTTGGGTCGATGTTCCGCTGTCCCCGCGCGGCATCCAGGAAGCCAAGAATGCCGGCGATAAACTGCGCGGCTTTACCTTCAACCGGGCATTTACCTCGGTCCTGGCCCGAGCCAATGAAACTTTGCGCCTGGCGCTCGAGGGAATCGGACAAACGAATATTCCGATCGAGAAGGACAAAGCGTTGAACGAGCGGATGTATGGAGAGTTGCAGGGGCTGAACAAGGCCGAGACGGCCAAGAAATATGGCGACGACCAGGTCAAGATTTGGCGCCGGAGTTTTGATGTGCGCCCGCCAGGGGGAGAAAGCTTGAAGGATACGGCCGAGCGAGTGCTTCCCTACTATGAAAACAAGATCAAGCCATACGTTCTGAAGGACGAAACGATTCTGATCGCCGCCCACGGCAACAGCCTGCGCGCCCTGGTCATGGAATTGGAGCAACTCACCAAGGAACAGGTGCTGGAACTCAACATCCCCACCGGCGCTCCGCTCCTGTACGAACTCGACAAGAACGGAAAGGTGTTGTCACACCGATATCTGTAGAAAAAGCGCGCTCGAGGGCAGGAGCTTACCTGACGTCGTCGAGGAGCTCCGCATACTGATCGACCGGTGCATAGTCGATCAAGAGCACCAGCAGCTTCTGCCGGTCATCGGACGACACCACGCTCTGATCTTCCAGTAGCGTGGCGGCTTCCGCACTGAGTCCCATCGGGTTCAACCGGTCATCCATCAGCCGCGCATAGTGCTCACGCCGCTCGTCGAGTTCCAGCCGATACCCGTCCCAGCGCTCCAGGCCGAATGTATCCGACGACCATTGAGCAGTGACCGACTCGAGCAAGAGCCCGCCGATCAATTCCCGGTACTTCTGCAGAATGTGGGCATCGACCGCCGCAAGAATCCAATACAGATTCAGCGACAGGATTTCCCGCGCGAGATGGCGGGCCTGAGCATCGGTGACCTCTATGCCATATTCCTGGATCTGATCGGCCGTGATGGGTTTCGGAAGTGCGGCAAAGAGGCCGCTGGCAGCATCTTTCGGTGTCATAGTAACGGATCTCCACTCCGCAGATCGATGAGCATCTTGTGAGGGTACTGCACCTGCGACTCGACTCTCAAGCGCCTTGTTCGAGTCAAAATGCTATGCTAGATTCCCGACATGTGTTTACAATATTTCTTCACACCGACCCCTTGGACACGCCGCCTCATCGGAACTTTCGCGTTGGCCATTCTGATTTGGGGCAGTATCTTCCCCGGGCCAGTCTGTGCAGATGAGAACCGCTGGGGATTTGGCTCGGACCTCGGGCTCACGACCGGCACGGTCAATGGAACCGTCTTCGCCCTCGGATTCAATATCGACTACTATGCTGACCGGAACTTTTCCTTCGGGCCGATGATGCAGATCAGCCCGACGGGAAATCTCTTCCAGATTGCCTTTGCGGGAGTCGGGAAATACCACCTCAGGCTGAATAACGGGTTCAACCTCGTGCCCTTCACCGGCATCGGTCTCATCCATGCCGACCTGGACCGCGGCACGGGCCCTTCGCAGGTCAATCGAAACGACACCAGCTGGTACATTCCCATCGGCCTCTCTTTGGAGTATCAGGTCATTCACAACATCGCGCTGTCCTCAACGCTGATGGTGAATCTCCACGACATCAATCTCCAGCCGTCCCTGCCGGAGAAAGACCGAACCAGTATCAGTCTGATGTTTGGCTTCCGTTGGGGTCCATAGACTCACGGCCTGCTTCCCTGCCTCCCAGCGGCATCGCAAACAGCGATCGCCTCTCAGCAATTCAACTGGCCGAGAACCGGCTGATTTCTCTCTCAAGATCTATGGATAATTACTTGCGAGGGACTACGCGGCTTTGGCCGGCTGCCAGCGCAGGCCGACATTCAGCAGTTCCTGGAGCAGGTCTTTGTAGCTATAGTCGGCCTTCTCGGCAGAATCGGCGAAATCTTCCTCATGCGCGATTTGCGGGTTGGGATTGGCCTCAAGCACATACACCTTTCCTTCCGCATCCATGCGGACATCGATTCGCGCATACCCGCTGAGTCCCAGAGCTCGATATACCCGCTTGGCGAGGTGCTGAATTTCTTCTGCTTTGCCATCCGGTAAATTCTTCGCCTCTTGCGACGTGATGCCATACTTGTCCTGATACTTCCGGCTCCACTTGACCCGCTGAGTGGCGATACGCCTGGCATCTTCCGGAAGCCTATCCATGATCAATTCCCACACAGGCAACACCTGAAGATGACCGTTGCCCAAAATCCCAACATAGAATTCACGTCCTTCAATATAGCGTTCGACTAGCGCACCGGTCCCCACGCTCTGATGGATGAAGGCGATCCGCTCCTTGAGCTTTTCATCATCTTCTACGATCGATGCCTGCGAGATCCCCAATGACGCCTCTTCACTGACGGATTTGACGATAAGGGGAAACGCCAATTCTTTGGGGCGCTTGGCGCTCCGGCCTTGCGGCACGACCATGAAGTCGGGATAGGGAATACGGTGATAGGACAGCACCTTTTTCGTCAGGGCTTTATCGCGCGCCAGCATAAGTCCTCGGGGATTGCAGCCGGTATAGGGCACGTGAAGCAGTTCGAGATAGGACACGACGTTCTGGTCATACACTGAGACTCCGTCGAATTCTTCGAGCAAATTGAACGCAATGTGCGGACGCCATTCTTCGATCGCCGTCCGGATGACTCCCAGATCGCTCCTGACGCCGAGCGGATGGACATCATGGCCCAACTTCCTGAGTGTCGACACAACATCATATTCTGTCTTCCATCCGGCCTTGCTCAGGTCAATACCGTTGAGTTGATCGGGAGGAACGAGATCTTCATGCATGAGGACGAGAATCCGGAGCTTCCTCATAGCGCCACCCGATGCCGGCCGCTGCGAAGATAATTCATGGTGTGCACCGTCAGCAGGATGGTGAAGTCCAGCTTGGCCTGCTCCTCCGCCACCGACAGGCACAAATCCAATTGACGACACCGTTGGATCATGTCCTCCAGCACCTGGTCAATCGTGTACTGATACTCACCGGTCCAACTCGCCACCTTGCGGCGCACCTCCCGTCGAAATCGGTTGAGAAAGGTCGCGGCGCTGGGCTTACCCGGTTGTGCCGTCCCTTCCGAAAACAGCCGCTTGAGGTCGGGATCGTAGAGGAGGGAATGTTCCACGCCATAGTGGGCACGCTTTTGCTCGTAATGTTCACGGAGCGTCTTCTTGAGGCTCGAAAGCGGATCAATCTCTTCAGTGGTCACGACCGTCGGCTCGACCTCGGCTAACTCTTGCATCAACGCATCGACATATTTCAGCTTCTTCAGCACCGGCCACCCGCGATACCGGTCATGCCAGGTGGAATCCGGCGTCAACCATACGGCGAACGTCTCGGCGAAGTCTTCGTCCGGATGACTCTGGGCGTACCAGACATCGAGATGCCGGACAAAACTCCGGCTGTAGGGCCTGGGACTGTAGTACTTGGGATAGGCCTGGGACGACTTCCCAAAGATAGCTTGCCGGGTGCGACGACGACGGATGCGATAGGCATTTTCAATCGCGTGTCCGGCTTCATGCCGCAGAATCCGCAGACACCAGTCTGGCGACCCCCCTTCCACTTCAAGCATCTGTGCCAACTCCAGCTTTGCCAGACGCGGATGCGCCAGATAGAACGGAATGGCAATGCCCGGAATACCATCCGGGGTGAACCACTCATTCGATAACCAGTAGTGTGGACGAAATCGCAACCGCCGGGCTTCCAGCTCACGGTCCAACTCGGCAATCGGGCCTTCCAGAAAACCTCCCTTGATCTCCAGATTGAGCCGTCCCATCGGGAGATCCAACAACTGGTCGTCAGACCACCCGACCCACTCCGGATCCTTCACGTCATGTGCGGGATGTTTGGTTATTTCAAGCGCTGATCGATGCATCATGCAACCGTCTCGTCCATTCTCGACAAAATATCTGGACTCCTTGAGAAACTATAGCATCCGAAATGAAATTCGTCGGATGCGGGGAATACTGACGGGGATTTGTGAGAGCGAAGAGGAAGAATTTGTCACTCACAGTACAAGAATGAACTACAGCGCGTGATCTGCCGGCGAAAATTATCGAAGACGCGGCAATCGGGCTGCGAAGTGCGGGATCGCATCGCATATGTGATCGACGACCGATAGCACATACGCACGGGCCAGATCCTCATTTCGTTCCCAATCAGGCAGCGCCTCGTGCACATCAAGAATCGGCTCGTCGCGCTCAAAGCAGAGTTGATTGAACAGGGGAGCGGACACCCCGAACAATCACTGTACGGCGGCTTGATGATCACGCCCCATCGCGACGACACAGGCGGCCTGGTCGAGTAACAACGGCGACAGCTTCCGTTGCACGTGCCCGGCCGGGTCGACTCCCCGTTCCAGGAGTCTGACGCGTACGAGGGGGTGGATCGATTGTGGCTTGGCCTCAATCCCGGCCGATCCAACGACATACATACCTGCCCCACCGAGAAACTGTTTGAGCGCATATTCCGCTATCAGGCTTCGAAAGATGTTGCCCGTACAGACGAAGAGGATCGACTTCATTGCATCGTCCGCCATGCTGGCCCTCCATATCGCTGCACCATCGACAGCCGGATTATTGAGCAGGTACAATCGTATCTATGTCGTCATTACCCGTGTCCGCCACGCCGCTCATAAAATTAGACGAGGAGACTGAAAAGGTCCAGACCCGTCTCTGTCGCCAAGTCGGCCAAGCCATTGCCGACTATCGGCTGATTGAAGACGGGGATAAGATCATGGTCTGCCTGTCCGGCGGGAAGGATAGTTACGGCCTCCTGGACATCCTGCTGCTCCTGCAACAGCGGGCACCAATACACTTTGATCTCGTTGCGGTCAACTTGGACCAAAAGCAACCAGGCTTTCCTGCCCACATTCTTCCGGAGTACCTGACGAACCGGGGCATTCCCTTTCACATTGAAACGCGCGACACCTACTCCATCGTGAAGCGTCTGATCCCTGAGGGCCAGACGACGTGCTCTCTCTGTTCGCGACTCAGACGCGGACACCTCTATCGAATCGCCTCTGAATTGGGCGCCACCAAGATCGCACTCGGCCACCACCGGGATGACATCAATGAAACACTGTTCCTGAACCTCCTGTACACAGGTAAGCTCAAGGCCATGCCGCCCAAGCTCCGATCGAAAGATGGACGGCATCTTGTCATCCGACCACTCGCCCTTGTGAAGGAAGTAGACCTGGCCCGATACGCGGAACTCCGAAGATTTCCGATCATCCCCTGTGATCTATGCGGGTCTCAAGAGGATCTAAAGCGGAAGGAAGTGAAGGCGCTGCTCCGTCAGTGGGAGACACGATCCCCCGGCTGCTCTGACAGCATCGCGGCGGCGATCGCCAACGTCGCCCCGGCGCTTCTCATGGATCAACGTCTCTTCGATTTTCGAACGCTTCGGACGGCTCCGGAAAACACCGGCGAAGGCGACGCCTGGCTGGATGCGGAAGAACTTCCACCGCAATAGCATCCACGCAGTGCATTGACCTCAGCGGCGATCCCAGCCACCTCGAACATGGTTAATAGATGAGCGCCTCGCCTGATTCTGATGACAACAGAAGCTCCGACCCTCCGCTCTGGTCAATGGGGCTTGCGATCACCATCATCCTTGCAGCCCCGCTGATTATATACTCACAGGCGCCATCGGGCCCGCTGCGCACAGGGGACACTATTTTCTCTCATGGCCAGCAGCAAGTCGTTATCGCGGATCCCCTCGCGACTCTTGGTCCACAGGTACGCAACACCTGCCTGCTCGACCCCGATAGCCCGTTGATTGTTTTAGCGCTGCCGTACGAAGACCCGGACGGTGATATCCTCGCTACCGTACAAGGCAATCCTGACGCCGAATGGCCGTTCTGTCGGATCCATGCACAAGTGCACATCAAGATTCGCCAGATGGTTCAGAAGCCCGTCCTCTGGAATCTGCCGCAGCGACTGCTGACCGATCTTTGGAGGAGCTGACTCAGCTCAGCTGCTAGGGTTTCAGTTTCGATACAAACTGCTTCCGAAATTTGGCTACCTTCGGACTGACAACAAATTGGCAGTACCCTTGGAGCGGATTTCTGGCGAAATATTCCTGATGGTATCGTTCAGCCTCGTACCAGGTTGTCGCAGCGACGATCTCGGTCACCACCGGGTTAGGGTATACAGCTTGGGCAATAATCGCCGCCTTGACGGCCTCAGCCACTTGCCGCTGCTCGGGTGAATGGTAGAAAATGGCGGAACGATACTGCGTGCCTTCGTCGTTGCCTTGGCGATTCAGCGTCGTGGGGTCATGGATCGAGAAAAAGATCTCGATCAACTCCCGACACGAAATCAGCGAGGGATCATAGGTGACTCGCACCGCTTCGGCATGGCCTGTCCTTCCACCGCATACCGCTTCGTACGAAGGATTCTCAAGGGCGCCTCCGATATACCCGGATTCAACCGAGAGGACGCCCTTGATTTGGTCATAGACCGCCTCCAGACACCAGAAGCACCCGCCCGCCAGAGTGATGACTTCGCTTCCGGTGCTCATCGCGCAGCCGTCCTCCCACCGTGCCCCAGTTGTCCGTTTCCAAATCGACCGCGTGCCTTCATGGCGTCAGGCTTTCCGGCATATTAGTCGTCTTCTTCCTCTTCAATATCCTCGATCCCCTCATAGCTCATTTCTGGAAATGCGGCAGTCGCCTTTTCACAGGCAGTTTCTATCATTTCCTCAGCATCTTCAGCCGAATCAGCGTTGACCAAGAACTTGACTGTAATCGCATACCGTTGCTCCACTCCACACTCCTTTCGGTTCCCCTGCAAAAATGAAAAGGCTGAGAACGAGGGCCACGAAGGGACTCTCCGTTTCATCCTGTCTAGTGGCGGTACTTTGTTACAGCGAGAGGGAGCATGTCAATCGGTAGTCCCCCTCATAATGTGCGCGAGCTGGTACCCCAAGCCAAGTAGTGACCGCCTCTCGACGACAATGGTTCAGCCGAGAGTTGTCACGCCTGGAGATGCAGCTAGGGGAAGGAAGAGAATCCGGCACGTATGATTGCCGAGGCGGATGGGCGACGATGGGGAGAGGTCAGGCCTGCTGTTGCTGCTCAATCTTGCTGATAATGGCAGTGATTTTATCTTGCTCTCCCGACCTGATGCGTGTGAAAGCCAACCCAAATGTCTTTCCCTCAACCCAGCGAACGATCGCTTCATCGATCATGATCGGCCAATCGAGGTCTGGAATATGAAGACGACATTCAAACTTATCCCCTTGGCCGACAACCGTTCCACTTTCGATCTTGCACCCTCCGACAGACAGATCGAGCGTTCGTCCATTCCCTTCATTTGGGCCGCCCGAGAAGGTGCTTCGAAACTGCGTGGTAAAGCGAGGTTGATTCCGACGCTCATCAGGACTCGAGAAGACGGTCTCCGTCGACTTCTTCTCAGACTTGAGCAGCGAGGCCATTTTTTTCAGCGCTGAAATTGGCATATCGGCAAGCTGCGTGGCGGTTTAACCAAAGAATTCTTAAGCGAGGCATCCCTCTGCATGATCTTGCGAAGGACGCCTCGCGATGAAATGAACTCTGACCTTCTACTGCTTCACCTGAAGCAACATGTGTCCACGGCGATTTTGCTGGTAGCATGACTCGGCATGGTCAAAGCAAAACGGCTGCTCTTTACCGAATGATACAATGGCGACCTGCTTGGGACTGATCCCGGCTTCATGAAGGTATGTCTTTGCTGCCTTCGCCCGCTTGTCGCCAAGAACCATGTTGTAATCGGTCGTTCCTCGCTCGTCACAATGGCCTTCAATTTTCAGGACGGCACCAGGATGATCTTTCAACCAGCTTGCATCGCGATTCAGCGCTTCCATGGCGGCATCGGATACGGTCCACTGATCGTAACCAAAAAATACGTCCTGGAGTCCTGCTTCAATGGCTGCCTTCTCTTCCTTCGTCAATTCGGCGCGCCGTCTTACGGCGCCATCGGAAGGATTCAGCGAAGCTCGATAGCCGCTATGGGCCAGTCGCTCTTCATCGGGATTCTGAGAAAACCCTCTGAGTTCGCCTGAAGCCCCCCCACGGGCCATGCCAGGGAAATTGGGATTGACGCCTTCTCCATTCCAGTTTTTTGACTTGTCAGACTGTGCCGACGAGACTTCTCCGTCGGACTGAAGCCATTTCATCCCGCAACCCTGACTCACAATCATGACTACACCCAGCATGACCACACTGGTTATAGAAGCATTTCTTCCCGTCATACAATTCTCCTCAGTTAATTATTCCTATCGTGATGCGATCGTCAGAGCCTCTTTTCGAATGCGTGTGAATCTCAGAATTCTGCAAGTGGGCTCGGCGTCCCTGCGTAAAGACGATCAGTGCAAATCGTTAGATCAACTATAGCACCAGGTTCAGAATTGTCTTCCCCGAGAGGGGGCCGCCGTTGGGTATTTAGCGATAGAGTTGAACGGGGATTGCAGGGGCCAGAATAATCTGATTAGAACGACCTCGGAGGGACTGACGCTAAGCAGCCGCAAGCCATTAAATTATTGGGGGAAACGCTGACACTTGAGAACTGTAGACAACCGAAGAGAAGACACCCCGGCGTTATAAGAGAGCACGGAGCGGACGAGATACCGAGTTACACGACGACGCCTTAACTAGCGTGAAACCTTACGGTCCGACCACCGGGCCGGTCGCATAACCGTCCCCAACCCCGCAACAGTGCAGATTAATGCCAGCATCGCAAGACCCACAGCAAGAAGAAAACCTGCCTTTACCTCATGCAATACGGGGATCATCATCGCTCCCTCCCAATCTATTTACCCACACTGCCATCCACATGTGCAGTACCAGGCACCCATGGGCTCTTCTTTCTGGAGGATCCGACCACAGCAAGGGCAGGAACGCGTCCATCGCCACCGAGCTGATGTTAGAAGCTTACCAGACCGCTTTCTTCCATGTCTCTCTTTTCGGCAATAACCACCCATGGAACACCCCCGCCAGAACTATTTTTATTTTAGGGCAGGGGCTATCTGAATACTATTCCCCGTTGGCGGGAGATAGGGCGTGTGAGCTAATAGGGAATTAAAAACACCGGGCAGGATACACTTCTTACTTGTCAATCACTTAGCAGTCAGTCCCTCAATGCGAGTGGTGCGCCCGGAGGGAATTGAACCCCCAACCCCCGGATCCGAAGTCCGATGCTCTATCCAATTGAGCTACGGGCGCACAACGACAGTTCAATCACTTCCTCAGCAGAAATGTCAAGGATGACCGGGGCACCACCCCATACTTCAGCACGGAAGATAGAGACCTACTCGATCTACCGCTGGACGGAAGAAAGAATCGTCTCGACGATTTGATTGATGGTACATCCATCGGTAGGCACAATATGGTCGGCAGCCTCCCGATATTTGGGCGTTCGCACCGCCAGGACTTCCTCAATCTCCTCAACGAATGATTTGGTGCCCGTCAGTGATGGGCGCTGAGTGTCACGCCCGATGCGCGAGGCGATCGTCCCGATAGAAGCGGTCAGCCAAAACAGCACGCCGTTCTTCTTCAAACAATCCACGTTCTCTTGACGAAGGATCGCCCCTCCACCCGTATCGATGATCAATCTATCTTGTGCGGAAAATTCCCGGCAGACCGTTGATTCAAGATCGCGGAAATGTTCCCACCCATGCTGCGCGACTATCTCCGGAACTGATCGCCCAGCCCCTCGAACAATTTCCGCATCAGTCGAGACCTGCGGCCATCCGAGCCTCGCAGCCAGTACTTTCCCAACCGTACTTTTCCCCGTCCCACGATATCCGATCAGCACGATATTCATCGGAAACGAGACTCCAACACGGCTCGCATGACATCCGCTGGAGCAGGATGATTAGTCCACAACTCGAATTGCGCGGCTGCTTGATACAGAAACATTTCCAACCCAGGGATCGTGACACATCCTGCCTGCCGGGCATCCTTCAGCAATTGTGTCTCGCGCGGATTGTAGACAATATCCATAACGGCCAGACCTGGGTGTAAAAACGACGCCGGCACGCAGGTCCCCTCTGTCTTTGGAGACATGCCGATCGGAGTACAGTGGACCAGGATTTGTGCAGCAGGAAGGATCTTCGCCAACACGCCTTCGTCGAGGTGAGCTTCTTCCACTGAAAGCGACGTCTTCGATCGAAGATCCGCCGCCAATCGCGACCGTTCATTCGCGTCCACCCCGAGCAACGTTAACCCGGCGAGTCCAGGCTCCCCGGCAAGTGCAAAGGCAATCGCTCGAGCCGCCCCTCCCGATCCCACCATCACGACCCGTTTTCCTTCAAGAGTCCCCACCCCGCCACGAAGCGCGCGCAGCGCACCAGTGGCATCGGTGTTATACCCAATCAGTGTGCCCTGATTTGCCACGATCGTATTGATGGCCCCGATGTGCCTGGCGGTAGGGTCAATCTCGTCGAGAAACGGGATCGACGAAACTTTATGAGGAATCGTGACGCTGGCGCCGCGAAATCCACCCAACGCGCGGAGCCCCTTGATCGCCTCACCGATCGCCTCGACTCGAAACGCGAGGTACACCAGATTCAGCCGGAGTTGTTGAAACGCTGCGTTGTGGATGGCGGGGGAAAGCGAATGCTCGACGGGATTTCCGATAACCCCGCAAAACCCTGTGTGTGCGTCAATCTCCATAATTCAGTTCACCTGTACTCTAGGGCCAGTGGAACGGCTCACCACACTGTCATTCCACCATCAATGCGAAACGTCCCGCCGGTGACCCATGCCGATTCGTCCGACGCGAGGTACAGAACCATGTTCGCCACTTCTTCAGGTTTACCCGGGCGGCGGATCGGATAGTGCGACAAGATCGATCCCAGCTGATCGGGATTGGCCATCAAAGGAGCAGCCATCGGCGTATCGATCAGGCCCGGGTTCACCACATTGCAGCGAATGCCATCGGTTGCGTAATCAATCGCGACCGATCGAGTGAGTGCGTCGAGCGCTCCTTTGGAAGCCGCATACGCGGACAAGAATGGGATACCGACCAGACTGGCGACCGATGAAATATTGACAATGGCTCCGCCGGCCTGCTTGAGCATTTCTGGAATCACCGCCCGTGTCATGCGGAACACTCCGGTCAAATTCACATCCAGCACCTGTGCCCAGGCCGCATCATCCATCTCATGAAGGCGCTTGCCAAAATCTCCGACGCCCGCGTTGTTCACCAACACATCGATTTTTCGAAACGACGCTAACGCCTGCTGGACCACAGCCCGCACATGACCGTCATCCGTCACCGACCCGGCGACAGCAAGCACCTTGCCGCCATGCGCTGAAATCTCACGTACCACCCGATCGAGTTCGGACTGGCGCCGGCCTGTAATCACGACAGCTGCGCCCTCTTCGGCAAACCGCTTAGCGACAGACTCCCCAATGCCGGCATTCCCGCCCGTAATTAATGCAACTTTCCCGTCCAACCGTTTCATGATGCCGCCCCTTCTGTATCACTGTCCCCGAGGGATTCTGAGAGTGCCGCCTCCGCAAGGTCCGGCTCGCGGCCGACCCCCAGCAGACCAGGCTCTACCTTCCTCGCCACCGTGATAAAACCTGAATGGGCCACCATCCGATGGTCGGGACGAACGCTTCGTCCCAACACCGACCAGGTACGGATAAGGGATTCGAACGTCTCCACCATGCCAAACACCTTTGCCCGCTCAAGCGCTTCAACGGTTTGAACGACTTGCGGAACCGTCGGCACAAAACTCAAATAGATACCGCCTGATCGCAAGGCTTTGGCCGCGTGCGGCACAACCTGCCAGGGCTCCGGCAAGTCGAGTACAACACGATCAAACGGGACCCCATCGTCCAGTAAATCAATCCCCTCGTAGGCGCTTTTTCTCAAGGACACAAGATTCGGCGTCGGCCCGAGATAACGATTGATATTAGCCAACGCCGTTTTCGCAAAATCTTCTCTCAAGTCATACGTGACAACAAGGCCATGCGGCCCTACGAGACGCAACAGCGCCATGGTCAGGGCACCGGACCCGGTCCCCGCCTCGAAGACGCGCGCGCCAGGATACACATCCGCCCACATTGGAATGAGTGCCAGATCCTTTGGATACAGCACCTGCGCGCCACGTGGCATTTTCAGGACGTAATCGCCGAAGGTCGGCCGCAACGCCAGCATCTTCTTGCCCCCCGACAAAGTCACCACCGTGCCGTCGGAACGACCGATCATGTCGTCATGGGGAATCTTCTGCCCGCTAAATTGATACGTCTCCCCGGCCTTGAGCGTCAGCGCGTACTGCCGCCCTTTCTTGTCGACGAGATGGATGCGTTCGCCTGATCGAAGTTGTGACATGGGGCAGCATTCTAGGGGGTTCGTTCTCCCCTTTGCAACCGATGATAGGGAGCGCCGTAATCATTCCCCCCTCTATTCCATGAAGTGCGCATCCCTCTCAGCATCAATCCCCAAACGATTTGCCGTTTTCAGTGAGCGTGACGACCCGCATCGACCACCGAAGATGGTCAGGGAGTGAACGGGTGAGGCAGATCGGTCGACACGCAGTGCAATTCCCACATAGTTGCCGCATTCGCATCACACCTCGATTCAGATTCTCTCATTAAGCGCCCCTAATCTTGCTGCAATATCTTCAGGATTGCGCGTCTGCCTTCTCATGTTCAATCCAGCATCACTCTTGCTTCGTAGAAGGACATGAGAAGCAGAAATAAGGGTGAATCTTCTTGATCCCCGGCAACTCTAACAGGAGTGAACAGATGCGAAACCAGGAGACAAGAGGTGACGCGATGGAACATGAAGACCTGCGGACAACAGAAAGCATAGACGACCAGACCACGACGGCCGACGTCGACACCGACGACTCTGACGCCAGCGATGCGATTGAAGCGATCGGACGGGAAGCGGAAGTGGATGCTGAGCCGGCGGAGAAAGACGTGGAAGCCGCCACGCTCAAGACAAGTCCTGGGGCGAGCCCCTTCCTCCTGGAATCGCTCTACTTTCGCTCGTTCGGCGAGCGGGCGCTCCTGACACGAGAAGAAGAAATCACTTTGGCGAAGCGCCTGGACGAAGGCTCGCGCCGCATTCGAGTGGCATTGCGGGAAACGCTGAAAGTCATGGCGCGCGCGAAGCGCACTCCCATTCTGCTGGAATCGACAAAGTCCCTTCAACTTGCACGCGGGCTCAGCGGATTTTCCGCCACCGCGCTCGATAAAGTTGAACAGGCAATTCTGGAGGTTCTGAAACCGGCGCTCCGGGAGATGAAACCGGCAGCCACCGTCGCGAAACAGCTCAAAATCTTGCTCGATGAAATTCGGGCCGCCCGGCTCGTCTTGGAGCGAGGGAAAGACGAGATGGTCCGTTGCAATCTCCGCCTGGTGGTGGATGTTGCGAAGCATTACACCCATCGAGGTCTGACCTTGTTAGACCTGGTGCAGGAAGGGAACATTGGATTGATGAAGGCCGCCGAACGGTACCAACACCGGAAAGGCTTCAAGTTCAGCACCTATGCGACCTGGTGGATCCGTCAAGGGATCACGCGGGCTCTGGCGGATCAGTCTCGGACGATCCGTATCCCTGTGCACCAGACGGAGGCTTCCAGCCGGATTCTCCGGGTCACACGTCGACTCGGGCAACAGTTCGGCCGTCCGGCCAAACTGGAGGAGATTGCCAACGTACTGCGAATGAGACCTGAACGGTTGCATGAAACCGTGCAGGCATTTCAGGAACCAGTCGCACTCGAACGGCCAGTCGGGGATGGTGATACAGAGTTCGGGGAGATGATTCCTGATCACCAGGTACCGCCACCCGATGCCCATGTGCATCGTACTGAGATGACCCAACAGCTGGATCGTATCTTAGGTACCTTGACCCCGAGGGAACAGACGGTAATCCGGCTCAGGTTCGGAATCGGGCATGATGAGCCCTGTACCCTTGAGCAAGTCGGCCAAAACCTGTCGGTGACCCGTGAACGAATCCGGCAAATCGAGGCCAAAGCCCTGAAGAAGCTCAAGACTCCGGAAATCAAAGAGCTGTTTGCGGCAATCAAATAGCCTTTTCCTCTCAATCAACAGGCGCACGAGCTTTAGAGTTCGTGCGCCTGTTCCGTCTTTCCCCGACCTCTCAGGTGTGAGAGAATGCGATCCAGGTTGGATCCGTGTCTCCGGCTTGTTGAAGGACACCGATGAAGCAGCCCCAATCAATCGTCAGCTCTCTGTTGCCACAGGCTGTGATGATCCTGGTGATCGCGTTCCTTGGGACCTTCGCGTGGAATAATCAAGCAATCGCTGATGAAAAACCCCTATCGGTGCCGGCCGTCGTCGCCAAAGTACGCCCCTCCGTCGTGACGATTTTGACGCGTGGTATGCCCTCAGCTCCATCCCTCCATGGAACACAATCCGGTTCCGGCTCAGGCATTGTGATCGATACAACGGGCTATATCCTGACAAACAATCATCTGGTGGAAGGGGTCACAAGTCTCGTAGTGGGACTACCGACCGGACGATTGACGCCGGGGCGCGTGGCTGCGCGGGATTTCCTGCTGGATCTCGCATTGGTCAAGATCAATGCGACTGATCTCGTCCCAGCCACACTGAAAGCATTGGCAACCTTGGAGATTGGAGAAACCGTAATTGCGATCGGGAACCCCTTGGCCCTCAAGGGAGGATCGACTGTCACCGTGGGAGTCGTCAGCGCACTGGAACGTTCGGTTCTCACCCCGAACGGCGAGACTTTGTACGATCTGATCCAGACGGATGCGGCTATCAATCCCGGCAATAGCGGCGGCCCGCTGGTGGATTTATCCGGCCAGGTAGTCGGCATCAATGTCGCGATCGCGCCATCGGCCCAGGCGATCAGTTATGCCATTGCCATTGAAGCCGTCTATCCTCACATCCATTCGATGATGCTTCGTGGAACCATCTCCCGGCCGGACTTCGGGTTTACGCCGGTGACGGTCACTCCGAGTGTCGCCGCCAGCTTCGGGTTAGAGGCGGAGCGCGGGATTCTCGCTCTGAATGTGGATCCGGCCAAGGTTGCCGGCGCGGCAGGCTTGCAAACCGGAGATGTCATCACAGCGTTGGATCAACGCCAACTCTACAACATGGGGGACTTCTGGCACAGCGCGATGCAGGAAGGCGAATCGGCATCCCTCCACATGACAATCCAAGGGCGTACCGGCCAGACCACGTTGACCATGCCACGGCCGCCGGTACAGAAATTCGTGCCATGACCACACTGATGGCTCTACGCATGCCTAGCGTCGCTGACCCGCCCAACGTGCCCGGTTTCCACACTCCGACGGAACTGCTCTGGTTCTCTTCGCCCGTCCCCTACGCTGAGGCATGGGACCTTCAGATGCGCCTGCATCACGAGCGCGTCATGGACTCAAGACTCGATACCCTCCTCATCCTCGAGCACCAACCGGTCTATACCATCGGCCGAAGAACGCGGATTGCCGACTGGGGCGGTGACCCCACGGCGGCACGCATAGATGGTATCGAGATTCAGCATGTCAATCGGGGCGGGTCTGTCACTTATCACGGGCCAGGACAACTGGTGGTATACCCGATCCTTCGCCTGACAGACCATGCCACAGGCGTACGTTCATACGTAGAGCAACTGGAAGCGGCTGTGATCCGATGCCTGCTGGAGAGCGGAATTACCGGCCATCGGAAACCAAAGACTCCGGGCGTCTGGGTGACTAATCCCCAAGAGGCCAAAATCGCCTCGATCGGGATTCGTGTGGATCGAGGCGTGACTATGCACGGGCTGGCCCTCAATGTAGACATGGATCTCTCACCATTTCAAGGGATCACTCCCTGCGGCCTGCAAGGCTGCCGCGCAACGTCAATGGCTGAAGTCGTTGGGCAACCAGTTTCTTTATTGACTGTGACACGCTCGCTTCTCGAGCAACTGAAACAGACATTGGCTCTCAAATGGACCGAGACACCGGCTCCCACCGCATTCAATAATTTGGCGCGACCATGAACTCGACATTCATTCCGGCAGCAGCGTGAGGGCGACATGAAAGAGTACGACACCCCGACGTTTCGATTAGCCGTCTCCCAGTTCGACCAGGCAGCGGAAGCGATGCACCTGGATCACAACCTGCGAGAGCGGCTCAAACAGCCCCAGCGTTCGCTTGTCGTGAGCATTCCTGTCCGGATGGATGACAACCGCGTCGAGGTGTTCACTGGATACCGCGTTCAGCATGACTCCTCGCGTGGCCCTTCTAAAGGCGGTGTCCGCTACCATCCCGAGGTCAACCTCGGAGAAGTGGCCGCACTCGCCATGTGGATGACATGGAAATGCGCCTTGGCCGGATTGCCCTACGGCGGGGCCAAGGGGGGCGTAGCCGTCGCGCCCAAACAGTTATCCCACGGAGAACTTCAGCGCCTGACCAGGCGCTACGCCGCGGAGATTTTCCCGTTGATCGGCCCCGACAAGGATGTCCCCGCACCGGACGTCGGGACGGATGCGCAGGTTATGGCCTGGATAATGGACACCTATAGCCAGCAAGTCGGCTACGCCGTGCCCGGTGTGGTGACAGGGAAACCCCTCTCGATCGGCGGGAGCTTAGGCCGGGAAGAAGCGACGGGACGAGGGGTCGTATACGTCACGTTGGAAGCGCTTCGGCATCTCAAGCTCTCCATCGATCACGCCACCGTCGTGGTTCAGGGATTTGGGAATGTCGGGATGCACACCGCCCTCATCATGCAACAAGAAGGAGCTCGTGTCATTGCAGTGAGCGATGTCACCGGCGGTCTCTATAACGAAAAAGGACTCAACATCCGGGAGCTTCTCGACCGCTACAAGACCAAGGGCCAGACCCTCAAAGACACCCAGATGGGCGATTGGATCACGAACGCGGAGCTGCTCCAGCTTCCATGCACCGTGTTGGTCCCTGCCGCACTGTCGGAACAAATCACCGAGCACAATGCCGCCGCCCTTCGGTGCCGGATCCTCGCGGAAGGCGCCAATGGCCCGACCACCCTTGAGGCCGATCGGATTCTCGAGGACAAGGGCGTCTTTATTATCCCTGACATCCTAGCCAATTCCGGCGGCGTCATTGTGTCCTATTTCGAGTGGGTCCAGGATCTTCAACGGTTCTTCTGGAATGAAACGGACATCCGAAAACGCCTCCAGGACATTATCACCTCGGCATTTCACCAGACCACGCTCTTCGCCACCGAAAAGCGAGTCTCCATGCGAATGGCCGCACTGATGAACGGAATCGATAAAGTCGCCCAGGCGCATTTGCAACGGGGTCTGTACCCTTGAGCCGGACTTTCTTCATACCTCTCACTATTCCCTCTGGTTCATCATGAGGGACTATGTCTTAGCCGCCATCGCGGGAATCTGGCTCGCTGACGGGTGCTCTCTATTGTTGGCGCCCCGCTTCATGGTTGAACGTTTGCGGGAGGTGATCCGCCAACAACCGGCGATTTGGACCTGGCAATGGCTGTCTGTCGTGGCGGGAGCAGTCCTCCTGATCGCGGCCCTTCCGCTCATGTACCAACCCCTATGGATTGTGACCGCTCTAGCCATGCTTATCAAAGGAGGGTTCCTTGCTCTGGGACCTGAGACGTGGCGATCACGCTTGGTGGAATGGTGCCTAAGCCGGGACGATGTGGATTACCGGTTTGTCGGTATCGGTTTATGCACGCTTGCCGCACTGCTCCTCCATGCGCTAGGGTGGCTGGGACAGTCATAGCTGGAGAGGCAACGGACCATGACCGTGAATCGTGCCACCATCACATCGGCCTGGGAAACACATTGCAGTGAAGGCTGGCCGACCTTTGCCAGCCCGAATGAGGGACAGCTGATGACCCTCGATACCGTCATTAGCGGCTGCGTCGTGTTTTTCTTGGACAGTCCGGAAGGGTTAGACCATCAGCGGGTCGAGATTCTGAAAGACTGCTTGGCGGATCTCGAGGAGGTGACGTCGGAGCTGGAATCGGATTGCCAACCGTACTTTGTACGCCTGCATCGTCTCGGTGAACTGCTGTTGGCCACTGCAGTAACCGCCTAAGGCATGTCTCGTCGTTTGATTTCCCCTGCTCGCGGCTCTTCTCACTCCCAGTTGGACCTTTCTTGCAAGTTCATCCTCCCTTGGATAGAATGTTTCAAGTTCAGTGATGCCCGCCTATCCTTGAAATGATCTGAGTAATCAGCACGATCAACTGATATCTATATTCTGCGAAAGGGGAGACGATGAGGAAAGAATGCGGATCGCCTGTGCTGGCCGGAATACTCGTGGCAATCCTCACCAGCACAACCTCATCGCTGCACGCTGAACCCTACGAGCTGAGCAAGAATGATGTGATGGAATCGAAGGAGATTTCCAGCGCAACCGTGTCGCTGTTCGGAGTGAAGTTAGGCGACACTGAAGCGAAGGCACTGGATGTCTTGGTCAATGAAAAGATCGCCGGGATCAAAGCCGAACAGGAAGCGGCCTTTATTTTCCTGATCGATCAACGAAAACCCACGGGCCCAATGGCTGGCGTCCGTGTCCAGGATGGGAAAGTCGACCTGATTTTCATCAATAACCGCTTCACCCACAAGGCTCGCGGCATCTTTAGAAATGTGCTGAACAGCGAAAGCCCCGAGGACATCCGGAAATTGCTGGGAAAAGAAGAGTACGGGGATGAAAACGTGATGGGCGCTGTCATGGCCTATGACAAACAAGGCTTTCAGGTGAATTACCTCGGGAAGGACGTCAACATCGAATTTTCAACTCCTCACTAAACTTCGCAATGTGTAGCGACTGCCTCCACGCGCATCTCTTCACAAGCCCACCGCTTTCTTGCTCTTGAGCTGTGTAGCAGCACGGAGTATTGCCCGCTGCTGGGCGAAGCCCCAATTGAATCATGAGGTCGAATCAGGACGATGGCCTCGATCAAGCCCAAACCGGAAAGTACTGACATCGACCAGCCTGGGGAGGACGCCACGATGGGGGGATGGCATCTAGGCAAGGGGCCCTCGCCGTACCCGTCACGTATGCCGCAGCACCATCCGCATGAAAGATGAGCTTGACGACGTTCGAATAAAGGTGGGCTGAAGAGTGCTTACAGACGAGAACAATGAACGGGGACTCACTGCATTGTCGCGGTCGATTTTAGCCCGAAATCAATCAAGCTGACAGCAGTATTCCAACGGCGATTTGAGTTTAAGATCACGACCAACAAATCGCTGCCGTTCTGCGAAACTTTAGCAATGAGGCACCGCCCCGCTTTTGAGGTGAACCCGGTTTTGACGCCTTCCACGCCGGGGATGCGCCCTAACAGCCGATTGGTGCTGTGTAAAACATACGCACGGTGACCACTAATCGGGGTGATAATCTCACGCTCCTCGCGCACGAGCGCACGGAAGATCGGATTCTGTAGCGCGACCTCACTGAGCTTCGCCAGATCCTCGGCCGTTGAATAGTGCTCAGGACCATCGAATCCACAGCCGTTGCTGAAGTGGGTATCGGTCAACCCAAGTGCGGCAGCTTTCGCGTTCATGAGCATGACAAACTGCTCTTCATCGCCGCCGACATGTTCCACCGCGGCCAGACAGGCGTCATTGGCAGACACGATCAGCATCGCTTTGAGCAAGTCCTCGAGTTTGAACACTTCACCTGGACGGAGCCGAAGATGCGTTTTGGGCGCCCGCGCGGCATTGCGACTGATGGTCGCCTGATCATCCAGCTTCCCCTTCTCCAAAATCACCAGCGCGGACATGATTTTCGTGAGGCTTGCGGGCGAGAGTCGCTTGAGGGATTCATGCTGATAGAGCACGCGGCCAGATCGAAGCTCTTTCATGAAAATGCTATGAGCGGGAGCCACTCGCCAAGGAAGGCGGTCGCCCGATGTACTCACAGCCCGAACCTGGCGCTTATGTTTATGGCTGTACTCGGCCTGGGCGTCGAGAGGACTTCCCAAGACCAAGGTTCCGAATACCGCAGCCAGAACCGTTGACGTGAGGGCCAATGACTTGATCAATGAGGTGCTCCTTAACCAGGACGGTGAGCTGCAGGGACATAGTTACAGCGGGTATGATTCCCGCACTTTCCCGCCACGAACACCGCTATCAATCACCTTATGAAAGAACCGCAGGACATCCGCGAGATCAATCCAGAATCCGCAGTTCAGACAGCGCGCAAAGAGCCGCCGATTCATGAGCGTATAGTGACGCTCGACCATCATAAACCCTTTGCATTTCAAGCAACGCATACCATCGCGTCTATGGGATCATTACCGAATTCGATTGAGAACAACCGCTAAGCATCCGGCCAGAAGGCCTCCACCAAGAATGGTTGTGCCGAAGGAGACTACTGCGGTGGCGCCTGAAGCAGGCTGGGTGCCTTCCAACAGATCGCGTATCCCCCCCTGCACCATGAGGACAGCAAGGGTCAGGACTGAACCCATTGCAAACCACCAGGTAAATGTTCTCAGGGGCATTACACTCACACGGACAACAATGTGTCACGGACTCACACCTGTCGGCCACTCTAACGGAGGGTCCAAGACCTGTCAAGAAGTGCCGGTATTGCGCGCCTCGCGGAGGAGTTAGCGCTCATTTGAAGCGATTGGCGCTGGCTTTACCGCCTTCAGCCCGCGATGGAGAAAAATTGAAACTGTCCCATTTCCATTGTCGGCCGTTACCAATCCCGGCTCTTCGACGGCATTGGTGGTTACCCAGAATGTCGCCAGTGCAAACGGGCCCGCCTTTGTAGGATAGTTCCTGGGTGGATAGCGAAAGGTTCCGTCACCCTTACCGAAGAGAATCGACAGATCATTGGACTGCAAATTCGCAATGGCAACATCGAGGAGTCGGTCGCCGTCGAAATCACGCGTGACGCCTGCAATAGGACCAGCATCAGCGCCTGAGTCTTTCCCCGGCAAAAATGTGCCAGTGCCATTGCCGAGGTATGTCGTGAAGCTATCTCGCTCTCCATTGATCACGAGCAGGTCGCGGTGGCGATCGTTATTAAAGTCGGCAAACGTTGCGGAGAGCGGACGTTTGCCGGTCCGATAGTCTTTAGGGTCGCGAAACGTCCCGTCTCCGTTGCCCAGCCAGATCGAGACGGCATTGGACATGGGTCCGCCGTTGGTGACAACCATGTCGATCTTCCCATCGCCGTTGAGATCCGACAGCGCCACAGACGTAGGCGTATCACCATAGGTATAGTGCGCCCCATGGTGAAATTCCGGGGTTCCGGTTCCAAGAAAAACTTGGATCTTATCGTTTCGTAACGCAACAACGACGTCAGGGTGGCCGTCACCATTCAGATCTTCGGTGGCGAGGGCCACGGGCGTTCGATGGACAGGGTAGTGCGGTCCCTCTTCATACTTGCCGTTTCCTCGGCCCATGAGAAATGCGATTTCATCGCCTCCCGAGCAGGCCAGCACGATGTCCGCATGTGTGTCGTGGTTAAAGTCCGCCATAACCAAAGTCCGTGGCTCGACGCACACTTTGATTTGGGTTTGGTCGCTAAAACTTCCATCACCATTGCCCAGCAGGATCGAGAGGGTGTTACTGGATATATTGGTTGTGATGAGATCCGTAAACGTATCGTGATTGAAATCGCCGGTCGTAATCGTGGTGGGGTTCTTCCCGACTTTATAGCTCGCGTAGTAGTAAAACAGATCGGGCGGTTGGTATGGATCGGCCTTGGTGCAGGACCACATCCCGATAGCCAAGAGCCAGCACAGGGCGACTTTCATGGCGTCAACCGCTCGATGAGCGGGACGAGGCGAGACAAGCTTCACGACTTCCCTCTTCGCAAGAATAGGCCTATCGGCCTATTGATTCACGCCCTATTGCCCTATGCAACGAACGCGTGGTGCCGCCGGAGTATACAGAGGGCGTGTTTCACCATGCAATCAACCTGATTTCTTCTTTTGTGGTAAGAATCAGCCTTGTTGATGTCACGAGACTTGCGCTAGAATGGGGCTCACTTTGAGGAGGATGCAATGAGTAAACACGTGAAAGTGGACATCACCATGTACGGGATCGCGGAGGTCCTGAGCTGGTGTCACGACCGAAACAAAGGCCGCATCGGTGGCGTCGATACCGAGGGCTTCCAGAAGATGAAGACGTTACTCGCGGAGAAGCCGCAATCGGCGGACTACTTCACCCTCGATCAGTTCTGGAAGAAGAAGGTCTCCCTCGATTTGACAGAAGATGAAGTGGCAACGATTGATCGATGCCTGTACGATATTCCGAATTTCGACAACGAACCGCTTCCGCAGATCCGTCACAAGTTCTGGCCGCAAGCGGTCGGCGCGATCTAGCCAAGAGACTTCTCCCCCGGAATCACTCACGCGATTCCGGGGATTCTCACTTTTCAGGCGTAGTGACGTTGCTCGCTGACACAAAAGGCAGTGGGGATGTATGCGTGTGACTAGTATGGTGTACAATGAATATTGACAAAGGCTGCAGGAGCGCTAGAGCGCCCCTTCGCCCTTGAGATACCTGCGGAACCGACCCATGAGATCGGCCCCAAGCGTGCCCCCCTCAGGCTTTTTCGCGTTGGGATCGGAAAAATGCCCGCGGATTTCCTGTAAACGTTTTTCAGCCTGATCGTTCCCCTGAAGCCGCTTCGTCTTGGTCAACGCCGTATCAAATGCGTCAAACGTCAACTCGTTGTAGCCGAACGATCGAATGCGTTTCACCGCTTTCATCATCGCCTGATTGCGAAACGTCGTCAGGGAATCCGAGTCGATCTCGGACAAGCCCAGCTTCCTGGCGCGACGTTCCGCCGCCTTGCGAATGCCACTCCTGACGAAATCAGGCGAGGTCTGGAGTCGCTTCCACGCCTCATCCGACCACGCCACTTTCTGCTGGGGCGCCTCCCACAGTTGCACGACATTCGTTTCATCGATGGTCGTGAACCCTTTTTCTCGGGCCACCTCTTCCGTATCGTGCCGAATCATGTCACTGACAAATTCCAGAGCGATCGGCGGCGAATCTTTGATCTTCATCTGCAGAAGCGCCAACGCGCCATCGCTCCAAGTCAGCGGGGGCAACTCCCGCTCACGGGCATCGGCCATCGATTCGACTCGATCGAGCAAATCGATATTGACTTCCATATGCCCGCCTTCGCGAGCCATCTCTTCCGCAATCTGCTTGATCATCCCGCGCATGAACTCGGGCACCGCATCGAGCCGCGCTTTGGCGGCAGCAGTCCAGGGCAACTGCCCTTTCTCCATAGCCTCAGCCGCCGAAGCCATACCGGTGGCGCCACCCATCGACCCCATCATCTGGCCCTTGAATTGGTCCAGTTTGACTTCGTCGATCTCCTCGTAGCCGAGTTCCCGGGCTTTTTTTTCAGCTAATCGACGGACCATGCCGCGAAGAAAGACCGGAGCGCGTTCCATGCGCTTCAGCGCACCATCGGTCCAGCGAATCTCCGTACCGGAAGACTCAGCAGAATCTGAGGATGACATGGGAACTCCTTCTCACTCGCTATTGGTTCAGTAACTCTTTGAGTTCTTTGCCGGCCTTAAAAAACGGCACGCGTTTCGCGGGCACCGCGACAGTCGCACCGGTCTTCGGATTGCGCCCTTCTTTCATGCGCCGCGCACGCAAACGAAAACTTCCGAAACCGCGTATCTCAGTCTTATCCCCGTTCTTCAGGGAGTCTCGAATACAATCAAAAATGGTATTCACGACGACTTCGGCTTGCCGTTTGGTCAATGTAGTGACTTTCTCCGACATCTGCTCGATGATCTGCGCTTTCGTCATGTCCGCCCCCCTTTCGCCCCGTTGATGGACAAGTGCCGTTGCACGCCATTGCCGCGCGATTAATAGGCCATGAGATATTTCAGATTCACCCCTGAATGGAAATCGAACTTGGGCAAGACCGATGAGAGCTTCGACTCCAGCAGCTCGCGAATCGAAAACCGACGGCGCTGTTCAATGACTTTCGGCTCACCTTCGATCCCCACGACATCCGCCGCCAACTGAATCGCATCGTCCAGGTTACCAAGCTCATCCACCAGCTTCGCGGCTTTCGCCTGCCGGCCGGTAAAAATCCGGCCATCGGCCAGTGCCTGAACTTCCGGCACTTCAAGCGAGCGACCTTCGGCGACGGCTTCAATGAACTGCTTATGCACATCGTCCATAACGGTTTGCAGCAACCCCCGTTCTTCATCGCTCATCTTTCTCAGCGGAGAACCGACATCTTTGTACTTCCCGCTTTTTACAACGACGCCCTCGACGCCGATCTTCTGGAGAAGGCCTTCGACATTGGCCATCTCCATGATCACCCCGATACTTCCGGTCAAAGTCCCGGGGTTCGCCACGATACGATCGGTCGCGGCGGCAATATAATAGCCGCCCGACGCCGCGACGCTCCCCATTGACGCAATCACGGCTTTGTTGCTCTTGGTCCGCACCCGACGCACCGCATCGTAAATCTCTTGCGAGGGGACCACCCCTCCGCCCGGACTATCGATCCGAAGAACGATCGCTTTGACGGAGGGATTCTCGCTGAATTTCTTCAGTTCGCCGAGCGTTTCCTGGGCGTCAAGTATGACGCCCTCGATGCGGATCAGCGCAATGCGATCCTCGCCGGAGAGATCAAGGTCAGGCAACAATACATTGACCAAGAACAGCAACCCCAAACCACCCCCCACGACCCAAAGAATCTTGCGCAGCAGGGAGCGTTTGGGACTGCGTTCTATCGGTTGGTCGTCAGCCATGATGACTCATGTATGTGTGAGACAACCAGTGGCCCCGCATTAGTCTTCCGCCTGCGACTTTTTACGGCTCTGCTTCGCGGCGCGTCCAAGGCTTTGATCGAGCGCGCCCTGCGTTGAATGATATTCATCGACCTGTCGGCGGTCGGAGTCGGATTGATGTTCGCGCAAGCTGAGCGCAATCTTCCGCTCTTCGCGATCGACCTTGATAATCTTCGCTGCCACGTCATCTAACAGCTTAAACTTCTCTTCGAGCTTCGCCGCACCATCCAGTCCGGCTTCGCTGATGTGAATCAACCCTTCGACTCCGCCTTCCAGCTCGATGAAGATTCCAAAGTCGGCTACCTTGCTCACCTTCCCGGTCACCGAATCGCCAACATGGTAGCGCGCCGGGATCTCATCGTCCCACGGATCGCGTGAGAGCTGTTTGAACCCTAGTGACAGCCGCTCTTTTTCTTTGTCGATCCGCAACACCACCGCATCGACCTTCTGCGCTTTCTTGAACAGCTCTGACGGATGCTTGATGTGCTTAGTCCAAGACATATCGGAGATATGGATCAAGCCATCGATGCCCTCTTCCAGTCCGATGAAGGCCCCAAAATCGGTCAAGCTCTTCACTTTCCCTTCGATCTTCGTCCCGATCGGATACTTGCTCTCGATCATATCCCAGGGATTGGGAGCCGTCTGCTTCATGCCCAACGAAATCTTCCGGCTGGCCGGATCCACGTTCAACACGGCAGCTTCGACCTGATCGCCCACGGTCACAACACGCGACGGATGGCGCACTTCATGAGTCCAGGACATTTCCGACACATGGACCAATCCTTCGACACCCGGTTCGAGCTCGATGAACGCTCCGTAATCCGTCAAACTCACCACCCGCCCGCGCACCCGCGTGCCGATCGGATACTTCCCGGCCACATTGGTCCAGGGATCGGCGGACTTCTGCTTCAGACCGAGCGAGATACGGCCGGTCTCCCGATCGTATTTCAACACGTTGACTTCCACACGATCGCCGACGGTGAACATTTCCGACGGATGGCCGACACGCCCCCACGACATATCCGTAATATGGAGCAACCCGTCGATTCCGCCGAGATCGATAAACGCCCCGTAATCGGTGATGTTCTTGACCATCCCCTGAATCAGCTGGCCTTCCTTCAAATTCGCCAGCGTTGTCTGACGCTTCTTGTCACGCGTCTCCTCGAGGAGGACTCGACGGGATACCACCACATTACCGCGGCGATGGTTGATCTTGATGATCTTCAGCGGGAAGGTCTTGCCGACGAGACCGTCCAAATCGCGCACGGGGTGCAAGTCGATCTGCGAGCCCGGCAAAAACGCCTTGACACCGATATCGACCATCATGCCGCCCTTGATCCGCGAAATGATTTTCCCGTCGATGCTCTTTTCCTCATTGAAGAGCTTTTCAAGCTCTTCCCAAATCTTCATCTTATCGGCTTTTTCCTTGGACAGAACCAAGTTGCCGTCGTCATCTTCACATTCTTCGATGTAGACCTGGAGGCTGTCTCCAACCTTGAGGGCCTGGAGATCATCCGGCGAAAATTGATCACTCGGGATCATGCCTTCGGACTTGTAGCCGATATCGACGACGACTTTGTCCTTCGTCAATGCCACCACGCGGCCTTCGGTAATCGTGCCTTCCTCAAGATTGCGGAAGGTCTCCTCATAGAGAGCGGCCAACGCGGCGCGGTCTAACTTCGGTTCATTCCCTGTTGATGCGGTACTCATGGACGAATCCTAATCCTCCGGCATGGGCCGGGTGCTGATAGTGAAGAAACCGGGCTCACTCAGCGTTGCGAGCTCCGGTAGTCGGCTGCTTCCGGTGACACTCGCTCGCCTTCGTGTCCCACCATGGGAGGCGGAACGTTTCCGAGGGCGGCGATATGCGTAATCACCGTGCGGCTGACCAGTTGGTAAAAACGTTTGGCATCTGCCTTATCGTGTTCTTTGGGATGCCCACTCTCGAAGGTCAGCGGCTCTCCCAGTTTCACCGTCACTTGCCGAAACCTCGGCCATCTGGCACCGGTCGGCAAGACATCGAATGTCCCTTTCAGATAGGCCGGCACCACCGAACAACCGGTCTGCGAGACGATCACCCCGATGCCAGATTTCGGCTGCCGCAAATGGCCATCGTGGCTGCGTCCGCCTTCCGGAAAGATCACCACGACCTTGCCGGCCTGAATCAGACTGATCGCTTTCCCGAAGGCCTCGCGATCCAATCGACCGGGACGGAGAGGGATCCAGCCAAGCCGCTGCAAAATCCCGTTCAGCACCGGCACCGGAAATAAATCATTGCGTCCGAGATACCAGGCCCGCCGCTTCATCCCGCAACCTAGAAGCGGAATATCGACATAGCTGGCGTGATTGGCCGCAATAAGTACTCCGCCGGTCCGCGGCAACGACCCTTCCACTTTGTACCGAAACAATATCGCTGCGGAGGCTCGCACCAGGACCCAGAGGATCCCATAG
This sequence comes from Nitrospira sp. ST-bin5, assembly GCA_002083555.1. Classification (GTDB taxonomy): domain Bacteria; phylum Nitrospirota; class Nitrospiria; order Nitrospirales; family Nitrospiraceae; genus Nitrospira_D. Next base: position 312,485 of record MSXN01000007.1, on the reverse strand, counting down.
ACCAATCCGCTCACGAGACCGCCGCAACGGCCGCCAGCATCTGCTCCACCACATCTTCAATCCGCAACGACGAGGTATCGATCAATCGCGCATCGGCCGCAGGTACGAGCGGCGCCACCGCACGCGTTCGATCCCGTTCGTCGCGACCGGACAAATCCTGATAGGTCTTCTCCATCGGGGCGTTATGTCCGGCAGCCACCAATTCGCGATGGCGACGCTCGGCCCGCACGGTCGCGTCTGCCTCAAGAAAGAATTTTACCGGCGCCGAGGGAAACACCTTGGTTCCGATGTCACGACCTTCAGCCACCACCGACCCGCGTTGCCCGATTTGGCGTTGAACCGGCAGGAGCCATTCGCGGACGGCAGGAATCGCCGAGACGATAGAGGCCGCTGCCGTCACGTCGGGCGTACGCAGTTCATTCGTGACGTCCACATCGTTGACCAACACCAGCATCGCGCCGTTTTGAAACAACATCTGAATCGCCAGGGATGGAAGCAGCGCCGTGACCTGTTCCCGATCAGCCGGATCGATCCCGCTCCGCAGCGTCTTCCAGGCCACCGCCCGATACAGCGCGCCCGTATCAAGATAGAGATAGCCCAACCTCGACGCCAGCTGTCGAGCGACCGTACTCTTTCCCACTCCCGCTGGTCCATCAATCGCAATGATCACTGCCTCTACCTTCCGCCTCAAGTCAAAAGGAGCCGTATTATAGTCCTCAGGCCTATGCCGTCAACAAGCTCGCCAGGGTGCGCTCGAAATTCGGGAACGAGGTATCCACGCAGCCGGTATCCGCCACGGCTGTGGGGGTGTTCGCCGTTAACCCGCCGATGGCCAGCGACATCGCCACGCGATGGTCGCCATGGCTTTGCCCCTTCATCGTGCCGACCAACCGGCCATTCTTTCCCGCCTGTCCCAGCCCCCGAATCACCATACCGTCAGGCTTCTCCGTGATCTGGGCTCCCATGGCTTTCAGCTCGGTACTCATCGTGGCGATGCGGTCGCTTTCCTTCACACGGAGTTCTTCGGCCCCGGAGATCGTCGTCTCACCTTCCGCGACTGCCGCCGCTACACAGAGGATCGGAAATTCGTCGATCGTCTGCGGGATCAGCTCAGGACCTACCTCCACGCCCTTCAGCACAGCCGACCTGACACGAAGATCCGCCACCGGTTCGCCGGCTTGATCGCGCCGATTGAGCACATCGATCTTAGCCCCCATGGCCGTCAATACATCAATCAGTCCGGTCCTGGTCGGATTAATCCCGACATTCTGAATCGTCACGTCAGAGCCGGGAATGATGCTCGCGCCAACCAGAAAGAATGCCGCAGCGGAAAAATCTCCGGGGATCACGATCGCACGGCCGGTCCAGCCTGACGTTGGTCGCCCTTGCAAAACCAAGGTCCCGGCATCCTGCCGCAACGGAATTCCGAACGACTGGAACATCCGCTCCGTATGATCGCGTGACAAGCGCGGCTCACGAAACCGCATGGTGCCTTCGGCGAAGAGCCCTGCGAACAGGAGCGACGACTTGATCTGCGCACTGGCGACCGGGGATGTGTAATCAATCCCGTGCAGCCGCGTACCGGTGATGGCCAGCGGAGCCAGCTCGCCGCCTTTACGCCCGGCAATCACCGCGCCCATCTCCCGCAGGGGTTTCACCACACGCCCCATCGGCCTCCGGCGAATCGACTCGTCTCCGGTCAAAATCGTGAAGAAATCCTGACCGGCCAACAGTCCCGTCAATAAGCGAGTCCCGGTCCCTGAATTGCCGCAATCGATCGGGGCATCGGCTTCCCGCAAGCCCCACATCCCTTTGCCATGCACGCGAAGCACATCCGGCTGTTCATCAATGTGAATGCCCAAGGCTTGAAACGCGCGCATCGTGTTCAAGCAATCTTCCCCGCGGCAATAGCTCGACAATCGGCTTTCTCCCTCGGCCAACGACGTGAGGATGATCGCCCGATGCGTCACGGACTTATCGCCGGGCACCGTAAGGGTTCCGGTGAGTGCGCGGCCTGGGGTGATCGTCAATGAAGCCATGGTTCAGTTACACCGTCACAGAAGGACGAACGTTCAATTTCTCGCGCTCGGATTTGGCGCGCTCAAGCGCCTTTTCGATCCCAGCCCCGTCACCCGCGTGAACTAAGCGCCGGAACTCCTGGAGCGATTCCTGATAGGCATCGATGAAGTGCACCACGTTCTCGCGATTCCAGAGGAAAATATCCCGCCACATCTCAGGAGAACTCGCCGCAATCCTTGTCGTATCCCGCAACCCGCCTCCGGAGTGAGCCGCCAAGTCGAGGGATGTAATTTCACGGTCACGAAGAGTCGCCAACGCCGTGATCAGAGCGAAGGCCGCAACATGCGGCAAATGACTCACTGCGCCAAGAATCTGATCGTGCACATGCGGATCCATCGTCAGCACGATCGAGCCCGTCTCTTGCCACAACGCACGCACTCGCTCCAGGGCTTGCGCATTGGTCTTGGGCGTAGGCGTCACGATACAACGCGCGCCTTGAAACAGCTGATCGGTTCCTGCGGCCACGCCGGTTTTTTCTTTTCCGGCAATCGGATGCGCGCCGACGAAATGGACGCCGGCCGGCATGCTGGCTTCGGACTGTTCCACCAGCAGGCCCTTCACACTCCCGACATCGCTCACGATGGCTCCGGGGGAGAGGCACGAGGCCCAGTCTTTCAGGTGTCGGTCGTAGGTATCGACCGGCGTAGCCAGGATCACGAGATCCGCGCCACGCACACCTTCCTTGGGATCGGCGACATAACGATCAATCGCGCCCAGCTCAACGGCCGTCTTCAGATTCTCCACCCGCCGGCCTATGCCGACCACCTGATCAGCCAACCCCTTGCGGCGCAAGATCATCCCGAGCGACCCGCCGATCAGGCCCACCCCGATAATCGCGACCTGTTTGAAATGAACTGCCATACCTACCTTGCTCGATTCTCTCCGCGAAAAACCTTGGTATTCCTGGCAATCACAGGCTGTTCAAAATGGCCGTCCAGCAAGGCCGCAGCAAGCGAAGAGGCGAAACGTACTCTCTGCCGTACGTTGAGCCTCTGAGCGTCGCGAGAACGCCGCTGGCGGACTTTTTCAACAGCCTGCTATATTTCTCGCCCGACCGCTCGTCCAATATTTCCAAGATCGTGCATCAGCTCTTTGAACTTTGACGGCTTGATCGATTCCTCTCCGTCACACAAGGCACATTCCGGATTGGAATGAACTTCGATCAACAACCCGTCGGCGCCAGCCGCAATCGCCGCCTTGGACATGGGCGCCACCAGTTGCCATTTCCCTGTCGCATGGCTCGGATCGACGATGACGGGAAGATGCGAGAGTTCTTTCAGCGTCGGAATCGCCGCCAGATCCAGCGTATTGCGATACTGGGTTTCAAACGTCCGGATACCCCGCTCGCAGAGCATGACATTGCGATTGCCCCGCGACATGATGTACTCCGCCGACAGGAGAAACTCCTTGATGGTCGCCGACAATCCGCGTTTCAACAACACCGGCTTGTCGTAGGCCCCGACCTCCTTCAAGAGTTCGAAATTCTGCATATTGCGGGCGCCGATCTGAATGATGTCGGCCTTCTCCAGAAACAGTTCGATGTCTCGCGTGTCCAAAATCTCGCTCACGACCGGCAACCCCGTTTGCTTCTTGGCCTCAAGCAGATAGTCCAGCCCTTCACGGCCCAAGCCTTGGAAAGAATAGGGCGACGTTCTTGGTTTATAGGCTCCGCCACGCAGCACCGAAGCTCCGGCGGCCTTCACTTCATGGGCAATCCCAACCGTAAGTTCGAGGCGCTCCACCGCACAGGGGCCCGCCATGATGACGAGCTTCTTCCCACCGATCTTCACCCCGCCCACATCGATGATGGTCGGTTCCTTCTTGAACTCCCGGCTCACCAGTTTCCAGGGAGCGAGAATCGGCAACACGCTTTCCACCCCTGGCAGCGCGGTCAAAGGCTGATTGTGCAGAATCCGGTCGTCTCCGATCACCCCGATGATGGTGCGCTCCTGACCGGTGGAAATTTGCGACTTCAATCCCAACTCTCGCAGCCGATCGATAATATGATCGACTTCGCGTTCAGATGCGTCAGGTCTCAAGACGATGATCATGATGCCCTCTCTATTGCTTCACTTCGACTGCAAGACCTTCTTCAACGAGGCCAGGAACGCGTCATTCTCGTCCGACTGCCCAATCGTCACGCGCAGCATCGCGCCTTCGATATGCCGCACAATAACGCCCTCGCGCAGCAAGGCGTCGAACAGGGCCCGACCATCGCGCTTGACGTCGAAATACACAAAATTAGCCTGGCTGGGGATCGCGGAAAATCCCAGCGCTCGTAAACCGCTTTCGAGTTGCTGCATGCCCGCCGCGTTCACGGCTCGACTCTTCGCCACATGTTCGTCGTCACCCAGCGCGGCCAGAGCCGCACGCTGCGCCAGCGTGTTGGCATTGAATGGCGGCCGCACGCGGTTCAGGCAGTTCGTGATCTCCGGAGTCGTAATCCCGTAACCGATCCGCAACCCGGCCAGACCGTAAATTTTCGAGAACGTTCTCAGCACAATCGCGTTCCGCCCCTGCGTCACATACTGCAGGCTATCCGGGAAATGCGGATCGCGCACATATTCGAGATAGGCTTCATCGAATACGACGATCACATCTTCCGGCACCTGCGCCATAAACCGGGCGACGGCATCGGCTGCAACCATAGTCCCGGTGGGATTGTTGGGGTTACAGAGAAAGACGAGCCTGGTCTTGGGCGTAATGGCTTTGGCCATACCGTCGAGATCGTGCGTCCAATTCACCAACGGAACGATCACCGCTTTCCCGTGAGCCGCCGTGACTTCCATCTTGTAGATCACGAAGGTCTGATCGGCCATCACCGCTTCATCGCCCGGCGCCAGAAACGTACGTGCCAGCAAGCCGAGGACTTCGTCCGAGCCATTGCCGAGAATAATGTGATCGAGGCTGACCTTCCATCGATCGGCCAACGCCTGACGCAATCGATAGGCGCCGCCATCCGGATACCGGTGCAGACTGTCATGCCCCCCAACGAGCGCGGCCAGCGCTTTCGGCGATGGTCCAAGCGGATTCTCATTCGAGGCGAGCTTGATCACGCGAGCCAGGCCCAGCTCACGCTGCAATTCCTCAATCGGCTTCCCCGGGACATAGGGGCTGAGCGAGGCAATGTCTGGATGAATACGCAGTGCCATAGTTCTAATTGTGGGCCGGATATGAACCCAGGATCTTCATAAAGAGACAACGGCCCTTGATCTCTTCGATCGCCCGATTCACGCGCTCTTCTTCCATATGGCCTTCCACATCGACGAAGAAGATATACTCCCATGCCTTCCGCCGGGATGGACGTGACTCAATCTTCGTCATGCTGATGCCATTTGAGGCAAACGGCCGGAGCAGATCATAGAGCGCGCCGACCTTGTCTTTAATCGATAGCATCAACGAGGTCTTGTCTTTCCCGGTGCGCTGCGGCGGTTTCTGCGACAGGACAAGGAACCGGGTGAAGTTATTCAGATTATCTTCGATCCGCGCCTTTATCACTTTGAGCCCATAGAGCTGAGCCGCCAGTTCCGATGCGATAGCAGCGATGGTGACATCTTCCTGGCACATCTCTGCGGCGCGAGCCGTGCTGGCGACTTCAGACACCAGCACATGCGGCATATGGGTCTCGATCCAATTGCGGCATTGTGCGATGGCCTGGGGATGCGAACAGATTTTCTTCACCTCTTCCACCACCCCGGATTTCGACATCAGATGGTGGGAGACCTCTTGGAGCACTTCTCCATAGATCAGGAGGTTCGAATCGATGAACATATCGAGCGTGTGGTTCACCACGCCTTCGGTCGTGTTCTCGATCGGCACGACACCGAAATTCGCGCGCCCCCGCTCCACTTCGTTGAACACTTCCTTGATACTGTGGACCGGAATGTATTGGGCCGACGATCCGAATTTCTGCATGCAGGCCATGTGCGTAAACGTCGCGCGGGGACCCAGATAGGCCACCTTCTGCGGGCCTTCCAGCGAGAGGGACGCCGACATGATCTCCCGGTACACGGGACGGATGGCTTCTGATGGGAACGGACCGGTATTTTGACCGACTAATCGCTCAATAATGGCGGCTTCGCGAGCAGGGGTATGCAGATTGGCGTCCGCATCCTGGGCTTTCTTGATATGACCGATCTCGATGACGCTCTTCGACCGCTCATTGAGCAGACGGAGAATCTCATCGTCGATACGATCAATCTCCTTCCGATAACCGGAAAGGTCACCAGGCATGCACGAACCCCCTCCACCCGTGCCTCATGAGTTGGACGACTGTCCAGAGGCAGATCGAGTGCGAGTAAGCAAGGGATGATACAGGATTCGAATCGCCCATTGCAAGGAGACTCCCTAGTCTTTCAAGAGCTTGCGGCTACCAGGAGAGAACAATGATTGACAGATAGTCGGGATGAATCAGTTGGGAGAGGAGAATCAAGACAGCAAGAATGAACCGGGATCGTGAGCGGTCGAAAACCAAGACTCAACCTGAGCGGGTCCCTCTTCTACTGCGTGACTCTCGCCCCCTCAGTCGCTAGAACAACTGATCGGTCGGCTTGCTGAAGTGATCGAACGCGAGCTTCGTCGCCTGGCGGCCGCGGCCGGTACGGTCGAGGTAGCCGGCTTGAATGAGATAGGGCTCGTACACATCTTCCAGCGTCCCTTTCTCTTCTTGCACCGCTGCGGCCAGGGATTCCACTCCGACCGGTCCCCCGTTGAACTTCTCGATGATGGTCATCAGGATCTTCCGATCCATGTCATCAAACCCGGCACTATCGACTCCCAACCAGGCCAGGGCCTCCTGAGCGACCTGTCTGGTGATATGCCCTTCGGCCTTAATCTGCGCATAGTCCCGGACACGGCGGATCAAGCGATTCACGATGCGAGGCGTGCCTCGGGCTCTTCTCGCAATCTCTGCGGCACCGGCATGATCTATCGATGTACCTAATACGCCAGCCGACCGCGTGACGATCCGCTCCAAATCGGTCGGTGAGTAGAAGTCGAGTCGATACACGAGTCCGAACCGGTCACGGAGCGGGGAGGTCAGCGCGCCGGCTTTCGTCGTCGCTCCCACCAACGTAAATTGAGGGAGGTCCAACTTGACCGTTCTGGCCGCATGCCCCTGCCCGACGACTAAATCGAGCTGATAATCTTCCATCGCCGGATAAAGCGCCTCTTCGACAGAAGCCGGCACCCGATGAATTTCATCGATGAACAGAACATCGTGCTCTTGGAGATTCGTGAGGATCGCCGCCAGATCGCCGGCATGAGTCAGCACGAGCCCGGAGGTTGAACGGAGCGACGCTCCCATTTCCTTGGCGATGATGTGCGCGATCGTCGTTTTCCCAAGGCCGGGAGGTCCGTAAAAAATGGTGTGGTCGAGCGCCTCGCCCCGCTGCAGGGCCGCATCGATGCAGATACGCAGGGACTCTTTCATCCGCTCTTGCCCGACGTAGTCGTTGAAGGACTGCGGCCGCAGCACGTTTTCCATGCTGCGGTCATCGTCGGTAGTCCGCTGTGCGAGGAGCCGTTCAGTCATACAATCTCGTGCAACGGTGCTATTTGTTGTCCGGGGCCTGCTGAAAACGCGGGACCGGCGGCAAGGCTCCCTGCCCAGGTTGCCCTGCGCTCCCGCAATAGGGAGGACAGGTCTTTGCGCCTTGAGTGGGATCGGGAAGATTCTGTTCCATCTTCTGCAACTGACATTGGGACAACCGTCCCCCATCCTTATTCCCGCAACGGGAGGGAACCGACGAACTGCCTATCTCCGCATAGCCCTCAGGGCAGGAACCGCACACGGGAAGCATGTTGGCCCCAAGTGGCACGCACTGGACCAGTGTCGGATCCCCGTCTTTACAGACTGACGGAGCCTGCGTGGTGCCGGTGGTCGCATACCCATCGGGGCACGTGCCGCAAGTCATGCGAATGCTCTTCTGCTCCCCGGCGTCCTGCGCCCATCCCGCAAACGAAAGCCCTAAGAGAGAGCCCGCCATCAAACTGCACTGGACCAGCGCTCGCGCACGCGTAGATAGACTCATCATTTACCCCCTCGCAAGTTCTTTCAAACCCTCACGAATCAATTCTTTGAGGCCCGCCTGAGCCTCGACCGTCTTGGAAACTCGCTTCAAAGCATCTTTGACATCTTGAGGGCGATACCCAAGATTGACAAGAGCCGACAGTGCGTCATCGTAAGGACCTGCCTGAACCGCTGGTTCCTCGATCGTTGCGGAAGGCAGACCGGAATGAATCTTCACGATCTTCTCTTTGAGTTCGAGAGCGATGCGAGCGGCCGTCTTCTTCCCGATCCCCGGAATCGTGGCGAGCTTCTCAACATCCTCGGATTGAATTGCCCGGACGAGCTCGGCGAGTGGAAGCCCAGACAAGACACCGAGCGCGAGTTTCGGGCCAATACCGGAGACCGTCGTTAACAGCAAAAAGGCTTCTTTCTCGCTCTGCGAAAGAAAGCCGAACAACTGGATCGCGTCTTCGCGCAGATGGGTGTGAATATTGAGCGCGGCGACTTCGTCGAGATTGGGCAGGGCGTAGTAGGTGCTCAGCGGAATATGGACTTCGTAGCCCACACCCTGCACATCCAACGTGAGGTGGGTCGGCGCCTTAAAAGCCAGCCTCCCCGTTAGAAAGGCGATCATCGTGGCTCACGTCTCGTGTGGCAGATAACGGCTAGACAAGTCGGCACTTATCCCGCCGCGGCGGCGGCCACCTTCTCCATCACTTCTTCTGAGATGTCGAAATTAGCATGGACCTTCTGGACGTCATCGTGTTCGTCCATGGCTTCCATCAGCTTGAGCATCTGCTCGGCGGCTTTTTCTTCAAGGCGGATCGTGTTCTGGGGAATAAAGGTGATTTCAGCGAGGGTCGTCTCGATCTTGGCATCCGCCAACGCCTTTTTCACGGCTTCGAACTCGTGGGTACCGCAAATCACTTCGAAGGTCTTGTCGCCCACCTTCACATCCTCTGCGCCGGCTTCGAGTGCCAGCGTGAGCAACTGGTCTTCGTCGGCCTTCCCCTTGTCGATCGTCAGGAGGCCCTTCTTGTGGAACTGCCAGGCCACCGCCCCGGCTTCCGCCATATTGCCATGATTTTTCGTGAAAATATTGCGGATCTCTGCCACAGTTCGGTTGCGGTTGTCACTGGTGATTTCGAGCAAGACCGCGGTGCCACCGGGGCCGTAGCCTTCCAACGCATATTCCTCATACGCCACGCCGGGAAGTTCTCCCGTTCCTCGCTGGATGGCTTTCTTAATCGTGTCGCCAGGCATGTTGGCTTCTTTGGCCTTCGCGATCGACAGGCGCAGACGCGGATTGCTATCGGGATCACCACCGGTGCGAGCGGCAATGGCGATTTCGCGGATAATTCTGGTAAAAACCTTTCCCCGCTTGACGTCCTGCGCGCCCTTATACCGCTTGATTGTCGCCCAATGGCTATGTCCACCCATGTGTCCCTCGTCTACGTCTTTGAAGCTCTTAACTGATGCGAGGCCACAGCCTATGGCTATATGCCCCACCGTCGTAGACGTAGCATAGGCCTTTGAAAGGTGTCAATCAATCGGGAAGCGCACGGAAAGTGGCAAGACTATTCGGAATAAACCAGAAGCTGGAGACCAATGAGAAGGATGAGACCAGCCCAGATCGTCTCCCAACGGGAGCGAGACCATCCCATGAAGACGCCTCTCCACGCGGAAGCGAGCTTGCTGGAACCGGCCGACACGGCCAGTGTGCCCATGACAGCATGATGCATCGCAATCTTTTGGGCGGCGGGATGGGCACCGTGGGAATGGGCAAACAACATGATCCCGCCGATCATGGCAAACAGCGGAAGCGGGATCATCCAGCTGACGTGGGCCAACCGATCGAGACGCCGACACAGTTCAATCAGGCCCACGGTCAGGGCAAGGAGGCCATAGGTCTTATGCTGGAGAATTTCATGATCGTTGCCGAAAAATGTCTCGGCGAAACTCAGTGGTCCGATCGGCCAAGCCTGATGATCGCTCCAAATCAGCAGAAAGGCAGCCATTCCCAGCAAGGCCACCGGCAGAAGCATTCTCGCCCAGCCAAGCGAGGAAGACCGCAGCGCCTGCGCCATCTCAGTAAAGCCGATCAGGAGCACGAAGAGTCCAGCGAGATGATGATTGAACTCCGAATAGGCCATACCGGCCTTCGATCCTTCCCAGCTGTCCGGTGAAAGAGTGAGCGCGTGATAATCGTGCCCATGATCCGAAGAACCCACGGCAGCCGCCTCATGACCCGGCTCACCATGCTGAGCAAAGATCGGCGCACCGTCCAGGCCTAACAGCAGGACGACGAGCGAGCAACACAGCGCCCACCATCCGGCAGGATTTGACCGGAGGGACGCTCCAAAGGCGGACGCTAAAGGAAAGGCCCATCCGGTATTCCGGATGGGCCTCTGGTGACCCTGGGGCATGAAGCTCCTGCTTACATAAACTTCATAAACTTGTCTTTAGTCTCATCCATGACTTGCGCGGTGATCGTGACCAAGCCACGTTCCTTGGCCACGCGCTCGATTTCTTTCCGCGCCATAGGCCGAATGAAGTCGGGGATGTTCTCCAGCCTCTGCTCGGCCTCGCGTGACCAAGTCATCCCGTTCGGCGAGTCGGTCTTGGAATCGTCCATGACTTGCAACGTAATGGATTTGAACCCGTTCTTCCGTGCGTAGGCTTCGACGCTGCTCTGCACCATCGGTTTCACAAACGCCGGCAGCCGATCAAGTTTTTCTTTGGCATCGGCCGTCCACGTGAAATCTGAGGATGTGGGGGCAGTCCCATTGCCAGGCTTCCCCGTCCCCGTCAATCCCATTTCCGCGACCATGGCGGAGAAGGGACAACCGCCACTGGCTTTTTCGCCGGATTTTTCCGGTGTCGCCGCTGACGCCGCCACCGGCTGCCCGCCCTGGATCTTCTCGTTCAGATAGGCGCCCATCTGCCCTGCGCCGGCCTGAGCCTCATCCTTCAACGTGCCCCGCGTCATTTCAAATGGCTCAGCCGCCACCGTGCGACCGCCTAATTTGACTCCGAGGGAGCTGACCATCTGCGTTTCGCCTGGATTGGTCACCATCGAAAACTTGGCGTTGCAGGATGGGCAACCAAAAAAGACGCCGAGCGATCCCTCGCCGGGCTTTTCAACTTTTTCGAAATTCATATAGGTTTCGCAATTGAGACAAACAAATTTCATAAGAACTCCTCTCGCATCTCTCGGATCACAGCTTATCCGCCAACACCTTCTTGTAATCGAGCAACGTGCGGATCCGCCCGGCTATTTCCTGGTACCGCTGAATGGTCGGATAAGTTTCGTCGAGCAACGGCTGGCCCTTATCAAATGTCCGGGCGAGTTTTCGATCAAACGGAACCCTCCCGAGGAGCGGAAGATCGAGCGCTTCGCACATCGCTTCAGTGTTGCCTTCAAACAGCTCATTGACTTCACCGCAGGACGGACACCGGTACTCGCTCATATTTTCGACGATGCCCAAGACTTTGATGCCCATGTCGCGCGCGTAGGTCACCGATTTCTGCACTACATCCGAGGCCACTTCGGAAGGTGTCGTCACGACGATGGCGCCGGCCAGGTCGGGGATAAACCCGGCGATCACCGGCGGCTTATCGGCTGCCGCCCCGGGAGGCAGATCGGCAAGCAGATAGTCCAGCTCGCCCCACATCACATCGGAGAGGAATTCCCGAATCACATTCATTTCCATCAAGCCGAGCCAGACCGGACTCACATCCATCGGCCCCTTCCACCGAACCGGCGACGCATCGTCGAGAAAGAAATCCATCGACGCTACTTTCACGCCAAGCGGGCCAACCGGAGGGATGGCCCCCTGCGGAGTCATCTTCAATGATTGCCCATGCAAACCGAGCATACGCGGCACGCAGGGCCCGTTTAAATCGACATCGAGCAACCCGACCGTCGCACCCTGACGGGCAAAGGCCAACGCCAAGTTGACCGTCGTCATGCTCTTCCCGACGCCGCCCTTCCCGCTCATAACCGCCAGCTTGTACTTGATGCCGGCCATGCGGGCATGGACCTGTTTGGTCTGCTCGGTAATTTGCTGGACGACCTTGGCATCATCGGAATACTTCAATTTGCCAAGAATGGTCTTGAGGTCTTTGTCAGCCGCCATACAAGTCTTTCTATCCACAGGCTAAACGATGCAGGGCGGTACGGTAACACAGCGGTTTCTGGGGAGTCAAACCAAGCGAAAGGTGGGGGTCCCGTAAGAAAATGACCTTTGCGGCCCCTCTTTCTTTTGACCTCCCGCGCTAAATCGAATACTGAAAGGTCGGCTTGGCCCCGATCGCCTGAGCCAGTACACCCCGTTTCTTGAGCTCGTCCATAATTTGCTTGGAGGCTTTATCCAGATCCGTCGGTCCGCTCAAGACAATGTCCGTATTCGGCGGCGGCTCTTCACTGGTTTTGCTCATGTGGACCGCGATCACCGGGGCAGGATGGACGAGCGTCCGGATCGCCTGCACGGCCTCTTTATAGTGCAGGCCGAAGGGATTGGTGGTGGAGACCACGATCAACCCGGTATCGATGAGCAACCGAGCGACTTCACCATACCGCCTGGCCATTTCATCGGTCTGCCCTCGTTCCTCGTCAGTTAAATCTGCATCGAGTCCGCGGCGAAGATTCTCTCCGTCCAGCAGATAGGCATGCCGTCCGTCAGCCACAAGCCGTCCCTCTAACTGCCTGGCGAGCAGGGACTTGCCCGTATGTCGCCCACCGGTAAACAGAACGATGGCGGCACGATGCCCGTACTGCCGCGCACGGTCCTCGACGCCGACTTCGCCTTTGACCCAGGCGAAATCTCTGCGCCGGGCTTCCTCCCGCAAAATCTCTTGATCATCGTGAATCAGTTCCGTGACGATGCCGCCGCCGGCGATATCATATTCATCGACGAGGACAAACCGTCCGGTCGCTTCAAATGAGGCTGAGAGGTCAAAGGCGACCGGCGTCTTCGTCCGCAGCGTCAATTCGGCCACCTGATTCTTATTCACAGTCGTGCTGCCTTGTTGCTGCGCCAGATCCATCGTGTCGATAATCCGGTGAATGGTCGCCACTTCGCAGTCGACTTCTTTATTGGCCACCCGCAGCTGATATTTGCGGCCGCGCTCCAGCGGACGCTTCCCCAGCCAAAACAGATTGGCGCGAAACGCCGTCGAGACAGACGGCAACTGGTCCTGGTGCGTGGCAATCTCTCCGCGCTCCACGAAGATCTGCTCGTCGAGCGTAATGCCGATCGATTGACCGGCATAGCCTTCCGTCAGCGGCGGATCGATGTTGAAGGCCTCGACCGACCGGATATTGGCCCGCTTGTTCGACGGAGAGAACACCAGATGATCGCCGACTTTCAACTTCCCGGCGGTAATGCGACCGGCGACGATGCGGCGCGCATCGAATTTATACACGTCCTGGACAGGGAACCGCAGCGGCTGTTCTGATCGTGCCGCTTCCTTCTTGAAACGACTCAGCTGATCCAATACCGTCGGGCCGGTGTACCACGCCATGTGGGTGCTGCGATTCGCAATATTATCGCCGAGCTTGGCGCTGACCGGAATAATGCATTCCGGCACGGCCTTAAACTGGCCAAGAAACTCGCGGTACTCTTTCTCGATACCGTCGAACACATCCTGCCGATACCCGACCAAGTCCATCTTATTGACGACCACGGCGAACTGCCGGACACCCAGCAGCGACAGCAGATAGCCATGCTTCTTGGATTGCTCCTTCACACCCTCCAGCGCATCGATCAGCAGCAGCGCCGCTTCCGCTCGCGCAGCGCCCGAGATCATATTCTTGAGAAACTCTTTGTGGCCCGGTGCGTCAATGATGATGTACTGGCGCCCCTTCCAGATGAAGAAGGTCCGCGCCGTATCGATCGTGATTCCTTGCTCCTGTTCTTCGAGGAAGGCATCGAACAGGAAGGCATACTCAAACTCTTTGCCTTGCTGGCGACAAATCGCCTGCACCTTCTCCAGCTTGCCATCAGGCAATGACCCGGTATCGGCATAAAGCCGACCCAACAAGGTGGACTTGCCATGATCGACATGGCCGACAATGACGATATTCAGACTCTCCGAGGGCTTCTGTGTTTGATTGTCCATAGTTACCTTCTTATAGAGGATGATCAAAAAGGCCATCCAGCAAGGTCCGAGGCGAGTCGAAACCGGAAGCGTACCCTCTGCGGTACGTTGAGGATTTCGACGAGCCGAGAACGAAGTTGGGGGTCTTTTTCATCATCCTCCCTACATGTATCCGTCTTTTCGTAGAAGCTCCATGCCTCGCCCCTCATCCTGGGCGCGGCCGGCCCGTTCGGCGACCGTCGTGTGACGCAATTCGTTGATGATCTCGTCGACCGTCTTCGCGGTCGACTTGATGGGCGTGGTGCAGGGCGCGCAGCCGAGACTGCGATACCGGGTTCCGTCGCCCTTGTCGAGATACAAATCCATGAAGGGGATATTTTCGTACTTGATGTACTCCCAGATATTGATCTCCGTCCAATCCAGCAACGGATGGATACGGATATGGGTGCCGGGCGGGAATGTCGTCTTGAACTGATTCCAGAGTTCGGGCGGCTGATCGCGGAAATCCCAGTCGCCATGCTTATCGCGGGGCGAAAAATACCGTTCCTTCGCTCTCGTCCCCTCTTCGTCCGCCCGCACACCGAGAATAATACCGGTGTACCCCTTCTGCTCGATCAGTTGCTTCAGCCCGTTCGTCTTGAGGGCGGTACAACAGGCGACGCGGCCCATTGTATGATTCATGCCCGCCGCCAAGGCTTCTTTGTTTTGCCCCACCACCAAATCCAAACGCCATTCCCGCGCAATCCGATCGCGGTATTCGATCATGGCGGGAATTTTGTAACTCGTATCGACGTGGAGCAATGGGAAAGGCACCTGCCCAAAGAAAGCCTTGCGGGCGAGCCAGAGCAGCACCGTCGAATCTTTGCCCATCGACCAGAGCATGCCCAGATTGTCGAAATTCTTGTAGGCCTCGCGAAGAATATAGACGCTTTGATCTTCCAACTGACGAAGATGGTTCACGACCGACGACCTTTCCCTTAATTAGTCCCGCTTGCCCGCTGCAAGAGGAGCCTGTGCCAGTTCACCCAGCTTGCGTCCGGCTGCGCCGCTTTCGAGGGCGACGCGCGCCATCGGCAGGCAAGCCGGCAACGTAGCCCCTTTGCCGGCGGCATACAGCAGCAACGCCGCATTCATCAAGACCCAATCTTTCGGACCGCCAGGAATCTGATTCTGAATAATTCGTCGTAACAGCTCCGCTTCCTTATCCTGCTGGCCCGGGGGGAACCCGGCCATGTCGCGAGAGGTGCCCAGAGCCAACCCGAAATCCTTCGGCGAAATCCCCAGCGGAGTGATCCGCTCATCCCGCAACTCCAATACCCGGGTCGCGGCTGTGACGGATAACTCCGGATCGCCTTCCACGCCCCGAATGACTAAGGCCCGCGGGCAACCCAACATCCGCAATACTTCCGCCGTTTTTTCAAAATGAGGCGGATGAGATAAACCCACAACTTGCGCCGCTGCCCGCGAAGGATTCAGTAAACGGGCAATCGGATGGAAGAGATTGCGCACCCCGATTTCCTGGCGCATCTCCAGGAACCGATAGAGCGGCGGATGGTACATTCCGATATCGAGATAGACGAATCCTTTTTTTGTGACTGCCTCGCCGGCCATCTTCGGGTCGAGATCGATCGGAACCCCGAGTGCCTTCAAAACACCCGCAGCGCCCGGACGCCCGGGAATGCCGTCATAACCATGCATCACGATCGCCGCGCCCGCGGATGCCGCCACGATCGCTCCGGCAATCAAGCCATGGAAGGTCTCTGACTTGCCGGCATAGCTCGGCACATCCACCACGGCCAGCTCTTTGGGAATCGACAGCGGAGCGACATAGGCGCGCGCCGTGGCCGTAAAGGCCGCCAGCTCCGAGACCGATTCCATCTTGAATCGCATCGCCATGAGAAAGGCGCCGATCTGCGCCTGCGTCGCCTGGCCTTCGATCAAGAGCTTCATGACCTGTTTGGATTCATCCCACGTCAGGTCTTTGGAGGCTCTGGGCCCCTTGGCAATTTTTGCAATAAAATCTTGAATTGGCATATTAGGTCTTGTGAAGCCCACACTCGGTCTTGGTAAATGTTTTCCAACGTCCGGCACGCGGATCTTCTCCCGGCGCGACCGGCTCAGTGCAATGGGTGCACCCGATACTCGGATAATTCTGATCATGCAGCGGGTTGTAGGGCACCTCGTAGACCTTGATGTAAGTCCACACGTCGGCCCAGGTCCAGCGAGCCAGCGGATTCACTTTGACCAATTGGAACTTGCTGTCCCATTCGATCAATCCCGCATTGGCTCTCGTCGGCGACTGATCGCGGCGAATGCCGGTGATCCAAGCGTCGTACCCTTTCAAGACACGTGTCAACGGTTCGACCTTCCGCAACTGGCAGCAGCGATCCGGCTCGGTCGACCAGAGCGCCGGACCATATTGCGCCGCCTGCTGATCCGGAGTCAGCAGCGACTGCACCTGAATGACCTGTGCCGGCTTCAGGGCATACTGCTGAATGATGCGATCGCGGGTCGCATAGGTTTCGGGAAACAGGAAGTCCGTGTCCAAGTAGAACAGCGGAATCGAGGGATCGATGCGATGCACCATGTCGACCAACACGACATCTTCCGCACCGAAACTGCAGGCGACGACAATCTTCGGAGCGAACCGCTTGATCGCGTCCTTCAACACATCCTGCGGCTGCTGAGATTCGAACGCGTCGCTCGCGCGTTTCAGTTCTGCCGCCATCTCTGGACTTCCGCCGCTGGTCATGATCGTGCCCTGACTCCCTTAGCCTTCGACCTTTTCCACAAGGACGCGATAATGCGCGGCCTCCGGCTCCAGCGCTTCCTGAAGCAGCACCAGATGTCCGTCATTCTTCAAGCTCATCGGCACATTCTTGATCGGTTCACCTGCGTCCAGCCAGACCTCGAGCTTTTCACCTGCATCCATCATCTCGAGTTTGAGCTTCGTCTTCACATAATTCAGCGGACAGGCGACCCCGCGGAGATCGTACACCGGCGCCCCGGTTGGTGCAGGAGCGGCCGACACGACCGGCGCCGCTGCAACCGCTTCTTTCACAGATGCTACGGCTTCTTGGGCCGGCGCAAGCTTCAAATCTTTCCCCATCTGGTCTGTCGCCGCGCGACAGGCATCGACGAACCCCTTCGCGAAGACCATCTTGTCACGCGCCGACTCCGCGGTCGTATCCTTCGGACCGAGATCGCCTACTTTCTTATTGAGTTCGCGATACTGCGCAGGGATGACGCCCTTCTGCGCGATCCGGCGATCGAACTCAATGAACGTTTCCGAGTCGGTCGAGGGCTCGAGTCCCTCCGTGACCAACATGGCTTTGGCCGCCGCCAGCACCGCACGATACGACTTATTCACCGACACGGAATACTGATGATTCTCGACCAGCAGCTTGGCCTGATACAGCTCCTGGTCTGCCTCAAGAATCCCGTTCTCAATCATCTCCAGGGCACCGCCGGCGCATTCGCCGGGACCGAGATCCTCCAGGATAAACTCTGCTTCTCCTTCCCAGTCGTAGTAGAAGGTGGGATCGTCCTTGTACGCAGGAACGATGGTGTAGGGGATCAGTTCGTCCTTGAGTTTATTTTTCCCGGCGCGCGCGATGAAGGCGGAGAGGGTTTCTTTCGGCAGACGATCCCGCCGATACACGGTGACAAGATGCGACAGGGCCGCCGGCACGGACTTCGCCGGCAGCTTGACCGTCATCTGCCCGATCTTCGGGGTGCCATCCACTTGTCCCCCGAGGTGCAGCTCATAATGCGGCGCCACGTGCTCCCCCAATCGCTTCCCGACGCCATGTAACCCGATCGTCGAGATGTGGTGTTGGGCGCAGGAGTTGTGACAGCCGCTAATCTTGATACTGACGTCCGAAAGATCTTCGGGCACCCGGCCGGCCGGGAACACTTCGCCCAATGCGCGCGCGAGCCCTTTGGATGAGGTAATGCCCAGACCGCATGTATCGGTTCCGGGGCAAGCGATGATGTCTTCGACAAGTTCGGCGCCCGGATCGGCCAGCCCCTGCGCGACAAGATCCGCATGCAGCGATTCGATCTGCGATTCCGGGATCCACCGAATCACCATGTTCTGATTGATGGTGGTCCGGATGTTCCCGTTGGCGTACCGCTCCGCGAGCTCCGCCACGCCGAGCATTTGCTCAGATGTCAGATCGCCCATGAACAGCTTGATCGCCGCCGTGACATACCCGGGCTGCTTCTGTTTGACGACATTCGTCCGCTTCCACATTTCAAAAGGCGTTTCGTGCCCGATGCCAGAACCAGACCCATTCCCATTCAACGACGAGGGGCCGGATCCTTTCCGCGTCGGCATGATGAGCGGCACAGGCTCGTCCGCATAGGTCAGCAGCTTGATCGGCTCATGCGATGGTGTGGCGTACCCCATCGATTCGTAGGCAGCTTCCCAGCGCCGCTTAAATTCGTCGAATCCCAGCTTTTCGATGACGAATTTCATGCGGGCCTTGTTGCGATTCTTACGGTTTCCGAGCGTATCGAACACCTTAATGACGGCTTCGATGCTTGGCAGCAATTCTTCCATCGGAGTAAATTCTCGCAGCACTTGAGCGATGCGTGGAGCCGACCCCAAGCCGCCGCCTGCGACCATGCGAAACCCGATCGTCCCGTCGGCACGTTTGGCGGCCAGCAAACCGACGTCATGAATCGGCGTCAGGGCGCAGTCCTGTTTGCAGCCGGACAGCGCGATCTTGAACTTTCTCGGCAGACTTTGATTCAACGGATTGCGCAGCAGGTGATAAGCGATGGTCTTCGCGTAGGGCGTCACGTCGAAGACTTCCCCCTGGCAGACCCCGGCCAAATGACAAGCCGTGACGTTACGAACCGTATTGGCGCACGCTTCACGCGTCGTCAGCCCCACCTCGGCCAGGCCGCGCATGATGGTCGGCACGTCCTTCAACTCAACAAAGTGCATCTGAATGTCCTGGCGCGTCGTGACATGCCCGACGGCGGTGGCATGGCGGTCGGCCAGCTCAGCAACTCGTCGAAGCTGATTCGCCGAGATCCCCCCGAACGGAATTTTGATGCGGACCATCTGCACGCCAGGCTGACGCTGCCCATAAATCCCGTACTGCAACCGAAACGGTTTGAAGAGATCGTTCGAGACTTCCCCTGCCATGGTGCGAAGGGCTTCCGCCTCAAATGTTTCGATTTCCTCCAGCAGGGCGGGAGGAATCGGAGAGGTCTTAATCTCCGGTATGGTCAGCTGATCTTGGGGGCTCATAAATATTTCTCCCTTGCCGCGACTAACACACCACGCTGCCGCTGGAACCAGCCTGCCGAATCAGATGTGATACATCGGATTCTGTTGCTGATCGAGCACCCGCTGGCGTTCAACTAATTGATCGATCGTGATAGCAGAGAGGACTCCT
The DNA here is from genome assembly GCA_002083555.1 of Nitrospira sp. ST-bin5. Taxonomy (GTDB): domain Bacteria; phylum Nitrospirota; class Nitrospiria; order Nitrospirales; family Nitrospiraceae; genus Nitrospira_D. Next base: position 292,883 of record MSXN01000007.1, on the reverse strand, counting down.
CGTTCCGCTCGATGCACTTTTTCCCACACCGCCCCGAGTAACAGCTGTTCTCTCGTATCACGGCGATGCTGCCCGGTCCCGTTCTGTGATGCGTCGTGAAACACTGGTCCATCAAGCGCCTCAAGCAAATCGGCCACTGACAGCTCTGAGGGAGCACGCAAGAGGAGATAGCCCCCCTGTGCACCCCGCGTACTATCGACGAGACCGGCCTTCTTCATCGCATGCAGCACTTGCTCAAGAAATCGCACAGGGATGGATTGCCGCCTGGCGATGGCCCGAGCCTGAATGGGGACTTCTTTCCCATTCATGGCAAGGTCAACGGCAGCCAAGATTCCATACGTTGCGCGATGCGAAACTTTCATTCTTGATAATTCCGGTAGGAATTAATCTTTCCACGATATACAGCTCCCCGATCCCAACTGTCAAGCAACCAATTTTCCCATTGTGAGAATTTCGATTCTCGCAGGGGAAGGCTCGACAATATCTGAGTCCGTGAGCCGCTTCCCGAGACTCTTCTATGACGACGCCGACTTTCTGAAAATCGCACGCACAGCTTTCCCATGACACACGTGGAGACACAGACTCTTCTCTCTACCCGATTGGCTCACAACCAACCCCCTACCTGGGAAATATCCATTTGACATCATGTCCACCCTGGGCAATAATCCCGCCCTCTTCTTCTCATGGTGCCCGCATGTCGGTTCCCACATCGGTTTTTTCCATTCTGTTACTGACGGCGGATGCCGACATCCACGCTCAATTCAAAGCCGTTTTTGGGAACGCCGCCGTCACGATGGTTCGCGATGCAGCCTCTCTCCCCAAAGATCTCCCCAGACGCCCATATGATGCGGTGGTTGTAGAGGCTCGCCCAGGGCAAGGCCACTCCGAGGTGCTTCCTCCACGGATAGATCCCGCCCAAACTTTGGTCATTGTGGGATCGCGAACTGTTCTGAAGCGGGCTCCGGCTATGATCCAACTGATGAGCCAGCACCGCGAGGAAACCCAGAAGAGCAAGGGACACGATCTCTCACTGGAAGACTTCCTCGACCAGAAAATGGGAGACTTCGTCAAAGGGATGCATAACGGCGCAGCCAAGAACCTTCACCCGATGCTGATTTCTGCCGTCGAACGCCCTCTGATCTCGTCAGCTCTTCGAGAAACCCAAGGAAATCAAATCCAAGCGGCGGAATTATTGGGCCTGAATCGCAATACGTTGAGAAAGAAGATTACGAATCTCCATATTCCATTGAAGCGGGGTCGCGTAAAGGCCACAGGCTCCTCTTAGTACTGCGGTGCCACAGGAGACTCTGTCTGGACAATGGAAAAGGCTTCAGGCGTTCGGCATCCTCATTCATTCATAACCAAGGAGGGGACTGATGACGAAGGAAGAGCTGATTGCAAAAATGGCAGCCTCGGCAGGAATCACAAAAGTTGCCGCGGGCACGGCCCTAGAGGCCTTCACCGGAGCCGTCACGACATCGCTAAAGAAAGGACAGCGGGTTTCTCTGGTGAATTTCGGCACCTTTACGATTTCAAAGCGGAAAGCGCGGATGGGCAGAAACCCACGCACTGGGGAATCGCTCAAAATCCCAGCCGCCAAGGTCCCGAAGTTCTCTGCGGGAAAGGAACTGCGTTCGGCGGTCAAGTAACGGCCCGGCAGCATTTCCAGTAACATAAAGAGAAGGCGGTGCCTTCCAGAATCTCCGGAAGAAGGCTGCCTTCTCTTTTGCATTTCTTGACAGTGTGGGCAGGCCTATATTAGCATGCCCACCCGGACAATAGGCGCGTAGCTCAGGGGGAGAGCGTTACCTTGACACGGTAAAGGTCGACGGTTCAAGACCGTCCGCGCCTACCATTTCGGCTAGGGGCATCCGTTTGCCTTGAGGCGGCGGAATGCCTTTGTTGTTTTTGTTTGCATGAGAAAAGCACTGGGACGGATGAAGATCACTCTCAAAGGCGGGAATAGCCAGGTCCTGGAAACGGGGCAGACCGTGGGAGCGGCCTTGAAGGCCTGCGGCCTGTCGATCGGATCCGATGTCCTTGCCGCCAAAGTCAACGGAGTCGTGGTCGATCTGTCACGACTGCTGACTGAAGACGCTGTCGTGGAACCCGTCCGGTTCGATACGGAAGAAGGGCGAGAGGTTTACCGCCATAGCAGCACCCACATCATGGCGCAGGCGGTGAAAGAAATATTTCCCACGGCACAGATCACCATCGGTCCTGCGCTTGAAGATAGCTTCTTTTACGACTTCGCCTTCGAGCGGCCTTTCACGCCGGAGGATCTCGAGAAAATCGAAGCTCGCGTCCGCGAGATTATCAAGCGGAACCTGCCGGTCACGCGGAAAGAGCTGTCGAAGCAAGAGGCTATTCAGCTTTTCCAATCTCGCGGTGAGGCCTATAAGGTCGAATTGATCCAAGGATTCCCTGAGCATGAGCCGATCTCGGCGTATAGCCAGGGCGAGTTTGTCGATCTCTGTCGCGGACCCCATCTTCCCGCCACCGGTCACGTCGGCGCATTTAAGCTCCTGACGACCGCCGGCGCCTACTGGCGCGGAGATGAGCGTAATCCGATGTTGCAACGGATCTACGGAACATCCTTCCCAACCCAGGCCGAACTCGACGCTTATCTGTCGCGCCTTGAAGAGATTAAGCGGCGTGATCATCGTAAGGTAGGGAAAGAACTTGATCTCTTTACGATACAAGATGAAACCGGTCCAGGTTTGGTCCTCTGGCACCCCAAAGGCGCTCTGGTTCGGCTCTTGATCGAGAACTTCTGGCGCGAACAGCACATTAAGGACGGTTACGATCTGGTGTATTCGCCCCATGTAGCCAGGCTTGATCTTTGGAAAACGAGCGGCCACGTGGACTATTATCGGGAAAATATGTTTGCGCCGATGAAGCTGGAAGGCAGTGAATACCAGCTCAAGCCGATGAACTGCCCCTACCACATCATGATTTACAAATCGCACTTGCGGAGTTATCGGGATCTCCCTATCCGCTACGGCGAGCTCGGTACAGTGTATCGGTATGAACGCACGGGCGTCCTGCATGGCCTCTTGCGCGTGCGCGGATTCACGCAAGATGATGCGCACCTCTTCTGCCGGCCCGATCAGATTCAGGAAGAGGTCAGTCGGGTATTGGACTTCACCTTCTTTATTTTGAAATCGTTCGGCTTTGTCGACTTCGAGATCTTTCTGTCGACCAGACCGGAAAAGTCGGTCGGCTCTGATGACAAGTGGGTCCTTGCGACAGATTCGCTGGAGGGAGCGCTCAAAAGCCGTGGGATCGCCTTTCATTTGGATGAAGGGGGAGGGGCCTTCTACGGACCGAAAATCGACATTAAAATCAAGGACGCTCTTGGCCGATCCTGGCAATGCTCCACCATTCAAGTGGACTTCAACAATCCGGAACGGTTTGAGCTCAGTTATATCGGGGAAGATGGAAAATCTCACGAGCCGATCATGATTCATCGGGCCTTGATGGGGTCCATTGAGCGATTCTTCGGGATTCTCATCGAACATTATGGCGGCGCATTCCCAACCTGGCTGGCGCCGGTCCAAGTCGTGGTCATGGCGATCACCGACAATCAGCGGGAGTATGTGAATACCGTCGTCGCGCAGTTGAAAGCCGCGGGGTTTCGGGCTGATGCCGACCTGCGCAACGAAAAAATCGGCTTTAAAATTCGCGAGGCGGAAAAAGCCAAAATCCCCTACATGCTCGTGGCAGGGGATCGGGAAGTCCAGAGCGGCACGCTCTCCGTCAGAGGACGGAGCGGAGCAAATCTTGGCAGTATGACAGGGGCTGCAGTGATCGATCTTCTCAGGAACGACGTCACGCGCGCGCAGCCGGAGCTACAACCAACACATTAAGAGGTGGGTTATCGTCCCCAAACTGCGCGTGAACCGCGAAATTCGAGTGCGAGAGGTTCGAGTCATCGGTCCGGAAGGAGAGCAACTGGGGATCCTCCCCACGCCCGACGCGTTGCGCCAGGCCCAGGAGGGCGGTTACGACCTCGTGGAAGTCGCTCCCACCGCAGCTCCGCCGGTTTGCCGAATCATGGATTACGGCAAATACAAATTCGAGCTCAGCAAGAAGGACCATCAGAATCGACGTCATCAAAAGTCAACCCAGGTCAAGGAAATCAAGCTTCGGCCACGCACCGATAAGCACGACCTCGGCATCAAGATCCGTCAGATCAAGGAGTTTTTGGCTGACGGGAATAAGACTAAGGTCACGTTGACGTTTCGTGGCCGTGAAATGGCCAATCAAGAGATGGGCCGCTCACTCATGAACATGGTGATTGCTGAAATGACTGAGACCGGAACCATTGAGTATGCCCCGCGCATGGAAGGCCGCAGCCTGATCATGATCGTGGCACCCAAAAATTAGGGTACATTTGCAGCCTACAAACGGAGAGGATGGATTCGATGAAAACGAAAGCCAAAACACACAAAGGGGCTAAAAAACGGTTTTCCCGCACAGGAAGTGGGAAGCTTGTTCGACGGAAAGCCGGAAAGCGCCATTTGTTAAGCCATAAGAAAAGCGATCAAAAGCGCCGGTTAAGCGGAACCGCCGTGGTGGATGCTACTTCCACCTTGTCTTTGAACCGCCTCTTGCCGTATAACTAAGCTCTTAAAGAGCGACCCTCACGGATAAAAGGAGTATTGAGTCATGCCCCGCGCAAAAGGTGGACCGAAAACAAGAGCAAGACGGAAGAAGCGGCTGAAACTAGCAAAGGGACAGTACGGCGCAAAGAGCCGGTTGTTTCGCTCAGCCACTGAGTCAGTTGATAAGGGACAGCAATACGCATATGACGGACGGAAGAACCGGAAGCGGGATTTTCGTCGGTTGTGGATTGCGCGCATCAGCGCGGCCGTCCGGGCACAGGGACTGACCTACGGTCGGTTCATCAATGCGCTCAAGAAAGCGGAAATCCTGCTGGATCGTAAAGTTCTTTCCGACATGGCGATCAAGGACGCGGCTGGCTTTGAGAAGTTGGTCGGCCTGGCCAAGCAACACCTGACCCCGATCGCGGCGTAATTCAGCCGCTTCTCAGGACTACGAATTCGAGCAGCATCTCAGATCCTGGAGGGCGACAGCTTGTCGCCCTCCATCGGCTTACCACCCCAGCAACTCATCCCCCCAGAGCATCCAGTCCCATTGCTTCTCGACTCCAGTATTATAAATTTGTCCGGTCCCCCCATTCACATCTCTGCCATAAGAAAATATCGTCGGTTCCTCACCGTGACCTCAAATCACGGGCAACCCCAAGGCCAATAGTCGGATAGGGATAATATAGCGCTAGCTAACGCAGCGCATCGCTCACGCCAACTCCGCGCCATGAGATGGCAAAAATGTGATGACCGCCGTCAGAAATTCCAGGGGCGCAAGATGAGATGGCAAGGCGAAAAAACAACTAGCTCAGATCGAGCAGTTGAGAGAGGTTCACGTCGAACGAAACGACCGGCACAGCGATCTGCCAGCGCTCGAGGACTTCGGGATGGACTTCGCCGACGACGCCGATGGGTTTTCCTGCGACGACGATGCGCCCTGCGCGGCCTTCCAGGAAGGACGGATGCTGGACCGGCTCCAGGCTGTAGTCTTTTCCCAAATGGTAAAAGAGGATATCGAGGCACGAGTGGATTTCAGAGAAATGGGCAGTCGCATGGGCAATGACGGCGCCCAACACTGTTTCTGTGCGTGAGCCGAGCTCATGCGTGGGATCGGGGATAGCCACATCGCCGGCCTCGAATAAACGGTGCGGATAGAACGCCCGGCTCGACGCTGTTTCGACACGCAGCAACGAAGGAAGCACCCACTGTCGCAGGCAGGAGAAGGTCAGCGTCATGGCATTCTCCACTTCCACCATTCGCCCCCACTCTGTATCCGCCAGGCGCATGGTGTCACGATAGCTCTCCGGCGACCCCATGATGTTGGAGATGATTTCCTGAAACCCCAACCCGACCATGAGCTCGCGTGCACGATCGGAGGTCTGTTCGATCCGTGAGAGGCCTCCTACCGTGAACTGCGCCGGCATCACCGGGGCGAATTCTCCGTAGCCACGGCTGATCGCGACATCTTCGACCACATCCATTGCATGCATAAGATCCTGCCGATAGGGCGGCAACTTCGCCTTAACCGTTCCCTTCCCAGCTGAGACCTCGTAGCCGTACACTTCGAGCGCCTGCTTCACAACCTTCACACCGAGTTCCTGGCCAAGTGCCTGCTCAATGGTCTTGAGCTGAATCGTCTTGGAATTCCCAAGATCCTGTGGCGTGACAACCCGTTTACCCAACGGGGTGTTCTTGGGATAGTGCACTTCAACCGGTTCGATCGTGGCACCGCGATCGGCAAGGTTGGCAGCAAAGATATTCAGCGTGAGGACGACCATCAACTGATCGGTCCCGGTCACTTCGACAAACAATTCGTCGTCCCCCACCCGCACTTCCCCCACTTCCCGGCTATTGATGATCGGCGGGAACGACAAGGGTTGATTCTTCGCATCGCGGAGAATCGGAAAGCGACTCTGACCTGCCAGGATATGCCCATGCTCCAACCCTTTCGGATGGACCATGAGAATTTCCGCCAGGGTCATCACCGTCTCCATACCCAGCGGCGTGAACTTCGCCTGATCCGGCTTGACCAACTCATAGGTGACCGGAAACGCAATCTTCGACAGCTGGTAGATCCCGATTGAGACGGTCTTTCGCTTGTGCCCGAAGATATCCGCCAGCTTCTCCTGCGTCTGAATGAGTTGGGCTAATCCTTCCTCGGTGACCCGGTACCCCCTGGCTGTGCAAGCCGCCACATAAGGACGTACCTGTTCAAGCCCCGGGGCGACGATCAGACATTGTCCCTTCTTCGCCTTCTTAGAAAAGAAGGGATAGGCCTTGAGCTTCCCCTGTTGCTTGATACGAATTTGCCGCGCGATGCCCTCGCAGCACCAGAGGTCGGGCCGGTTACTGTCTTGCAATTCGATACGCAACTCTCCGGTTTCCTGGTTATGCCCCTTGAGCTCGCCCTTCACGAGCATCAGCCAGTCTTCCAATTGCTCGATCGAAACCGGGCGCTTGGCACGACCACCGAGAGTCAGCAGCGATTCGAAATCGTCTTTGAAAATAGAAATCGTCGGCATGGTGTTCGCTAGAAGATGCCTCTTGTGGTCCGGATCAAGTCCAGATTGTCAGTGAACAATTCGCGAATGTCATGAATACCCAGCGCCACCATCGCCATGCGATCCAATCCCAGCCCCCAGGCGATGACCGGCACGGTCACACCCAACGGCAAAGTGACTTCAGCCCGGAACAACCCCGCTCCGCCCAGCTCCATCCACCCCAGGCGCGGATGCCGCACATGCATCTCGACCGAGGGTTCGGTAAAGGGGAAATAGGCCGGCAGGAACTTCACTTCTTTCGCCTGGGCCACTTCACGCGCAAAGAGATTCAGCAGACCTAGCAGGGTACGGAAGTTAATATCCTCGCCCAGCACAATGCCTTCGACCTGAAAAAAGTCGGTGGCATGCGTGGCATCGACTTGATCGTAGCGAAAGCAGCGGGCAATCGAGAAATATTTCCCCGGCACGGCCGGGGCCGCCGCCAGCGTCCTTGCCGAGACCGCTGTCCCCTGACTCCGCAACACGAGCCGCTTCGCCCGTTCAGCGTTGAAGGCATATTTCCATCCGGTGGAGCCGGTCTTGCCGCCATCCTGATGAGCCTTCGTCACACGTGACAGAAACGGCTCCGCGATCTTCGCAGCATGCGTTGGTTGCTTCACAAAGTAGACGTCGTGAATATCGCGGGCCGGATGGAACTGCGGCATGAAGAGCGCGTCCATATTCCAGAATTCCGTTTCGACCAGTGAGCCGCGCATTTCCTGGAACCCCATACTTACGAGCTTCGTCTTCACGGTATCGAGAAACTCGCGATAGGGGTGTTTCTTCCCCGTTCCGATGCGGGGCGCGCGTAGACTGATGGTATATTTGCGGAATCGCTTGTTCCGCCAGCTGCCGTCTTTCAACAGTTCAGGCGTGAGCTGCGAGACTTCTTCCGCCACCCCTTCCTTGGCGAGGTGCTCCGCCGCCGCTACTCCGGCAGGGGAGAGCATGAAGGATCGAGTGACCCGATCATCCACCCGGAATGGCTCTTTGGCGTTTCCACGCTTGACGGCGTAATCTTCGATCACCTGGCGATGCGCCTCGGGAAAACTCTTCAGCTCCCGAGAGGCCTCGTTCACCTGTTGCAGTAAAACACGGATCGCCTCAGCCGTAGGGCTGGGGCGGCCAGTAGACTCGATACAGCCGCCCTGGACGATTAATAACACCCCTTCTTTTTTCAACCGTCCAACCGCTTTGCTGACATCGGATGGATCTAATCCATCCTGCGCTTGCAGATCGGGAATGGTCAGCCGCTTCCCCGTACTGGTCACCTCGCGCGCGGCCGAGAAGACTCGCTCGATCGGTGACGCACCACTGACATACTGTTCGCCCACCTTCGTCAGGGACACCATCGGCGTCACGGTTTCAGTGTGGACCACGAGCAGGGACTTTGCGAGTAACCACTCGATCGCCATGCTCAGCTGGGACGGCTCTAATTCAGCGGCGGCAGCTAACTGTTCGGTTTCCAGCACCGTGCCGGCAGGACGGGACCCGAGCGCCATGATGACTTTGATTTCGAGAGGATGCAGACTGTCGATAAGTGCGGAAGTATCCACCCTGAATAACCTATCGATGGGAAGCGGCGTGAGAGGTGGTTGTGGCGGCTGGCTGCCCCGCGGCCCGCAACGCTGCAATGGTGCCGGCATAGTCCCGGCTCGCAAAAATCGCCGAGCCGGCGACCAGGACGTTGGCTCCCGCCGCGATGATCTGCGCGGCATTGTCTGGCTTGACCCCGCCGTCGACTTCGAGTAACGCCCGGCTTTGGAGACGATCCAACATCTCCCGAATTGAGGCAATCTTCTTCAATACGGACGGAATGAACTTCTGCCCGCCGAATCCTGGATTGACCGACATGACGAGCACCAGATCGACGTCGGCTAAAATCTCCTGCAGTACACTGACCGGCGTCGCAGGATTGAGCGTCACGCCCGCCTTGACCCCACGCTCCTTGATCGATTGAATTGTCCGATGGAGATGAGGGCAGGCTTCGACGTGCACCGTGATGTAATCAGCCCCGGCTGCCACAAATTCAGGAATGAACGCATCGGCATTGGTGATCATCAGATGCACATCCAGCGGCACTTTAGCGACTTTCTTGATCGACTCGACGACCGGAGGACCGATCGTGAGGTTCGGCACGAAGTGTCCGTCCATCACATCGATATGAAGCAGATCCGCACCGGCTCGTTCCACAGCCGCAATTTCATCAGCCAGACGCACGAAATCGGCTGCGAGAATCGAGGGGGCAATTAATACCGAACTGCTCATAAGGGACCTTGTATCTTTCTCAACCGGACGGCATAGAACCCGTCCATTCCGAGAGCATTTCCCATCGTAGACAGCGCACCCTGCTCCGTTATAAAGGGGAGAGCGGAAGCAGGAAGCCTCGGCACGATAGACTCGCGAACACAATCTGAATGGTCCTGACAAAACCGGGCGATGACTGCTTCGGTCTCTTCCGGCTCCGTCGAGCAGGTACTATAGACCAGCACCCCGCCAGGCCGCAAGACAGTGAACGCCCGCTTGAGAATCTCTCCCTGTAAAACTTGATGGCGGGCGAACATCCCGACATCTTTTTTCCCCTTCGCATCAGGATGTCGACGCAGTACGCCAATGCCACTGCAAGGCGCATCGACCAGGATACGATCAAATACACCCGGCGACGGAATTTGTGGATCTGTTTTCTGGCGAGAGACAATCGTCCCCAGTTCTCTCGCATCCCCCGCAACCGGAGCGATGATCGTCACACCAAGCCGTTGGCAGTTCTCCTTCAAGACCTGTAACCGCACAGCATGACGGTCCATTGCCACGATCTGACCACGATTCGACATTAGCTCAGCCAGATGGGTGGCCTTTCCTCCAGGGGCCGCACAGGCGTCGAGAATACGTTCGTCTGGTTGTGGATCCAATAGGAGAGGAACGAGTTGCGCCGCTTCGTCTTCGACATAAAACAACCCGTCCTGAAATCCAGGAATCGTAGTGACTGCCTGGCCTTCTTCGAGGATCACCCCAACGGGGCTGACGGTTGTTGGACGGGCGGCAATCCCCGCGCCGACGAGCTGTTTAAGAAACGCGTCACGGGTCACTCGCTGACGATTGACGCGCAGTGTCAGGGCCGGAACGGCACTCACCGTTTGACAGGCAACCTCCGCGCCCTCAACTCCCATCTGTACGACCCAGCGGGTACAAAGCCACTGCGGCACCGCATAGCGGATCGAGATTGCCACGGCCGGATTCGGCTGGAGCTCAGGGAACGGCCGTTCCGGCAAACGCGTCACAGTCCGTAACACGGCATTTACCAGACCGCTCCAATCCCTCCCGAGCTGGGCCTTGTTGGCCTTTGCCAGATTCACGGATTCATTCACCGCTGCAGAAGCCGGCACACGATCCATGTAAACCAACTGATACATCCCCATCCGCAATAGCATCTGTACCATCAGCGGGAGCCGGGGCAAGGGTTTCTTCAGGGCCGGCTCCAAACGCCAATCAAGCGTCTCCTGACGCCGCAGCACCCCATAGACTAATTCCATGGCAAAGGCTCGATCACGGCCATCCATTGCCTGTCGCTCCCACAAGCGATTGAATACCTCATCGAGTGGTTCCCCTGATTTTTGCTGGGTCAACAGGGTAGTCAGCGCGAGGGCTCTTGCAGAAAGAGGGGGAGACGGTTTTGAGACGGGAGGAGAAGACATGATGCGGCCGATCACACCGGTGGTTCTGACAACGACGGCTCTGCATCGAAACGTTGACCTGCACTCACGCGATGCCCCGCTAGATACTGCGCCACAGTGAGTCGCTTACTATTGGACGGTTGAATCTCTTTCAGGGCCAACACACCGTCTCCCGTCGCGACTTGGATAGACTGCTTCGTCACCTCGATGATGGTACCAGGGGCGATATCGGGCTTCCCCGGACTCTGAGTTGCGCTCCACACCATCCATCGTTCACTACTGAGATAAGTATAGGCTCCAGGCCAGGGAGAAAGACCGCGGACGCGATTGGCAATGTTGCTCGCACTCGTCGCCCAGTCGATCACCCCATCTTCTTTCTTCAAGGGCGGGGCCAAGGTGGCCAAAGCAGGATTCTGCGGCTGCGGCGTAATGGTTCCCGCCTTAAGCCTCGCGATTGTCTTCACCAGCAAACTCCCTCCGAGTGCGGCGAGACGCGGCGCCAGCGTTCCCGATGTGTCTTCAGGGAAAATTGGCAGTGACTCCTGCAAGAGCATGGCTCCTGTATCCATCCCTTCATCCATCATCATGGTGGTGATGCCAGTCTCGGCCTCACCGTTGATCACCGCCCATTGCACTGGCGCCGCTCCCCGATATTTCGGCAGCAGCGAGCCGTGTACATTCACGCAGCCCATCGGCGGCAAGGTAAGGATCGGGCTATGGAGAATTCGTCCATAGGCCGTGACGGCGATCAGATCCGGCTTCCAGGCTGCGAGGGCCGTGAGAAATTCAGGCACTCTGATTTTCACAGGCTGGAGAAAAGGTATGCCTTCTCGTTGCGCAAGGAGCTTGATCGGAGGCGGAGTCAAGACTTGGCCGCGCCCTTTAGGACGATCAGGTTGCGTGACAATGCCTACGACCTGGTCATCAGACTTCAGCAGCGCCTCAAGTGAAGGGACGGCGAATTCCGGCGTGCCCATAAAGACAATACGCATGCTATGCCTTTAACATCGCCCTGCACTGAATGCAACGGGCGCAACTCAGCTTGACTTGCCGTTCAACCCTTTGTTAGTCTCCATCTGCGGGGTGGAGCAGCCTGGTAGCTCGTTGGGCTCATAACCCAAAGGTCAGAGGTTCAAATCCTCTCCCCGCAACCAATCGGCACTCCCCTCCCTGATAACCACGTCACCCAAAGAGTCCTGGATCCTCTCAAGGCGTTTCTACGGCAAAACTCCGCCCGGGGATGCGAAGATTCGCAAGTTTCTTGGGCTGTCTCTCCCTTTGAGATAGGATCACCCTACGCCGTCTGGCGGGAAGGGAGCGGGGTCGTGAACTTTATTCGAATCGGCAACCGCGCACTGAATCTTGATCGCGTTACCCATTGCGAAGTGCAGATCTGGCAAGACGCCATATCCGTAAAGATTTACATGGCCGGGACTGCGAATAACACCCCTGTAGTGTTGAATGAGGAAGAAGCCAAAGAATTCTGGAAGTACATTGAGTATGTCGCTGAAAAACCGGTATGAACCCGCCCTAGCGCCCCCTACCTCTGACTCATCTATCCATTCCCCCAATCGTATTATCGTGCTTATCGATAGGCGATCCCCCTCGCCGTTATCAGAAAGTCTGGCTCCTGGGAGCGATAGTCTCGATAGTAGCCCATGACTTTCTTCACATATAACTGGGTTTCTTTGAACGGGGGAATCTGCCGATACCGATCGACTTTCTTCTCTCCAGCGTTGTAGGCCGCGAGTGCCAGCCGAATATTCCCGTGAAAGCGATCCAGAAGGTAGCGCAGGTGTTTCGCACCACCGCCAATATTGTCGCGGGTATCATAGAGGTTTCGCACACCATGACGAATTGCCGTTTCGGGAATCAGCTGCATCAACCCCACCGCCCCAGCTTTTGAAATCACTGTTGGGTCAAACGACGATTCGGCCTTCATGACCGCGAGAAGGAGTGCGGGGGACAGCCGATATTCCCGCGCGTAGCGGATCACCGCTTCTTCTAACTCTTGGTCTGAGACCGCCGCATGGTATCGAGGCTTGAGAATGATTTCCCCAAAGCGCTGATCCGCCGGGACGTTGGTCACATGTACTGTTCCAGTAGGACTCACGTACCCGTAGAGTTCCCCGTCTGCGAGAACAGCTGGCGCTTCAATGGCAACCATAAACAGGCCGACCATAAGCCTAATCCCGATCCGTCGAGCCCAGACGCCATTCCCGGACGTTTCGGCTCTCCGCCTACAGTTAGAGTCATTGAGAGTTGTGGGAATCATTTGCCCTCCCCCCGGTACTCCGCTTGCCATGGGCCCGTTGCTTCAGGTCTCCTCACGCCTGGCCTATCCGCATGGATTGTGCCATTACACAAGAACCATCCGTCAATGAACTGTTCAACACTTTCAACCAGATAGATACGCCTACACCTCCAGACTTATGTAGGGGAAGACGTCCATGGAGTAGCCGCATTTTCGTCATTGCGCCACACTTTGTCGCTTCGATGAAATGGCCCGAATATTGTCCAATGAGTGCCCGCGATATGCTCGATCAATGACTCCCGTTGTGCTACGGTTGCTTTGTGATTCGCAAGCTCGGAGACGCGCTGGCAAGAGGGTTGTGTAAAGAAGGGGGAGTGATGAATCAGCGACCACGGTTCCTTCGAGCCATTGCCCTGTGGGGGGTTGTCTTTTTCATAAATGGCTGCGCGAGTGAATACAATGCCTTCCATACCCAAACGGGAGACCCCATCCTCCTTTCACGGCGAGCCTATTCAAAGGAAACCTGCCTGCAAAAGATTGAAGCAGAGGGTGCTCGCCTTGGAGTTACCTTTCGCTATGTTCATGTGCGAGGCTCATTTTTTGGTCAATCCCTTCTATGGCCGTTTGAAGGTGGGTATGCCTGTGAGGCAGCCATAGGACCGGAAGGGAAACCTAGGGGCATTTACCCGCTCGAAGACTCGCCGCTGCTTGCGCACAGGGAGTGAACTTCTCCCGCATCCACTACTCAAACGACTGGCACGAAAAATATTTTCCTTCCATACTCACGATTAGTAAGAATTCTTCTCTTTCAGACAAAGTCTCTGTTGACAACACTCCCTATAGCGCAGTAATACTCGATCCTCCACAGAATATGGGGGCGTGTGGGCACAACGCTCCTTCTCGCACTTCTGCTCATGGGAATGCGGGCAAGTCGAAGGGAGGTGGACCCAGGACTCTGGCACAAAGGGGTACAGGCCAGGTCCATGAACAACAGAACAAGAGTGCTGTACCGTCGGCATATGTATGCAGAAAAATCTGTGGTTCTTGCGCTATCCGTTTTACAAAAATCTGTTGGATTAGAAACAAGGAGTACGTATGGAAGACTTGGTGATTGAAGAAGAAGGCACCTCCTCCGCATTGACCATTACTCTCGGTGATTTTCTCGTCTTTATTAATTGGATGAATCAAACTGAAAAGGCTCTTGAACGCGCGGAAGCTCTACCCACAATGCCTCAGCTCGATTCAGGTAAGGTGCGCGGCTGGATTCAATTGGTTCAGCGCCTGGAAGAGCGCTTCCGTCGGAGCGAGGAAAAGAAATTGGCGATGGAAGCGAATGTCATCGCGCAGGAAGCCCAACTTGGCCAGCTCTTGTCCCATCTCCACTCAAATATCGCTTCCTTATATGAAAATCTCGGGCAGTCACAAAAAGCCGAAGAAGTCCGCCGGCGTGCTGAAGCCCTTCATTCCGCGTAGCCCCAAATAGGACATCCCGGAGAAGCAGCAACACCGCTTACTTCTCCGGGCCCTCCTCACAGTCGCCGCTCCCTAGGTATTCGGTTTCATCACTCCCTACTATTTCTGACATTTCCTTGTGAAGACATAGACTTTGGCTATACTTGAGCCAGCGATGCAGAGGCCTTGATCGGAGAAGCGAAACTCGGCGCCATGTTCTTGTACAGAGGGATCGGGATTGAGCCCTTCGATAATCAAATTGCTGCTCGTCGAAGACAATGATGTCGATGCTCACCTCACCCGGGACATCCTGGCTGAATGGAGCATTGAGCAATTCGACATCACCCACGTCACGCGACTCAGCGAAGCGTTTGCCCATCTTGCACGAGATCGCTACGACGCCATTCTGCTTGATCTTTCCTTGCCCGATGCCTATGGGCTCCCAACATTGAAGCAAGTTCAAGCCACAAGCCCCACGATCCCGATTATCGTCCTTAGCGGAGTCAGCGATCAGGCGCTGTCTCTCCAAGCAGTACAGCAGGGCGCCCAGGATTATCTCGTCAAGGGACAGGGCCATCCGGAATTGCTCGCCCGCTCCATTCGCTATGCCATCGAACGGAAGCGAGCAGAAGAACGTATGACATATCTGGCGCAGTACGACCAGTTAACCGGCCTGGTCAATCGGACCTTATTCCGCGATCGGCTCATCCAGGCCATGGCGCGAAGCAAACGACTCCAACGCCCGCTCGGCTTGATGTTGTTAGATCTCGATCGTTTTAAAGCGGTCAACGATACGATGGGACACGATGTTGGCGATTTGCTGCTCAAGTCAGTGGCAGACCGGCTCAAACTCTGTGTCCGAGAAGTAGATACAGTAGCCCGAATGGGTGGAGACGAGTTTACGATTATCCTGGAAGGTTGCTCAGCGGAACAGGACATCACGACCGTGGCTCAACGGATTACCGAATCCCTGAGCGAGCCTTTCGAACTGGGCCAGCACCGCCCATCGATTGGCGTCAGTATCGGGATCACCATCTACCCCTCTGACGATCACGATATCGACGACCTCCTGAAACACGCCGATGCCGCGATGTACCGAGCCAAACAAAAAGGTGGCAGTACCTTTCAACTGCACACATCCGATGCCAAGCCGCACTCCCCGCTTGTCTCGTAGCAGTCACCTCTGCTAGCGACCGATGTCTTCCAACGGGTGGTCCGTCACCACACACGCTCCTCGTGGATTACACACAAGATCATTGGCGGTGACCAATTCGGAGGGAGCCGGATTGGGATGCGCATCGGGCGTTACCACGACCCCCCAGTGCTGATTATCCCGGCAGACATTATCCGCCAACAGGGCGCCTCCATGATGAAACAGCAGCATGCCGCTTAGCATGTTCCCCTCACATTGATTGCGGACGATATCGGGGCAAGTCCCGGCATCACGGACAGCAATACCAAAATGATGATTGTCGAAGCACCGGTTGTCTACTACCCGAGGTTGAGCTCCAGCAAACACGAAAATCCCAGACTCCCGGTTCAGACAAACTTCATTGCCGGAGAAGGTGGCCCGACATTCCGGGCCATACAGCACCACACCTGACAAAATCCCTTCCATGGCGCGACAGTCGGAAATCACGCAGGTGCTATCCAGAACGTTGATGGCCGAATGTTGATCGCTCCCCACATAACGAAATGCGATGCCTGAAACTCGCCCAGCTGGAACCCGCTGCATGTATAAGGGCCCACCGCGGCGGGAAAAGATCTGCACCTGATCACGCCCGGCACCAATCAATCGCACGGGACGGTCGGAGATGAAAATCTTATCTTCATAGATGCCTGGTCTAATATAGATCTGATCCTGTTCCTCCGCATGACGAAGCGCGTCACTTGGGAGGGAATAGCAACGCGGATCTCTTGCATCGACAATCAGCGTTTTGCCACCAGCTGGATTGGATGGTACCGGCTCATCCATGCTTAGCTCCTTCTTTTTGCTCCAACCGTAACAGCGTCGCATTAAAGTCACACTGGGCAAAAATGGACTCGTACAATTCTGTCATCATTCAGAGCCTCCGGCCGAATTGTGACAGAGTAGCTCTGATCTGAATGCCAGAACACATCTATTTTTCACCATTTTGAGGCCCCAGCTCTATCTTCCTCGTGGCATACCGATTGCGTTATCCCCCTCCTGAAGACCCGAGGGGGCTGGCTAGTTGGAGGAAAACCATGAAGAAGCACTTGCGCATCGGAATCCTCGTTGCAATGAGCGCCCTGCTCTTTTCGCCAAATATCCCACTGGCGGCTCAAGGCCAAATGCAAGACAGCTCCCGCCGCCTATATGATCGAGTGATGGAAGAATTCAAGCACCGGGACTATGAAGCGGCGCTCGCAGGATTTCGTTTCTTTATCGAAGTGCATGGGCACTCCGCCCTTGCTGCAAATGCCCAATATTGGATCGGAGAATGCCAGTATCGATTGGGGCGCTATAAGGATTCGCTCGCCTCGTTCTATAATGTCGTCTCGTATTATCCACTCAGTCCGAAGCTGGCGGCCTCCACTCTGAAAATCGGGCAAGCCTATACAAAACTCGGCGACCAGGATAAAGCCCGCATGATGTTTGAACGCGTGGTCGACCAGTACCCTGACAGTTCAGAAGCCGAGCTTGCCAGGAAGGCTATAGACACCACCAACGCCAAATCTGACCCGGTCTCACACACACTTGAATAACACGGGTTCAAGTCCGCCTACGGCCCCTCCAGCCACTACAACTCATCCGGCTCGCATCCGAGGAGGGATGCGAGCGCTGGAACGGTATAGGACTTCTGTACACGGAGAGTTACAAGCTTAACCCCGGCAGCATCTAACACCGACTCGATCACCCGCTGTCGGCTTTCTTGACCGCCCCGCGAAGCAATATCTTCCACTTGCACAACCTGCTCAACCTGCCTCGTCCCCGGGTGCACCAGGACAAACGCCACACGCTTCAGTGCAATCTGTCGAAAAGCCTGTGCCCGAACCTCTCCACTCGCCTCAACTCGGACAAAAGCCCAGAGCGGGACTTGCGAAAAGACAAGATACTGATCCTGAACCGCTAGCCGGATAAGGTTATAGAGCAAGACTTCTTGCTCCGTCAGCAATGGAGCGGGGTTGACCTTCGTTCCTGCTGGAAAGACTGGCCCATGACCTTTCACCCTGTCTGACGAGGGTCTCCGTTTCCATAGCAGCAATAACAGCACACCCACTATGAGAGAACCAATGAGAATGACTTCCATATGCTACGCGCGGCCCTTCAAGACGAGATCTTCAGTCGGCGTGTCCACCCCAGTGCGCCGGGAACAATGCAGCCCAGTAGCGCTGGGTGACTTGCCCCAGTGACAGCCGGCACATTGCCGCACTGGTCCATCACCGTCTGATACGCCAGAATGGCAAACGCGACCGCCTCGAACGCTTTACTATCCCACCCTAGCGCATCGAACGTCATGACAGGAGCCGGTGAAAATACGTCGGCAAGATGCGCCATAATGGCGCGGTTCCGCACACCGCCACCACCGACAATCACTTCATCGATCCCTCCCTGAATCCATCGCCTGGCCGTCCCTACAGACTCAGCCGTCCACCGACTGCACGTGGACAAGAGGGTTTCGATCGAAAGCTGTCGCGCCTCCTGAATGGCCAGAAGCTCCTCTACCATCGGTGCGCCAAATATTTCTCGTCCGGTCGACTTCGGAGGGTGTTTCGATAAATAGGGATGTGCCAGTAATTTCGTTAACAAACGGCCATCCGGCTTCCCACGCGAGGCGAGGCGTCCGTCACGATCCATCGAGACACGCCCGTCCGTCGCCCGGTACATGAGACCATCCAAGACCATATTGGCCGGACCGGTATCAAATGCAATGACACCGTCCAC
This sequence comes from Nitrospira sp. ST-bin5, assembly GCA_002083555.1. GTDB lineage: Bacteria > Nitrospirota > Nitrospiria > Nitrospirales > Nitrospiraceae > Nitrospira_D. Next base: position 274,446 of record MSXN01000007.1, on the reverse strand, counting down.
CCCTTTCCCCCGCGGTAAATACGTGACGTTGCTGATCCCGCCAAGATTGACCACCAATCGTGCACGCCGGGGATGACGGAACACGAGCGCATGCACACCGGGAGTCAGCGGAGCTCCCTGCCCGCCAGCTGCGATGTCGCGCGGACGAAAGTTAGCCACCGTCGTAATACCCGTTCGCTCAGCAATCACGGCAGGCTCGGCGATCTGCAATGTAGAACGAATGGCGCCAACCCCTGCGTCTTTGATCCCATGCGGCAAGTGGTGAACCGTCTGGCCATGAGAACCGATTAAGTCGATATCCTTGGGCCGAAGCCCTGCGGTCCGAATCGCACCGAGAGCCGCATTGGCAAACCATTCGCCGAGCAAGGCATTCAAGTGACAAATTTCTGCAACAGACCCCGAGGCCGAGGCCGCAAGAATCCGCTGTTGTAGAGATCGCGGGTACGGCAATGCGTGGAAGGCAATGGTGTGTATATCCAGACCCTTCCGTGATCGCGTGATCTCGACTAGTGCGGCATCAACTCCATCACCAGACGTACCAGACATCAGTCCTACCACTTTCATAATCCTGCTTCCCTTTCTCAATAGGCCTCGCGCTGACGCCGCCGCTACGCTAATCGAAGTCGGGCATGCGGTCAAGCCATTGCGCCACCAGTCTATTTTATGTGAGCGTCGGATCAATTCGTTGACATCACAGAACCCCGATGCTACCGTCCCCGCCCATGTTTGTACTATTTCGAATGTTTTTCACAATGATTCGCACAGCCATATGCTGCCTCGTGGCGTTCGTGCCGTCGCATGCCCTGGCAACTTCCCTGCCTCCCTTGAACGTCGTCGTCACCATTCCGGTACTGAAAGACCTCACGCAACAAGTAGGCGGTCCGTACGTGCATGTCACGTCCCTCCTGAGTGGCTATGAGAACGAACACACCTATGCGCCTAAGCCCAGTGATTTGATCGCGGTCAGAAAAGCCCGGGTTCTTTTCGAAGTCGGCATCGGGCTTGAGATCTGGGTTTCAGCCCTGGTCAAGAACGCCGGAAGCCCTTCGCTGGTAGTCGTCACGACCTCCGATGGCATCGGATTGATCCGCGATCATACCGATCAGGAGATTGCCCAACCAGGCGACCATCAGCATGCCAACGGCGGCAATCCCCATGTGTGGATGGATCCAGAGAGTGTCGCCACCATGCTCCGGCACATTACGGAGACACTCATTAAGCTTGACCCGGCGCATGCCAACGAGTTTCGCGACAACCAAGCCAAGTATCTCCGACAATTGGATCGACTCCGGAAGGAATTGTCCGAACGAGTCAAGCAGCTGACCGATCGGCGTTTTATTGCCCACCATCCAGCCTGGCCCTATCTGGCCAGACGGTTTGGGTTCGATATTGTAGCCACAATCCAAGCGCAGTCGGGCACCGAACCATCGGCCCTTCAGATTCAGTCGCTCGTCGCGAAAATCAAAAGGGACCGTATCAAGGTCATCGTCTCCGAAATCCAGTTGAGTCAACGGATCCCCGAACTCTTAGCGAAAGAAGCCAAAACTCGCGTGATTGTCCTCACAACGCTACCAGGCGGACTCCCCGGCACCGAGACCTACCTCGACATGCTTCGCTATAATGTGCTCCAATTGGCTAACGCGCTGGAGGCGACATAACGATCGTCCTTGGTGCGGCTCAGCGCCGGAAGGAGCCTGGTTTTCGTGTCCGAATCATCCAACCCGATTATCCAATTTGACCACGCAACCTTTGGCTTTCCCGGAGTGATTGCGCTCCGGGATATTTCGCTCTCCATCGGCATGGGGGAGTTTGTCGGGGTCATCGGCCCTAATGGATCAGGCAAAACCACGCTCTGCCGTGCCGTCTTAGGCCTCATGGCTCCGCTAACCGGGCATTTACGTATATTTGATTGCGCCTGCGGCGAATTACGCTGCCATCACCGGGCCCAGATCGGCTACCTTCCTCAGAAAGGCGTCGTGGATCGGAACTTCCCGGTCACCGTCCTTGAAACCGTCATGATGGGCCGCTACGGCACCTTGGGCCTCTTTAAACGAACGACAATGAAGGACCAGGCCATTGCTCTCGATGCCCTCGCCCACGTGGGGATGGACGCGCATCGAGATACAGCACTCGGCCATCTGTCCGGCGGCCAACAACAGCGGGTATTCATTGCGCGGGCCCTGGCCCAACAGCCGAAAGTCCTCCTGCTCGATGAGCCGACCACCGGCCTGGATATTACGACCCAGCACACCGTCATTGAACTCATTGCACAGCTGCATACGGAACTGGGCTTGACCGTGCTCTTGATCACACACGACATTAATATGATTCGGTCACACGTAGACCGGCTCGTGCTGCTCAAGACCCGCCTGTTTGCCGCAGGACCTCCGTCCGACGTGCTCAAGCCCGATATTCTTCGCCAAGTCTATGGGAAGGAGCTGGTTATTACCGATAAGGACCTCGTGATCGTTGAGGACTATCATCACCACCATTGAATTGTCAGTAGCCTATGTTTGAGCTTTTCACCTACGACTTTATGCAACGTTCCCTCCTCGCAGCGGCGATGGTGGGAGGGCTCTGTTCTGTCATCGGCGTGTTTGTGGTATTGCGGGGGCTCGCCTTCGTCGGGGCGGGAACCGCCCATGCCGCGTTTGCCGGAGTAGCGCTCGGCTATTTGATGGGGTGGCCACCGCTGCTCCTCGCGATTATTTTCGGCTTGGCCACAGTCTGGATTACCGGCTGGGTAGAAGAAAAAGGCCGGATGAAGCTGGACGTCTCGATCGGGATTCTCTACACCACCACCATGGCGCTGGCCATTCTTTTCATCGGTCTCATGAAGACCTACAATGCTGAGGTCTATGGTTATCTCTTTGGGAGCGTCTTGTCCGTTACGAGTGAGGAGCTGCGGACGATCGGGGGGCTCAGCATACTGGTGCTGGGCCTGATTCTGCTCTTTTCGAAAGAGCTGTACTTCATCGCTTTTGATCAGGAAATGGCCGAAGCCTCGGGCGTACCAGCCCGTAAAATCTTTTTCCTCCTACTCACATTGGTCGCACTCACTGTCGTGATCTCGCTTAAAACAGTAGGAGCGATCCTGGTCTTTGCAATGATTCTGATTCCCGCATCTACGGCCTATCAGCTCACACACAGTCTCCGGACGCTCACACTCTACTCGATCATCATCGGCGTCTCGACATCGGTAGCGGGTGTCCTGATTTCTGCGTTCTGGGATATTCCATCCGGCCCGTCTATTGTCTTGCTTGCCACCTGTATCTTCTTTCTTGCAATCTTGTTCTCCCCAAAACGGGAACGGCGCTTGGCTCCAGCCACCTAACCCCACTTATCCATTAACGACAATGACCCGGCCATATATGTGCCATGTGTAGGGTCATAACTACAGAGCTTGGATCGCTGACAATAAAGTTTCTGATCGCAGCTTCCTTGATCAATCGTCTTCACCTAGAACAGCGCTTGGAGGGCACCTGCGCAGCATGATATTTTATTGTTCTCAAAGTGAGCAATTCAGCACAAGTCTTGCTAATCAAACTAATCTGTCGTTATTTTCTACAATTCCATCACGGAGGAACTACATGAGCAAGGGATCATCTCGATGGGTCGTCAGCGGTTTAGCTTTGGCTCTTTTCGCTAGCGTGCTGATGTCTACCAGTCCGGTGCTGGCGGAAGACGGCAAACAAGACTTTGGCGGCATTGAACCGGGAAAATGGGTACTGGGTATGCGCGCGGGTTTTTCGCCGGTAACCCAAACCGTTTCAGAAGTGCCCGGCTTTCGCACTTCGACAGATGTCGGCTCCCTGGTGAATTTTCAAGCCATGTACAGCCTGAATAAATGGCTACTGGTTGGCATGATGTTGGAGTGGGAACGTCACGCCTTTGATCGAGAGCAGCCGCAGCAGCGGGACCTGGGACATCAGGATACCGTGTCAGTGCTGCCGACCGTGGAACTCCGGCCGGTCAATTTCGGTTCACTCAGTCCTTACGTCAACATGAGTTTCGGCGTGAACGTGAACAGTTTCGGAGAAAGCTCCGGGACAAGAATTAGCCCCAGTAATACGTTCGCATGGCGCCTGGGTTGGGGAGCGGATTACATGATCACGAAGCAGTTCGCGCTTAACACCGAAATGGCCTATAAGCGGAATGACGGCCACGCGACAGTCGATGGTGCGAGAAACAACGACTGGAACGCCTCATCATTCGGCTTCCTGTTCGGCGTGAAGATGTATTTCTAATAGACTCGATCTTCGTCGGACTCGAAGTGGCAGGATGTCTTGGCTAGTCAGACATCCTGCCTTTTCTTTTCTACAAGCGAACTCGGCTAACCTGCTATACCGAGTTCAATGCAATCCTGAGTCGTCGATGAGGTATCGTTTCGGAAGCGGGATGATGTGCTGACAGATTATTCCAGCCGGGCCTGCTGGCTCCGGTTCCAGACCATACCGGTCTGTTCCTTGGAACTGAACCCCAGCTTTTCGTAGAAGCCCGGTCGGCGGGTGCAGAGCCAGAAGAGTTCGACTTTCTTCAGGCGGGGATGATGGAGAATACGCTGGACGATTTCGGCTCCGATGCCCTGCTTCTGATAGGCCTCGTCGACGATCACGTCCCAAATAGTCGCACGATAGACGAAATCCGTGAGGACGCGGCCAAAGCCGACAAGGTGATCACCATCCCAGGCGCATAAGGCCACATCAGTGTGGCGCAGCATATCGCGGGCATCATTCAACGTCCGCCCCTTGGCCCAGGGTGCCTGCTGAAACAATGTCAATAATTGTTCTGGTTGGAGTGACTTCTTCTCTGAAAATGTAACCGTGGTCTTGAGCGTAGGGGGCATTGTGTACTAGAGTATCTCCCGTTGAGAGACTGTATTTTGAGATTTGAAGTGTACGAGGAAACAGATGTCAACGCAAGTCCGTAGCTGTCCCAAGTGCTTCCAGTTAATGTGGCTCAAGCCGAATGAGTTCGAACTCCTCGATGTTGAAACCGTCAGGGCCAAATGCCCCCATTGCGGTTCAACTGTCCGGTTTAGACTCGTGAGTGAAGGAGCCAACGCCACAGGCCCCAAAATGGGTCACTGACTAGAACCTAGTCTGTATATAGCAATCAGCGCCTAGCCTTAGACCGTTCACTTGATAGGCTTTTTGGCTTAAAGCTGACCGCTGATGGCTGAACGCTTTCCACCGCCATCACATCCCCCGCCCTGAACCATCCAGTTCAGGTTTGTTTCCAGGAAGTATTTTGTGGAGGGAGGCGCGGTATTCTGCAACCCGCTTTTCGTCTATCCGGCCCACTTCGATTTCCTTATCCCGTTGCATACGCTCCACATGATCGAGCACGGCCAGCAGGGGCTGCACCGCTCCTATTAAGTTCCCAACCTCAAAGGCTTCCAATGAGGCCACGAATGATTCGTTCAATCCTTTGTAAGGCGTACCCGTACTCTGACCACGCACACGAGAGACATTCTCTTCATAATCATCCACAGCCTCTAGCTTGGGCTTCACACCGGTTGGCACTGCCGATAGGTGAACAATGGGCGGCAACTTAGCGGCATAGGCTTTCAGCTGAGCCGAGAGGGCGCCGATTGCATCAAGAATATCAGCAGTTTGCATACCATTCTCCTCTCAGGAGTGGGCGTTCGTCCGGAGCGATTCACCACTCATGATTCTTTGTTCAGCTTCGATGCTCGTAGCTGTTGAAGCGCTTGGGTCACCGTCTCCATATCGGATGGGAACGGTCGAGTAAAGTCCTGTCGCATCCCGGTCGTGGGGTGCGTGAAGCCGAGTGTTCGAGCATGGAGCATGACACGCGGAATCGCCACCTCATCAATCGCGCAGACCTTTCGGCCACCGTATGTCGGGTCCCCAAGTATGGGGTGACCGAGGGAGGTGAGGTGGACCCGAAGCTGATGTGTGCGCCCAGTCCGAGGGTAGAGGAGGACATGAGATGCCACTTTGCCATACCGTTGATCCACCTGATATTCCGTCGCAGACTCCCGTGGACTGGTGGTTCTCGTGGATATCTTTTTGCGCTCTTTGGTGTCCCGACCGATCGCCAATTCGATAAGGCCGTGGCCCTTTTTAGGAACGCCCCAGATCAAGGCCTCATACACCCTTGTAATCGTATGCTCCTTGAACTGTGCAGCGAGATGTCGATGCGCTTGATCCGTCTTGGCAATCACCATGACCCCCGAGGTTTCCTTGTCCAGGCGATGGACGAGTCCTGGGCGTTCTTTCCCCCCGATCGCTGAGACGGTTCCTCCCGATGTCTGAAAGTGATGGAGCAGCGCATTGACCAGAGTCCCAGTCCAATTGCCCGGCGCCGGGTGAACCACAATGCCGGACGGCTTGTTGAGCACCAGGAGACTGTCGTCTTCAAAGAGCACTTCCAGGGGGATCGCCTCTCCCTGAAGTGCAAGCGGCTCGGGCTTCGGCACATCCATCGTAATTTTATCGCCCGGCTTGATCTTCTGGCTTACCTTGACGACCTGCTCGTTGATGCGAATGCGCCCAAGTTCGATCAGGCGCTGCAAGGCGGAGCGGGAAATATCTCGTTGATGATTGGCGAGAAAGATATCCAGACGTTTAGGCTGCTCGCCGGAGGTGACGATGAATTCTGTGTGCATGAGAGAGAGGCTACTGGAGCCTCTGACGAAAATCAATGTGGCCTATCAGGATATTGGTTGCTCTCTTCCCGGGGACTTCGGACTATCGGCTACCCCCTTCCGGTTGGGCTACCACCGTTTCTCTTTACCAGGGAGCAGGCGCATTCCGCATTCATCCACGAGTACAAGCCTGGCAGTGACAGAAATCAGATTGGGATCGAGATCATTGAAGAGGACGCCGTTGCCATTCTCTGCTCCGTCTTGGATGAAGATGGCATCTACATTTTCAACCGGAGACAGATTCGTTCGCGCCCTGCCGGCGCATTTAGTTTCTTAGAGAGTAAGAAGTGCTCGATTCGGATGCGTGACCGCGGATCGATGAGAATTGATTCCACCCCAAAGCGGCTGCCTTTGACCCACACCACGCGGACCTCATCAATTAAGATCGGCCCTTCATCGTCAGGCAAGGCAAGGCAGAGCGTCAGGCGCATCCCGTCTTCCACAGGCTGATTCCCTTCGATCCCTAGCCCCTCTTGCGAGATGTCGACAGCCGTCCCTTCCCCCACAATCAACATTTCCTCGGTGAAGGCCGAATAGGTCAGGTGGCATGAAACGGTCACTCGTTCTGACCGACGAAGCTCTTTGGCTACATCCGCATACATGACGTCCGAACAGTCTTGAGGTGATCTGCCCATGTTCAATCCCCCTTTGTCTTTTCTGATGATTCGTCCTTCATCAAAGGATGCCAGGCCAATCACCTCTTGTCTGTGACACAAAGGTGGGGAGGGGGTCGCGCTGGCGGCGATTCGTCCAGACCGATTCCTATCGGTTATGTTGAGATAGTGAACGGAGAATCACAAATGCTACGCCAGCGAAAGTGAACGTGAGTCAACCTCGACTGGCTGGAGAAGAAATGAATCGAGAAGGTGAGAGCGGTCTAAGCGTGGCTTGGTTTACGAGCGCGTTCGGCGATCTTTTTACGAAGACGGGCTTTCTCGAGGCTGATTTCGGCTTCTTTGACCTCCGAGGGAAGACCGCCGGCCTTCAGACGTTGTTCAGCCTTTTCAACCGCAGCTTGAGCACGGCCGACGTCAATATCCTCGGCCTTCTCAGCGATCTCCGCCATGACCGTGACCTTAGTCGGAGTGACTTCGGCGTAACCCCAGAGGATCGCCATATGATTCGTCTGATCACCCACACGATATCGAAGCTCGCCGATCCGAAGCGTGGAGAGGAAGTAGCAATGGCCTGGCAAGACACCGAATTCACCTTCCGAGCCAGGCGCGATAACTTCATCCACCTGCTGACTCAGCAGCTGCTTCTCCGGAGTCACCACTTCTAACAGAATCTTTCCCGCCATCTCTTTCCTTCTTCCCTACTTCAAACTCACGGGAGCGAGCTGGATGCCCTCTACTGCGCGCATGCACCGACCACAGCTTTATCGTGGGGGGGTGCGCGAGCAAAGAGGGCATCCTGCTCGCTCCGCCACTATACCTTCACACCCATCTTCTCGGCCTTCGCCACGGCTTCCTCGATCGGACCTACCATATAGAACGCTTGTTCCGGGAGGTGATCGTACTTGCCCTCAAGGATTTCCTTGAAGCTACGAACCGTATCCTTCAGCTTCACATACTTGCCCGGCGATCCGGTAAACGCTTCGGCGACATGGAACGGCTGCGACAGGAATCGCTGGATCTTCCGCGCACGAGCCACGGCCATCTTGTCGTCTTCGGACAATTCGTCCATACCGAGAATCGCGATAATGTCCTGCAGATCCTTATATTTTTGGAGCACGGACTGGACGCCGCGGGCGACCTTATAGTGCTCTTCACCGATGACTTGCGGATCGAGAATACGGGAGGTGGAGTCCAGCGGATCGACCGCCGGATAAATTCCCAACTCAGCTAACTGGCGCGACAACACGGTAGTCGCGTCCAAGTGGGCAAACGCGGTAGCCGGCGCCGGGTCGGTCAAGTCGTCCGCTGGCACGTAGATGGCCTGCACCGACGTGATCGATCCACGCTTGGTCGAGGTAATACGTTCTTGCAATTGACCCATCTCGGTCGAAAGGGTCGGCTGATACCCGACGGCTGACGGCATACGGCCGAGCAAGGCTGACACCTCTGAACCGGCTTGGGTAAACCGGAAAATGTTGTCGACGAACAGGAGCACGTCCTGATTCTCTTCGTCACGGAAAAATTCCGCGACGGCCAAACCGGTCAGTGCTACGCGAAGACGGGCTCCGGGCGGCTCGTTCATCTGGCCATAGACCAACGCGGCTTTCGACTTGGTGAAATCGTCAGGATCGATGACTTTCGACTCCTGCATTTCGTGCCAAAGGTCGTTACCTTCACGGGTCCGCTCACCGACGCCGGCAAACACTGAGAAACCGCCGTGGTGCAAGGCAATGTTGTTGATCAGCTCCATGATGATGACGGTCTTGCCGACGCCGGCGCCGCCGAAGAGTCCGACTTTTCCACCCTTGCTGTAAGGCTCCAGCAAATCGACGACCTTGATGCCGGTCTCGAGCACTTCAGTCTTAGTGTCCTGATCTTCGAGTTTCGGAGCGGGTCGGTGGATCGGATAGGTCTTCTTGGTATTGATCGGCCCCTTTTCATCGACTGGCTCACCGAGCACGTTGATGAGGCGGCCGAGCGTTTCACGGCCGACGGGCACAGAGATCGGCGCGCCGGTGTCATGGACATCCATTCCGCGCGTCAGACCATCGGTGGTCGACATGGCAATACCGCGGACCCGGTTTTCACCGAGGTGCGTGGCGACTTCCAGTGTGATCCGAACGGCCGGCTTACCGGCAGCCTTATTTTCTTCCTGGATCACTTTCAGCGCGTTGTAGATGTTCGGCAGTTGGCCGGGAGGAAACTCCACGTCCACCACGGGCCCGATGACTTGAACGACTTTTCCTGTGCTCACGGCTGACTCCTTCTTCAACGTAACTGACTATTGCAACGCTTCTGCGCCGCCGACGATATCCATGAGTTCTTTCGTAATCGCGGCCTGCCGGGTCTTGTTGTAGTAGAGCGTGACTTTCTTGATGAGTTGTCCGGCATTCCGTGTCGCGCCATCCATCGCGGCCATACGTGCGCCATGTTCGGCCGCGGCCGACTCCAACAGAATACGATAGGCCTGCACTTGAAAATGCTTCGGCACCAGCACATTCAACAAATCCGCTTCATCCGGCTCATATAGATAGCTCCCGCCGGTCGTCCCTTCGGCCTGAGCCGCGCCGAACTCGGTGGCCGCGTCAATGGGGAATAATTTCTCGACGATGACCCGCTGCTGAATGGCCGATTTAAACTCGTTATAAACAACGTAGAGTTCGTCAAACGTGCCCTTCACAAAATTGTCGGTCAGATCACCGCCAATATCGAGGGCATGTTCGAAGCTGAGTTTATCGAAGACCCCGGTCCACTCCTGCCGGATCGGCCAGGTCCGACGTCGGAAGTAGTCGCGTCCCTTGCGGCCGACGATGCTGAGATTGACCTGAAGCCCTCGGGATTCGCACTGACGAACGAACTCGACACTTTTGCGCGCAATGTTGCCGTTGAAGCCGCCGCAGAGTCCGCGATCGCTGGTGATCACCAGCACTTCAATCTTCTTCCCCTCGCGCTTCTGCAAGAGCGGATGGGCGGAACGGTTCACCCGCTGGCTCAGATTGCTCAAGACTCCGCGCATCTTCAATGCATAAGGACGCGCCGCAAGGATCCGATCCTGCGAGCGTTTGAGCTTCGCCGCAGCCACCATTTTCATGGCCTTGGTAATCTTCTGCGTATTCTTGAAGGCCGCAATCTTGCGGCGCAGACTTTGTAAACTCGGCATGGTTTCTGAGCTTTCAGCAGTCAGTCATCAGCCCTCAGCGCAATGCTGATAGCTGAACGCTGACGGCTATTTTGCGCCGTATCCCATCTTCTGTTTGAAGGTCGTGATGATTTCTTTCAGCCGGGCTCCCACCTTGTCGTCGATCTTGCCGATGCTGGCAATTTCCTTCTTCAAGTCGGGATGATGCTGCTGCACATAGTGAAGATAGTCCGCTTCGAACTGCAGCACCTTGTCCACCGGCACATCGTCGAGATACCCGTTGACGCCGGCATGGATCGAGAGCACCTGATCGGCCACCGGCATCGGCTTGTACTGGCCCTGCTTGAGCAATTCCACCATGCGGACGCCTCGCGCGAGCTGCATCTGCGTCGCCTTGTCGAGTTCGCTGCCGAACTGCGAGAAGGCCGCCATTTCGCGATACTGCGCGAGATCGAGCCGCAAGGTACCGGCGACCTGCTTCATCGTCTTGATCTGCGCGGATCCGCCGACGCGGGAGACCGACAGACCGACGTTAATCGCAGGGCGGATACCGGAATAGAACAAATCGCTGCCGAGATAAATCTGGCCGTCGGTGATCGAAATCACGTTGGTCGGAATGTAAGCCGACACGTCGCCGGCTTGCGTTTCAATGATCGGAAGCGCCGTCAAACTGCCCCCGCCGAGCTTTTCGCTCAACTTGGCCGCACGCTCCAACAAGCGTGAGTGCAGATAGAACACGTCGCCCGGATAGGCTTCGCGTCCCGGCGGTCTGCGAAGCAACAACGACAACTGCCGATAGGCCACGGCGTGCTTCGACAGGTCGTCGTAGACGATCAGCGCGTGCTTGCCGTTATCGCGGAAATATTCCCCGATCGCCGCACCGGCGAAGGGCGCCAAGAACTGCATCGGCGCCGGATCGCTGGCGGTCGCCGCGACCACAATGCTGTATTCCATGGCGTGGTTTTCTTCGAGTGTCTTGACGACGCGGGCGACGGTCGAACGCTTTTGTCCGACCGCGACGTAAATGCAGAACACGCCCAAGCCCTTTTGATTGATGATCGTATCGACTGCAATCGCGGTCTTCCCCGTTTGCCGGTCGCCGATGATCAACTCGCGCTGGCCACGTCCGATCGGGATCATGGCGTCGATCGCCTTGATGCCGGTCTGCAGGGGCTCGCGGACAGATTGACGGGTATTCACACCGGGGGCGACGACTTCGATGCGGGAAGAGTGCTCCGACTTGATCGGGCCCTTGCCGTCGATCGGTTGACCGATAGCATTGACAACGCGGCCGATCAGGGCTTCGCCGACCGGGATTTCTGCGATACGGCCCGTGCGCTTGACGGGATCGCCTTCCTTGATCGCGGTGTCTTCGCCCATCAACACGGCACCGACGTTGTCTTCTTCGAGGTTCAGCGCGATGCCATAGAGTCCGCCGGGAAATTCCAGCATTTCTCCGGCCATGGCTCCGTCGAGTCCGTAGACCTTGGCAATCCCGTCGCCGACCTGGATGACCGAGCCGGTCTCCTTGACATCGACCTGCTTGTCGAAGCCTTTGATTTTCTCTTTAATAATCGCACTGATTTCATCTGCCTTGATCTGCATGGCTACTCCTTCGTCAACAGGCTCTGCATGGCGTGCAAGCGACCTCGGACGGTACTATCGACGACCGTGCTGCCGATAGAAATCTGCAGGCCCGCGAGGTGACTGGCGTCGGTCTGAAAGGTGATATCCACGTCTCGCTTCAGGGTTTCGCGAAGGCGTGTTTTGATGCGGTCTTGTTCTGCCGTGGGTAACGCAGCGGCACTCGACACGGTCACTTGCTGAGTACCCTTTGATTGATCAACGAGTTTCCCGAAGGCGTCGGCGATTTCCGGTAGAAACCCGATGCGATTCTTCTTCACGAGCTGCCCGATAAAGGCCTTTCCGGCCTGGGGGCATCCGAATCGGCCCCCGATCTCGGTGAGCACGGCAATCTTTTCTTCCATGCCAAACACCGGAGACGCGACCACGTGTCGAAGGGAGACAGAGTCCTGCATGGCCTGTCCCAGGCCATTGAGAGTACCCCGCGTCGCTTCGATAGTGGAGGAATCGAGAAGCTCGAAGAGGGCTTTGGCGTAACGTCGCGCAACTGCTGTCTTAATCACGGTCCTTGTCCACTCACTTCCACAATGGGCACACGGATAATTGTCGTGCTGTCCGCACTAAAATAAGCGCGCCAAGCTACCATTGCCGGCGAGGAACTGTCAACTCTACCGGAGGCCTCTCAGGGAATTTTACCTGGCGGACACAGTCTGCGAAGGCGAAGGGAACTCGATCTGCGCTGCACGAAACCGTTCGACAATCGCCTTGCTGAGCTCTCCCTGCAGCGATCCGTAGTGCACGACTTGAGTCCAGGGCTCGACAGCAATCGTAATGGCAGGCTGTCCCAATCTACTCACACCGATCGCCGCCTGTGGATCTTTGAGCACATGCGAGTGGGCCTCCACAATTTCCCGCACAATCGCCAGGGCCTGATTCAAATCGGTCTTATAGGGCACATCCACTGTGAAGTGCAGTTGTCGAATCGTCCCAAAGTTGTGCAAGATTTCCCCGACAATCTTACGGTTCGGAATCACCACGCGGGAATGATCGGAGTGCATCAGAGTCGTGGAAAAGATATCGATCATCACGACATCGCCATGGACGCCCAGCAGTGAGATATGTTCCCCGACCTTGTACGGCTTCGTAAAAATGATCGAGAGCCCCGCCATCACATTGCTCAAGACGCCTTGCAACGCCAGACCGATCCCGACACCGGCCACGCCGATCCCCGCGACCAACGGCGCAATCGGCACACCAAGCGCTTCCAATGCAATGACAGCAGTAAACAGGAGGACGACGATTTTGACGATGCGGACGAGCAGCATCCGCACCGGCGGCTCCAGTGTCTGCCGCTCCAGCGCCTGCTGCATCAGGTTCCCGGCCCAGCGGGCGCCCAGCGAACCGGCGGCAAAAATACCGATGGCCACGAGGGCCTGCAGACCATACTTCACCGCGTATTGCGTGAGGCTATCCATTGCAAGCATGTGCCGTACTCCCTAACGACTGAACAATCCCTTGAGCAGCTGCTTCCCTTCCTGCTCCAGATCTTTCGGCTTGGTCGTGCCTTTGAGCAATCCGCCGATGGCTTCTTCCGCTTTCTGCTTGATCTGCTCCTGCACTTTTCCCGTCAATCCCTTCATATCAAGCCCGTACGACGGCGCTTCAAGCGAGCCGCCGATTAGGAGCGGCAACGTCAGCCGGCCCTCCTTCACTGCCAGTCGCGCAACCGGAGACGATCCGGCCACTTGCTGGCTCAAGGCCTCCGATAGGCGCAAATTCACCGTCATGTTGAGGGCATGATCAAACCCGATCGTCCCGCCTCCGGTCGCCTGAAAATCGTGACTGTCCATCAGCATGTTCTGCAACATCACGACGCCCTGCTTGATCGCGAGATCCGTCTCGATGGTCGAGAACGCCGTGGCTTTGGCTTCCCCGACTGAAATGCCGGCGACCTTCAAAATCGACACGGCCTCCTGAAGCAAATTTACCCCGTCGATCTTGCCGTCTTTCACCGCGACATGACCGGCGCCTTCCAGCGCCCTTGTCAGGTCCGGCATGGCAAAGCCCTGACCCTTCACTGAAAGGTCCGCCCCGGCAGAGCCGCTGATCGAAACCGGTGTCTCGGCGACTGCATCAATCGCGGGGCCCAGCTGCAGTCCATTGAGCGTCAGCTTTCCGTTGAATGGAGGAGCCGCAGCCCCTGACGTGAGCCCGCCCTGCGCAACCACTTTCCCCTCAAAAACCTGAAAAGAGAGATCGGACAAACGCATATCCGGCCCCTTCATCTCCGCCGCGACCTTGAAGTCTTTCACCTCGACCGGCTTCTTGAGCGGCAACGCCATCGGCAAGTTGGCGGTATTGATGACCGGCGCCGTCACCGTGAGGGCCATATGCGATCCCGCCGTCTTTCCGGAGATCGCAAAATTCGTTTTCCCCAGCGCCAATTGGAGGTTGATCGCATCCAAGTCCGCCGTCTCCTTGAGCGGGCCGAACGTGCCATCGAGGGATACCGGGAGATTCATCGGCTGAACCGTCAGCCCCAGATGAAGATTCGGACTGCTGCCCAGATGAACCGACTGCAGGAGAAACTCCATGTCTTGGAGTATATATTCAACCGGCTTCGCCTGAGAGAAGTCCCGGTACGTGACCTTTCCCTCGACGAGAGACACCCGGTCCACCGCTAAAAGCGCGAGAATCTTTAGAGGCCCGTCCGGGGACGGCACCGGTGCGCGCGACGGCGTCTCCGGCGCCGCCACTCCCTTGCGCCCCAAGGTCGCCGCATTCAGCACCCCGTTCTTGTTCTTGATGACGGTGATCACGGGTTCGCGCAGCGTAATCTCTTCGACCTCGACCTGGCCGCTCAGCAAGGGCATCAGCTTAACCCCGACATCGACCGAGGACAGAGAGGCAAACGGACCGGTTCCGAAGGCCGGATCCTCGATGACCGTGAATCCCGCCACCCGCGCGCCCAGCCTGGGCCAGATGGTCAAACGAATATCCTGCAGCGTCACCTTGCGATTCAACGCGTCCTCGATCAGCGGACGATACTGCTCTTGATATTTATTCAGGTCGACGATGAACGGGAGGAGCAGCGCCACCCCGACCAGCACCGCGATCAACACACCGATACCGATCATGATTTTCATCCTGCACCTCCAATTCCAACCCGCAGTATAGGAAACACCCCCTAGAGGGTCAAATACTGTACCGCCTCCGCTCGTTCGCGCCTTGCCGCATACTAGACCGCAGTGCTACAATCCCGCCTCTCGTATGGGCGCGGAGAGGTGCGAGAGTGGTCGAATCGACATGCTTGGAAAGCATGCGTCTCAGCAATGGGACCGTGGGTTCGAATCCCACCCTCTCCGCCATACAGAACTAGCTCGGCCTGATCCTTTGCGGACTTGCTCGGTCGAAGCACAATCGTACCAGGCTGCTCAAAATGGTCTTCGGCAAGGCCGCAAGGAGTTCAGGCCCCGAGGCGTACTCAGGATGGTACGTTGAGGGGGATGAGCGACTGAGAACGATGCCGGAGGACATTTTCAGCAGCCTGAATAGGGGCCGGGCCCTGTGCAACAAGACCCTGTGAACCCCGCCAGGTCCGGAAGGAAGCAACGGTAAGCGGTCAGTTTTGTGTGCCGCAGGATCACCTGGCCCCGCTTCGTTTGCACATGAGCCGCTCGTAATGGACTATCAAGTCTCCGCACGCAAATACCGGCCCGGCACGTTCGATGATGTCGTGGGGCAGTCGCACGTCGTTCAGACACTGATGAACGCGGTCGACACCAAACGTATCGCGCATGCCTACCTGTTTTCCGGCACCCGTGGGGTCGGCAAAACGACCGTCGCCCGCATTCTGGCCAAAGCGTTGAACTGCGAACAGGGGCCGACCGGCCATCCCTGTAATACCTGCGTCAACTGCGTCGAGATCACGCAAGGCACCTCTGTCGATGTGATGGAGATCGACGGTGCCTCCAATACCAGCGTCGACGATGTACGGGAGATTCGCGAGAACGTGAAGTTCTCCCCCTTTCGCGGGCACTACCGCGTCTACATCATCGACGAAGTGCACATGTTGTCGAACTCGGCCTTCAACGCGTTGCTCAAGACACTGGAAGAGCCGCCCTCCCATGTCGTATTCATCTTCGCGACGACAGAAATTCACAAGATTCCGGCCACGATCATGTCGCGCTGCCAGCATTACAATTTCCGGCGGATTGCGCGCCAGGAGATTATCGACCGCCTCCGCCACGTCGCCACGCAAGACGGCATGACGATCGAAGACCGCAGCTTCACCGCACTCGCACGGGCGAGCGAAGGCAGCATGCGCGACGGATTAAGCCTACTCGATCAGGCCGTGGCGTTCGGCGGGAAAACGATTGCCCATGCCGACCTGGAAGTGCTGCTCGGCGCCGTGCCGCAGGAACTCGTGCAGGGCATGAGTGCCGCAATTCTCACGCAGGACAGTCCCGCCGCACTAGCCGTCCTCGCCCATCTGCTGGATCAGGGCCATGACCTGAAAGCCTTTTGCTCCGATGTGGTGGAATATCTCCGTAATCTCCTGGTCGCTTCGGTCGTCACTGCCGGCCCGGAGTTGCGCGGCTTGATCGAAGCCTCGGAAGAAGACATTCAACAATTGGCCGTAGAAGCCAAGAAGCTGACGCCGGAACAACTTCAAGAGCTCCTGACGATCTTCTCGCAAGCTGAAGATTCCTTGCGCTTTAGCGCCCATCCACGTTTTGTGTTGGAAGCCGCGGCCGTACGCGCGACCCGCCTGATTCGACAGCAGGAGCGACGCGCCGATATCCCGCCACAGGCGGCGACCTCGTCATCCGTGCAAAAGCCATCCGTGAAGCCGGACACATCGGCGCCTACTCCATCAGCCGCGCCAAGACCTGCGCCGAGTGCAACTGCCACCACACCGCGTCCTGCCGCACTAGTTGGATCGGCACCACAGCCCCCGCGCACCGGCCCCTCATCTGCCTCGGCGCGCCCGGCAACGCCGGTTGCATCGAAGCCGATTCCGACAATTCAACCGGTGCAGGCCTCAACGCTTCAGGACTCCAAGCTGGACAAGGCCTTGTCTCCTCCGACCCCACCGGGCGGGACGCAAACGACGGCGGTCGATTCATCCGCCCCTGCCAGATCATCGGAGTTGTCCACGCTCAATTGGGAACTGGTCCAGGAAGAAGTCGCAGCCTCGTTTCCCAATTTCGCTCCGTTTTTGGAGGCCGGCCGGTTTGTCTCGTTGGAAGGGGGACAGGTCACGATCGGTTTTGCGAAACAGGCGACGCTGGCCCGTTCCATGATGGAAAAGGAAGATAATCTCCGCGCCTTGTCGACGCTCTGCGAGCGGCATGTCGGCCAACCGATTCGCATCCGGGTAGTCGAGCTGTCCGCATCGGATCCCCCGGGGCTTACGATGGCCCAGGTGCGGGCGGCCAAGGAACAGGAACAGCGCATGGTGCTGTTTGAGCGGGCGCGAGCGACTCCGGTTGCAAAACAGGCCTTGGATATTTTCGGTGCGGATCTCGCGGCGGTACGCACCGTGGCACAGAAGGAGACCGGCGAATGAAGAATCCCTTTGGCGATATGTCGAACATTTTGAAGCAAGCGAAAGCCATGCAGGATCAGATGGCCAAGATCCAGGAGCAGGCCGCGACCAAGATCGCCACCGGCACGGCCGGCGGCGGCAGCGTCACCGTGACAGCCAATGGCGCCATGCAAATTGTGAGTGTCGTCATCGATCCCGAGGTCGGCAAAAGCGGCGACGTAGAGATGCTCCAGGACCTCGTGCTGGCCGCGTCTAACGATGCGCTCCGAAAGGCCAAGGACCTGATGGAGCAGGACATGAAGGCCCTGACGGGCGGGATGAAGATGCCTGGACTGTTTTAACGCACCGGCTTACGCTCGATATCGTCTCAACGGATTACCACCGATTCAATCATGTCAATCGATCAACGTGGATTACTTGCCCGACTCGTAAAAGAACTGGTTCGCCTTCCCGGTGTCGGACAGAAGAGCGCACAACGGCTGGCCTTTCACTTGCTCAAAGCAGAGCGTGAGGACGCACTCCGGTTGGCTGATGCCATCCGCGCGGTCAAGGACGGGCTGGCATTTTGTCGTCAATGCAGGAACATCGCTGAAGGCGATTTGTGTGAATTCTGCCTCGATCCCAAACGGGACCGGACCAAAATCCTCGTCGTGGAAGAACCCAGCACGACCTACGCGATTGAACGGGCCGCCGGCTATCGCGGTCTCTATCACGTGCTGCTGGGCACCCTCTCTCCTCTCGATGGCATCGGCCCGGGAGATATTCGGGCAGAGGAACTGGTTGAACGGGTGAAGCTCGGCGGCGTGGACGAAGTCATTCTCGCCACCAGTCCGACGATTGAAGGAGAAGCGACCGCGATCTATCTCACCAGATTGCTCAAGCCCTTTGTCAGCCGTGTGTCCCGTATCGCCTACGGGATCCCGGTCGGCATGGATATCGAGTATGCCGACGAAGTCACGTTACTGAAGTCGATTGAGGGCCGCCGGGACTTGTAGACTCCGCGCCCCTCGGCATCATTCCCGTTGACCCATTCTTTGGACGGCTGCTATAGTCCCCGCTCGTTCGGGATGATCGGAGCCCGCATCCATGAAGGCACGTACTCCCCAGAAAAAGACATCCGCTTCACGTACCATTTCTTCGCGCTCGAAGACTGCCGCCCGCACCGTATCCGCCAAGGCCAAGAAACCGGCTTCTCCCAAGAAACCGGCCTCTTCAAAGATTCGTTCGAAGTATCCTGACATTCAACGAGCCCTGGAACGGCAGCGCGCTGACCTGCTTGAAGAGGTGGGAGAAGTGCTGACACAGCACAAGACCCCGGAAGCGTTACCGGATGTGAGTGATCAGGCGTCGGCAGAAGAGGATCAGCGCTTTTCCATGCGGATCATGGAACGCGAGCAGAAACTGCTCAAGAAGGTCAATGAAGCCTTGGATCGGATGAAGAACCAGACCTACGGCATCTGCGAGCAATGCGGTGAAGATATTCCCTACAAGCGGCTCAAAGCCCGCCCCGTCACGACATTCTGTATCGAGTGCAAAACTCTTCAGGAGCAGAAAGAACAGTCTCGCCGGTAACCCAGGCTCCCCGTCTCTCCTTCACGGTTTTTTCAGGACCTTCAATCGCTCCTTGACCCGGGCAACTCTCCCCTCTTCTTCGGGAATTCCCTCGACAAGCGCCAGGAAGGTTTCATATTCGGCGAGAGCCCGTTTCGGATTCGTCGGCTCGTAGGCCTCCGCGAGATTGTACCGGGCCATGGCATAGTTCGGTCGCAGGATCACCGCCTTCTCAAATAGACTCATAGCCGCAGCTTTCTCGCCGAGTTTATTGTGGACCGCCCCCAGATTGTTCATGACTTCAGGAACATTCGGCCGGATGGCGAGGGACTGAAGCATTTCAGCCTTCGCCTTTTCAAACTGTCCTTTCGCATCCAACGAGACACCCAACCGATGGTGGGCTTCCGCCATCCACACTTTATTGGCAAAGCCGCTCGTGATCGACTTCTGATAGGCATCTGCGGCGATGTCGTAATCCTTGTCCTTGCAATAGGCCAATTGCGCCGTCTGACCCCTGGCGAACTGTTGCAACGAGACAAATGGTTCTTTGTCTTCGCTCCCCTGACTCTCAATCTTCATTCCCGACTTGCCGCCAGCTGGCTGTCTGAGCCTATCGAGGAATTCTCGTCGGTAGGGCGAAAAGAGCCGGACATACGGGTCAATCGTGAAAGAAGCCGTGAGGAGAATCATATGCTCCCGGTTGCCGGTCACCAGATATTCGACGGTCGTTTTCTCATCGCCGGTATCGAAGATGGCGCTGGAATCCATATTGGCCTTCGTCGCTAACTGCGAGACGTTCAGATAAAATTCTAACTGTGGCTTCAACGCAAGCAACGTTTTTCTCAAGACCGGATAGGGCTCGAGATCCAGTCCACTCGGGAACATAAAAATCGCCCCCACAAGCATTCCGTCCTCGTCGAAGAAATATGATTCGTCAGCATGTGAAGGACTCTGCGCCGCGGAGTAGACCAATTCCTGGCCGCTTCCCCAGGCTCTCACCGTGAATGTTTTGGGTGGAACTTTCTTCAGAACATCGGGCTTGCGATCGCACAACGCTGCCGTCGTCTTGAGCAGAACGAGGTCGCTCTCGGAGGGAGGAAGATTGGGTCGAATCGGAGGAGGCGGACTGCTACATCCCGCTATCAGGCTGAATAGGATGCTGCTTATCGCGAGAGTACCGAATCGGCGGTGCAACGGCATACGGTCTCCGGTCAAAAATCCAGAGTCTGACGCCAATGAAACTTACACGAATTCGGGAGGCTTTGCGAATAGGCAAGAAAAAGCCCGCTCCAGATGAGGGAGCGGGCTTTCGTGAGGAGCTGCGAGCGCCGTATTACCGGCGCTGGCTATCCTGCATATTGTCTTCAGCGGTATAGCCAAACAAATACGGGAAGGCGCCGGTGAAAGCATAGATTGGCCGATTCACTGCATAATCGACCGCATGCCCGAGCGGGTGGAACAAGAAACCCAACCAGCGGATCGGATTGTCATTGATCGGGCTGCCTGCCGTAGGATCTGAATACACCAAGGCCGTGCTATCGAGCACGTTGTAAATACTTGTTGGAGGATTGTACTCTTTCTCTGACGCCGTGCCTGCTTGATTCGTCGTCGTACATCCTGTTGCAAGCACCGCCGTCAGCACCGCACCAATTACCCATGATGTTGGTCGCATACGTAACCTCACTTTGTTCGATCCCATCGACAGTGACCTAAGCGATCCCCGAAATACAGTGTGAAGTGTAGCCGACATCCCTGATTCTGTCTAGGAACGAGGCAATTATCGAGCAAACCCGGCCGAGCGGTGTATCGGGGTTCGAAGCAGAAAAGCATGGTGGGCGATACAGGGATCGAACCTGTGGCCTCTTCCGTGTGAAGGAAGCGCTCTACCACTGAGCCAATCGCCCACGCGGACCAAGTCTAGCACGGAGCAATTCGCGGGTTCAATTGCAAGAGTGGAATGATGCGAGCCGTTGACATATGGCCTGCGGCTGCGCCTTGACTTCCCTGAAACTCGGTTTCTAAAATGCGTCCTTCCCATTTTCCCTGAGAGGAGCATTTGTGGGCATGAGAGATGACATCGTCATCATAGGGGGTGGTCTGGCCGGCTCCGAGGCAGCCTGGCAGGCGGCCAACCGGGGCGCGAAGGTGACGCTCTATGAGATGCGTCCCAAGGAGATGACGAAAGCGCATAAGACCGGCGGTTTGGCTGAGTTGGTCTGCTCCAACTCCCTCGGGTCAGCCGATCCGTTGAACGCTCCCGGCATTCTCAAAGAAGAAATGCGGCGGCTGGGGTCGTTGATTATTGCCTCGGCCGAACAGGCCAGGGTGCCGGCTGGCTCAGCACTCGCCGTCGATCGCGACCAGTTTTCACTCAAAATCACTCAAGCACTGGAAAGCCATCCGAACGTCCGCATCCTGCATGAGGAGATCACGGAAATCCCGACGGATTGCCTCTGCATCATTGCCACAGGCCCCCTCACGTCGGACAAACTGTCGGCGGCGATCCGTGCGGTGACGCAATCGCACCATTTGTATTTCTTCGATGCTATCTCCCCGATTATCGACGCCGAGTCGATCAATATGGATATCGTCTTCGCCGCCTCGCGTTATGACAAAGGAGGCGCCGACTACCTGAACTGTCCGATGGATGAGGCTCAATACAACGCTTTTTACGACGCCCTGATGGCGGCCGAAAAGGTCCAGCCGAAAGAATTTGAGAAGACCCCCTACTTTGAAGCCTGCATCCCCATAGAAGTTATGGCGGAACGAGGCCGGCAGACCATGCTCTTCGGCCCGCTGAAACCGGTTGGACTCGACAACCCCAAGACCGGCAGGAGACCGACAGCGGTCATCCAGCTCCGGACCGAAAATATCCATAAGACCTGCTACAACATGGTCGGTTTTCAGACGAAGCTCACCTACCCGGAACAGAAACGGGTGTTTCGCATGATCCCCGGCCTGGAACAGGCGGAGTTCCTCCGCTACGGCAGCCTGCATCGCAACACCTTTATTAATTCTCCTCAGTTGCTCTTGAATACGTTGCAGTTTAAATCGCGCGGCACCTTGTTCTTCGCAGGGCAATTGGTCGGCGTGGAAGGCTATACCGAATCGGCCGCCATGGGCGGCTTCGCGGGCATCAATGCGGCACGGGCTCTCGCAGGCCTGCCCTTGGTGACACCACCGGCCACCACGGCTCACGGATGCCTGGTGGGCCATGTGGCCTCATCCGACCCGAAACATTTCCAGCCGATGAATACGAATTACGGCCTCTTCCCGCCACTCGCCCAGCCGACCAGGGACAAAGAGAAGAAACGGCAACTCATTGCCCAGCGGGCTCGTGAGGATTTTGAGAGATGGATGACGCAATCCGCGCTTTCATGACCTTTCTCATGGTCGAGCGTCAGGCATCGCCTGAAACCATCCGTAATTACCATTCAGATCTCCGACAGCTCACCGCATTTCTCACTCAATCCCAGCCGACGCCACAAACACCGCGCTCGCTCCCGATCGACGACATAACAACGGATTCCTTGCGCGCTTATTTACACTGGCTTGACCGCAAGGGGGAAAAGGCCTCCTCACTCGCGCGTAAGCTCGCCTGCCTGAGAAGCTTCTACAGATTCCATGTCCGCGAAGGGACGGTCGCAAAGAATCCGGCCGAAGACATCAGAAGCCCCAAGCTCCCCAAAACGCTGCCACGGGTCCTGACGAAGGATGACGCGAATGTCTTGATGGAGTTTCCTGAAGGGGATACCGCATTGCCGCTGCGAGACCGGGCCATACTGGAAACGCTCTATTCCACCGGCGCCCGCGTCAGTGAAGCCGTCGGGCTCAACCTCGGCGATCTCAACCGATCCGACGGGCTCGTCCATCTCCGCGGCAAGGGCCGGAAAGAACGCATCGTTCCGATCGGTGAGGTCGCGCTCCAGGCTATTCAAACCTATCGGGCCTCGCTGAAACGTGCGGCGGGCGATGATCGACCTGCAACCCCTCTGTTCCTCAATCACCGGGGAGGTCGTTTAACCTCACGGAGTGTCGCCCGCCTGGTTGCTCGCTATTCAAGTCGCCTGGCCGGCGGATCCGTCAGCCCCCATGCGCTCCGTCACTCCTATGCGACCCACCTCCTCGACGAAGGCGCGGACCTGCGTTCAATTCAAGAGATGTTGGGACACGCCTCGCTCAGCACGACACAAAAATACACACATCTCGCCACCGACCAACTCCTGGCCGTCTATGACCGCACCCATCCCCGGGCCAAGACGGCAAAGACGCCGCCGGCCGGGCAAGACGATCCCGCAACGTGAACCGTGGCTCAACGGCCTCCGATTCATCCCGAGATGACAATACACTTGCGCGAAAATTGATACCGGTTCGAACACAACAGGATTGTGTTTCTGGATGAAATTGATATAGTCACGGCCCGCAAACCTGTGCGCGCCGCGGCAAGGGATCGGAATGTGGCCCGGGATATTCTCGGAGAACTAGGAGCAGCCAATGAATCGACTGATTAAGAAAGCCAATATCCTCATCGAGGCGCTCCCCTACATCCGCACCTTCCGGGGCAAAACGGTGGTCATTAAGTACGGCGGGCATGCCATGACCGAGACGGCGCTCAAGGAACGGTTCGCGGAAGATATCGTCCTGCTCAAATATGTCGGCCTCAATCCGGTCATCGTGCATGGCGGAGGACCCCAGATCGACAAGATGTTGACCAGGCTGGGCATCGAAGCCAAATTCCGCCATGGCGTCCGGATCACTGACGAAGCCACCATGGAAATCGTGGAGATGGTCCTGGCCGGCAAGATCAACATGGAAATCGTGGAACTTCTGAATCGCCATGGAGGACGGTCCGTGGGCCTGAGCGGAAAAGACGGCGGGCTGCTCATGGCACAGCCGCTCACAGCCAAATCCTGGGCAAAAAATTTGGGGAAAGATCTGGAAGGCGATGACGAAGGAGACTTTGGGCTGGTCGGCGAAGTGCAGTCTGTCGACCCAAGTCTCGTGCTGAAACTCCAACAAGACCACTACATTCCGGTCATTGCGCCGATCGGCACTGACAAGGAAGGCAACACCTATAACATCAACGCCGACCTTGTAGCCGGCGCCATTGCCGCTTCGCTCCATGCGGAAAAGCTTGTGATGATGACCGACATCAAGGGAATCCGTGACGCCAATAACCGTCACCTCTCGACCGTCTCACGGAAAGACGTGCAGCGGATGGTCAAGAAGGGTGTGATCGGCGAAGGCATGTTGCCAAAAGTACATGCCTGCCTCGAAGCGCTGGCCGGAGGGGCCGGGAAAGCACACATCATCGACGGCCGCATCCCCCATGCCCTCCTGCTGGAAATCTTCACCCGCAAGGGTATCGGCACCGAGATTGTGTCATAAGTCTTTCCGGGCACGAGAACCAGCCGCGTGATTGACGAACTCACTACCCATCTCGCTGCGCTCGCCCGCGAGCGCCACCCCGATACATCGCCGGCCGCATTGCGGGAGACAGCGACCTACTTATCACAGCAGTTCACCCGCTTTGGCCTTGAGGTCACCACGCACCGATTCGAGGCATGGGAACAGACCTACGAGAACGTGATCGGAAGCAAGCCTGCGCACAATAGCGTTGCCGCTGCACCGCTGATTCTCGCCGCCCACTACGATACCGTCATTGGATCGCCCGGCGCCGACGACAATGCCAGCGCGCTCACAGTGCTGCTCGAAGTCGCCCGCCGACTCAAGCAGACCGCACTGACGCGACCGGTCCAATTCATGGCCTTTTGCCTCGAAGAGGAAAACCTCCTGGGCAGCCGCGCCTATGTGACCCAACTTGCCGAGACCGGCCAGTGCGTCTATGGGGCAATCGTCCTTGAATGCGTCGGATATGCCAGCGAGCAGGAAGGTTCACAGCGAACGCCCCCCGGCATTCCCGTCGTCGTACCTTCTGTCGGAAACTTTCTCGCACTGATCGGGAACCAGGCGTCAGCCTCCCTGACCTCCGCGTTGTCGCAAGCGATGGCTCCCGCCATCCCCGTCGTTCCGTTGGTCGTACCTGGTAACGGGGAACAACTTCCCGACACCAGACGAAGCGACCATACGGCCTTTTGGGAACAGGGCTTCGCTGCCGTGATGGTGACCGACACCGCTAATTTTCGAAATCCGCACTACCATCAATCCACCGATACGGTCGATACCCTTAACCTGAAATTCCTCGCATCCGTGGCTGACGCCGTCACGAATGCAGTGCTGGCGCTTGCCGCCATGCCGGAAAGGCCATGATGCCCAAGCCACCTAGCCGGCCGACACGAGCCGCTGTCTCCCAGCTCTTTTCCCATTTAGACTATAAGACGCTCGGCCCGGTCTATTGTTACGAAGGCGGCGATGAGTTCTGGCAAGCCAAGAGAAAGCCCTGTGAGCGACTGGGCAACCGGATCGCTCGCGCGCTCTTCGATCGCCTCGACCCGCATGGCCGGAGCCTCTATGTGGGAGCGGGTGTCGCGGAGCTCCCGCCGCTTCTCATGGAAACGCTCGACCTCCAACGAGAAGTCGAGCCCTATAATCTTCGCCGAACCGAGGTCGCCGCCATCAATCGAGCCTGCCGATCCCTGCCGGTTCGATTTCATAGCCTTGATGCAGCCAAGGCCAAGGGACGCTTCGATCATCTCTGGATGGTAAGCGTGCTCAATGATCCGGAACGATTCCCGCACCTCGCACCGCTGTCCTACGGAACCGCCGATCCAGTGACATTCGACCCGCGCCAATTTGAGCAGCAGCGCCGCATCGTGCGTTCGATCGTCGATCGCGTCATGCCGAAACTGAGCCTGCCGGGACTGGTCACGACCTCAACGGAAGAAGTAGTCTGGATCGCCGACTGGTGCCATCGCAAGAATATCCCGTACCTCGTTGAACGAGAGCAATTTCCGACCGCCCTGGTGGGAGATCCGGTCTGCTTTATGAAAATTGGAGCGGCGGCAGCGAAAACTCGAACCGCACGACGGGCTATATCTTAAATCCGGTTCGCTTCGGCGAATCGTCCATGTACTGGCGGGCGTACTTCACATAGTTGGCGGCCGACTCTTTGATCCAGGCGAGTTCGGCATCCGAGACACCACGCCGCACCCGGCCGGGCGAGCCGAGGATGACGCTCTTTGGCGGAACCACCGTCCCCTCCACCACCAACGCGCCGGCCCCTACGACCGAATCTTCCCCGATCACGGCGCCGTCCATGACGATCGCGCCCATCCCCACCAGCACCCGATCTTTGATCGTACAGCCGTGGAGGACCACACTATGGCCGATGGTCACCTCGTTTCCGATGATCAGCGGATGGGTATCGTGCGTGACATGCAACATGCAGAGATCCTGCACATTGGTCCGGTTTCCGATGCGGATATGATTGACGTCGCCCCGGATCACGGCATTGAACCAGACACTGCAATCCTCACCCAATACCACATCGCCGATAACGACAGCGGTGTCTTCGATGAAGCAGGAGTCTGGAATGGTGGGCTTGATGCCTTGGAATGTTCTAATCACGGTGCGCACTGTAGGTGAAGCATGGCCTAGATTTCAAGACCGAGACGCGTTGACAGCCTTTTCAACCCTCCCGTAGACTGCCATCCATGTCTACACCCCTGATCCAGCTCGACCGCAAAAAGACAGCCAAGAAGGCCGCCCAGGCAAAGGCGGCCGTCGCCGCCGGCAAAACCACCGTCGGTTTTGTCAATCTGGGCTGCTCGAAAAACCAGGTGGACTCCGAGCTCATGCTGGGCACGCTGGTTCACGACGGTTTTCAACTGACCGACAACCCCAAGATAGCCGAAGTCGTCATCATCAATACCTGCGGCTTTATCGAAGAAGCCAAGCAGGAGTCGATCAATTCGATTCTCGAACATGGCAAACTGAAGAAGAAAGGCGCCTGCCGGGTCCTCATCGCTGCAGGCTGTCTGGCTCAACGCTATCAAGGTGACCTGCTGAAAGAACTGCCGGAATTGGACGGTGTGGTGGGCACCGGGGAATTCGGGAAGATCGCAGAAATCTGTCGCAACCTCCTCACGCCCAGCAAACGCCAGCAACGATTGTGGATCAGCGAACCGCCCTACCTCTACGACGCGGACTCACCGCGCCTACGGCTCGGCAAGCCACACAGTGCCTATGTGAAGATCGCCGAAGGGTGTAACCGAAATTGCGCCTTCTGCGCCATTCCTATCATGCGCGGAAAACAGCGAAGCCGGTCGATCGAATCCATTGTGGCCGAAGCGGAGCGCCTCGCCGGCGAAGGCGTGAAAGAGCTCAACCTCATTTCCCAGGATACGATCAATTACGGCGTGGACCTGGGCATTCGCGGCGGTCTCACCTCGCTGCTGCGCGCGCTCGTGAAGGTTCCGGATATCCGATGGATCAGGCCGTTCTACCTCTACCCCCAACAAGTCACCGATGATCTGCTCGACCTCTATGCGGGCGAGGAAAAGATTACCAAGTACATCGACATGCCGCTCCAGCACATCAACGACCGAATGCTGAAGCGCATGCACCGCCTGGGGAATCGAGCCGCCATCGAGAAACTCGTGGACCGGATTCGCACCCGCATTCCCGGCCTGACGTTCCGGACTGCCTTCATCGTGGGATTCCCGGGGGAAACAGAAGCGGCTTACCAGGAACTCAAATCCTACGTGGCAGATTCCGGCTTCGACCGAGTGGCCGCATTTCTCTATTCGGACGAGGAGGATACGACGGCAGTCTCACTGGACGACAAAATTGAGCGAAGCGTCATGGAGGAACGGCGCAACGAACTGCTCGCCATCCAAGAAGGTATTGCTTCCGGGCGTGGGCAGGACCGTATCGGTTCGGTCATGAAGGTCCTTGTCGAAGGGCCATCGGAGGAAACTCCGTTGTTGCTGGAAGGCCGGCACGAAGGCCTCGCACCCGAGATCGACGGCGTCGTCTATATCAACGACGGCTCGGCCGACCCAGGAGACCTCGTCAAGGTCGAGATCACGGATGCAGCCACGTACGATCTCGTCGGTCACATCGTCTCCTGACCTCACGCCACACCCGGCTCACGATCTGCTACACTCTCTGGAAATTGACGAAAGGGGCGCATCGGCATGGCAGCCACTCGTAAAGATTCCGTGGTGATTCTGATCCACTGCAAAGACCGGAAGGGCATTGTCGCCCGCGTGTCGGGATTCATTCACGACTTCGGCGGCAACATTCTCGACTCTGATCACCACACCGATGAGGAAACGAACGACTTCCTGATGCGGATGGAGTTCGCCACCGAGGGATTGCAGATTTCTCCCGACGAGATTTCCGCCGCTTTCGCCCCCATCGCCAAGATATTTGAGATGCGCTACGAGATGCATCACTCCAGCCACCGCACGCGCGTCGGCATGCTCGTCTCGAAACAAGATCACTGCTTGGCGGACCTCCTCCAACGGCACCGTCGAGACGAGTTACGCATCGATGTTCCGGTCATCATTTCCAATCATGACACCTGCGCAGAGTGGGCCCAGCTGTTCAAGATCCCTTTCGTGGTCTTACCGGTCACCAAGGAAACCAAGCCTCAGCAAGAGCAGCAAGTCATCTCGGCGTTGAAATCCCATCATGTTGAACTGGTGGTCATGGCCCGTTACATGCAGATTCTGAGCGCCGACTTCCTCGTTCAAATCGGCTGCCCGGTAATCAACATTCATCATTCGTTTCTCCCCGCGTTCATCGGCGCGAACCCCTATCGGCAGGCCTACGAGCGGGGTGTCAAGATCATCGGCGCAACGGCCCACTATGCCACCCAAGACCTCGATGAGGGACCGATTATCGAGCAGGATGTCATCCGAGTCGGGCACCGGGATACGGTCGATGATCTGGTGAGGAAGGGGCGCGACCTCGAAGAAATTGTCCTGGCCCGCGCCGTTCGGCGGCATATCGAACATCGTGTGTTGGTGTACGGGAAAAAAACCGTCGTATTCGATTAGTCAGGACCCTGAAGAATCCGTCAGCGGGGGATGAGGCCGCAGCCCCATCCCCCAATCTTTCACCTACACTTTCGCGGTCAGGAATAGCGCATTGCCATGGCGATTGATCAAGATCAGGACGTTGTCACCCTTCTTAATCGCAGATGAGGCCTTCTCGAACTCCTTGACCGACTTGACCGGCTGGCGGTTGATCTCACGAATGACATCACCTGTCATCAAACCGGCCTTCTCGGCTCCACTCTCCGGCTCGACGCCCGTCACGACAACTCCCTGCGCCTTACCCTTGATGCCCAATTCCTTCGCAGTCTCCCGATCCAGGTCCTGAACGGCCACTCCGGCAAAGGCGTAGTCCGCTTCACCGGCTTCGGCTTTCGCCGTCTTTGTGGTATCCATCTGTTCCCCGACCGTCACCGTGATGTCTTTCTCATGGCCATCACGGATCACCTTGACCGGCACCTTCATCCCAACCACTGTTCTGGTCACCAGGCGCTGGAGAGCCACCGCATCCTCAACGGGTGCGCCCTGATACGCGATGATCACATCGCCCTGTTTCAGACCAGCCTGGTCGGCCGGCCCCTCTTCCTTTACGTCGCTGACGAGCGCACCCTTCGCATTCTTGATCCCGAATGACTTGGCCAGGTCCCGGCTGAGGTCCTGAATCCCGACACCCAGGTATCCGCGCACGACCTTCCCGCTCTTGATCAGGCTTTCATAGATCGGCTTGCTCATGCTGGTCGGTACGGCAAAGCCCACCCCCTGATACCCGCCGGTCTGCGAGAAGATCGCCGTATTAATGCCGACCAGTTCCCCGCGCGTATTCACCAAGGCGCCACCTGAGTTTCCGGGATTGATGGCCGCATCCGTCTGAATGAAGTCTTCGTACTGTGTAATACCCATCCGGCCGCGACCCAGCGCACTCACGATGCCGAGCGTCACCGTCGAGTTCAATCCGAAGGGGTTTCCGACCGCCAGCACATATTCCCCGACTTGCAGCTTGGTGGCATCACCCCAGATGACCGTCGGAAGATTCTGTCCATCGATCTTCACCACCGCCAGATCCGTCTTGGGATCGGTTCCGACAATCGTGCCCTTGAATTCGCGTTTGTCGGGTAATGTGACCGTGACTTCCTGCGCGCCTTCGATCACATGGTTATTGGTCAGTACATAGCCCTCCGGGGAGACAATCACCCCGGATCCCTGACCGCCGCCACGATGACCACGAGGCTCACCGGGACCTTGTGGCCCGCGGAAACCACGAGGGCTGCCAGGCCCACCAAAAAATTCTTCCATCCGATCGCGTAATTCATCGGGGATCTTCCGCCCGTCGGCGACTTTCTCTCCCGTGACCGTCGTAATATTCACCACGGCCGGTGTGACCGCTTTGGCCACCTCCGTAAACCCGTTCGCTGCCGGGGCGATCGGCAGCGCCACGGCGGTTGCCGCGGGCTGGATTCCGCTGGAGGCATGGGAAGGGGGCAACGATTGCCCGCCCCAGATCAGGACCGCTCCCACCGCGGCGATGGCAAGACTCGCAACGACTGCCTTCTGAACCAACTTCTTCATGATTTCCTCCTCGTGACAATGATGCCGGTGAACAGATCGTTCTCGTCTTGATGTACGAGTGACCGTACCAGCCGGTGATGAGAAGGGGATTAGCTGCGAATTAGAAGTCGTTAAGCGGATGGGGTCGCTAGTGGGAGCGTAACCGTAAACGTCGACCCGACGCCCGGCTCACTGGTCACGTCGATACGGCCCTTGTGAGACTCGGCGATCCAGGTGCAAATCGCGAGTCCAAGGCCTGTACCCTTCTTCGTATGGGCCCGGGCCCCATCGGTCCTGAAGAAACGATGGAAGATACGGGACAGATCATCGGGCGGGATGCCGATCCCTTGATCTCTGACCGACAGGCGCGCGCTCGGTCCTTCTGTGACGAGCGCGATCTCGACCTTTCCGTTGGGATGAGAGTACTTGATCGCATTCTCCACCAGATTCAGCAACAACTCGCGCAGCCGGAGTTCGTCGCCTTGGACGACGGCCGGCTGCACCGTGCCGAGCGTGACGGCGATGTTGCGATCCTGTCCGAGCAGCGTCGCCTGCCGGTGGATGTCTTCGACGAGCGACTCCAGGCCGACCGGCAGCGCCTCCATTCTCACCTCTCCCATGTCGGCCCGGGAGAGGAAGAGCAGCTCGTCGACGATGCGCGTCATGCGATCGATTTCTTCCAGATTGCTTTCGAGGACGGATTGGTAATCACCTAGCGGGCGGGGACGCCTGAGCACCAATTCTGTCTCTCCCTTCATGACGGTCAACGGAGTCCGGAGCTCGTGGGACGCATCGCTGGTAAATTGTCGAATCTGGCGGAACGACACATCGAGCCGGCCGATCATGTCGTTGAACATGCTGGCCAAGCGCCCGATCTCGTCGGGAGAGGTCGAGACCGTCAAACGCTGGCTGAGATCGCCGGCGGCGATACGCTGGGCCGCCAGCGTGATGGCGTCGACCGGCCGCAGCGCACGGCCGGCCAGAAACCATCCGCTGGCCAATGACACCGCCAGCGCAATCGGCATCGTCACCAGCAACACCAGCAGCAGCCGGCGCAACGTGTCTTCGATCGATTCCATCGACGTCCCGACTTGTACAATGTAGAGCAAGGTTCCGCGATACATGATCGGCACGGACACGAGCCGGAGCGGCGGCTCCTTCGGATACTTCGCCGATTCAAACATGGATTTCCCGCTGAACGTCGTTTCGAGCGCCGTGCGGCTGAGCGGGACTTCATGCTGCTTGATATTGGGAGAACGGAGCGTGATCGTTCCTGAAGGGCTGAAGATCTGGAAGAACTTGTCGATCCGGGCGAGTTCAGGAAACTGCGAGAGCAATTCTTCTTCGTCGATGAGCGGGAGAAACCCCCGCTCTTCCAGGGACCGGACCGCCGTGTTGGCGGTCTCTTCTAACGATTGATCCACCGCATCGCGAAGACTCCGTGCCGTCACATTGTACAAGACCACGGAGAACACGATGAGGACGAGAGCCAGCGTGCTCCCGTACCAGAGCGTGAGCCGAAGTCGCAGTGGCATCAGTC
Source organism: Nitrospira sp. ST-bin5 (assembly GCA_002083555.1). Taxonomy (GTDB): domain Bacteria; phylum Nitrospirota; class Nitrospiria; order Nitrospirales; family Nitrospiraceae; genus Nitrospira_D. The sequence continues at coordinate 242,284 of MSXN01000007.1, read as the reverse complement.
GACTTTCAGCATATAGCCGCTGCCACGGATCGTATGGATAAGTTTTTTCGACCGGCCCCGGTCGATCTTGTTGCGGAGATAATTGACGTAGACATCGATGACATTGGTGAAGGTGTCGAAGTCCTGATTCCAGACATGCTCGGAAATCATCGGCCTCGTCAGCACCCGCCCGGTGTGCCGCATGAGATATTCCAGCAGTGCATATTCTTTCAGCGTCAGCTCAATGCGTATCCCGCCCCGCGCGACTTCGCGGGTCGCCGGATTCAGCACCAAATCATCGATTTGCAGAATGCCGGGGCTCTCCGTCGCGCCCCGGCGCAACAACGCCCGGACTCGGGCCAGCAATTCATCGATCGCAAACGGCTTGGTGAGATAATCGTCGGCACCGGCGTCGAGTCCTTTCACTCGTTGATCGACCTGGGACTGCGCTGTCAGGATCATTACCGGCGTTTGAATCCGCTCACGACGAACGGCTTTAAGAATATCCATCCCTGACATCGACGGCAACATGAGATCCACGACGATCAAATCGTAGTTGGTCGCCAGGGCCATCTCAAGTCCCTTGGCCCCGTCCTCACAGAGATCGACGGCATAACTTTCTTCCTCAAGCGCGCGCTTGATGAAACAGCCGACCTTCGTTTCGTCTTCAACCACGAGCACACGCATACGCACCCCTTATTCGGACGGATTATAACAAACCTACGGGTGATGTTCTCGGCTAGACGTCGTAGAGGGGATAGGGTACAGCCCCGCACCCCGCGAAGGGCCGGAATTGACTACTTGGGCGTGAAGCGAGTCACCGTGACAGGGGCGTAGGACACCTGCACCCCGTCGGGCCCCCGGTGAGCCACCGTATGCCGCAGCCAGGCGGCGTCGTTGCGGGTAGGAAAGTCGGCCCGATAATGCGCGCCGCGGCTCTCCTCGCGCGCGAGCGCTCCTGCCACAATCGTTTCCGCGAGGTCGGCCAAGCACTGCAACTCTAACGCCTGGATCAAATCGGTGTTGAAAACTCGCCCCTTGTCCTGCACCGTGACTGCTGCCGCGCGTTGCTGGAGCTCACGTACCTTACCTCCGGCTACCGTCATCGATTCCTTTGTCCGGAAGATGCCCAGGTTCGCGCTCAACGCCTCTCCAAGCTCCTGCCGCACCTGCCAGGCACGCTCCCCCCCACTCTGAGAAAGCAACCGCTCGACTCTGGCTTGCTCGTCAGCGAGATGCTGCGGTGCCGGAGTCTCATGCCCCACAGTTCCAGCATACTCACCGGCTTTCGTCCCGGCTCGTCGCCCAAATACAATGGTTTCCAACAACGAATTGCCGCCAAGGCGATTGGCCCCGTGCACGCTGACACAGGCACATTCCCCAGCCGCAAAGAGGCCGGCGATCGCCGTCTCACCCCACTGATTGGCTCTGACTCCGCCCATCTGGTAGTGCGCACCGGGCTGGATGGGAATCGGCGTTTCAACCGGATCGAGCCCGGCAAACTCCATTGCGATCTGACGGATTTGCGGGAGCCGTTCTAAGATTTTATCCCGCCCGAGATGCCGGAGGTCCAGCAACACACACCCATCCACTCCCCGCCCTTCGAGAATTTCCTGCCCGATCGCCAGGGAGACCGTCGAGCGGGTCGCCAGCTCCATCTGCTCTGGCGCATACCGCTTCAAGAACCGCTCCCCCAGCGTGTTGAGCAGATAGCCGCCCTCACCCCTCGCCCCTTCCGTAATCAGAATGCCCGTGTCTTTCAATGTGGTCGGATGAAACTGGACAAACTCCATGTCCATGAGCGGCGCCCCGGCGCGATAGGCTAAGGCCATCCCGTCTCCGGTATTGATCACGGCATTCGTGCTGGTCAAAAACACACGGCCGCTGCCGCCAGTCGCCAGGATGACGGCCTTCGCCTGCAGCATCCGCAAGCCGCCATGCACCAGATCCCACGCGATGACTCCCCGGCAGACGCCGGCTTCGACCACGAGCGCGGTGACGTACCATTCTTCATAGACCGTGGTGCGCCGTTTGAGAATTTGCTCATAGAGCGCATGCAGCAGCGCGTGTCCGGTGCGATCGGCTGCGTAGCACGTGCGCGGGAATCCGGCCCCTCCGAACGGCCGCTGTGCGATGCGGCCGTGGGCATCACGACTGAAAATCACGCCCATTCGCTCCAGCTCAAGGATTTCCCCAGGGGCCTCCCGGCACATCGCCTCGATGGCATCCTGATCGCCGAGATACAGCCCCCCCTTCGCCGTATCGAAGGCATGGGCTTCCCACGAATCACTCTCGCCGAGCGCGGCGTTGATCCCGCCCTGAGCCGCCACCGAGTGGCTGCGGACCGGATGGACTTTTGAGATCAGGGCTACATCCAAATTAGTCGGGGCCGCTAAGGCCGCGCGCATCCCTGCCAGACCGGCTCCGACGATGAGAATGTCATGCACATGTGTTCGTTGAGTCGTCATCAGGCTCCACACGAACGGGAAGAATGCCCTCTATCCCCTGTACTTACAGAACTATCCACCCCCAAGGCAAGCAGCGGCGACGCCGGGCCGTGGGATATTGGAAATGGAGCAGCGCCATGGTACTCTCCTCCGGCTCATGTGCCATTCACGAAATATCTGATAGCGAGCGGATCGAACGACCATGCCTCAACCTGATTTTCTGCAGCCGACCGATCTCTTCCCGCAGCGCCATATCGGCCCGTCGGAAGACGACATCCGCGACATGCTGGCAGTAGCCGGCATGCCCTCGCTGGAACATCTCTGCGATGTCACGGTCCCCCAGGACATCCAGCTGCGAAAGCCGCTGAACTTGCCGCCGCAGCGAGGGGAGCAGGCCGTGCTGGGCGAGCTGAAACAGCTGGCCGCAAAAAATCGTGTCTACCGTTCGCTCATCGGCATGGGTTATTACCATTGCATCACGCCTGGCGTGATCCAGCGGAATATTCTGGAAAACCCCGGCTGGTACACCCAATACACACCCTATCAGGCCGAAATTGCCCAGGGCCGCCTCGAAGCGCTGGTGAATTTTCAAACGATGGTCGGAGATCTGACCGGATTGCCCCTGGCCAATGCCTCATTGCTGGACGAGGCGACTGCCGCCGCAGAAGCCATGGCCATGTGCTTGGCTATCGCTCGATCCAAGGGCGAGGAACGGAAAGAATTCTTTGTCTCGCAGGACTGCCATCCGCAGACCCTCGCAGTACTCCAAACACGCGCCGAACCAGTGGGTATCACCATTCGCTCAGGTCCCAATGCCTCGATCAAGTTCTCGGATAAAACCTTATGCGGATTGTTGCTCCAATACCCGGGGAGCGACGGCTACGTTGGTGACGTCAGCGGCCTGGTCGCTCAAGCCCATGAGGCAGGCATACTCGTGGTCGTCGCCACAGACCTACTGGCCTTGACACTCATGCGTGCACCGGGAGAGTTCGGCGCCGACATCGCCGTGGGCTCCAGCCAGCGGTTCGGCGTTCCTATGGGATTCGGCGGCCCCCATGCCGCGTTCTTAACCACCAAGGAAGAATTCAAGCGCCAGATGCCCGGCCGCATCGTCGGGGTCTCGAAAGATGCGACTGGCAATACGGCCTACCGGTTATCCCTCCAAACACGCGAACAACATATCCGGCGAGAAAAGGCCACGAGCAACATTTGTACGGCCCAGGTGCTCTTGGCCGTCATGGCTGGCATGTACGCAGTCTATCACGGCCCCGACGGTCTCCGCCGCATCGCGCAGCGCGTGCACGGATTGACACTGATGCTCGCCGAGGGTTTGCGCCGGCTTGGCTTTGACGTGGGCCCGGAATTGTTCTTTGATACGTTGCGCGTCCGCGCCCCCAAGAACCAGGCCGATCTGATCCGCGTCAGAGCGACCGAACGGTACATCAATCTCCGGACTCATGAAGACGGATCCCTCGGGCTCTCACTCGATGAAACCAGCACCGAGCACGAAGTCGGAATGCTCTTGGAACTCTTCGTCGGCCATGACCGCCTGCCCTTCCAGGTCATCGACCTCGCCGGCGCCGTTGAGACCGGCTATCCCAATCCATTGGCACGGACTAGTTCCTATCTCACACATGAGATTTTCAATCTCTATCATTCCGAGCATGAGATGTTGCGCTACTTGCATCGGCTTCAGGGCAAAGATCTGTCGCTCACGCATTCGATGATTCCGTTGGGCTCTTGCACCATGAAGCTGAACGCAACAGCGGAAATGCTCCCCGTCACCTGGCCGGAATTTGCCCATCTCCATCCTTTCGCGCCGGCAGAACAGACGCAGGGGTACCAGGAATTGTTCCGGCAGCTGGAATCCTGGCTGGCGGAGATTACGGGATTTGCCGCCATCTCGCTCCAGCCCAACGCCGGCTCCCAGGGTGAATATGCGGGACTGATGGTGATTCGCGCATACCACCGGGGACTGGGTGCGCCCCATCGGGATGTGTGCCTCATTCCTGTGTCGGCCCACGGCACCAACCCCGCGAGTGCAGCCATGGCCGGGATGGCGGTGGTCGTCGTGGCCTGCGACAAACAGGGAAATGTGGATCTGACCGACCTTGAAGCGAAGGCCGTGCAGTACCGCGACCGGCTGTCGGCCTTGATGCTGACCTACCCCTCAACCCATGGCGTCTTCGAAGCGGACGTGCGCCGGATCTGCCAGATCGTCCATACTCATGGCGGGCAAGTCTACATGGATGGGGCCAACATGAACGCACAGGTGGGACTCTGTCGGCCCGGCGACATCGGTGCCGACGTCTGCCATCTGAATTTGCACAAGACGTTTTGCATCCCGCACGGCGGAGGCGGCCCCGGCATGGGGCCCATCGGCGTCGCCAGGCATCTCGCGCCCTACCTCCCGGGTCATCCTGTGACAGGGCTGGGAACCCGCGAGTCGATCGGTCCCGTGTCCGCAGCCCCATACGGAAGCGCGAGCATTCTCCCCATCTCCTGGGTGTACATCGCCCTCATGGGCCGCGACGGCCTCAAGAAGGCCACGCAAGTCGCCATTCTCAACGCCAACTACATGGCCAAGCGGCTGGAGAAGCACTACTCCATCGTCTATACCGGCGCCACAGGACATGTCGCGCACGAGTTCATTCTCGATCTGAGGCCCTTCAAAGAATCATCCGGCGTCGAAGCCATGGATGTCGCCAAGCGCCTCATGGATTACGGCTTCCATGCACCGACCGTATCGTTCCCGGTTGCCGGCACCTTGATGATTGAACCGACAGAGAGTGAAGGGAAAGCTGAATTAGACCGGTTCTGTGAGGCAATGATCGCCATTCGCGCAGAGATTCAAGAGATCGCCGACGGGCGTCAACCCCGTACCAATAATGTGCTCAAGAATGCGCCGCACACGGCGACCACCGTCACGGCCACCGACTGGAATCGTCCCTATACGAGGGAACAGGCGGCCTTCCCGACTCCATCTGTCAGAGCCAACAAGTTCTGGCCGGCAGTCAGCCGCATCGATGAAGCCTACGGGGATCGCCATTTGATCTGCACCTGTCCTCCGATGGACAGCTACCAACCCTGATCCGTGGCATTGGTTCTGTGCCTATACATGGAATGATCGTCACGATCTCCGCTCGCACAGCCCTGGTTGCCCTGTGTTGTTTCATACTGGGGGTACCAGACAATTGGGCACAATCCCCGCCGACCCGAACAACCACTGTCGACATGCAAGCGGGGCAGAGCTATCGCGCCGGCACCCGCGTTCGCGTGCCAAACGGCGTCGCCTCTTTTCTCATTCCCGCAGGATGGCGCGGCGAACAACTGGACAACCTGGCCGCCGTGCTCCTGGTCTCAGAAAAAGAAACGGGCTTTGTGCTCGCCTTCGCAATTCTCAACCAGACGGAAGACGAACTCTTTGCCCTGCTCGGAGAACCGCAGCCAATTACCGAAACACTGGTATTTGAACCGACAGGAGCCGTCACTCGCAAAGGCAACACACTGACAGCAACCTACGTGGCGGGCTCCTTAGCTGGTCGAGGCATGGCAATCATGGGACCAGACCTGCAGGGAATTCTTTTTCTTCATGGGAGGCCGCAGAAAGACCCACGGACAAGCCATTCTCTCCTCGACGAGCTAGTGGATCAGATACAATTTATTCAAGCCAAAGAGAGCGCTCCGTGACCATGATGGTACCCTCACCTCAAACGAAACTCCGTATCTGCCACTCCCAGACATCTGGACCAACCACCCTCTATTGAACGCCCCGCTTAATTGTACAAAACTGTCGCTTGCCGCTCCCCTTCTTTTGGGGCATTGTGCGATCGACCTCGCTTCGGCGATAAAGGTTCTTCACCACAGGGAGACGTTGAAACCATCATGCCTCAAATATTGAACTTCAGCGAGCATGCCAACGACGAAGAAGTCAGCTACCTCACCACGCTGTTGCTCTATCACCTCGTCGAGCGCTGCGGTGGTCAGATCCGCTTCACCGTGAACGACGTGAATCAAGTCCGCGAAAACCTTTCCACCAAAATGGTTCAAATCCAACTCGGTGATGACGTCAGACTTCGCATCATCGACCGTGTCCCTGAATTACAGTAGTTATTCTTCTCATCAGAGCCAAATCGTTTCCCTGCGACAAAGAGATCTGGAATCTTCTTCTTGGCCACAGAAATTCCAGCCAATATGTCATTACGGGTGTTGATGGACTATTGGTGATCGCAGTAGACTTCCATCTAAATCCTCGTATAACCATCTTACGGAAATGAAGAGCAGATTAGTGGCACGGTTAGATGCAGCTAGGGCTGGGAACACGGGATTGGGGGAGTCTGGGCAATGAAATGCAGGATCAGATTGATAGGTTGGCTGATGCTTGTCGGAACTCTAGTTTCAAGCGATGGCTTTGCATTGAATGACCAGCAGCTGACAACAAAGCCAGAGTCAGTCTCTGCGCCAGACATTGCCTGGCGGTATCGTCTGTTCGAGACTAAGAACATATGGACGTTTATCCTTCTTGACACTGCAACCGGCCGTACGTGGCAAGTGCACTACTCGCTGGATCAAACTCCAACCGAAAGATTGGTCATCAACGATTTCGCTCTAGTGCCCGACGGCATAAAACACAGAAATGGGCGATTTACTCTCTATCCGACCACTAACATGTATAACTTTCTGCTCCTTGACCAGGAAGATAGCAGAATTTGGCAAATTCAGTGGTCAACCGACGCCAAAGAGCGCGGCATCATGCGACACATCCCCCCTCAGAAATAGATCAGCGAAACCATTTTATTGGCAACCATGCAAAACACCGCTGCGGGTTCAGTTAGTAGATAGGATCTTGAAAGGTTTTCGTCTTTCTTCTCTATTTCACTAGAGGAGTCCTCACCCTAGGGACTGTCTTACGGTGAGAGACAATGGGCTGAAGAGTTACACGATGACTTGGCTTGACAAATGGCGAGCGCTGGAAGCCCGAATTGATGGCTTAATCCGCGCTGGTGAATTTCTAGCCTTAACATTCCAGGTGAACAGTGGTGACGCCTTTAATGTGGTCCGCAACTCGTTCCTGCCGGAGCTGGTCGCCATTTCTGCGGAGATCAAGCAACTGGGTGATGCTTACTCAAGTGAGCTACCGAAGAAAGCTTACGATGCGCTGAATAAATACATCGCGCTTGATTGGCACAATAAGTCTTTCAAAAGCGGCTCTGTTGATATTCAAGCACTCGCTCCGCTTGCCGCGTTTCGCTCCGAGTTCAGTTATCTTCTGAGAGACGCGGAGATTGAGGGCCGGAATCTCACAGAGTTGGCGTTCGAGCATCTTCGGCGACAACTCGTGGTCGATGAGGATATCAGGAAGAAATGGCAGACGGCCTTCAGATCTCATGAAACAGCGTGCGAAAAGCTCGGAGCAGTTCATCTTTTGAGTCATGGCATATGGGCGTTTAAGTTTGTAGCGCCCGGCGGCGCCACAGATCTTGTGTTTGGCGACCCCATCGGGAAAGACTTGGGCCGCGTGAAACGGACTGCTCGTGCCTTCGTTCTTACAGAGTGGAAGCTTGTAAAGAGGGAAAACAATATAGAGGCAAAAGCGCGGGAGGGACGTGCTCAGGCAGCCATCTATAGCGGCGGAGTACTTGGGGACACCGAGTTGAATCGAACAAGGTATGTGGTCCTTGTTTGCGAATTAGATCTGCCGGTACCCGATGATGTGAGTGAGAGAAATGTCGTGTACCGTCATGTCGTGCTTCCCATGCAACCGAAAAGTCCTTCTGCGACAGCACGAAGCAAAAAAGCCCTTGGCAAGTCGTAAAACGCTAAATACCAAGACATTTTGTCTGATTCTGCTGTAGCTTGACCCCATCGTGTTAGGCCTTTATGGGCTTGAAGATGCTTAATTATCATCATGAAATCTCCGAGCGGATTACTAATCGAGCCAAGTGGCCTAATTTTGAGCGGTCAGACTTTCTTATCGAACTGAATGCAATTGCGGAAGATTCATTCTTGCACAAAACAATCGACGGCTACCTCGGTGCCCTCCTCATTTATCATCAGCTTGCAGAAGAGATACTCAAGCTCCTTCTAGAGGATTCCCAATTCTTGATTCAGCTCAGGGTTTATCCTGCTCCGATTCGCTTCCCGCAGCGAAGACGCCAAATGTTCGGCAATCTTCTCGATGAACTTGAATCGACACTCGACTTTGAGCTGAAGCCAGAGATCATTGAATATGCTCGAGGAATTAACGATCGGCGCATTCGGCTAGTACATGGCTTGACGAGAGAGTCCTCCACGGAGAATATCGATAAAGACATAAGATGGGTTAAGTCCTGTTTCACACTTCTCTTTGATTGTTTTTCAAATGCACATCACTCATTTTTGCAACAATTCGAGGCAGAGCAGCAGCGACAAATTTGGAGTGCCGAGTCCCATTGAACTTAGCGATACTTCCATGAGCAGTGGATGAATCGGACGGGACACCGGTCTTCTAAATTTTCCATGGTTATCAAACCGAGTGCGATTGTCGGACGACGACCATGGGGAATTATTCATCTCCAATTGGTTGTAGTAGTATCTACACGATACCGAGGTAGCTCATGAGGACGCAGACTCAAGTAGAAGGGCTGATTAAGAGTCTCTACCGAGAACTTGGCGGGCATCCAGCGGATCTGATACAGATTAAGCCGATAGATGGTGGATGGGATAACGCGCTTTCATACGAAGTTACTAGGAACGACAAAACTAGAACGAGCATTCACAGGTCCGACTTAGATGACCGAGACAATCAGAGCATAATGGTCTCCTTGCAGCAGTTTTCGTAAATGAGTTGTACCGATCTCCTGGAGATCTTAGATATTTATGCTGCACATCTCCTCGCACGTCCTCATTCCGGATTCCGAGATTCAACTCCACGCGATGCGTTCGCAGGGAGCCGGTGGACAGAACGTCAATAAGGTCTCGACCGCCATTCATCTGCAGTTCGACATCAAGGCGTCGTCCCTTCCGCCGTTTTATAAGCAGGAACTGTTGAAGCTCAAAGACCACCGTGTGTCGCAGGATGGAATCATCACGATCAAAGCGCAGCAGCATCGGACGCAAGAGCGGAATCGGGAGGACGCGCTGGAACGGCTCTGTCTCTTGATCAAGAGCGTGGCCATCCCGCGCAAGACGCGACGAGCCACGAAACCGACAAAGGGGTCTCAGACCAGGCGGATCGAAAGCAAAAAGAAGCAAGGACGGCTGAAGGCGCT
>MSXN01000007.1:0-232485 GCA_002083555.1 Nitrospira sp. ST-bin5 | reverse complement strand
TTATACCCGCCATCCACGTAGATCACTTCGCCGGTAATACCTCGCCCCAATGAACTGACGAGAAACAACGCGGTGTCGCCGACTTCGCCTTGCTCGGTCGCGCGGCGCAGGGGGGCAAACTCTTTATGGTGATCGACCATTTTGCTGATACCGGATACTCCGCGGGCAGCCAATGTCTTGATCGGCCCGGCAGAAATCGCATTCACGCGAATGTTCTTAGGACCGAGGTCGTTCGCCAAATAGCGGACGGTGGCTTCCAGCGCGGCCTTGGCCACACCCATGACATTGTAGTGCGGCACGACACGCTCTGCGCCGAGATAGGTCAGCGTGACGACAGACCCGCCATTGGTCATAAGCGGCAGCGCGGCGCGTGTGACGGCAACGAGGGAATAGGCGCTGACGTCCAAGGCCGTCGCAAAACCCTGACGCGTGGTGTTCACAAATTGTCCCGTGAGTTCCTCGCGCGGGGCAAAGGCAATGGAGTGGACGAGGAAATCGAGCGTGCCGACTTCTTTGCCCACGTTCTGCATCATGGTCGCAATCTGCTCATCATCGCCAGCATCACAGGGAAACGCCATTGCGCCGGGCATCGTCGCGACGAGTTCTTCCACATTCTCCCGCAATCGTTCATTCTGGTAGTTGAACATGAGCGTCGCGCCTTGGCTGGCGGCAGACTGGGCGATGGCCCAGGCAATGCTGTGCTTGTTGGCGACGCCGATAATGAGCCCTTTTTTGCCATTCAGTAACATAATTGTGGGTACTCCTTGCTCTTGACGAAAAACGACCGCTGCATGGCACGCCTGAACCTCATCACATCACCACTGATCACGATTGATGTGTGGCGATTGCCGAAGCCGGGCAAACGAAGGCTGAAGATAGCACGATTTGCGGAGCGGTTCTAGAAGGGAGGGCGGGAGAGCGGACGGATTAGTTTCCTTTGTTTCCGACGGCATGGAGCTGCGCGACCACTCTGGAAGCTTCAGGAATAAAGTCGTCGAGCTGTTGCGCCCTCGCCAGTGTCAGGGCCTCCGTCGCGAGCGTCACGGCATCCTGATGGCGGCCTCGCTTACAATAGCTCTTTGCCAGGCTGATCCGCGCGTTGACGGCTTCCGGCACCTCATGAATGACATGACGAAGCACCTGTTCGCCTTTCTCCGGATCGCCGCCCAGCATGGACGGAAGTCGTACCAGTAGCGTTCCCCTGGCAGAGAGGGCATCGAGATGATCAGGCTTGAGTTCGAGGGCCCGATTGAGTTCCTTCATCATGCGTCGAAATCCAAACACGGAAGTGAGGCTCATCTCGCCATCGATGCGCATCAATTCCCCGAGATTGCAGAACAAGGCAAAGTGGGCATCGGCAGACTGCTCGTCAGCCGCAACGGCCTGCTCCCCCAATGCCTGGCCCTTCTCGTAGAGGGCGGCACGCGTTGACCGGTCAGGGGCGACCCGCCCGTCATGGCATGCTTGCAGGGCTCCGGCAATAAGTTCAGCGGTAGCCGGTTGAGCGACAGCAGAAGTCGCACCCCCAATCCAGACGGCAACGGATACCAGGATTACAAGACCGACTCGCTGCATGGCACCTCCTAGGATGGGATGCAAAAACGTGGATTGTATACAGCAAGGCCGATGCCCGTGACAAGCGCGGAAAAGGTATTTGAATTCTTTTGATTTTACCATCCGACTTCGTCGAACTCCAGACGTTCTGTGGCAGGAAGAAAACAGGCTGCGGTGAAAATACAACAACTAGGGGTGAGGCAAGCGTTATCGTGACGTGATGACAAGAGTACTATTCTCAACGTGGACCGATGAAATCTGCGGGGTGAGCTGGAATTTCTCACGGTTCTGTGGGGACTCAAACAGCTGGGCAACCACATGGCCGAGCGCACCTTGTGGAATCGGCAGGGCTCCGAGCTTCCCCGCCGTCGGGGTCAGACGCACATATCCATCGCGGGTCTCCAATATCCCATCAAGCTGTAGCGAAATGTCTTTCCCGTATATGTGAAACAGGGCGTAGGCTTTGAGTTGATTGCCGGCCAGATTCATCCGGACGACTTTGAGTGCGGACTGGACCTCTTCAACTGTTGCCGCATTCCCGGCAGGAACTGAGAGCCCGGCCTGCTGCGCGTGATGGGCTGACGCAATCGCAAGATTGTCCCGCATCCATTGATTGAGCTCGGCCTCGCTTAGCGCGACGCGGGCCGCGCGGTTCCTCTGGATTGACTGCTGGAGTAGTGCCATCTTCTCGGCCACTCGGTCGGCAGCCTGGGGATCCGATTGTATCGGCAAGGCCGGGGCTTGCCGGAGAATCGCGAACAGCATCCCGAGTGTCATCGCCAGGGAGATCCACGGAAGTACCTGGAACAACCGACCTATCCTATAGCGTTGGGCAGAGACGATTTCGACTGGATCGGTGGTCTCCGGGGAATCCTGCACTGGTGACGCAGGAAGCTTGTACTTCGAGAAAATGATCCCGCACCGCAGACATTCAAACTCTCCCTGCTGATCGACCCCGCACTTTGGACAAGTCCTGACGGGATGCGGCTTGAGAGACGACGGCGCATTCATGCTTCGACTGTAGTCGAGACTGATGCTCTTGACAAAGAAAACAAAGAATCTCAGCGGTCAGAAGTCACTCACTGTTCGGCGAGGATTCGAAGCGCTCGAAACGCGGCGAGCATGTCCGCATAAACATAGTGTGCGTTGCGGCCGCTGGGGTTGGGCAAGAGAAAGATTGGAACCCCGGCAATATCGCTGCTGGTGGGGCCCAAAGGAATCCGCGTCGGTAAGGATAGTTCTGCCCCACACATAATGCGATAGATTGTGATGCCTAGCAGCGCCACGATGTGTGGCCGATACCGCCGTACCTTTCTGGTCAGGGCCGCCATACCATTACGATATTCCTGAGACGAAAGGCTGTCGATCCCGCGGCTTGGGCGGCCGACGATATTCGTCAGTCCAAGTCCCCATTCAGGTAGTCGTTTATCTTCCATGAACGTCAGTGGCTCTGTCACGAGCCGAGACTCATGGAGCAGCTTCCAGAAGCGATTGGAAGGGCCGGCGAAATGATGGCCCATCTGAGCAGACCGCAGCCCAGGATTGATCCCAACGAAGAGGATCCTCACGCCTGGTTGAATACGATCAGACAGTCTTGCGCCTCTACCCATGTCACTCCTTGATTTTTATTGAGGCAGTTTAGTGGGGACTCAACCAATCTGCCACAGGAATGAGAAGGTATTCACCTTCGTTCATAGATTAGATCAGTTATGTAACTGACTGAATATATAGACAAACTATACTGGACAGACATTCGGCATGCGGCTTGCTCATTACCTGGGCAGTGCCCGATTAGCGGCACGGATCTCAACAACCTTTCTGGAGGGATTTACTATGAAGAGCATGTTGATGGCAGTCATGGCAGTGGCAGTGGCCGTTTCGTTCAGCGCACCTTCCTTCGCCGGCGAAGAGAAGAAGCCGAAGGAAGAGAAGAAGGGCGGCCACGTGGTCGTGTTCGGCGAAGAGAAGAAGCCGAAGGAAGAGAAGAAGGGCGGCCATGTGGTGTTCGGCGAAGAAAAGAAGAAGGAAGAGAAGAAGACCGGTCACTGATCTGTACGTCGGTTTTGGTGAGGCTAGCTGGCTTGAGAGGTTTCTCGCTTCACGCGGGAAACCTCTCGGGCAGTTCCCCTAACGCATCGATGCTCTAATATAGACCGCCTGCAATCCCACAATCGTCTTGGCATCCCGTATTGTCCCATCCTCGATTTTTCTGATCGCGTCGGCCAGCGGCATCTCAATCACGTCCAACACTTCATCCCGATCGAGCTGTTGCCTTCCCTGCGTGAGCCCTGTCGCCTTGTAGACATGAATCACTTCGTCGGCAAACCCGGGGGCTGTGAAAATGCTGGAAAGCAGCGACAAAGTCGCAGCCCGATAGCCGATCTCTTCTTCCAGCTCGCGCGCCGCACAGCTCAACGGATCTTCACCTGGATTGAGCTTGCCCGCAGGAATCTCATAAATGAATCCGCCTGCGGCGTGGCGGAACTGACGGATCAGCACCACCGTGCCATCCTCTTTCATCGGGACCACGGCCGACGCACCGGGATGGCGAATCGTTTCCAGATCGACCGTCACGCCGTTCGGCAGGGTGACCGTATCGATGTTCAGCGTGACTACCCGGCCTTTGTAGATATGCTTGGTCACAGCCTGTCCGTTACGTGCTCTTGGGCTTCCGATAGAACGGTGTTTTCACAATCTGCGCGGGCACGGCCTTGCCTCGAATATCAATCGTGATCTTCGAGCCAATCGTTGAGTAAGCAGATGGCACATAGCCCAGACCGATCCCCTTCTGAAGGATCGGCGAAAGATTTCCGCTGGACACCTCGCCGATGGGTTCGGACGAGCGGGCATCGAGGATCTTGCAGCCATGCCGCGGTACCGCCTTTTCCAATAATTCGAATCCGACAAAGCGCTTGGCCGGCCCGCCGTCCTTCTGCGCGAGCAGCTTCGTACGCCCGGCGAAATCCCCCTTCTCGACGCTCACCGTCCACTCGACGGCCGCTTCGATCGGAGTGGTCGTTTCATCGATATCGTTGCCGTAGAGGAGATAACCCATTTCCAGACGCAACAGGTCGCGCGAGCCCAATCCTGCCGGCTTCAGTCCTTTCGGAGCTCCGCCTTCAACGATTCGCTCCCACAACGCACCGATACGGTCGGCTGATGCATACAATTCATACCCGAGTTCACCGGTATAACCGGTCCGCGCGATGATAGTCGGGATCGACGCAAGTGTTGCCTCGCAGCTGTGGTGAAGCTTCAGTGTCATTACCGCCGTGCCACCCAAGGCGATCATAATATCTTTGGAAATTGGCCCCTGGAGGGCGATTTGGGCCATCTGGTCCGAATGGTCTTCCAGGACGACGTTCGCGTCACGCGGGTGGGCCTGTAACCAGGTCAGTACCTTGCCGCGATTCGATGCATTGACGCAAAGCAGATACTCCGCTGGCTTCAACCGGTAGACAAAGATATCGTCCTTAATTCCGCCCTCGTCGTTGCATACCATGGAGTAGTGCGCCTGGCCGACTGCCAGCTTGGCCACATCGTTCGTCGTGACCGATTGGAGAAATGCAAGTGCGCTGGCTCCCGATACCATCAGACGGCCCATATGGCTGACGTCGAAGAGGCCGGCCTTGCTGCGGACGGTATAGTACTCGTCCAGCACGCCTGAATACTGGATCGGCATCTCCCAGCCGGCAAAATCGACCAGCTTGGCTCCGGCAGCTCGATGTTGGGCAATGAGTGGTGTCTGCTGCATCGAAATGACTAGTTACTGCAGGCCAAGTAATTCGACATCGAACACGAGTGTGGCATGAGGAGGAATGAGCCCGCCGGCTCCGCGCGCCCCATAGCCGAGGTTCGAGGGAATCGTCAGCTTGCGCTTCCCGCCGATTTTCATCCCTTGCACACCTTCGTCCCATCCCTTGATCACCTGGCCGATGCCAAGCCGGAACGAGAAGGGCTGCCCACGGTCCACGGAGCTATCGAACTTCTTTCCATTCGTGAGCCAACCGGTGTAATGAACGGAGACCGTCTGTCCCGCCTTCGCGGTATCGCCCGTTCCTACAACTTGATCGATGTATTGCAAACCGGATGACGTCGTGATTTCTTTTCCTTCCGATGCCGATGACTCGTTCCCGCTCATGCTGCCTCCTACTCCTATAGATGGACTACACATCACGACGATTGCACCGAACACGATGCCGCGATACAGGTTATTCATTGCGCCCCTGCTTTGGATGTCGGCTGAGCAAACAGCGCCATGCTGGCGGTGTACCCGTGAAGAAAGTTGCGCCCGCCGACCGGGCCGATCTCGCCTTGTGCAAAAAATCCGGCAACCGGAATCTGCCCCAAGCGTTCCGCCAGCACGCCCGAATCATGATGCGGCCGCCCGAACAGCCCCTGACCACGCCCGCAGCAGCTAAACACAAGGGCCCCGAGCGGCGCGTTCGGATGCCGTGAGCGATCGGCCGCCAGCAACAAATGCAGGTCTTCGCTCGCCGACTTGGCATCGCGCAGGTGAAATTGGACCGTCTGTCCTTCCTGCACGACATCGCCAATGGCCACCGCACCGGTCGATTGGTCGGCACCGACCAGATTGCGCACGAGAAAATCGCCCCGCTCAAACCGGTTGCGATGCTCATCGATCACGATACCGACATGGAGTGCCCGGTGCGCCCGGCGCCGATCATCCCCTCCGAGTGACTCGAAGACGGCTTGAAGACGTGTCAATGCCGGCGTTCCGCCCATCTCGTGCACGAGATTATGCTCCGCTTTCGTCACCACATAGCGCTCGCCGATCGGGCGGCACCCTTGTGAGATGACCGGGCGTACCTCGATCGGACCGCTAACCCGAACTCCGACCAACCCGTTTTCAAATGTTTGCCGTCCGAGAAAGAGCCGATTCTCACCGGCATCCTGCCCGCCACCGGCCAATCCTCCGATCGCCGCCGCCCCCGGATAGCGTTCTTCCAAAAGACTCAGGACATCCTGCATCGGAGTGGAGAACGGATCGGCGAGGAGGAGAAATGTGCCCTCTTGCCCGTCGGATTCAGGCCAGCCCGGCAACGAAAATTGATCCTGTGTTTGCGAGAACGAGAGTCGGACGGGCGTGAGGGTGACATCGGGAAGGCACGCCGTCCACAACGTGACGGCGGGAGACGTTTCCAGCTCTTCCGCCCCGGCAATGACCCCTTCGCCGCTACAGCCGAGCGAGACTCTCGCCCCCAGTACATCGGTCATGGTCTCGGCGAGCAGCTCAGCACGAGACACATGGTGAGAGGAAAAGAACACGAACGCGAGGTCGGGCGTCACGCCGCCCAACTTGGCCCGCACTTCATCGACCAAATCACGGGCGGCAGCTTCCGTATCAGGATTGCGGGACACCGCGGAGACAAACTGGAACGTCGCGGCCTGGATGGGGGATGTCGGAGACAAGCTGGGCATGGAGATTGTGGTCCCGTTACACGCCGGGATTCATGCGTTCGGATCGGTCACTCGCGAGTTTTTTATAATACCGCCAGAGATACGAGTGATAGTCGTCGAGCTGCGCCAGCAAGTAATGCAATTCGGTGGGATCTTCCGTCTCCAGCGCGCGCGTCATCCGCGTCTTGAGAAACTCGGCAAAGGCTTCCGTCTTCTCCACCGCCGTCAGAAGACGCAATCCACCGCCAATTTGATATTCATTCATCGAAGGACACTCCTAAGATCTGCAGTTCGATGGCAGGATAACGAGCCACCGGCGAGAATTGCAAGCGCACAGTTTCATCATAACTATCCTGGACTAACAAGTGCGGAAGTTGGATCACCCTCGACTGGATCCCTTCAGTCTTCGGGAGCGCGCGGAAGGCCAGCTGTTATCCTTGAGCTAAAATATCAGGGTCTTGATCCGGAGGCCAAGGCTTTGAGCCAATCCAGATTGATGGCCTCCACACGATGGCCGTCGCGACCGACAACGGTGGTGGCCATGCTGAGGGCGTTGAGGATCGCCTCTTCGGTAGCCTCCACGGTGGCGGTAATCATCGGATTCAGATGGGTGTCGGCGAGATGGGTCAGGGTATAGGTGGGTTCTTTGGGATAGTGCGGAATGACATTGGCGGTGGAGAAGGCGAGGATGAAATCGCCGCTGCCATGGCGTGCGGTCGAGCCGGTGCGGGCCAGGCCAAGCGCGGCGCGCTTGGCTACTCGCGTCAGTTGACGACCATCGAGCGGCGCATCGGTCGCAATGACGATGATGATGGAGCCTTCGCTCTGACCCGGCGCGAGCGCCTCCGACACCTGCACGGGAGAGTCGTACAGCTTCCCGACCGGTACACCTCCCACGACGAGTTCCGGTTTCCGGCCGTGGTTCGCATTGACCAATACGCCAATCGTATAGCCGCCTTCCTTTTCCGGCACGATGCGTGAGGCCGTTCCGATGCCGCCTTTAAATCCATACGAAACCATACCGGTACCGGCGCCGACGGTTCCTTCTTTGACTGGGCCACTGGTCGCGCCATCGAGCGCGGCGATGACATCCTGCTCAGACACGTGGCGGCCTTGAATGTCATTCAGTCGCCCGTCGTCACATTCGGCGACGACCGGCGTGAGCGTGTCGTCCTCGATGCCGATCGCCGGATATTGTTTGATCATCCAGCTCATGACGCCGTTGGCCACGCGCGGGACATTCAGGGTGTTCGTGAGTGCAATGGGATATTCCAGAAAGCCCGACTCCGCCACCCAGGACAGGCCAGTCATCTCTCCCGTGCCGTTGAGGACAAAGGAACCAGCCGCCACCTTCTTATGCCACACATCATCGCGCGGAATGATCACGGTCACGCCCGTGCGCACCGGCCCTTGCCCAGGCTTCAGCGCCCCCTCCCCTGAGATGAGGGTCTGATGCCCGACCTTGACACCAGGCACATCCGTGATCGCGTTGAACGAACCGGGTACATAGTTCCCGATGATGACTCCCAGATTACGGACACGCTGTCGCGCGTCCGTCTCCTCCGCCGCGCCGGCCATCGACCAGCCGCTCAGTCCGGCGAGGCAAACGGCCACTGCCAGCGCCACTCGCCTCCTAGATCTCATGGCTCGATCCTCGATGTGGAATAGTCACGTCGATGGAGGGATGTTCACTCTGAATCGCCACGCCTAACGACAGGGCCTGCTTCTCTTCGCCATGGACGATAAAGACTTTGGTGGGGAGCGGATTGATCGCACGGACATAGGCCAAGAGATCGTTGCGGTCAGCATGGGCCGAGAGTCCGTTGAATTTCACGACCCGGGCTCGCCGTTTCGTAGGCACTCCGAAGATCGGCACCACGTCCCAGCCTTCGACGAGCTTGCGCCCCAGCGTGTGCTCGGCTTGAAACCCGACGAACACAATGACGTTGGCCTCGTCTTCGATGGCATGCTTTAAGTGATGGAGTACGCGCCCGCCTTCACACATGCCTGAAGAGGAGATAATGACCATCGGCCCCTTCATCGTATTGAGTCGTTTGCTGTCGTCCGGCGACGAGACAAAGCGGATATAGCGCGACGCAAAGGGGTCGCCGTCTGCCGTAAACGTGCGATAGGTTTCCTCATCATAGCATTCAGGATGACGGCGAAACACCTCGGTGGCCCTGGATGCCAGCGGAGAATCAATATAGATGGGAATCGGATCAATGCGATCCTCGGCGACGAGTTCTTTGATCCGCATCACGAGCTCCTGCGTTCGCCCGACAGCAAAAGCAGGCACAATAATTTTGCTTTTGTGCGATTTGGCGTGGGCGATCAACTCTTCGGCCTTCTTCTTCATCTCCTCCCCTGCTTGTTCATGCAGACGGTCGCCATACGTTGATTCCAAAATGAGCACATCACAGGGGGGCGGCGGTTCCGGATCACGCAAAATAGGCATGTGCGATCGGCCCAGATCGCCGCTAAAAAGGACGGCCGTCGTATTCCCTCTGACCGTGTACTTTACGCGGACAGCAGCCGATCCGAGGATATGCCCGGCATCGTGAAACGTCGCCGTGACCCGCGGGGCAATCTTGATTCCATCGTGATAGCGCTCACCGACAAATCGCCTGGTGATGGCCTCGACATCATCGCTATCGAATAAGGGCTGCACGCACTTCTTACCTCTTCGCCTCTCTTTCTTATTCACATAGCGGCAGTCGCTTTCCTGAATCCTGGCCGCATCCTGCAGCATGATCGCGGTGAGATCCGCGGTCGCACGCGTGAGGTGGACTTTGCCGGAAAAGCGCTGTTGCATCAACATCGGCAGGGCACCGGAATGATCGATGTGCGCATGCGAGAGGAGGACGGCGGACAATCCCTTTGGATCAAAGCCGAGTTCACGATTCTGGATCGCCGCTTCTTCTCGCCTGCCTTGAAACATGCCGCAGTCCAGCAGCAGCCGGCAACTGGAGGTCTCGATCAGATGCCGGCTCCCGGTCACCGAGCGGGCTGCGCCATGGAAGGAGAGTTTCATTGCTTGAGCCTCACAGCATGGTTGCGGGCAATCAGATCCCACGCTTCCTGCGCGGTCTCTGCGTAGTGAAAGAGACCCAGGTCTTGAGGACCGATCAATCCTTGCTCGACGAGAAACTCCCAATTGATCAAGCGTTCCCAGAATGCCCGACCGACCAGCACGACGCTGACCTCGGTCACTTTGCCGGTTTGAATGAGGGTCAATGTTTCAAACAGTTCGTCGAGCGTGCCGAAGCCCCCGGGAAATGCAACCAGAGCTTTCGCGCGAATAAGAAAGTGCATCTTACGGAGTGCAAAATATCGAAATTGGAAACACAGCTCTGGGGTGATGTAGGGATTCGGGTGCTGCTCATGCGGCAGGGTAATGTTCAACCCGATGGACTTGGCCTGCACGTCTGCCGCTCCACGGTTAGCCGCTTCCATGATGCCCGGCCCCCCGCCGGTCACGATGACATAGTCGCATCTCCCGTCGATCTGGCAGGAACTGGATACTAACCGAGCAAATTCACGGGCGACCGCATAGTACTTGGAAAGCTCCTGTTGTCGCTTGGCCACGGCGACGTGACACTGGAAGACCGGATCGTTTGGGTGCTCGGCAGCGGCGCGCTCCGCGGTGAGCAGGGCTAACTCGGCAGCGACAGGCTCCTGGACGCGGGCACTGCCGAAGACCACGATCGTGGATTGGATTCCGTGCTCTTTTTGAATCAGTTCAGGCTTGAGCAGTTCAAGACCCAGCCTCAGCGGACGCAGTTCCTCCCGCTGCATAAATTCGGTATCACGGTCGGCAGGGATATACGATGAAGATGCGACGATGGCGTCGAAGAAAGCACGATCTTCAGGAGAGCCCATATCCATGATCGGCATTATAGACGGAGGAGTAGGGGGCAGCAAATGGGGAACCGATGATGCTTGGGCATGAGCCTAAAACGGATACGGATTGAATCGAGGGCCGGAAAGCTGGCGTAGAAAACTCTGATGTGTCACAACCCAATTCTGGTCACAGAAAAGTTCAAACGCATCAACCCCAAACCCTGTACGAGAAACAATTAAGTCAGGATCCACTGGAGACCAGGGCTTAACCAACCACCCGAAGTTTACCCGCGAATACTTCATGTCGAGAAAACGATAGGTGGCTACGACTCCCAGATAGGAGTCGGTAATTGAATCCGGCGCACCCAACTTTATGATGACATCACTGAGAGTGGTTTTCCCTGACTCGATGAACGCCACATCATCTGGACTGATTGGCGAATTTAACGTAATGCGAATGACATTACAGCCAGCAGCGGCGAAGCACAAAAGCACGATCAAGAGGCTATGGCAAACCCACGCTCGACGAGTGATCATTTCAATCTCCGAACGGCCAGAACCGAAACTCCATCCCGTCCGTACGCTTCGAGGCAATCACATCTTCGACCGTTCCTTCTCGACTCATGATCACAAACAGATCATCGCTCTTAACTGAGAGCCGTGAAAAGTTAACAAGAATCAACAGAAGACTGCCCGCTTTGGCATCGTATCGATAATATTGATAGACGTCTCGTCCGTTGACTTGCAGCACTCGATCAGGCGCACCAAGCGCTGCAAGCACTTCGGCTTTTGACGATGTGCCTTTCTTGATGGAGGCGATCGCATCCGCTCTGATTTCATCTCCGAGGGTGCCTCGGCTGAAGGCACACCCTTGCGTGAGTAGTAGGCCTAAGAGTGCGATTCCAAGAACGCATCTTACTGACATTTGGTCCCTTCCTCCCTATGCTTCGTCCGGACGATCTTTTAAGCTGTGCGCGTGACCGAGCACGAAATCCGTTTCAAATACGGAGTAGGACGAGGGCTTGAGACCGACACGTCGATACACGTCTTGGGCGACGCTATTTTCTGACTCCACATAGAGACGCACGCCGCAGACCCCGGGATCAGCCTTCGCTCGCTCGAGCACCTTCGCGTGCATTTCCCGAAAGACGCCCCTCCGCCGCCAGGCCGGGGCGACATATACGCTTTGGATCCACCAAAATACCGCATTGCGCCAGTCGCTCCATTCATAGGTGATCATCAGTTGGCCTACAACCTGGTTGGTTAGGGGCTGTTCTGCCACCAGAAAAAATCCATGAATGGTGGAATTCAGCAGAGCCCGCGTCCCCCGTTGAAGGCGATCCGCCTCTAATCGCCGTCCTTCGGTTTCCAAGGCCATGGCTTGACTGAATGCGACGAGGCGTTCGATATCATCGAGACGGCCCTGCCTGATAGTCCATTCTTGTAGAATCGTCATAATGATCGCTGTGATGCGTGAGGGGGTTGTAACCAGCCAGTCGCTGGCTTGAATAGCCCTGCGGAAAATTCCATCTTCATGGCATCTTCGGCTGGCAAATTGATGGCACGCACCTCCCCTTCCGGGACAAAGGCGAGGTAGCCGGTAAATGGATGTATGGCTGTCGGAACAAAGACCATCAAAAGCCGATCGATGGGTGAGACCTGAAGCACGGAGGGAGCTGTTCCCATGACAAATCCCAACGCCCAAAGTCCATCCCGAGGGAACGGAAACGCCACCACCGTGCTTTGGCCGAATCTCGACCGAAAGTTCAAGATGTCGGTCATCCCCTTCATCGTCAGATAGATACTGCGCACCAGAGGAATCTGATCCAACCGGCGCTCAATGTACGCCATGATGCGTTGACCGACCAGGTGTGTCGTAAACGCTCCCACTGCGATGACGAGGATAATCATGGTGATGAGCCCAAGACCAGGGAGGTGAAGAGGGAGACGGTCGCCGACCATTTTGGTAAGCAGCTCATCGAGGGTCCAGAATAAGGTGGTGAGGATGAGATAGGTGGCCCAAGCCGGGACGAGGAGAAAGAGCCCTGTAGCAAAAATATGCCAGATACCTCGAAGCATGGAACTCCATCTGAATGACGATAGCCAAGTATATGTTTCGAGTGTAACAGAAAGCACCGTGCCAAAGAAGAACTCTGCGGTCTCTTGATCTCACTGCTTATGGTGCACTATTCTTGAGGGTCGCTGAAACTCTCAACACTGGGGTCTGCGCTCGAAGAAGGGAAACCGTGATGGCTCTTGACAAGGATCTGTTAGCAATTCTTTGCTGTCCTGAAACAAAACAGCCGGTCTCGCTGGCGGAGGAGGGCCTCATTCTACGGGTCAACGAGGCGATTGGTCGTGGCGGGCTACAGAATAGAGGCAAGCATGGGGTCACTCAACGAGTAGAGGGCGGTCTCGTGCGCGCCGACGAGAAGATCTTCTACCCCATTCGCGAGAACATTCCAGTGATGCTGATCGAGGAAGGAATTCCCCTCGAACAAATCGGATGAACCGGTTTTCTAGCCGAAGTTAATCCAACCCCATCGAACTGCAGGCGAAGCAGCTGACGGAACTCTTTTCCAGGGGAAGGGGACGCCTTTCCATTTCGAACTGCCAAAACTGAAAAAATATTTACCCTCCCGGTATCCCAAGATCGACGCTGTTGGTATCGGTCTTGGATCCGGTTGAAGTCCCGCATTGCTGGCAGAGATATTCGTAGAGATTGCCTGACGGCAAGACAAGCAGAAGCCGTTCTCTCGTGGGTGTGGCGATACGACAATGGGGGCAATACAAGAGCGACGCTTTAAACGCGCCGAATTGATCAGCCCTATTCGGAACATTGGTGCGTGAGTTCTTCATCGGCATGCCAATTGGCCCTGATTGTTTTGGAAGCCATTTGGGCGGAACGGACATAGGATGATTCTATGCAAGGAGAAGCCAAGGGTCAACGGAGTCAGGCAGGCCCTTGATTGATGTTGGGGATAAATAGAAAGAGGGGAATGGCCGACTAGTCACCGGCATCCTTTTCGAGCTCAGATCGTTTGGCATGCACCCGCGACCAGAGGAAGCGCAGCACTTGCACAAGAACGTAGATGACCAAACCGCTAAGGAGGCCATACAGGCCTGCTCGACTCCATGGCCAGAGGTCTGGAGCGTGCAACACAAAGCCCAACGCGAGATGCCCCCCTGCCCCGAGGCAGAGGGCGAAGATAATCCACTCTCGTGCCAAGGCCATGCTACACGCCTGTTAGAGGGGGGAAGAGGACGTGACCAGAGAAGCACACGACCCGCAGTGCGATTTAGACGGATGTCTTGGCTGACTCGATCTCGGTCGCGGTGATGAGACTGGACAGGTAATCCGACACGAAATTCAGGGCCTCTTCCCTGCCATCCGCTCTGCGGCCTTTTTCACGTCTCTGCACCGACAATTCATGATCGAGATCGGACTTCACTTCACCCAGCACACGCTGGAGCGAAGACGGCGTCAGATTGGTGTCCATGTCTTCGAGCTCCTGGCACCGATCGAGCACCCAGTTGAGACCTTCGATCCGCCCGGCATAGTGCTCCTGCTCTGCTGTATCGATCCGGGCCATCGCCGTCGCAAAGGTTTGGGCCTCATAAATGAGGTTGTAAAAGCTAGTGACGGCTCGTTGCAGGCTTGAGTTCATGATGCTCCTTCATCTGAAAAATATTAACCTTTCAATTATACATGAGAAACTACCGGCAACAAGAAAAATTTTCAGGACGGCTAGGTGAAGAGGAGGGAATGGAATTCGTTCATGAACCCATAGTAGAGCGGCGCAAAATCTTTCAGGCTGTCTGGGCTGGTTTCTTTCAATCGCTTGAAGAAAAACACCTGGGCACGCGGATCAAGCTGTTCAAGCAAATGACTCAATTGCGCCATCGTGTAATTACCTGCCGGGACGCTGAGGATATAGTGAACGAGTCGTTCAACGAACTGCTGGCCAAGATACTCGGTTGCAACGTACTCTTGCGGAACTTTCCCCGATGCCAGCAGTTCATCGAATGGAACTGCTTGCGCGGCAAAGGGAATAGACGGTTTTGACTGATTAGGCACCCAAGATCCTCCATGATCATCTCGGAAACTAGGAAGGATCCTGTGACTTTACGTGAGGCCTGGGAACCCGTCAAGTGCACAGATGGGCCAGTCATCTGGACCAAAAGACTGATATGGGATGGGCAGCGGGGTCAAAGAGAACTAGTTCGACTGTCCTCCCGGTGATTTTCCTAAATATGCGATGACCTGAGCAGGACACAAACAGAGGCCATAGACTTCTCTCTAAATAGGTGAGGGGCGGAGCCCCCGAAGGAACCCCACCCCTCACTGAAGCGACCCTGACTTAGATTACAGCCAGGTTACGCGCTCGGCCGGCCGAATGTAGATCGGCTCTTCGACCTGAATACGCGCCACTTCCTTGCCCGACTTGTTGAAGCCCAGCACGGTATCGTTGTACATCTCGAAACGCTTCCCGTGGATCTGAGTCTCAAACACTTTCGGACCAGGGATGACGTCGTACCGGAAGACGATCTGCTGACTGGCTCTCCAGAGCTGGAGGACCGCCAACAGTTCGCGGCTGGGCACGAGATACTTCTCGATGGCGTTGTCCACGCCCGGGCCAAACATCTGCCGCGCATAGCCACGGGGGCTGTGCCGCGGGGGGATGTAGTAGCCGTTGGGCTCGGTGCCCCACTGTGGGTACAGCGGGAGCGCCACCTGCTCCACACGAATCGTGTAGTACAGGGGATGCCACCGATCTTCCGCCCAGAGACCGTCCTCCCCGATGCGCACCAGGCTCTGCATGCGGATCTTTCCGACGCAGGCCGCCATACAGCGCGTTTCCATCGGCTCGCCACCGGTCAACGGGTCCTTCCCTTCGATACGCGGATAGCACGCGATGCACTTTTCAGACACGCGTGTGGTGCCACGATACATCGGCTTCTTGAACGGGCACTGCTCCACGCACTTCTTGTACCCGCGACACCGGTTCTGGTCGATCAACACAATGCCGTCTTCCGGCCGCTTGTAGATCGCCTTGCGCGGGCAGGCTGCCAGGCAGCCTGGATACGTGCAGTGGTTGCAAATCCGCTGGAGATAGAAGAAGAACGTCTCATGCTCCGGCAGACTGCTGCCCGTCATCTTCCACGGTTCGTCCCGTGAAAATCCGGTCTTGTCGATGCCTTCCACGAGGGCGCGCATCGAGGTCGCCGTATCTTCATAGATGTTCACGAACCGCCACTCTTGGTCCGTCGGAATGTACCCGATCGCCGCCTGGCCGACTTTGGCGCCGGCGTCGAAAATGGTCATCCCTTCGAACACGCCGTAGGGCGCATGGTGCTTCCGTCCCACGCGGACGTTCCACACCTGGCCACCCGGGTTCACCTGCTCGATGAGCTGGGTGATCTTCACGTCGTAGAACTGTGGATAGCCGCCGTACGGCTTCGTTTCCACATTGTTCCACCACATGTATTCCTGCCCCTTCGAGAAGAGCCAGGTCGACTTGTCGGCCATCGAACAGGTCTGACACGCCAAGCACCGATTGATGTTGAACACAAAGGCAAACTGCCACTTCGGATGCCGTTCCTCGTAGGGATACAGCATCTTCCGTCCCAGTTGCCAGTTATACACTTCTGGCATTGTGAATCCTCCTTGTAGTCATGATCCGAATGTCGTGACTCATTGTAACTGACACATTTCCATTCAAGTTGTCCGACTCGCGGCCTTACACCTTGATCTTGATGTGTTCGCCTTTGAGCCACTTGATCATGAACTCGTTTTCCTGACCCGGCGTGAAGCCGGTCCGGACCGGTTCCCACGGACCCCGTGCCCCGATCCCGCCGTCTTCCGCCTTCGTGATGCGGATGAGACATTCCTTCGGGACCGTGTTGATCGCGTGGTGGTCGACCTGATAGCCCCACTTGAACTTCCAGGCAATCGCGTGCTTACCCGGGAGTGAGTCGGTTTGGTGCATCGGCATCAACCAGTTCCGAGTAAAGGACTGTTGGGCCCCATACCGGAAGTTGGACTGATACCCGGTGTCCACCGCGATGGCGCGTCCGTCCGGACGTGTCTCGTGGCCCTTCACCGACTTCGGCGTCGCCACGTACGGGGCGTGCTTCGCCATCGTCACGTGGTACGGATAGGAGGGGTTGTACTTCGCCCGGATCATCAACCGCGCCACCTTGTAATATGGATCGCTCGGCTTCCAGCCGCGGTACGGCCGGTCCACCGGGTTGCCGTCCACATAGACGTAGTCGCCGTCGTTGATGCCGCGGTCTTTCGCGGCCTGCGGGTTGATGTGCAACTGGTGTTCGCCGACACCAGGCGTCCGCTTGTCCATGCGGTACGGATCGCCGAAGTTCGACTCATAGATCTGCACCCAGTCGTTCACCGACCATTGGCTGTGCACCCGGTGGCGGGTCTTCGGGGTGACGCAGTAGAACTGGTACCCTTTTTCCCACAACGGGTTGCTGTGACGCTTAATCTCGTGCCAGGACAGCTTGATGTTACGGACTGTCTTGTCATCGTGATGTTGCGCCGTGATCGGAATACCGTAGTCATCCGGACGACAATAGGGGTTCGTCGTAAAGATGGCGTTCGGCAGGTACGGTGTCGCTTCCGGTCCCTCACGGTGAGAGATGAAGTTTTCGCCGTACTCGATGGCTTCCGGCTCAATCCGATAGTTCTCGTACCGGCCGCTGCGGGTCCACATGGGCTTCGACTCGTTGGTCTCTTCCCAGAAGGGGTGCCGCGGATAGGTCCGGACCATGACCATCCAGCCCTTTTCCGACTTCAGCATGACGTCGGCTGAGTAGCCGTAGAAGGTCGAGGAGGCATCGAGCATCCGCTGCGCATAGACGTCCACGCGGTTGGTATAGACCATCGCGAAGTAGTCCTTCATGCGCTTGTCGCCGGTCATGTCCGACAATTTCGCCGCCACGCCTGCGAAGGTATCGAGGTCGTTGCGGGTGTCGTACAAGGGGCGAATCCCACCCTTCCAAATCTGCACCCAGGGATTGGACACCGTCACGGTCATTTCCGGATAGGTGAACTCCATCCAGGAGTTACAGGCAAAGGCGATATCGTTGTGGTTGACGTCCGAGGTCATCTCGATGTCCTGCGTGATCAGGGTCTCGATGTTCGGATCCACGTTGCGCACCATGTCGTAATGGTGTTTGGCGTTGTTGAGCACGTTGACGTTGGTCACCCAACGGAACTTGCTCGGGGTCGGCATGTGGGTTTTCCCGGTGAAGACCTTGCGTCCATACTTGGGAGTATTGACGATCAAGGCTGTATCACCGTGGTTCCAATACCCAACCTCTTCGCCGTAGTAGTACGACTTGGTCTTGATTTCCTTCCCATGCGCATTCGGATCCGTCGTGATGTTGAACGGATCTTCACCGGTGTGCACGGCCAGACCAGCGCCGGACCAGGGGGTGGCGGTCCATGTGCCGGCTTTGTAGTTACCGGCCCATGTATGCTGTCCCGTTCCGAACTTCCCGACGTTACCGGTGATGATGAGCACCATCGCGGCGCCGCGGGCGTTAATGGTCTGATGGAAATAGTGACAGGTCCCTTCACCGTTGTGGATCGCGGCCGGCTTGATCGTGCCTGAGTCGCGGGCCCACCGGACGATGAGGTCCTTCGGGGTACGGCAGATCTGATGCGTGGTATCCAGGTCGTAGTCCTGGAAGTGCACCAGATACATCTGCCACACCGGCATCGCATCGATCTCACGACCGTTGAGCAGCTTCACACGGAACGTGCCGTTGAGGGCTGCGTCGATCCCGCTGTTCGTATAATGCCAGCCCACCTGTTCACGATGGAGCGGCACCGCCTGCTTCTTGTTGAGATCCCAGACCATCATCCCGCCAAGCCGTTCGATCTGCTCCGGCTTCAACGATTGCATGCGGCCCGAGTAGCTCTTCGAGAAGTCGGGGAATGCATAGTCCTTCACCACATCCCGCGGATCCAGATACTGGAGGGTGTCGGTACGCACCAGGATGGGCGCGTCGGTGAATGACTTCAGGAAGTCAATGTCGTGCATGTTTTCATCGACAATGATCTTCATGGCACCCAGGAAGAGGGCACCGTCTGACTCCGGACGCAGCGGCATCCAGTAGTCGGCACGATAGGCGGTCGGATTGTATTCGGGCGTGATGACGACCACGCGGGCGCCGCGCTCGATACATTCCAACTTCCAGTGCGCTTCCGGCATCTTGTTTTCGACGAAGTTCTTCCCCCAGCTGGTGTTCAGCTTGGAGAAGCGCATGTCGGACAGGTCGATGTCGGAACCCTGCGCCCCGGACCACCAGGGGTGGGCGGGGTTCTGGTCGCCGTGCCAGGTGTAGTTCGACCAATAACGGCCGCCCTGCGCCTGTTCCGGGCTGACCTTCCGAATCCAGGTGTCCAACAACGCGTTGATCCCACCGTTCATACGGGTGTTGCCCATCTTCCCGAGAATCCCGAGCACCGGCATACCAGCGCGATGCTTGAAGCACCGGGTCCCGGCGCCCTTCATCATTTCAATCATTTCCGGAGCATAACCCTGCTCGCGGAGACGACGCGCACCGGCCTCACCGCTATACCGCGTGGCAATGATCACCATCGCCTTGGCAGCATAGGTGAAGGCCGTATCCCAGGACACGCGGAGCATGTCGTCCAGGAAGCGACTGTCAAACTTGTATTTCCGCTTGGTGTCCGGCGTCAGTTCGGGGGACCCGTCGTCCATCCACGCCTTCCAGCCTTTCCGCATCAACGGACCCTTCAAACGATAGGGGCCGTACACGCGGCGATGGAAGGTGAAGCCCTTCAAGCACATGCGCGGATTGTGTGCGAACGTTCCGCGGTTGCCGTAGAGGTCTTCATAGGTTTGGTGGTCGTAGTTCTGCTCGACGCGCATAACCACACCGTTCCGGACGAAGGCCCGAATGCGGCAGGCGTGCGTATCGTTCGGCGAACAACACCACGTAAAGGATGAATCGTACCGGTATTGGTCGTGATAGACACGCTCCCACGAACGATCCGGATAGTCACCCAGCGGGTTCCCGACTTCAATGACCGGCTGCAGCGCGGTCAACGCCAGGACCTTGTCGGCCACCGCCACCGCGGCGACCGTTCCCGCAGAGACTTTCAAAAACTGTCTGCGTGACAAAAACATTGTGAACACCTCCTAAGTTGAGGGCTCAAAGAGCCCGCGTACCCTTACTTCCGCACAACTGAATTCCACCACCCCCCTTCCTGATGGATCTGCCTGATGGATCTGCCCAAGAACCCACTCTCGCGCTTAGCTAGATCAAGCTCGTGATTCTTGATCTCGCTAGACATCTGGTGAATGTTCTTGGACATAGCAGGACTTCCGTATCGCAATATCCAAACCATCGCGTTTTTCGAAATCCGCGATCCAATCAAATCTTCAAACTACTGTTATGTAAAAGAAATATGATCAACCGTCGCAGTAAGATCAGAATTCAATGTATCGCCATCAATGGGTAGTTCATGTACCAATGGCCCTAGTATGGGGAAGACATAGTCGCAACATACTCTATAAAAACAATGTGTTGCGTATCATTAAGGCTGCAAATATAGCGTGCTACCAGTTGGTAACAACTGAGTCATTTGTGGCCCAATTCATAAGCTGCTTGATTCAACCAATTTCTTGGAATGAGCTGCTTGACAGTACATGCCCGTCTCAGTAGAATCCCCCCTCTTATTGACTCCTCTTGAGAGCGGGAATAGCTCAGTGGTAGAGCATCGCCTTGCCAAGGCGAGGGTCGAGGGTTCAAATCCCTTTTCCCGCTCCAATTTTTCAGTCGGTTACGTAAAACGTCTCACCGGCCATTTCTCTCCATAGGCGGTTCATAGGCGGTCTGAGCACTGCTGAGGCCGCAATACCCTTGATCAATCTTGCTTTGGAAATGCCTTTTTTCAGCTCCGAATATCTAGAAATCTACACGTAATTTGTTCCGTGCAGTGACTGCTCCTGGGAAAATATGCGGAATAATTTTTCGCCATGAACAGCACCATCCTCTCCTGACAACTTTTCCACCTTCCGAGGTGCACTCTGCTGAGAACAGCACACGCTGAGTTCTTTCGCCGCGCTTCTTTCGTAACGATGTGGGGAAGACGCACCCATGGTGAATCGGACGAGTCCTGTTCATCGCCACACTCAGTTTCTCGTCCGCTGGTCGGTTGTCTAAGGCAGAAAATCGACTACTTTCCGTCTGCACGTGGTCTGTACCAGCGATGGGGAGGGGATTGCAGTTTGTACACGTTCGGCTTTCGTGGGCCGTGTAGGTGCGTATTCTGTTCAAACCGGCCACCGATCTACTCCAAAGCAGTCACTCAAAATGCTGCAAACCAGCCGCCCTAACTGTTCTGAGCGGCTGCTTCCGACCGAGGCTGTGTGAAAACTCGTAGGCAGTTCGATTTTGCATGATTTCAGGGGGTCTTCATACCATTGCCCGGCTCGAAATAATCGAATACAGCTCATTCTGAGAGGTCGATTTTCTTAGACTTCAATTCCTTTCCCGTTTTCACACAGCCTCGACCCAAAGCAGAAGTACATGACCGACCGCTACCAGAAGGGGGGCTTAGCGTTAAGTCATGCGATAACGACGAATCCATCCCCCCCCTCCTGTTGGTGGTGGGACTCAGGAGGGCAGCTTACTGAGGAGGACATGGCAACAATAACCACGGACATGCTCCCTCTTTGGATAGACGAGAGCGACCCTTCCATCTTGTCATGGTGCGCTGCTGAGGCAGTATCGGCAGGCATTTACGGGAATCGGTGCGATTCTTACCATGGAATCGTTGGACACGAGACGTTGGCACGAGTAACAAGACAAAACCATACCGATATTCTCGGGAGAAACGAATTGCGACGTGTCATATTCCGGCACAAAGCAGTGTGGACATCTCGTCGATCGCAGGGAGTTGCGGACATTTTGCATCAAAATCTCTAAGCGATGTCTAGGCAACCGTTTCTCTTTGGCTAATGCTGTGGCGACGAACTCAATAGCCTTCCAGACATTAGAATCTTCGACGAGTTGCCGGGTCGCCTTTTCAAGCATGTGTTGGTACTCAGCGGCGTGGTCGTGTGTTATTTGCCCGCTGTTGTGGCGAGAGAGTATTTTGTGAGCCCACGCTCCGACATCGTTGAGATCACTACTGCTACCGTCGATGTCACTCATGGGAAGAAATCGCCGTTCCGTTATGCCTCCAGCAAGTGTCATCATTAAATAGTGTTCGATCCTGCCCAAGGACGAGTCATCGAAGTAGCCCCGGAGTTCCAATGCACCCAACCACCCCTCCAATTGCTCCCGCTCGTTTGCCAATACGAGGGCCACGGTTTCAAAATCAAACATCCAAGCTAAGACAAAATGGCCCGCCTCGTGATATGCGGTACCTAGAGTTTGGCTCATTTCCTCATCTTGGTCTTTCATTGTAGGCAGCCCTTTCCCGGATTGACTGAAGGTCGTCACATAACTGACGTTATTTCGGTTTGGAGCCGGCAAAACCTAAGAGACCGCTACCCGACTTCGTTATCGTCTCGCGATGCCGAACAGATGAGGCCTGGTTCCTTCTCGATAAAGCCATGAATGAGCGCGGCGACCTGCGCATCATCGGTCAGTAGCGACGCCTCGCAGGTGTCAACACCGGCGTTCTCGGAAAGATTGGCAGAGCCAATCAGGGCGAAGTCATCGAGTTATGTTGAGATCCACATAATTGGACACGATGATTTCCGGCACGCCGCCCAAGAAGGCGAAGGCCCGGACATGCGAGCCGATCCAATCGGGGAGCGTTTGCGTCCAGGTCGCCCCGGCATAGGTGTAGCTCGATGCACCAAGAACCGCGATAAAGATCTGGGCTGGCCGGATCTCGCCGGTCTGCCGGTCCTGGACCGGCACGGTCTGGCCGGCATAATCGACGAAGAGTTTCTCGCCCGCCCGATGCTCCTGCCGCAGACAGCGATCCAGGGTGGCGCGCCAGGCCCCGTAGAGATCGCAGAAGCGGCTGTACTGATTGCCGTCGGGGTTCTGGGCCTTGTATTCCTGCCAGAGCAGCGCCAGGGTAACGCCCTTGCGCGTCAATTCCTGATGCACGGTCGCCCACTCCGGCATGGCCCGCGGCGGGCTCGTCGGCGAGGGGGCCGCCGGATACAGCCGGGTTTCCAGCTGCGTGTCATCCAGCTCTTCCGGCAACGGCCAGGACAGCCCAGCCGCCGTGGCGCGATACAGGGTCTCGGCGACGGTGCTGCGCGCCACCCCACAACTGGCCGCAACTTGCCGGTTACTGAGCCCGCAGGCCCATTTGAGTCGCAGAATGTCTTTGAATTTTTGCATGGTCACTCGCTCCGCTGGCATCAGTCCCTCCTCCACAATAAAATGGAGGCGGTACCCTACAGAAAGTGAACGAGGACCTGTGTCGCGGACGGCTCCGAAAAGAGCCCGTGGCGGATCGCCGGCTTATTCCGAAGGATGTCGGCCACCGATTCCGAGCAGACTCGAAAAAGTGGTCGACTTCCGGTCGGAATCAGTGGCCGCGTTCCGTCGGAATGGGTGGCCGACTTGCGTCGGAATCAGTGGCCGGCTTGGGTCGGAATACGCAGAGCGTTGATGCCGTATATTTTAATGATCGCGGCTTGCAGGATCCCATCGCGATTAACATTCGCTCCTCATTCGCCAACCGTTTGATGACGAGCAGCGGCTGGCAACGGCTACGAGGCAGCCGATCCACCTCCATCGAGTCACATATCGGACCGGCCATCGCCGTGCTCTTCTTCAACGATTACGGTTTCGCCCAGCCACTTAAATGTTACCTGTTTCCAAGTTGCATGGAACGGTCTCACTCCATTCCTTCCCGTGTTAGGAAAGCTGGTCGAGAATGGGCCGTCACTCTGTGTTGCGCTCATGACACTCAGCCTCTTAGAGGTGTCTCCACGGGCGATGCATCTGCCCTTTATCGTTGCGGCGGCGGAATCTTGGCTAGGAAGCTATCTTGACGACCGTGAGTTCTGGGGTGCCAACGGTACTGGCCGCCGTGTATGCCTGTGGCTCGAAGAAATTCTCCGCCAGGAGCCAGCTCTGCTTGATGTAGATAAGTCGATGCGCTTCAAAGTGGGTCGATTACTTGCCGCATTGGTCGGCTTGGGTGTTCCGGAGGCAAGGCGACTGGAAGAAGCGCTTACCGGAGGATTAGACAGCCCAATTACAAAACAGGTTCGAACCCAGCCTCCCAATCGATTTCAGAAATAATCCTTCGAGCGACGAAAATTCCTGTGATACTAACACCGGGGAAGGTCTCGCTCAGCAAACTCTCGGCCGCCCTAAAGTGCGCTCCTGTGGTTAGGACATCATCGAATATTCCGATCGCTTTTGGTGACGGAGTTGTTTGGGTGCTGTCTATAGTGTAGTTCGCTCTTATCTCAGCTGGCGACGGCCTCGACTCAGCCGTATGTGCAGATACCATGTCTGCAATCTGAATAATAAGCTCCCGCACGTCCCCTTGAAGACCCACCAAGGCAGGAAACAATCTCAGAACTTGCGACATTCTGTCGTCGTAGAGTGGACTCTGCCTACTTTTTGACGGTGGGATTGGAATCAGTGTTGCAATCTTGAGCCATTCAGGATTGAGAGTGCTCGCGAGTTCTCTGGCAATTTGCTGGATCGCCAGACCTTTGTAACGCCAACCAGGTTGGCCTTCTCTATCGACCCCTTTCTTGAAATTACTGATGAGGCTATTGGTCTCTCCCCCTGAGTAACCGACGTGCGGAATATATTCCCGAAGAAAGAGACACTTATCTGTTGGCTTCAGATAGCAATGATCGGAGAGATGAAGTTCGTCGACCTTACTCAGCCTTTGCACTACTGAGGATCTCCGTGATCTGGGAAAAATCTCTGACACGGATGGCCCCTCGCTGCTCGTACGTCCATGGCCACTTAAGTTCAGGGTTGCGGAAGCATCGGTCGAGAATGAACAGTTTTCTTCCCTGATGAAGAGCAGCACGAGCCTGAATGAGAGTCCCAGACGTATTGCCTGCCTCGACAATAACTGTGGCTTCTGTCAACGCCGACATCGTTACGTTTCTTTCTGGGAAGAACAATCGATTCCACTTCCAGTCCTGCATGTAGTAGCGCTTAACCGGTACCTGACTGACAAGCAGATACTCTCTGGCGATCTTTTCTTGGAGATCGGCATTAGCTGCTGGATACACATCGCAAATTGGGGTTCCGATGACTGCGATAGTTTTTCCATTTTGCTCAATCGCCGTAGTATGCGCCACGGTATCAATTCCATCTGCAAGACCTGAGACAATGGTCCATTTACCCTTAACGAGAAACTCGGTGAGGGCACGTGCGTCTGCTATCCCTCCCCCACTGGGCTTTCGTGTTCCGACAATCGCTACGCAAGGAGTTTCCACTAGCTCCCAAATCCCGCGGTAGTAGAGAAGTTCAACCGGATGCATGGCATGGCGTAATTTCAAAGGATACTCGCCAGCCCCATGAATACGGACACCAAACTTTTTGACCCCTTTCCGTGCCAATATTGACAGAACTTGGGTTGCCGTATCTTGGGCCGTAGTCTCATTAACTAGATCAGATGGAAGAGCGTCAGGGATCGATGCGAATTGATCGGCGATGCTTTTAAAAGTGGCACCTCTCTGCGCCCAAAGAGACTCATAGGCACCGAGCTCACGCAGAGGGGATATACTTTTCGCGGGTAATTCTGGACTAATAAAACTTAGAGTTGATTGACCCATGTTATCGACCGCCTCCCGGGGGGAGAACAAAAAGGTGAGTGAAAGCAAGATACTCAGTTTGATGATATGTAATCAAGCCTCAATCGAACAAAGAAACCATGAGCTATGGACAATTCCCCGCCCGTCGATACCCCGCCGCTTCCGCCTCTTCTGCACTCAAAAACGTCACCTGATTCTTCGCTGACACCTTGCCGTACCCCGGACAGTTGGACTCGTGGTAGATATGGCTTCGCCGATTTCCCATAATAGGCGCGGGTGAGAGCAGCGGATTGATTCCCGGCTGAGCATGACTTTCGGGATCTCCCGGACAATCGAAATCCTTCACATCCGGAACCTGTTTGCGTTGTAGCTTGCGATAGACCCAAGGGGGAATGGGAACGGGATCTTTCCAGAGGCCGCGCTTTGCATCTCGGGCTTCTTCCTCAAGCTGCTTTAACGATTCATCGGACGAGTGTCGGCAATACCACCAGGCCAGCCCAGCCTTAACCAGTTCCTTGTTGAGGTGCATGCCATCCAACAGGAACACGTCGCCGATCGTGCGACCATACTTATCAGTTCCATGAATGAGAACTTTTACTTCCTGCTTGGCAAGCAGATCCTCGGCAAACTGTTTCGCCCGCCGGCCGTAATCCTGCCCCTTCTCAGGAGTATCAATCCCATTGAGGCGAATCCGTTCAGTTCGGGCATCATGCAGCACGTCGATTGTATCGCCGTCAATGACCCCCACCACTTGGCCAACGTACTCCCCCGCGAACGCAGGTAAAGCAAATAAGCCCACGAGAAGGACCATCCAGGCAAAACGCATAGGCCGCATACTACCAGGCTTGTCCGCCCCTGGCGAAGGCCTTATGACCGAAGCTTGAACCTAATACAGATGTGGAAGATGACAAACTCAGATTGAGCGGGGCCATGCGTAATTTGCACCTCAGAAGTCCGTTGTGGATATTGTTCTGTGTCATGGTAGTGGGATCGCAACGGATAAAACCCCCTCATCTGGAGATTGCCCCTTGAGTTCATTTTCACCCAACGCATGACGAGATGGCCTCGACGGTTCCCCAACAAGTGCATTCTGGTTTTGGAGGTGTCTTGCTCATTGACCAAACAGGCCAACTCCCGTCCGCAGACTTGTCCAGCGATGTTCGTAGCAGTTCCCTGGTGACGGCGGGCAAATGCTTCACCCCAGTGTCTATTTTGTCCAAATAAATACGGTGAGCCAAGGAAACGCTGGATAGGAACATCGGGGTCGTCGGCATGGTTGCTTCGCCTTGTGTGAGGTTCGGAGCGTGCAAAGATCTCAGCAATCCGCGTGCCTAATAGGCTCTGTGACTACACGGTGGAGAATCAGAATTTTGCGAGGAAAGGTGGTTTGGTCACATTCGCATGCGTATCGGGACCAATACGCAGCTCAAGAAAAAGATACAGGTTTTTGGCTGAGCAGAACTTCGATGGTGTCGCCATCGAAGATGCTGATGACGGGACCGGAGAAGTCGGCAAAATGCAGTATTCGCAATGAGGGGGAAAGCGAGGTCTAAGATTCCTACACGAGGCAGTTGTTGAAGTCTAGGGTGGGATCATCTTACTCAGAATTATCAGTATGCAGGAACCGATGATCTGGCATTAGCCATTAACCTTTTATGAAGCCTTTCTAATCCCACTTCGACTCCCCCCGGGTCGATGTTTATTGTCCCGTGTCGGCACTCGGTTCAAAAGAAAAGACTCAAGCGCGAGAGCCATATAACCATAGGCGCGTGGGAACCCGATAGTGTGAAGAGATGTAAAAGTGTATTTGGGTTTGTAGCGACGATCTGCCAGGGTTGCAGCCGGTTGAGTCCTGTCATATTGGAGATAGCCGCGGAGCCTATGGCCTAATCCGCATCCTTCGTATATCCCGTGTCCTTGGCTTGCTCCCGACCCTATATAAGTTACTTTTCCCCCCTC
The DNA here is from genome assembly GCA_002083555.1 of Nitrospira sp. ST-bin5. GTDB lineage: Bacteria > Nitrospirota > Nitrospiria > Nitrospirales > Nitrospiraceae > Nitrospira_D. The sequence continues at coordinate 204,952 of MSXN01000007.1, read as the reverse complement.
TATGAGGGCATAGCACCCAGGGCGGTCTTCATTCGGACAAGTTCCTTTAAAGTCATATTCCTGCCACATTGGAATTTGCGTCACATCGAGCTTACTTACGTCCCAATGCTTCATTAAAAACTCCTGAGTCTCTCTGCGAACATCGTCCATTGTAGGCATGAGGTACCCCTTATTGGGCTATTTCTGCTTCGCCACAATCTTGTACTTGATCCCCTCATAGGTCGCTCGTGGGATAATCTTCTTCAGCACCAGCTCATCCTTCCGCTGATACGGACGCCCCTTGATGATCTTCTCAGAGTAAGCATCGCCAATACCAGGAAGCGCTTTGAGTTGGTCGGCCGTGGCCGTGTTGATGTCGAGCAGGTCGGCCACGGCAGCTTTCTCAGCGGCGGCAAGGACAGGGCTAGGCCCAGGCGGGACGGAATCAACGGTTCCGATCACGGCAAGCAGAAAGAATGCTCCGAAGACCATACGCAGATAGCTCATAATCATGCCTCCTTCATTGTCGTGAGATCGCTCCTCACGTTTCTAATTTGAGCCTCGATCTTCCGGGCGAGGGCCTGTCCCTGCCGACTAAGTCGCAGGCACACGGCACGGCCATCCTTCTCCGAGGGGCGCCTGCTCACCCATCGCTTACGCTCCAGGATGTTCACGACCTCAGTCACCGTCGGTATCCTCAAACAGAACGCCGTTGCGAGGTCCTTCACCCTGGCATCCTCGTGACGACACAGAAAGAGGATGACGCCCGCTTGGAAGGGGGTCACCTGAAGTGGTTCCAAACTTCTTCTGAACTCGCTCTGCAACCGGAGTACCGATTCCAGCAACGTCAGGTCTTCTGAGTGAATGTGCTGAACGCGTCCCATGGTCAGTGCGTGGTTCCTTTCGGCAATCTTCGTCCAATCTCAATGATCCGGCCCAACCGCTCCAACAAGTTCAACGACTGATGTGAGGTCAGACCGTTTTGGTTGAGCAACGCGAGCATGTCATCAATGATCTTGTTCTCAGTCTCGGTGAGTAAGTACGGCTTAGGAAAGACGGTCTCAGGGAGACTGGCGCGAGGATTCTTCTTGCGGAACTCAGAGATGATGTCGTAGAGGTCTTGCTTCGTACAGAGGCCCTTCCGTTCCAACACTTCCACAATCGCGGCAATCTCCCACATGTTGGAGACGGTCGCTTCTTCGAGGGACATGGTGTCGCGTTTGGGGCGGTCGTTGCTCATGGGATGGATTCACCAGAGTTTCTTCTTTGCCAACACCTACACACTGCCTTTGTCATATGTTGGCCTCAACTCCTTCGAGGTTTAGCCAGGACTGATTCTCCGTTTCGCCGTAGAACCGAGTGCACCGAAGCACAGATGGTTTTGTGGCTGTGTCAACCTCAATGGCATAGGCGACAACGTTCTGTTGCCAAGCGCAGTATTGACGAAGCCACTCTCGCTCCTTGTGAACCTCTCGATTGCGACGCCCAGGACGATGCACTTTCCATTCAAGAATGGCCAAGGGGTGACGAACTGCTTTCCACTCTGAATCCCAACAGGTGGTCCCTGGATCCCTCCAGATAACTATATCGCGGAGGACACCTTTCTTCTTATACCCTGGGGGTTGAGGCACTCCGACTTCTATTCCGATCTGGCCGGGATCATATAGCGGACTGCCAGGCTTACAGTATTTGGTGAGATAGCCGTGGGTATACAGGTTTACCCAATCATGCTCCTTGCCCCACCACTTTTCTTGGAGTGTCTTCTTGGCAAACTGCCGGAGGGATCGCTCTACGATCTCATCAAGTGCCTCATGCATGAAGCTGTCCCTGCACTAATAAGCGCTTCACAAAGTGCTGCAGCCTCGCCTGTGCATACTGCTCAATCTTCACATTCTCTACAGCAAACTCCTCCCCTCTCGACCACCGTACCACGGCTTCAGGAATTGCTATCCGTTGCTCATTAGGCAGGGTGACGGTCAACGAGACCGTTTCCCCTGGACGCATGGGAAGATCACCGGAGAGACGCAATCCGCTCAGTGAGAGATTCCAGACGGTGCCCTGGCCTTCGAAAGAACCGGCATTGTATGTGACGGAGCATCGCACCGGAAAGCGACGGTAGGGGCGTATCAAGAAAGGCATAGGGGCCTCGCAGGAAGGCGCATTCTAGGAGGGATACAAATCAAGGCGCAAGAGCCGAAAGGGGGTATTGGTTGTATTTCTGCGCTAAGCCGTCACGATCGGCAACGCAGCCCAATCCGTCGTATAGGCCGGCGAACGATGTTGAAACTGCGTCTTCCAGGCCTTGCTTAGACCGCTGGATGCATAGTGGAGCGTGTCTGCACCCCAGCGATTATTGATCGCATCGAGCGCGGACATCAGCCGCATGGACTTTCCCCTGTCTTGAGAGTCGAATAGGTCGGCCTGTGTGTGACTGGCAGAGACCAGGCCTGTCAGGATCACCCCCGCTTTCTTGTAGCGATACCCCTCTCGATAGATGGTGCGGATTCCCTGCCGTGCCGACCGAACGAGGTCCGACGTGGCGTCGGTTGCCACGGGCAGCTTCAGCGTCAGGGCGTTGCTGTACTGCGGCCCTTCTTTGAATTCGTTCGTCGTGAGACACACCGTTAACACGGTCGCGGCCAGTCGTTCGCGTCTCAACTTCTCTGCCACACGCGACGTATAGGACGAGACCGCCTCCTCCATGTCGGCCAGGGTGCTGATGAGCTGCCCAAACGCCCGTGAACACGTCAGGCTCTGCTTCGGAGCGGGACACTCTTCCAGATCCAAGCAAGACACTCCCTGCAATTCCATCACCAACCGAAGGCCCACGATACCCAGGTGCTTTCTGATCCACTGGTCATCGACCTCGCGTAGTTGGAGCGCCGTCATAATGCCCTGTTGATTCAGAAGCCTGGTGAGGTTTCGTCCAATTCCCCAGACATCCTCCACCGGTACCCTGCCCAGCAAAGCGTCTCGGTCGGGACAGGCCAGTAGGTCGAAGACCCCGTTCGTATCAGGTGTGCGTTTCGCCACACGGTTGGCAATCTTGGCGAGGGTCTTGGTTTCCGCGATGCCGACCGACACCGGAAGACCGGTCCAGCGTTTCACTGTGGTCCGAATGGTCCGGCCGTACTCCGTGAAGTTCCGAGAGGTGAACCCGGATAAACTCAAAAAAGCTTCATCAATGGAATAGACTTCGAGATCCGGGCAGAACTGTTCGAGGGTCTCCATGACCCGCTGCGACATATCCCCGTAGAGCGTGTAGTTCGAGGAAAACACCTGCACCTGATGGGCCCGCAGGAGCGGGCGAATCTGAAACTCCGGCACACCCATCGCAATGCCAAGCGCCTTAGCTTCATTCGACCGAGCCACCACACAACCGTCATTGTTGGACAAGACGACGATGGGCGTGCCCTCTAAGCGAGGATTAAACACCCTTTCACAGGAGGCATAGAAGTTATTGCAATCGACCAGGGCAAAGATGGGAGGCATGGGACCGCTCAGAGTGGGTGAATGACGTTCGTGACGACACCCCAAATCTCAAAAGACTGGTGGGCCTGAATCTCGATAGGCTGATAGTGCTTGTTGGCTGGGAGCAGGCGGAGAACATTGTTCTGCTTATAAAGGCGTTTGACCGTTAACTCTCCGTCTAGCGCCGCCACGATCACGTTTCCGTCAATGGCTTCTAAGGAACGATCCACGATCAAGATGTCACTCGAATGAATCCCGGCATCCAACATCGAATCGCCGGTCACGCGTACAAAGAACGTCGCAGCCGGGTGCTTGATGAGGTGCCGGTTCAGGTCAAGCTTGCCCTCGATATAGTCGTCCGCCGGAGAAGGGAAGCCGGCAGGCAATCGCCCTAGGAACACGGGCAGCTTATAGCGGGTCGAAAGATCGGGGGCATAGATCGCGTCCACATGCATCGAGCATCCTCACAGCCAAGCCAGGCGGTAGTCTACTCCCTACACCGAGACCGGCTCAAGGCACTGGGGCGCATCATGGCGAGGGTTATTGACCAGGGTGCTCACGGGGTAGGCCATCAGCTCCTCGCTTGGATATGGACGAAAGAGTGACTTGAGAGCGTCTGCTTGCTGGAATGTCGGATCTAACCACTGGTCGTAGGAGGCTGGGGGAAGAATCACCGGCATCCGATTGTGAATAGGGGCCATGAAGTCATTCGGTTCCGTGGTGATGATCGTGCAGGTTTCGAGTGGTTCTCCTTCGGTGGGCTGCCAGTGCTCCCATAATCCCGCAAATGCAAATGGACCCTTGCTCCGTAGTCCAATCCACATTGGTTGTTTCGTGCGTCCCCGCGCCTGCCATTCATAGAATCCTGTCGCCACAACCAGACAACGACGTTTCTTGAAGGCGGACCGAAACGACGGCTTCTCGGCCACGGTTTCCGCTTTGGCGTTGATGCACTGAGCGCCAATCTTTGCATCTTTGGCCCAGGATGGAATAAGCCCCCACCAGAGCATGACGAGGGTGCGGGTGGTGGTGTCGGGATCAATCCGAATGGCTGCGATGGGTTGAGACGGAGCGATATTATAGCGAGCCGGGAACAGAGGAGGAGTACTGACCGCGAACTGTTCGGCGATCACCGCTGGCGAGGCCGTTTGGGTAAAGCGTCCGCACATATTGTCCGTCGAAGGCTAGGCCGTCCGTGGGGACGTGTCAAGGAGAGTCAGCGGGTTTGCCTTCTCCGGCCTTGTTCGTGAATTTCTCATACCGATCCGCGAGTTGATCCACCGCACGCCGAAGCTTCTTCGCCCAGCCCTTCGAACGCACCAGGTAATGTTTCTCGAGGACATCGCCCGCCTGATGCCCTATCAAGTGCTTCACGACTTCCCGATGCACCGCTTCTTCTCCTTCTTCAGCCCCGAGGTCCTCCAACGTGGAGGAAAACCAGCGGCGCAGGTCGTGGAACCGGAGATCGCCACACTCAGCAGCCTCGGCGGCGCGCGCCCACGCCTTGGAGAGCGCTCCCGGGGCAGCCCAGTCGTCAAAGACCCGCGTGTCGGGCTGCGCCTCCTCCGGTACCGTCAGCGCACCAACGGCATGACGATTGAGCGGCAGAAGCAGGGGGTTTCCTTTCTTCTTGCTCCGCGGTGGCGGCAGTTCCAGCCAGGGACCGTCGGTTTTCTGCACAATCATGGAGGGGCGAACCATCCAGACCTTTTCTCCACGCAAGCCGGTGTTCATCGCCACACAGGCGGCCCGCCGGAGTCGATCTGTCGCGAGCTGTCCGATGGTCGCGAGTTCATCGGGTTCCGGCATGCGACTGCGAGCCCCGCTCACGGGTGCAGTGATCCCGCTCAGGGGATTGGCGGGGAGTTCTCCGACCTTCACCGCAAAATTCAGCAGGGAATTCAGAATGGCCCACTCGCGCGCGATCGTGCCATCACTCGGTCGAGGTGTGGCAGCCCGTCGCGCTTTGATATAGGCCTGCCCATGGCTGTATCGGAGGGCCTCAAAGGGCATTGGGAAGTGCGGAATCAGGTAGGTATCCAGAACCTGACTGGCCCGCGTCAGATCAGCCACCTGCCGTTCGCGGAGTTCATCCAGATAGGCTGGCTTGAACTCGGCCATCGTCATCCCCCCGCGTGACGGCGGGGCGAGCTCCCCGGAGCCCGCCCCGTTGTGAATCTTCAACACCATCTCGGAGGCGGCCTTATCAATGGCGTCGGCTGAGAGATCGTAGCCCAAGGTGGGCCGATAGCGTTCCCCTTTGAACCAATATTCCATATCGATGGCGACCCCACGGGTCTTGGTCGACCGCCGTCGAATTTTGTACTTCGAGCGTTGGAGCGGGGGTTCCACACGGACAGCATTGGCGGGCGAGGCGCCGGCAGGGGGCAGGGTGGGCTTCGGGCGGCGGGACGTCATGGCAGGGACACTCCTTTTAGCGATAGCGTGAGGTGCGGTGACGCGGAACCTTCCGGGGTTCCGGAGACATCGCGGGTGGGAGAGCAGATGGCTCGGACTTTGGCTCAAGCCGCTGGGGGATAGCGGACTTGGCCCAGGCGAGGAGCTCTTCCCGGTCATACCGCCAATCCTTGGAACCCGGCAGCTTGTAGCGGGGAATATCCTCTCGGTTATAGAGACTGCTGGGGCTATAGCGAAGGAAGGCCGCGGCCTCCTTCAAGGTGAGAAACGGACTAGACACCAGATCGAGGGACATGGGGCGACTCCTTTCCGGCACGGCAGAATGACGCGTGCTAGAGCGAGTCTGTGTTGGCCCAGGGGCTTATGGGCATCGATTGCACTGCCAGCTGCCCCCCAGTTCTGGCAGTGTTTTGGTAGAGGAGAAGGCTGGAACCATGGGAGCACCCCGCTGGCAGTCCCTGCCGGTCATGACGAGACGACAGAGAGGTCTGACCATCGAAACTCAGATCTAAGAGTTCCTTGATGTCTCGGGGCGGCTGTTCTTGATGATCACGAAATGGGGGAGATGACGTTGACAAGTCGATCGGCGAAGGAACGCGGGCCGCAGCAAATATTACTGCATCAGACCCTGCAAAAAGTTCCACTTACGCAGAAAAGAAACCATACAAAGCCATACGAAGCCGCATCAATACGAAAATGAACCCTAAAATGAAGTCTGATTAAGATAAGTGAATACAATGGCTTACGCGAGATCGCGCGTTCAGGCTCAAAATCTGACAAAGATCATCAAATAGAAATAGCGCTCAGGAAACTGAGGACTAAATCCGAAACAGTCGTGAGGCGGTGGGGTGGGGATTATTGCCATGATGTCCTCCATGTTTAGGGTTTGTTTGATTCTATGCCTCCGGTCATGAGCGAGGGACCGATGGACCTACTAGCCTCCTTTCTTGTTGGCCCACGGCGATCCGCGTCACGCTTGGCGGTGTTGCTCATACGGACACTCTAATGAGGAGGCTGGTCGGCCGAAGTACCGAGACGCTGCTAACACGACATTAGATTGGCAGGACAACCGTCGGGGCGGCTTTGTGTCTACTTTTCGGCATGTCTCTCTTCAGATCGGCGTCCAACATGCCGATCTGACATCTACACATGCGCGCATTTGATTCGTCAGTCTCTGTAGCCCTTCATTCCCCCTTTGTTCGAGCTGACCGCCCCTTCAGCACGAGAGAAGCCAAATACTGCCCAGCCCCAGGGTGGGAGCACCTCAAACGGAGGACCTATGTGTAGCGCTCGGTTTAACAAACGAACATGGACGTGGGAAATAGGGCTCACTGATCAGCATGGGATGGCATGCCGTTATTTGATTCCTCTTGAGGCTGCCCCGTGGGGCAATCATGAACCGACAATGGATGAGGCCTTGACTTATATCGAGCGTGTCGCCTGGCAGGACGTAAGCGGTATGCCCAATGTCATGAGCGTTTCACCAGGCAAGGTTCTTTTGGGGGACTGTGACGTATGCGGCAAGGAAGAAATGGATTGCCGATGTGAACGTTGCCCTTACTGTGACAGGGCATTTAGTGATCAGCCATGGGAAAGGTCGACGACACGTTGTGTGAAGTGTGGCCTGTGTAAGAGCTGCTGCTCCGAACGATCCTGTACTCCTTTTGATCTCTGGAAGTAGAGATGTAAGCGTTATCCTCGCGGTTGTCGCGACCGGCTTGGGAATTCGTTGCGGGGACGCCCCCAGATCCATGGACGGGCGGTCTTTGGAAATTCAGTGTGTTCGAATGCGTCCCGACGGCCGGATGGCGGACTGAGTGCCTACTTTGATTCCGGTTACCGAGATGGTATGAATTCCGCTATTTTGCGATGTCGGCGACGGAGGTATCCATCTGGTGTTTATGGAAGACCGCACGAGGCAGGACACGCGCCAGACCATCCTCGCTCATTTGGCTACCACCTCGGATGATGCACCGGTGGTCAGCGCTGTCATCGACTAGACCCACCGCACAACCCGTGCACCGCCCGCGCCGCACGCAGGCGGGCGGGCGGTGTCATGCCGCGAAGGGGGTCCGGTGATTCGATGCCCCTGGTCGCTGGGGCATCCTCGACACGCCATGCTGGGCGAGGATTGCATCGGCGTCTGGTTCACCGTAGAAAGATCGTTCCGGCAGGCGCTGCGTGGCAAGCCAGGCGGCCAGCGTCCCGAGCCCCCACGGCTGGGCCCACCGCCCATAGACCTGCTGGGTGACCAGGACGTCGCGGTGCCCCATTTCACGTGAGACCCACTCCAACGACTGCCCCTGACTCAACGCAATGGTGCAAAAGGCATGGCGGAGCGCTTTGGGGCTCAGCTTTCGACCGAGCTGGGCGGCCGCCAGAACCACGTGCCACTGACTGCGTGCCCCGGTTTCCGACACACACCATCCCATTTCCAGCGGATGCCCGCCTCGCTCATAGTTGGCGCGCACCTTGCCGCCCTTTCTCGGCAACTGTCCGGGAAAGAGCCAGATTGAGCCCGGCGGGAGGGTCTTCACATACTCCCGGAGGAGCTGTTCCAAAATCGGCACCACAGATACGTAGCGGGCCCTGCCGTGTTTCGGTGGCCCGAGGATGCCAAGCCGTTCCGTGCGTCGCACATGAATGCGTGGGGCCCGTCCATCCTTGGGATGCCGATGATCGAGCTCGAGATCAGGCCGTTGCAGCGCGCGGGCTTCGCCGAAGCGGAGGCCGGCCAGGGCCATGAGGGCGAAGAGGACCACCGCCCACAACGCCACGCCCCCCAACTTCTCCACCGCAATACATAGCAGGTGCGCTCGCTCCTGCTGATCCATTGTCTTGCTCTCCGCCAACGGACTTGCGGCACGGCGCGCCCGACGCCCGCCATTGGGGGACAGCTCTGCCACCGGATTGCCGGGAATGAGTCCGCATTGTACGGCGGCTTCCAACATCCGCCGAAAGAACCCCCATTTCTGACTCACCGTGCCCTTCGCATATTTCCGTGAGGTCTTAGTCTTCTTGCTGCGCTGTGCCATTGGCGTTTCCCCCTTGTTTGTTGAGCAGCCATCGCAGATAGCGGAAACAATCCTGTTCGTTGATCCGGTGCAGCTGTTTACGCCGGAGCCACTTTGGCATCTGATTGAGCTTGCTTTCCCACCCGATGACCGTGCCCGGACGGACTGTAGGGGAGGGGCCGCGCTGCTTGGCGATGCACGCCTGCACAAACGCCTCGAACGTCTGGGCCCCCGACGGCCCGTTGGTCCCGAGCTCGCCGGCCTGTCCCCGCGTGGCGAGGATCTTGGCTTCGAAGGCCAGCGCCTCCTCACGCGTCGCAAAGTGACGGTGGTACCGCACGAGGTGCCCTCGGAGGTCGCATACCCAGGGGCGTGTGGGGTGGTTGTCTTTTTTGATCATCGAGATACCTCCTTGTTGTTGATACAGTTCCGCACGGCCGACCGCTGAAACCGGAAGTACCGCCCAAGCCGTACGGTCGCCAGCTGACGGCGGCGAACCAGGCGATACACGGTGCTTTGGGGCACGGCGAGCAGCCGGGCCACCTCGGTCGCCGTGAGCAAAGGCAGCTCGTCGGGCTCGACCAAGGCATGGGGTTCACACTGCGGGCTCTCTGTGGGCATACGCATCATGGCTCTCCTCCTCTACAGGTTTGCCAGGTTCTCGTGCGATGGCCCGTGCCTGCTCCTCCACTCCTGAGCACTCTAACGGGCCGTGAGGACCGGCAGCGGGCGAAACGCAGCCAGCCTCGCCTCAGGTGTGTCGCACTCCCCGGTGATACGGGTGTTGTTGCTCACAGGCCCCGTCTGTCCGGATCACCCGGCCGCGGAGGCGTCCGATCTGATCAGTCCCGCGCCGAGGGAGGGCGACTGTTGGTTGAGTGCAGTAGGACACGGAATGCCGGGGCAGGGAGACGGCGTCCCGGCCCGCGACTGAACAGCGGCGGCATGAGCATAAAGGGTCGAGGGGAACCGGCCCCCCGTGATCCCAGACGCCGGAAGCGCCCGGGACCAAGGGGGCGAGTGGTTGGAGCCCGTCGGGGACTACTTCGTCCGGGACGACCGCGCGCGATTGGCCCGGCGCGTCGGCGTGGCGCCGTCGACTGGCGTCGGGGTCTGGCCGCGGAGCCGTTCAGCGACCTCGGTGGCCCGGGCAATCGCCGGCCCCAGCGCGGCCGTCAGCGCCGCCTCCGACGACGTGTCACACGTCCCATGACTGGGGACGTCGAGGAAGGCCTTATAGGCTTTGCGGGTGTATTTCACGGTACGATGGCCCACCTGTACCGACACGTAGAGGACCTCCTCCCCGAGCAGTAGCGAGAGCGAGCAGAAGGCGTGGCGCAAGGCGGTCAACGAGTGCTGCGACCCGGGCAGCGCCCGAGCCCGGATCCGGAGCCAGGACGCCTGCACCGTCTCCGTGGACACGCACCAGTCAGTGCGCCCCCGTGGAACCTGCGTGGCTCGCTGACTCCCCTTGCGCGGCAGCGGCCCAGGAAACAACCACGCTGCGGGGTCCGTAAGACCGCGCGTACCGATCCACCACCGCAGGATCGCCTCGAGCAGCGGGGGCACGTCGACATAGCGCTCCTCCCACCCGGCCAAGCTCATCGTCCCATTGAATTCGATGCGCCGCACGCACAGACGCGGCCGCCGGAGCGGGCCACACCGATAGTCCAACTCAAGATCGCCAAGCTGGAGGGCGCGCGCCTCCCCACCGAGCAAGCCGGTCAGCAGCATGACTGCCACCAGGACGAAGAAGCAGGCCGGCACGGTACAGGCAGCCACAACGAGGACCGTCACGACCTGCTCGGCCGACAGGGTCTGGGCCTCCGTGACTTCGCGCGCCCCCACACCGCGGCCCTGGGGGTGGCGTTGGGCCCGGAGCACGGCTGTGCACGGGTTGCGAGTAATCAGCCCCTCCTGCCGTGCCCGTTGGAGCAACATGTGGAGGAACCGTTGGCGGGTCTCTTTCGTCGTGTCCGCGAGCGGGCCTGCCTGCAACGCGGCAAAATACGCCTTACAGTCGCCCTCCCCAATGGCCGTGAGCGGCATCGCCGTCAGCGTGGCCGGAAGGGCGTTGATATGCCCCTTCCAGTTCTGCACCGTCGACGACTTCGCGGCGTCTTTGGCGAGGAAGCGCTGCTCGAGCGCGAGTTGCTGGGCGGCGTACGCGCCGAGGGTCAGCGGGGTCGGCCCGCGGCGACGGGCCTTCTTGCGGGACCCGCGCGTGCGGGGTCCCGGGGGGGTCGGTGCCGGTGCCTCGGGCGGCGTGGCAGCCGACTCCGCGGCCTCGGGGCCGTCGGAGTGGCTCAGGTTGTGGGACTCTGAGTTCGTGTCGATGTCGTACATGGCTCCCTCCTATGGTGATGGCCCTCGCTCGCCGATGGCGGAGCGAGATGGCTCGATCTGGGAGGGAATGTAGGAGCGGCACTCGGCGGACGAGGACGGCCACGACCGTCAGCGTCACGGCGGATCTGGCAAAGGGGAGGCGCGCCTCGATCTACAGGCTCGTGGCCTGCGCGCGATCGGAAGAGTCCCGGCCCGCTCATCGGAGTCGTGTCCACGCACCCACCAAACATCCAACCGAGCGTGCACACAGGGAACGGAGGCAGACGAGCGTGCACGAAAACCCCTGCAAAACCGCGTATAGAGCTTGCGCCAGGCGGGAGGCATCATCGTGATAGAATTTGGTGAGGCGGCGGCAGTCTGCGCACTGGCGCGGGGTTTCGTCGTCGGGCTGTCGTGTAGGCCATCCCAAACATCCAAGGAGCGCGAGGAGGCGATGGCAAAAGAGGCGCCTGGCTCGATCGAGCGGGTGGGCGCCAGCCCGGACCGTCACGGTCCCACCGGCTAGGAGGACCCCGACCGAGGAGGTCCAAGGTGGTGAGCGGGTTGCTTGGCTTGTTTGGACCGACAGGATGGTGGGATGCGAGAGAAGATAGGACACACGCCCATGTCCGTATGATGGGCGCACATCAGGCGGGCTTTCGACGGACCGCGGAGAAGAGGGCCCAGGGTGAGGTCAGCGGATGCCGATGCGCAGAGACGGACAGGTTACCCATGGGGTGGAACGGCTTGCCGACTCCGGCCCACGAATCCTGACGTGGAGGGCTGAATCCGATGAATGTAGAGGGAGGGTCACCGCATACGGAACTCACGCGACTCTTCGACGGGCGAGGACCGTCTGCGATTCGGATGGGGCTCTGACGAGAAGATTCGCGCGGTTTACAGCAGGCTTCTCTCGCGTTCGAGCGGCACACGAGGAGCAAGAGGGGGGCGGTATGTCATCCGCCCCCCTCTTGCTCCTCCGGCCTCCCTCAATCGGCCAGCGGTTGGGCCCAACAACGTTTCCTCACCTACCTCTTGACGGAGGGTCGGAGTCGAACCATGCCGCAGAGGCAATTCGCCGCATCGTCCCCATGAGCCCTCGATACCTCCCCGTGCGCTCCCGAGCGCTCGCCGCTGGCCGTTGTGCCTGAGCCTTGTCCATGCGCTCAAGCCGGTCCACATCGGCCCGGATCGCCTCATACTCGGTGCTGATCACTTTCTTCCAGCCTTGTATTTTGGCCCGTCTCGCAGCCCGCGCCGCATCGTCAGCAGCAATGTTTGTTTGGAGTAAAATCCTCCCCGCTTCTGACACCATGATAGGCTGATATTCCAAAAACAGGGTACCGCAGAAGACTTTGGCCAAGTGCCGCAGCGAGACAGCCAACTCGGCATGCTGCGGTTCCTTCAGAGTGGTGAGCACCGTGGATAATTCGTCGGCCTGCGCATGCAGCTTATTCACGCGCAGCGACTGATCGATGTACTCCGCAGGGAAATATAAGGCGAAAAAGACTAGTCCTAATGGCGCTTGCATCGTGTCAAACGGCGTGCCTTTCGTATCGTAAAATTTACCCCCGCATCCATTTCTGGAATGCGCACCAACCTGATAGTTCTTAGCCTTCTGATGGGCCTCATACATCTTCTTCGTCACGCACCGCCACCGATACTTGCCACGCCTGGCTCCGTGTGACCAGACCCGCTCATTACAGTCGGGACATCTCACGTAGACCTCATCCTCCTCGGCCCAACGGGCCCATCGCAAGCACTCGTAGGCCGCCGCATTAAACTGTGCCATGGCACCCACAAACGTGTGAACGTTGGCCGAGGTCCGCATTTTCTTCGGGTAAATCAGGAATTGCGACCAGGTCGGCCATACGCGCTGGGCTTGCTCGCGTGTCCAAATCTCTCTTCTCCAACACTTCTCGGGATCCGCGGGCCTGCCGAGCAAAGCTCGCGTCGGTTTGGCCGCACTCTTCCTCGTCATATCGCTCACCCCTTTTGAAAACGCCTTTCCCCCTATCGGTTCAGCGTCTCAATTCTTGAGCCCCAGCCATCGCACAGCAGGAGCTCATTCGGCCCCACCGGATGGGCGTATTCCACGTCCTCGGATAGGCAGAAGCGTGGGGGGCTGTTCAGTTACGCCCCCCTCAGCGGCAGTCCGGCCGACGCTGCGCCTTGTCGTCCAGGATACCTGATCCAGATCCCACGCTTGTCGTCAGAAGCATGCAGGAGCAACTTCTGATAGGAATTCGCATCGATGAAGGCAAGTGGCGATGACAATGTACGGAGTCGCTTCGTCCATGGCCATAATGAGGTGCGCTGGTATCCCTGTAAACATAGAATATTCACCATTTGCCTTAAGAAGAGTGCGGCGATCACGCGCACAAGGCGGTCGTATGCCTCGTCACTCTTGGTGCAGGAACCATACAACGGATACGGTGACCTGAACGTTCGACCTAGACTTGCCGCAGAGGCCAATTATTCAAATCGCTAGATGGTGGGGCTGGGGGGGGCGTCACTCACGGCACCCCCCTTTGCTTCCCACCCTATGGGTAAAGCCTTGAGGGGGGGCGGTTATGTGAGTTCTCCCAATTAGATATTCGCATCAATGCGTGGAGGGGGTGGGGGGCGATGTCGTAGCGCCCCCCACCCACCAATTCAGATTCTAAGAGACGAATCGTCTGTCAGACGCGATACTTCCAGTGTCAGCGTCGAATACATTTCTATCCGCCGATCCTGGTCGACCCTACGCCCCTGAAGAGCCACCGTGCGTATTCTGCTCCAAATTAGCCACTGATCATGCCCGAAACCAGCCATCTGAAATGCTGTAAATCAGCCACCGGTTCCGTTCGAGGGCTGCCATCGTCCACAAGCTGTCCTCCAGCAGTAAGAATCCGCCGACCTCAAGCCGCCGTTCGAAACCTGTGATTAATGCTGAGGAAACGAGGTGGATTGTCGTCATCAGGCGCCAAGTGAGTTCAGCCGAGATGGCCAAGAGGATCAGAGGATCAACGGGCTCTCGGCGCACTAGAGTAGCAACATGAAAACGTAGGGTAGACCGTACGGGCTAAATCGTATGAGCGAACCGCCCGCTCACAGGCTATCGCCTCGCTGGGGTCCTTTCAGAAAGCAGAACCTCAAGCACGCGAAGATGTTTTGCTCCACATCAGGCCCATGAGCGAAACCGCGCAAATCGCGGCGCCGACATAGAAGGTGAACGAGGCCCCAAGGTGATCCCAGAGCAGGCCAGCCAACACGCTCGCCAGTAGCATCGCCAGTCCACTGACCAGAGCAAACAATCCATAGGCCGTGCCACGCAGATCGGGCGGTGCGGTATGGGCAATCAGGGCTGCGAACAGACCCTGCGTCATGCCCATGTGGATGCCCCAGAGCGCGACGCCTGCCAAGACGACACCCCAATGTCCGCTGGTCGCCAACACGAGATCGGCCGCGATCAACACCATGAAGCCAAGCGCCAACAGTTTGGTATGGCTCATTCGGTCGGAAAGCTTGCCAAAGGGATACGCCGATAGCGCATAGACCACGTTCATGGCGACCATCACCAGCGGCACGAAGGCAAGTGATATGCCGCTCTGTTGAGCACGCAGCACCAGAAACGCCTCGCTGAACCGAGCCAGTGTGAACACCGCCCCGACGCCTACCACCCACCAATACGAGCGGCCAAGGCGTGTGCTGTTTTCCCGCCGAAGCGGACTGACGCGCTGACTCCCCTGATGATGTTCTGGCTCACGGAGGCCGAACACCAACAGCGCGACTGCCATCAAGCCGGGAATCACCGCCACCCAGAACACCGCGCGGAAATCGTTGGCCCAGAGTAGCATGAAGCTGACGGCCAACAGTGGTCCGATAAGGGCTCCAATGGTATCGAGGGACTGGCGCAAGCCGAACGCGGCACCGCGCAAGTGTGCCGGCACAATGTCCGCGATCAAGGCATCGCGCGGCGCTCCTCTTATGCCTTTGCTAATCCGATCCAGCACCCGAGCGGTCAGCACGACGCCAGTCACGGAGGCGACGGCGAAGAGCGGTTTACTGAGCGCGCCGATGGTATAGCCCAGTACGGCCAAGCCTTTGCGCTTGCCCAGATAATCGCTGATGGTGCCTGAAAACACCTTGACGATGAGAGCCGTGGATTCACCGAGCCCTTCCACCAAGCCGACGGCTAACGCGCTAGCGCCAAGGGAGGTGACCATGAACAGGGGCAGCAGGCTGTGAATCATCTCCGAAGAAATGTCCATGAGCATACTGACAAAGCCGAGCACCCATACTCCTGCCGGGATTTGTTGAAGAGTGCTCCTTGAAGATGTGGTCATTGTCGATGGGATTTCTGGGAAATCACATAGCGCGGAATTCACATTGTAGTAATCGGCCCCGTCACTAGGCGCGATCGAGGTACGCACGTGATAATTCGCTCGATTGTACCTCCCGTAGCGGACAGTTGTGGAGTACCGCAAGGGGTCGAGGACTGCCATCGGCCAAGTGCGGAAGTTCGACGCCGAGGTCGTACCGCCATTAAGCGATTCTTAGGCCTGCCGCATTAACGCTCGCAATTCTGTTCGCGAATGGATTGAGCCAGCCGCGCACTGTAGCGTGCGTCGGCAGCATCAATTGCATGTACTGCCGCTCATGAGTGTTCTGCATGTGCAAGGCGCGTCAGTTTCTCATGTTGTGGGTCGTCGGCAGTGAGCCAGCGGTACTGGGTCGAGTTGCTATATGGGATCACCAGGTAGCGCCTTATGGCGGAGAGAGGGATGGGACCGATGTGCCAGGCTTCCACCCAGGGGAAGAATACTTTGGTGGCTCCAACTTCCTTGAGTGCGACCTCGTTCGGAACGAGGGTAGCCGTGACCGCCTCTCTGGTGACCTCCATCGCAATGCTCATCGGCGAGAAGTGGTGCCAAAAGGATGTCCACCTGCTGCTGAAGTCGACGAGCTTTTCAAGAGGCGGTGCCGCTAAGTCAAAAAGGCTGACGTACCCCTTGTGGAGCGCGTAGCTGTTAGCCGTTTGCGGAAACGTCGGAAGGTGTCTGTTTGTGCTCGGCTCGATCGTGCCCGTTTCGCGGATGCCGAGGTACCCACGTAGGCCTGTGACATGCCAGAGGCCTGGCCTAAGCTCGTCGTACAGAGAACCAATTAGGCCCTCGAAAAAATCGTCGTAGTCTCTGCGCGCCTGCTCATCGGTCGAGATTAGTGGCGGTCGCCCTCTAGTCGGCATAGCAATATTTATGCGGATCCGAACATGTTCTTTTTAGCCAAACCTTCCATTTCACCGGCTGGAAAAAAAGGGTAGCCTGGGAAGTCCAGGCTGTCCCCTTTTTCGCTTCCACGCTGAATTTCACTGGCGCCCGGACGCTCTCAGATACGCTTGATAGGTCAACGATGACTTCAACATGTACCCTCTCCCTTCAATCACAAAGCCATCCAGACCGTGCTCTATCGTATAGGATGAGAGATCGCCTGTGTTGTTTATGAATCCTCTTCCTTTGAAATTCAGAGACGTATTGCATAAGACGCCGAAACCGGTGCGCATCTTGAATGCCCTGAGTAATTCGTGCAAATGGCTGTTAGTTGAAGAGGACACCGTTTGAATACGTGCCGTTCCATTGACATGCGTTACCGCAGCTAGCGCATCCGTAGAAACGCGTTGCGTGTAAAGCATAAATGGGCTAGGACGATCGCAGCCAAACCATCTTGCAGCATCTTCTTCGAGGCAAACGGGCGCAATCGGGCGAAACTGTTCCCGCTGCTTTATTTCATTCAGCCGCACCCTAGTCCTATCCTGAAACGGTGAAGCAAGGATCGATCGATTTCCGAGAGCCCGCGGTCCGATTTCGCATTTTCCGCTTACCCATCCAATGATTAAGTCGCTAGCCAGCATGTCGGCA
Organism: Nitrospira sp. ST-bin5; assembly: GCA_002083555.1. GTDB lineage: Bacteria > Nitrospirota > Nitrospiria > Nitrospirales > Nitrospiraceae > Nitrospira_D. The sequence goes on along the minus strand of MSXN01000007.1, from coordinate 187,845 downwards.
ATCATTGCGTAGTCCGCTGTGTACTCATCAAATAAGGATGTATCGAATGCGCCATTGGCTAAAAACTCAAGGCCAGAATAAACATTCCAATTGACCTTGGGGTTTCCCGTGAAATAAAACTGTGCGTCAATCGCAGTACCGATCGCCGAGCCCGAATCGTTGGCGACAGGCGGCACGAAAATCTCGGGAAAGAGCTTGGTCTCGCTCCACTTCGTGTTCCAGTCACAGTTTAGTCCGCACCCCCCAGTGATCAGCAATGGCATGCTTCTCTTCATGTTCGACTTGGCAAATTGATAAAAGCGATCGAATATTCTGTCGCTGAGAATACCTGCGAAGTTACGAAACTCCTGATCATCCAGTCCCACGTTGTAGTGCCTGCAATCTCGCAACTTCTCGCACTCCTTCGGCTTGAGGTGGAGGCAATCCTGCATTAAGAAGGCGATAATTCTTTCCTCTTCATCCGAAGGCTTATTTCGCTTCGAAAACGATGCTAAAGCCATGAGCTTTCCAGCATCCGATAATCGGGAGAATTCTGCAGCACTGTTATCAAAGGTCGGATCCGCCAGGCCGTAGAGTAGGGCATAACGATGCCCCGGTTCGGGCATGACATCGGCGAGCTTTGTTATGTTCAACTCGGAATCAATTTCGTAGAACGCACCGATTACGCCTTCCCAAAGTAACGCATAGCATGGCGTGCCCCTAGGCAGGTCAGACATCCCAAAAGCACATAGAAGATGGGAGCGTTCGTGGGAAGATGAGAAGTACTCAATCGTCTTTCCCAATAGACGCCTTTTGCCAACGATAATGTCGCTCTTGCGGACTCCATGGTATCCAGCGAGACCGCCCTGCTCAGATTGATGAGTGTCGCTGGGCCACCAGCCAGCTCTACAAAGCACGTCGGGAACTGCTTTGAGTTCACCGAGAACGCTGAACACACTCGGAACGGACAAAGCTGAATGTCGATAGTGGGAGTTTTTCTCAGCTTCAATTGAAGCTACTAACCGCCCGTCCTCAAGATAAGCGAATGCTCCGTCGTGGCCCGGATTGTAAGAGAGAACGATCATTGTGGCAGCTAGCTCACTTAATGGAATCCTGACTATGTTCGCGGAAATCATTGGACCCGGGCAAAGAGATAACGGAATTCGCCTCTAGAGCGATTGATTTGACTATTGTGGTTGCAGGGAGCCGTCGGTCATTGATCCGCCCGGCAAGTTGAGTAGAACGAGATGGCCAGCTGTTGACATGGAGCGTCATTGGAAGATGTGGAATTGGCGTTGGATCCCACAGTACGCGTCTATGGACCAAATGATTGTCAACCCACCAGCTGATTTCGCCCGGGCTCCATGCAATCGCGAAGCGGTGGCTTGCTTTAGATGCGTCAAACCCGAGCTCGATAAAGCTTGGGGCACCTCTATAGCCATAGTCGAATTGTGCTCCTTCGCCACCTGGGTTGTAGAATACATTTACCACGAGGCGGTCTGGCCGATTCCCCGCAATCTCGATATCTATCTCCTGTCGTGGTGAATTGCGGTGAAGAAAGAATCCAGTGACCACTCCGGGCACATTCGAAGCTTGGATAGTCGCTTCGAATTTTCCAAATAAATATTGCCCGCGACTGCATATCGATGCGGCACTATAGTCTCGAACACCTAGAGGCTCACTTCTGACGAACAGCGCAGCTCCGGTTCCAGATTTGAACTCGACATTTGAGGGGCGAAACAACGCACAATTGTCCGTAAAAGTATCGGTTCTTAAAAGCCAGCGTCTCGAGTCCAGACATTCCAAGCTATCGTTGAATCTAACGAACGCCCCAGCATTCAGTTTTCCATCCTCTGTCGGAACGACGCGAATGCCTTGCCACCATATACGGGGCTCAACCACCCATGGGGACTCATCACGTGTAGGCGTTCGGCATTTGGGAAGCTGGTTCGCTTCAATGGTTCCTTCGGGAATTGGTCTTTGACCTAGGTCCTTCAGGACAGGGAAAGAGCACGTGGGTGGTGCACATCTGAGGTGCTCGCAAACAACTTGCCATTTATTCGGTTCTTCCGAATGAAGCACCGCGATGTCGGTACCACTTAGGTCGTCCGCAATGCTGACGAAAGTGTCATTTGCAGTAATGCCCTTGGCTGCAGTGAGAATAAATTTTGCCTTGGGATAGCGACTCCAGAGTTCCCTGATGTTTGCGTCCAAGGATCCGATGTTTACATATGCGTCAAAGACTCGACCGCGACTTCCTTCTAGAAGCTGTTTTAGTTCAGAATCTGGCAATGTTTGGAGATCACTGCAGCATCTATATCCGAGCATACACAAGGCCATAGCAAGCGACGAATGTCCGGTGCCTTCAGGCCCAAAAACAAATACCGGCTGCTCGTTTGGGCGGATATTGAATAGGGATGCCGCTTCACTAGTGATAGCGCCAATTGTAGTGAGCGAAGGAAGTATTGAATATGAGTTGGTGGATTTAGAGTCACGTCGTTGGCTAATAAGAGACTGTCTAGTCGCGCGTACATCCAGCGCTTTGAACTGGTGATTTATCCAGAGATCAATTGGCCCACGGCAAGGGAGTAGTCGAAGGAGTTTCTCCGCACCCTCTCGGGAGAGAACATATCCGGACAGATGCCAGAGCCCGCGCACTGGGCGGAATACGTTGTTTGAAAGAAAAGTTTTTGGTGCACCGTGCTTCGCTTCGAGATATGACACATATAAAACATCGAAACGTCCGTTCGTATCACATTTGTCGAAGACTTCAGCCCACACTTGGTCCAAATGCCGTGTAAACCCGGAATGAAACCACACGTCGTCCTCAAGAATAATGACGTATTCATGATTACTCGCCGCGACCTTCCTCCAAGCATTGATGTGTGATCGCGCGACTGCAACCTCAGCTCGGCTCATTCGAATCGGAGCATTGAGTTCCAGCTTCGTTGGAAGAGCCAACGGCTGGGGTTCCACAAAAAGCTGATCTCCAAGCGTATAGAACGGATCAATGTCGGCATTTCTAGGTGGCTCGTCGGAGAATGCATTAGCGTCGACGGCGACATGCCGCTCAGTCAAATTCAAGAGTTCAGTTCCCGACGCGTCCAATATGTGTCTGAGCTCTTGCTCCATCTTGGACCAGCGGCCCGGTTCTCGATCGAGGTTAATGACATAAACCTTCTCAATCCGAGGGCCGTTCTCCACGCTCCGGGCACCGAATGTTCGACACTTCCGCTTCGGAAGGAGCCTCCGAAGAGTCAGCCAGAATCGGAAACCGTGACTGACAACTCCTAGCAGGGGTCGGGCCAAGTTCACAGCTCCTTCGCGCTCCGCATGGCCCGATACGTTTGCTGATTCGAAAGTCTCCAGTTTCTCCTATCACTCCGGTAACTGAGTGGCCATTTACTGGTGGAAGTCATCTCCCAATCCCCTACAACGAGAAGCGCTTCCTCCGGGCAACTTCCGTCAGTAAGCACTTCAAAAACGGATCTGGTGAGGTTGCCGGGGCCAGTGGTTGCCTGGACCTCGGGCAACTTGCCTTTCGATTCTTGCTCGAGGGATGTCGTGGCGTTCAGCAGTGCACGCTCTATAATTGGATGATTGCGAGCCGCGATCAAAGGCGTAGTATTGAAGTAGAAAATCCAACTCAATTGGTTTGCCCCAGGATTTGTGAATTCTGATGGCGGAACCATCTGAGCTGTTGCTATGTCGTAGCAGAAAGGTTGAAGCTTCAAGCGACCATCTGAAAAGAATTGATCAATTCTCGTTCCGTGATAGACATCATCAGCGTCAATATAGAAACCTCCTTCCACGAAGATGTAGGAGTAGCGGAAGTAGTCTGACTTCATTGAAGGGTGATAGCACTTATCAAATGCTTCCACATGTCTTGAGCCCAACTGAACCCGGATAAATTCTCTCGCTGAATTCTCGTCAAAAACCTGGAGATCGAACCCGGACCGTTCGAGTTTCTTCCACGACTCCATGCACTCCCTAACATCTTTGGGCAATCGGGCAAGATCGTCCCAGAACTGCACTATGCGTTTGGGAGGTGCAGCTAGGAGTGTCGCAGGCACGTGGCCTAGCTCCTTGGGGCGTTGGACTAACTCCTTGACGAAGTTGGAGCGATAACGCTCGTGCCTTTCGAGGGGGTCTTCTTCACGGGGCTCTCGCTTATTCATGTGGTTGAATGTTGTGTCTAGGGCGTATGCTAGAAGTCAAATATCTGTCGTAACAGCAGCTAACATATTCGCCCGTAACAGAGCGCGATGTTGTCGCGGGTTGCAGGTGGCGATTTGCAGGCGCCGAACTATGTTTAGGCCGATCTGCATAAGAGCCGGATTTGCCATTTTCTGTCCGTATAAGACGTCACTATGGTTCCCGAACAATACGCCATAACTGGCGCCGTTTCAATGAGTTGCGACTGGGCGACCATGTGTCACAGGTTCTTATGCGGATAGGCGTAAGCCCCCTCTGATAGCGGTCGATCGTTTACTTCTGCTTTAGGTCGAGGACTGACCTCGGCCAGGAGCGGAAGTTCGGCGCTGAGATTGTCCCGCCATAAAGCGGTCCTCAGCCCTGTCGCATTAACACCACTTGAGGGCGACCGACCCAAGCGACAGCGCAGGGAGGGAGGGAGCGGTCACGCGTCAGGCTCATTGCTTTGTTAGGCCGAAATTATGGGGCATGTTGTGAAAGCAGTAGTGACGTACCTTCAGTCGAGTACTCTCCGGTACTGATTCGAATGAAATGACAAGGCGTTTCAAGAGAGCGCCGTCTTGAGCAAACCATTTCATAATATTCATCGCCTTGTCATTCGAGCTATTCGGCACAGGAACCACGAGATCCGAAACCGGATCCATTGACTCTCTCCTATAGCTGTTAAGAATCTCGCATATTCCGCCGGCTGCCAGGTCTGAGATAGCAACATAATCTTCTAGATCGCGTTTTCCGGTATCCGACGACGTGGTGGCTACTCGCACGTGTCGGACGGTATGGGTCAGATAGTGACTACTTATCCGCGCAAAAGCTTCGCCAAATTCATAATGCTTACTTTCGTTTGGAATAATCTCATCCTCATCCGTAACCCAGAGTACGTCCTGCATCTCTCGGGACAATCCAGCAAGAAAGAATGCGGCGAAGTGGCAAACGCGCAATACCTTCTCAATGACAGCCGCGCGCCAGTTAGCGAGAAGTTGAACTTCGGGATCTTTAGATGTGACATTTGAGTCAGGCTTGAACAAAGAGCCGACCCTCCGATCTACGAGGATAACGACGAGTAAGCCGGGAATTAGGTCTGCGGCGCTAAAAAAATGCGGCATCACGCTAGCGCGACGTCTATCCCGAAGAGATTTATAGGAAATTCGCCGACCATCGGGCAAATACTTCGTTCGGAAGGACTTTTGGGCGGCCAGCCATTCTCCACACTCCTCCAAGCAAGAGAAAGTGAACCCGTATGCCTCGAACTGTGACGTTGAATGCTGGCCGCTAAAATCTGAGCCGATTAGAAAGGTTCGACCACCGCTTAGGTTCGGGAGATTGTCCGTCGCTGCAATATCGATGGCACGGATCAGGGAGTTCGCCGTATTCATCGCTCCTAGTTCAGGGCGATCCCCTAGTCTCCAATTATTTCTGAATGCTGCGGGTTGGCTCATTTCGGCCTAACGTGAAGGTAAGGGGCTGCGCTTTATCGCAGTCCCAGCGCAGCGAAGCGGAGCGAACTTGACCGTAGGGTTAGACCTCACCACGTGCAATCTGCTTTAACGCTGGACTGGTTCCTGTCTCCGTGACGCCACACGCGGTCCTCGCATATGCGCACCTAATACTATGACCGGAAGCGGGTTCGGGGCGCTGTCCGTACACCGTAACGGAAGACCGCGATTCAAGCCGACGAGGCCACCCACCACCATCCATCAAAATCGGCTGCACAAACGAGCCCCTTAGATCTGTGCCGTGATAGAAAACACCAACATCGGATACTGTAACTGCGAAGGCACTTAGGTTCGTTACTTCAACGCAAAAATTGAGAGCGGGATTCAGTGCCCCAACTGGAATCGCGTGAGCTGGACGTACCCTCAGTTTGACCCGAGACCTGTCCAGGCCGTGCCAGGTGTTAATGACACCAAGCGCCGCACCCAAAACAGCGATTGCGAGCGTTACTGCCTGTATTGTCGCAAAACCGTCCATGGTGAGTTCTAGCAGTCACAATGAGCCGCGTGGGCACCGAGCAAAACCTCGATGCAGGCCCGTCACCGCGTCGGCTCAATTGTGTTGTTAGGCATATGACCGGTGTCTGTGATGACGCCTGCCGTGGCCAATTCCAAATGATCGCTTTCGTGTTCTCCGAATAACTTAGCGAGATAAATCATGAGCGCCAAAAAACGGGGCTTCGCCTCTATCGCCCATTCGCGCGTGATGTCTTTATACCAACACGGTTGCAGCTTGTCCTCGATCGCCTGCGCGTGCGCACTATGCGAGTCTGGGAAAGGCGTACCCAAGATTCTCTCCGGTTTTCCATGTGCGAGCTTGTCTCGGAGTTTGAATACCTCAGTAGCGAACTGAAGAGGTTCCGACCCCCAATCCGGCGTCGAATCCGTGAGCTTATGAAGGATTTCGATTTTTGTCCTCCAGGGCAAGCGCTCAATGTCCTCCCATATTTTCAAATTTCGCGATCCCAGAGAATTCAAATACGACTCGATTGAAAAAGCGGAGAAAACAACAATCGGCGTCAACTCGACGTTTTGATTTTTGTTACCTTCCAATATCGCATAGAGCGACATCAGCGCTGAGACGTTGTGACTTTGAGCAGTGAAGTCGCAGTAAGCAGTATAGGTCGTCATGCTTTTACAGATGCCTAACAATGTTTAGGCCGATCCGCATAAGAACCGGATTTGCCATTTTCTTTCCGTATAAGACGCCACTATGATTCGTGAACAATACGCCATAACTGGTGCCGTTTCAATGAGTTACGACTGGGCGCCCATGTATCACGGGTTCTTACGCGGATCGGCATAAGCCCCCTCTTCTGATAGCGGTCGGTCGTGGACCTCGGCTTTGGGTCGAGGGCTGCCATCGGCCAAGAGCAGAAGTTTGGCGCCGAGGTCGCACCGCCGTAAATCGGTCCTCAGCCCTGTCGCATTAACGTTTGAGCTAACCGGCGTACAAGAGTGGCGCGTAGCACCACTCTTGTACGTCCGTATTGAGCGAATTGTTATGCGGCATGTCGCCTAGCTTTCATGTCTCTCAGATTGTCCAAAGAGAAATTTACCTATGGACCAAACGGATCGCCCGAAGTTGTGAATTAGTTGCTCACCTTGTCTTAGGAACGAACTGCGCTGGTCTATACCAGCAAGCTTGAAGGCTTCTGTAATATTTGATCCGGTCGGATGTGCATCACCGACGCGCATGTCGTAGGCGCCAGCAATTTCGGCAAAGACTTGGCGAGCCTTATCGGCTCCAACTTTCTGTGACAATATATCTTGCAGAAGCTTATTTGAACCAAGCTTATCTTTCTCTGCGTGGGTTGAAAGCTTACGAAGGTCGCGAATATTGAGCCGATCCGAGAATACGCGGACAAGCTCTTTTGCCAGTCTTAGCAATGACGCATGATCCTTGCTCGCGAAGCGAGAAATCTGCTGCATAGCTTCAGTATCATCTATGTCATGAGTAAACAGCGAGATTTGGTGTTCTTTCTGAAATCTCGCTTCTAGCATCCGCATACTCTGGAATAGCAAGACCTCAACGGCATGTGTGGATGCCGGCTGAGATCTGACCTGCGCAGCTAACAACTCATTAGACACTTTCCCTTCCGGGGCAACGTTATGTGCGGCCCAAATATGCTGTTCAGAGGTGGCCCCATGCGTTTGGACAGAATGTTCCATTCCTTAAGTGGAGCCTCGCGGTCGTCTGCCTACGCGGCGGTGAGCCGTGTGGGCAGGTTGTCAACATACACTCCATTCGGTGTGTGCCCGTCAAGCGCCCGGTGGGGCCTGGTCTGGTTATAGAACGTGAGGTAGCGTGCTAATCCCTGTTGCGCGGCGCTGACCGTCTCGTAGGCATGCAGATACACCTCCTCGTATTTGATGCTCTTCCAGAGCCGCTCGACAACCACATTGTCGCGCCAACACCCTTTCCCGTCCATGCTGATCTGGATGCCGTGGTCTTTCAGGAATCCGGTGAACTCCTGGCTGGTGAACTGGCACCCTTGATCGGTGTTGAAGATGGCCGGGGTGCCATACCGGGTGATCGCCTCCTGGACAGCATCCAGGCAGAAGTCGGTGGTCAGCGTGTTGGACAACCGCCACGCCAGCACCCGGCGACTCGCCCAGTCCAGGATGGCGAACAAATACACGAAGCCGCGCTTCATCGGAATATATGTGATATCCGCTGCCCAGACGTGATTCGGGCGCGTGATCTCCAGATGGCGCAGCAGATAAGGATAGACCGTGTGGGCGGGATGCCGCTGGCTGGTGCGGGGTTTGCGATACACCGCCGCGATCCCCATGCGCGTCATCAGGGTACGGACTCGCTTGCGCCCAATCATGTGGCCCTCTCGCCGGAGCAGGTCCCGCAGCATGCGGGCTCCGGCAAACGGATAGTCCAGATGGAGCTCGTCGATCCGACGCATCAGCACCAGCGCTGTGGCCGACACCGGCGCCGCCTGGTAGTACGCGGTCGCCCGCGAGAGTGCCAGGAGCTGGCATTGCCGCACGACGGACAGGTTGTGAGTTCGGTCGATCATCGCTTTGCGCCCAGCAAGCCCGCCTTGATGAGCGCGTGTTCTAAAAAATCATTCTCCAGCGCCAGTTGTCCGATCTTCGCGTGGAGGGTCTTGAGATCCGGTGTGTCCGACGTCGGCTTCGTCCCGCCAAACACGTCCGCGGCCCGCGCCAGCAATTGCTGCTTCCATTCGGTGACCTGGGTGGAATGGACGTGAAACTGTTCTGACAATTCGGCCAGCGTCTTGTCGCCTTTGACCGCGGCCAATGCCACCTGAGCCTTGAAGGTGGCCCCGTGATTGCGTCTCGTTCTCTTCATCGCCTCGCTCCTCTGGTTGGCCACCACCCGGTGGCTTCGGTGAAGCCAGGCTACCACTTATCACACTGTCCGAATTTCCGGGGCCCCTTCTGTTCCCATGAGGCAAGGCGGGCGACATCATAAGCATAGACAGTAATTTTGTCAGAAGAATTAAGTCCAAAGTGTGTCCTATACCCAGATGTTGAGTGAATACCACCTGTTTCTGCCGTATACCATTCAAGCGTAAATCCTCGATTACTAAGAAGCTCAGTAACCACGCTGGAACGGAACCACAGCCATCGACCAATGTCTTCGTTATCTAGTTCGGAAGATGCCATACGTTTGCCATCAGTCTCGACGATGAACTGAGGGAGATTCGTGTCTGCATCTCCGCGAACTCTCATGCTTTGAGATTGATGTTCAATCCATTCATCTCGCCAAAACTCACCCTCAACCCGAAAACCTTCATAACCGCCATGATGTCCTTTCGAGCTTTCATGGCCGGTGTTATGGTCATTTTCTGGGCCCATCACAGGGGCGTCTTCATCTTCATCGACGTCCGTTCGCCAAGCACGGAACATCGCCCAGGTCCCTCCGAAAACGTCATTAATGCCGCGAATTAGTAGATTAAAACGCCCGCCGTCTCGCTCCTCTTGATGTTCTTTTAAATGCGCGTACTCGCTGCCTTCAAGCAGAGGCACATTTTCCACTCTTTGGCGGTAATAAGAGAGGCGAACTGAAAGGTTTCTTGCGGCCAAATAGTCAAGGAGAAATTCTCGTTTGATCTCGATCAGGCGATGTTTGCCTTTTTCATCAAAACTCTCGCGGGCCACTACAACGAAATTCTCTTCAGGCCTGACCCAGTTCGTTCCTTCTTTTATCAGGCGGAGGGCAACGACCAGATCAGGATTCAATATCCATTGTTTTCCGCCAACGACAGGCTGAGGATGCTCGAAGACGAGGTTAACGCCTATTGGTTCTTTATCGTTGTACTGAAACTGATCAATGGATGCGTAATAGCCATCTTCGTAAGCATAAGGTGCCACGGAATGACCTATTCCGATTTCACTCCAGCTTAGGCGCTTCTCAACCAATTCCCGATGCTCTGGTGGAAACGCAGCAGATCCACAACCAAAACATTCGCTGATGTAGCCTATATTTTTAACATCCCCTTTCTCCTCATTCATGGATGCCCTCAATGGAACCCAAGTCGCGTTCGAGAATGATCGGCGAGTTTCTTTTGTTTGGAGAATCCACTCTTGATTCATAGCTAATCTTCCACCATCAGCATGTTGCAACTCACTTTCGTGCTGCATAACGATCCGCTTCAGGGACCCGCCGCTTGCAGCGCGTCCCTTGCGGGCGGTTGTTAGCCCGCTTACTCATAGTAGATGGCGCCACCCTTGTCGATATTGAGAAGCCGCGCGTTCATTGCGTCCTGGCGGGACACGTCAGTCTGCACCTCACCAAAGAACTTCAGGGCGGCCTTGGCTACATCGGCGAAAAGGTCTGCATCATTTAGGACTGTGTCGCCGATTGAGCTCGTCTGTAGATGCGCCGACGGGTTAGCGTGCGTCAGGGTGAAATACGCTGGTGAAAAGTTATGAAGGATTCGACACCGTAAAAGGTAGAGCTTCTCAGCATGGGGCGCATAAGATGGTGGGAAGTACTCTCTGATGAAGTCCTTGAAACGATCGCCGACCTTGTCAGTTGTGTAGCGGTAACCGGATAGAGCATCGACAGCCGCAAGAGAACACATGAATGAGAGGAATGCGGTCTCGTTCTGCTTCAGCAATAACGGGACGCCGCCGAGTATTATGTCGTTGAAGCCTCGAATCGCTGCTTGTATTTGGAGCGTCATCGCCATAGCGGGCTAACAATGTTTAGACGGATCCGCGTAAGAGCTGGCCCCGACCATTTCTGCCCGTATAACACGCCACTATAGTTCATGAATAATACGCCGTGCTCGTTGTCGTATCAACGAGTTGCGCCGGTGGGACCATGTATCACGGGTTCTTATGCGGATCGGTGTAAGTTCCCCCTCTGGTAGCGGTCGGTCGTGTACTTCTGCTTTGGGTCGGACAGCGCCCGTTGGCTTTGGGGCGCTGCCAGACCCACTAGCCAATGCTCGACAGTCACACCTCCGTCTGTTCGGCCAACTCCAGGGCATCATCAACTTCGATGCCGAGGTAGCGGACGGTGCTTTCGAGCTTGGTGTGCCCAAGTAATAGCTGCACCGCTCTCAGGTTCTTCGTCCGCCGATAGATCAGCGAGGCCTTGGTGCGCCGCATGGAATGCGTCCCATAGGCTGTGACATCGAGGCCGATGGCCTTCACCCATCCCTCCAGCACTCGTGCGTACTGCCGGGTGCCCATGTGAGGGGAGTTGTGGATGCGGCTGGGAAACAGATAGTCCTCTGACTTCAGCGTGGCCTGCTTGACCCATGTTCCTACAGCTTCCCGAGTGGACGGTGTGATCTCAAACTGCACCGGTCGTTGGGTTTTTTGTTGCATGATGATCGCCCGCGGGGCAATCTGATCGCCGTGGCAAATATCGCGCACACGTAGCTTGACCAGGTCGCAGCCCCGCAGTTTGCTGTCGATCCCTAAATCAAAGAGCGCGAGGTCGCGGGAACGACCGGCCATTTGCAGCCGGGTCCGAATCGCCCAAATCTCCTTCAGCTTGAACGGAGGGCGGTTTCAAGTTCCAAGTGCAACGGGTGAATGATGGCGCAGTTGCGCATAAACTTCCAGGGGCGTGGCAAAGTCGAGACATTTCCTCGGGCGCGTGTTCAACCGATGGGCGATGGCGTTCAGCTCGCGCTGCGTATAGCCCGACAAGTCCGTGCCCTTGGGCAGGTACTGGCGCAGCAGGCCATTGGTGTTTTCGTTGGTGCCGCGCTGCCATGGGCTGTACGGATCGGCAAAGAACATCCGGATCGCGAGCCGCTCGGCCAGACGCTCATGCTCAGCCATCTCTTTCCCGCGATCGTAGGTCAAGGTTTTGCGCAGCGGCGCGGGCACATGCTGGAGTTTCTTCGTGAAGCCCTGTCGGGCACTTCTCGCATCCGTCCCGTCCATCCTAGCCAGAATGACCAGGCGTGTGGTCCGCTCGACCAGGGTCCCGACGGCCGAGCCATTGCGGGCCCCCTTGATCAGGTCGCCTTCCCAGTGGCCGGGCACGGCACGAGTGGCCACCTCAGCGGGGCGCTCGGCAATCGGCGTCATGTGGGGAATCTGGCCGCGTCGATCGGTCCCTCGCGTCCGAGGCCGGCGCGCCTTGCGCGCCTGACGCAACGCGGCCAGCAGTTTGCTTCGCAGGGTACCGCGGGGCAGCACATACAGGCCCGCATAGATGGTCTCGGTCGACAGCTGTTTGCCCATGTCGTCAGGATACGCGCGTCGGAGGCGTCCGGCAATCTGTTCGGGCGAGCAGCCCTGAGCCAGGTGTATCCTGACGTACTGCCACAGCCAGGGATCCAGGAGTTTGCGCGGTCGCCGTGGCTGACGGGCTCGGGCTGCCGCCAGCCTCTGTGCCGTGCAGGCACGATAGGGGGCGGCCATCGCATTGCGGGCGTGTTCACGGCTCACGGTGCTGGGCGTTCGCCTCAACACCGTCGCCATCGTCCGCAACGAATGGCCGCGGGCCAGCCCCAGACTCAGGGTTTCACGTTCTTCGGCACTCATGTGTCGATAAGATCTCGTTCGCATGGCAACACCGTAACCCATCAGGGCTTGAAGTGTTGCACTTGGAGTTAGAACTCAAGGAGCTTTTTGGCCGACAAGTTTGCCCTTCTTCCACGGTTCGCGGTGTGTAGGCGTGCTGATTATTCCCATGATGGACTCCTTTCATTGAAAGAAGGTGGCGAGACTAGCGCCACTACCTTCGCGACCCGTCAGTGCGATGCACTAACTTTGGCGAAATCCATTGAGAAAGGAGTGTCCACGATGTGTTTGTCAGATTCAAATGCCGCTATCCGGGCAAGTGCGGAAGTTCGGCGCCGAGATCGCACCGCCATAAAGCGGTCCTCAGACCTGCCGCGTTAATGCTCGGCGTTAAAGGCAGTAAAATAGCGCCGCCGGATCCCGCCGAGACTGAAGAGGTTGATGCCAGAACGATACAGTGGGCATTTGGACTACGCTATTCCACGTCCGGTTCAACGCCTTGTTAGGGCACATCTGGGTTGGGCTTCCGAGTACGCGACGACCCGAACTGGATGGCCACGTCCGTCAGCTCCTCGGGCTTGACAGGCCCGTCTTTTACACCGCGCCATGCGAACAGCGAACGCGCACATTCCTGTTTAATGAATACGAATATCTGGTGCATTTTCTCATACGTGAAGTTGAGCTCCTTGTCGACCTCAAACATGTCACCGAGAAGTTGTAGTGACGCATGCTTGTCGGGGCGAAGCACGCTCTTCGAATGCAAGATGACGTTTCGCAGCGCTCTCAGGTCGCCCATGATGTCCGATTGGATTTCATTCAGTTCCACTCCCTTCGCACGCGCAAGCCGCGGCCGGATCTCGCACTCCCAGTATGTGAACAGAAAGATGAGGATCGAGCGAGAGTGCTGCTGCTCGTTTTTCCCTCCCGGTCGATTCGCCTCAAGATATTCGTCACATCGGATTATTTGGTTGTGAATGATGTCGGGCTTGGAGGGGTCTTCGTAGCTGGCCCACACGACTGTCGTCATGCCTGTCTCGTCGGGCGGTCTCATTGAGACCGGGCGGTTGGCTCGATGGATCTGCCGGGAGACACGAGCATGGTGGCCAGCGAAGCCGGCCAGTGCGCTCATGTACGCGCCGACTTGTTCGTTGACGAAGTCGATGTACTCGCGCACGACCTCGTCGAACTGTTCCTTGGAAAACTCGCTCATTGCGACGGCGTCCCGTGATGCGCCCTAACGAGGCTGTAGAAAAACCCACTTCTGGTTATCCATTAGTGCCTCTGGGCTGATTTGTTTGAAACGCCATCTTGCCATCAGCCAATCTCAAATCTTTACGCGTAGCCGAGCCAGATCTCGTCGATGACACCCGTCGCCCCCCTACCCGTTACCCAGGTCAAAACCAGGGCTGTGTTCACCCGTGTTTTGCCCTCACCTTCCATAACCATGATGCGCCAGCTTCTCAATGTTGTGCATGAGGCAATACAGCTTCCATTGCCCGTCCACTTTCTGCTGGCTGCGCAGGCTGAAGCGGCAGAGATGTTTATTCCCGCGCAGGTTGCCAAATACCGGCTCCACCGTAGCAAAACGGCGCGTAATCATGTGTCGGCCCGTATCCGAGTCGATCCTCGTCTTCATCCGGTCGGTGAAACTCGTATGCCCTGGGCGTTTGCCCTGAAAGAAGGCGACCTGTCGGGTCTTTGTCTTCTCCGGGGTGCGCAAACATTCGTGGCGCCGCGCACAGGGGAGGCAATCCTTTTCTGCTCCGCGAAACTTGATCGCCGCAAACCCATTGAATGTGCAGTTCGAACCATTGCCATAGAGCCGCTTTCCAGCGGGGCAGGTGCAGTGTGTGCAATCCTCCGCCAACTGGAAGTCCTGCGGTGTAAATCGCTGCACCCTGCCAGGCGTCTTGGCTTTGTTCCAGAGCGGATCAGGCTTGGCGGTGTGGATGGCCTGGTCGGCGTACCGCTCGTCCCGTTTTCGGTAGCCGTTGTCGGGGATATAGGCGTCGACCGAGGTGTCAGCAAGTGCCTTCAGATTGGCCTCGGAATGATAGCCCGCATCGGCGGTCACCACAGTCTTCGAGGTGCGCCATGCTGTGGTGGCCTTGACGATAGGGAGCAACAGTTCTTGTTCTGATCCGGTGCCGTGGGCTTGGGCCTCCACGATGATCTGGGTCTTCTCATCGACCGCTGCCACACCGGTATACCCTTGGATCACGCCCTTGCTGGTGGCCATCTTGGCTGAGCCGTTGTCGGTGCGGTTCGACAGGCGCACGGTGCCTTTGGCACCTTTGCGGTCTTCGGGGTGCGTCTTGAGCCAGTCGCGGAGTTGACCGGCTTCCTTGTGCAGACGTTCCAGCCGGAGCGACTCGCGCTTGACGAGCGCGTCGTCAGTTGGGGCCGTATCGGCATGCTTCTGCTGGGCGATCATCTTTTGGGTCGCCGCTTCCATTTTGTCCAGTTGGCGTTGATAGTCTGCACGGGTACCGCTCTTTTGTTTACTGGCGTTACTGGGGAGTTTCACACCATCAATGGCAAACAGTTCACGCCCAATCAAGCCTTGCCGATCACAGACCAGCAACACCTGGGCGAACAGGCTGGCCACACCATCCCCCATCTCGGAGACGAAGGCGGCCAGTGTGGTGAAGTGCGGGTGGCTGTCACCCGACACCGCAATGAACAGCACGTTCTCCAGGCAGGCGCGTTCCATTTTGCGACTGCTGATGATGCCTCGGCTGTAGGCTAACAGGATGATTTTGATGAGGGCGGCAGGGTCGAAGGCCGGGGCACCTTCGTCGTCGTTCTTGTAGCGGGCGTGGAATTCGGTGAGGTCGAGTTCGTGATCGACCATGTAGCAGAGGGCGTGTTCAAAGCTACCGGGAATGACCTGCTGGTCAAAATCCACCGGCAGAAGTTTCAGACCGGTGTGAATGGGTTTGTATCGAGCCATGCCAACGACCTCCCTATGAAATTCAGTGCGGCTAATTATCTCATGGGAGAGAGGGGCCTGTGGGTTTTTCTACAGCCTCAACGTTTGAAGTAACCGGTGGCCGGAGCGCGAAGTGCGGAGGGAACCTGCAAGCGCAGCTTGCGGGCGGTCCGGTTGACCGAGAAGTTAGACATCGCGGGTCGCTACCCACCCACCAAACAGGAATGTTTGGTAGAAGCGAAGAGGCTGAGAGAAGCCGGCCTCACGAAGCAAGCCAACCAACTCGTTTTCGGGGACAAAGGCCACGTCGTTCTCGACGTGGGCTCGGTCTTTGGCGACTTCTTCGGTAGATACACCGTGACCGGCATAAGACAAGAGCCAAGCGTTCAACAGACGCTTGAAGTCCGAGGAAGACGTGTCGCCAAAGAGATCGGCAAGAATGAACAACCCTCCCGGCTTTAGGTTGCTCGCCATTGAACGAAAATAGGCGAGCTTTTCTTCTCGGCCTTTGATGAAGTGAGCTACGAAGACAGAAGATGCAGCATCAAACGGGACCGACGATTGATATTCCTGCAACCGACCGTTGAAGAAGGAAACACGTTCCGCCATCTTGGCTTCAGCTGCCTTGTGCTGGCAGGCGCCGAGCATGTTGGGTGAGACATCGACGGCGACAAAGCGCCAACAAGGAAAGCATTTCCCGAGGGTGACAATTTCAGCGCCGGTACCTGCGCCCGCCGAAAGAAAGGTAGAGCCTTCCGGAAGCCCTTGAAGCCAGGGCACAATCATTTGGTGCAGGGCGTCGTAGCTTGGACAAAACAAACGAATCCTGCGGTCGTACTTCGCCGCGAGGCTTTCGTCAAAGTGCGCTGTTGCGTCGAATTGTTCAGATGGCTGAGTCATGTGATGTCTAACAACTCGTTCACCGGGCGCGCGCTGTAACGTTGGTGGTAACAAACCGCCCAAGTTGCGCGCGCTCCCGTGCAATGGATGTTAGGCGAAACTTGGGGGAAGGATTGTCTCTCAG
The DNA here is from genome assembly GCA_002083555.1 of Nitrospira sp. ST-bin5. Lineage (GTDB taxonomy): Bacteria > Nitrospirota > Nitrospiria > Nitrospirales > Nitrospiraceae > Nitrospira_D. Next base: position 171,233 of record MSXN01000007.1, on the reverse strand, counting down.
ATAAGACCCAACTGTTGCATCATGCCCGCCTGATCCCACTGTTCCCATCGTTCGGCCACTTTGCCATTAACCACGTTGTCTAAGATCAAGCCGTTGAGTCTTACCCCTTTCCCTGTTGCAGGGATGTCGCCGAGTGGGCCGGTGTTCGTTCCCTCCGCCACCCATCGGGTCGTGACTTTATCGCCCGCAATAACTTGGTCTTCGATAGTGAAATGTAGATCGGGGAAAGAAGCCAATAGTCCTTTCGCCATCTCTTTGAATTCAGCTAACGTAAGACTTGGTTTGGGGCTGCCGTTAATATGAATCATCGCATCGGCGGTAAAAGCGTCATCAGCCGCAGAGACATCTCCTCGATTTAACCCGTCAACCCATATCTGCTCGAATTCGGTAATTTGTAATGCCGGCATTTTTTCTCCAGTGTTTTGATACTGCTGAGTTGTTTGTATTTGCTAGGTCACGAAAGCTTAACAATGTTTAGGCCGATATGCATAAGAGCCGGATCTGCCATTTTCTATCCGTATAAGACGCCACTATGGTTTGTGAACAATACGCCATAACTGGTGCCGTTTCAATGAGTTGCGGCCCATCGACCATTGATCACGGTTTCTTATGCGGATCGGCGTAAGACCCTCCCTTGAGAAGGTTCACATCCCTAGCCTAGTGTAAAGGAGAACCGCCTACCATAGAACGCAAATGTTGAACGGCCGCTTCTCAATTCGGTGATCGACCGCTTTGGGTCGAGGCTGTGTGAAAACTCGTAGGCAGTTCGATTTTGCATGATTTCAGGGGGTCTTCATACCATTGCCCGGCTCGAAATAATCGAATACAGCTCATTCTGAGAGGTCGATTTTCTTAGACTTCAATTCCTTTCCCGTTTTCACACAGCCTCGGTCGGAAGCAGCCGTTCAGGACAGCGAGAAAGCATCAATCCAGCGCCCGTCCTTACCCGAGGCAGGGAGTCTCTCAAGACTCGAACAAACCAGTTAGCCTTGGGCAGTTAGATCGGCTGGTTTGTAGCATTTTGAGTGGCTGGATTCCGTCATACATAATAGGGTGCCGTTTTGAGCAGAATACGCAGCCACAGTACCCACGTGGAGCCACTCGCCGCGAAGCGACTGGAGGGGCTATGTCGTTTTGTCAGATCGTTGAGTTTGTGTTGGGTTATGACATGAACAAATGTACCGCCTTTCGCGTCGCGGATGAGATTGTCCACTACGAGCTTGTAGCATCTGAGGGACAGGAGTTCGGCGTGATGTTCTAGCAGGATCAGACAGCAATACAGTCTGGAAACTCCCCGATCTGTGCATAGCAGTGTGTGCGTTGCGACACCTTAGGTTTGTATAGAAGGACCTTGTATGCGTCGGGGTGGTTCTCCATTGAGTGAGATATGTTTTGCCTTCGAATGCAGGGTTACATGATCGGCTGTGGCGGACACAGAACCAAACGCAGTTGTTCGACAAGGATGGTCTCCAAACTCGCCGGCGTGAGGACTCGATAGCTCAGGTGCCTGACGCTGCAATACAAAGGATAGCGGCCCCCCTGAATACTCGTCTGCACTTCAGGCGCGGCGAAGGAAGGATGGATCCAGAGGGTGGTGTGCGGGTCTTCCACTTCGAGTCCGACATACGGAGTAAGCTCGTCCAAGGCCATCAAAAGATTCGCGGTCACGCCTTCCAGACAGAGCGTATTCCTTAACTCTCTCAGCACCGGCACCGCGATCTCAGCCGCCAGGACTTGAAAGCGCCGGCCTGCGTCTGCGTCGGCCGGTAAAATCCCTTGGTCCTGACTGTCACGGATTGCCGCTTTCAAACTCATCAAGTCACTACAGTCGTTCATGGTTATTCTCCGTCCTCAGATCCTGTTCTTGTCGCCTCGAACTACATGGCGAATGGTGGCGCGATTCCCTGGTGGGAGTCGCGCCACCATCCTCGGCGTTACTGATTCACGGCGTTGGCTCGGCGTGGCCCGAGGAGACGGAGTAACGCCTCCTCAACAAGCCGGCGCACAGGCTCGAGTTTCGTGCGCCGGTATAGGAACCGGCTTTCATACCCTTGCTCCTGTCCGGTGAAGCGGCGGGCCATGAAGTGGACCGTCATTCCATCGTCGGAAGGCGTGAAGAAGAGCCCCACGTCCTTCACATAGAAGCCGAGACAGCGGGTTTCATGGTCCAAAGCGGTGATCGAAACCTCGAGACCAGCGGCTTCCAAGACCTCTTGTGCTTCGCACAGGACTGGGAGAATTTCATCTGTGGCCACTTCTTGAAACCGCTCCCAGCTCTCTTCGGTTGGCACGAGCAGATCGTTGTCCTGCCATTCCGTGAGCTTGGATCGCAGGTAGGTGAATGTAGGGGTGGTGGATTCCATGAGGAACCTCCTTCTGTGGGGTAGCGCCGCGTCGCGGTCGGAGATAACGCGGCAAATGTTGTTCAGCCCGACCGCTTCACAAGCCCCACTGGCTGGCTCGTCTTGGAATTTCCTGCCTCGAAGGCGGTTTCAACAATGGCGTGGCGAAGGTGTGTGTCCGGCTGAGATCAGTCGAGGGAAGCACTCCCGATGAGGAATGTGAGTCGATGCAATGACGAAGGTCAGGAGGGCCTACCACATGTGATGGTCCGAGCGGGGCGATGGGCAGAAAACGGCAAGGATGATGATGGCCCGAGCCCTACAAAAGTGACAGGAGAGCGATGAACAATGTGCGGATCGGGAAAACGCTGAGAGTCGTGTTATCGATTCTTGCCTGAAGGTGGCAGGGGTTTGAACGGCGCGGTGGGATTGTAGCGATTGGCAGGGTTTAGAGGATTGTCTGGGTTGTACTGGTTGGCGGGGTTGAACGGATTGTTTGGACTATATCGATTCGCCGGGTTGACCGGATTGCCGGGATCATAGCGGTTCGCGGGGTTAAAGGGATTATCCGCCGCGAAGGCCTGCGCGGGATTCAGCGGATTGTCCGGCGCATACCTACTGGCAGGATTGAAGATGTTGTAGCCGCGCTCGTACTTCTCGTCGAAGCCAGGATCGGCTAGCACCGATGTGACCGAGAAGAGCAGGGACAGAAGGAGGAGGAAGACAAGCGTCATGGCGAGCCTCCGACAATCGGAACAACCAATGGGCTCAGCCTACTCCCATGCTGAGATCGACGCAATGCGGCCAGTGACATCTGGAAAATGAGAATATCTCAGGTCCTGCCTCCTGCAGTCCCGGCAGAGGAATTACTCGACAGTTGGCGATGTTAAGGCAATCGGTTGGCAAATTACTGCTATCATTCTCTAGGGCTTAGCACTGGATACTGTGCGCAGACCGTGAGAGCGTGCGATCCGCGTGTCATGGCCACATAAAGATTGCGTGCGTCCAAGACATCGGCATTAAGGATCACCGCCACCTCAGCCTCTAGCCCCTTCAATAGCAGAGTGCTCCCGACGGCCCGGCTCGGCAGTGGCCGCCCTACGAGTCGCTGTTGCTCGCGTATCCGTATGGCCGCATTGTGGAATGATAGACCATCTATGCTCTCGCAGAGTTTGAATGCATTGATGCAGGCTCTCAAGACGGCTGGACGGTGCGTCCGCACGCCGGGTTCTTGGCTGATCTCAACCAGCAGATGTACAGCGGCACGATAAGAGGGCGTTTGAACGAATTCGAGCGCAGCCCTCTCGACATCCGTTGGAGGCTTACGCGCAGTGCCATTCATGAGCGAATGGATACGCTGAACTAGCAGGTTGGGCGCACTCACGTTGGTCATCACATCCTTTGAGAAACCTGCCAGACACTCAAGCGCATCTGGCGCCGTGACATTGAATGTCTGCGCGAATGATATGAGACCTTTCAAGTCAACGGCTTCCACCGTAACAGCGCCAGGCGTCTGGCTGGCAAATTGACGTTGGCTATCAGGATTCGTGCTGTCGCCGATGATCAGAACGCAGCCTTTGACGTTGTGAGCCTGTACGCGTGCAGCCATTAGGCGCCGCTGGTGGTCATTGGTGCCGTTGAGTTCGACCCAGGTCACGCCTAAAGGGGCCGAGCGAAGATCGATAGGTTCGCCACGGATTAACCTTGCACGTACGTCGAGCAACCAGACTCCTAACGGTTCGCTGCCGGCGTTGATCCACCGCCAGGGTTTGTTGAGTTCGCCGGCTACTGGGAAGTCCGTACAGATCCGTTCGTTCCATTTGGCTAGGCTGTCGCCACCGAACCCAAATATTGCCTGCATGGGATCGCCGAGCACACAGGTCGGCAAGGTCTTAGCAGCATAGAACACGAGGGCATGCTGACGGATCGAACAGTCCTGATACTCATCTACTATGAGGCGCGCATAGCTCGCCGCCAGGACATCGTTCACATGCCCGGCTTTCAGAAGGTTGATTGCCGCGACACGGATGCTCTTATAGTCTCTGCTAGGATTCTCAAGCTGTAGAAGGTTGGGATGGTGGGCGCTCCGTGCCGGAAATGTCGAGATAAGACGCATGGCCCAGCCGTCAATAGTGGACAGTCGGTAGGCTTTTGATGAAACGCCAGCTCGGTCGAGCCTTCCACGAAGCGCCGCAACCCCGGCATTGGTATGTGTCAACACGAGAATCGGCTTCGCACCGGTGTGGCGGGCGAGGGTTTGAGCGATCAGGTGCGTCTTCCCGCAACCAGCTGGCGCAGTCACCGTACCACGGTCAACAGCCAGCAGGTCGATATCATTTCCCGGCATTGCCAGCCCAGGCGAAGATATCGTCTATAAGCGCTTTGAAACCGGCGTCCGCATTAGCCAGATCGGGACCGACGATCTCACGGGCAACGTCCTCCATCCATGTGACGGACTTGAACCAGCTGGCTTTCTTGGTCCTCGCGGCTTTGCCTAAGATCGCACGGCTATCTCCTGTGATGCCCTCGATCAATGCCTCTGTTTGGATGGCAGTCAGACTCGTCGCATTCTGTGACGCTGACTTAATGTGCTCATTGACCACCTCCTCGCCATGCAGCTCGACGGCGTGATCAATTAACTTATTAATGGCATCATCTGTAAGGCTCAAGAATAGCTCATCTTCCAGTGTTCGCCCAGCGCGCCAGGCAACCACCTTGCCGCCAGTGGCAATGAAGGCGGACTCAACGCCTTCGGGCGGCTTCTGGTCATCGTCCCGGAGAACAGCGCCTCGATAGCCCAAGGTACGGAATGCAGAAACAGGTTTGAATATCTTATCGACACCACCGCAATCAACGCAGCTTGTCCCTTGAGCGGTAATAGCATTGTAGCCGTTGGCTGTCCGGTACTGATCCAGCCCCCGCACAAAACCTACCTCACTGGCACCTTCACAAAAGATGACAGAAGCAGAGAGAAACGCATCGGGGTACAGGCGCATTGTGCTTTGGATTTCATTTGCAGTACCAACAGGCAGGATGTCGTGCTTGTCAGCCATAGGTCGGGTGATAAACAGCTGGCTTCCTGCCAGTTCACGGAGGGCAACAGGCGAATGCGTCGTCATGAAAATCTGTAGCGGCGGCGGCGCCTCCTTTGCGCCCAGCGAGCCCAGAAGTCTGATGATACGGTGGGGCTCCAACCCATGCTCTAGCTCATCAATCAGAATAATTGTGGACTGTGCCGCGGCCTTCCGCTGAAGCCCGGCTATGAGCAACCGTGTTGAACCAGTACCAAGTCCGCGTAGCGGGATGCCGTCTTTATCATGCAGAGAGATGGTTCCCCCACTGAACGACACAGAGTGCGCGTCTAGCATGGCCTTGATGTTTTCACCAATCGGAATTCCCAGTTCCTTCGCCGTAGTTGCAACGATACCCAGAGTTTCTCCGAGTTGACTCTGCGCTTTATCGCCGAAAGCAGCGCGCGCGTCACGCGCTGCTTTTGCTAAGGCGACTGAAGCGTCAACACGTTCCTCTGAAACTTTATTCAATACAGAACCGCGACGCCACCCCAAATGGTAATCGGCCATCACTCCGATCCGAGTCGGCGCAAGTCGTACACGATCGCCCCAATTGAGATTTCTGGACATTCCCTGTGCGGTAGCACGTTCCGACACCAGTGACCATAAAGGTTCCAGGTCGCTTGATACGGTTAGCCTAACTGTCAGCACGGTTTCAGCATCATTTTCTGGCTCATCCTCGATCGAACCGGATTCTGCGTCAAAGCTCCTGAGGTACATACCGTAAGCGTCGAAATTCTTTAGTCCTTCGTCGAGTTCGCCAAGGGTCACGGAAATGGTGATAGGCGTTTCGACATCCAATCCATGAAAGTCTGTATCGGTGAACTGGATGTTGCGGCGGGCGCCCAAGCAGAAATCGATAGCCTCCAGTATGGACGACTTGCCGCTGTCACCGGGACCGATGAGACAGTTGATTCCGGCAGTCGGGCACCACGTGAGCTCCCGAATCCCCCTGAAATGCTTAATTTCTACTTTCCGTATTCTTGGCATCAATTCACCAGTCCATTGAATCGTTCGACATGCTTCACCGGTAGTTCACCTGAAATATCAGTGGGCAATAGCCTCCCTGAAAAGCTTCAGAAGCAATCATTCCTTCCACGCCTCTGCAGTCAGTGGAAGCTCGTTGAGTTCGGCACGAGCCTCGCGCCAGGAAGGATAATGCTTTGTGAGGATCGCGATGAAGTGTTCGCTGTGCGTAGGCTCTATGAGATGGACCATCTCATGGACGATGACATATTCGAGAAGGTCTTTGGGCTTTTTCACAAGTTCCGTATTGAGCCGGATATATCCCACTTTGTGATTGCAGCTGCCCCACTTGGTTTTCATTCGTTGCAGGAAATAGCCCGCCACTTTCACCTTTAGCTTTGGTTCCCATTTCCGGACGAGAGAGGGCACCACATCATGCAGAAGCGATTTGTGCCACTCATGGAGCACTTCAGCCCGTTTCTGAACATCGCTACCCCGTCGCACGGTCAGCGTGATACGTCGATGGTCGAGCGAAACGAACGGCTTGGCTTCCTGGTGAACTACGGTCAACAGATGTCGCCGGCCCCAAAGATAATGACTTTCACGTTCGACGAACTTGCGAGGCGTTTCCCGCGCTTGGCTCGCCAACCTTATCCGTTGTTCTCGTATCCAGCCTAGCTTTGTAATTGCGTAGGCTCGAGCAACTTCGAGCCGTGTTGCAGCGGGAGCAGACAAGGTCACCCGGCCATTCGGCGGATGCACCGAGAGGTGGACATTCTTGATGGCCTTGCGGGTCACCTGAATCGAAAACTCTCCAAGCTGAATCGTCGTGGTCATTAGTAGCCAGGTTGGTTCTTGATGATCTCGAAGATGGCCAGCGTCGCCGGCCGATCCCGAGACATGATCGGGAAAAGCGCGTTCAGAACCTGCTTTTCGCGGGTCTCATCGCCTTTCCATCCGGCAGGAGCCTTCTCACGCATGGCTTGGTCCAGTTCGAGCGCGAGCTTCGCCTTCCCCTCCTCATCCGCTGGGCACTGAAAGGTTGTTGCTGGAATGCTGGCCAAGTTATTGAAGAGTACGATAGCCTCGGGTTTGCCGTGAAGGACCGCAGGCACACCGGCCACAGTGTCCTTTTGTGCCATGCGTTTAACCAACTCTTCCGCCTTCTTGAGAAATGCCTCGTAGGCAGCAGCATCAGCACGGCTTTGTTTGATGAGATCATCCAGCAGTTTGGACATTTCTGCGTAAAACCGTGGATCGGTGAGTTGGTCGCGGATGATGGTCTTGCGGACGTTGTTGATGATGCCCTCGGCGATGGCGTTCCGCGACAACTTGCCCTTCTCGTTTAGTTTCCGGGCAATGGCGTCGTGGATGCCGGTCTCGACGATCAGCTCTGTGAGCGACAGCGAATTGAGGTTGCCCATTTCTGTCGCCGGGTCAGCCTGAACGTAGGTGTTGAGCAGATTCCGCATATCTGCTTCATAAGGCTTGATATCCAATTCCTCGCCTGAGTGCTTTTTGATGGCGCTGCGGGTGTCCCCGTAGAACTCGACTTCCTTCTGCAACGCTACGGCCTCGGTATCGGAGTAACCGGCCTCGGTGAGGTTCTGAGCGATGTCGGCGTAGGCGCGCACGAAAGTGGCTACGGATTTGCAGAACGAAATGCGCAATGGCTCCGTGTCCGCCAGTGCTTGAGGATTGACCGTGTCACCGCAGAAGAAATGGAGGAACTGCTCCACTTCCCGCGGTAACGGCACCGGCTCGCACAGGTAGCGGAGCGCCTCGCGGGCGGCATCGAGCTGTTTCTTTCCTTCCTTCAGCCAGTCCTTCAGCTCGACGTTGTTCGAGCCGCCGTTGCCCTGATCAATGTCCAGCTCGTCGGAGCTATACACGGCAATGGCCTCCTCCACATCTTCCAACAGCTCCTTGAAGTCCACGATGTAACCATAGTCCTTATCGTCACCGTCCAGGCGATTGGTGCGACAGATGGCCTGGAAGAGATTGTGGTCGTGCAGTTCGTTATCGAGGTAAATGTATGTGCAACTCGGTGCGTCGAAGCCGGTGAGCAGCTTGCTGACGACGATCAGCAGCTTCATATTGGCGGGCTCTTCGATGAACCGGCGCTTGGCTTCGTCCTCGTAGGCTTTAGTCGTCTGCCCACTCTTGAGGACGTGCTTCGTATAGGTGTCGAACTTGTAGCGTTCATCGCTGTTCTGCGGCTCCAGCACAATTGCACCGGGCTGCGGCTCGAAGGACGTGATGATGCCGCAGTATTGTCCAAACGGCTTGTTTTGGAAGATACGGTAATAGTGGCAGGCGTCGTAGATGCTCGCGGCCACGAGAATGGCTGTGCCCCGGTCGTTGTTCAGGCGCGGCTTGGTGTCGAAATCGTGGATGATGCTGGCGGCGATGCGCGCTTTACGTTCCTCGGCGCTCATCAACTCCTCCATCGTCGCCCAGCGCTTGCGGATGATGGCTTTCTGAAAATTGTTCAGCGTCTTCGTCTTCTGCTGAAAATACGCCTCGATGGCCTTGGGCGAGGTGATGCGTTGCGGCACATCGCGGGCCTCATATTTCAAATCGAGGATGACCCCATCGGCCACGCCCTCGTGAAACTTGTAGGTGTGGATGTAAGTGCCGAAGATATCGCGGGTTCTCAGCTTGGCCGCATCCTTTTTCAGTAGCGGCGTGCCGGTGAAGCCGATAAAGATGGCGTTCTCCAGCCAGCGCTTCATCTGGCGGTTCATGTCGCCGCCCTGGGTACGGTGGCATTCATCCACGAAGACGTAGAACCGGCCATGCACAGGTGGCGGCGGGCCTTGGATGTCCGCAGGATCGAACTTGTGCAGGAGTGCGCAGAGCAGTCGGGGCGCGGCTGCTCCGAGTTTGGCCACAAACTCCGCCCGGTTCAGGATGCGGGGCGAAGACGAGTTTTCGCCGATAACCCCGGCGTTCTTCATCACGCCCTCGATTTGTTTGTCCAATTCATCGCGGTCGGTGACGATGAGGATGCGGGCCTCAGGGTCGTGCTCCAGCAGCCATTTCGCAAGCAGCACCATAAGGATGCTCTTGCCGCTCCCCTGCGTGTGCCAGATGACGCCGCCCTCGCGTTTGCGGATACGTTCCTGCGCCGCCTTCACGCCCGCGAACTGATGCGGGCGCGGCACTTTCTTGATGCCCCCGTCGAAGATGATGAAATTGCGGATCAGGTCTAGGAGGCGGAACTTCTCGCACATCTCGGCCAGCGGACGGTCCAGCAGAGCACCCGGTGCCAGCGCGGTGGGACTCGTCGATTTCCATTCGACGAAGAACTCCTCCCGCGTGGTCACCGTGCCATAGCGCAGCCCCTGCGAATCGTTCCCCGCGAATACCAGTTGCACCGTCGGAAAGAAGCCCTTGTTGAAAATCTCCTCCTGGTTGGTGATGAGCTGGCGCACGCCATCCGCGATCTCGACCGAACTCCGCTTCAGCTCGATCACAGCGATGGCGATGCCATTCAGGTAGAGGACAAGGTCAGGTCGCCTTTCGTAGCCACCGCGCAGGGTCACTTCCTCGGCGAGGGCAAAGTCGTTCTTCTCTGGGTGCTCCCAATCCACCAGATGCACTTGATCGTTCGGCTTTCCGACGGCGATCTGCACCGACACTCCATAGCGCAGGAGTTGGTAGGTGCGCAGGTTGGCCTGATAGAGAGTGATGCCGGTGGCGTCCGCAGCGGCCATTAGCTTTTGCAAGGCAGCGGAAATATGTGCCTCGGAATAGCCGCGCCGCTTTAGATTCGCCCGAAGATATTCAGCCTCAATGCAGCGGTTGTTCTCCCGCTTGTTCCACTCGCCGAGGTAATCGTAGCCAAGGTAATCGGGACATGCCTTGTCCGTGAAGAAGGCGATGACGCGGTTCTGCGTCTTGCGTTCGGAGCGGGGTTGTTCAGGCATAAGGTTCCTTCGGGGAAACGAGACGGGTTTTGCCGATGAGGAGTTCGTGCATCATGGTTTCACAGTGTGCGGTTTTGGCCGGAGAGTAGGTGGCAGGTAAAGCGGGTGGACCGGAGTGCCATCCTGAGCCAGCCGAAGATGACAGAGTTTGGGGTGAAACCGCAGCAGGGCTACCACATCCGCACCGCGTGCGCGAAGGGGCTTCGGTGGCTGCCCGTACGCCAAGACGACCGTTTTCGCTTCCGACGCCATCGCCAGAATCATCCGGTCATTTTTGGGGCCGACTGGATCGGCCACTTTAAGCAACCGAGCTTTGTCAGTGGCGCGGTAGGCGTGGACATTGCCGACCAGTTGTCCGCCGTAGCCCCAAGCGCGGGCAAATTGCCCTGTCTTACGCAAGGTGGGATCACTATAATTCATGCAGGCGACACTGGGGTTCATCAGCAACCAGAGGATCAGTGGTTTGGACGCATCCCAAATCTCCCGAAGTTGATAGCGGTATTGCTGGCATTCCGAAAACACTACGCTGACGGTGGAATCCGCTGGCCAAGCAGGCCTACTCTTGCCTCCCGCATCATGCTTCTGGGCGGTGTTGCTCATGTGGTAGCCTCTTGAGGTCTTACCAGTCGCGTCCTTCCGGTGAGGAGTTCCTGCATCATGGCCTGCTTGAGGGCGCGGGTCTTCTCCCGCCGCTGCTCCAACCCCACTAGCTCCGCGTCCATCTCCGTCAGCACCTCAGCGATGGCGGTTTGTTCGGCGAGGGGTGGAAGCGAAATGCGTGTGCCGTTGATCAAGCCCGTATTGAGATTCATCTGTGAACCCGTTTGTCCGTGTTTTGACCAATCGGGCTCGATCCATTTGAGCACGTAGTAAAGGAAGCGCTGGTCGGTTTGAAGATTATCGAAAACGACGAATCCGTCGTGAATGCAAACGTCGATATGCGTGATGATCGGTCTGCCGACGGTCGCGCAGATGCTCATGATGAGGCTACCGGTCGCAACGGGGCGGCTGTGTTCCACACCGAGGGGCGAAAGCCGCTGAGTCGTTTCGATAAGAAACATTCCAGAGCGAGTCACATCGGAGATGCGTACCCAACCAATCAGAGAGTTATCATCAAACCAGACTGGGCTATCGATGGGGCGAGGTGACGCGCCGCGCTGAATCTTCGCAAGGTCCCCCAGCCGCTTCACCTCCCACTCGCCGTGGAAGCCGGGGAGGCGGGTTTGGCCGGTGAGTAGCTGCTGCATGGCGGCCTGTTTGAGGACGCGCTTCTTGGCGATGAGTCGGTCCTGCGCGCCCAGTAGCGCATCCACATCGCTCAACGCCCCCGCGATGGCGCGTTGTTCATTTTTCGCTGGAACTGGGAGCAACAGCGAAGCTGCCGTTCCGATATTAATTACTTGCTGAGCCCCACCGACTAGTGCCGCCTTCACCTGCCTTCGCCCTATGTCTGAGAGTAGCACCCAGCACATGAAATCTGAGTCGACGCATGATGAATTGGGCCGAACAACAACCAGACTTGCGGCGTTAGCAGCCCCGAAATCTTTTGGAACGACGGCACTCGTTCCCGGATATCCAACTCTCACGATAACAATGTCGCCGCCGCGAAGCGCAGACTTTTTCCATAGGTTATGTGTCTGCTGTGAGATGAACTTTGAGTCAGTTAGGTCAATTCGTCCTGGGAGGACATTCTGACCTCGTAACAACGGGACGCCATTCTCGGTAAAGAGGTGTGCCATTGAGCCAACAAATCCAACGGTCACCATGTCGGACACATTGCGAACGGTTTGAACTTCCCACTCCCCCGGGACTACGCCCACCTCGGTTTGCTTGTAACCGGGCTTCAGTTCCACATCGCTCCCATCTTCTTTAGATGGTCGTCCACACGAGCAGCAAGGGCGGCGACTTCATCTTTGAGCTGCGGCAGCGGGGTGGCATAGCGTTCGGCCAGTTCGTGGATTCGCCCAGTGATGGTTTGCGAGACGCGGTCCAGTTCGCCCTGCACGGCGGCGGCGATGGTGGCCAGCCATTTGTCGTCAACCACCAGCTGCTTGATTTCGTCCTCGGTCAGCTTGGGATATTGGGCGTCCAGCTTGGCTTCCAAGTCTTCCTGCGCGGCTTTGAGCCGGACTTTTGCGTCCGCCTGCTGGTCGAGTAAATTGGAGTAGCCTTCGAGGGCCTGGCGTTCCTCGGCGTAGTCCTGGTCGCGGCCAATTTCCTTGAGGCGGGCCTTCACGGCTTTGGCTGTAATTTTTTGCTTCTCGCCCTCGCCTTCGATGACTTCCGCGAGCAGCGCTTCCTCGCCGCTTTGTTCCTCGCGGGTTTCGTCGAGCTGCTGCTCGATGCTGGCGAGTTCGGCTTCTAGGGCGGCGATGGCATCGCGCTCGACGGCGAAGTAGCGGGCGATGAGCAGGGCGGCGGGGACGAGGTCGGACTTGAAGCGGCGCTTGCCCTTCTTGAAGTCTTCCTTCTCGGGCCAGACGAGTTTGCCTTCCTTGTTCTTGACCTGACGGATTTCGCGTGGCTGCGCGCCTGCCTTCCACCCGGCATCGGCGATGAGATAGCAATCGTCCTGCATGGTCTCAGCCCAGTAGTCCATGAGGTGCTGATAGACATCGTAGGCGTCGAGCAGCGGCGCGGACTTGAAAGTGGCGAGCAGATCCTCGGAGAGGGTTTCGATGAGCGGCTTGGGGTGCCCGTCCTGGGCGAAGCCCTTGAGCAGCGGGATGGATGCCGTCTGCCACTTCGTGAAGAGCTTCCTGGCCTTGCTGGTGAAGTCAGTGAACTCAGGGTGGTTGAAGATGACGGGCTTCACCTCGGCGATGGAAAGCTTGAGGGCGGAGTAGCCGGGACGGTTGAACTTCTCGAACAAGGCGGCACGCAGTCCCGGCATGATCTTCCAGTAGTTACCGAGCGCATCCAGGTCGCGCTCCGGGATGCCGCCGCGCAGGTGGCCGTCGATGTCCTGCAAATCCTCCGGCTCGGTGCTGTCGATGTAGCGCGGGAGGTTGAGATTGTAGTCATTCTTCGGGTCGGCGATTTCTGCGACAGGCACCATGCGGGCGTAGCGCGGGGCGCTTTCATCCAGCCGGGTGAAGGTGTCCACGATCTTGTGGAGGTCCTGCTCGCGGAGGCGGTTTTTCGGGCCGTCCTTCTTGAAGCCCTTGGAGGCATCAATCATAAAGATGCCCTTGCGGGCGGTGGCATTATCCTTGTCGAGCACGACGATGCAGGCCGGGATGCCGGTGCCGTAAAAGAGATTGGCGGGCAGGCCGATGATGGCCTTGAGGTAGCCCGAGCGGACGAGCTGCTGGCGGATGACGGCCTCGGCATTGCCCCGGAAGAGGACACCGTGCGGGAGAATGCAGGCGGCTTTGCCCGTGCTCTTCATGGAGCGGATGATGTGCAGGAGGTAGGCGTAGTCGCCTTGCTTCTTAGGTGGCACGCCCCAGGTGAAGCGCTCGTATTTATCCCCTTTGCCGCTCTCTCCCAAGGTGAGACCGGTGGACCACGTCTTGTCGGAGAAGGGCGGATTGGCGACGACGTAGTCGTAGGTGCGGAGCTGCTCACCGTCCTTGAATTTTGGATCGAAGAGCGTATTGCCAGAGAGCACGTTGGCGGTCGGGAAGTCGTGCAGGATCATGTTCATGCGGGCGAGACCGGCCGTGGTCACATCCTTCTCCTGCCCTTCGAGGGTAATATGCTTGCCAGCCTCAGCAGCGACCTTCAGCAATAGTGAGCCGGAACCGCAGGTGGGGTCGTAGGCGGTGGTGGCGGCCTTGGAGTTGGCCGGGGAAATGCCGATGGCCTTGGCTATGATGCGGCTGACTTCCGACGGCGTGTAGAACTGGCCCTTGCTCTTACCGCTCTCGGTTGCAAAGTGCCGCATGAGATATTCGTAGGCGTCGCCCAGGATGTCGTCGTTCTCGGCGCGATTCTTTGAGAAATCAAGCGCGGGGTTCTCGAAGATAGCAATGAGGTTGCCCAGCTTCTCCACCTTCTGGGCGCCGTCGCCGAGTTTGTTGGAGTCGTTGAAGTCGGGGAAGTCGCTCTTAGCCAGACGCGAGTTGGCCTCGACAAGTGGCGCAATGACCTGGGTATTGATCTTGTCGCCGATGTCGGACTTGCCCTTGAGCGCGACCATGTCCTTAAAGCTCGCGCCCTTTGGGATGACGACGGGCGGAGCGAAGTCATCTGAATCTCCGTACTTGTCGGAGATGTATTTAATGAACAGCATAAACAGGACGTAGTCCTTGTATTGACTGGCATCCATGCCGCCACGAAGTTCATCGCACGAAGCCCAGAGAGAGGAGTATAGGTCTGACTTCTTGATAGCCATGTGTCAGTCGATTCCTTCAATAACGACAGGGGAAATGCCGCCGCAGAATACCGCTTTCCTCCCTATAAATCACCCCAACCATGGAGGGTAAATGGGTGCAGTACACCTGCTTGCCTATGAGTGGTGTCGAGGGGCATACTCTTCGCTGCTGGTAGCCTCATTCACCTAGCGGTACGTCATGGCGTTGAGTTCTGATGCATGGAAAACCGGACAAGGACTTGCGTTACTTCTCTGCGAATGTAAGAGGTTGCCCTCTGGCTTGGTGCAATCGATCGCTGTAAGCTTGATGGTAGTAATAACCCTACTGTCTATATAGACGGTCCCTTTCATAAGTGCTGGAAAAACCTACGAGTTGATGCAAAGCCAAGAACCATTAAGTCGTTGAAATTATTACATTTATGGTGCCTTGCCAAGGCGAGGGTCGAGGGTTCAAATCCCTTTTCCCGCTCCATACAGTTCTGGAAATTCTTCCACCCTTCCTATCGAGTTCGACTCTTTCGCCCATGTGAGCATTCTGCTGGTAAGACCTATGGGTGTTGAGGTCTCTTTCGAAGATATCCTGCAAGCAAGGGAAACGCTCCACAACGTTTCTCTCATCACACCGGTCAAGACAAATGTAGAACTTGATGTCTTGGCGTCCGCTACCGTCTTTCTGAAATGCGAGACGGCTCAACGGACAGGATCTTTCAAGTTTCGCGGAGCCTACTACGCAACGTCGAAAGTAGCAGCAACGGGCCTTGACCGGACAGTGGCTACTATTTCCTCGGGAAATCATGGGCAAGGCCTTGCCCTAGCAGCCTCGCTACTTAACCTTTCCGCATACGTGATTGTCCCGAAACCGTATGTACCGAGAAAGCAGCAGGCCATCGCTCAACAAGGCGCTCACGTGATCGTGGTCGAAGATCGTGCAGCCGCAGAGCAGATTCTTCATGAGACGCTTTCGCAGCGGAAGGCCCGGCAAATCCATGCATTCAATGATCCTCAGGTCATTGCAGGCCAAGGAACCATCATGCTGGAGCTACTTCAACAGGTCAGCGATCTGGATGTCGTGCTGGGACCAGTAGGAGGAGGAGGGCTCCTATCGGGTCTTTGCATAGCGGCCCACCATCTCATTCCACGCTTATTGCTGTATGCCTGCGAGCCGCTCGGAGCGGCAGATGTCATTGAATCGCTTTGTCAAAACGAGGTTGTGCCAATGACCACCCCCCGCACGGTGGCGGACGGTCTTCGGACGAGTCTTGGCAGTCGAACGCTACCCATCTTGCACCGACATCTTACGGATGTGTTTCTGGTATCCGAGAATGAGATTCTGGATGCAATGAGGTTCTCACAGGAAACTCTCAAGCTAGCCATAGAGCCATCAAGCGCTGTGGCTTTAGCTCCCCTGCTTCGGCGGGAACCGGCACTCGTCGGCCGGCGCGTTGGAGTGATCCTGACTGGGGGGAATGTGGATCTGGATTCATTCGGGCCATCCGTCACCCGTGCATGAAATCGTACGCAGGATGGATCAGCGTACTATTTTTGATGGAGGGTCGAGGAGCGCCAGCTGCCTCAAGCTGTGATAGGCCAAATCGATTTCTTGCTGGGTTAGAATCGCCTTCCCGAATCGACCTCGGCAATACAACTCCGTAATCATCGACACAGACTCAGCCGCGGCTGCCCATTGATTCCGAACGACTAGCGAAAATTCTCTTGGAGTCGTATGCTCCGCCTTTACGATACCGTAATGTGCAATCTGCTTCAGGACATTACGATAGATCTGCGAAATGACGGCATCATGGCCATGCCTTGTATTGGAGGACATCCACCGGCTCCAAGGTTTTCGCTGCACCAGCCATATCGCTAACCCCAGCCCGAGTACGACAAAACTCAGAAATCCTACCATGAGGCGCACGTTTCCTTCGGCGACGCGACTGAGAAGCTGCCCTGCAAGGTCTCCGACCGGCGCAAAAACAGAAGACACCGAGCTCCAGGCTCTATCGCGGACGACTGTCGTCCCTTCCTTGAGGCCCCGCACCACAGCCAACTGATCGGCCGCGTTGTACTGCACAAAGAAGCGGTTCCAACGCAGGCGGAGCGTATCGATCACCCGGCTCGCGGCAAACCACTGTGAATCTCCGACAGGCTCGCTGACGGCCGGAGTGGGATCCATTGTGACCCAGCCTGAATTTGGTAGATGGACCTCTACCCACGCATGGGCGTCCCGCTGCCGTACCAGATAGTAGTTGCCGTACTCGTTCCACTCAGTCGCAAGAAATCCCGTGACCAGCCGTGCAGGGACTCCCACGTTACGCAAAAGCACGACCATGGCCGTTGCATAATGTTCGCAGTATCCGGTTTTCCGTTCAAACAGAAATGCTTCGAGCGGACGCGTTTGCTTACCGGGAGAAATGTCGAGGCTGTATCGATAATTTCTGGAGAGATACGCCTCAATCGCCTGAGCCTTCTCATACGCGCTGGTTTTTGATCCCGTGATCTCTCGAGCCAATGCCTCAACACGTTCGGACGATTCAGGAAGTTGCAAAAAATGTTGCGAGAACACCTCCGTGTACAGGGCGGGCTGAAATTGAAGATCGGCGGGCACAACCGTTGCCGGCCGAGAATGCACGGTATACTCGATACGCGACGAGGTCGGAAACGGGAGATAGATGGCGCCGGTCGGATCGGACTGTATCGCGAGAAATTGTCCGCTGACGGATTCAGGATAGGGGGCGGCAAAGAGCACGGCCGTATCGAGCGCTTCGAGCAAAATGGTTTGGCGAATGAGCTGACCGAGCGGACGGGGCGAACGCGAAGAGACATGCCGAACCGTAAATGTTCCGGCCGGCGATTCAGCCAACGCCCGGCGATGCGACAGGCGAGTGGTCCACGACTTGCCATCGTATCGGTCATACGCCATCCCCCGCAAATAGAAGCGGTCGGACTGCAGCCCCGTTCGGTCCGGAAGCTCTACCCGCATCACAATTCCTGGATCCCGCTTAATGGGACCGATCATGCCAAGGTCGACGGTTTCAGAGAACCCCGAGGTACGAAGGCCTTCCCCAGACCCTTTTTGACCAAACCCGGCACTCACACGGGGAATCGTAAAGAAGATCAGCACGGTGAGACACAAAGCACCTACGGCGAGGCCATTTGCCAGCCAGAATAACTCAGAGGTAACCTGCTGCCGTCCTTTAGGAGTGATCGCCACCCCCTCTGACAGACTCGGCATATTATGACCCGGATCGGCTTCCTTAGTGAGCTGGTAGAGCAACAGCGTCCAGACACCCATCAGGAGGTACGCAAGGAAGACCGGCAGGTACCAGAGGTCTGTCGTCGAGGCGGCGGACCCCAGAATCGCCATGAGACTGATGGCATAGAGATGAAGATAGTCTCGCCGCTGCTCCAAGTTGAAGAGCTTGACGACCATCAGAATCATGAGAAAGTGCACGCCGGCAGCAAGAAGGTCGGCGGAAATCCATGCCAAATCCACCCAAAACCCGGCGAATGCCATCACAGTCAGAACATTCCACGCGGTAGTCGACAGTCGTATTCGGGCAAGTACGTGGCGAAGGCGATCCACATCAAGGGCGCGAAGGAGGGTGACGATCAGAGACACACCGGTGAGAAGCAGCAACCATTCGGGCAAATTCGTCCCAAGCGCCAGTCCGATAAACGCGGCTGCGGCAAGCAACACGGAAGACAAGCGCAACGCCTGATTAAACGGCATGCTGCCTACCTTGGAGCACCGACTCCGACACAATGCCATCGGCTCTCACCCCGTGGAAAACTTTCCTTACCTCTCCCCACGGCACAAACACAATGGTGGCTCCCCCTTCAGGATCATACGCACCCTTATCAGAGGGCGCCGGACTCTCACGTCCATCAGGGCTCGATCGTTCACAAAGCGCCAGTGATTCCATGAGCCCTAAAAGATGGGCTTCACCTTGGCCGAACGGAGATGACACCCCTCCGACAACCAGACGGACCTGATAGCCCCTGGCTCCGAAATCCTGCGCCATCGACGCAGTGAGCGACACGGCGTCCTCAAACAGGCGTTCATGGCTGAGCGGAGCCAGGAGAGAGAGCATGAGCGTGACACGCCGCTGATCCTCTGCCTCCGTTTCTCGAACCATGAGTTTCGAGGTACGGGCCGTGGAGAGCCAATGAATCGAGCGCGAATCATCACCCGCATGATATTGGCGAAGATTATAGAGATCGCTTCCGTGCCCTTTTCTCGGCAGGCTCAAATCCTGACCAAACAACGCTATTTCCTGCAGGAATGTACTCTCGACCGGACGAACGGCTGGGGCCACCACAACCGATCCATCAAGCGGGTAGTACGCCTTTTTGAGGAAGAGCCCGAACGGAAACGACGTCCCGACACGAACTCCGTCAAAGCGTAACCGCCCTCGCCTGGTTGCAATCAGAGGGTAGGACAAAATCTGACTGGCTCCGGGCA
Organism: Nitrospira sp. ST-bin5; assembly: GCA_002083555.1. Classification (GTDB taxonomy): domain Bacteria; phylum Nitrospirota; class Nitrospiria; order Nitrospirales; family Nitrospiraceae; genus Nitrospira_D. The sequence continues at coordinate 152,142 of MSXN01000007.1, read as the reverse complement.
TCAATTGCCATAGGGTGAGGCCGCGATCGATCTCTTGCTCCCCCGTGGCGTCCCAGAGATGCAGGGAAAAACTGGGCAGACGAGTTTTACGGTTGGCCACCACCACCGTCGCCGTCATCGGTTCTCCGGCATACACGAGCTCGGGAAGGTGCCGGTGAAATTCCAATCGACGAAGACAAGACTCCGCTATGATGCCGGACATCAGGATGATGCTCAGCATCATGGCGAGGAGCAGGTAGAAGAGATTATTGCCGGTGTTAATCGCGGCGACCGCGACCGCAAGGGTGAAGAAGAGAAACCGCGTGCCCTCTGTTGTCACTCGCGTCGAACGCCGCCGCATGAGATGCCTGAAGAGACGACGAACGATGGAGACCATATCGCCAGTATTCCGGGTAAGCGGGAATGTACACCGTCGTTAGACTGGAACGGGGACGGACTCGACCAGATCCTGAATAATCTGCTCCGACTGTTCAAAGCTGCGATGGCGCAGGCCCTGCGAGCGACTCACCATAATGCGATGAGACAGAACCGCAGGGGCCAGCTCTTTGATGTCGTCCGGCAGGCAATAGGCTCGGCCCCGCACAAAGGCCAGCGCCTTGGCCGCCCGACAGAGGGCCAACGCTCCTCGCGTGCTGACTCCCAGCGACAGCAAATCCGACTGTCGAGTTGCCAACACGATCGCCAGAAGATAATCCATTAGACTATCTTCCATCAGTACATCATCAACCTGTTGTTGTAGCGCGAGTACATCCTGGCCCGTGGCAACTGGCTGAAGCGCCTCGGCCGGGTGAAGCGATTGTGGCCGCTCAAGCACCTTGCGCTCTTCCTCGGGGGACGGATAGCCGATCTGCACCCGCATTAAGAAGCGGTCGAGCTGGGATTCCGGCAAGGGAAATGTGCCGTGATACTCAGCGGGATTCTGGGTGGCAATGACCATGAATGGTTGATGAAGGAGACAGGTCTGGTTGTCGACCGAGATCTGGGCTTCACTCATGGCCTCCAACAAACTACTTTGCGTCTTGGGCGTCGTTCGATTGATCTCGTCGGCCAGCACGATATTCGCGAAGATCGGCCCCGGTACAAACTCAAATCCCTGCTTTTGCCGATTGAAGATGGATACACCCACAATGTCGGACGGAAGCAGATCGCTGGTAAATTGGATGCGCTTGAAAGAACAGTCCAATGAGCGAGCCAGACTATGGGCTAATGTCGTCTTCCCGACGCCTGGCACATCTTCGAGCAACAGGTGCCCACGAGCCAAAAGCGCCACGACGGTCAGCTCAATGACTCTGGATTTGCCCTTAATCACGCGCGCAATATTCTCCTGAATAGAGGAAGCAAGTTGTGTAGATTTCATGGGATTGAATCGCCGTTCCTATTGGGATGGAGGTTCTGGCAAGGCACGAAGAAAGTCTAACAAAGGGTCTACAGGTGGTCAATTTTTCGTCAGTATCTTGCGGAAGGGCTGCAGCAAACGCCCACGGGAGAGTGGCTATGGCTGGAGATTGTCTGGGACGAGCGTGAGAAACCAGGGCGGGCTTTCTTCCCGCATATGCATGAATTGACGAGCGGTACTGCTGGCGGGGACACCGGGAAATACGGCTCCTCGCCGGATCCACACATCCCGAAATCCGAAAGAGGACTGCTCAGCGTCAGGCCCATCATCTCCAGGAAGACGTGCGCGCAGGACGCCGAGTTGGGCAAGCGAGACAGTGTCCCCCACCTTCAGTTGCATCAGACGTTTGTAGATGTCACCAAATACGACGGGTAGGCTCTCCTGACTAAACGGCTGATTCTGGGGACGGTAGCGGGACTCTTCGAGTAATTGCGCCAGGATCTCCCAGAATACCTGGGAGTCCACCGCACCCAATACCCCAACCAGCCCGCGGCGGGCGATGAGGTTCAGAAGGGCCACTGGCCCGCGAATGTCAAATTTCCATGCAGGGAAGATTAGGGCTCGTTCCCCGTGCTGTACTTCGAGGGCCGATTCGCCCTCATAGCGCACATGCCGAAATGCACCCTTGCTCCGACGAAGATCTTCCTGGATGACCGCCTCAGAGAGTCGCGTCGGCTCATAGGCAAACGTCGGTGTCGCGGGAGCCCAGCAGGTGACCAGGGTATACCGTGGAGCCAAATGACCGGCCTCATCCAATTTGTGAAGATCGAACATGTCCTGATTGCCGTAAAAACGAAAGGTCAGGCCCGGTCTCGCTTGTAGTTGAGCAATCAGGTCTCGTCCCGGATGCAGTGGCCCGCCCAGTTTAGAGCGAGGATCCAGGCGATCCACCGCATGCAAGACTAGTTTCTGTTGATGAGTGTAAAGCATAGGGTGGTAGCGATGGACGAGTTCACCTGCAAACGAAAGATCGCCGGCACCCAGATCGAGCACGGTGGCAACAGGTGCCGTGAGCAATAGATCGAAAGGATTGGTCAGTGATTGAAGTGTACGGGCCACCTCTTCACTGGGAAGATCTGCGGTGGGCCATTTTGAAGCTCGGCCCTGAACGAGACCAAAATAGAGGCACAGTGAGCGGAACGCTTTCGACGGCGGGTATCCGGTTAGACCCTTGAGTGCTGCGCCATCAAGATCCTGAACACGGCGGGCCTGGCCCCGGCCCAACACGTGAGCCAGCGCGGCTTTCACCTGATGGGGCATTGAAGCCGTCTGAGACCGCTGTGCCAATTGTCCAATAATCGACGGAAATACTGCAGGCTCCAGAAGACGCCTGGAATCCTCCCACTTCTGCCCAGATTCACAAACAGCACGATTCACGGCTTGACGGAATCCTGCAATGACGTCGCTCTCAGACATATTCAATACCGTGGATGCATCGCATGATAAACTTCTCACGTTCACTCTGGACAAGGGAGGATAGTAGTCCGGTTCTTCTCCCGTCAAGATAACAGGCTTGTCGCAACAGACTTGCTGTGTTAGGAAATGCCTATGACTCCTTTCGTGACCCGTCGTCTAACAGCCTCTCGTCTCCTCCCTCTCTTGCTCCTGGTCATCGGCTGCGTTGTTGTCACGGCCTGTGCCGGCGGGACCTCTACGACTCCTGCAAATTCCCCCGTCTCATCCTGGCAAGCAGATCGCGTGATCGATGTAAAAACGGGGCAATCGATCGATCTTCCAACATTCCTTATGACGCTCACGCGTTCTGACATCGTCTACCTTGGAGAAGAGCACTACAACCAACACCACATAGAAGCCGCTTTGTCTGTACTACAGACGGTGCTGTCGAACGGCAGTCGTCCGGTGCTCACGATGGAGATGTTCGGATGGGACGGGCAACCTGCGCTGAATGAATACCTCACCACACCCGGTCTGGACCGGCAGACGTTTCTTGATCAAAGCCGCTGGAAACAGAACTGGGGTGGCGCCTTTGACAACTACGAGCCATTGGTGAATTTTTCCCGCGAGCACCGGATCATGCTCCGGGCCATGAATCCTCCCAAGCCGCTGATTCGCCAGGTCGTAAAAGCCGGCCTTGATGAAGCTCGAAAGGGACAGGACTGGGTTGAATGGGGAATGGATCGTGAAGACATTGTCGATGACCAGGCCTACCGCCTCAGGATTCTGGATCAGCTGAAACGCTGCCACGGAGGGGGGAGCGACGAGGACTATATTAGAATGTACGAAGCTTCTATGGTGCGCGACGAAGGCATGGCCAAAACAGTGGCGGCGGCACTTCTCACCGCTCGCCAAAGTCCTCAGGACCACACAGTGATTCTCAGTTACACGGGTGGCGGACACATTCAATATAATCTGCCCATCCCGAAACGCGTCGCACGTCGCATGGACGGGCCGATCGCCCAAGTAACGGTGTACATGGCCTCCTTCGATCACACACGCATTGAAGACATCCAGGATCTCGTCCACGACGGCATAGCAGATTATGTCTGGCTCACCCCCATCAGCCAGCAGGGCCCGCCACAGCGCTGCCGGTAGCATCCGGATTCCGACTAGAACTCTCGGCCTGCGAGCAAAACCGCGCACCGCTTGACAGTGCCGAACCAGCGAGGCAGACTGCTTTCACATCTAGGATTAGACTCTATGGCAACCATGCGAAACAAAATTCCCTGCAGCGCCGACCGACTCGGTCTTCTGGACCCCCAGATGATCAAGGCAGTGGTCGAAACTTCCGCCTTCCAGATCGGCCATCAATACTTGTCCGAAAATCGGGTTCGCATCGTGGAAGCCGACGACGCGCAGATTTCTTCCGCGGTCATCGGTAACTCAGGGCTTTATGAACAAACCATCCGGTTGAAAGACGGGCACTTAATTTCGAAATGTTCCTGTACCCTTCCCGAAGAACCGATTTGCCGCCACTGCATTGCTGTCTTGCTCGAGTACCACCGATGGTCCCAACCGCGACAGTCCCGGAAGACCAAAGACATTCCACGAGACCTCAAAGCAGCCACGCAATCCGAACCTCCGACTAATGGAAACGGAACATCGACAATGGGCCCAAACGCATCAACCGACGTCAAGCTCAGCGAAGTCATGGTGTTTGTAGAGTGGCTGCAGCCTGCGATGAAGGCGATAGAACAGGTCCAATCGATGCCTCTGCCTCCTCAGATGGCTCCTGGGGAAGTTGCGAACTGGATCCAGACTATCCGTAATCTGGAGGATCGCCGCCGGGATAGCGAAGAGGTCCAGTTGAAGCTGGAATCGGACATGCGAGATCGAGAGGCCTATGTGGCTCGCTTAAGTCAACAACTCCAGGCTTCTACTGTGGAGGCAAAGGCTGCTCAGGCAACAACACAAGCGCTCCAGCAAGAAGTCGCAACCTACAAAGTCGTCTTAAGCAAAGTCGCTGAACTTTCAGGAGAAGTCAGCCGCTACGATGGCCAGCTGAAGTCGCTGGCTCAGGATTTTGCCAGCAAAGGGAACCAGCTCGATCGAATGGCCGGTTCGTGCAAGCAAGTCGCTGAAGCCCTCAACTCCATCGTGAAACAATCTGCTCCACGGTAAATTCACTCATACAATTATCCCCTCCAAAGTTTATGTACAGGGATCTTGCGCGGCCCCATTCTATTTTTGTAGAATGCGGTCCTCATTTTCGATATACCCTTGAGGGAGGAATGATTATGATGAAGAGATTTCTGGAAACAGGGAGCGTGGCTCTTGCGGTCGTACTAACAGTTGCTCCGCAAGTCCTGGCGAATGAGGCGCATGGTGACGGTCCCCCGGACTACAGCGGCATCACCGGGTTGTACTATGTCATGATCGGTGGAATTCTGGCGTACGGCGTGTACGACACATTCCTGAAGAAGTCGTAGCCTCTCCCTAGTACCGGTTGATAGCAGACTCCTGCCTTGCTGAGAAATCGGCAAGGCAGGAGTCTATTTTTTCGCCCCGTTGTGCATCTTCTCCCTACCCTTCAGAACCGGCTGCAACCTTCCAAGCATCATGTCCACAATCGCGCGATAGCCCCGGGCTGTCGGATGGATGCCATCGGCCTGGTTTAACGTATTGGAGGCCGCCACTCCTTCCAGGAAAAATGGGATCAGCGGCAAGCGATAGCGCGTCGCCAGGTCAGGATAGAGGCGTTCGAATGCTGAAAGGTAATCGTTACCGTAATTGGGCGGGAGCTTCATGCCGGCCAGAATCACTTGCGTGCCGGATTCTTGCAACTGCTGAATGATGTGCTCAAGATTGGCTTTCGTCTCTTCCACTCGCAGTCCTCTCAGACCGTCATTGGCTCCCAGTTCAAGGATCACGATTTCAGGTTTGCTCCGCAAGATCCATGGCACACGGCGCAGACCACCCGCAGTCGTCTCTCCGCTCACACCAGCGTTGATGACCCGATAGCGCAGCCCGAGTGCATCCAATCGCCGTTGCAACTCAGCCGGATAGGTCTCATCCGTAGCAACGCCGAGTCCGGCTGTCAGACTGTCCCCAAACGCCACGATCCTGGGTCGATCATCGACTGATGGCAGTGCCGCAGCCCGAGCGAAAGAGGGCACGCCTGAAAGTCCAGTCAGAATGAGCCATCCAACACACGCGCCTATTCGAAGCAATTGTAAATTCGACCGACGTTCCATGTTCGTACAGTATAATACCACCTTGTTGTCTGCTCCGAGATGAGGAAGGGAAGCACTGTCTCATGATTCGCATCACCCAACTTTCAATGAGTCTGGCAGCCGGAGGGCGAGCAGTTCCTATTCTGGACAATATCTCATTGGAGATTCCGGACAAACAAATGGTCGCGATAGTCGGACCATCAGGAAGCGGGAAGTCGACGCTCCTCGGATTGATGGCCGGCCTTGATCGTCCGACCGCGGGCTCGATCGTGTTGGATGGAGCAGAGTTAACGACGATGTCAGAAAGCGCCCTGGCCAGGTTCAGACGCGCGAAGATCGGCTACATCTTCCAATCGTTTCACCTTATCCCCACGCTCACCGCCATGGAGAATGTCGCCGTTCCCCTCGAACTGAGCGGCGAGCAGGGAGGTGATGGGCATGCGGCAGAATTGTTGGCCTCCGTGGGACTGGCCGACCGCCTCGATCATTATCCCGTGCAGCTATCCGGCGGAGAGCAACAGCGCGTCGCGGTCGCCCGGGCCTTTGCCTGCCGTCCACCATTTTTATTTGCCGATGAACCGACCGGCAATTTGGATAGCACGACAGGAGTACAGGTGATCAACCTCCTCCTGACCATGCATCGTGATTTTGGCACCACCCTGGTCCTCGTCACGCATGACCAAGACCTGGCCGGTCGAATGCAACGAGTCGTCGCGTTGCGCGATGGCCGCATCGAGTCCGATCAATTAACGGCCCCCCTTCCGTGAACACCTTCATCCTAAAAATGGCGTGGCGTGAAACTCGCGCGGCCTGGCGGCACTTTTTCTATTTTCTCACCAGTATTGCGGTGGGAGTGGGCGCCCTTGTGGGAGTCTCACTGTTTTCCACCCACCTCGAGCAGGCCGTCACGAAGGAAGCCCGCGGCTTACTTGGCGGGGATCTTGAGGTTCGCCTCTCACGGCAGGTGAGTCCAGCAGGGCTCACATTTCTCACTTCGCTGACAGGTCGAGACATTGCGATGACTCACGTGAGCGAGTTGATCGGCATGGCCGCTCACGTTCCCGGAACACCGTCCCCCGGCCAATCGTCACAAATCGTCGAACTCAAGGCTGTGGAGTCGCTCTATCCATTTTATGGGGCCCTTCGCCTGGAACCGGATCGCCCGCTGTGGGAACTGCTGCAACTCCAGTCGGCCGGCTGCCCGGGAGAGCCCTGCTGGGGCGCAGTTGTTCAGGAGTCACTACTCATTCGAATGGGATTGACGCTTGGCCAATCACTCACTATCGGCCAGGCCACCTTCCGTATTACCGGGATCGTGCGCACCGAGCCGGACCGTATGGCGAATGCATTCAGCCTGGGCCCTCGCGTGTTGATTGCCCAGGATGGACTCCGCGCCACAGAGCTGGTGAAACTCGGCAGTCGTGTACGCGAACGCTATCTGTTAAAAACCCCGGCCGCTACCAAGCTTGAACCGCTCCTGTACGAATCGCGGAGCCGTTTGGCCGCGGATTCCGCACGCGTATCGACGTATCGGGATGCACAGCCGCAACTGAAACAATTTCTGGAACAGTTGACACGGTATCTCGGGCTCATCGGACTCACTGCCCTGTTTGTCGGCGGCATAGGCGTCGCCACATCCGTGCGCGCCTTCCTGCGCGAAAAGCTGACAACCATCGCCATTCTGAAAACCGTCGGCGCCGATTCTTCGACCATCATCCGCACCTATGCGACCCAGGCCCTCCTCTTGGGACTGACCGGAAGCGTCGCTGGGCTGGCGCTCGGTATCAGTCTAGAACGGGCAGTGCCCTGGATGCTGTCTTCGTGGTTCGCCTCAGACATGCTGGGTCAAATTGGTTTTACATCAGGACTCTCCCTGCATTCACTCCTGCCGCTGGGCAAGGGCCTTGCCCTCGGCCTGCTCACCACGTTGCTCTTCACCCTGTGGCCCTTGTTGGCAATTCGATCCGTCAAACCGGTCGCACTCTTGCGGCGCGACGCGCTCGCATCGGAACCGTCCTCGGGCGCTACAAACCGGACATGGCGCCAGCATATCGCGCGCCTTGATCGAACGAAGCTGCTCACCGCTGGAATGATCGCCGCAGGACTTGCCCTGCTGTCGATGTGGCAAGCCGGAGCATGGAAAATCGGGCTGTTCTTCATGGGAGCCTTCTCGCTCGCACTCGCGCTGTTAGGAAGCGCCGCCTGGGTTGTGATCAGAATGCTCACGGTAGTCGCCCGTCCTAAGCGTCTGGCCGTTCGCCAAGCAATCGGCAACATCGTTCGTCCGGGGAGTCAGGCCGTCAGCATGACCATCGCCATCGGCATCGGGGTCATGGTGATCGTCACCGTCGCGCTGGTTGAACGAGCCTTGCTCCGGCAGATCGGCGAAAGCCGGCCGGTGGATGCCCCGACGTTTTTCTTCATTGATATTCAACCGGACCAGGTGGACGGCATCTCCCGTCTGCTCCGTGACCGGGTAGCAGCCCACGCGCCAAGTCTGACTCCACTGGTCCGCTCACGGCTCGTGGCCGTGAACGGCCAACCGGTCAAGACTGAAGCCGCATCCGAGGAGGAGGAGCGGACAGCCCAGGCAGCCGACAAGGATCAACGCCGGAAGACGTGGTACCTCACCAGAGAATATGTGCTGACCTTCTTGGATCAGCTGCCGAAGGACAACGTCATCGTGAAAGGCCGGTGGTGGACACCTGGCCAGACCTTTTCCATACCCATGATTTCGATTGAGGAGGAAGCGGCAAAAGCGATGGGGCTGGACATCGGACAGACCATCGAGCTGGACATTCAGGGCACACCACTGGTCGCAGAGGTCAGCAGCATTCGCAAAGTGGAGTGGGGCAACTTCTCCACAAATTTCTACATGGTCCTGTCACCCGGCGCGCTGGATGGAGCGCCCCTCACCTATGTTGCGACAGTTCAGGTACCGCCTTCCGACGAAGTGTCGTTACAACAAGCGATCGTCGCCGGATTTCCTAACGTGACGGCGATAAATATCGGCGATGTTCTTGATAGCTTCGCCCGCATCCTCGATCGCCTGTCTCTGGCCATTCGAGCCGTTGCGCTCTTCTGCGTACTCACCGGAGGCTTAGTCATGGGAGCGGCGCTCGCGGCCACCCGGTACCGTCGCCTCTATGAATCTGCGGTGCTGAAAGCCTTGGGTGCCACCCGGGGACTGCTCATCGGATCGTTCGCAATGGAATATCTGTTGCTGGGTATCGTGGGAGGTGCGATCGGTGTCGGATTAGCCAGCGCCTTGGCCTGGGCGCTCCTTCGATGGGTGTTTGAACTCGGCTGGACCCTGCATCCCCACGTGTTGCTCATCGGACTGGGGCTCACGATGGTCCTCACGCTCATCGTGGGATTTCTCAGCACTTACCGCTTACTGGGACAACGGCCGCTGTCCGTCCTCAGATACGAGTAAGTCACCACGACTTGATGATGTATGCCGATCACTTAGCGGGGGAGAGCAGGTTCCGGCAACCAGAGATCCAGAATGCTGCGGATACGACGTTGATCCTGCCGATGCAGCTGGATAAATCGCAGGCCGATTTCTCCTTGGGACGAGGACCGGACAATGGCCTCCTCTATCGTGATTGGGAAAGACGCGTTGGAGTGCTGAAATTCTAACTCCACTCGTGTTCCCGGAACCACGGAACGCTCACAACGAATCCGGCAGCCGCGAATCGACAAGTCCCGGATAATCCCTTCTTCCCCCAACTCATGCGGTGATGCATGCAGAGGTTTCAGCCACACGGGAAAATCGACCGCAACCCGATCGAAGTTGCGGCGGGGATTGGTGGCCAGTCGACCAAGGAAAGAACGAAACCGCCGCGCACAAAGCTGACAGCGGAACGGATAGACCGTCATATAACCGAAGAGCCTGTCCGTGAACGACCGGCGGACTGCGAGTCGAGTTTTTGTTGTGCCGCAGACCGGGCACGCAACCAGCCTCATGGAACCACCCTTCTGTCCCGTGACGAGTGGTCACAATCGTACGCGCGCGCGCGCTTCTCGGCTACCCCCTAAAAGTACAAGGGGATACGCACGACCGACAACGATGAGAGATACCTAACAGATCGTCTCAGCGACCAACGTGACATCAGGAGTGCAATAATTCGCGCTAGCTCCGACGCTCTCGGTTGCGCAAAGTCACGGCGATCCGAAGCTGCTCCAAATACTGTTCCAGCGTTTTTCCGCCCAGATCGATCTTGCGGGAATGAAAGAATTCGCGCACGACCTGCTCAAGCTCAGCAGTGGCGGGGGTAACGATACCGCTCCACATGCGATGCAACCAGCGGTAGCACCTTCGTAGACCCAGAAGAACATTGACCGCAAGTCCTACCAAGGTCGCGTCACCTGATGCAGGGTAAGGGCGTTGCCCTCGGAATCCAGAATCACGGCGAGGCGGCAGACAGGTGTGGAGAGCGGTTCGAGTTTCACCCGCACTCCCTTCGCTCGAAACTGTTCGATCACGTCATCGACGTTCTGCACTTCGAAGGCGATGCTGCCGCCCGCATTGGCACTGGGGGCTCCTCCTTCTTTCAAGTTGGTAAGGGCGAACGTCCCCCCATCAAGATCATATTCGACCCATTCGAATTCGTGCGTCTCGCGGCGAGCCATGCGAAGGCCGAGGACCTCCTCATAAAATCGTCGTGCCCGAGGCATGTCCGTGACAGGGTAGACCGTGAAGGCGATGTGCTTGATCATGGGTACGCTCCTGGCTGTTGTGATTGGAGATAGGTCTGCAATCCGTCGCATTCTCGTTCGCGGAAGTTCACGGCGATACGCAGGTGCTCCAGATATTGGTCCAATGTTTTTCCGCCCAGATCGATCTTGCGGGAGAGAAAGAACGCTCGCACGTCCTGTTCAAGCTCAGCAGTCGCCAAACCGACGACGCCGCCGCACATGCGCCGCAGGCCTTGCTTGGGGAACAGCCGGTCCATCTGATCCCAGTTTGTTTTCACAAACTCCCAGGCCTGTTCACGCCCATATACATTCCCCATCACGGCACTGACGATGAAGGGTGCATCTTGGGTACGAATCTCACCGCTGGTCGTACGGGCGAGGGTACGTGCCAGCAGCGCCGGATCTTGAAAGGCCGCAAGCGCAAACAGATACCGCCGTTCCTCTTGCGGGGTCGTGGCACTTCGTGAGCGATCGATAAACTCGTTGTAGCGCGCCTCGTCGCCGGTGTGAGCCAGGATGGCAACAAGCGCGGGGATGACATTGGGGTCAACGCATGAATGGTCTGCGCCGTACAGTCGATACTGCTCCGCTGCTTGCGCTTGAGTAGCCCGGTCGTTGCCGAGTTTTCCCAAAGCGCCGAGGAGTTCTCCTCGCAACTGTCTCACCAGTTCGTCCTCGCCGGGCTTCGGCTGCCACGTGAGCTCTGTCACGGCAGGCATGAGACGCGCACGAACGAAGGCTTCCATGACCGGTCGGTCGTCGGCCGCGATAATGCGGTTCAAGAACGAAAAGGAATCGAGGATGACGGCCCATACATTCTTGTCTCGCTCGCCTGTGAAGTGGCTGGTCAGATGCAAATAATCGGACAGTGGCGTGAGCCCCGAGACCGTCGTGGCCCAGACATCGCTGACCAGATTGAATCGCTCGCTCGGCGCAAGGTGACCGACTCCGGCCTCCAGAATCTTTTGCAGCAATGAAGACTCGTACCGCACCCGGTAGAACCCATGGCCCGCTTCATTGACGAACAGATGCTGGGCTCCTTTCGGAAGGCTCACCCGCACCTCCCGATCCGTCATGAGGAGACGACGATGTTCGGTGGTGCCGCCAACGGTGATCCGGAGCGGAACAGGAATCTGCCAATGTTGTTTGCTCGATTCGGAAGACGCGAGGTAGGTAAACCGCTGCTGTGAGAGCACGAGCTCCGTCTCATTGTCCTGACGCACCGTCACGAGGGGATAGCCAGGCTGAAAAATCCAGCCGTCCATGAGCTCAGGAACCGCTTGCTTCGCCGCCTGTCCCAACGCCACCCACAAATCTTTCGTGTCCGCGTTGCCGTACGCATGGGCGCGGAGATACTTGCGCACCCCCTCGCGAAAGACCGTCGGCCCGATATGTTGTTCGAGCATGCGAAGCACAGACGCGCCTTTTTCGTAGGTCAGCACGTCAAACATGGCATCGGCGTCTTTGGGAGCGCGAACGGGATACTCGATCGGACGCGTGCTCAGTAGGCCGTCCACGGAGAAGGCCGCGGCTCGCGAGACACCGAACGCGTCCCAGCGTTTCCATTCCGGCTTCCACGCATCGACCGCGAGCATTTCCATGAAAGTGGCGAAGGCTTCGTTCAGCCAGAGCCCGTTCCACCAGGACATGGTGACGAGATCGCCGAACCACATATGGGCGTTCTCATGGGCGACGACATCGGCCACCCGCTCCCGCTCCGCATGCGTCCCGGTCTGTTCATCGACCAGCAAGGCGGTTTCCCGGAAGGTAATGGCGCCGAGGTTTTCCATCGCACCGGAGGCGAAGTCGGGAATGGCGAGAAGATCGAGCTTATCTCCCGGATAGGGGATTCCGTAGTAATCTTCAAAGAACTTCAGCGAAGCCGCAGCGATTTCATGACCGAACCGCGTGAGTGGCTGTTTTCCAGGAACGGTCCAGAGGCGCAGTGGAGTTTTGCCGACGTACATCGCCTTGGTCGCTTCGAGTTGCCCGACGATGAAGGCGACGAGGTAGGTGGACATCTTCATACTGTCAGCAAACCGCATGACTCTTTTGTCGGATTGGACGGAGTCGGACACGACGGAAGTGTTCGATACCGCCGTGAGGCTCGGATCAATCGCGAGGGTTGTGGCAAAGACCGCTTTGAATTCAGGCTCATCCCAGCAGGGGAAGGCTCGTCGTGCATCGGTGGCTTCAAACTGTGTGGCCGCCATGGTGTGAGACACGCCAGCCTGATCTTTATACGTACTGCGATAGAAGCCGCGCAGGTGGTCGTTCAACGTTCCTTGAAACACCAGCGTGAGCTGCGATTCTCCCACTGAAATAGGACGGGGGAACGTCAACCGACAGCGCTGCATTGCCTGATCAAGCTCGACCGTCGCATCAAGCCGACCGCCGGCCGTCCCTTCGAGCGTCGCCGATGAAATCGTGAGATCGACCGCGTTCAGGATGACGGTGCTGGTCGATTGCGTGACCGTGACGGTAACGACGGCGAGGCCTGAAAAGGTCGCGGAGTGAAGGTCCGGCTCCAACCGTAAGTCGTAGCGATGCGGCACAACGTGCCTGGGTAAACGATAGGGATCCAGACTGCCGGAAGCATCATCGAGGTTCATGTCTTCGCCTTTCGGTCGTATCGTCGTGGTTGCTGCAACGGCCGGACTGATGGCCGAGAGAAGGAGAGGAGCTAGTGGAAGGACCAGCAGTGCACGGGCTCGTCCAGCCAACGTCGTGAACAGATGACGTCTGCCGATGGATTCACTCAATGCTCCGGCGCATGGTGGATGTCGACTCCGTGAGGGGAACCGACGATCAACATACTCGTTCGACCAACGAACAGACCGGTTTCCACAATTCCAGGAATCTGGTTCAATGCGATTTCTAAGTCGTTCGGATGATGAATTCGCGCAATATGCACGTCCACGATCAGATTCCCTGCTTCGGTCCTGAACGGAGCTCCGTTTTTCTCTCTCAGCACCGCTCGGCTCTTGGTCAAGGATTCGATCTCACGCGCCGTGCTGCCCCACCCGAACGGAATGATTTCGATCGGAAGGGGAAAGGATCCTCCCAGCACCGGAACTTGTTTCGTATAATCCACCATCACAATAAATTGCTTCGCGGAGGCCGCAACAATCTTTTCTTTCAGGAGAGCGCCTCCGCCACCTTTGATCAGATTGAGTCCTGAATCGACCTGATCGGCTCCGTCGATCGCCACATCAATTTCCCACCGATTGTCGGCATCGATGAGGGTAATGCCGGCCTCTTTGGCCAGCGCCGCGGTTTCATGTGACGTAGGCACTCCGCGTAGCCGCATTCCGGCGCGAACCTTTTCACCGAGCGCGACGACCATATGCTTAGCCGTTGAGCCGGTCCCGAGCCCCACAACCATCCCGTCTTGAACAAACTCGACCGCTTCCAAAGCTGCTGCCTTTTTCAATCGATCGAGATCGAGTTGTGTCGTCATGGCGTTGGCCCCTGAGATAGCGCGGCGGCGACCGATGCCGCGCCCAGTAGCGCGGTCTGCTGGTTCATCACGACTTTCACCGGCATGTTGCCCAGCAAACGTTTGTACCGCCCTTTGTTGATAAAGGCTTTCATGAACGTTCCATCCTGAAGTTTCTTGATCAGTTTCGGGGCCATCCCACCGGCCACATACACGCCGTCGAGCGACAACGCTTTGAGCGCCAGATTGCCGGCCTCGGCCCCATAAATCGAAGCAAACAGGTCCAACGCCTGCTTGGCAATGTCGGCCTGGCCCTTCAGACCGGCTTCGGCGATTTCGGCAGCCGGATCGCCGACCTTGATTTTTTCCGCGAGCCACGTCGGTTCGTTTTTCTTCGTGTCGCGCACATACTCGTAGATCGCATTCAGCCCGGGGCCTGAAAGGATTCGTTCATAGCTGACATGGAGGAATTGGCTGCGCAGGTAGCGCAGGAGCTCGATCTCGTAGTCGTTGTTCGGAGCAAAGTCGGTATGGCCGCCTTCCGACGGCATCGGGCGATAGGACTTGCCGTCCCAGAAGAGAATCGCTTCGCCGAGCCCGGTCCCGGCCGCGATGAGCGCCAGTGCCTGGCGTTTTTTCGGAGGGTTGCCGGGATTGAGCACCTCCAGTTCATCAGGCCGTAAGAGCAAGATCCCGTAGGCGGTCGCCTCAAGATCGTTGAGCAGCTGCACGCGAGGAATATCGAATCGTTTCGCAATCGCTGCCCCATCCACCACCCACGGCAGATTGGTCGTCTGGGAGTGATTCTCGATCACCGGACCGGCAATACCAAAACAGGCCGCAGCAAGCTTGATGGGTCCTTCCGGAAGGGATTCGACCTCTGCCTCTTCCTCCCCAGATGCCGCGACTTCGATATCGTCCAACAGCATCGGCGGCTTCGGCGGTGTAAGAAACTCTTCCAGAATCTCTTCGAGCGATTTGTAGTCGGCACTATGAAAGGTCTCAAGCCTGACCGGTTCCACCCGCTCCGTGGACCAATCATAGAGGGCTAGATTCGTCTTGGTGCCACCGATATCGCCTGCCAGAATCATCGTCAGTCCTTCTCGTCGTCTTATCGCATGAGGGCGGCGGCCGCGGCATCATCAAGCAACCACACAAGCCGCCCGCTGTCCGGCTTCACCTGATCCGCCGGCAGTGCCTGCTCCGCCTGGGTTTGCGACTGGAGCACGGCGCGAACCGTCTGCGCCTTCCCGGCGCCGGTCACGAGGAACAGTACCACAGTCGCCCGGTTGATCACACCTAGGGTCAGGGTCAAACGAGAAGGAATCCCTTTCGGTGATAGACCAACCGCGACCAGATGATTCCGCTCCGACAATGCGGGCGTCCCTGGGAAGAGTGACGCCGTATGACCATCCTCCCCCAAACCAAGAAGAACCAGGTCCAAACGGGGAATCGCCGGTGAGGGACACTGCGTGAGGGCTCTGACTGTCCGCTCATAATCCGCCGCAGCCAGGCTGAGGTCTGCGGATTCGCCTTTCATTCGATGGACCTGTGACGGTCCGATCCCCAACGGGCGGAACAATGCCTCCAGGGCGAGTCCATAGTTGCTGTCGGGGTGATCAGGGGGGACGCCGCGCTCGTCGCCAAACAAAAAGATCATCCGATCCCACTGACATTGGGTCTTCCATTCGATTGACGTCAGAGCTCCATAGAGTGCTCTGGGAGTCGATCCTCCGGAAAGCGCAATGACACAGGACCCCTGTGACTGAATGGCCTGGTCGGTGATGTCCCGGAAAAGGCCGCACGCTTTATCAAGCCAAGCCTGACCATGCTGACACACCAGGATCTCAGGAGAGGTCGACATGTTACCGAGAGCGACGGCTCGATTGCCGCTTCACCGACAGGGCTTTCCGACGTGGCCGTCGCGGAGGAGGGCAGAGCCGGCTTGCTATGGCGTTGACGGTGGCCACCGGGTTGGCTCCAAGCATGACCCGAATCGCGGGACGGCCGTGAGCCTGCAACGATTCAAGATCGCCGGTCGCCTGGGCCTTTGCCAATGTGCCGAATGAAAAAGTTTGCGCAGGAATCGGGAGATCCGGCGTCATGCGATCAACGAGTTCCAGAAAGACGCCGCTCGCCGGTCCGCCCTTGTGCAACTGTCCGGTCGAATGCAAGTAGCGGGGGCCGTACCCGAACGTTGTCGTGACATGATACTGCTGTACCAAGACCTTCCTCAGGCGGCGGATAGCGGTTTCGAGAGGCTTTGAGGGCGTCGTATACGCCAAAATGGCGACATACGAACCGGCGTGGAGCTGGCCGGCCAGCCCGGCAGCCGCTTCACCCGGGTTACTCACCGCAGTCTCAGGCAGCCGGCCGGTGGCCTGATAGCCATCGAGCACTCGCCTGGTATTGTCTTTACTCTCCTGCACATTCGGCTGATCGAACGGCTGGATACCGAGGACATGGCCCGCAACCGCAGTCGCATACTCCCAACGGAAAAATTCAGCGCCCAGATCATACGGATCACGAAGCGCAAACGTGAGAACGGGGTGGCCTGCGCGCGCGAGAGCCGCAACCTGACGATCCAAGGCCTCGTTTTTTGCGCCCTTCAGTCTGAGATAAATAAAAAAGCGATCAGATCCATACATCCCTGGCGCAAGCACTGGCTCCTGCGCGACCGGGACAATCCCCTTGGTTTCTTTGCCGGTGCTCTCAGCTATTAATTGCTCGGCCCACAAGCCGAAGGTATCGATGGGAGAGGATGCCAGAATGGTCACCTTGTCCCTTCCGGTTTTGGCGAGCGCCCCCATCGCCAATCCAAGGTAGGCGCCCGGGTTGTCTTCTACTGAACGCCCCTCGTGGCAACGACTGGCCATCTTCCCAGCGCGCTCCAATAATCGAGAGATATCCAGACCCATCAATGCCGCCGGGACTAATCCAAACAACGAGAGGACGGAATAGCGTCCCCCGATATCGGGCGGATTGCTGAAAATCTGCCGAAAGCCGTGTTCCCGCGCCATGGTCTCGAGACTGGTGCCTGGATCGGTGATCGCAATGAACTGCTCTCCTCCGCGATTGCCCTTCGCTCCCGCTACAAGCTTCCAGAAGTGGGCGAAGAGCGACATGACTTCGATCGTCCCACCCGACTTGCTGGCCACGAGAAAGAGTGTGCGGGCAGGATGAATCGACTTGGTGACCAGACGGACCCATCCCGGCACGGTCGAGTCGAGAACCCAGAGGCGCGGGGCTCCCTTCTTTGGACCGAACGACGCACGAAAGACTTCGGGGCCGAGGCTGCTGCCGCCCATGCCGAGAAGGACGACATCTCTGATGCCTTCTTTCCTCGCTGTGACGGTCAAGGTCTTCAATGCCTGAACGTGCGCGCGCATGTCGTCGGGCAAGGTCAACCACCCCAGCCGATTGGCAATTTCAGAGGGCTCAGGCTTCCACAGACGATGGTCTTTGGCCCACAGCCTCGGGATCACCTGATTGCGAACGACCGACTCCCTCGGATCGCAGACCAATGCGTCGTACGGCTCGGCAAGATGTTCTTTGGAAGGAATGGCCATGTGGGGCTCTCCTTGGTTGACTCACCGAAGGCTTTTAAGCGGCACGCTGCTGTATCTTAGGAATCAATGTCCCAAAACGCAATGTGGACTGACAGAGGTGATTCGCTATGGCTCGGAGGGGCGACGGATGACCACAGGCATCCCATCCACGGTGGACCAGGCTAAGGACTGGGCTTGCTCGCTCGAGAGTGTCAGGCTGATGGTCGAGGCTTCTCCCGGTGATTGAACTCCCGCAAGGCGCTGCTTCCAGACACGAAGTTGTTTCCATGCCTTCCGGCTTGTCGCGTGAATCCATCCCATCGTCCCTTGTGAATCGGCGGACTCGATGTCCATAGTCATCGCCGGGGTAAATGACAGCCGGTATTCGGTCGGCATGTCGAACAAGGAGATCGGCTCCTGCTCGGTCGTCGCAGACGGATCAATCTTGCGGCGAACCACCGGGGGACGGGCAGTCAAGCGAAAGGTTCCCGTCAATCGTGGAAGCTCAGTGACCGTCCATGCTGCAATGGGAAGCCGGTGAAGATCCACGCCGCGAGCCTTAATTTGGATGACCCCTGACACAAGATCGATGAGCAGATAGGTTTGAGGACGTGCAGCCAGCTTGAGCTCCTCTTCAAGAACCCGCGAACCCTCCTGTAAAGCCACAGGATCGTTTATATCAAGATCGGGAAATACCTCGCCTTCGGCAGCCCAACCGGGAACCGAGAAAAGAAGCAGCACGGAAAGAACAATGGATACGAGCATGGCTAGCATCTGCGCGAGGAAGGTGAGCTAGAAGATCATGATCGGTGTCCCCACTCGGGCGAGCTGGTAGACACTTTTTAGGTCATCGTCATTGAGCCGAATGCACCCATGGGTGACGTTCTTGCCGAGCAGTCGGGTATAGAGCGTGCCATGAATAAAATAGCCTTTGCCGAACCCGAGCGCATAGTCGCCCAGCACACCTTGCTCGACCCGGTCGGCGGGATTCTTGGGAACCACGAGCCCTTCTTCAATGAACGCCCAATCCGGTTTCACCCAGGCAGGATGCGTCAATTTGGACTGCACCGTAAATTCTCCGCGCGGTGTATCGAAGACCCATTGGGTATTGCCTTCGCCCGGCTTATCGAGAACCACACCGCTGCCGGTAGAGGCGATGGCATCCAACACAATCTCTTGGCTGCGTTTGATATAGAGGTGATTTCGCGCGGTATCCACAAGAATATAATGTTGATGGGGCGCAAATTGCGCGAGCTGTTTCTTGAGACCTTTGTATTGACTTTGCAAACCTCGGAGCACGAGGGGATCCACGGCGAGAGGCTGAGGGACCGAGGCGATGGAGGACTGAAGCTGGCTGCTGCTGTAGGGAATCAAGGCCACGAGCAGGCCGAAGGAGAGGACCGAACCTATAAGGAGAAGGACTCGCTTCATGGAAGTAGCCTCAGGTTTCTTCTCCGTGCTCTCCCAACTGAGCCAAAGCCGTCGCGACTGCGTTGCGCCCGGTCAATGCGCCGACGATGCTTACCACACTTCCCGGCTCTACCCGCTCGAACAGCGCACTCATCTGCACATTGTCGAGCATGACACAACCCAGTGTTTGCGCCATCAATTCATTTTCGACGCCGTGGATTTCGATCTGGCCTCCGATCTGCTTCGAGGCAGGGATACGACCAACCTTCTTACCTTGTACAAATCGCCGACGATCGTCCTGGTTCGGGTAGTCTAAGACCAGCGCCCGGTAGAACTGTGTCCGGCCCGCTCCGCGCTTATCCGTGATGCGGTATCGTCCCTCCGGAGTCGCACCGTCACCCTGGAATTGCTTTTCACGAATACCATTGAACCCTAAACGAACAGGGTATGATACCACCTTGCTCCCGTTCTTATAGAGCGTCAGTATTCTTTCTGCCTTGCTGACGACAATAGCCGTTGATCGGTGAGTGCGGGACCACTCGATCGCCTGCTGCGCCATGGCCTGCCACCTGCGGATGTGCTGCTCATCCGCATACCGCCCAAGTTCGCGGGCAAGAAGTGCGGACTGCACGTGCAGGGCTTTGCCGGCCAAATCGGCAGCGTCAATTGAGCGCTGATAGTCATGCTGATCATAGAAGGATCGGGCCTGCTTCACCAACAAATCGGTTTGGACGGGCTTCCCCCCTAAAACAATGCGGCCATCAATGGCATCAATTTGCGAGGAGAGCGCGCGTAACCGTTCTTCCACACGAAGCACATTCAGTTGAGCACGATGCTGCTGTGCTTGTCGTTCACCATGCAACTTCGCGAGGGTACTCCCACCCTCTTCGTGGAGCCGACGAAGCTCTGTTTCAAGCTCGTTCGTTTCCCACGGCCATCGCACCAGATCATCATCCGACTGCACACGGGCACGGAGCGGCACCCACTGCCGCACGAAACGGGCATATTCTTCGGGAGCGATTTCCGGTGCTTTGAGCGCAACCAGTTGCTGATCGATCCGATCGATCGCGCTGACAAGTTCAGGCGGAATAGCTTGGACACACGCAGAGAGCGCCCCCGCCAGGAAGAATCCCCGGGCGAGAGCGATCAGACTATTTCTTACTGAAACGACAGCCATGGATCAATACTACCTTACTTTTTCTTATGCGCAGAAGGTTTTCCCTTCCCCACTTTCGCCAAGGCATTCTGCAACTCCGCAGAGACCGCTTGCCCCTTGTCATGGATGGCTTTTGCCTGAGTCTGGGCAGCCGGATAGTCTTCTTTATCGATCGCCAATTGAATCTGATTCAGCGACGCTTTCAACGCTTCGACATCATTCTTGATGGCCTCAAGTGCCGCACGGTCTTTACCCACCGGAGCGCCGGCCACGAGTTCAACCGCCGACTTCACCGCTTCCTGAGCGACTTGCTGCGCCTGAAGAGCGCCGGCCTTAGCCTCTTCCTTCTTTTTCACTGCGTCGGCCTTCACCCGCTCACCGTCGGCTTTGGCAGAAGCCGCAAGCTGCTCGGCTTTCCCGTAGTCACGAAAAAGGGCAAACTTTCCATCCTGATCCGTCACTTCTTTTTTCATGGCAGTCAAGGACGCTTCGAGCTTGGCATATTCTTGCGCGGTATAGGTAGCCGCTCCGCTCATCTGTGCTTCCTTCAGTGCCTTTTCAGCTGCATCGATTTGCTCGGCCGGAGGCTTGGCGCAGCCTGCGAGCAAAATGGCTCCAAGCATCAGTGGCGCGAGCCTATTGATCGTGAGGTTCATCGTATTCTCCTTATGGTTCGAGCGGGGGGACTGCCGTGCACACTGCGTGCTGCCTCAGGTGAGAAGGTCCCTCACTGAACATGAGGGACCTTCTCAGCCCGGGATACAAGGGGGAGAGAAGACTTAACCGTTCTTCTTTTCCTTACCCTTCTTCTTTCCTTTGCCGGCCTTCTTGCCCTTTTTCCCCTTCTTTTCCTTTTCTCCATCCACCTTCTTTTCAGTTTCAGCCGGAGCACCCATCGCTGGGGCAGCAGGAGCCGTGGCGGCTGGGGCCGTCGCGGCCGGGGCCGGGGCCGGGACTGGAGCTGTTTCCTGCGCATGCAGGTAGGTACCGGTTGAGAACATGGCGGTGACCGTAAGAGCAAGCATGCTAGCTAAAATTCTACCCATGTGAGAGAACCTCCTTTAATGTAAGTGATTGAATGTGGATGCACCCCGAAGCATCGGACCTGCCATCAAGTGGTCAGAGCGATAGCGCGATCATTCATTCCTGTCTATTGGCAAACTTAGTGCCATACTTATTTCACCTATTTATTGCACGGATATATAGAGAATCCGCTGTTTATGAAGAATTGGAGACATCAGGGGAGAGGAGCTCTGTGGCACTCTGGCCACCTAAGGTACAAAAGCGCCTCAGAAATTAATATCTTATAGGCTGATGCCGACTTCTCTAGATAAATATTCGCACCGAGAATTAATCCTTTTGAAGCCGTGAGTAAATTGACACCTGGGTGCACGGCCAATATAATGCCCAACTCGATTACCTAAATGAAACGTGATTTCTGGGGGGATTGTTATGTCTTTTACATCTCAGCAGCCTTCAAACCTGAAAAAGAAGCGCGAGCATGGTTTTCGTAAACGGATGAGCACAAAGAACGGACGGAAGGTCCTGGCGCGCCGCCGTGCAAAAGGCCGCGCTCGTCTGGCAGTCTAGCGTTCGTATTTCAGTTACCGTTGAGGGGCTGGATTCGAAGGCTTGCCTATAGCTTGTCCGCATGAGTGTCTGTGCGTGCAGCCTGGAGAAGACATCGGCTTCTCCTTGTTCCCTATGTGATTGGCTGTCTGCTCGACTCCTGCCGGTTACCGCCGCCAACGAACATACTCACATACTGGTGGGCGTCACGATATGAGCTCACGTGCCAGAACTGCAGTTATGTTCTTGCGAGTCAGTCGGGATATTGAACAAGTGAAGCGTCACGGGCGTCGCAGCTCGACGCAATGTTTCAATTTGCTCGCGAGCCGGACGGAGGGTTCTGTGAGTCAGGTGGGAATCGTCGTCGGCAGACGATTTGGCAATGCCGTTAAACGCAATCGGTCCAAGCGCCGGTTCCGCGAGCTCGTCAGAGCCATTTATTCAGACTTGATTCCAGGCTACCACCTGCTCGTATTCCCCAAGCGAGACGCCCTGACTCTTTCATTCGGCGAGCTGAAGGAATTGTGGACCGCCACACTGTCCAAGCATCGCCTTCTGAACGCGAGGTCGATCTAGCATGCGCCGTCTCCTGGTAGGGCTGATTCAAGGCTACCGCTGTGTGATCTCACCATGGCTGGGCCCGGCATGCCGATTTGATCCGACCTGTTCCCAATACGCGATAGATGCCATACGCCAGCGAGGTTGCCTGGAGGGCCTGGGACTGGCCTTGATCCGCTTACTCAAATGCCATCCCTTTCATGCCGGCGGGTTTGACCCGGTTAAAAAATAATTCAACGTTGTTGAAGAAAGTACGTATCTAGATGATGGAGAAACGGGTCATCGTTTTCTTGGTGCTATCGCTGGCGATTATTTTTGGATACGACTATGCACTGAAAGAGATGGGCTGGCTCCCTCAACCCTTGCCCACACAAGAGGCATCCGTGTCATCGGAGGCGGGACAGATGTCCCCGTCGACCGAAACAACCCCAATATCGGCATCGTCTGGCCCGAGCACGGGACAGACGCCGGGGCAAAGCCAAATCTCCTCGCCAGGGCTTGAAGGATCAGCTTCTCCGCTCACTCCAACAGAAGAGCTTGTGAGTATTGAGACCGATCTGTATCGCGCAAAAGTCTCGACTCGCGGTGCGGTCCTGACGAGCTGGGAACTGAAACGGTATCAACAGACCGCAACCGATTCGGCTCCGGTTCAATTGGTCAGGCAGGGATCGAAGTTTGCCGGGCCGTTAGCCATCATCACGGCTGATGCAGAATTGACCAAGACATTGGGTACCGGCCTCTACACCGTCTCACGAGACTTCTCCAGCCTCGATAGCTCCCATCCGATTGGCCACATAACCTTCCAGTTTCGCGATGAGACGAAGAATCTGCTCCTCGAGAAAATCCTGACCTTCCACTTCGATAGTTACCTGGTCGATATCGCAATTCGATCGACTGGTCTGGACGGTGACCTCACGGTAGGTTTAGGAACGAATTTCGGTATTGTGGAATGGGGCGATGGTTTGATTGGCCAAATCGGTTCAGCTTCCCTGGTCGACGAAAAGGTTGATAAAGACGCGCCAGATTCTGAGATCGAGCGCAAAGGCGCAGTGCACTGGCTTGCACTGCAAGACAAATATTTTCTTTCCGTGTTGATCCCGAAGCAGGCCTCGTCCACAGTGGTCAAGAAAGAAGGCGACAAACTGCTTTCCGGAAGTGTGCGATTTCCTGCTCAGTCATCCGGTTCCCCGTTGAACCTCCAGCTCTACGCCGGCCCCAAAGAGTATGACACCCTCGTGGCGATGCAAATTGGAATCGAAGACACCATCGACTTCGGCTGGTTTGTTTTTGGCAGCTGGGAAGTTGTGAAAGCTGTCGCCAAGCCGATTTTCTATGTACTCCGCTTCATCAACGACTATACCCATAACTACGGCGTGACTATTATTCTACTCACGATGATGCTCAAGGTTCTCTTTGTCCCGCTTCAGTACAAGAGCTACAAATCGATGAAACAAATGCAGGTCATCCAGCCGAAAGTCTTGGCGGTTCAGGAGAAGTTTAAGGAGGACCGGGATCGGCTGAACAAGGAATTAATCAAGCTCTATCGGGACCATAAGGTGAATCCCGTCGGGGGATGCCTCCCGATGGTCTTGCAGATGCCTGTCTTTGTGGCTCTCTTCAATATTCTCTATATGACCATTGACCTGCGTCAGGCGCCCTTCATGGCTTGGATTACAGACCTGTCTGTACAGGACCCCTACTACGTACTGCCGATTATTATGGGCGTCACAATGGTGGTTCAGCAGAAGATTACTCCAACCACAATGGATCCGACCCAAGCGAAGATCATGTTGATGCTTCCGGCATTTATGACCTTTCTATTTATCAATTTCCCGGCGGGCCTGGTGCTGTACTGGCTGACAAATAACGTGCTCACCATTTCCCAGCAGCTGATTACCGATCGCGTGATTTTTGCGAACAAGCCGGTTATTTGAACCATCGGAATTTTTACGGATGGCCATTTGTTCTGCGACGAGCCTGGGATGGCATCGACGATAGAGTTCCACCATGCTGAATGCTGGAGGGTCAGGAGATACGATCTGCGCCGTCGCTACGCCGGTGGGCGAAGGCGGGATTGGAATTATACGTATCAGCGGCCCTGAAACCCTCTCGATCGCCAGCCGTTTTATCCGCATCCGTTCAGGAATCCCTCTGTGCGAAATAGAGTCGCATCATCTCTACCTTGCCGATATCTTTCGCGCGGATGTTTCTACAACTGAAGCGTCGTTACGCTTCCAGACTCCCATTGATGAGGCACTGGTGGTCTACATGAGAGCGCCACGCTCATATACGGCGGAGGATGTCCTCGAAGTTCATGCGCATGGGAGCCAGGCCGTGTTGGCCATGATTACCGAATCTTGCCTACAGGCAGGATGCCGCCTGGCGACGCCTGGAGAATTTACCAGACGGGCTTTCTTGAATGGCCGTTTGGATTTGTCCCAGGCTGAAGGCGTCCTCGCGACAATTAAGGCCACCTCCGAGCAGAGCTTGGCTATTGCCCAACGCCACCTCCGAGGAGATCTGAAACAGGAAGTCGATCTGTTAAGATCACGACTTTTGGCCATGCTGGCTCACCTTGAAGCGGGGATCGATTTCGTCGAAGAAGATATTGAATTCGTTGGCCGAGACGAATTGAAGAAGGTGTTACGAGAGACAGCGGACGTAGTCGACGCCGCTCTGAATTCATCGAGGACCGGCCGTATACTAAGGGAGGGTGCACGGGTCGTCATCGTGGGCCGGCCCAATGTCGGTAAGTCGAGTCTACTGAATCGATTATTGGGTGAGAGTCGAGCCATCGTCACCGATACTCCCGGAACTACACGCGACCTGATCGAAGAGACCGTCCACTTTGGCGGAGCCACGCTGTCCCTCGTAGACACAGCCGGGTTACGGGAAACCACCGATGCCATTGAGCGAGAAGGCATTCGCCGTACGGAAGCGGCTGTGCGCGATGCCGACCTTCTTATCATTGTGATTGACGCAACTGATTTGGGCCAGGCTGCCCCAATGTTTGACATCCCCATGCTTGACAGGGGAAACATGGTCGTTGCGCTGAACAAGATAGACCTGCTCACTCCCGGTCAGGTAGCGGACTTGTCCGACCACTTCTCTTTGCCGGATGGCGCAGCACCGTTGCCGATATCCACCGTGACGGGTGAAGGCCTCAAAACATTGCGAGAGATCATCAAGGACCGAGTTGGGCTCCGCGGTCTCGAGCCCTCACAAAGTGTCACGATTACAAATATTCGACATCAGGAGATTCTTCTCAGATGCCGTGATTATCTGACGAAAGCCCTTGAATCAATCGCGTCAGACACACATCCGGAATGCGTGGCGGTGGATCTTCGGGGCGCGGCAGATACACTTGGTGAAATTACCGGGGTCATTACCTCGGATGAGGTCCTCCATCGAATCTTTTCTCAGTTTTGTATCGGGAAGTAACGGGTGATTTATGGATCAGACGTTCGATGTGATCGTAGTCGGTGGAGGCCATGCGGGGTGCGAAGCCGCTCTCGCTGCAGCTCGCATGGGTGCACGAACCCTGCTACTCACCATGGAAAGAGATCGAATCGCCCAGATGTCCTGCAATCCGGCAGTCGGGGGAATCGCCAAAGGCCACCTGGTGAAAGAAATCGATGCCCTTGGCGGGGAGATGGGTAGAAACACAGATCAAGCCGGTATTCAATTTAGGTTTATCAATACAAGCAAAGGACCGGCTGTCAGAGCATTGCGCGCGCAATGCGACAAGAAGCTATATCGCATGGCCATGCAACAGACCTTAGCTGCTGAGCGCTGCCTCACGATTCACGAAGGGACTGTTGATCGACTCCTCACTTCAGGGCCGCGCGTAACCGGCGTGGTGACAGGGGATGGAGTGAAGGTCAACGCACTCGCGGTAGTCCTCACATCAGGGACTTTCCTTAAGGGACTTATTCACATCGGCCTGAACCACTTTCCGGCCGGGCGTGCCGGAGAAGCCTCCGCAGAACACCTTTCCGATTGCATGCGCGACTTGGGGTTTGAACTGGGCAGACTGAAGACCGGTACTCCGCCGCGACTCGATCGCGACTCGATCGATTTCTCGGTCATGGTACCGCAGCCTGGGGACACCCCCCCCACGCCATTTTCCCATCGTACGGAGCACATTTCCACACCTCAGCTTCCTTGCCATTTAACGTACACGAACAAACAAACCCACGACATCATCCGTGAGAATCTCGATCGCTCTCCTCTCTATAGCGGAGTCATTGATTCAGTTGGACCACGCTACTGCCCATCGATTGAAGATAAAGTTGTGCGCTTTGCCGAGCGGGAACGACATCAAATATTTATCGAACCGGAAGGCATTGATACAAAAGAGTTTTACCCGAACGGCATCTCAACAAGCCTTCCGGTTGATGTACAGAGCGAAATTCTTCGCACCATCCCCGGCCTCGAACACGCCAAAATGCTCAAGCCTGGCTATGCGATTGAATATGACTATTTCCCTCCACGTCAACTCCACCCGACTCTTGAAACAAAGAACGTTTCCGGGCTCTATCATGCTGGACAGATCAATGGAACATCTGGGTATGAAGAGGCGGCTGCTCAAGGGGTTATGGCTGGAATCAACGCAGTATTGAAGATTCGAGGATTGGAACCACTCATTCTTGATCGATCGCAAGCCTACATCGGTGTGCTCATCGACGATTTGATTACGAAAGACACACGTGAGCCCTATCGCATGTTTACATCGCGAGCCGAATACCGGCTCCTCCTGAGACATGGGAATGCTGATCTACGCTTAATGGACATCGGCCACCAGGTCGGACTGGTTTCACAACATAATTATGATCGGCTCCTCAAAAAGCGGGAGGGTATTGCCAGCGAAATCGGTCGACTCAGCACAACCAGGCCAAGGATTACGGATGAAATTTGCGCACGGTTGAACTGGGTAACTATTGACGATCGCCACTCGTCCCAAACATTTGCACAGTTGCTCAAAAGGCAGGAGTATTCATATAGAGATCTCCTGATGAAATTTGATGGTTTATTTATTGAAGACGATGAAATTATTGACGAAGTTGAATTGGAAATAAAATATGAAGGCTATATCAGAAGACAACTACAGCAAATTGGACAATTCAAACGGCTCGAACTAAAAGCCATACCCTTAGCCTTTGATTATGGAGCCATTCAGGGGTTCTCACGTGAAGTACTTGAAAAGTTCTCACGCGTGAGACCGGCAACAATTGGGCAAGCATCACGAATCGCAGGAGTCACTCCTGCAGCTATTTCACTTCTCATCGTCGCAATAGAGAAATTTAAACGGCAAGGCCAACAACCAGCAGAAGTTTGACGCAACCACCGAATTCCTCCGACCTTTCCCTTGACCTCACAGTTTCAATCACGTATGTGTTCCACGTGGAACAGAGAGCAGATATCCAATCGCTATTGTCGAGATCAGCTTCTTCGATTGGGATAAATCTGACTGCTGAACAAGTCAGTAAGTTCATGATCTACTTGAAACAGCTTAAAGAGTGGAACAAAACCACGAATTTAACAAGCATCGTCAAAGATGAAGAAGTTGTGATCAAGCATTTCATCGATTCAATTGCTGCTATTAAAGCGGAGAACTTTATAGACGGGAGCCTCATCTTTGACATTGGTTCTGGTGCAGGTTTTCCAGGAATACCGATAAAAATACTACGACCAGACCTAAGACTTGTCCTCGTCGAACCATCAAAAAAGAAATCGTCTTTCTTGAGATATATCATTGGGTTACTGAAGCTAAGAGACGTTGATATTTTCGAAGGGTCATTGGAGCAATTCGCAGATAGTTTCATAAATCACGAACAAGCCAACTACATTGTTGCGAGGGGGATAAAGTTTGAATTCATCATTGACCTATCAAGAGCCATATTGACCAGCAACGGAAGAATACTCCTATTTCTTTCAACCTCTATTGATAGATCAAGAATTGACTCAAGAACCATCGTTGAGAATGAATACTCCTTTGACCTTCCAATTGGATATGGAACAAGAGTTGTTACAAGCCTCTCTCTTTCATCGTGAATAGCAAGCAGAGGCTGTTCCACGTGGAACAGCCCCTCTATAGGAAGGACGATTAATGGCAAGGATAGTTGCGGTTGCCAATCAAAAGGGGGGGGTTGGAAAAACAACTACTTCCGTCAATCTTGCAGCAGCAATTGCGCTCCAAGGCAAATCCATCCTATTGATTGATCTTGACCCGCAGGGCAATGCAACCAGTGGAGTTGGTGTTGACCCGCGATCATTACAGAAAACAATATATAACTGCCTAATAAAACAAGATATTTGCGAGAATGTCATTCAAAAGACAAGCGTCAATGGGCTGTCTATATTGCCTTCAAACGCCGATCTCGCAGGGGCTGAAATCGAGTTGGCCAATGTTGAGGGACGAGAGCATCACCTCCGTGACGCAATCAAAGGGATCCACGATGCATACGATGTCATTGTGCTTGATTGCCCCCCAGCTCTCGGCATTCTTACAATTAACGCCCTTGCTGCTGCAAAGTCAGTTCTCATTCCAGTGCAATGTGAGTACTATGCGATGGAAGGGCTCTCTCGGCTTATAGGCAGTATCGAGCGGGTAAAGCAGTCCATCAATCTCGATCTCTTCATAGAGGGAATCGTGCTGACCATGTTCGATGCACGCAACACGTTGGCCCGCCAGGTGTCCGAACAAGTCCGAAACCATTTTGGAAGCAAAGTCTACCAAGCCGTCATTCCACGAAATGTGACGTTGGCTGAAGCCCCGAGCTATGGTCGGCCAGGCATTCTCTATAATGCGGCCTCATCGGGCTCACAGGCCTATCTCTCACTCGCAAAGGAGTTTCTCGATCATGGAGAAAAAAGCACTAGGTAGAGGTCTCGATGCATTACTGCCGGGCGGGCAAGCAGCCGTCCCAAGCAATGCGGCGGATATTCAGCAGATCAGAATTGATGCGATCGTACCGAATCGCTACCAACCTCGGCAAATCTTCCATCCTGCCGAGCTCGCTGAACTGGCAGCATCAATAAAAGAAAGCGGCTTGCTTCAACCGATTTTAGTCCGTCGAAAAGGTGACGGCATTTTCGAACTCATTTCGGGCGAGCGGCGATGGCGCGCCACCAAAGAGGCCGGACTCGACACCATCCAAGCGGTCGTACGCAATTGCAGTGATCAAGAAGCGATTCTCTTCGCCCTCGTTGAAAATCTCCAACGTGAAGACCTCAATCCCATGGAGACCGCCAGAGCGTATTCGAGAATGATGAACGAATTCGGATTGACTCACGATAGCATCGCGCAAAAAGTCGGCCGCGATCGATCTTCTGTGGCTAATTCCGTACGTCTACTCAACCTCCACCACGACGTGCAAGCCCTTGTGGAGTCCGGATCCCTTTCAGCCGGACACGCCAAAGTCCTTCTCGCACTCGACAGCCCTGAGACTCAATGCAGAATTGCAAAGGCAGTTGCGGAGCGCGCGCTTTCCGTTCGCGAGACCGAACGCCTCGTCACCACATCCAGCACCGCAAGAAAACGGACAAAGCCGCCAATAACCACGTCGCAATGGAGCGACATAGAGTCGAGGCTCCAAAAACGTTTTGGAACGCGAGTCACGATCGAGGCGGGTCGGAAAGGCGGGAAAGTCATCATCCATTACTATTCCGCACCAGAGCTGGAGGGAATCATCGACAATCTCCTCGCCTAGACAGCATCGCTCTTCGCCACGCCCCAGACGACTGTTGAGAAAAGGCATATTTGTTGCTTTTCTCTCAACTAACGCTAAATATCTTACCTAGACACTCCGATACAGCACCTAACAGGGGTTACCCCCATCATCTTTTGTCCCGAACCCAGAGGAGGAGCATCGACCATGTGGAAATCAGACAAGCAGGACGGGAAGCGCACGATGGCAGAGGAAGTGGAAGCTGAAGACATCTCGCTCGCTTCAAACCTAGGCCGCCAGGAAGCCTCAGAAGATGTCAGCGCATTTGTCGGTAAAGGTGTCGAGTTTAAAGGCACCATCTCGTACAACGGAACCGTCAGAATTGATGGATCTCTCGACGGAGAAATTCACACCGAAGGGGTCCTCCTCGTGGGTGAAGAGGCTGTCATCACCGCCAAAGTAACGGCCGGCACCATTGTCTGCAAAGGGAAAATCACGGGCGATGTCGTCGCGAAAGAAAAGATTAAACTCCGCGCCCCAGCCATCGTCAACGGTGGAATAAAGACCCCCATGCTTTCAATTGAAGAAGGCGTGCTCTTTAACGGAACTCTCGAAATGTCACAAGGTATTCGAGAAGTCCCTCGCGAAACGCCCCTTCACCCGGTGGGCATCTCAGGCCAGGGCGGCATAAAAAGAATAAACGGTTAGTTTTTCCGGTCTCACAATAATACGCTCATCGGGGTCCTGAACCCGTGACGCCCGGTGAGCCTGCTGCACCTGGAAGGACCTTTGATCGCATGTGGGCAATTGGCGATAAGAAGACATCCCCGTCTGACGACGACAATTTCACCTTTCTTGGAAAAGGGGTTGAATTCAAAGGCGTCGTGAATTTCGACGGCACTGTTCGAATCGACGGAAAACTGGAAGGTGAAATCCACACCACCGGCACACTGATCGTGGGGGAGTTTGCCGTGGTCAAGGGGATCATTTCCGCAGGCACGCTGCTCACCAGTGGAAAAATAAACGGCACCGTTACTGCCACAGAAAGAATCCAAATCCTCAAACAGGGCGTCCTCATTGGGGATATCCGAACTCCTGCCATTGCCATTGAGGACGGAGCGCATTTTCATGGTATGTGCGATATGGGGGCCCATCGCTGGGTCGAGGAGCATCCCCAATCGGCCAAGAATGTCCACGACCTGACTCTCCATCGAAGCAAAATACGCACGCCAGACCTCTAGCCCTTTCGTCGGTCAGACAGTACAATAGCCGCACTATGTCACGTCCAACCGTCCTCCTCGGTATGAGCGGGGGAGTCGATAGCTCCGTAGCCGCTCTCCTTCTGACTCGGCAGGGCTTTGAAGTCCATGGCGTCACCCTCCAGGTCTGGGAGCATGAGAACGGAGAAGTCGCGGCCTCGAAGCGCTGGGAGGAGCGCGGCTGCTGCAAAGTTGGCATCGCGCGATACGTGGCCAAACAACTCAACATCCCGCACGAACTCGTCGACTCCCGCGCCGAGTTCCGCACCGCAGTCATTGATGACTTTGTTTCCGCCTATGCGAACGGCACCACACCCAACCCCTGCGTGCGCTGCAACGAACGCGTGAAGCTTCGCCAACTCATCGAGCTCGCAGACTCAAAAGGTATCTCTTTCGTGGCGACCGGCCACTATGCGCATGTCGACCGAATCGGCGAGC
The DNA here is from genome assembly GCA_002083555.1 of Nitrospira sp. ST-bin5. GTDB lineage: Bacteria > Nitrospirota > Nitrospiria > Nitrospirales > Nitrospiraceae > Nitrospira_D. Next base: position 120,367 of record MSXN01000007.1, on the reverse strand, counting down.
ACCTCTCCCTCATGAAAGGAGCTGATGTCAGGAAGGATCAAAGCTATTTCCTCTACCGGCTCCAGGCTTCCTGGCTGAACCGATTACTCTTCCCGGTTGGACAAATGCAGAAAACCGATGTCTGGCGAGAGGCCGCCACCCTCGGGCTTCCGGAAGAGGAGATGAAAGAGAGTCAGGAAATCTGCTTCGTCAGTCATGGCGATTACCGGACCTTCCTCCAGGAACAACCCGATCTCCAGAGCACGCCCGGACACTTCGTCGACGAGACCGGAACCACGCTAGGAACCCACGAGGGGATTCCTTTTTATACACCGGGACAAAGAAGAGGGCTCGGCATCGCCACCGGACAACGCCTCTACGTCCAGCGGGTTCAACCGGCTACCAACACCGTCGTTCTTGGACCGGAAGAACACCTGCTCAGCTGCTCCTGTATAGTGAAAGACCTCAATATCCTCGATCCCAGACTTCTAGCCGCGCCGTCCCGAGTCGACTGTAAAGTGCGTTACGCCACACCCCCATCGTCAGCTACGACTATTCCTCAATCTGCCGGAAGGATGATCGTTCAATTTAGCACGCCACAGCGGGCACTCAGTCCCGGGCAATCCGCCGTGTTTTATGACGGAGATCGAGTGCTAGGGGGCGGGATCATTGAGACCATTGAGTCCACAACCAGCCTTACACCCCTGCCTCCCTCATCCTAGACCACAGAATCCCTCGCTAGCACCTTGTTGACAGCAAATCGCCGGTGTTAACATAGCGGCCCAGAGGCCCTGTGCCCGTCGGGGATGGCCCGCACGGTTGCCATCCTCCGCAGACGGCACAATACATCCCCCTCTTACCATCCTGGACCATGGCGCCACCATGCTCCAGAGCACGTGACCAAGGAGTCGCTTATGTCAACAGAAGCCGCTGACACCCAAGCCCCTTCGCTCGTCGTCGAGTCTTCCGCGTCGTCGCATTTCCTAACAGCCGACGACCATACACAGAACGGCAATCTCGAAAAGATTCGAGACATCCTCTTCGGAGCACAAGTCCGTGATCACGACCGGCGCTTCTCCGCACTTGAACAGAATCTCGTCAGGGAAGCTGCCGCGCTCAGAGCCGAACTCACGAAACGATTCGATGCGCTCGAAGCCTTCATGCAGCAGGAAGTAGCCGTCCTGTCCGGTCGTTTGCAACATGAGCAGGAAGTCCGCGGCGAAGCCTTGCAGCACCTCGTCAGGGATCTCACCAGCCTCGGAGCCGTGGTCGAACGCAAAGCCACCGACCTGGCCCAACAAACCGATCAGTCCGAACGCACGCTGCGCCAGGAAGTCCTGGATCATGTCACCGCCCTCAAGGAAACGATCCGATCCACACAAGACCAACTCTCAGACTCTCTCAATCGTTCCGTCGCAGATCTGCGGCACACCAAAACAGACCGTACGGCACTCGCAGAGCTGTTAGCTGAGCTATCTCAGAAACTCCAGCAGGGCTCACCCACATCCTAGTCGCCCGCACGCAAGGAGCCCATTTTGGTGAATCAACCCCGGCCCAGCCCTCAGCCCTCCTCGGCTGACACCGCCGCGACCCCCGAGTTGAAACAAGAGTGGGCGGAACTTCGCACGCTGCTCCTTGCGCCGGAACAAACCCAGCTTACCGAACTCCGCAATCGTCTGGAACATACGGAGACCGATGCGCCCTCCGTCAGCAAAGTCCTCGCAGAGGCCATCACCTTGCGCGGCAAACAGGACGAGCGACTGACCGCCGCACTCACACCGTATGTTCAGAGCGCACTGACGAGTTCTGTACGCCGCAATCCCCATGTGATCGCGGAGGCCATCGCCCCCATCATGGGCCCGGCCATCCGCCAAGCGATCGTCCGCACGCTGCAAGGGATGATGCAGTTGTTCAATCAGACCATCGATCACAGCCTGTCCCCCAAAGGGCTCGCCTGGAGAATAGAGGCCTGGCGAACAGGACGACCATTCGCCGAAATCGTCCTCCTGCACACGCTGCGCTTTCGAGTGGAGCAACTCTTTCTCATTCATCGCGAGACCGGACTCCTGCTCCATCACGTCGGATCGGATACCGCTATCATTCATGATCAACAGCTGGTATCCGGCATGCTGACGGCCATTCAAACCTTTGTGCAGGACACCTTCAATACCCCGCGAGGACAGACCCTCAATACCCTGGAGGTTGGAGAATGCCGGGTCTTGATCGAACACAATTCCCAGGCCATCCTGGCCTGCGTCGTCAGGGGAACCGCACCGGGCTATCTTCGGGCTCAGGTGCAGCAAACCCTCGAATCAATCCAGCTCGACTATGCCGACGCTTTCGCCGCCTTCGACGGAAACCCTTCGAGCTTCGATGCCACACACGACCGCCTCATGGAATGTGTGCAGACTCAATACGAAACTCCCCGCACGAGAACCTCCCCAATGACCTGGATGGCCCTCACTGTCATCGCCCTCTCCACAGCCCTCTGGGGCTGGACTGCCTATCAAAACAACCAGCGATGGCAAAATCTGACGCAGAGAATCCGAACTATGCCCGGAGTCGTCGTAACGACACTGGAACGCGACGGCCGTGTGGTCACCCTCGAGGGACTCCGCGATCCAATGGCAGCGGAGCCAGACGATCTCTTGACTCAGGAAGGAATCCCTCGCGAGCACATCATCTCTCACTGGACCCCGTTCCACTCCCTTGATCCTCAATTCGTCGGCAAACGTGCAGCCTTGCTCCTCCGTCCCCCAGGGACCGCAACGCTCCGCTACGACGATGGCAGTCTCACCGCCAGCGGCACTGCGCCGGAAACCTGGGCCATCCAAACCAGACAGATGGCCCTCTTACTTCCTGGCGTTCGTGAATATCACGACGAGGACCTCCGCACCGCCTCACGCGCTGACCTCATCGCCCAATTGAACCGAATCAGTTTTTTCTTTGAGAGCGGGTCCTCCACACTCTCCGATACAGAATTGAGCAAGGTCACGCCGGTCAAACGCATAATTGAAGACTTGCGCCAGTCCGCTCTCTCTGCTGCGGGCGAACCGCCTGTCATTGAAGCGATCGGCGATGCCGATCCGACAGGAACGGAATCCATGAATTTCCTGCTCGCCACCGCCAGAGCGCATGCCGTCATCGCCGCACTTGGAGGAGCGGACTCCTACGCGCCGCTCACCCTCAGCGCGAGCGTGGAACCAACTTCGTTCGCTGGGCAGAAACGTGGGGGAACTAAAGGCAGTCAGAATGCGCAGCGGCGGGTCACGCTCCTCGTCACCCCCAAGCCTCTCGTCCGGCGCGCGGACTCCGCACCATGATTCAAAAGAAGATCTGTCTCCTGGGTGGATTCGCCGTCGGAAAGACCAGTCTCATCCGCCGTTTCGTGACGGGCATGTTTTCGGAGCAGTACCACACGACCATCGGCGTGACGATCGAAAAGAAAACGCTCCTCGTCGAGGACCGGGACGTGACCCTGATGATTTGGGACCTCTATGGAGAAGACGATTTTCAGAAAATGCGGGAATCCTATTTGCGAGGCTCATCCGGCTATATCCTCGTCGCCGACGGCCTGAGGCGGTCTACCCTGGATACGGCGGAATCCCTGCACCAACTGGCCCAATCCACACTCGGTCCCGTGCCTTTCGTCCTCATCGTGAACAAGGCCGATCAGCTCCAGGAATGGGAAATCGACGAGTCGACACTTGCACAGCTGCGAGGCAAGGGATGGCTCGTGGTCACGGGAAGCGCCAAGACCGGCGACGGGGTGCCGGAACTCTTTATGCGGCTCACGCACACAATTCTAGAAGCCGCCTAGCGATACAACTGGACTGCCATGGCGCCATCCAGCTCACCCAACTCCCTGCCTCAGAACATGCTGGAGGCCCTCCTTCAGAGGCTTGGCACCGCAGTTCTCGAACGAGTCGGGACGGACAATAGGTTTCGCCTTCTTGGAGATCCGCCGCTCTGGTGGGCCGCAACATTCAAGACGTCACCGGAGTCTCTCATTGATGTCGGAAGCCTCGCCCCCTTTCTGCAGCATTTCCTGGATGAAAGCGAATCCGCGTGGAGAAACGATCATGAGCGGGTGGTTCGATCGGGCCCGTGGAGTCATCGCGACCTGACATCCATCCTGCACCATTTCGAAGCCACCGCGCTGACCGCTTCCCACCGTCCACTCCTCCTTATCGAGCGTATCGACGAACGATTCGACCAGATGCAGAGGCTCTTACAGCAAGCCCGTGATCAGCGCTTGCACCACCTCGACCAAGTTAAAACCCACGAACGGACCCGAACATCCCTGACCGGGTCACTTGCCATCGCTACCCAGGAACGCGACGATGTCCTGGCGCTTCTCCAGCATCTGGATCTGGCCGCCATCGTCACGAATCAAGAAGGCCATGTCACCTTCATCAGCCCGCGCTGCCTTGCCTGGATGGAGTGCCCTTCGACGACGGTCATCGGTCAGCCGTGGGAACAGAGTTTCCCGCTGGAGTCTGCAGACCGGAAGCATCTGCGCCAAACATGGGACGCGCTCATGCCGCAACGCGGCCAACGCCCCCTTCGCTTGACGAGTACGACTCCGCGATGGATCGAATATGAAATCCATGCGGATCCACAATCCGCTGAGCGGCGCATCATCCTGCTGCATGATCGCACAGAACTCCACCATCTGCGGCAGCAGCTCGATCACCAAACGCAATTCCACGATCTTGTCGGACGCACCCCTGCCATGGTGCAGGTCTATCAACTCGTCCGCGATGTGGCGCGCGTCGATTCCACTGTCCTCATCGAAGGCGAGACAGGAACCGGGAAGGAACTCGTCGCCAGAGCCATCCATTACTCCAGCCCGCGGAAAGACCGGCCCTTTATTGCCGCCAACTGCGCAGGCTTGACGGATTCACTGCTGGGCAGCCAGCTGTTTGGCCACAAGCGAGGCGCCTTCACCGGCGCGATTGACGATCACCATGGACTCTTTGAATCGGCTGACGGCGGCACCCTGTTTCTGGATGAAATTGGAGATATCCCGACTTCCGTCCAAACCAGTCTGCTCCGGGTCCTTCAAGAAAAAGAAATTACGCGCCTGGGAGAAACCAGGCCGCGAAAGGTGAATGTCCGCATCCTCGCCGCGACGCATCACAATCTCAACGAAGACGTCATTCGCGGGACCTTTCGCGCTGATTTACTCTATCGCATCCGCGTGGCGCGCATCCATCTGCCTCCGCTTCGAGATCGACGAGATGACATTCCATTGCTCACACAGGCCTTGCTCGCCCAAGTCTGTGCCACCACAGGCAAAGCTATCACCAATCTGCATCCAGACAGTCTCCATCTGCTCATGACCTACTCCTGGCCCGGCAATGTTCGAGAGCTGAAAAGCGCCGTCGAATTTGCCGTGATCAGCGCCCGCACCGCCAGCCTGATGCCATCTGATTTTCCTGATGAACTCCACCATACTCAGCGTGCCCATCTGCCGTCATCCTCCCAGGACTCGCACTACACAGAACCAAAAGCCCAATTGCTCCAAGCACTCCAACAGGCTCAGGGAAATCGGACAGAGGCCGCGAAGATTCTCGGGATCAGCCGCGCCACACTCTATCGCCGACTCCTCGCGCATCACATCGACGTGGCCGAGTAACATCCCTCCGATCCACCCGCACACATTGTGAGACACCCACCATGAGACAGCTCTGTCTCCTGCTACAGCTCGACTGAGACACGATGAACGACATGCTCCAAAACACCCCCGCCATTCGATAAGAATAACTCCATCGGCCATGGCATGAACCTTGACCATGGTTACCCGGTAGAAGCAGACAATGTTCGCACAAGACGTCCACCCGCGATAGCATCCCCATTGCTCATGCCAAGACTCAGCACACCTCCTCCTATTCGAGTCGTCCCGGTCGATGATTCGGCCTTCGCGCGTGAGGGACTCAGAGCCATCCTCACATTGGATCGGGGGATTCAGGTGGTGGGCGAAGCCGGCAGCAGAGCCCGCGCCGTTGAAGAAGTCCAGCGCACAAAGCCCGATGTCGTGATTATGGATATGCGCTTGCCTGATGGCACTGGGCCAGATGCCTGCCGGGACATTCTATCGGATTTCCCCCATATGCGGATCCTGTTCTTCTCCGCCTACTGCGACAACCGCGACCTCTATAACGCGGTCATGGCCGGCGGGCACGGGTACCTGACCAAAGATGTCGGGGCCAAGGACCTCCTCCGCGCGATAAAGACGATCGCCGCAGGGCGATCTCTTCTTGGGCCCAAGGAGACGACCCGCATCCTCGCCTGGATAAAGGACACCGGCATGCATGCTCCAGCCGTCCTCCCGCCGAGACTTTCGCCGATCGACCAGAGGCTTCTTTCGATGCTGGCTGAGGGAGCCACGAACAAAGACATCGCCGCCTCTTTCAAGCAACACCCCAACGCCATCACTAAACTCCTGTCGACGCTCTATAAGAAGCTACGCGTCAGTCGACGGACCCAAGCGGTTCACTATTTCGTCACGCAGCTCAGCCAACATTCCGAATCCCACAACGGGAACGCCATCTCCACGCGAGAAAGAGGATAGGTCAATGCGCCCCAAGGGCCTCCTCGTTGTCGATCCACATGGTCAGGAGTTTCTACTGGTCCCAGAGGAGGGAGTAGAGGCGGCTGGCTATACACTATCCATACTACAGCGCCATGAAGATCAATGGGTCCGCCTACAGCCTGCATCGTCACGGAAGGTCCGCGAGAGCATCCTTGGGGCCCTCCTCGAATTCTTTAGCAATCTCTGTCGCATTCTCAATCACAGTAGTGATCGTGCAGCCCCGATCAAGAGAGTGACTCCGAAGAGCTCTCGCCTCACGCTCAGTCCGCACACTGGTATCCTCGAAGCTCCGATGGGGCCACTTGGTCAACCTCCCGGCAAGATAGCCTCAAAACAAGCGAGAGCCTTGAGCCATCATGAGAACAACCTATGAGACAACGGGACATTTCACGAACACATACATGGCATCGGGATTACTCAAATCCCAGGACTCAATGTTTCGCCCCTGAAGAACAGACCCTGATGACGAGATCCGGGTTGCACAACCCTGGTTAGTCGGGTATACAACCCCGTTGTATCCTGGGCCGATTGGCCCTAGTGCTATTTAGGACGTCAAGTCACTACGCTCATGTCGCGTTTCATACACCAAGAGGAGGAAAGATGAAGAACCTGTTCGCCGCAGTGGCAATCTTTACAGCCGTACTCTGCGGGGTCGACACTGCAATGGCAGCCGATGCTCCCGCGCCCCCGCTCGACGTCGTGACCCTCAAGGACGGCAGCAACATCTATGGAGAAGTCATCGAGATGGCAGGCGGCGTGCTCGTCATGAAAACCCCATCCAGCCCTGACAATCTCATCAAGGTGAAGTGGAGCGACGTCGCCAAACTCGCCGTCAACCATCCAATCCCGTTTCATCTCAAAGAAGGCAGTGTGCTGGTGGGAACCGCAACGGCCGGAGCAGACGGCAACCTGAATATCCAATCTGAACCGCTCAAAGGCTCGCTCACCGTTCCGCTCGATGCCATCGGCTCCGTGAACCCCTTGGTTCAGCCGCCGGTCATTTACTCGGGAAGTCTCACAGGAGGCTACTCCCAGACCACCGGCAACAGCCATCTCAAGAACGCCAGCGTGCTGGGAGACTTCGTCGCCCGCAGCGAACAACTCCGGCTTTCGATCAATGGACGCTATGTCTACGGCGACAACGCCAATACACTCATTGCACGGAACGCCCGCGGGACGATCAAGCTCGACTTCTTCATCACCAAACGCTTTTACTGGTTTGCCTCGGCCTACTTCGAGAACGACCGCTTCCAGGACCTCAAGATGCGAACCGCTCTGTCATCCGGTCCCGGCTATCAGTTTATCGAACGGGGAGATTTCAACGGCATCTTCAAAGACATGACCTTCTATACAGAAGCCGGCGTGTCCTTCTTCAATGAAGACTTCCGGGTCGCGGACGATCAGTCAAGTCTCCGTGCCCGCGTCTCGATGAAATGGAATTGGCCGCTGTTTGACGATCGCATCACCTTTTACCACTACAACGAGTTCTACCCCTCGATGCAAAACGCCTCGAACTACTTCCTCACCATGGATAACGGCGTCCGATTCAAAATCTGGGAAGGGTTCGTGAGCGGCCTTCAAGTGACGACACGATACAACAGTCGGCCGGCACCAGGAACCGGCGACACCGATAATCTGTATCTGTTCACCCTCGGATACAGCTTCGATACGACCAGGAAGCGATAGTGTACACTCTCAGCACGCAACTCACCCTCTCATCCTCTAAGGAGGACAAACGATGTTAAAAGAATTTAAAGAGTTCGCCATGAAGGGCAACGTCGTCGATATGGCCATCGGTGTCATCATCGGCGGCGCGTTCGGGAAAATCGTGTCATCGCTCGTGAGCGATGTGATGATGCCTCCCCTTGGACTGCTGATGGGAAAGGTGGACTTCTCCAGCTTGTTCATCAATCTCTCCGGCACACCGCAGCCCTCGCTGATCGCCGCCAAAGCAGCTGGAGCCCCCACCATCAACTACGGGGTCTTTCTGCAGGCCACTTTCGACTTCATCATCCTCGCCTTCGTGATCTTTCTGCTGGTGAAGCAGATGAACCGCTTCAAGAAAGAAGCCCCTCCGGCGCCGCCGGCCGGCCCGACAAATGAAGAAAAGCTGCTCATGGAGATTCGCGACGCCCTCAAGGGCAAGCACTAACACTCAGACCCAAACCACAAGTCCACATGCAGCGCGTCAACACAAAAGGAGTACGCATGAAATCAATTTGCATATCCATTCTGGGGCTCGGCCTTCTCTCGATCGCAGGCAATGCCGCCGCGATTGATTGGAACGCCATCTGCTGTGACGGCGGCTATGAATACCGTCATCGTAATCAGTGGGATGCCGACAACGCCTCCAAAGACATGGCCACTCGTCTCGCCGCGCTGGAAAAAGAACGGCAGCGGCTCGCCGATGAGCTCGCCGCGGCCAAGAAAGAAAACGGAGTGCTCAGCGACCGTGTAAGAGCGCTCGAAAGCCAACTGGCTGATCGTGACCGGGAATTGGCCGCTCTCCGATCAAGCGCCGGTGACTCTTCGAAGCTCGCGAGCCAGCTCTTCTCCACACAAAGCGACCTCAATCAATCGAAAGCCCGCACGGCCGAGCTAGAACGGCAGTTGGCCGCCGCACAGGCGTCAGCAGGCGGCGACAAAGATAAATTGGCAGCAGATCTCGCAGCAGCCCAGTCACAACTCACCGCGCTTCAAGCCGGAGCCGGAGACAAAGACAAACTGGCCACAGAACTCGCCGCAGCCAAACAGCGGAACGCAGACCTCACCTCTCAGCTCGCCGCCATGGGCGGGGCCGCCGGTGATAAAGACAAGATGGCCGCCGAACTTGCCGCCTGCAGACAACGCGTCGCGGAACTCGAGAAGATGTTGGCGGATCGGGACAAAGAACTCGCGGGACTCCGTGGCGACCTGTCCTCTGAAATGGCGAAGTTGAAAGAAGCGCAGCGCGGCTTGATCCGAGCCCTGAAGCCGCAGATCGACAAGCAGACGATCGCCGTCGATCTGAATAACGAGCGATTGCTCATCAACCTGGCGTCAGGCTATCTGTTCGGCTCGGGAGAAGATCAACTGAAACCGGCGGGCGCCGATGCGCTGAAGCAGGTTGGTGCCATCCTCAAAGACTTCCCTGAGTATAAAGTGGCGGTGGACGGCCATACAGACAACCGGCCGATCAAGAGCTCGCTGAAAAAGACGTTTCCGACCAACAAGGAACTCTCTGAAGCACGGGCGGCCAACGCGGCTAAAGCCCTGACGGAAGGTGGCTTGGGCGCGGCTACGACACACGGCTATGCCGACACCAAGCCCGTGAGTCCGAATACGACAGACGCAGGCCGGGCAAAGAACCGCCGGGTCGAAATCCGCGTCACCAAGTAAGTCACTCATCTCCACTGAGGGGGGGGCCGCATGTCGCGCTAGGCGAGACGCGGCCCCCCTCACCACATCCCACTATCCAACACAGAAGTAGCCGCGAACGCGGTCCTACCTACCTAAATGAGCTCCTTACACGGGAATCCCTCGGCTCTGTCGGGCCCTTACAATTTGCAGTGCTGCTGGTCCGCCGCTCCAATATTCGCGAGGCCCGGCACCGTTGCGAGAATCTTGTAATGGCCTAGCCCCAGTTCTTTTCCAAAGGCTTCCCCCACCAAGACATCCTGAACATGTTGATGATCTGTCGCGCGAAACACAGATTTCCCTTCTTTCAATCCATCAAACTCATGCCCTTCTAACGCTTTAATCAATGCGGCCGTCTCGGTTGAACCAGCCCGCTGTATAGCTTCAAGAATTTGCGTCATTGCGGCATACCCCAAATAGCACCGGGAGGTTGGCGTATGGTTGTACTTGTCAATCACGCCTTGGATGAATCGCTTTGAGCTCTCGGTATTGATCTTGGGGTCCCAGATGAGAGCCCAGATTCCTGCATTGCTGGCATAGCCGAGCGGGCGCCCAATCTGTTCACCGCTGATCATCCCGCCAACGCCAATCTTTTCCTTCGCCAACTCCAGCTTGGCGTAGCCCTTCAAGGCATGCACGAGATCCCACCCGTAGAGATTGAGGATGATCGCCGTTGGCTCCTTGGCTTTGGCCGCGCTGAGGGCTGACACAAAGTCTGTGGATCCAAAAGGCATCAAGGCTTCGCCGACCAACTCCACCTTATGCGCCTCTGCCGCCTCAGCCATGGCCTGCGCGGCGGCTTTCCCATCCAGCGTATTCGTCGTAATCATGTACCACCGAGTCCCGTAGGCCTTCACCAGATGCGGCACCACCGCGTGCGCCAGCATTCTCGCGTGGGGCATGAACACAAACGTATGGGAGTTGCAGGCAGCACCGCTCAACTCGGGAAGATGAGACCCCGTCACCATGAACAGTTTGTTTTCTTTCTTCGCCAATTCTGATATGACCAACGCACAGTCTGCGTTGAAGGTTCCCATCAGCACATCAACCCGGTCTTCTTTGATGAACTTCGTCGCCACCTTCACGGCAGTCTCCGGATTCGACGCATCATCCGCTTCGAGGATGACGACCGGCCGGCCCAGCACACCACCACGTTTATTGAAAAGATCCACTGCCACGTTGGCGCCATGGACATCATGAATCGACGACGTCTTGTAAGCACTCGACAAAGGATCGAGGATGCCGATCTTGATCGGCTCACCGGAGGAGGCGAAACTCGTCTTTTCCGTAAGTCCCAGCGCTTGTCCGATCACATCCCCAAACAATAAGGCGCCACCGGTCGCTGCGGACAGTTGCAAGAAACGTCTGCGTGAAAACTCGGTCATAGATCCCTCCTTCTATCGACAACCAGCTTGTTGTTCAGACGAATGTTCCACTTCTTGTGATCGATACTAGTTGCTACCGACGTCGCAATCAATGCGGAAGCGAATAGCATTGGCCGCCTGCGGCTACACCATCTCACAAGTGATTAGCCGTGATAGTAGCGCTCCTTTACAATCTTGCCGTCCCGCCAGTCAGTCTTGACGACTTGTTCGAGACTGATGGTTTCCCCGTTCTTCAATTTCAATGTCAGCACCGCGTCATAGAAACTGCTGTCTCCCGTGACGGCTACATCGCCGATGGCATAGCTGACAAAGGCGGCCACTCCGATCGTATCCCTGAATTTGTCCAGTCTTTCAATGGAGGCTTGTTTGCCCACGATGGGCGGCTGATTGCCTTCCTGCGTGACGACCGAATCCGCAAAGTAGATCTTCTGACCTTCGGTCATGTGCCCCTTCTTCAGAATACCCAGCATATCTTGCAATGTGTCCTGTACCTGCTTGCTCATATCAATTCCTCCCTCTAGGCCTTGCGGCGTTTAAAATGTGAAAGCCCGAAACTCCCACGCAAGTGATGGCAAAACTAGTTGGTCTCTCTAAGCGCGGACAGCCTCGCATTCACGGTGTCGGGCCAGCTCAACTGTGTCGCCGACTCGAATGTCTCCACCCCGGATCACAAAGCAATTCAAAGCGAGCGTGCCCTCAAATCTCCGCACAATGTCTGTGAGAACCTGACGGTCCTGCTTCAGGCTGTCGGGGTCGAACGTCGTCATGATGCAGCGCCCACGGAGGTCCTGTATCCCGATGATGACCTCTCCGATGTGCAGGCACTGCCCAAGCCACGAGCGCTCAGCCATGCCATCGACCCCGCCGATGACCAGATTCGGTCTGAGGCGCCGGCCGTCACGCCCGAACACCGCAATCGCTCCGTCCGTCGCCACCAACATGGGCAGCACGTCAAAACGATCGCTAGAATCATCGCGTACCAGCTTGGCTCCTTGGCCCACAATATCCACAACATCCTCGCGGACTTTGGGATCGCTCCATAACAGGCCATCAACCATAGGCTCGCCGGATTCATTAAGCGTGGCATGGTGACCGAGTAGCCGATGGTGTGTTCTGGACGTGATGACATGACCATCCTCATTCTCCACATGCACGACGCGGTCTCCCTCGATGCCGAGTGGCCCGATGCGCGCGTGATCTATCTGCTCACCGGCCATCGACTTCACCGGATATCGCCATATCTGTGCGACCTTCATGGTTTCAACTCCTTCGATAGAAACAGAACGTTCCCGTTGCGAATGTCATGATACTTTTGTGGTATTCAGTTGGGATTCGAGCTCGGCGATCCGGCTCTTGAGCGGACCCACATACGCCTCGACCTCTTCCGCCGAATACCGTGGCGTGATGTACTTTGGGCAGTTCCAATCAAACGAGACGACGTCAATGAACACCAACCTCTCCACTGAAGATCGCATCTTTGGATCAGCGAGCTGCGCGACGAGTTCTGGATGGGCGCGAGCATCCTCGACTCGGGCCTGACCCAGAATCTTCAAGCGTGCTCGGTTCTGGTAGTCCATGAGAAACAGCGCCACACGATCGTTCACCGAAACGTTGCCGGTTGTCAGCAGCTGGCGATTACCCTTGTAGTCGGCGAAGGCCAGTGTCGTCTCGTTGACCACTCGCAAGAACCCCTTGGGCCCACCACGATGCTGAATGTAGGGCCATCCGGTTTCGCTGATCGAACCCAGATAGAAGCTGTCACGCTCTGCAATAAACTCAGCCTCGTCTTGACCTAATGGATCTCGTTCGGGCGCCCCTGGGATGTTCACGGCCCTTCCGTAGTACTGCGTCTGTGCGCGATGTACGGCATCCGTCATCGCCAGCTCCAAGTATTTCAACGCCATGGTTGTGTACTCCCTGTCGAGAAGACATGACGACGGGTTTCGTCGCATGCCCTCTCATGCTCAATCTCAGAACACGATCGTATTCCACCCTTCAGCTACGTACCGGCGCAGGCTCAAGAGCCCCGCTGTCCCAGCGAGGGCATGGTCTTTCACAACCGGCACGCCGCAAGCCTTGACGCTTTCTGTCGCCCCAAAGACCTCGGCGCAGCCGCACGACGCGCCCTGTACGACATCCCGCACCGCATTGTAGAGGCCATTGACTGGATGTGAGAGTTTGGTCAATTCCGCAGGCCAACGAGTGCCGGCCCCATTGAAGACCACGGCGACTTCGTCGCCCTTCTGCTTACATTCGGCTGCAAGGGCCAGCGCATTAAAGACTCGCCCAAGCGCTTCTTCGGAACCGCTCTTCGGGTCGGACAGAATGATGATCGCTGTTTTCATAGATGCTCCTTAAATAAATGGAATGAGTACTGTGACATTTCCCTGCGATGGCCATCGCAGTCCTGCACTAGCGCAAGGCCGATGCCAGAACGTATGACAGACCTGAAGTTGGAGTAATAAAGAGCGGTATCAACAACTTGAGTGATCTGCAGGCGAGAAGATAATCAGTGCAGCGATGCGATCATCCCACGGGATATCGTAGCACCACGACATTCAGTGGGAGGAAGGGAGATCGATTTGCTTAGGTGAGACGGGGTTTCTTGATGCCGAGCTTATTCATGCGCGAGCGAAGGGTGTTGGGATGGAGGTCCAGCCGAGTGGCGGCTCCCTGCTTCCCTTCAATGACCCAGTTCGCTTCCTGGAGGACATGGAGAATATGCGCCCGTTCGACTTCTTCCATGGTCCCCTCGCGATGTGAAGGTGCAGGCCCCACATGGAGGAATGCGTCATCGATCTGTAGCATCGGTCCGTTTGCGAGAATCGTGGCCCGTTCGATCACATTTTCCAGTTCTCGAATGTTGCCGGGCCATGAATAAGTCCTCAGACGGTCCATGGTCGCGTGAGACACACCGTCAAATCGCTTACCAAGTTTGGTTGAAAACTTGGCGATGAAGTGGATAACCAAAGGTGGAATATCGGCGGCACGGGCAGACAGGGGTGGCACCTCGATCGGAAACACATTTAGCCGGTAGAGGAGATCGGCCCGGAAGGAACCGGCCTTTACCGCCGCATGTAGATCGCGATTGGTTGCGGCGATTACCCGCACATCGACCCTCATCGAATGACCGCTGCCGACCCGTTCGAATTCCCGTTCCTGCAACACCCGCAGAAGCTTCACCTGCGCATCCAACGGGAGTTCTCCCACTTCATCCAGGAAGATCGTCCCTCCATTCGCCAATTCAAATCTGCCGATGCGGCGCTGTAATGCTCCGGTAAACGATCCCTTCTCATGCCCGAAGAGTTCGCTTTCGAGAAGATTGGCGGGGATCGCGCCGCAGTTCACCTTCACCAGGGATCGTGCCCTGCGAGGGCTCATGTGGTGGATCGCCCTGGCGATCAGTTCCTTGCCCGTCCCGGTATCTCCGCGGACGAGGACCGTTGAGTCGGTCGGTGCAACCTGTTCGATCGATCGTAGCACAGCCTTGATACTCTGGCTTTCGCCGATGATCTCTTCAAAGTTATGCTCGAGCTTGATCTCTTCACGAAGGTAGAGATTCTCGGCTTGCAGACGATCCTTGAGCTGTTGCACTTCCGTAAACAGCTGCGCATTCTTGATCGCAATCGCGGCCTCGCTGGCAAAGACGGCCAATCGCTCGAACTCCTCTTCACTGAGCGGCCGGCGTCCGAACATCGCGATGACGCCGAGCACTTCCCAGCGGAACTTCAGCGGATGCCCGGCAAAGGAGCGGAGACCATTGTCGGTCATCCATTGTTTATTCGGAAGTCGATCGTCGCCGAGTACGTCGTTCGTAAAGATGGCGCCGGATCCTTGCGCGATCTTTCCGATCTTCAATGCGCCCAGCGGAATGCGGCGATATTCCCCTTTGAGATTGGCATAGAGCCCGGCGCTTGCTTCAAGATGCAGGCAGCGGCTCCGGTTCGTGCAGTCGGCCGCTTTGTAACAGTCGGCACAGAGATCGCCGGGACCCAGGAGCCAGATACGGGCGAAGGCCGCATCCAATTCCTCCACCAGGCCCTGCGTGATGGTGTCCAGCACCACCTGAAGGTCGAGACTCGAGGCCATTTGAAGGGTTATGCGTTCGAGTATTGCGCGGGGATTCGTAGATCCGTCAGGGGCGGGACCGGTTGGCATATCGTACTCCGTGTTGGTTCACCCAACACGAAGCACGATAGGAGGCAAGCCATGCAATGTCAACGACCGCTCAACTATCTCAGCTATATTGATCCCAGGTATCACACTGCTTGATCGCCCAGAAGACGGCTTCCTTCAATTTTTTCAGTACCTGATTGTCCGGATCCCGCAGCCTCTGCAGCTTCTTATCTAAATCGTAGAGCGGTTGAATCGAACGCTTGTCGGGAATTTTACCCAGCGCCCAGGCCACTTCGGTCAGCACCGTCCAATCTGTGTTCGGATCTTGCAACTTGGCGAGCAAGGGGAGAACAACTGACGCGTCGCCATGCACGCCGCCCAATTGCCCCAAACCCTTTGCGGCAGAGGCTTGCATGTCTACCATTGTGGACGTATTCATAACATCCACAAGCAGCGGAATCCCTTCCTTTCCGAGATTGCCCATCGCCACCAGCGCCTGCTTGGCCAGATCGCGGTCCTGGAGCACCTGCTTCAGCTTCGGCAGGGCTTCATCCGCCTGCATCTCGCCCAACAGCGAAATGATTTTTACCTTCCTAGGCAGACTCGTCTCTGAAGAATCCATCAACCTCAGCAAGCGGTCGGCATGGCCCCATTCGGCTGCGAGAATCAACGGGAACTCATATTTCTCGAGTTGATCCGTCAGCCGCGCAATGGCAAAACTTCCTGGATCTCCGGCCTGAGCAGCCTGAGCGGCGGCAGAAACATCTTCAAAATCCGTGCGGACTTCCTTCTGCCATTTAATCTTCATACCACCTAATGCATACGTCAGCTGGCAGGCCGGGCCTTTCCAAAGGCGAGAGGGGGCGTCGGGCAAATCATTGTCCCCCCCCGATGAGGCCGTGCCCTCCCAGGTCTTGCGCTGTTCGCATTTCACTCGGAATACCGCATCATGCGGCTTCGAGACATCCTGCACCACGGTATAGCCAATCTCGCCCAGACGGCGCGACACGACCGAAGCCAATGGGCCGGCATCAACCGCTCCCTTGTCGGTCAGGGCCAGGGTCTCGACCAGTACCACTTGAATCTTATCGAGCTGCGCTTTCTGTTCCGCCGTGAAATATTCACGATACGCCCCAGCGGGGGCGCTCCACAGCACCATGCCCCAACTGACAATGATGGAGATGAAGACAGGGAATCGATACATCGCACCACCTCCTTACCTGTGCGGGGAGATCGGGATACACCAACTCTTGCAGTCTCCAGCCATGCCGCCCCCTTCGCTGGATACCCTGCAAGACAGTATACTCTCACCCTCAAGTGCGAGCCAGGACCACCGATTCCCACCCCAACCTCCCCCTTCAGGCAGGCAAATCCATACAGTCCCCTGCTCATGGTCCTCACTGCTCTCTATTGTTCGCTGTCTGGACGGTCAGAACTGCGTAAACCCCACGGGAGTATGGGTTGACAGTGGGTCGCCTTCGACGGTACAAAAGGCTTACACAATCGCGTGTTTTGCTGTCTCAGCATCCACGGCGACAGCCCCGCGATGCTCCCCACCGTGCGAGCGTGGCGAAACTGGCAGACGCGCGAGACTTAGGATCTCGTGGGTAACCGTGGGGGTTCAAGTCCCTCCGCTCGCACCAAATTTGACAGCAACTCCGTTTGGGCACGCCCCTCATGGAACGTGGAAGGACATGGACGCATGACGATGAAGATGGAAATGACCGAACTGGGCCCCATGAAGCGGGCATTGAAAATCGAAGTCCCTGCTCATGAAGTCACCCAGCGTTTCTCGCGCGCCTATACGGAACTGAACCGCCAAGTACGCATCCCCGGGTTCCGCCCTGGGAAAGCCCCACTGGGCCTCCTTGAAAAACGCTACGCTAAAGAAGTCGAGGAAGATGTCATTCGTAGCATCGTGCCGGATTTCTATGACCGCGCCGTCCGCGAGGCCGGCATTAGCCCGGTGCTGGTCGAGATCCCGCCGCTGGAACGTGTCAAAATCAAGAAGGACGAACCCTTTACCTTCACGGCCACAGTCGAAATCAAGCCGACCATTGAACTGCGTGACTATAAAGCCCCCAACCCGATTTCGCTGAAGCCGGACAAACGGACCGTCACCGACGAGCAGCTCGATCGGGCCCTGGATGTCCTGCGTGAACAGCAGGCACGGCTTGAAGCCGCCGCGCCCGGCACCACATTAAGCGATGGCGATTTTGCCGTCGTTGACCTCGAAGGCTTTCTCGATGGCGCGCCGCTCGAGGGAACCAAGAAAGAAGGCCAGCTTCACAAAGTCGGTTCCAAAGCCACACTCCTCGGCATTGAAATCGACAGTTATTTAGTCGGCAAGAAAGACGGAGACATCATCGACATTCCACAGAATTACCCCAGCAGTCACCCCGATACCCGGGTCGCCGGCAAAACCGTGAAGTTCGGCCTCGCCATCAAAGGCGTGAAGCAGAAAACGCTGCCGGCACTCGACGACGAGTTTGCCAAGGACTGCGGGCCGTTCTCGTCACTTCAAGAAATTAAGGACAAACTGCGCAGTGAGATGGAAAAAGCTCTCAAACGCGACATTGATGAATCCTACAAAGATACGATTCTCAAACGGCTGGCCGAAACGCACCACTTTGACCTGCCGGAAACCCTGGTCACACGTGAATTGGATGCCATCGTGCGGCAGAGACTCCAAGAGCGGCAACGTGGCAAGGCCACCGATCCATCACCCGCCGCAACGGCCGAAGAACTCAAGACCATCCGCGAAGAGAACCGAGATGAAGCCAACCGGCGCGTCAAAGTCGGCCTGATCCTCGAAGCCATTGCCACGAAGGAATCCATCTCGGTCAGCCAGGAAGATATGAACAACGAAGTCACCAGGCTGGCCACCGAACTCCGCGTCCCGATGGCTGAGCTCGTGAAAATGATTCAGGCCGGCGGCCAGGATTCCATCGAAGAATTGCGCTCGCGTATTCTGGCAGATAAAGCGTTGGACTTTGTATACCGCAACTCTGTAATCCAAGGTTAGACACGGTGCCTGCAAACGCCTCGACCGAGTGGCGCGCTCCAAACATTGCGGAAAGGAAATGAATCTATGTTGGTCCCGATCGTAGTCGAACAAACCAATCGAGGCGAACGCTCCTACGATATCTACTCCCGGCTCCTAAAAGACCGGATCATTTTCCTGGGCGCGCCGATCGATGACATGTTCGCGAATCTTGTCATTGCCCAGCTCTTATTCCTGGAGGCCGAAGACCCAGAAAAGGACATCAATCTCTACGTGAATTCTCCCGGCGGCAGCGTCACGGCAGGGCTCGGTATCTATGACACGATGCAATATGTGAAACCACCGATCAACACCATCTGCCTCGGCCAGGCTGCCAGCATGGGCGCATTGCTCCTCACCGCCGGCGCAAAGGGTAAGCGCTATGCCCTGCCAAACGCCCGCGTCATGATTCATCAACCGCTCGGTGGGTTCCAAGGACAGGCCACTGAAATCGACATTCATGCCCGAGAGATCCTCAAAATCCGCGAACGGTTGAACGAGATTATGGCGAAGCACACCGGCCAGCCGATCGAAAAGATCTCTCACGATACCGAGCGCGATTATTTCATGTCCGCCGAAGAGGCCAAAACCTACGGCCTGATTGACGAAGTCATTTCCCGACAGACCAAAGGACTCAAGTCCGTGGAGTCTGGGGACGCAGCCAAAGACGGCGCCAAGGGTAAGTAACACAGGAGGACGCATGGCCAAGCAGGAGAAGGTGGATCGACATTTGCGGTGTTCCTTTTGCGGGAAAAGCCGCGATGAAGTACGCAAGCTGATCGCGGGGCCGACCGTCTATATCTGTGACGAATGCGTCAATCTCTGCAATGACATCATTGCGGAAGACTGGGAAGAGGCCAAGGAAGAAATCTCCTCCAAGCTTAAAAAGCCTGCCGATATCAAGCATCACCTCGATCAATATGTCGTGGGGCAAGACCGCGCGAAGCGCATTCTCTCCGTCGCCGTCCACAATCACTACAAACGCATCTCCTCGAAGGAAAAAGACGTCGACGATGTCGAACTCCAAAAGGGAAACATCCTTGTGGTCGGCCCGACCGGGACGGGAAAGACCCTGCTCGCCCAGACCCTGGCCAAGTATCTCGATGTCCCCTTTACCATGGCTGACGCCACAACCCTGACGGAAGCCGGGTACGTGGGGGAAGATGTCGAAAACATCATCCTGAAGCTCCTCCAAGCAGCCGATTACGATGTCGAACGGGCTGAACGAGGCATCGTCTACATTGATGAAATCGATAAGATCAGCCGCAAGAGCGACAGTCCCTCGATCACGCGCGACGTCTCCGGAGAAGGTGTGCAGCAAGCGCTGCTCAAGCTGATCGAAGGCACCGTAGCCAACGTCCCGCCGCAAGGCGGACGGAAACATCCCCACCAAGAGTTCATCCAGGTGAACACGAGCAATATCCTCTTCATCTGCGGAGGTGCGTTCGTCGGACTGGAATCGCTCGTCGAACAGCGCTTGAATCGCAAATCGATGGGCTTTGGGGCTGAAATTCGCGGACGCAGCGAGGCTCGACTGGGAGAAATGCTCGCCCACGTGCAGCCGGAAGATTTCCTCAAGTACGGACTCATCCCGGAGTTTGTGGGTCGCGTCCCCGTCGTCGCGACGCTGGAAGAATTGGATGAGCGGGCGCTGGTTCGGATCTTGACCGAACCACGCAACGCCCTGACAAAACAATATGAGAAATTACTCTCCTTCGAAAAAGTGAAACTCAAATTTACCGACGGGGCCCTCGGCGCCGTCGCCCGCAAAGCCTATCTGCAAAAGACCGGGGCCCGAGGACTCCGTGCCATCCTCGAAGAAGTGATGCTGGACGTGATGTACGATGCCCCGTCACAAAAGCAAATTAAGGAAGTCCTCATTACGGAGGATGCCATTTCCGGAAAGAACCCTCCCATCAGAATCTTTGAGCAGGATAAAGACGCTAAGAGCGCGTAAACGCGACCCTGAACCCGAGTCACTCATGTGGCTCGGGCTCCTCCCCCCTCGCCCCCTATATGACTCTCTATTCCTCTGGCTATTCAGCCAATTATCAGATCCTGTTGCGATGACTTGAGTATTTCTCACGTATTACTCGACAACAGAAAATAAGCCGCTATATTTGGGGAGTATAAGAATCGCCCTAGGAGGCCCCGTGAAACTCCCCGTATCCCTCAGCCTTCGCCACAAAGGGAAAGTCCTCGAACTGGACGCCTCACGAGAAATCGTGAATCTACTCGGGAACAACGGTGAGGCGATTGGAAGCCTCTCCTGGGATTTCGTGATAGATCAGATCCTCGCCTATCGCAAACCTGCGCTCCCCAAAGAAACGCGCTCTGAGCCCCGCATCAATCTTGCGTTTCGAGTACGCTACAAGACTCCTGAAGGCGATCGCTACGATAGTCGTGCAGGAGGCATCGGCGGAGGCGGACTCTTTATCGAAAGTACAACACCACTCCAAGTCGGTACCAAGCTCGCCATGGAGTTCTCCCTCCCGGAACAGCCCTCAGAGTGGATTCAGGCTAAAGGAGTCGTTGCCTGGGTCTGTCCCAAGGCCGATCAATACACCTTTAGTCCCGGCATGGGTGTTCGATTCACGGACATTCAGCCAGAAGCACGGGAGCGCATCTTGGCCATCGTAAAAACCGTCGATGGCGCCGAACGAGCCGCTTGAAATAGGGATGACTGCCCTCCTTAGCGCCAGACCACCTGAGGTTCCTCACCGATGAAACATCCCGTCGTCACCACAGAAGGTCACCAAGGGAAATACCTCGTCGTCGATGCCGATCAAGAAATGATTCTTATCCACGATCCCTCGGGCACTCTCCTGGGAGGAATCCCCTGGGGACACATCATCGATCGACTCCTGGCGAGTGATGACGATACGCGCTTCGCCCATTGCCGCACACATCCCCGAGCGCCACTCGCACTGAAAGTCCGCTATTCCACGCCCGAAGGGAAACAGTTTGATAGCCTCACCGGGGGTATAGGCGGAGGCGGGCTCTTCATTGAAAGCGGTACGCCGCTCGCACCCGGAACGGAAGTGTCTGTGGAATTTGCATTGCCAGATCGGCCCTGGGAGAAGGTCAAAGCCAAGGGCAAAGTGGCCTGGACGAGAAATCGCCCCGAGCGCCATCTCTTGTTTCCAGGAATGGGGGTCCAGTTTACGGATATTGATGAGAAGGCTCAGGCACAGCTGGTGGAATTGGTTGAGGCCTTGAACCGGAATCGCGTGCTCCCCGCAGCCCCCTAAGCGTTTGGTCACCCCAGCGTCGCACTTGAGCGCTCTCATCATGGCTCGCCACGAATCGCAGCTCTTCTTCAAACCCTCCCTCTGAAAAGAATTGCAGTCGATAGGCAATCTCACCCCGGACATTTGCCGAGGACTCTGCCTTCAGTTGTTCACGGAACAATTCCACAACCTTGGAGTCCCCTGACTCCCCTAACACAGCCACTGCGGTTTGGCGGACTCGTGGATCAGGATCATGCAGACTGCCTACGAGCACTCTCACTATCGCGGGAGAGTCAATGCTCTCAAAGGCCTGAATCACGGCACGACGTACCTCTGGATCTGCATGAGCCAACTGCGACATTGCCAGCGGCCAGAGCTCTTTAGTGGAATCGAGAGAGGCCAAGTTCTGTGCTGCAGCGGAGCGCACTGATTGGACAGGGTCAATGAGCAAACCTGCTATATGCACTCTGGCAACCAGATCAAGAGGACCTAGGCCGCCTAGACTCCGTACAGACGCCTCACGAACAATGGGCGACTGGTCGCCTAACGCCATGACAAGCGCGGCAATGGCCTGAGGATTCCCGATCTTGCCCAAGGCTTCGGCAGCGGTTCGCCGAGCCATGGCGTCACTGTCATGCAACAGCCTCAACAGTGTGTCTACGGTACGTTGTGGAGAGGAAGTCGCTGGCGGTTGGTAGCATCCGAGTAGCGAGGCAAAACAGAGGCTGAGCAAAACTAACACGCTAGAAGAGGGCATCGTAACAATACTGGGTGGATAACAATCGTAGAGCTTCAAGCCTGTTTGGGGGGCTCTTCCTCCACCGCAGGCAGCTCCCTGGCCGCTTCCAAAGACTGCTGAAACTCTTTCTGCGCGGAATCCATCTCAAATTGGATGGTTCTCACTTGAGGATCCACGGTATTCCGCACATCAGCAACCGTTTGCCGGAATGTTCGCAACGCGTCCCCCAACCCTTCGCCAAGGCCCTGCATATCGTTTGGAGATAACCCCGCTGGCGCTTGAGCCGCTTTCGCCTTCAACGCGGCTTGCTGCGCCTGTACACGCGCGACCGCATCCTTGTTTACAATGGCTGAAGGACGCTTCGCTGCAGGCTTCGCTTGAGCTCCCGGAGGAAGCGGCGGATATTGCGCGCGGGACATGGGAGCCGGGGCGGCGGCTCGCTCCTCCATCGACAGGGCCTGTTGCCCGCCACCCGCCTGAATCGGTGGGGCGCCGGTCGGACGAGGAGCTTGGGGAGATTGTGGGCCCATGTTGTACATCATCGAAGCCGTGGTTCCTGGCGTCAGTTCAGGACCAGGTACATAGGGGACATTCGTCGCCTTCGGCGCGACCTGAACCGATGCAGCTGGCTGAAGATCCGATGCTCTATCAACGTGGGCTGCCTCAACCGTCGCCGTCACGTCAGGCTGAGCCTGGGCAACTTCTTGAGGAGGTGGGATCTCATTCACCTCCTTTTTGAACCCTTTCAGAGCTTTACCAACACCCTCGCCGATTTGCGGCAAGCGGCCTGCTCCGAAAATAATCAACACGATCACCAGAATGATGATCAGCTCTGAAATCCCCATTGTCCCGAACATGGTCGTACCCTTCCTGCTCGCAGGTGGCCAACACCGCTATCACTCAACCTTCATACAATGAAAGAATCTAGCCGCCACAATAAGAACCTGTCAAGAAACGGGTAGGGCTGACAGAGTCCTTCGGGCCGAACTAACCAATCGCGACAATTTCCGTCTGTAGCGGATGGCCGTACGCGACTGCGGCTTCCTCAGAAACATACACATCAAGTTCGCTACGAATCCCGAACTCGTCAGGAAGATAGATACCCGGCTCGATGGAGAAACAAGTCCTGGGCATGAGCCGTCGACTCTCTTGCGTTTCAAGATTATCAATATTGGCTCCGTTCCCATGCACTTCTTCACCGATCGAATGCCCCGTCCGATGCACGAACCGGTCTCCATACCCGGCCCTAGTAATCACCTGCCGACAAGCCTCGTCGACCTCCCAACCATAGGGCAATTGCCCGGATGCCACTCGCTGTTGCACAAACGACAGCGCCGCATCACGACCTCGTCGTACACAATCAAAGATCTCTCGATGGCGCGAGGGAATGTCACGGGCCGTGAATCCGGTCCAGGTGATGTCTCCATAAACCGCGCCTGGTTCCGTGCGCTTCGCCCACAGATCGATCAGCACCAGGCTGTCACGCAATACGGGTGACGACCCAGCCGCTGTCGGACCGTAATGGGGATCGGCGCTATGCGCATTCACGGCAGCAATCGGCGGGCTGGAGGTGATCATCCCCGCATCATGAATCCGTCCAAGAATAAACTGCTGAAGATCATATTCGTTAAGCGATCGGCCGGCCTGCAGCGATGAGCCGACATGGGCAAACGCCTCATCGACGATCCGGCGTAACGCCGTCACCGCATATTGATGCGATTCGAGTTGCGCATCAGTCCAGACCGCCTCAAATCGTTGCACCAGATCCGCAGCACTGACGACATCCACTCCAAGACTACGAATCAACTCGATGGTACCGGCATCCACACGAGACACATAGGGGACCGCGTTGAGCGGAGAATATTGCATCGCGATGCGGCGCGAGCCCTTGAGAATCGAGGCCAGGAGCGTCCGCTGCTGCTCCCATGATACATACTGCCGGTCCTGGCCGGGCAATTCTTCCAGCGCATGCGGCTCAATGCGATGGAGTAATTTGACGGGCGTGCCCTCTGCGGGAATCCAGTAGTACCACCGGCGCGTCACATGCCGCGACGGGTCGAGCAACAACACGCGATAGGCCAGCGGATCGCTTCCGCGAAAGTCATAAAAGAGCCAGCCGTCGGCCGACCCGCTCTCTCGGATGGCGGCTTGAATAGATGCTACCCGTTCTGCCCATCGTTGAATCATCATCGTGCGGGCATCATATTCGCCGAGGTGGGAAGCCGTCAAATCAAGACGCAGCATAGAACAGGCCACGTGTTACAATACGCCTTCATGGCTCTTGAGACTCCACCAGGCGCTACACCCTATCGCGTCACGCTCTTTTTTGGTCCGGAACCGGTCGACGACGGTTCCACCACACAGACCTGCGTCTTCAATGTGAAGAAACGCAGTTGGAAGGCTGGCATCCAAGTCTCCGTCGACATCGCCGCCGACCACCTTGCCGGGCTTCAAGAAGCCATGCGACGGACGGCTCCAGTCGCGAGAGCCCTTGAACGGTTATCTGAAGAGGATCGAACCGACGCGGCCGCCCGCATCCCGGATCTTGCAGCACAAGCGATTGCCTGGTGCAAGCTCGACCTGCGTCTGGCCATTGGACTCCCGCAGGAGAATCAGCGAATTCCTGCCGAGGAGCTCGTCGCTGAATTGAATCAAGCCGTCACAACTCGGCAGGAGTATGTCGTCACCTACATTCTCACCGAGCTTGATCTGATGCCGTGAGCGGTTTTCTCGCCATTCGCGTAATTCCCACGGGGCAGGGGGTTTGCAAGCCTCTATGAATTTGTTATAACGCCATGACAGTCTTGTCGTTTCTTTATCGACCGTAGACATGATCCTAGAATCCTGTCTTTGAGAGGAAGGAGGGTCTCCGTGACACACATTGGATTTATTCGTACGCTCCCACTGATCGCACTTGTGGTTCTCATGACATTCACCTCGCTGGTCGCCACGCCGGCCTGGAGCCAAACGTCATCCGCAGACACCCAGCAGGGCACGCCGTCTGGCGCCGGCATGCAAGCAGGCGCCGCCGTGTCCACGATTTTGTATTTTCCCTTCAAAGCCGCCTTCGCCATCGGCGGAGGGATCGTCGGCGGACTTGCCTATCTGTTCTCCGGTTTGAACGAACAGACCGCCAAGAGCATTTGGGTCCCCAGTATGTACGGCACCTATGTCATCACACCGGAACACCTGACCGGTGACCGATCGGTCCGATTCCTGGGTGTCGCAGCTGAAAGCGATTCCACTGGGGGCAGCTCCAACACACCAGCCACAGAACCAGTTCGGTAATATGAAGCCCGTCATCGGCGTGACCCCTGACTTCAATGCCGGTGACCGCAAGGAATGGGGTGGGCGTGAGCCCACCTATTTCCTCCGCGCCCGCTACGTCCGCGCTATCGAAGAACTCGGAGGCATTCCCCTCATTCTTCCCTTAGTCGCCGATGCGGCCGGGCGACGGCGCCTCCTCGAGCGCCTGGACGGACTCCTGCTCACCGGCAGCGGACCGGACCTTCCGCCGCGTCTCTACGGAGAACGCCAGCGCTATAAATTCCCCCTCGTCAGCGAACGCCGTGCGAATTTCGAGCTGGACCTGGTTCACCTCGCTCAAAAACGCGACCTCCCTGTCCTCGGTATCTGCGGCGGGATGCAAACCATCAACGTCGCCTGCGGGGGCAGTCTCTTTCAGGATCTCACATCGCAAATGCCGAATGTGCTGCAACACCGACAACCGACCAAAGCGATCCATCTGGCACACTCAGTCGACATCACAGCTGGAAGTCTCCTCAGAAAGATCGTCACCAAAGCCACCTTGCGAGTGAATAGCTCGCACCACCAATCCGTGAAATCCGTCGCCCCTTCGCTGATCGCGAGCGCGATCGCCCCGGATGGCGTCATCGAGGCAGTCGAATCCCCCCGCCACCGATTTTTCCTCGGTATCCAGTGGCACCCTGAATTCCTCTTCGAACGTCACATCGCCCACCGCCGATTGTTTCAGGCCCTACTCCGCGCCGCCAGCCGCACGCACGCTTGACGCTGGCTGAACGACGCCTTTTATAATTCACACAGCATTTTTCACTCTGCCTGCTATACTACGCGCCATATGGATCCCGCTCCTGCTGAACCAACGACTCACCCATCTCTCGCAGACTCCGTAACAGGCCGCCTGTTTCGCACTAAATCCATCGAGCGTATTCTGGCCGATGCCGACCATCCCCAATATCGTCTCAAGCGGACATTGAGCGCCTGGGACCTCACTGCCTTGGGCATTGGAGCCATCATCGGGACCGGTATTTTTGTGTTGATTGGAACGGCGATTGTCGGAGACGCCGGCAGACCCGGGGCCGGTCCCGGGATCGTCCTCTCCTTCCTCCTCTCCGGACTGACCTGCGTCCTCGCAGCCCTGTGCTACGCAGAGTTTGCCGCCATGATTCCCGTCGCCGGGTCGGCCTATACCTATTCTTATGCCACCTTGGGAGAATTCCTTGCCTGGATCACCGGCTGGAATTTGATCTTGGAATACGGCGTGGCCTGCGTGGCCGTCGCCATCGGCTGGTCTGGCTACTTCAACAACCTCCTGAAACTGGCGGGCTTGGATCTGCCCGACTGGGCCACACACGCACCAGGAGGGCCCGAGGGCGGCATCGCAAATTTTCCAGCCGCCATCATCGTCCTGCTCGTCACGATCATTCTCGTCATCGGCATCAAGGAAAGTGCGCGAGCCACCGGTTTCATCGTCTGCCTGAAACTCGCGGTCATCCTGTTTTTTATCGCCGTAGGAGCCCCGGCCGTCAACCCGGACAATTGGACCCCGTTCCTGCCAAACGGCTTCACCGGAGTCACCGCTGCCGCCGCGACCGTCTTCTTCGCCTATATCGGATTTGATGCCGTCACCACGACGGCCGAAGAGGCACGCAATCCGCAGCGCGATCTGCCGATCGGCATCATGACCTCTCTCGGAGTCTGTACGATTCTCTATGTCGCCGTCGCCGCCGTGCTCACAGGGTTAGTACCCTATAGCCAGATCGACATTCACGCTCCGGTTGCGGAAGCGTTACGACTCGTCGGCTACAAGTGGGGAGCGGCTGTAGTGGCCATGGGAGCCGTCGCCGGCATCACCAGCGTGCTGGTGGTCATGATGCTGGGACAGATCCGGGTGTTCTTTGCCATCTCGCGGGACGGGCTCCTGGGACCATGGTTGTCCGTGGTGCATCCCCGCTTTGGCACCCCGCACCATGCGACAATCCTGACCGGTATCGGCGTCGCGACCATGGCCGCCTTCGTCCCCATCGGCACCGCGGCTGACATGACCAACATCGGAACGTTCTTCGCGTTCACGCTCGTGTGCATTGGACTCATCGTCCTGCGCTACACCCGTCCTCACCTGGCACGTCCGTTTAGAACTCCGCTGATGCCCTGGATCCCGCTGTTGGGAGCCCTCTCATGCCTCAGCCTGATGTGGCAACTCCCCGCCCTCACCTGGCATCGGTTCGTCTGGTGGACGCTCGCCGGAGTGATTATTTATGGGCTATACGGCATGCGACACAGCAAGCTGGCGATACAGTCAGCACCAGCCAAGACACCGTCATCGACAAATCGCTAATCGTTCTCGCGGTATATGAGTGAGACTACTTCGGCTCGGCGGATGGCTGAGCATCAGCTACTTGAGCTGAGGGAGTTGGTGGCGGCGGAGTCACCGTAGCAGGAGTCGGGGAAGCCGCAGCAGTTGGTTGAGGAGCAGGGGAGGCACCAGCTGCAGTCGGTGCGGCTGCCGGCTTGGGAGGCACGGCTGGCTTGGGCGGTGCAGGTTTTTCAGGCTTGATCCCGCCTTCCCAGGAAGGACCGGAATACATCTCTGCAGCAAGCCCCTTGGTCTTCCACTTATCTTCGAAATCGGCGGCGGCTTTGTTGGGAGTCTCGCCCACGCCCATCACATCATTCCATGGATAGGCTTTCGGGCTAATCTGGCAAGAGGATTCCGTCCGATTCAAATACAAGGCAATGGGATTGCCTCGATAGGGACCGAGGTAGATATGCACACAGCCGACGTATTCAAGCAGATTCGCCATGCCGGTCTCCAAGAGGGCGCATGATGCCATAACTCCCTGGAAACAGGCAAGTCGAGAACGCCTTACTGAGCCACACGCGCCGGGGCTGCGGCCGGGAGCGGTATCTGTTCTGGCCGCTTCCGAATCATGAATACAGCACCAATCAGAGCAATGATCACGGTAACGTTCAGTCCCACATCCATGAGGTATTGATAGAACTGCGTTTCCGTCATGTTTTGCTGGTGCGACAGTTCTGCGCTAGCCGTCAGAATCTTCCTGGTACAAGCGATCACGCCAACAGACAGATAGGGCTCCAATTCCAACACTTCCGTCTGTAAGAATCGCACCACGGTCCGGAACAGCTCCAGAAGAATAATGACCAGGAGGATGTCATTCAACAATCTGAGACCGGCCGGAAGAATCAACACATGCCCCTTCGGATCGAACTGACCGGCGAGAAACACATACCAGGCATGGATGAATACCAACATGCCAAGGATCAACAAACTGAACCCGGCGGTTGCGTAGCCCAGGCGGTCCAACCATTCCATGTAATGGCACCACCGCCTCATCAAATCATTCCGGTGAGCTCTTGGTTCTTCAGTCCCCATACATCACCTCCAGTCCAAGCTAGGCCGTACCAGCCTGCCCGGTCTGCTCCGGCTCAGGGGCACGCATCTGACCGAACTGTAATTCACGCATTGAACTGATCGTCAAGGAGTGACCACAGCAACGAATTTCTTTGAAGCCCGCGCCGCCGTCCATAATCATGACGCGCAATCCGCAGGAATCCGGATACAGCTTCTTCTCATCCAAGACCACCGCCGACGGCAAGGCGCCTCGTTTCCGGCCGGCGGGTGAGCCCATCTCAGCGACGACATCCTGCTCAGTCAGGTCATGGTCACAACAGACGATTTTCTCAAATCCCTCGCCGCCGCCCATGACTTTCACGATCAACCCGCAGGCATGCGGATGGCGTGTATGCTCATCGATGAAATCGCCTTTTTTTAGAGCCATCTCGTGATCTCACTCCTGCGCAGCCGCCATACCGCGCCGTTCATCCACCCCGAAAAACACCGCCAACCCGACCAGAAAGAAGAGCGCCATGGAGAGTACGGCCCAGCGCTGACTCCCGGTCCACACCGTCACTTCTCCGTAGACGATCGGTCCAAGAATCGCGGCAAATTTCCCGGCGACGGAAAAGAAGCCGAAGAACTCCCCCTGGTGACCCAGCGGCGTAAACCGTCCAAGCAGCGTGCGGCTCACCGATTGGTTGGCGCCAAGCGCCGCGCCAGCGACAAGCCCGAGCAGATAAAACTGCATCTGCGTCTGCACGACTGCCGCGCCAATCACCACGCCGATCCAGAGCAGTAAGGTCACCACGATCGACCGGGTCGCCCCGATCCGATCCGCCACAAATCCGAATCCCACAGAACCCAACCCAGCCGTAATCTGCGTCACAAGAAAATAGATAATCAGATCGCCCGGCGTGAAGTCCAGGACTTTGTTGGCAAAGATGCCCGACGCCACGATCACCGTATTGATCGCATCCGAATAGAGCAGATAGGCAATGAAATAGCGCCGGAGATCTCGATAGGTCGACAGACGGCGGGCCGTGTCACGCAACTGCCTCATCACCGCACGCCACACCGTCAGGCCGTCAGGAACAGGACGCGGCTGAGCTCGTTCTTGCAAGTACAGAAAGGTCGGCACTGTGGCACTCAGAAAGAAGACAGCCGTCACAACAAAACTCAGCCGATAGGAAGCGAGGTTCGATTCGGCAAAACCACCGGAAATAAAAGGGTAGGCCAGCGCCAGAGAGAGCAATCCACCGACATAGCCAAATCCCCAGCCATAGCCAGACAGGCGGCCCATCTGCTGCGGCGACACCAGCTCCACCAGGAATGCACTACAGAACACAAACCCCAAATCGAAGCCGATATTGGCAATACCGAAGATGAGCAGTCCAAGCGCCACATCGCCGCGATGCACGAACCATAAGAGCGCGGTGCAGGCCACACAGAGAAGTGTTGAAACGATCAACACCCGCCGCTTATTTGCACGGATATCCGCCAACGCCCCCAGGACTGGTGACACCAGCGCCACCACCAGCATCGACAGCGCATAGCCCCAAAACCAGAGTCGCTCGGCCATGCCTGGCGGCGACACCTCGGCTGCCACCACCTGGATGAAGTAGACGCTGTAGGCGACCGTCACGATCAGGGTGGAAAAGGAAGAGTTCGCAAAATCGTAGAAGCACCAGGCCCAGAGTTCTCGTCGACCGGCTGGAAAGGAGGGCGGGGAGGTCACACCGTGGCTTTCGCCAATCGTTCACGGGCCTGATGGATGGAACGAAGCAAGACGTGATGGCTCCGGCACCCGACGATCAGTTTGGCATCCGAAATCACGACCGGTTTGTACGGGACCAGAAACCGCTGCTTCAATCGGGCGATCCTCGCCAGGGATTGCTCCAACCGCTCAGCGCTGATCGAGCCGTCCGCTACTGCGCTGTCCAGTGCGGTGATCGCCGCGATCTCTCGGTTGCGGTCCTTACAGATCAACGGCATGTCACACCCTGCCTGAATGGCACGCACGGTGGCTTCTTCAATACCATAGTGATCAATGATCGCATGCATCTCCAGATCATCCGTCAACACCACACCGTCATACTTCAGCTCACCACGCAAGAACTCCGTGATGATGGTCGGAGAGAGCGTCGCCGGCTTTTGATCATCCAACGCGCGATAGAGCACATGAGCCGTCATCAGCGTCGCCACTCCGTGAGCCGTGGCATGCCGGAATGGTGGGAATTCGATCTGCTCCAATCGTTCCTTCGACGCGGTCACCACAGGCAATTCCTTGTGCGAGTCCACACTGGTATCGCCATGACCGGGGAAATGCTTTCCGCAGGCCACCACCCGGTTGTCCTGTAATCCGCCCACCGTCGCCAGGCCCAATTCACAGACCGGGCCGGGCGTCGATCCAAAGGCTCGGTCACCGATCACCGGATTGGAGGGATTACAGTTCACATCCAACACCGGAGACATGTTCATGTTGATCCCGACAGCCCTGAGTTCCTTCGCAATCGTCGCCGCCGCCGCATAAGCCAGCTCCGACGAATTACAGCGCCCCAACACCTCGCAGGGAGGGAAAATCGTGAAGCTCTTCGGTAGCCGTGAGACACGCCCGCCTTCCTGATCGATTGAAATCAACAAGGGCGAATGGGGGCTGCAGGCCTGCAAGGCATTCGTCAACTCGACAATCTGCTCAATCGATTCAAGGTTGCGCGAGAAGAGAATCACGCCGCCCGGCTTGTACTCCTTGATGAACGCCGCCAGATCGGGCGTGACCGAGGTCCCCTCAAACCCCACCATGAACAACTGGCCGATCTTCTCGCGCGACATAAGCATGGGCGAAATCCCCTACTGAGGTCAGAGTGTCCGGTCGATGAGATATTGAATCAGCAATCTAGTACCGATCCCTGAAGGGCCCATAGGAGTAGGAATTCCGCTCCCAACCGAATCACAGCGTCCGGTCGATCAAATATTGAATCAGCAATCTGGTACCAATCCCCGAAGGACCCTTAGGAACATAGGCCCGCTCCCGTTCGCTCCAGTCCGTGCTGGCGATATCAAGATGCACCCAGGGACAGTCACCCACGAACTTGCTCAGGAACAATGCGGCCGTGATCATCCCACCCCCGCGGCCCCCGATGTTACGCATGTCCGCCACGTCGCTGCGCAACTGCTCGAAATATTCGTCCCACAGCGGCATTTCCCACACGCGCTCGCCTGCGCGCAAGCCGGCTTTCCGTACCGACTCCTTCACGCCGGTATCGGTTCCAAACATCCCGATGGCAAATTGACCGAGCGCCACCACGCAAGCGCCCGTGAGCGTCGCAATGTCGATCAACGCCGCCGGTTTATAGCGAGTGGCGTAGGCCAGCGCATCGGCCAGAATCAGGCGGCCTTCCGCATCGGTGTTCTGCACTTCAACTGTTTTTCCGGAGAGTGTCGTGACGACGTCACCCGGCTTCATCGCCCGGCCGCCCGGCATGTTCTCAGCCACCGGCAGAATGCTGATGAGATGAAGCGGCAGCCTCAACCGCGCGGCAGCGCGAATCGAGGCCAGCACCTCGGCGCCGCCGGTCATGTCCGCCTTCATATGTTCCATGTTCTCTGCCGGCTTGAGCGAAATTCCGCCGGTATCAAACGTGATCGTCTTCCCGACCAGCACAACCGGACGTTCATCCTTCTTTTTCGATCCCTTGTATTCGAGGATGATGAACTTCGGCGGCTCATGGCTGCCTTGCGCCACACCCAGCAATGCTCCCATCCCCAGCTTTTCAATATCTTTCCGCTCCAGGATCTTCAGCGTGAGCGATTCTTCCTTCGCGATGGCCTTCGCCTCACTGGCAATTCTGGAAGGGGTCATGACATTCGAAGGATGATTACAGAGGTCCCGCACCAGGACCGCGGCTTCAGCCGTCGCCACGCCGCGTCGGATCCCTTCGGCAATCGACTTGACCTCACTCGATTGAGCCGCCAGGAGCGACAGCTCTTTCACCTCTTTTCCCGATGCGCCTTCGCTCCGATAGGCCGTGAACTGGTAGCTGCCCAAAATGGCGCCTTCAGCCATCGCCTGCGCCACCTCAACGGCAGATGCGCCCTGCGGTGTCACGGACGGGACGGCGACCGTGAAGAAAGCGGCCTTGGCCTGGCGGACACGCTTCACCGCATGCCCCATGGCCTGCCGCAGCTGATCCACCGTCACATCCTTCTCTTTTCCCAACCCAACCAGGAGAATCCGCTTGGCGGGCACCTTGCCCTGGGTATGCACCAGCACAAGCTCATTGGCCTTGCCTTCAAATTCTTTCGACTGCAGCAACTCGTGTAAGGCCCCGTTCATCGATTTATCGATCATCGTCGCCTGCTTCGAAAAGACATCGCCCTCGCAATGGGTCAGGACCAACACATCGGTTGATTCCGTCTCCACACGCCCGGCCCGTGCATCTACTCGCATGATCTTCATTCACATCTCCTTCGTTCTCGCCGCTCGTCCTTCGTGAAGCGTCGCTCGTCCGTTGATCCGGTTAATTCTTGCGTTTCACGCATCACGAGATACGCTTCACGCACTTCACACGCCCCGCATATCCGGGGCCCAGATATATTTGTGCATCTGCAATTGAAACCGCACCGATAGCCGATCGGCCAGGATCCACTCGGCAAGCTGCCGCAGATCCAGCGATCCGAACACCGGACTGAACAGCACCGTACAGCGCTCCGCCAGACGGTACTGCGCCACAATGCCGCGCGCCCACTCATAGTCCGCGCGCGAGGCGAGAACGAACTTCGCCTCATCCTTCCCCGTCAGATACTCGAGATTCGGCCAATGCATCCGATCCGTCATCCCGCTCCCCGGGCATTTCACATCCAGGATCAGTTTCGCCCGCTGATCGACCGGCCGCACATCGATCGCGCCGCTCGTTTCAATCAAGACCGTATAGCCGGCATCACACAGACGCGCGATTAGAGGGAAGGCTTCCGGCTGCGCCAGCGGCTCACCGCCGGTCACTTCCACCAAGGGACAGCCATACTCCCCCACTTTCGTCAGAATCTCGTCGATGGTGCGAGCCGTCCCGCCGTAAAAACTGTAGTCGGTATCGCACCAGGTGCAACGGAGCGGGCACCCCGTGAGCCGGACGAATACGCAGGGCTGCCCTGCATAGGTCGATTCTCCCTGGATACTGTGAAAGATCTCCGTTACCCGGAGCGTCTGGTCCTGCGTGGAGGTTTGGGACATCATCGCCAGGATACCACCGGCCAGCCGTGACGGCGGGCCACCCGGCCCATGCCGCGAATCGGATTCACCACCGTGGGATTCCCCACGGCAGCCAGGACAGCCCGATCTCCCGGACTATCGCCGTAGGCGAAACAGGCCTCGAGATCCAATTCCAGTTCGTGCGCCAGCCGATGTACATACGTGAGCTTCCCATCGCCGTACGGCAGCGGAGGCACCACCTGCCCGGTATAAACCCCCTCCAACTGCTCCAATTGACTGGCGACACACCGATCCACTTGGAGCGAGTCCGCGATGGGCTCCATCAGAAAGTCGAGCGATCCCGTCAGCAGAATGACCAGATGCCCCTCACTCCGATGTCGCTCAATCGCCGTCATGGCAGCGGGGGACACCCGCGGGCAGAGCGCTTCACGACAGAACTCCTCGCCGAGGGACTCAATGACTTGGGCAGGCTTTCCCGCCAGATACAATTTGCGTTCACGTAGCGGCTGCAGCGACAGCGACGGGAGATGCCGTAGCCACCAGGCCACGCTGGCTCGTGCTTCCGGCCAGCCGACGACCCCACGCTGCCGGAGCCAGCGAAAAAATCCCACCTCACTGGCTTCGCCAGGCAAGAGCGTATTGTCGACGTCGAAAAACGCGGCGACAGACGTGACCAGACGGCGTTGAGAGACGGAGGAAGCGACCGACATGGTACAGGCAATCTCCTCAAGAGAGCGGAATAGACGAATCTTAGCGTAAAAGTGGGGCGATTCTACCGGACGTCTCCTTTATTGACAAGAATTTTGCCCGCCTTCTATAATGCGCTTCCCTCGGACCGTCGCACGTCGTTCGTGAAGCGTCCCACGCAGATACGAAACTAGAGTGCCGGTCTATTTTCGTGACCAAGGTGCAGGAGCTTCAAAAAATCCTGCAACAAGGCCGCAGCGAGCGAAAGCCCGAGGCGTACTGCTGAGTACGTTGAGGGTTTGAGCGATGCGAGAACGCAGTTGCGGGAGTTTTTCAAGCTCCTGCCGGTAGCCGAAGTGGTGAAATGGCAGACACGCACGTTTGAGGGGCGTGTGGCGCAAGCCGTGCGGGTTCAAGTCCCGCCTTCGGCACCAATTTATGCTCCTTCCCCTGTACGCACGCGAGAGGCCCGCTCCTACCACCTAGCCCGTGGATACGCGGATCAGCGCGCACCAAGCTTCCCCCTGAATCGGACAGCAAACCCCGAATCGCTCAGCGAGGTCTGCCCCGCATCCATTCACGCCGTGCCAGGCCTATTTGGATCTAGACATTTGGAGGCGGTCCGTAGGACACTGCGGGCCTCGGCCTCCTGACTCTGGATCACTCATGTGGGAGTGTGCGATGCGGTTCCTGCAACCCGATCTGCACCCACAATCCCGGACATCTCATGGCTTCCCTTCCAATGGCTATGCGTCCCTGATGGACCGGAGGTCAACCCCATGGCCTCGCAATGGGGCACATGAGATTACACGTCCGGACCTATTGCATCACCCCTTGAGCACAACCGATGCCAATCACACGAGTTCCCTACGCATCACCTGGCAAGGAGCCGCGCTATGAGTGGGACCGGACAACTGCCTGAACTGGAATCGCTGCGGACGCAACTCGCAGACGCGGCACGAGAGCTCGCCGAGCAGGAACGAACACTGCATGAGCAGACCACCGACCGTGACCGCCAGCTACAGGACCTGCAAGAACAGTCCGTCTGGCTCCGCACGATAGTCGAGGGGACCGCGACAGACACCGGCGAGCAGTTTTTCGCGTCCTTGGTGAATCAGCTCACCTCAACCTTGCAGGTGCAATACGCAGTCATTGGCACCGTCACCGAGGCCGTCCCCCGCACGGTCCACACGATTGCCGTCTCATCGGGAGGGACCCTGGTCAGCAATTTTGAGTATGCCCTCTCCCAGACACCTTGCGAGACCGCACTGCAGCAGTCATTCGCCAGCTTTGACAGCCGCGTACAAGACACATTTCCCAACTTTGCACAGTTGGCTCAGTTAGGCATCGAGAGTTATTGCGGCGTCCCGATACGCATCAAAAAAGGCGGAACCGTGATCGGTATCCTCGCCATCATGGATACCAAACCGCTGCGCAACAGCGAATGGCTCCAATCGGTCCTCACCCTGTTCGCGTCGAGAGCCGGAGCGGAAATCCAGCGACTGCGTGCGGAGCGCACGCAGCAGCAAGCGGAGCGCCGGTTGCGGATTACCCAATTCGCCGTGGACCATGCCATAGACGGCGTCCTATGGGCCGACGATTCCACACGGTTCATCTACGCCAATGACGCCGCCTGCCGGTCGCTCGGGTATTCGCGGGAAGAGCTCTTGGGTTTGACGATCGCCCACATTGCGCCCGGCCATGATCCGGAACGATTTCAACAGCGGCTCGACAAGATCAGACAAGGCGGGGCAGCCACCTACGAATCCGTGCACCGCCGCAAAGACGGCTCAGAGTTTCCGATCGAAGTCTCGGTGACATATCTCGACTACGAGGGGAAAGGCTATACCTGCGGCATTATTCGCGACATCACGGAACGACAGCGCGTCGAGCAGGAACGCCTTCAGGCGCTCACCGATCTCCGGAATATCACAGAAACGGTCCCCGACTTTATGTTCACCCTCGACACCCAGGGGAACATGGTGAAGTGGAATTGTCGCGTCGAAGAGGTCACGGGATACAGCTCTGAGGAATTACGCGGCAAATCCGCGCTCGCTTTTGTCCCGGCTCACGAGCAGGAACAGACGACGCGCGCGATTCAACGCGCGTTCACGGACGGAAAGGCTGAACTCGAAGGGCATCTCATAACCAAAGACCAGCGGACCATCCCCTATCATTGGACCGGAGCCGTGCTCAAAGACCCACAGAACCGAATCATCGGCATCACCGGCATCGGTCGGGATGTCTCGGAGCAGAGACAAACTGCCGAGGCCTTACAACGTCAACGACAGCATCTCCTGGAGGCCCAGGCATTAGCCCACGTGGGCAGTTGGGAATGGGATATCGAGAGCGGGGAAACCGATTGGTCTGAGGAGCAATTCCGCATCTTCGGCTACGAGCCAGGGACCATCGCTGTCACGTATGACACATTCTTGGCCGCGCTGCTGCCTGACGATCACGATCGCGTGCTGGCGGCCGTCAACGACGCCTTGCTCGGGAAATGCCCGCTCGATCTGGAATGCCGAATTGTCCGGCCGAACGGGGACATTCGCGTCATTCACATGCGCGCAGACGTCCAGCGTGATGCCACCGCGCATCCGATCGCGATGGCAGGAACCGCCCTCGATATTACCGAGCGCAAGCAAGCAGAAGAAGCCCTCCGGGCCAGTGAAGAACGTTGGCACCTGGCGGTACAAGGGAGCCACGACGGCATCTGGGATTGGAATATCCAAGCCGGGGAGATCTTCTTCTCTGCGCGATGGAAAGCCATGCGCGGCTTCGCAGACCATGAAGTCAGGAACCACATCGATGAATGGCGCAGCCGTATCCATCCCGACGATCTGGACCGCGTGCTCCAGGGCATCGACCACTATCTGGCCAAACAGACCTCCGCCTTTTGCGAAGAGTACCGAGTCCTACGCAAAGACGGGTCCTACATGTGGATCCTGGATCGTGGCGTCGCCCTCTGGGCGGAGGATGGCAGCCCGATCCGCATGGCCGGATCGGAAACGGACATTACCGACCGGAAACTAGCAGAGGAACTACTTCACAAAAGCGTCACGCGGTTCGACCTTGCCGTACAAGGGTCCCGGGACGGCCTGTGGTATGCCGAACGGGTCTCGGACAACCTCTTTGCACCGCACAACCCCATTTACTACTCACCTCGCATGAAAGAGATCATGGGCGTGGGAAACAAGGCGAGGCCTGACGTGCTCGGCACCTGGCTTTCGTTAGTTCACCCCGATGACCTCCCTAACGTCCTGGCAGCGCTCACTCAGCACCTTGAGGAGCGCCTCCCCTATGACGTCGAGTATCGCATCCACCAGCATGGCAGCGGAACCCTCCGATGGATTGGCGCTAAAGGCCAGGCGGTCTGGGATTCTTCAGGACAACCTATTCGGATGGCCGGATCCTTCAGCGACATCACCGAGCGCAAGAAGGTTGAGGAAGCCCTGGGGGCCTCACAGGAAAAGCTCCAGCAGGCGCTCCGCGCATCCCACACAGGCCTGTGGGACTGGAAGACGGACACGAACGAAACATCGTTTTCCAGAGAGTGGAAACAGCTGCTCGGCTATGAAGAAACGGAACTGGCGGATAGCTTCAAATCCTGGGAGTCACACCTGCATCCCGAAGACCATGACCGGGTCATCGCCTATGTGCAGGCCTATCTTGCCAATCCCGAGGGCGACTATCAGCAGGAATTCCGGCTGCGCCATAAGGATGGGACCTACCGCTGGATCGAAGCGCGTGCCGCGTTCGTCACTGAACCGGATGGTCGACGAGTACGCCTGCTTGGCTCGCATATCGACATCACTGAACGCAAGCGGCACGAACTGGCTTTCCGGGAAAGCGAGGCACGGACCCGTTCTATTCTTGAAACGGCATTGGACGCCATCGTTTCCATCAACGAAAGCGGTCTGATCATCGGCTGGAACCCCCAAGCAGAGCTCCTGTTCGGTTATGCTCCGCACGAAGTACTGGGATGTCCTTTGGATGAAACAATTATCCCGGCTCGATACCGCCAAGCCCATGCGCACGGCATGAATCGCATGCTGCAGAGCGCCGACGGATCAGCCATAAAACGCCGCTTTGAATTCTTCGCCCTCCATCGAAGCGGGCAAGAGTTTCCCGTCGAATTCGCCATTGCTTCGTCTGAAGTCGGCGGACAGCCGATGTTCACCGCCTTCATCCGCGACATCTCCGAGCGCAAGCGGGCAGAAGAGGCGCTGCGGGAAAGCGAGGAACGTTACCGAACCTTGGTCGAACTCTCCCCCTCCGGCGTCTTTGTATTCAGTGAAGGACGAACCGTCTACGTCAACTCCATGGCCATGACCCTTCTCGGCGCCACGGAGCCGAACGATATTCTTGCGCGCTCCCCCTTCGAATTCATTCATCCCGACTACCATGAGGACGTCACACAGAACCTCCGCCGCGTCTTGGCCGGCGAAGCCACCGTGCATCGGGCGGAGCGCCTGTATCTCAAGATGGACGGCACCCCCATCCACGTGCAAGTTGAAGCCGTGCGGATCACCTGGAACGGCACACCTGCCATTCAAGGGTTCTTCTCCGATATTACCGAGCGCAAACGGGCAGAGGAGACCTTGCGCGCCAGCGAAGAACGATTTAGAGCCGTCTTTGAAAATGCCGCTATCGGCATCGTCGTCGGTAGCCATCTCACAGGCAACGGGATCGACCAGGCCAACCCAGCTATCTGCGCTATGACCGGGCACTCGGCGGAAGAGCTGCACTCGTTGGGTATGCAGGGACTCACCCATCCGGACGATCTCCCCGCTAGCAGAGCGCTTATTGCAAGACTCCACGCAGGAGAGGCTTCTCACGAGACTCTGGTGAAACGCTATCGGAAAAAAGACGGCCTCTACCTCTGGGCACAGACAACGGTCTCCGTCATCCGTAACGCCCAGGGACAGTATTCCTCGTCGATCGCGATGATCCAGGACATCACCGACCGTAAACGGACGGAGGATGCGCTGACGAGAAGCGAAGGGCAGTTGCGGACGGTGCTAGACACCTTACCCATCGGCGTCTGGTTTACCGATGAAAAGGGACACGTCCTATACGGAAACCCTGTCGGCCATCGCATCTGGGCGGAGGCTGCCCGTGTTGGTCTCCCTCGGCCAGGAGACGACGGACTCTGGTGGGAAACGATTGCACAACCAGACGCTCCTCACCGCTGGGCGGTCGGCACGGTACTCGCGCGCGGGCAAGACGTGCAGAACGAAACCCTCGCCATCGAAACCCGCACGGGAGAGCGCCGAACCATTCGGAATTCCGCCGTCCCGGTCAAGAACGATACGGGAGAAATGCTCGGGGCGATCGTACTCAACGAGGATATTACCGACCGGGTCCGTGCAGAGAACGCACTACACCAGGAACATGCCCTCTTAATGGCCGTCATGGATGCCGCGACCGATATTATTTTTGTCAAGGATCTGGAGGGTCGATACATTCATATCAACCGGGCCGGCGCTCGCGCCCTTGGGATGCCCGTCGAGGAGGTGATCGGATGGAACGACTATGCCATATGGCCATCCGACCTCGCCGCCTCCTGCCAGCTCGCCGACCGCCGCGTGCTCGAAACCGGCGAACCGGTCACAGTGGAAGAAACCTCGGTGTGCGACGGCATCACGACGATCTATCTGACGACCAAAGCTCCCTATCGTAACTCTGAGGGACAGATCATCGGAGTCATTGGAGTCGCCCGCGACATTACTGAGCGGAAGCAAGCCGAAGAAGCCCTGCGCGAGCAGCACGCGCTGCTCTCGGCCATCATGAATACGACGATGGATATCATTTTCGTGAAGGATCTCGAGGGACACTATCTGCATATGAACCCCGCCGGAGCCCGGGCGGTCGGGCTGTCTCCTCAAGAGGTGGTCGGAAAAGATGACGACGCCATTTGGCCGGCCGATCTCGCAGCCTGTTGCAAAGAAGCCGATCGGCTGATCCTGTCGACCGGTTCCGCGCAGACTCTGGAGGAGAGCACGATCGCCAATGGGAAGCGCATCACCTACCTCACCACCAAGGCCCCCTACCGCGATGCCGCAGGAAATATGATCGGCATCATCGGGGTGGCCCACGACGTCTCGCAGATCAAACAGTCTGAAGAAGACCTGCGGCGTTCTCATGCGTTCATCAGGCAAATCATCGACACCAATCCGAATTTTATCTTCGCCAAAGACCGCGAGGGACGTTTTACGCTCGTAAACAAGGCCGTCGCCGAGGCCTACGGCACCACGGTTGAACGGCTCGTCGGGAAAACCGATGCGGACTTCAATTCCAATACACGGGAACTCGCGTTCTTCAGAAAAACAGATCTTGAAGTAATGGACTCTCTCCGCGAACAGTTTATTGCCGAAGAAATGATGACGGACTCGGCAGGACACACACGCTGGCTCCAAACCGTCAAGCGCCCAATCCTGGATGAATCCGGGAAAGCGGCCATGGTGCTCGGCGCCTCCACCGATATCACCGAACGAAAGCGGATCGAAGAAACGCTTCGGCAACGGGAACGCGACCTTCGTACCGCACTCGATGAACGGGAACGCATCAGTCAGGATCTTCACGACGGCATTCTTCAGTCCCTTTATGCCGTGGGACTCGGGCTTGAAGCCTGCAAGCCCCTCATGACCCAACGGCATTATAAGAAAGCCGCCGCCTCGATGGACCGCGCGATCGGACACTTGAACCACGTCATGAGCGAGGTGCGGAACTTCATCGCCGGGTTGGAATCCCAGATCCTCCAGGGGAGCACCTTCCCGATGGCATTACGAACCATGGTCCAGACGCTCACCGCAAACCATCCGATTCCCTGCACGCTCACGATCGATGAGTGTCTGGCCGACACGTTCTCCACTGAACAGGCTCTTCACCTACTAAACGTGGTACGTGAAGCTCTCAGCAACAGCCTCCGCCACGCGGAGGCCACACAAACAACAGTGTCCTTGAAATCGCTCTCCCGTTCCATCCGCCTGACGATCGCCGACAACGGGAGGGGCTTCAATCCCGCCAGTATGCACGGAGCCGGACACGGCCTGACGAACATGGAGGCCAGGGCCAGGAAAGTCGGCGGACGGTTCGCGATTAGGTCCGTCCCACAACACGGCACCCGCATCACCATTGATTTACCGAAGCGATCTACCGAAGGAGACTCGCCATGCCGAAAGTGAAAGCGAACACGGTTCGACTGCTGCTCGTCGACGATCACGAGGTCGTCCGGGTCGGGCTTCGCACCGTCCTCACCCAGCACGAGCACGTCACGGTCGTCGGGGAATCCTCGACGGTCGGCGAGGCGGTTCGCGACGCAGCACGATTGAAGCCGCACGTCATTCTCATGGACGTGCGGCTCCCGGACGGATCCGGCGTGGATGCCTGCCGGGAGATTCTGGCGACCCACCCCGACATACGTGTCATTTTCCTCACCTCGTACGCCGACGATGATTCAGTCCTCGCGGCGGTATTGGCGGGCGCCCACGGCTATGTGCTGAAAGAGATTGATTCGGCCGCACTGCTCCGCGCGGTGCATGCTGTGGCAGAGGGGCATTCCATCCTCGATCCCAGTGTCACAGAACGAGCCCTCACATGGCTGCGAGGCCTCAGCAAGGGCTCCGCCCCACCGGGAACCGAACCGTTGTCTCCACAAGAAGAGCGGGTCCTGGCCCTTGTGGCAGAAGGTCAAACCAACAAGGAAATCGCCACCGCCCTGAACCTTAGCGATAAGACGGTCAAAAATTACTTAGCCAATGTCTTTCAGAAGCTGCGTGTGACACGGCGGGCCCAAGCCGCTGCGTTTTTCGCGAAGAGGAAACAATAGCCGGAGTCGGACGGCTCTACTTCAGTAGGTCCTATTTTTATTTCACGCCCACGCGTCTACCTCTAGGCTATTCGCATGAGTTTCTTTATACTTATCCGTAACCTATGGCGTGTTGTGCACCTATCCCTCGTTGCTGTTCTCCCGTGATGCTGTTTGGCCCTTCTCTGCATCAATTGGCTCTCCTCCTTCGTG
The DNA here is from genome assembly GCA_002083555.1 of Nitrospira sp. ST-bin5. GTDB lineage: Bacteria > Nitrospirota > Nitrospiria > Nitrospirales > Nitrospiraceae > Nitrospira_D. The sequence goes on along the minus strand of MSXN01000007.1, from coordinate 77,346 downwards.
CGGAACCGACAGATCGAAGCGACGGGGGGCGACGAAACCGCGATCGCATAATCGAGAAATCCCGCAGGCTGAAGCTGGCAACACATTGGAGCCCGGCATGGACGTAACCGGGAATCTCTTGTTTGGCAGCGCTCTGCTCACCGGTGCCGCTCTCTGGGCCTTCGTTCGTGAACGACGGCACACCTTTCTTCAATCCAGGGTAATTGCCGCCACAAACTCCGGCGTGCTGGTCACCGATGCCTCCGTTCCCCGCCATCCGATCATCCAGGCGAATCCGGCATTCCGGCTCCTGACCGGCTACGCGGAGAGCGAGGTCTTGGGACAATCCACGCACTTTCTGAACGGGGCCCACACCGACCGTACGGCAGTTGAGAAAATCGGGCTGGCTCTTCAGGACAGCCGGGCCTGTCGCGTCACCGTCCGTCATTATCGGAAAAACGGCACTCCCTTCTGGAACGAAGTCACACTCTCCCCCGTCAAGAATCGGGCGGGAACCGTGATCCAGTTTATCTGGGTGATGAATGATATCACCCAACGGCAGCAGGCCGAAGAAGCCCTCAAACACACGCACGACCCTTCGCACCTCTTGGCAGAGCTCATGGCCGAAACCATTCTGGTGATCGGCGAAGATAACCGCATTGCCTACGTCAATGCCGCCGGAATTCGACTCCTTGGCGCCACGTCTCCGGAACAACTCATTGGCAATCCTTTGGCGGCGATCCTGCCTCCTGACCGGCAGGAGGCCGCGCGGCAACGCATGCAGCACCTGCGCGGCTCAGGGGATCCGCGCACCTGTTACGAAGAACGATTCGTCTGTCTGGATTCGCACACGCTGCACAAAGTCGTCACGGTCATGATCTCCGCCTCGCCCGTGCTCTGGAAGGGGAGGGCTGCGACGTTGCTCTCCTGTTCGGATCTGACCGCAGAACAACAGGCCCGTTCGACCACCCAGCGACTTGAGCAGCAATTGACGTCAGCTGAGACCGCGGCTCACCTTGGAAGCTGGGAATGGAATCCTGGGGACAATACCGCGCAGTGGTCGAAAGAGCTGTACCGTATTTTGGGCCATCCACAGGACACGATTGCTCCCAGCCATGACCGGTTCCTGTCCTCATTCCATCCGGACGATCGCGATCGTCTTCATACCGCCCTGACTCAGTATCTAGAGAGCGGCGCACCGCTGGATGTGAGCTGCCGCATTGTTCAACCGAATGGCACCGTTCGCCACGTGCACTGCCTCGGGGAGGCGATTGTCAGAGACACGACGAATCAAGCCACCCGCGTGACCGGCACCCTGCAAGATCTTACGCCGCATGTGATGATGGAGCAGATTGCGCACGATCGAGATGAACAATTCAGACTGGTCGTGGAATCTGCCCCCAACGGCATCCTCCTGACGTCAGAGGACGGAACGATCACGCTGGCGAACGCAACCCTCGAAAACATATTCGGCTACGGTCACGGCGAACTCATCGGCCACTCGGTCGACATCCTGGTGCCGGATGAATTCAAGTCCAGCCACGCCGATCAGCGCCGATGCTTCTTCTCTTCGCCAGTCTCTCGACCGATGGGCGCCGGCCGCGAGTTTCTCGCGCGAAGGAAGGATGGGAAGGAGATCTCTGTTGAAATCGGGCTCGCCCCGCTTCGCACGTCAACCGGAACGCATGTTCTCGCCACCATCGTGGATATCTCCGCTCGCAAAGCCCTGGACGAACTGCTCCGTGAGAAGGACGCCTTGAATCAAGCCGTGCTCGATTCACTGACGGCTGAAGTCGCCGTACTCGACCAGACCGGCCAGATCACGGCCGTCAACACCGCGTGGCGGCAATTCGGACTGACAGGGACCGGCGAGGCTGCACCAATCTCACCGGGACACAACTACCTTGTCAGCCTCAAGAACGCGGCGCAAGGAGGGGATGCCACTGCGCAGAGTGCGCTTGAAGGGATCGAAGCCGTCAGGACAGGGACCCGTGACCGGTTTTCTCTCGAGTATCCCTGCCAGACACCCACTGAGGCGCGGTGGTTTGCCATGACCGTCATGCCACTTCACGGCCCCTGGGACGGATTAGTCGTCACCCACGAAGAAATCTCGGCCCGCAAGCTGGCGGAACAAGAGCGAGAACATCTCCTCACTCAAACGCAACACCTCCAAAAGATGCAAGCAATCGGAACCCTGGCCGGAGGGATCGCACATGAATTCAATAACAGCCTGACCGCCGTTCTTGGATTCAGTGAACTGGCCCTCAAAGCCATCGCAAAGGATCACAAGGTCCGGCGACATCTCGATCAGATTATTGCCGCCGGACGGAAGTCTCGCGATCTGGTCCATCAACTCCTTACATTCAGCCAGCAAGGGCGCCATCTCAAACGCCCGCTCTCGTTACACATCCTCATCAAGGAATCCCTGAAGCTGCTCCGGCCGCTGGTCCCCTCCTGGGTTCAGCTCAACGAGCGCATCCACGTTCCGACGCCGCCGGTATCGGCCGATTCCTCCCAGATGCATCAGATGCTGCTCAATCTCGTGGAGAACGCCTTGCACGCCATGCAGAAAACGGGCGGAACACTCACCGTCGCGCTGGAGGAAGTCCAGGTTACACAACTGCGAGTCGGCCCCCAGGCGCGCTTGGAGCCTGGCGCCTACGCGCGACTGATGGTCCAAGACACGGGGGAAGGGATGCCGCCTGACGTTCAAGAGCGCATCTTCGATCCCTTCTTTACAACGAAGGATCTTGGCACAGGGCGCGGCATGGGTCTCGCCGTCGTGCATGGCATCATCACCGCCCATGGCGGAACTATTTTTGTGGACAGCGCCCCGGGAACCGGCACGACCGTCGAGGTCTACCTGCCGATTATCCCCACCCAGAACGCCACGGCCGTTTCTCCCAACGCCGAAGAGCCGCTCCCGCAAGGGCATGAATGCGTCCTCTTTGTCGACGATGAGGAATCCCTTGCCCGTTTTGGAGGGGAGATGCTAGAGTCGCTCGGGTACTATGCCGTGGTGCGCATGAGCGCGTCGGAAGCCTTGCAGGCGTTCCGCATGGCCCCTCAGCGGTTCGACCTGCTGATCACTGACGTGACAATGCCGAACATGAGCGGCATTGCCCTCGCGAAAGACTGTCGGCTATTACGTCCCGATCTTCCCATTATTCTCTGTTCGGGATCGGAGCACACGCTGTCCGCAGAAGCCAAGCAAGTCCAAGGCTTAACCAAATGCGTCTTAAAACCGCTGATGCTGCAGGATGTGGCTCACACCATCAGACAGGTGCTGGACCAAGCCGCCTCGGAGACTCCGTCCCCCCATCAGCGATACCGAGAACTCGCCCGCGAACTTGTTGAGGAACACGATGCCATCAGTCCTAGTCGTTGACGACGAAGATCAAATCCGCCAACTGATCCGAGAGACCCTGGAACAGGCGGGGTATGACGTACAGGAAGCCAGCAACGGGAAGCAGGGTCTGGAACGATATCGGACGAAGCCCGCAGATCTCGTGATCATGGACATTCTGATGCCCGATCAAGACGGGCTCGAAAGTATTATGACCCTGCGCCGTGAGTTCCCGGCCTCGCGCGTGATTGCCATTACCGGCGGCAGCGACATGATCGGCATCTTGAATTTTCTCGATGTGGCAAAAATGCTTGGCGCCCGACGAACCCTTCAGAAACCGTTCGATATGCAGACGCTTCTGGATGCGGCCCAATCAGAACTCAGCCACTAGCTCACGCCCACAGCCCTCACTCCACGTTGACATCACGGCATCCTGCCCGGCACACTGCCGCCTCCATGCCTCCAGCTACTCACAGAATCATGCTGCTGAATATCAGCCTCGGCACCGCCGTCGTGGCCATAGGATTCTGGCTGCTGTGGGGCACGCTGCTGCCCGGAGTGGTCGCCCTGTGGGTCGCGTTGGTCGGTTCGTTTTTATATTGGAAGTGCCGCACCATCACGGAGATTTGGGCCTGGTCGACGCTGTTGCTCGGGCTTGAGAGTTTCGCCTGGCCGCTGCAACTGATGATACAGCTCAAATCAGTTCCAGCGGGACCCTCCGATGAAGAAATGGGTACGATCCTCTCCGCGGTGGTGCTTGGTCTGTTCTCATCGGTCTTTTGGATGTCCTTTTCATACGGCCTGTTCAAACGAAAGCCAGAAACACCGGCACCCTCAACCACCCTCTCCACACCTGAGCTCGCCAAACGGCCCTCACGCCAGAAAAAGCGATAGTCTGCTACCCCATATCGACCGGATCGACATCCACGCTGAACTTGAAGATACGACCTGGATACGCTCGCTCCATGGTCTCAAGCGATCGGCGGACTCCGTCCCGCATCGCCGTGCGATCTCCACCTTTCACCATGATGTGCCACCCCAATATCCCACTGGATCCAACCCCAGTCGCCGCCACCGGTCCGAGCACGACGATCCCCTGGCGCTGTGGATCAGCCGATAGACTCTGCTGTGACGAAGCCAATCCAGATGATGCCGCAGGGTGCCGAACGGATAGGGTCTTGTGTAATTCACCCACCCATCGCTGCGCCGCCAACTCGGTCAGCCGCCGATCTTTCCCTGACACCGTCAGATAGATGAGATGCTGGACCGGTGGGTACCCCAACAAGCGACGCGCCTGCATCTCCTCAGCGTAAAATCTCGCCGGATCGTGGGCGGCGACCGCCTGCATGACGTGATGCATCGGCAACGAGGTTTGCAAGATGACCCGCCCGCCGGAGGGGGCCGGCCGCGCGAGATTCACCGCATCAACCAACAACTGGTGGGTCCGTTCAGCCGCACGAAAATCCGGGATGTGCAGTCCGGAATCTGCATCGACGATTCCCACAAGACCAACCGGCAGAATAGGCTCCCGTTGAAACAATGCCTGCGTCCCGATCAAAATGTCCCAGGTACGGGCATGGACTTGCTGCCACAATCGACGAGCGGACACCACCCCACGAGTCGTGTCGCGATCAATTCGGAGAATCCGCGCCCCCGGACAAAGCCGGTGGACTTCCTGCTCGATCCGTTCCGTCCCTTCCCCAATCGGACTCAAGCGTGACGCTCCACAGGCTCCGCAGATTTCAGGCAGCGATTCTTTACGTCCGCAATAGCGACAGGCGAGGCGTGCGGACTCCCGGTAATACACCAACGCAACGGCACATGACGGACAGCGCGGCACCCATCCGCAATCGCGACAGACAAGCGCCCCGGCATACCCCCGGCGGTTGAGAAATAAGATCGCGCGATCTTGTCGCGCCACGGTAGCTCGCAGGGCAGCCGTGAGGATGGAGCTGAATGGCGCTCCGCCGAACTCCCGACTCATATCCACCAGTTCGATATGGGGAACACTCTCTGGCTCTTTGCGTTGAGCCACCCGTTCGATCTCTCCCACGCTCCTCACTTCCAGAGACGGATGGGCGGATCCATACACCAACAATGCGGACTCGTGCTGCGCCCGCATCCAGGCCACCTCTCGCGCGTGATAGTGCGGCTCCTGAGGCTCTTTCAGGGCGGAGTCTTCTTCCCCATCAACCCAGATCAATCCGATCGATCGAAGAGGATAAAATATGGCTGAACGGGTCCCTACCACAATCTGCGGAGCGCCCTTCTCATTCAGTTCACCCTCAACTCCCGGCACTTCCCGGGGTTGAAGCGTGACGGGGTATAGGGTGGATTCTTGAAGGACCTGAGCCAACCACTGGGCGCGCACGACTTCACCGATAATAATGAGAACGGAGCGCCCTTGGTCCAGGACAAATTGGGCCACCCTTGCCATGATCCCGACTCGATAGTCCAAGGCCCCGTCGATCAGTACCCTTGTCGGGCAATCCTGCATGAGCCCCTGGACCCGCTGCAGCACCTCTACCGCTGGAGTGAGTGGCACAAATGGATGGATCGAGAGTTCCCTTTCGGGCTCGCTCCGGCGGATGCGAGACGGGCGAATGGAGGGAGTCCCCTCGCTCCGGACAATCCATTGCTGAGCTTCAAGAAACCTAAGCGCCTGACGGTCGCAGTTCCGTCGAGACAACTGAATGGTCGAAGCAGAGAGGCCCTTCGTCCTGCGCGCGATTCGTTGGAGTAGTGGAAGATGCACGTCCGGGCAAGTGCCTTGCTTCAAGGCCAGACGTCCCTCTGAAGTGGCCACATAGGACCATTTGGGTTGAGGAACCGCGCGAGCCGACGGCGCCACAAGCCGAAGACACTGCCCCCATGGAGCGATATATTCTTCGGCGACCTCCCGCGAGAGCTCGAACATCCCGGGAGCAAACCCTGTCAGACCGTCGCCCGCTGATACCGCAGCAATGGCCTTGAGTTGGGAGACCTTCACCCCGCTGGGCAGATGGCGCGTCAGCCCTATAACGGCCCCCTCCAACGTCGTCCGCCCAAATGGCACGACCACCCGCTGGCCCACTCCAACCCGGCTCACCAGCGAGGGCGGAATCAGATAGGTGAAGGTTTTCGCCAGATGCCGAGGAACAATCACGTCGGCAAACATGGGGCCATTCGGACAATCGATAGGTGGACGAGAATCGATAGGCATTCGGCATTCTAGCAGCGAGCCGAAAGCCAGAACAACGAAGGGAAAGAGGTGAGGGGAGAATGACCGCCGAAGAACTGTTCAATGGGCGGACGCATGAGGCATGCGTCCGCCCATTGAACAGCGAAGCTTACTCTAAGGGCCGACCAGTGGGTACCGCCGGATCCTGCGCGGTCGGATCTGGGAGCCCGACCGACCCTGAAGAGTCAGGAAGGCTGAGAGTCCCTGGTCCGTGGTCCGCCGGGAGAGCATCCTGTCCGATTACTGAAGAGTCAGATGGGCCTCCCACGGCATCCGATGCCGCAGGCACGGATGCCGAGTCGTGAGCACCTTTCGCACTGAGACTGGCAGGGTCGCTATCCGGCTTATCTGCCGTCTTGGGCATAGCCGGCTGGGGAGGATTGGCCTCCGTTGAGGTCGGAGCGTAGAGCAGGACTTCCACACGACGATTACTGGTCCGGCCCTCTTCAGTTGCGTTCGTCGCAACCGGTCGTCCATCGCCATAGCCGACGGAAGCCAGGCGAGCCGAATCCAATCCCCCCTTTTCGACCAGATAGCGAAGGACACCGCTCGCGCGGGCCTTGGACAGCTCCCAATTGCTCGGATAGCGCGACTTCAAGGTCGGACCGATCTCGACATTGTCTGCATGACCCTCGACCCGGATCATTCGCGCGTCCCCACTGGTGCGCAAATACTCGATCAATTGATCCAGGATTTTGTATCCTTCCGGCCGAATCGAAGCCTCTCCTGAATCGTATCGGAGAAAATTCGTGACTTCCCCAAGATTCAACCGGCTTTCTCCCAAAGCGTCTTGCACCTTCAGCTTCCTCGCAACGAGATCCGACGGAACGGCTGCCACCGCCTTCTCCATCTGAAGGGACTTGGGCTGAGACAGCGGCTGAACAGGAATCTCGACGGGTAAAACCGCCGGCGCCGAATGACCTGCGAGCTTGAATCGATCTCCCTTCATGACTCTGGTCGTGGCGCCCTGGATCATGGCGGTCGCGGTCCGATCCTCCGTCGCGATCACTTTCAATTGTCCGATTTTCCGCGGCGGGAGTCCCTGGCTGTGGCGATGCAACTCCAGCATGTCTCCGCTCCTGAGGCCATCTCCCCTCCCACGGTCGAGATAGACCACATCGAACTGCGAGACCAGCGTCATAGGCTTATCGGCCTGGAGCTCAACAATCATTCCCCGAAGTTCCGCCACTTCACTCACTTGACTGGGCTCTTCTGAAGAAGCCGGCGGCACAAAGCGCATCACGGGATCGCCGGGCGCAACGACCCCGTAACTCCGAACAACTTGAACCGTCGTTAAGGCATGATCCACTTGCGTCGCCTGCACAACTGCCAGCCGGATTATGACAAACCCAAGATATTCGCCCGTGGCCGGGTGAAAGACTTTCCGCACTCGACGATAGACGGTATAGAGATCCCCCGGCGCGACGTCATGCGGATTATCGAGCTTGAGATACAACGCATCGTTCTGTCCCAAAATCATTCGATCGCCGGTCGACTGATTATCCCCGGTGATGAGGTTTACAATGCCATCACGAGGCGTCGTTTTTTGAATCGCTCCCTCAGCGAAGGCCAATGCTCCTTCCCCGAATCGTATGGTGCTCGTGTCAACCGGCTGGGCGCCAGAAGGGACCGCGACCACACACAATGTCAGGGCCAAGAAAAGAGACGTAGTCGTTTTCATATATGTTGTCCTTGGTTGAGGCGAGTGGATCCTCGCAAACCATAGCAAATAATAGGGTATTGTCAAGAATTTCCCCTGTGGAATTGTACGGTCGTTTGACGGACCTTTTTACAAGGTGCTATCGTACGACACTCCTATCCGTGCTCTCCTCAAATAGAATTAGCATCGAAGGACATGACGCCCCCTAAATCACCGGACAATCCAGATCCGAAGAAACAAGCACGGATCGAAACCCAAATCCACAGACGCCGGAAGGCGAAGGCATTCTCCCCTCTGGAAGCAGAGTGGGATATCGCTCAAGGGACTCCTCCAACCCAACTTCGGACGGTCCGTACTCCTCGACTCACACCCGAATCACAAAAACCGTAACAAGCTCATAACCACAGGCTATTGAGGCAGCAATTGCTCTAAGGCCTAAAGCTTGGGCCTCGCACTCAGGAACCGCAAATACGGGAATTTTTCGTTTTTTCGATGAACGGCTCCTAGCAGGACCGTCTAGGGCTTTCGGGTCCGTTTTTGTAGGTCCTTTGTCCGCTTGCTATCCCCCAGACCGCAGAACTAAGATCTCGACTCTTCTTTCCAGTTCAACATCTTGCGAGATGGGAACGATGACCGGCTTTGATCTTCTGCTCGAGTATCTCACCAGGTATTTTCCGATACTTCTATTTATATTTATCGCCCTGGCCTTTGGGGTCGTCACACTGGTGCTCAGTTATTTTGTACAACCGAGATACCCTGAACCGGAAAAGTTATCGACCTATGAGTGCGGATCTGAACCATTTTCAGACGCTCGCATGCCGTTTCCCGTCCGGTATTACGTCTTTGCGATGCTGTTCGTGATCTTCGACATTGAAGTGATCTTTCTCTATCCCTGGGCCATTGTATTCGAAAAGCTCGGAATCATTGGGCTGGTTGAGATGATGGTGTTTATCGCGCTGTTCCTGGTCGCGTATGTCTACGCCTGGCGAAAAGGGGCACTTGAATGGGACTGATCCAACTGGGGCGGCCGGACAAGGACGGCTCTCCCGATGTCATTACCACCACCGTCGAAAAGGCCGTAAACTGGGCCCGCAAAGGCTCGCTCTGGCCCATGACCTTCGGCCTGGCCTGCTGCGCGATCGAAATGATTGCCGCGGTGTCCTCCCGCTATGACATGGATCGCTATGGAGCGGGTGTCTTCCGTGCCTCCCCCAGACAGTCCGACTTGATGATTGTCGCCGGAACCGTCTGTCGACGCATGGCCCCCGTGATCCGAAAGATTTACGATCAAATGCCGGAGCCTAAGTACGTCATCGCTATGGGATCTTGCGCCACCTCCGGCAATATCTATGACAGCTATAGCGTCGTCCAGGGCGTCGACCGGTTCGTCCCCGTCGATATCTATGTACCCGGTTGCCCTCCCACGCCGGAGGCACTGTTCGACGGCATCCTGAAACTGCAAGAGCGCATCATGCAAAAGCGGGTATTTGTCACACAGCCCGACCAGGTCAAACCCGGCTTGAAGATCTAGGAACGGCGCAATGCATCAACTGGCACAACGAGTTCAAGACACCTTTCCCGTGGGCTTTCTGTCATCCACTGAATGGCGGGGCGATGTATCCGTGACCGTGACGCGAGAAAAGGTTCACGAAGTCGCTCAGTTTCTGCACGACGATCCTGGGATGGACTTTGACTATATCGTCCATGTCAGTTCCGTGGACTGGCCCGATGACGAAGACCGCTTTGAAGTGGTCTGGGAATTCTATGCGATCCGGAAACGCCAGCGTATCAGACTCAAGACCCGGGTCCCGGAATCTGATTGTATCGTCGACTCCCTGACCGACATCTGGAAAGGTGCCGATTTCATGGAGCGCGAAGTGTACGACATGATGGGGATCCGCTTTCGGAATCACCCGGATCTGCGCCGTATCCTGATGCCCGACGATTACACCGAAGGCTATCCGCTGCGGAAAGATTTTCCGCTCCGCGGCAAAGGCTGGCGAGACACGTTTGATTTCCTCGACGAAGTGCCTCGATAGGAACGAGATCGGCTCATGGCGTTTGAAGACCAGAGAACGACAGTCTATAAAGTCGATCCGGAACATCCGGAGAGCGAATCGCTCCCGACGCTCCGGACCGAGGAACTACTGCTCAACATGGGGCCGCAGCACCCAAGCACCCATGGTGTCCTCAAAGTGATTCTGGAATTAGAAGGGGAACGGCTGGTCAAATCGACGCCGGTCTTGGGTTTTCTCCACCGCGGGGTCGAGAAACTCGCCGAAGATGGCACCTATCACCAGTTTATTCCCCATACGGACCGGCTCGATTATGTCTGCGCGATGTACAACAACTTCGCCTATTGCCGCGCCGTCGAGAAGCTGCTGAATCTCCAAGTGCCTGATCGGGCCGAGTACCTCCGTACCATCGTCGCGGAAGTTCAGCGCATCATCGGCCATCAATTCTGGCTAGGAACCCAGGCGCTTGATATCGGTGCCATGACCGTCTTCTTCTATTGTTTCCGCGACCGGGAAATCCTCTTGGACTGGTTCGATGAGCTCTGTGGCGCCCGATTGACCACCAGCTGGTACCGGATCGGTGGGGTCGAACGCGATTTCACTCCATCCTTGCTCGACAAGCTCAAGAAATTTCTCGACTACTTTCCACCCAAGATCGATGAGTACATCGTCTTCCTGGAGACGAACCGAATCTGGGTCGCACGCACTAAGGGCGTCGCCGTCATCTCAGCGGAAGATGCTGTCAGCTTCGGACTCAGTGGCCCGACATTGCGCGGTTCCGGCGTCGATTACGACTTGCGCAAGTACGAGCCCTATTCAGCCTATCCCAAATGCGAATTCAGTGTACCGGTGGGAAAAAATGGCGACACCTACGATCGCTATTGGATCCGGGTCATGGAACTGTATGAAAGCGTCAAAATCATCCGGCAGTGCCTGGAGCAGATGCAGGAAGGTCCGATCATGGCGGATGTCCCGAGCGTCACGCTGCCGCCTAAAGAACGGGTCTTTACGAATCTCGAGGCCATGATCCAGCAGTTCAAACTGTTCTCCCAGGGTTTCAACGCACCCCCGGGGGAAATCTACTGCGGAACGGAAGCGCATAAAGGTGAACTGGGTTTCCATATTGTCAGTACCGGCGGTGGGAAACCCTATCGCCTGAAAATCCGCGCTCCTTCCTTCATTCATATGGGCGCATTTGATTACATGTCACGCGGGTATATGATCGCCGACGCCATTACATTGTTCGGCACGTACGATATTGTCATGGGCGAATGCGACCGGTAGCCAGAGAGAGACAAGGATCCGAACCATGGGCTTGAAGCCAGCCACCAATCCGGATATCGAAGCCACGTCGATCGAGCTCAGCATCGACGGGAAGACCGTGTCAGCCAAAGACGGCGTCTCGCTATACGACGTAATTTCCAGCACGGGCAAGATCATTCCGGCCATGTGCTATCACTATACCTTCGACCCATTCGGCTCGTGCGGCATGTGCCTCGTCATGCAAGAAGGGAAGAAGGCTCCGGTTCGGTCGTGTACAGCCAAAGCCACCGCCGGGATGGTGATCAGAACAGAGGGGGAGGATCTCTTCCTCGCACGAAAGAAAGCCGTCGAAAAACATCTCTCGGTCCATCCGCTGGATTGTCCGGTCTGTGACGCGGACGGCCACTGCGAACTCCAGGACATGGCGTTTCAACACGGCGTGACGAATCTGGCCAGCGCAAAGCAGAAATTCATTCCGGAAGATACCCGCAGCCTCGTTCTCGATTTCAACATGAATCGCTGCATCGCCTGCGCCGAATGCATCAACGTCTGCAAAGACGTGCTGATGATCGACGCCCTGCAATTCATGAAAAAGGGCGGCTTCAACCAGGTTGTGGCGAAGGGCGACCTCCCGCTGTCCTGCGAATTCTGCGGCGACTGTCTTGCCGTATGCCCCGTCGGCGCGATCACGAACAAGTATTCGAAGTACCTCTACAAGCCCTGGCAAATGAAAAAGACCGCCAGCACTTGCAACTATTGTGGCGACGGCTGCCAACTCTATCTGGAAACGAAAGACTCTGAAGTCATCCGCGTGACCTCCCCCTTGTCCTGGAAGAATAAATGGGGCGATCGCGAGGACACCGCCAAAGGACACGGTGGACTCTGCGTCCGGGGACGGTTCGGATTCGAGTATCTCGACAGCAAGACTCGGCTCACTCAGCCGCTTGTGCGCGAGGGAAACCAACTCGTGCCCAAGCCCTGGCTCGAAGCGATGCACCAGGTCGTCGACCGTTTCAACGAGGTGAAGCAGAAACACGGCGCGGATGCGATTGCTGGCTTGATTACCGCCCGTTGCACGAACGAAGAACTCTATCTGTTCCAAAAACTCATGCGGACCGTGTTCGGCAGTAATCATCTCGACAGCAGCGCCCGCTACGGCCATATGAATTTCGTCCACGCCTCCCGCCATGCCCTGGGATTCGGACGGACTCCCAACGACTGGGAAGACCTCACGAAAGCCAAGGCCGTTCTGGTGATCGGCTCCAACATCACCGAGACTAATCCCTTGACCGCGGTCCGGATCAAGGAAGCTATCCGGGTGTACAAAGCGCAGGTGGTCGTTCTCGATTCGACCGTCACGAACATCGGAAAGCTGGCCTCCCATCCATTCCTCATCAAGCCAGGCACTGAGGGATGGGTCATAGATGGCCTCGTCAAAGCCACTATCGATCAGGACCTCGTCGACGAAAACGCCATCGAAAAACACCCGAAAGCCTACGAGGCATTGAAAGCCGCGTTGGCTGGTCTCTCTCTCGAACAGATTGCCGCGTACACGGGAATTTCCGTCGACGCCTATCGAGAAATCTCCGCCATCATGGCCGAAGCGCCACGTTCTATTTTCCTCTGCGCAGAGGGTATCGTGCGGCGGCCTGATGGCTATCAGAATGTGTTGAAGCTGATCGACCTGGCCTGGATAACCGGTAAACTCGGCCAGCCCGGCTGCGGCGTCAACACCTTGACGGAAGAGCCGAACGAGCAGGGCGCGGTGGACATGGGCGTTGCGCCTGAATTCCTACCAGGCCAGAGCCGTTACGACGATGCGGGGGCGCGGGACCGATTCAGCAAGGCGTGGGAGGCTTCATTACCCGCCACTGCAACCGGCGCCAACCTGATTGAAATTTTAAAGCGCTGCAAAAGCGGTCAGATCAAGGCCTTGTATGTCATCGGCGAAAATCCCTTGGCCACACTCCCGGCTTCAGTTGAAGTCCGCAGCGCGCTTGAACGGCTTGAGCTGCTGGTTGTCCAAGATCCCTTCTTAACCGACACCGGTCGTCAGGCGCATTTTGTCCTGCCCGCCTGCACCTACGCAGAGAAAGAGGGGACGTTTACAAATCTGGAAGGACGCGTCCTGCGCGTGCGTCAGGCCATGGATCCCGTCGGAGAAAGCCTTCCAGACTGGCACATCATGACCGCCCTGGCCAACGCACTGGGAGCCCAGTGGGGATACGAATCAGCCAACGACATTCAAACCGAAATCATGAAACTCCTGCCCGGGTACTACAACCTCGGCCAGCCTCGTAAAGTAACGCCAGATCCCGATCAATACCTGACAAACGGATACGCCGCCGAAGTGAAGACTCGCTATCGCGCTGCGGCGCCAGTCACCGATTCCAAACGTCCCTTTGCACTAGTGATGGGACAATTACTCGCCCATTCAGGCAAGATGTCGACAGAGGCGCCGGGACTGATCAACATTGCGCCAAACACCGGAAAGCTTCGGATGAATGTAGCCGATATGCAACGACTGGGACTCCAAGAAGGCACAAAGGTTCGCGTGACTTCTGAACGGGGCTCGCTCCAACTGGGCGTGCAGTCCGATATTGCACAGGCACCGAACACCTGCTTCTTCCCGGAGCATTTCAATGAACCCCCGGTCAAAGATTTAATGGCTGTACAGGTAGATGCTGTCACTGGCGTGCCGACCTTTAAACACACATGGGTCAGCATCGAAAAGGCGTAAACATAAGGATCGATATTCGTATCGCGGGCGGGAGCCGACAATGAGCGTTGCCACACTGACAAAAAAGATTCTGCATGCAGCCCTGTTCTATGAGATCTGGGATGCGATGAAGGTGACGTTTCGCCACATGTTCCATCGCCCGATTACGTTTCAGTACCCGCGCGAACAGCGGACCCTTCCCGACACCCATCGGGGCGCATTATCGCTGCTGCGCTATGACGATGGGCGCGAACGCTGCGTGGGCTGCGATCTCTGTGAGGCCGCCTGTCCGTCCCGTTGTATTAAGGTGATCAGTGCGGAGGACCCAACCCGCCCCCTGCAACGGTACGCAACAGAGTTTTACATCGACATCACGAAGTGTGTGTTCTGCGGGTACTGTGTGGAAGCCTGCCCCGTCAATGCGCTGGCCATGACCAAGATGTACGAATTCTCCACGCATGACAAGCGCACCCTCCTCTTCGACAAGAAGCGGCTCTACGACATTGGCGAGCGTCATCTCAGTGACGCGAAAAAATATCTGTACGCCCATAACCAGGAGAAAAATGTCGAGGAGAGTCGTGAGTACCGATACTATTTCCCCCAGTCGGTCCTCAAAGCCACACAATCGACTCCCAAGCATTTGAGCTGAGACACCTGATGATTGCTGTCTTCTTTTCGTATTTTGCGCTGATGAGTATTGCGGCCGCCGTCATGACGGTCGCGCTCAAAAATCCAGTCCACTGCGGGTTGGCCTTGCTTGCCCTGCTGCTGCACGTCTCCGGATTTTTCGTCCTGCTCAACGCAGAGTTTCTCTGGGCCGTCCAAGTCATCGTGTATGCCGGAGCCATCCTCGTGCTCTATCTCTTCGTCCTGATGCTCCTGAATCTGAAAACGGATGAGCGCTATTTTCACTCCACCTATCTGTATTTTTTGACCCCGGCCATTCTGGGATCCCTCTACGTGATATATCTCTTACTCCACTCGCCCTTTGCCGGAGCGAAAGGCGACGCACCAGCCGTCGCGGTCCTGCAGGACGGGGACACGGCCGCGATCGGAATCAAGATGTTCAGCGACTATCTCCTGCAATTTGAAATCGTGGGGGTCTTCTTGTTGGGTGCGATTATCGGAGCAATCGTGCTGGCGAAAACACCCAAGCCGCTCAACTTGAGGAAAGACTGACGCATGCTTCCGTTAGCCGCCTATGTGGCAGTCAGTGCAGTCCTGTTCGTCATCGGACTCCTCGGCGTCCTGATCAGACGCAATTTTATTATCGTGCTGATGTCCGTCGAGATTATGCTCAACGCCGCCAATATCAATCTCGTGGCCTTTTCTTATTATCTTGAGTCCATGGCCGGCCAGTTGGTGGCCCTGTTCATCATTGCGATCGCCGCAGGAGAAGCCGCCATCGGCTTAGCTATCATCATTGTCGTGTTCCGCGGGAAGCTCTCAACCAACGTCGATGAAATGAACCTTTTGAAGTGGTAACGTGTTCGATTTAACTGATCTGCTCATTAAACTGATTCCGGTCTTCCCCTTGCTGGCCGTCATTGCCAATGGGCTCCTTGGCAGCCGGTATTCTCATGAGGTCGCCCACCGCCTCGCCTGGGGGTCCGTAGGACTCTCATTCCTCTGTGTCATCGGCGTCTTCGCAGATGTCCTCCGCACCGGAGCCACTCATGAAGTTGTAGCGTATCAATGGATCTTCGGCGGCGACCTCACCATTAACCTGGCCTATCTGGTAGACCCCCTGACCTGCGTCTGGCTCTTGGTTGTCACCGGCGTGGGATTCCTGATTCACGTCTATTCCGTCGGCTACATGCACGGTGAAGCCGGCTTCACTCGCTTCTTCACCTATATGAACCTGTTCATGGTCTCCATGTTGCTGCTCGTCATGGGCAACAACTATGCGGTCCTGTTCATCGGGTGGGAGGGGGTCGGCCTCTGCTCCTATCTGCTCATCGGCTATTACTACGATAAAGTCTCCGCCGCCAAAGCCGCCTCCAAAGCGTTCGTCGTCAACCGTATCGGCGATGCAGGCTTTCTCTTGGCCATCTTCCTGATCTTTATTAATTTTAAAACCCTCGACTACACAAAAGTGTTTGCCCAGCTAGGCCAACTCTCGCCCGACATGGCCACCGCCATCGCCCTCTGCCTGTTAGTCGGCGCGGTCGGGAAATCCGCCCAGCTTCCTCTGTACACCTGGTTACCGGATGCGATGGAAGGCCCCACACCGGTCAGCGCGCTGATCCATGCCGCCACCATGGTTACCGCAGGGGTCTATATGATCGTCCGAAACCATGCCATTTTTGACCTCTCTCCCATTGCCATGGAGACCGTCGCAATCATCGGAGGCTGCACCGCCTTATTTGCAGCGACCATTGGACTGGTGCAAACCGACATTAAACGTGTGCTGGCTTACTCAACCGTCAGCCAACTCGGCTACATGTTTCTCGCGTGCGGAATCGGCGCCTATACAGCCGCCGTCTTCCATGTCATGACCCATGCCTTCTTCAAAGCTCTCTTGTTCTTATCCGCTGGTTCAGTCATCCATGCGCTGTCAGGGGAACAGGACATCCGTAAAATGGGCGGGCTTAGCAAGAAGATACCCTGGACCTATCGGCTCTTCCTCATCGGCACCATTGCGATCGCAGGTATCCCACCGTTGGCCGGGTTCTGGAGTAAAGACGAGATCATGGGCCACGCGTTTCTGAATCACCAGTTCCTCTTCTATGGACTGGCGGCGATCGGTGCGTTCCTCACCTCTTTTTACATGTTCCGGCTGACATACCTGACCTTCTACGGCGCCTCTCGCATGGACCATCACACAGAAGAGCATGTCCATGAGTCACCCATGGTGATGGTCGGACCACTGATGGCGCTCGGCGTGTTATCAGTCTTCGGTGGACTCATCTTGGGATTCCCACCGGAACATGGGTGGCTCCATGGGTTCCTGGCCCCCGTTGCAGGCGCTACCGGCGGACACGAAACCAGTGTTGCGACCACCCTGCTTCTTATGGGAACAGCCACCGGCATTGCGCTGCTCGGATGGGGCCTGGCTCATTTTCTCTATAGTTTAAGTCCTTCAACCGCGGACAACTGGTCAGTCAGATTCCAAGGCGTCTACACAACTCTCTTGAACAAGTATTACGTAGACGAGCTCTATGACTTCCTGTTTGTCGAGCCGACCAAACGGTTGGGGGAATTCCTGGATTGGTTTGATCGGACCGTGATCGATGGTCTCGTCAACGGCGTCGCACAGATGGCCGAATGGGGATCAGCCGGATCCACCTGGCTCGAAAAATACGTGGTCTATGCCGGCCTCAATGTGATTGGACTCGGCAACCATCTTGCCGCTCGCCAGGGGCGCAGGCTCCAAAGCGGCATGGTCCATCACTATGCGGCGATAATTGTCGCCGGCCTCTTCTTGCTGGCGTTAGTCGTACAACTGATCGTCCAAAAGTAAGTCACGTCGAGGGATCGTCGGAGTCGTGCAACGATTATGTTAGAAGAACTCGCAGCTGGTTTTCCCATCTTGTCCTGCCTCCTCTTTCTCCCGTTTGTCGGAGCCGCCGTGCTCTGGCTCGTGGATGATGAGGACATGGTTCGGACCTCCGCCCTGACGATCAGCCTGGTCGAACTGGCGCTGGCTGTCTTTGTTCTCTTGCGCTTCGTCCCCGATTCAGCTGCGATGCAATTCGCCGAACACGTGCGATGGATTCCCGCCCTGGGCATCAGTTATCACCTGGCCGTTGACGGCATCAGCGTCCTCTTTGTCGGCCTGACGGCGTTCCTGACCGTGCTGGTCATCGTGTATTCCTGGGATACGATTCGTCACCAGGTGAAACTTTACATGATGTGTCTCCTGGCCCTTGAGACGACAACGATGGGCGTCTTCGTCTCGCTGGATCTGATTCTGTTTTTCGTCTTCTGGGAATTGATGCTGATCCCCAGCTACTTCCTGATTAAGCTCTGGGGCGGCGGAGCTGAGCGGCATCATGCCGCCTTGAAATACGTCCTCTACACCCTCTTGGGCAGTGTGTTCATGCTCGTGGGAATTGCCCTGCTGGATCTGAACTTTCACCATTGGGCAGTCCTTCGTCATACCGATCAGCTCTACTCCTTTGACCTCCTTGATCTGTTGGCCGTCCCCATTCCGGTCGATCAGCAAATCCTCATTTTCTGGCTGATGTTCATGGGCTTTGCCTTCAAAGCCCCGGTGTTTCCATTCCACACGTGGTTGCCCGACGCCTTGCTCGAAGGGCCGATCGGCATGGCCGTGGTCCTCGCCGGGCTCAAGCTTGGGACATTCGGCTTTATCCGATTCAGCATTCCCTTGCTGCCGGAGGCATCGAAGAGCCACACCGTGGTGACGGTCATCATGTGCCTGGGAATCGCCGCAATTACGTATGGCGCCATCATGGCCCTGATCCAGCCGGATTTCCGCAGGCTTCTGGCGTTCAGCAGCATCAGCCACTTGGGCTTTGTGATGGTGGGGCTCTTTGCGCTGAACTATCAGGGTCTCCAGGGCAGCCTCCTGACCATGATTAATCTCGGATTCAGCACGGCGGGACTCTTCTTTATCGCCGGGTTCCTCTACTCGCGACAGCAAACCACACACCTGTCGGCATTCGGCGGGATGGCTCAACAGGTGCCGCTTCTCGCTTCGTTCTTTTTACTGATCGGGCTTGCCTCAATCGGCTTACCCGGCACCAATGGCTTTGTCGGCGAGTTTTTGATTCTCCTCGGTACATTTAAAGCCAACTGGGTCTTCGGCGCCCTCGCCGTCACCGGAGTCGTTTTCGGTGCGGCCTATTTTCTGTGGTACTACGAACGGGCGATCCTGGGCCCTCTCGGAAAAGCCGTGAAGAATACGATGGTCGATTTACAGTTGCGGGAAATGGTCATTGCCGTGTCGCTCGCCGTCATGATTCTCTGGATCGGGCTCTATCCATCGCCCTTCCTCCACATCATGAACGGTTCGATTCAAGCGCTGGTAGACCGGCTCGATCATGGAACCGTCGCCGTGCTGACTGAACCAGTTCAACGATTGGATCGCTAAGACCCATGGGTGATTACGCCTTACTCTACATTCTCTTCGCTCCGTTCTTTGGCGCGCTCGCGTTGATCTTCGTCTCCAACCGCCAGGCGCTCCTCGTACGCGGGATTGCCGCCGGATCGGCGTTTATTTCGCTCATCGCGTCCCTCTATCTGTTCTATTCGTACGATCCTGTCAGAGGCGGATTCCAGTTTATCCAGCGGTTTGAGTGGTCGCGACAACTCGGTATCTCGCTGTACCTTGGCGTCGACGGCATCGGCACACCCCTGGTCCTGGCCTCGTCGATCTTGTTGTTCGCGGGTATTTTTGTCTCCTGGCACATCAAAGATCGTGCAAAAGAGTTTTACATCTGGATTCTCATTCTGGCCGCCGCGACCATCGGCGTGTTCATGTCGCTGGACCTTTTCTTCCTCTACTTCTTCTACGAAATGTCGGTCATTCCGATGTATCTGCTGCTGGGTATGTGGGGCAGCCACACCAAGAAGTATCTGGAAATGACCGATCCGGAAGGCGTCAAACAACGCGATTCCGTCGGCTTCATCTTCAACTTCGGCTCAAACAGCAAAGAATACGCTGCCATGAAGCTGGTGCTGTTTCTCTCCGCTTTTGCCGTCGCCGCCTTCATGGGCATTCTCCTGATCTATAAGTATTCAGGCCTGAACACCTTCGACATCCTGGTGCTCCGCGAACATGCCAGCACGCTGATGAATATTCCCGTGCTGGGAACCACGCTGGACAAGATCATTTGGGTCCTGATTTTCTTCGGATTCGCCTCCATCGCACCGCTCTGGCCGCTGCATTCCTGGTCACCGGTGGGACACGCCGCCGCACCTGCCGCCACCAGCATGTTGCATGCCGGCGTCCTCATGAAACTCGGACACTTTTCGATCATCCGGGTGGCCTACGAAATTCTCCCGGAAACCACGCGCGAACTCATGCCGATGGCAGCCGTGCTCTGCATGTTTAGTATCGTCTACGGCGGGTTCGTGGCCTATTACGCCAAAGACACCAAGTATGTCATCGGGTACTCCAGTTCCAGTCACATGGGCTATGTATTTCTCGGCATGGCAGCTCTGGATTACATCAGCCTGAGCGGCGCCGTGATCTACATGTTCGCCCACGCCATGGCCACGGGCATGCTCTTTTCGATGGCAGGCTGGGTCTACGATCAGACCCATACCCGTGACATTCCTTCACTCGGCGGGCTCTCGAATAAGATGCCATTTATCTCCGCCTGCTTCGTGGTGGGGTGCATGGCCTCCATCGGGATGCCGGGGACGATCAATTTCATCGCTGAAGTTATGATCATCGTGGGCAGCTGGAACAAATATCCACTCCAAGTGATTGTGGCCGTGCTCGGAATCGTGCTGACGATGGCCTACCTCTTTAAGATGATGCGGAGCCTGTTCTACGGCCCGATGGACCAGAAGTACAGTCACTCCCATGACGCCGTGGCGTTCGTTGACCGTCTCCCGCTCTTAATCATGATTTCCGTCAGCGTGGGGTTTGGACTCTTCCCCATGCACCTGTATAACGTGGTTCGCTCAGGAGTCGATCCACTCATCGCAAAGATTACGCACGTCGTGCCCGTCGCCGAGCTTCAGGCTCCGAAGGGCACGGCAACATCACTGCACGAGCAGTTAGCGGCCCGTGGAGCGCAGCTCCCTGATTCGCCCGTGGCTCAATAGGGTACCAGTCGACACTATGAACTTTGAACTCAATATGACGATTGCCGATCTCCTGTTTCTCCTGCCGGAGATCTTTCTGACGCTGTGGCTGTGCCTAGTCTTGATAGTCGACTTTGCCTTTCCCCGACTGCCTAAGGAACAGCTGGCCTACTTGAGCGTCGTGGGTCTCGTCGTCACCCTAGGTTGCCTCGCTTGGTTCGACTTGACGCATATCTCCGGAGCCCTATTCGGAAACATGTTTGTGCTCGATCGCATGTCCATCTTCTTTAAGATGTTCATCGTCGGCGCGAGCATTCTCGTGATCCTTGCCTCCATCGAATATGTCAACCGCTTTGCCTTTTTCAGGGGGGAGTATTATTTCCTCATCGTCATGTCTGCCCTCGGCATGATGTTTATGGCCTCCGCCAACGATTTGCTGTCACTGTTCATCACGCTGGAATTTTCCACATTCGGATTCTATGTCCTCGTCGCCTACCTGCGCGAAGACCTCGCGTCAAATGAAGCCGGCCTCAAGTTCTTTATTCTTGGGGTCTTTGCCGCGGGTCTCCTCGCCTACGGAATCAGCTTAGTCTACGGGGAAACCGGCAAGCTGGTCTTTTCAGACATGGCCTCTGCGCCGGCTACGCCGGGGTTGATCATCGGCTTCCTGTTGATCTTCGCGGCGCTCGGTTTCAAAATCGGCGCAGTCCCGTTCCACTCCTGGATTCCGGACACCTATCACGGTGCGCCCACCCCCGTCACAGCGTTTCTCTCCATTGCCCCAAAGGGCGCAGCCATCGCCATCCTGCTCCGGTTGTTCTTCGTGGCCCTGTTCACCTTTAAACCGATGTGGGTGCTCTTGCTCGCAGCGGTCTCGGTCTTATCGATGACCTACGCCAACATCGTGGCCATCGCCCAAACGAATATTAAGCGTCTCCTGGCCTATTCCGGCATTGCCCAAATCGGAAACGTCCTCATCGGAATGGCAGCGGGCACAAAGATGGGCAATGATGCGATCCTCTTTTATCTTCTCACCTATCTGTTCGCCAATATCGGTGCCTTCGCGGTTGTGATCGCGATGAGCCAGGCCATTGGCAGCGAAGAGATCAACGATTACAGCGGACTCAATCGCCGATCGCCGTTTCTGGCTTTTTCCATGCTGCTGTTCCTCCTCTCGCTGGCCGGCGTGCCGCCCTTAGCCGGGTTTATCGGCAAGATCTACATCTTTGTGGCAGCCATCAAGGAAGGGCTGTATACCCTTATTACCGTCGGGCTCGTGAACATCGTGATTTCCATGTACTACTACCTGATCGTCGTCAAGAAGATGTACATTGCCGAACCGATTGACCCATCACCCATTCGGATTTCCGGTCCTATGAAGGCTGTGGTATATGTCGGCCTTGCCGGAACGCTGTTGATCGGTATCTATCCCCAACCCTTCATCGACTGGGTGGTCTCGGCAACGATGATGTTCTCACATCTCCCGGCACCTGCCACGACCGGTCTTCCCCCCGTCCCCCCTCTCGGCGGCTAGCCATCTGGCATCCGTCGCAGATCTGCTAAAATAGATCTTGCGGCCTGTCAACCGCCGAGAGTAGAGTGCCCAAAGTTTTCCCTACACCTTTCAACGCGGTTTCTTTCCATGGACACAGTGACGAGCGATCGACCGCCGCTGCCTCCGCTCGCCGGAGATCCCACCCCGGAAACAGGCCCCACCCCGGCTCTCAGTCCGCCTCAACCGGCCAAGCGGACACTCGTCATGCGATTCCGCGAACTGACCATTGAACGCCGGATCCTCGCAGGATTTAGTCTGGTCTTTATCGGCATCCTCATTATCGGCGCCGTGTCATACCGCAATACGACCATTCTGATCGAGAACAGCCGCCTCGACACAAGAAGCCATGATCTTCTCCAGCTGTTGAATAACGTGGATGTGGCGATGGATGAGGCGGAAAATAACCATCGCCGTTACCTCGTCACCGGAGAAGTCGTCTACCTGAAGAGCTTCCGGTCACTCACGGAACAGAAACCCACCTATCTGAAGTATTTGAAAGACCTCACCACAGGGCTCCCGCTCCAAGAGAGTCGAGTCGACACACTCCAGAAACTGATCGAGCAGCAAATCAATGCAGAAACAGGGGCGATCGCCAAACGGGATGGAGGGGGGTTCGAAGCCGTCCGTCGCATCGCGCTTGAAGGTGCCGCGAAACGGGAGCTCACGGCCATTCACCGCATCATCGGGGAAATGGAAGTTGAGGAACGTCAGAATTTACGCAGGCGCCTCAGCGAATCGACCCTCAGCACAACCAATACTATTGTGCTCCTCGCCTTAGGCGCTCTCCTGCAACTGGTACTCCTCGCCTCTGTCTATTACCTCATACGGCACGATATTACCGCACGTCGAAAGGTCGCAGCGGAACTGCAACTTCGCGGAGAACTTCTCGAGGCGGCCAATAAAGAGCTTGAGGCCTTCAGCTATTCGGTCTCGCACGACCTCCGTGCGCCGCTTCGCCATATTGATGGCTATGCCTCGCTCCTCAGTAAATCAGTCGGCGACACCTTGAATGAGAAAGCCAAGCGGTACCTCCAAACGATTTCCGACTCGGCCAAACAGATGGGCCAATTGATTGACGACCTCCTCGTGTTTTCCCGCATGGGACGCCAGGAAATGCTCCATACCACGGTCAATCTCGACCAGCTCATTAAGACCATCCTTTACGATTTACGTCTTGACTTGCAAGGACGGGAAATATCCTGGACAATCGACACACTGCCGGAGGTACCGGGCGACCCCGCCATGCTTCGACAGGTGTTTGTGAATCTGATTTCGAACGCGATCAAGTTTACCGGAACCCGGCCCATCGCGAAGATCGCCATCGGGCTTGAACGGAAGAGCGCAGGGGAGATCACTGTGTTTGTCCGCGATAACGGCGTGGGATTCGATATGCAATATCTCGGCAAGCTGTTCGGCGTCTTCCAGCGGCTTCACCGAGCCGATGAATTTGAAGGGACCGGCATCGGCCTCGCCAATGTGCGTCGCATCGTCCATCGCCACGGAGGGCGGGTGTGGGCTGAAGGCATCCCCGATCAAGGCGCGACGTTTTTTGTCACACTCCCAACCAGGAGACCTCGAACATGACGGCTGCAAAACCCATCTTACTGGCCGAAGACAACCCCCGAGATGCGGAACTGGCTCTTGCGGCCATGGAAGAAGAGCATATCTCCGATAAGGTTGTCCTGTGCCACGACGGCGCCGAAGTCTTGGACTATCTCTATTGCCGTGGGCAATTCAAATCGCGCCTCAAAGGCAATCCCGCTGTTGTCTTTCTGGACCTCAAAATGCCCAAGGTCAACGGGCTCGAAGTCCTCCGCACGATCAAGTCCGACATCAGCCTTCGTCCGATTCCCGTCGTCATGTTGACCTCTTCCCGGGAGGAAAAAGACCTGGCAGAAAGCTATGCCCTAGGTGCCAATGCCTACGTCGTGAAGCCAGTGGAGTTTCACCAGTTTCTCACCGCCGTGAGAGAATTAGGCACGTTCTGGGGCGTGATCAATGAGCCACCCCCCGAAGGCTCGGCGTCCACTAACTAATATGACGCACCCCGAGGTTCTGTGACGACCCCGCTAAGACTCCTCCAGCTGGAGGACAACACCGTCGACGCCGAGTTGATCCTGGCGACACTCAACGAGGGCGGTATTCCCTGTGAGACCAGCCG
This sequence comes from Nitrospira sp. ST-bin5, assembly GCA_002083555.1. Classification (GTDB taxonomy): domain Bacteria; phylum Nitrospirota; class Nitrospiria; order Nitrospirales; family Nitrospiraceae; genus Nitrospira_D. The sequence goes on along the minus strand of MSXN01000007.1, from coordinate 52,705 downwards.
GGTCGATCGGCGAGACACCTTTGTCGACGCCTTGAAAGCAGGGAAGATCGACCTGATCCTGGCGGATTATTCTCTTCCCGGATTCGATGGGATCACTGCGCTCTCACTCGCGCAACAACTCAGACCCGACATCCCCTTCATCTTCGTCTCCGGAACCCTCGGCGAGGAATTGGCCATCGACGCCATGCATCGCGGCGCCACCGATTATATTTTGAAACAGCGCCTCGGACGGCTTGTGCCCTCACTCCAACGCGCCATCAGGGAACTACAGCAACGGCAGGAGCGCGCCCGCGTCGAAGAAGCCCTGCGACAGAGCGAGAAGCAACTTCGGCAGGCCCAGAAGATGGAAGCCGTCGGCCGCCTGGCCGGAGGGCTCGCCCACGATTTTAACAATCTCCTCACCGTCATCATGGGCCATGCCCAAGTCCTGCTCAACGAGATGGAGACAGAACATCCCTTCCGAGCCAAAGTCGAAGAAATGCAGAAGGCCGGCGATCGGGCCGCGACACTGATCCGTCAGCTCCTCACCTTCAGCCGTAAGCAACCGTCGACCCCAAAAGTGCTGAGCGTGAATCCCCTGATCACCAATTTTGAAACCATGATGCGCCGGCTGATCGGCGAAGATCTGGAACTCACCCTCGCCCTGGCACCTCAGGATCTCCGCATCAGCGCTGATCCCGCCCAGATTGAACAAGTCCTCATGAATCTCGTTGTGAATGCGCGGGATGCGATGCCCAAAGGCGGGAGGCTGAGGATCGAGACCGCACAGGTCGAGCTGACAAAGATGCCCATGTATCATGTCCAGCTCCCCGCGCTCGGTACCTTCGTCAAAATCAGCGTCTCCGACACCGGAACCGGAATGTCGGCTGATACCCTCACCCACATCTTCGAACCGTTTTTCACCACCAAAGAAGAAGGGAAAGGCACCGGCCTGGGTCTATCAACCGTGTTTGGAATTGTCACCCAGAGTGGAGGGGGCCTCGATGTGACCAGCCGGATTGGACAAGGCAGTCGCTTCGACGTCTATTTCCCCAGCGTCCGATCCAATCTTGATCCGACCGCGTCCGACCAAACCCCTCGTTCATCAAACCGAGGAGGTGAAACCATCCTTCTCGTCGAAGACGACGCCTCCGTGCGGGATCTCGTCCGGGACGAGCTCAAGAAACTCGGCTATCGCGTACTGGAATCCAAGAACGGACTGGAAGCCTGCCTGGTTGCCACGCAGCAGATTGGCAATTATCAGCTGCTGCTTACCGATGTGGTCATGCCCGGCATGAACGGGACCGAACTGGCACAACATCTGCGCATCCTCAAGCCCGACCTCAGGATTCTCTTCATCTCGGGGTATGCCGACGATGTCGGCATCGGGGCGACTGATCAGCTGAGTGACTACCTCCAGAAGCCGTTTACGCCGGAAGCCTTGAGCCAACGGATTCGCCAGCTCCTCGATCTGACGCCACTCCCACAGAACGGTTCGCCGCGGAAGGAAGCCTCCACGTCTCACGCATCGTAATCGCGCAGGACGCCGCATGACGGCGCCACCAGGGATGGGCCTCATGGACCTTCTGACGACGCAGACGACGCACTGTTCCTGCCTGATGCCACGCGTGTTTTTTATCGCACTCCTGCTCTGGTCAGCAGCGCCGGCACTTGCACAAGAACCCCATTGGGAACCACTCAGCCCGGGTCTCGCCGCCTCGATCTGGCAACCGGATGAGCGATGTCCCGACATGGACCGCTTGTTGGTCATCAAGGTCAATCCAGCCCTCCACCGCTTTTCGGTACATCACTTTGCTCAGGAAGGTCTGCTGCATCCCCCTAGTATTGACGAATGGCAGAAACGAACCAGTCATGAGATTGTGTTCAACGCGGGGCTGTTTAGAGAGAACTTCGCGTACCTCGGCCTGCTCCTTAAAGGCGGGAAGTCACTTGGCAGTCGACGCCACAGCATATGGCAAGGACTGTTCGTCGCAGAACCCCAACCTTCGCTCTCAGCACCCAAAGCAGGGGTGCTGGATCTAGCCAGTGACGTCTTTCATGAAGAATCCCCCGCCTATCTGGAAGCGGCCCAGTCGTTGATGCTGCTTGATCGCAAGGGAACCATCCGCGTGCGGCAGACAGGAAAGCGGGCTTACCAGACCGTGGTGGCCGAAGACAAAGACGGGCACATTCTCATTCTGAAAAGCCTCGGTCTGGTCACCTTACATGGGCTCGGCCAATGCTTGCGGGATACATTCCCGTCGATCACACTCGCCATGGCCATGGACGGCGGATCCTCGTCTGATCTCTTCGTCTCAGAATCCCTCTGGAAAAACGGAGAACCCTCAGAAACGCGGGCGAATTGGAAAGACCTGTTCGCCGGCAGGTCAACCGCACATATTCCGCTGCCCACAATCATCGGCCTCAGTCCGCGAGAGAGTGTGACGGGCGCAGCCAAACCCACGATAAAACCCTAGCGGCCAGAACGCGCGACCGGATACCCCGCTTCCATCCAGGCATTCATGCTTCCCGACACATTATAGACATGGCGATAGCCCAGATCGGCCAGCGTCTCTGCGGCGATGTTGCTGCGACGGCCGGACTGGCAATACACGACAATGTGCTCGTCTAACTGAGCGCCGAGTTCCCGATGTCTGGTTTTCATCTCTCGGAAATCAATGTTCAGGTCCGTACCGGGAATCATGCCGGTCCGGTGCTCCTCTGGACTTCTCACATCAACCAACACAAATCCTTTCTTGTCGGGAGTCGATGCTTTGGCTAACCCCGCCTGTAGCTGCTGGACGGTCAGCAGGTAGGAATGGTATGACCACACCTGGCTGGTGACAGCAAGGCTACTCAACAGAAGAGCGCCCATGAGTATCCATCTCCACTGTTTCATAGCGCCTCCTCATGGTTCTGAAACGATTGATGAGTCGAACATGATGCTGCCCGATCATAAAAAGAAGTTAAAAGAGGGGTCAAGAGCCCTGCTCCTCCTCCTACCCCTCTTACTGACCGGCTGCGGACAGGGCGCGACACTCCTACAAGAGTCCGACCGCGGCGGAGTCGTCGTCTATCCGTTCAAAAGCGAGCAGGGTGCCATGCTGGCCTCGTTCAGAAAAGATGCCCTCGCGCTGATGAAAGAGAAATGCGGTGGATCCTACTCGATCATCCGGGAGGGAGAGACCAAAGGCCGAGTCAAGGTAGCAGGCCCCGTCGAAGGGGCACAAGAGATCATTCAAGAACGCCGTTGGGGGATTGAGTTTCGTTGCAAGTAGACAGACTTCACCCTCTGCGTTGCGCACCGTGGGCCCTGGTCAGATCGTCGATCGTCAGAAGACTGACCACCGTGAGTCCTTCGACTTCGACTTTCTCACGTCCGTCCTGCTCCTGCCGGTCGACAATCACCAGGGCATGGGTGACGGTCAATCCAGCGCCTCGAGCCGCCGCCACCGCCTTTAAAAGTGACCCGCCGCTGGTCAGCACATCATCCACGATGAGCGCCCGCTCGCCGGGCTTGTAGGCCCCTTCGATCAGCTTCCCCAACCCGTGGTCCTTGGCCTGTTTGCGAACCACGAAGGTCCGCCAATCGCGAGCCGGATGGGCCGCGAAGGCATAGTCGGAAATGGTCGTGGCAATGGAGATCGCCCCGATCTCCAACCCGCCCAGGCAATCCAGCTGAATGTCTCTGAGTGCGTCATAAGCCAGTTGTCCGACCAGACGGCGTGCGCCCGGGTGCGCCATGAGTGCGCGACAATCGACATAGAAGGGACTCGTGAGCCCCGACGCCAGCTTGAACCCACCCTGGGGATCCCACTTAAAGGAGTGCGTCTCGTGAAACGCTTGTGCCAATTGCTCGCGCACGGAACCTCCCTGACAAACGTAAGTGAATCGTGGATCGCTATTCTACACGGTTGAGGGACGGAAGACAGCACCCGCTGAAGCAAAGTAACGGTCCATACGAAATGTGAGCGGCAGAATGCAGGTTGCCGCCGCCGGCCCGATCCAGCCCTTCGAAGAAGACGCCCCCAGTACCGAGGCCCACCAGGTGAGATGAACGGCGGCAGCGATGGCGACCTTGTTCAGCCTGCGATGAGAGCACCACGCCAGCCGGATTTGGCCAGAAGCAGGTGAACATTACTGATCGACCGCTCTGTAAAACCTCCTTCGCAATAGCTGAGATAAAACTCCCATAGCCGCAGAAAATCCGGTTGATAGCCGAGCGCCAGGAATTGCGGAAGCCCCTTGGCAATATTCTTGCGCCAAGCTTGAAGCGTCGGAACATAGTGCGCCCCGATGTCTTCCAACTGCACGAGATTGAGCCCTCCGCTCTTCGCCGACGCGGCAATCAGCGCGCCGATCGAAGGAATACAACTGCCGGGAAACATGAAATGCTTGATAAAATCGACGGACCGTTTGGCCCGCTCGTAGAGCCGCTCGTCGATCGTGATGCCCTGCAGGAGCATCAGTCCGTCGGGTTTCAACATCCGACTGCAGACATCAAAGTAGGCATCGAAATAGTGATGGCCGACCGCCTCGATCATCTCGATGGAGACCAGTTTGTCAAAGCGATCGTTCAACTGAGGCAGATCGCGATAGTCTGTCTGAATGACCGTCACCCGATCCCGCAGTCCCGCCGATTCTATACGCTGCACCGCCAGATCGAACTGCTGGCGAGAGATCGTCGTCGTCGTCACACGACACCCGTACTGCGAGGCCGCATGAATGGCGAACCCACCCCAGCCGGTGCCGATCTCCAGCAGATGATCGCTCGCGGACAGCTGCAACTTCCGGCAAATCCGGTCGTTCTTGGCACGCGACGCTTCCGCCAAAGTGGCATCCGGACGTTCGAAGTACGCGCAGGAATACATCATCGTCTCATCAAGCACGAGCCGAAAGAATTCGTTGCCAAGGTCGTAATGAGAGGCGATATTCTTCCGGCTTCCCATCTTCGTATTGCGATTGAGCCAGTGCATGGCCCTGAACAGGGGCCGGGTCAGTATCGCAAGACCTCCTTCCACACCGTCCAGCAGCTCGCGATTGAGGACAAAAATACGAACCAGTGTCGTGAGATCGTCACAGCTCCAGAATCCCCGCCTATAGGCATCGGCGACCCCGATCGTGCCTCCCAGTGCCACATCGGCATAGGTGTGCGGATTGCGGATCGTGATCGTCGCTTGTAGCCGACAGACCGTGGTCACCTGACCAAAAGTATGCCGCTCATGGCCGTCGACCACGCTGACTGAACCATGGCGGAGAGATTCCAGCCGGACAAAGACCGCCCGTCGGGCGAGCCGATAGAGCTGCGCCAGCACACGTGAGGGCGGGGAGGCCGGACCCGACGCCCGTTCGACCATCACATCTGTGGGAATCATGGTGTCATTCATAGGGGTAGGTGATTCGTCGCCACGGGCGACGCCTCCTTCCGTTTCTTCGGATGTGAAAGAAATGGCACCCCTTTCATCCAGAGCCGCAAGGCCTGCCAATGAATCGCACCAATAACCTTGGCCGTCATCAGGGGATATTGCACCAGCACCCGCGCCAGGGCAGTTCCGGACAGCTCCTTTCGCTGCAACACCATCGTCGCGTCAAAGAAGGGATGCCCGTCGCGCAGGTTCTCCATGTGAATCGTCAGCTGCCTCGTCGGTTCGGTGAACCGCCAGTCATAGGCCACGTCCATGCCGATGAAGGGAGAAATATGAAACTCTTTATTGAGATGAAACCGTTTGCGGGAACCGGCCGCCAGATTGTCCCTGTCGCCAAGCACATAACAGTGGCGTTCGCCCCACGGAGTATTCGTGATTTCCGCCACGATCGCCTCGACGTGTTTCCCGGACGTGTCATAACAAAAGAAGAAACTCACCGGGTTGAAGACATAGCCGAAATAGCGGCAATGGGTAAGCAGCCTGATGGGACCGGTCGGGGTCTGCCCCGTGCGCTCCGCGACGAGTGCCCGGATAGAACAATCCAGGGGCATCACCGGATCGCCGACATGATCGGTCCGTTGAAACGAGGCGAGATTCCCTCGCCCCACAGACCAGAGCCAACGTTCCGTGAAGACCGTCGGCAGTTCTTCCAGATCCAGATACATCATGAACAGCCGATAGGTAAACGCGTGGGGAACCGGACTGAAGCGGCGATGCCGGACATGTCCAGCATAGATACAACTATTCATGACGACAGATCCTTGCCGAACGGCATACAGACCGCCAGAGCGCTGTTGACCCCGTCCTCGTGAAATCCGAACCCCCAATAGGCCCCACAATACGACGTCCGGTTCACACCGCTGATGTCCCTGTGCCGTTTCTGCGCCGCGACGGCGGCAGGGGAATAGACCGGATGGTGATAAGTGATCCGCCGAATGATCTTCTGAGGATCGATCGCCTTCGTATAATTCAACGTGACACAGAACTCTCGGGGTGCCCGCAGGCCCTGCAGACGATTCAGGTGATAGGTCACTACCGCGCGATCCGGCTGGTTCGGCAGAAGGTGATAGTTCCAGGCAGCCCAGGCCAGTTTATGACGCGGGAGGAGCGAGGCGTCGGTATGGAGAATGGCTTCATTATCTTGATAGGGGATGGCGCCGAGAATCTCCCTCTCCGCCCGGGAGGGATCGGCCAACATCGAAAGCACCTGGTCGCTATGCGTGGCCAGAATGACGTGATCGAATCGCATCGACGGAGTCTGTCGCCCTTGAACAGTCGCCTCGATCTCCACAAAGTGGGGTTGACGGGTAATACGCTTGACCGGGGCGTTCAGCTGAATACGATCCCGAAACGGCGCCACCAGTTTTTCCATATAGCGCTGCGACCCGCCCCTGATCACGCGCCAGGTCGGGCGCTGGTCCACAGAAAGCATGCCGTGGTTCTTGAAGAACTGCACCAGATAGCGAGCCGGGAACTCATGCATCGTCGCATGATCCGCTGACCAGATCGCCGCTCCCATCGGAACAATGTACTGCTCAATAAACTCCCGAGAGTAGCTCTTCGCGGTGAGGTACGAACCGAGCGAGGGGCCAGGCTCCGGTTCATCAAGCAGGTCCAGCGCCTCACGATTGAATCGGAGGATATCGCGGATCATGCGATAAAACGAAGGGCGGATCAGATTTCGCCGCTGGGCGAAGAGAGTATTGAGAGACGTCCCGTTGTACTCCAATCCGGTGCGCTCACACTTCACACTGAAGCTCATATCACTCACTTGCGATTCCACCCCCAGCTTCTTCAGCAGCGCAATGAAATTCGGGTAGGTCCAGTCGTTGAAGACGATGAATCCCGTGTCGATCGCATAGGTCTGGCCATTCACGGTGACATCCATCGTGTTGGTGTGTCCGCCGATATACCCGGCGGCTTCGAAGACGGTGATCTCGTGATCCCGATGAAGGAGATAGGCCGCCACCATTCCGGAGATGCCTGTACCGACAATCGCGATCTTCATACGACCTTCAGCGCCTCATTGATCAAGTCCGGACCAAGCTCGATCACAATACAGGCAGCCACAGCCTCAAAGTCCGGGATGCTTCCATTCCTGCCTGGCGCACACTAGTTCCAACGTTGCGGCACCTTCCGGACTTTGGACACATCGTAGCCTTCATCGGCGATGAGCCGGAGGAACCGCTGGTAATCAGCTTCGGAGAGCTGCGGTGTGCGCGCCATCAGCCAGACATAATCGCGGGCGGTTCTTCCGATGACTGTCTGACTGTACGAATCGTCGACAAAGATGATGCGATAGTCGGCTTGGATGGGCCAAATGAACTGCATCCCCCAAATGGCGTTCGATTCCCGATCAAGGACATAGCCGGTCGGACGGTAGGTCTTGTGCTCCCCCTCGAAGCCGCCCTCGCGGAAGCTAAAAGTCGTGGCCACGATGCCATCCCCGGCCAAGCGATAGGACTCCATGGCGTTGTAGGCGTTCATCTCAATAAAGGTAGGAATTGTGGCGATGACATACCAGTCCCCCATGAACCGCTCCAAGTCTACGACCGTCGCGGTGCGGATTGGCGCGGGGCTACTGCAGGCCGCGAGTGCGAGCAACACAACGGGCATGAAGAATGACGGCCTCATAGATGACATGGCGTCCTCACTGGAGCGTATAACGAAGGGTATCCCCCTTCTTCGTGGTGGATTGCAGCGCGACCCATCGGCCGTTCAAGGTATACCAAAGATCGACCGTGAACTTGTCCGTGACGATCCGGCGGTGCGTAGTTCGCGTCGGGACTCCCTGCACAGGGATCGTCTCTTCACCCACCGCAAGAATGGACGCGGGCTGATATTCGCCGGTCTGCGAGTTCAGCAATCGCTCGCCCTTGATCCACTCAGGGTTCCAGTAGGCAAAGGTCTTGATACATCCCTCGCCGGTCCAGTTCCCGGCTTGTGTCTGCACCTGTAACTGTCCGTTCCGAACAATCCCGTTCACAAAGAAGGACTCGCCGTTATCATCCGTCTCCGCGTGAATCTCGCGCAGGCACGTTCCCTCCCATGTTTCGACGTTGGTATGCCGGTACCTGTATACCGGGATGTACAGGAACTTGACCGTGAGCTGGGCATCTATCCGGACCTGCGTCCGTTCGCCTTCAGAAGAGACGTCAAAGCGCTGGCGTCCGATTTCATCCTTCCCGAGGAAGACCTTGAAGTCATAGCTCTGCGGGCTGGCGCTCCAAGCCGGTTGGGAGGCGCTTCCAAGGCACGTCAGGAATCCGAGAAGGGCCACCGCGATACGAAACCAGCTGGTCACGGAACAGGCGCTAAGCATGACCGCCGTCTCCTGGAGTGGAGGCCTGCATATCCTGCTTCGGCGGACCGGGAATGAAGGCATTGGTCCTTGCGATGTACTCTCGATATGCCGGTCGACGGTCGACGATGGTCTGCTCCACCAAAGTCACGCCTGAGAATTTCAAGAGCATGTATGTGAGGAGCAGCGGCCCCACGGCCGTCCACCAGGCCCCGGCCGGCAGCGCAAAGAGGGAGAAGCCCCACCAGATCAAGCACTCGCCGAAGTAGTTGGGATGCCGTGTGTAGCGCCAGAATCCGCGGTCCATCACCTTGCCGTGGTTCGCCGGATCGGCCTTGAATCGTGACAGCTGCCAATCTCCGACGCCTTCGAAGATCATGCCGACGGTCCATACCGTCACCCCGAGTAGATCGAATGCCCCTCCATCGACCGGTACGGTGAGAGCCGGCCACAGGGGTATGGAAATGATCCATGCCAATCCTGCCTGAAACCAGAAGATGAGGCCGAGACTCTTCAGGGCGAAATTCGGTTCGTATTTCTGGCGAATGTCTCGATAACGCCGGTCTTCGGGCTCACCCCAGTTGCGATGGATGATATGACCTGACAGGCGCACGGCCCACAGCACAACCAGCGTCAGGATGAGCGTCGTCCGTCCCGTATAGGGCTCCGCACCGGTGGCGTACACCGTCGCGGCGGCGAGGAGCATCAAGGCCCACACGCCATCCACGATGCTCACATCGCGCTTGAGGACGCTGACCACCCATGTCAGTGTCGCCAGACCCATCGTCGAAACCAGCCCCATGGCATAGAGCGATAGACTCATGACGTCTTCTTCTCCAGCAGGCCGGCATAGCCGTCAAAGCGAGCCGATAACGCCAGCAGCAACGGCGTCAGCACCGCCCAGCCGATGGCCAGAGCCAACAGCCCTGCGGGCATATTGCCGAATTCCAGCGCGCCCAGGCGGAGGCCGCCATAATAGGCGGCAGGACCCCCGGCAGCTCCAAACACCACTGCGATGACCCAACGCCCCCTCATCCAACGCAACGAAACATTCAAGAGGGTTGCGAAGAGCCCCCACAATGCCACGATCCAATACGGGGCAATGTTTTGGATCATGATTCCCGAGGAATACTGAATCCAGCCCTGCCAGACCAACAGGCTATCGAAGACGAGTCCTAAGACGAGCGCCAGGAATACCAGTGTGAGTTCCGCCATCGGCAGGGGAGCACGAAGCACATGCGCGGCCACCACCCCCGTCGTCACCAGCAGGCCGATCCAGGGCTGGTGCACCGCGGCGCTCCACACGCATGCAAACCAGCCGATCTGAAAGAGCACAAAGTTGCTCACGATCATCGTGGTGCTCATCTTCATGACGCACTCACCGCCGGTCTTTCGAAGAGATAGTGACTGACGCCCCACTGCCGGCCCTCCTCATAGCCGAACAGCTCGGCACAGGCCATAAAGAAGATACGCCACCGACCCCACCAGGCTTGCGCATGGGCCTTGCCGTAGACCCGCTCGATCACGGGCCAGAGTGTCTCGCGGGCGGCATCCATATTGGCCAGCCAGGCGTTGGCCGTCTTCTCATAGTGCGTGCCGTCCCACCGCCAGCGGGCCACACAGGCGAGATGGTCCTGACAGGCCAGCGGCAGGCCATCGCCGGGCATCATCCCGCCCGTGAAAAACTGACGACTCATCCAGTCGGCGGGTCCCCGGTCTTCGAACAGGTACGAAGTCGCACGATGCACGAACACGTGCATGAAGAACTGGCCGCCCGGTTTCAGCCATCGGCGGACGCGCGCAAATAGGTCAGGCCAGTTACGCATATGTTCGAACATTTCCACCGACACCACCCGATCGAATTGCCCGGGGTCGATCTCGAACGTGTTCATGTCGCAGGTCACCACCCGAACCCGGTTCTGCAGACCGCGTTCTCTGGCTTGGGCCTCGATGTAAGCCCGCTGCGAGCGGGAATTGGAGACCGCCGTGATACGGCTGTCTGGGTAGTGCTCAGCCATCCACAACGTAAGGGAACCCCAGCCGCATCCGAGTTCCAGAATCGTCTGCCCGTTCATCAGGCCCGCATGCAGACAGGACTCACACAGACCGGCGGCTTCTGCCTGGTCTAGGGTCGTCGCGTTGGTGGGCCAGAATGCGCTGCTGTATTTCAGGTGAGGCCCGAGGACCTGACGGAAGAACTCAACCGGGACCTCGTAGTGCTGATCATTGGCCTTCTCCGGCAGCACAGCGATGGGCGAACGGCGTATCTCCTCGATAAATCGCATTTCCCGCCGTGCCGCAGCCGCAGCGTCACCTGACCGGATCTCCTGGAGGCGCTGTTTGAGCAACTGCCGAATCCCCCATCGGATCGCCACGTCTGGTAACAGCCCCTGTTCGGCCAGGTTCAATGCAAGACGAGTGAGATGTTGCATAGGCTTAGTCTCCGAGCACAGGCGTGCATCCGGATGCAGCCTTAGCCATCGTCATAAAAACCGCTTCACCTGCTCCGCCAACGTGCTTGCGACCAGCTGTAGATCGAACGGCCAAGCGTAACGCAGTTCGACGCCGGGATACTGTGGGCGCAGATGATCGAGAATTTCAGGAATCTCCACTTCCGAATGTGAGCCACCCGGCGTAAACATCGTGGTGGTGACGGTGATGTGAGTCGCTCCCTTCTTGACGAGTTCTTCCACCGAGGCTTCCAACGTCGGTGCACAAAACTCGTTGTAGGCCACTGCGAACAACACATCCCCTAAGTTGGCCCGCAACTGAGCGGCGACCGCTTCAAGTCCCGATTGATAGGGATCGGTCTCCGGCGTCCTCGGCATCTGGCGAATCTTGGTATCTAACTCGATTTCTTCCACCGAAGGCGGCAGCTTCGCGGCACGGCGCTGAGCCTCCAGCCGTTTCAGTTTCGTGACCAATTCCTGCGGGCAACCCTTGGGGATCCCCCCATGACCGACAAGAATCACTCCCTTGACCACCGTTCCCATGCGTGTACTCCCTTCACCATGCATTCAGTTACACGTGATTGCGTAACATGAGTTCTTTCGGATGCGGATTGAGATAGACCTGATCCCGGATATAGCCCACGTCGAAGAGATGCACGTAATGTTTGATCAGCGTGAGCGGCACGATCAAAGGCGTCAGCCCCTGATGGTAGTCACTGATCACGCCTAACAACTCTGTTTTTTGCGAAGGCCCCAACTGCGTCTTGAAGTAGCCCAGAATGTGCTGCAGCACATTGACATGCTTGCGGACCGTTGCTTTCACGGCTAACGCATTCATGAACAGCTCTCCATACTTGAGGGCCAGCTCTTTGGGTCGATGATGCTCTGCTTGGCCGACCAGGCGACCGAGGGTTTGATAGTGCTGTGCACTATGGGCCAGCAGGAGATACTTGTGGATCGTGTGAAATCGCACCACCGCCTGCCTCGTGACTCCGTTCTGAAGCAGATCCTGGTAGCGACGATAGCAAAACACGCGCACGATAAAATTCTCTCGTAGCGGCGCATCACAGAGCCGCCCTTCCTCCTCGACCGGAATCAGCGGGAACTGCTCGATGAAAGCCCGTGCAAATAGCCCGACGCCACTGTGGCTCGGCATCGCGTGCTCCCTGTAGACACGCACCCGCTCAACCCCGCAGCTTGGCGAACCTCTCTTAAAGACGTACCCGGATAAATCCAGATTGCCGAGTTCCGCGAGGCGGCCTGCGGTCATCTTCTCCAGCGCCCGCGTATGGTCACGCCCGCTCTTGATGGTCAGAAGGCGGGGATGCGCTGGATCGCCCACCAGCCGCATCGCCTCGCGAGGAGTCCCCAGTCCCGCCTCGACCTCCGGACAGACCGAGACCCATTCCACGTAGGGGCCGAGCACATCGGTCAGAAAATTGTCCCGTTTATGCCCTCCGTCGAAGCGGACTTCGTCTCCGAGGAGACAGCGGCTGATCCCGAGACGGAGCGGTCCTATCGTCATGTCGTCACCTTGTGTTTACCGAGATCCTGATACTCCCGGCGGGCCTGTGCATGATCCACCAAAGGCGAGGGGTATTCGACACCGATCCGGCATCCGGCCCGAACCTGCTCTCCGGGCGTCATCAGATGCGGCTCATGAATCCTCTTGCCCGGCACGTTCGCCAGTTCCGGCACGTACGCACGGATGTAGTCGCCGTCGGGATCGAACTTCTTGCTTTGCAGCGCCGGATTAAAGATACGATATCCGCGCATCGCGTCCGCCCCGGTTGCCGCACACCACTGCCAGTTTCCATTATTCGCCGCCACATCGGCATCCAGCAGGTGCTGCATGAAATACCGCTCGCCGCTTTGCCAGTCGAGGCGCAGATCCTTGATGAGAAACGAGGCCACAATCATCCGCACCCGGTTATGCATCCAGCCCGTCTGATGCAACTGCCGCATGCCCGCATCCACGATCGGAAACCCGGTCTTCCCCTGACACCAGGCCTGAAACAACCGGTCCCGTTTCGGCCCCGCGGTGCGGACAGGAGGAACCGCCGCGTCGCGGAACGGCCCCTTCACCACCCGGGGAAAGGCTGAGAGCACCTGCTGAAAGAATTCTCTCCAGACCAGTTCATCGATCCAGATGAGCACATCCGCCCTCGACACCCGCCCGCCTTTCGCGAGAGCGGCCAGGGCTTCATGAACAGCGGTGCGGACCGACAATGTGCCGAAACGGAAATGCGGAGAGAGACGCGAGCTCCCGTCTACACCGGGACGGTTTCTCCCATCACCATACGTGTGGACAGATTTTCCGAGAAACTCCTGCAGCCGCATCTGCGCCTGTCGCTCGCCCGGATTGAGCCATAGGGCGACCCGCTCGTACCCCAATTCTACTGGAGAAGGAAGAGCACGCGGGGCGGATCGCGATAGAACCGCGGTCGAGGCCTTGGGCTTGGGGCTCACCAGAGGTGACGGTTTCGAAGCCTGCCACTTGGCCCACCAGCGCGCGCGATAGGCACTGTACCGTTGCAACGGGTCTCCTGTGGCACCCCGGATCTCCTCCGCCTCAAAAACCACATGATCTTTGAATGTCCTGGTGTGGATGCCCAGCTCGGCAAGCGCGAGCTGCACCCGGCGGTCACGTTCGATCGCTGCAGGCTCATAGTCACGGTTCCAATAGACGACATCGACCTTGGATTCCCGCGCGGCCTGCAGGACTGCTTCCACGGGTTCACCCAGTCGCCACTGCAGCGCGAGTCCCCGGCCGGCCAGTGATGCCGAGAGTTCCTGGAGACAGCCCAGCATGAAGTTCACGCAGGCGGAACCGAACTCACGGGACCGGAGCAGCGGTTCATCAAACACAAACAGCGGCAGGACCTCATCGCACTCCTGACAGGCCGCCGTCAGCGCCGGTTGATCGTACAGTCGGAGATCCCGTCTGAACCAGACCATGCCACGCATTACAACAACTCCTGTGAGGCCCGTTTCGGTCTGTTGTCGGATATCGGCTCATCGACAAAGACAGAACGCCGCCAGATGAGATAGAAGGCAAACAGAAGGGTCGTTGTGATGAACCCGGAACGCACGATATGGAACCCGAAGGCGAGTTGATTCATCGTCTCGCTCACAATGCCGAACCCGGCATAGGCCAGACTCAACCCCCAGGCCCACGGGCGCAACCAGAGAAACCCGTACCCGATCAACAGATGCACGGCAGGGGAATGGAGCTTGATCAGGAATGAGGCAGGCCCTGCCACACTGGTCCCGAACAGCTTGAGCGCATAGGCGGGGAATAACACGATGACGATCAGATCCATCGTGCCGACGATCAGGAACAACCCGCCCCAAATCTTGATATCCACACCGACCGGACTTGCGCGCATCGTTCCCTCCTAACGCATCCAGACAGCGGGCATTCCCTGCCACCAGGTCTTCGGGTTCGCGGCCCGCCACTGCGTCTGTTCCACCCAGAGACGATCCGACTCGGCCTTATCCAGTCGATTGGCCATCGCCGCACTGACGTCGGACTGTTGCCGTACACTGGCCTGAATCATTTCCTTGGCCATGCGGGCCAGTCCTCCCGGAGGATCGACCAGGTCCTCCGTGTCGCGATAGGCCAAATTCAGATAGAGGTGCTCGACCGCCATCCATCGCTCTTCCTGAGACAGATGTTCTAAATAGGCATCGATCGCCTGGTATACATAGGTCAGGTGGATGTAGTGGGCTGCCGACGGTGCGTCATCGATGGCGCGCTGGCAGGCTTCGAGTGCACGACGATAATCACCGGCGGCCAAAAAGAGATTTGCCTTTGCCAGGGTAGGGTGAGCCGTGACCGCACTCATCTGTCCTGATTCAGCTGACGCCGCCCCGTGACCCAAGAAGACCAGCAGGGCAAACAGTGCAATGAACGTCCTGCGACAGACCATGATCGACTCCTATCTCGATGGACCGCCGTGCGATCCGGCCGGGCCCTTCGGAAGCTTGTCACCGGCGACACGGGTGATCGACAGTTCCCGCATGCCTCCCTCACCCTTCACACCCAGTTTGACCACGGTCCCGACCGTCCCGCGAATCATTTTGACGACCTGCTCATAGCTTTTCCCCGCCGTAGGTATTCCATCCACCGCCACAATCTCGTCTCCGTGCGCCAGCCCCGCCTGATGGGCGGGGCCTTCCGGATGCACCATGCCGACATAAAGGACCGCCGGATCGCCGATCCGCTCAGCCCCGACCTGAAGCGAGACCCCGATGACACCGTTCGGCAGCGCCGCTTCATCGCCATGAGAGTATGGAGACGGCGTCGCCGGACTGTCCGCCGCACGCACCTCCATGCTGCACAACACCCCCAACATCACACAACCGGCCAGATATGCGGTTCTCCTGTTCATGTTGTCCCCCCCTTCATGTTAGATCACCACTAACGAATCAGCGCTATCAAACTACAGCCGGCAAGGAGCACGCTGGAATTCAAATAGACGGACCGTTGATGCACCAGCTCCCACGACGCCTGAAGGGCCGGATCGACGGTTCCTCGCGACTCCTGTTCCTTGAGCCGATCCCGTATCGCATTGCTCTGAGGCGTCAACGTCGACCGACAATAGGCTTCGGTCACCAGCACGAGGATCCAGAGCCCGCCTGCAATAAGCAGCCTCGCACTGCTCGAGTGCATCGCCACCAGTCCGTTCACCGCGATGAATCCGGCAACCGCAGCCCCCATCCCTAAACCGTAATAGGCCGGAAACAACTGCCGCACGACTTTCCCGAACGGTTCCCGGTCGAGATTTTTCGCCAGGATAGGCGCCACCACGAAGGACAAGAGCACCACTTTGCCGACCAGAATGGCAACCGCTAATGCATGAACAAACTGGATGAGCGTATCCATGATCCGTCCTCCTTCACGCCTTCGTGAGAATCGCCCGCAACGCCGGCTCCAGGGTTGGATACTGAAACGTATAGCCGCCCGCGAGCGCTTTCGCCGGACCGACCCGCTGTCCGGTCGTCATCAATGTCCCCAATTCCCCCAGAGCCGCCCTGAGTGCGAACCCCGGCACCGGCAGCCAGGAGGGACGATGGAGCACCTGTCCGAGTGCATCGCAGAACGTCTTCATCGTCACAGCGCCGGGAGCGACGGCATTGACGGGACCGGAGACACTCGACGTCGCAAGCGCCCACTGAATCAATCCGATGTGATCGCGCCGATGAATCCACGACACCCACTGCGTGCCCGGCATGATCGGACCGCCCGCGAACAGCCGGAACGGCAGCACCATCTTGGGCAACGCTCCGCCGTTTTGTTCGAGCACCATTCCGGTCCGCACAATCACCACGCGAGTTCCGAACGATGCCGCCGCTAACGCCGCTGCCTCCCACTTAAGGCAAAGGTCGGCCAGAAATCCCTGGCCACGCGCTGCCCCCTCATCCAAGACGCGATCGTCACTGGCCCCGTAGTAGCCGATGCCCGACGCGCTGATCAGCGTGCGGGGTTTGGATGGTCGGCGGGACAGGGCGTCGACCAACAGGCGCGTCGTCGACACCCGACTGTCGGTGAGCAGGCGCTTCCGCGCAGTGGTCCAGCGGGCATCGGCAATCGGAGCACCGGCAAGATTGATCACGGCATCGGCTCCTTCAAGCGTCTGCTCCCACACTCCACTCTCTCGACCATTCCACTCCACAACCGTTACGGCACGACCGAACACCGGATGGGCTTCTGCCGGCCTGCGCGTCAGGAGCGTGACGATATGACCGTCCTGGCAAAGCGCCATACAGAGGGGCCGACCGATAAATCCCGTTCCGCCTGTCACCACCACATTCATGGTCGCCTCTCCTCATTCACAGAAACAAGCCTCATAACCCGGCAAGTCAATTGTGCCGGGATGCTCCGCCGCTGTCCTCGCCGTCCCGGTTGCCGGAGCCATCGGCTTCCCCCTGATCGACCGGCTGGGCGTACTTCCGCTGCTTCGTGCCATACGAGAGATTGGGCGCCGGTCTCTCACGATTCTGAAGAATGACGGGGTCGATGACTTCTCCGCAACTCATACAGCGCCAGGCCGTCAAGCCGATCTGCCCGGTGTCGTCCTGCAAGTCGATGTAGTGCTCCACAACCATCAACCCTCCACAACGCGCACAGTCGTCGACGGAGTGTGTGGAGACTGGATGCTGGTTTGGTCTCCCACTGGATTCCATGGGACCCCTCGATTCCAACACAAGGTGCCAACCACCTGTTGCTCAGTGCCCACAAGGCCGTCTCGTTCCGGCCTGCCGCCGAACCACGACCAGTGGTCGCCGCTGTGCGCCCTGTCCCAGACACGTCAACACACCGACTGTCATGACCCACATCATCATCGTCATCATGTTGTGCTCCTCGTGGCCCCCTACCGGACCGCGCCATTGTCGTGAATCCGGCCCCGCTGCCGACCGAGGGGACAGGCCCCTCCGGATTGAGGGACCTGTCGACCTCAGCGAGAGACGCCGTGCGGAGTCGCGGCGCCACTCTGAGAAGAAAGAGACATCACTCTCAGAATTTCTCCATTGCTCCACTGATCGAGTCGCTCTCTCACGCAGCACCTCACCCATCTATTTCTGTTGGCCATCTCCCTCAAGCCCGCGAGCACAGCGGAAGCCTGTGCCGTGGGTTTGCAGCGCAAATCCGCCGCGGCCTCTGGCTGATGTCGTGATGTCGGCCAGCGGGCTGTGCCACGAGCCGCCGCGAATCGAGCGCACCACGCCCTTCTTGTCAGGACCTTGCGGATTCCGGTCCGGCGCATGCTTGTAATAGTCCGCGTCATACCAGTCGGACACCCATTCCCGGGCATTGCCGGCCATATCCTTGACTCCGTAGGGCGAGTCGCCGTCGGGCAATGACCCCACCGGTTGCAGGGTCTTCTCCTCTTCCCATTCACGGTCGAAGTTCGCGCGCTTCGGCGTCGCCGGCTCGTTGCCCCAGGGAAAGAGACGGCCGTCGGTTCCACGCGCCGCCTTCTCCCATTCCGCTTCCGTCGGCAGCCGCTTCTTGGCCCAACTGCAATAAGCCTTGGCGTCGTACCAGGTCGTCTGCACCACGGGAAGTTGCTCGATGCCCTTCGCAGACTGAAGAGTGCCAGTGCCGTACGGATTCGGAGGATTGCGATGGCCCGTGGTCGCGACGAAAGCCAGATACCGTTCATTGGTCACCTCGACCTGATCGATCGCAAAGGCATCCAGGTAGACGGATCGTTGCGGCCACTCATCGGCGCGGCCTTTCCCTTCCGGATTCCCCATCAAGAATTCTCCCGCTGGAATCGTCATCATAGGGACCGGATCGGGCTCTTTCGAAACCGGGGCCGCCGCCATGATGGGCGATTGTCCAATGACACAGGCAATCGCCATGATCGCCGCAATCGTCTCCCAGCGAACTCTGTTCCTCTTCAGAACTGGTGTCATTTCTTCTGCTCCTTGCTCCCCTCAATGGCGTGGGTCGTATGGATTTTGACTTGCCCGACCAGGCGATCCACCTGACGCTTATCCCCCCGCTCAGCCGCTTCCTGCGCCTGAGTGACAAGGGTCCTGGCCTCGTGCAGATGCTCCTCGATGTCTGCCTGCAGCGCCGGTGAGGCCACCGTGCCCCCTAGCGCTGCGCGATGGTAAATCTCCCAAGCATGATCCACATCGTGTTCCGCTTCATGAACCGCCTTGGCGCTGTCCGGGTGCGGATGGCGGGCCGGATCAAGCGGGCCGGCCTGGACCGTTGCTGCTCCCAGTAGCGCGCTGAATGAAATCCCGAGAAGAATTCTTGTGTACTGTGTCATGTCTACGCCTCCGTCTCGATCCCACCGTCACGATGGACGGTGCCGATTCTTTTACGACTTCTTCATCGACTGCTCGATCAACGGGCTAAGTTCCAACAATTCGACATTCTTCGGATCAATGGCCAAACCACGAGCCACCGCCTGCTGAGCGTCCGAAAACCGCTCACGCCCCATTTCCACAAGTGCGGTGATGTATGCATCCCTGATCTGCTGTTCGATTTCCGGCGGAGCAGTCTTGGCGCAACGGAACCCCAGGCCCACGCCGTAGCTGTTGTTGAGCGGATGATTCCAGAACCGGTGAGTCGACTTGACCGTGCCTTCGGGTGCGATCCACGATCCACCGCGAATCACTCGCTTCTCTCCCACAGTCAGCCGATCCACATAGGTGCCCGTCCCACCGATCCATATGGCTTTGGCCGGACCGGTCGGATTCACCATGGTTTCAAGCCGGCCGTAATAGCGGGGGTCATACCAGTCAGCAACCCACTCAAAAACATTCCCGGCCATGTTGTAGACACCGTAGTAGCTCACGCTCTCGGGATAGGAATCTACCGGCATCGTCGCCTCGTGCTTCCTGCCATAGTTCGCTTTCGCCGGATCGAATTCATTCCCCCAGGGATACAGACTGGCCTTGGGTCCACGAGCGGCCTTTTCCCATTCTGCCTCGGTCGGGAGACGTTTACCGCGGTATTCGCAGAAGGTCTTGGCATCCTCCCAGTTTACTCCCGCGACCGGCTGCTCAGGTTTGTTCAAGCGGGGATCGTCCCAGTAGGCCGGTGCCGGATAGCCCTTCGCCCGCATGAAGTCTCCAAACTGCTTATTGGACACCTCGTACTTGTCGATCAGATATGAATCCAAGAACACCATGTGGGCCGGCCCTTCATCGTTCAAGGCATCGGCGGACCAGGGCTGGTTCATTCGTCGCTCGTAGGCGATGGATTTCTTGGCCGCTGAGGCAGGCGCTTCTTTGTCAATTCCCATGACAGAGGGCCCGTGCGCGACATAGGCCATATCCCGGGGAATCACCAATTCTCCCGCCTGAGTTGTACCGATGGGCATCAGAGCCCCTTTGGCCAACAGTGCTACCGTCATGGTGTTAGAAAGATTCATCGTCGACCTCCTGCGTGACGCTCGGTCCCAGGGGGGCGGCAACGCCGCCCCCCAATCAGCCCATGCAGTTATTTCTTCTTCATGCCCATGCTCTTCTTGATCAGATCACGGGTAGCCAGGTACTCCTTGTTGCCCGGTTCTGAAGCCAGCGCCTTCTCGATGGAGGCCATCGCATCGGCATTCTTCTCCGCCCCCATGGCCACTAAGGCCTGGATGAAGGCATCGCGCCCGGCCTGCATAGCTTCGTCGGAAATCGTCTGAGCCGACTTGGCGCATCGGAATCCAAGGCCCACACCATAGGAGTTGTTCTCCGGTTGATTCCAGAACCGGTGGCTCGTGTGCAAGGACGTTTCCGGAGCAAGCCAGGAGCCGCCGCGCAGCACTCTGACCGGACCCTGATTGGCAAAGTTATAGCCCTTGTCCGGCCCTTTGGGATTGAGGGCCTGGCTGTCCTTATAGGACTTCGGGTCATACCAGTCATTCACCCACTCGAACACATTGCCGGCCATGTTATAGACCCCGAATCCGCTCACGCCTTCCGGATAGGAGTCGATTGGCATGGTGCGGCCGACATTCTGTCCATAGTTGGCTTTCTTCGGATCAAGCTTGTGGCCCCAGGGATAATGGTTGTCACCGTCCGGGCCCTTGGCTGCCCGCTCCCATTCCGCTTCGGTCGGCAGACGCTTCCCATCCCACTTGCAGAACGCCTCCGCGTCCGTCCAGCTCACGCCGACGACCGGCTGATTAGCCTTGCTGAGGCGAGGATCGTCCCAGTAGGCGGGTGCCGGATGGCCGGTCGCTTTCATGAATTCCTTGTACCGCGCATTCGAGGCTTCGTACTTGTCGATGAGATAGGCATCAAGGACGACTTGATGCGCTGCTTCATCGGAATGTTCGTGACTCCCCATGGTGAACTCGCCTCTGGGGATCGACACCATATCCTTGTCGCCGGTAGGCGATTCCGCCGCCGCCATGGATATGGTCCCAGCCATCAACGCCACTCCTAATCCGACCTGAAGAACCGTTTGACTCCGCATGAGAAACCTCCTTGGTTTGGGAACACCAGGAACACCCCCTGGTTGGAACAACGAACTAGTAGGGCCCCTTCGCCTCGCAGTTACTTGCAACCTGCCTTGGGATGCATCGAATGGTCGGCAGGTCCTGCCGGAGTTGACGATTACGCTCAATGACAGCATCGACCACTTCGCCGCATTGCACACAGCGCTTTGCGGCAAACTCCAGTTCACCGGTGCTATTCAACAGATCCATGCAGAAGTCACTCACCATAAGTCCGCCGCATCGGCCGCACGTTGATTGATGGTTGACCAGAGAAAACACCGCTCGCGTTTCCAGCCGACCTACTCTCACTCCCGCTGCCGATGCTGTTGCCATGGTCACCTCCGTAGGTTATATGTCCAATGTTTGAATCAAGTATGTCTAATGTATAAACCGTTTTGTCCAATGTGTCAAGTGTTTTATATTAAAATCTTTGACAAACATTGGACGGTAAATTATAATCCACTTAAATAATGAATGCCCATAGAATTCATAGAGTTGCAAAGCTCACAGGCCTCTCGAAGGATGTTATTCGCGTCTGGGAGAGGCGTTACGGGCTTGTCAAACCTTCGCGGAGCTCAAACCGCTACCGCGAATATAGTGACGAGGAGGTGGCGCTTCTCCGCTTTGTGAAGAACCAAATGGAACAAGGCGCAACGATCGGAGGGCTCGCAGCAGAGGGACATGATTCACTTGTCGCACGCATGCGTGTCGCGACACCCGTTTCTGAGGCGGAGCAGAAACCCCATGACCGCCTGCTAGATGAATTGATTGGATCGCTTGACCCAATGGATAAGGCGGGATTCGAGCGGAGACTCAACGGCGCCGTGGCCGTCATTCCATTTGAAGAAGCCGTCCAGCGGATTCTACTCCCGCTACAACGACGAATCGGCGAGCTCTGGCACGAAGGTCACTTGAACATCGCCGTCGAACACTACGTGACGAAGATCATCCAACAGAAGTTATTCTCAGTCATGAACCAACTTCCGGTGAATGAATTCGGTCCACGAATCCTCATTGCCTGTCCGGAAGGTGAAACACATGAGATCGGCGCCCAGGCCGTGGCCTACATCGCTGCCACGAAAGGATGCCACGTCTATTATCTCGGCCCTAACCTTCCATATTCAGACCTTGTGAATTTCTGCGAGAAGATTTCACCCGATCTCGTCCTCCTCTCCCTCACCGAGCTGAAGCAAGAGGCTGCAACTCTCCACCACATCAAGCAACTTGAACAACTCGCTACCCGATGGTCTGTCGCCGTCGGAGGCCAGGGCGCCCGCGCCATGGAAGACCGCCTTCACGATACGAAGATCGAACTGCTCGATGATCTCACCGCCTTGCATAGCCGCCTGATGATGACTCTTTCGACACACAGGCTTGCCGCTCGCCACTAGCCAAGATACCGATCAGCTCCTCGCTCGTGTTGATTTTTATAAATAGCGAAACTGCAGGCAGATGGGAACACTCAACGCCTGGGTTAGCGATTCAGCGGATGAGCAAACTGAAAAGAAGGTGGTGCCGAAGGCGGGAGTTGAACCCGCATGACCTTGCGGTCGCTGGTACCTGAAACCAGTGTGTCTGCCATTCCACCACTTCGGCAAGAAGGGTCGAGGGGGGGATTATCCTGAATTCACGCTACCGGCGTCAAGCAACTATGTGCGCAGCCTCAAAAGAGCGCCGGAGATTCGATCCCGGGGATGGACCAGCCCTCACGTGTGGCAAGACCGCGAGGATCCCCGCTGAGCACAATGCGCTCTCGCACCAACCCCGCGGCCGCCAGCAACATGGTCGCATCGATCTGCGGCGCGTCCTCGACGATAAGGACATCGAAACGCACGCGGGAAAACAGCGGGTCACTGGCAATCCGCGCCGGCGTTGAGATCACCAGGCGACGATTCTGGATAAAGGCTTGCCGGTTGGTATTTTCTTCTGCCGCCAATAGTTCGCGAATCTTCTTCGTCCCGCCCAATTTCGTGATGGCCTCTTTGAGGTCATCAAATTCCGGTCGCAAATCTTTCGGGACGGCCGCTTCAGGAACCAATTCGTCGATACGCACCTTGGCAATCTCCAGCTCCTTGGTCAGCTCACCGATCTGCTGCTCATAGAGCACCCGATATTGCTGGAGCGATTCGACGTTTTTTCCGACGGTCTGCATGCCGATCCGGCGCCAGAGTGGGAGATTTTCGTATTCCGTCAGAATCGCCGTGACATCCTTGATCTTCGCCTGAAACTCGCTCAACTGCGTCAACAGTCTCCACTCCAGCAAACGGACTTCATCCAGGTCCTTCTGTTTCTGCCCTTTATAGGCCAGCAGGGGAGTCAGTTCGCGAAACCGGTCATACTTTCGCCGAAGCGAAGCTTTATCTGCTCTGGACTTGGCATAAAACTGATGCATCTGCGCTTCAAACCCGAGTTCATCGATGGAAATTCCGCTCGTGTGAGAGACGATGCTCATCTCGTAGCGACTGATCCAGGTTTTGTAGGTCAATCCGCTGGCTTTCATGGCTTTCGCGATCGTCCCGACCATCTCATCAGACGAGCGATGATCCGGACCGATGAGTAATATCCGTTTGTTCGCGCGAATCAGTTCAAGCACGAGTGTGGCGATCTTCAGGCGGCGCATGGCCTGATCTTCGAGCCACACCGTGGTCAAGATCGCCGAAGAACCGAGAGCAATTTGGCTAGGATCACCTGACGACGCTAAGAGCGGCACCAGGCGCTCCGACGGGCCGAGATTGTACGCATCCGCCTGGCTGATCATCTCTCGCAGCCGCGTCGCGATGGTCCCAAGGTGCCCGGCACGGTCCGGAATGAGGGTCGCGGAAGGAACTGAGGCTCCAATGGCATCCACCGCTTGCACCAGCACCACATGACCCTGACAACTCAGCACCACCCCCTCAGTGGCTTCAATTTCGTCTCCAGGAACAATGGACAAGGGAAGATCGATTGGCAGGAGACATCCGGCCGGGAGGGTGAATTCATACACGTGGAGGCCTCCCACTGTATGAACCAGCCGTCCCCTGGTCACTACTATCGGAATATCCAGTCCGGCGTCGTTCGCTTGCAGGACCTCTCGATCCAGGCTTGCGGCACACATTTCCAAACAGGCTCTGGCTGTTAACTGCATCTCGCTCCTCTCACCCTCGTCGACCGGTGGGCCATGATATAGGGGCCTGTCGGCACCTGTCCAGGCCGCCAACACGACCCGAAAAACGATTAGAGAATTGACTTTTCAACCTGATCCCCCGTATCCTCACTTCCTTTCCAACAGAAGGAGTTAGGGCTATGAAAGTCATTTTACAAGAAACGATGGATGGGGTCGGCCATCTCGGCGATCTGCTCGATGTTCGGGACGGATTTGCCCGAAACTTCCTGTTACCTCGCAAGAAAGCCGTGTTGGCCAACAGCCGCAGTATCAAGGCATTCGAACACGTGAAGCGTGTCGCAGCGGAGAAGGCGAAAAAAGAGAAGCTCGAAATTGAAGTGCATGCCAAAAACGTTTCTGCTGTCACCCTGACCATTGAGGCACAGGTCGGCAAAGACGACAAAATGTTCGGGTCTGTGACATCCAAAGACTTGGCCGAAGCGTTGGCAGCACAAGGGTTTACTATTGATCGGCGCAAGATTCAGCTGGCCCAGCCTATTAAGGAACTGGGTACCGTCACTGTCCCGATCAAGATGCCACGAGAAGTGACCGCCACCGTGACCGTCCGCGTGGTCAAGAAGCAAGAACAGGAAGCTGCTGCTGAAGCATAACGGGGATACACCGTGGAGGGGTGATGCGCGACGCGATCGGGTCACTGGACGCTCTTAAATCAATTGATCTGGATGTCTATGCCGCGATTGAAGCGGAAGAGACCCGTCAACGTGACAAACTCTTGTTGATCGCGTCGGAGAACTTTGCCAGCCCCGCTGTCTTGGCTGCCCAAGGCAGTTTGATGACCAACAAGTACGCCGAGGGTTATCCCGGCAAACGCTACTACGGCGGATGCGAGCATGTCGACACCGTCGAAGCACTGGCGATTCAGCGGGCCAAAGAGCTCTTCGGTGCGGACCATGTCAACGTTCAGCCGCACTCCGGCTCATCGGCAAACATGGCAGCCTACCTGTCGGTACTCAAGCCGGGCGACACTATCCTCGGGATGGACCTCGCCCATGGCGGCCACCTGACTCACGGCAGTAAAGTAAGTTTCTCGGGAATGATCTTCAAGGCCTTCGCGTACGGAGTGGATCGACAGACTGAGACGATCGACTACGATGCCGTGCAAAAACTTGCGGAAGAATGCCGCCCACGAATGCTCGTCGTCGGTGCGAGTGCCTATGCGCGCGTTCTCGACTTTCCTCGCTTCCAACAGATCGCCAAATCTGTCGGCGCCTATCTCATGGTGGATATCGCCCATATCGCCGGACTGATCGCAGCGGGACTCCATCCCAGCCCGGTCCCCTTCGCCGACTTCGTCACCACGACCACCCACAAGACCCTCCGTGGTCCCCGTGCCGGTATCGTGATGTGCAAAGCCGAGCACGCCAAGGCCGTCGATAAGATCATCTTCCCGGGACTTCAGGGTGGACCCTTGATGCATGTGATCGCGGCGAAGGCCGTGGCCTTCAAAGAAGCCTTGTCGCCCTCCTTTAAGCGATATCAACAGCAGGTGATCGCGAATGCCCGCGCACTCGCACAGGGGCTCGTCGACCGCGGCTACAAGATTGTCTCCGGTGGAACCGACACTCATCTGTTCCTGGTGAACCTCACCAACAAGGGCATTTCGGGGAAAGAGGCCGATGCTGCGCTCGACGCCGCAGGAATCATCGTCAATAAAAATGCCGTTCCTTATGACGAAAAGCCCCCGTCCGTGGCCAGTGGCATTCGTCTTGGCACACCGATCGTCTCCACCCGTGGCATGCGAGAAGCAGACATGAAAGAAATCGTGGCCCTCATCGACCGCGTCCTGCAGCACCGCCACGATGCCACCGTTCTGGAAGAGGTCCGTGCCCAAGCGAAGGCGTTGTGCAACCGCTTCCCTATTTTTCACTCCTACTAGCCCACAGGCATAAGGGCAGGGTCGCCACCAGTGAAATGTCCGTTCTGCGACGAGCTCGAAGACAAGGTGGTGGACTCGCGTATGGCCAAGGAAGGCGAGGTCATTCGCCGGCGGCGCGAGTGCCTCGGCTGTAAACGGCGCTATACCACCTACGAGCGGGTTGAAGAAATTCTCCCGGTGGTCGTGAAAAAAGACGGGCGGCGCGAATCGTTCGACCGCACGAAAATCTTGTCCGGCCTCAAGAAAGCCTGTGAGAAGAGACCCATCAGCACGGCGACGATCGAAGACGTCACGGATCGCATCGAGAAGCGGATCCAGGAGATGGGTGAAAGTGAAATTGAAAGTCGGGTCGTCGGCGAAGAAGTCATGAAGGAGTTGCACCAACTCGACCAGGTTGCCTATGTCCGGTTCGCGTCGGTCTATCGCGAGTTCAAGGACATTGATCAGTTCATGGACGAGCTCAAATCCCTGGCTCAGCAGCGTCGGGAGCGGTGACGGCGGGCTCCTCAGCCCCTCGCTCTGCTTCCTCTCCTTCGTCTCTCTTCCTTCGATTTTTCAGCTCAGCTATCAATTGTACCCCGGCAACCAACACTGGTTCATAGAACCATGGCATCTACGAAACGTCGTTCCACCAAAGTCCGCAGTAAGTCGTCGAAGGTTGGCGCTACCAATGTCGCCATTATCGGCGCCGGGCGTGGCGGAACCGCGCTCATGGAGATTTTCGCAAACGATCCGCTCGTGCAGATCGTGGGAATTGCCGAGGTCAACACGCAGGCGCCCGGGGTCACTCTCGCGAAACAACTCCAGATCCCCGTGACACGCGACTATCGTAAACTCTTAGCGATGGAGCGGGTAGACCTTATTATTGATGTATCCGGTGATGCTGAGGTCTGGCAATTCCTGCAGGACTTTCACCGGATGGGCGTTACTATCATCGGCGGAGCCAGCGCCAAGTTCATGTGGGAGCTTATCGGCGCGCGCATCCGCGCCACTGCCGAAATCGAGAACACGCTCAATAAGTATCAGTCCCTCTACCGGCTGTATGTCAAAGAAACCGGCGCGGCGGTCACTGAAGAACGGACGCGCATCGCTTGCGAGATCCATGACGGTCTTGTTCAGAGCCTCGCCGGCGTCAATTTCAAGCTCGACTTATGCCAGGAACTTGTACGCAAGAACCCGAAAGCAAGTCTCGCCACAATCAAGGAAAGCAAAGCCCAGCTGAAGCTCGCCATCCAAGAAGCCCGGCAAGTCATCTTCAATTTGAGGCCCCTCCATTATGACAAAATGGAGCTGATTCCCGCGCTGACCAACTACCTCAAGTCCTACGAAACTCAGGCTCGCATCAAAGCGCAGTTCACCGTGACCGGGGATGAACAAATTTTGTTTCCCCGAACGAAGATCTTCCTGTTCCGGATTATTCAGGAAGCCTTGAGCAACGTCCAGAAACACGCGAAGGCCGATCGCGTCTCGATCAGATTGGAGATCAACCTGGAGATGCTGCGCGTGACGATTTCAGACAATGGAATCGGTTTTGATATGGACGCCGTGTTGCGAGACCCTGATAAATGGGACCACTTCGGCATTCGAGGCATCATTGAGCGGGCCAAACTCGTCGGTGGAGAGGGGCACATCGATTCCAAGCAGGGGCGAGGCACGACGATCACAGTCGAAGTCCCCCTCATGAATAAGGAGACCAGCGAACATGGACAAGATTAAAGTCCTCATTGCCGATGACCATCGCGTCGTTCGAGAAGGGCTGGCCGCCATTCTCAAAACCAAAGAAGATCTCCATATCGTGGGAGAAGCCCAGGATGGCATGGAAGCCGTTGAAAAGGCCAAGGCGTTGGTTCCCGATGTCATTCTTATGGACGTCAGCATGCCTCGCATGGGGGGCGTCGAAGCAACAAGACAAATCAAACGGGAGTTCCCCCATATCGGGATCGTGGCTCTGACGATGTACGAAGAACAGCAGTACATTTTCGATCTTGTTCGTGCCGGTGCCACCGGCTACCTTCTGAAAGACTCCGAATCTTCCCAAATCGTCGCGGCGATTCGCGCAATTTACCGGGGCGAATCGTTGATTCACCCGTCGGTCGCCAGCAAGATTCTTGCTGAGTTCTCCCTCATGGCTCAAAAGAAGGGCAAAAAGCCGGGGTGGGTGGAACATGACCTCACCGAACGTGAAATCACGGTTCTCCGGTTAGTTGCGGACGGAAAGACAAACAAGGAAATCGCAAACGCACTGGACCTCAGCGAAAAAACCGTGAAAAATCATGTTCGCAACATCTTCCACAAACTGCAGGTCTATGATCGAACCCAGGCAGCCATCCTCGCAATCCGGAAAGGATTGATTGAACTGGACCCAAGACCCTGAGCGATCTGGTTTATGACAAAATTTAAGGAAACTATTCTAAATTAAGGAAACTTCTTAAAATTAGGGAAACTTTTACTATCCTGCGGACTCTACCTGTCTTTTCCGCCACTAGATCTTCTCGATAATCTCTGTAAAAGGTCTTGTACAGCCACGGCTTCCGCCGCACAGAAGTATATTTGCTGCCTTGCTATGCCAGAAATTCGTCGCACGTTTGGTAAATATCTCCGAGAACTTCGACAAAGCCGAAGCCTCGGTCTCCGAGAAGTGTCCCGCCAGGTGATCCGACAACCAGGCGCCCGTGGCCTTTCACCTGCCTACCTGAGTCTCATAGAGCGCGGACATGTTGAAATTCCCCAACAGCATATTCTTCGTCACCTCAGCGTGGTTCTTGGAGTTGACGACAATCTGTTCGCCGCGATCGCCCAGGGGCTACGAATCGTAACTCTGTCAGATCTTCTAGAACAGTCATCGCTACATCATGCAATCCTAGTCGAGTTGCGATCTGGGACTGCCCGATACCCCGCAATCATTTCAGCTATTATCGAAATACTTCAGGCGTCTCCAGGGGGATTCCAGGGATTGCGCGCCATTCATTTTCAGGAAGGCAAGGTCGATGGGTTCTTATCCTTCGATCCGAAGTTGAGGCGCCGCCGCCGTTAACAGCAAAACTCACGAACTGAGCTGGGACCTCTTGACTTCTGAGTGTTTAATTCTATAAACAGTTAGTACTTTATAGAAAGATTCCGCGGATGAGATTAAAAGTCCACATAACGCAGGAACTCATCGACAAATTCCTTCGCCAGGGCCGAGGGCAAGGAGAGCTTGGGCGCTATTTTCCATGGTGGACCGTTTTTGATATCGCTTCCAAAGGATTGCGGACACGGGTCCGAGGCATCAAGACAGGGCGGACGCATCATTTCCTGAGCCTCCTTGAACTAACGTTTTTCTTCCTGGCCGAGTTTAGCGATTCAGTGCTCGATATCCGCGAGCAGTATCCGCTCCTGCCCCAAACCGAGACCCTCGCCATAGCAAGTCAGTTAGGCATTAAACACTCTGTCGACCGCCTCACACACTTTCCCATAGTCATGACCACCGATTTCCTCCTCACCGTGCGACACGGCGCTGCAGATGTTCTCCAAGCCTGGTCTGTAAAATACCTCAAAGACCTTCGCAATCGACGCACACTTGATAAAGAAGAAGTGCAACGACGGTGGTGGGAGTCCAAACATATTCCCTGGAAGCTCTTTACTGAGAAGGATGTGACGCCAGCCCAGGCGCATAACGTTCGGTTTCTCTTCCCATATAAGAAGTCGCGTGCCCTCAAAGGAATACCGAGAGACATCATTCGCCATGTCTCGGATTATCTCCAAGATAATGTTCGTCCGAATGTGCTTCTGAGGGACCTGTGTGCCGACTATGAACAACGCTACACGGTTGAGAAAGGAACCGGGCTTCTTGTCGCCCGGCATTTGTTGGCTAATGGACAATGGCCTATCGACATTTCGCAAAAACTCTCTCCTCATGAACCGTTGCGATTCCGCCCTCAACCTCTAATGTCCGGGAGACTGCTTCCCCATGGAGCTTCTCAACAATTCATTACTAGCTTGGCGTGATCCGTCCAACATCGAGGAGGTGCAGTCGATCGAGCGGATCCTCTACTTCGCCTCTAACGGTGAAGAGGCTTGGATGATCAATCTGAGCAAGAAGAAAGGATTGCCCCATTCTCGTCCCATGGCTCAAGTCCGCACGGCCATCCAGACCGGTGAGGCGACGATCGTCACCGAGGACCCTTACGCATACCTTCGGACAAGTGATGCAGAGCTTTCACACGAGAAGTGCCAGGTGCGGGACCATTTGCATGCCATCCTTGGTCCGTATTTGGAGACCTATAGGGAGGCCCTGCTGCAGAAGTCCCGCCGCGGGGCGATTATTTTGAAGATCACGCAGGAAACGAACTGGAAGAAAAAGAAGATTTACAAGTATCTGCGACGCTATTGGCAATCCGGTCAACTCCGCAATGCCTTTTTACCTGACTGGCACCTGCGGGGTGGGAAAAACGTCACGAAAACGTGCACGCAGGGTAAGAAGCGAGGACGGCCCAAGCAGGTCGTCCAAACGAATCGAACAACCGTGGTCGGAATCAACGTCGATAAGGACATGTATCAACGTCTCAAACGAGGGGTCGATGACTGGTATCTCAAGACCGATCTCTCCTTCGCGGCTGCCTTTCACAAGATTACGACCACCCAATTCATTGACGGACTCGAGTTTGTGAATGGTGTTTGGGTCCCACGGCCGTGGTCATCCGACAGACTGCCGACACAACGCCAAGCCTGGTACGTCTATGAAAAGGAGTTTCTTCATAAACCGGAGGCGCGTAAGCGCAAAATTGGTTCCCATCGCTGGAATCTCGAAGAACGTGAACTTACCGGGGATACCGCGACCTTGGCACCCTGGCCCGGTAGTTTGTACCAAATTGATGCCACGGTTGGGGATATTTACTTGCGGAGCCAATTAGATCTGAATCGGATCATTGGACGACCTGTCATTTACTTAGTGGTCGATGTCTTTAGCCGCATGATTGTCGGATTCGCCGTATTGATGGAAGGACCCAGCTGGATGGGCGCACTGCAGGCTCTGGAAAGCGCCTTCATGGACAAAGTGGCCTTCTGTAAATCCTTGGGGGTCGATATCCAGCCGGGCGCTTGGCCTTCTGCTGGTCTTCCCGAGGCGATCACCGCGGATAATGGGGAATTCTTGGGCTACAACGCTACCAGCCTGAACAGCCTTGATATCCTGCTGCATAACACGCCACCCTACCGCCCAGATTGGAAATTTCTCGTGGAGTGCTATTTCCGGACTGTGCAGGAGAAACTCCGCTGGGTCCCGGGTTATCTCCATCCAACGCGAGAACGGGGAGACAAAGACACCCGCCTCGATGGTGTACTGACACTCAAAGATCTGCGCCAACTGCTGATTTGGTGCATTATCCAGTACAACAACCACCGCTTGTTGGAGAACTATCCCGTCACCAAATGCATGATCCGCGACGATCTCGATCTCTATCCATCGGAGATCTGGCGTTGGGGCCTAAGCGCCAATAGTTCTCGGCTTCGCTGGGAAGACCCCAAGCAAATTCACGCTATTCTGCTCCCTCGCAGCAAAGCGAGAGTCACGCGCCACGGCCTGAAGTTCAAGAATCTGTACTACTCCTGTGAAACCGCTCGGAACGCCCACTGGTTTTCCCAGGCGTCGGCAAAAGAATGGGATGTGGAAGTCTCCTATGATCCACGGAGCCCCGAGGTGCTCTATCTTGTGAAAGAGGACGACAGGATGGAGGCGTGCACACTGTTGGACCGGATGCATGAAGACACATTTCGCAGCCATGACTGGTATGAGGTCGAAGACTACCTCGCGATGCGGGCAATGAAACAATCCGAGGCTAAACTCACGGAAGTGCATCGAGCCGTCGTCCCGCGGACCATGCAGGAAGCGATAGTCCGCGCAGCCCAGGAGAATCTGAAAGAAGTGCAGGTACCACAGAGCAAACGGGCAGCCCTACAGGGCGTCAAAGACAACAAGCGGACGGAGCGCGAGTATGAGCGCGCTCTGGCCACTGGCCAAGACCCCGTCGCACCTACTGTGGAGGAGGACGCAGAAGAATACATTGGCATCGATGAACCGGCCGAGTTGCTGCGCACGGCCGCCGTAGTGAGGACAGCATGAACGTGCACTTACATCAATTTCCTCTAGGACTCCCGTGAGTGTTGAGTCTCAATGGCTCAGACTCGCAAGCGCTTTGCAGAGGGACACGCCTCACACTCTCATACTAGGAGGAAGCCATGGCCAATCCCGTCAAACGGAGCAAGAGAGCGAAACCAAACCTGAGCGCGCTCATCCGTCAAGGCGCCCAGATTGCCGCCACCTATGACACCAACCAAGAGGTGCCGCTCTACCGGGGCATCCCGACACTGGAAGCCCTAGGGCCTATCCTGTCAAAGGAAGAGGTCATCTCCCGGCTTGCCTCGACACCCGTCTATGATGAACAAGAGCGGTTGCTCAAACCGGAAACCCTTCTCCACGTAGTTCAAGCTGCATTGCTAAACTGGTTCAGGCCCTTGGCGATGCACATCGATCTCCAACAGCGCCTGGATCGAGTCATTCGCGGCAGCTTGCCGTATCGCAATCCATTGACAGTAGGCTATCACCGCAAGTGTTTCGAGCACATCGATCAGTTTCACGACTATATAAAGCGGCCTGCGTCGGCTCCATACCAGCGCACGACGGCCCTGGGCTTCCACTTTACTGCCCCCAGTGGCGCAGGCAAAACTACCTCGATCGAACGAATCCTCATGGAGCTCTATCCTCAGCGTATCCTCCATACTGAGTACAAGGGCAAACCGTTCCATTTTGATCAACTGGTCTGGCTCCATCTCGATTGTCCTGGCAATGGTTCGTTGCGATCATTGCTCATTCAATTCTTGCAAGCCGTGGATGCTATCATCGGGAAAACAAAGCTCACGAGCGGCGAAGAAGTAGGTTATTACGAGCTGTACGGAGGAGATCGGGCGACGGTGGACTCACTGATTTCGGCTGTAGCGACCGTAGCCGCGAATCACTGTCTCTCTGTGCTCATCATCGATGAAATCCAACACCTTCTTCATGCCGATGGCGACGGGGCTGACAAAGTCCTGAACTATCTGGTGACACTAGTGAACACTATCGGCCTCCCGGTCATTTTAGTCGGGACACCGCGTGCGAAACATGTCCTCTCCCAACAGGCGAAACAAATTCGCCGAGGGACAGGCCAAGGGGAACTCGAATGGCACCGTTTGGACCGTGCAAGTCTCAGCTATTCGCTGATGACGGAAGAGATGTGGACCTATCAATATACATTGAAGCCAGTGACGCTGACCGACCGTATCAAGGATGTCCTCTTTGAGGAAACACAGGGTATCCCAGACTATATGATCAAAGCCTATATGATGGCCCAATGGCGATCCATTACGACGGGCAAGCCGCTTTCTGTCGCTATGCTGCGATCGGTCGC
This sequence comes from Nitrospira sp. ST-bin5, assembly GCA_002083555.1. Taxonomy (GTDB): domain Bacteria; phylum Nitrospirota; class Nitrospiria; order Nitrospirales; family Nitrospiraceae; genus Nitrospira_D. The sequence continues at coordinate 19,127 of MSXN01000007.1, read as the reverse complement.
CAAGGACGGCTTTGCTTCGGCCAGACCCATTCTGCGCGCCCTCCGGCACAATAATTTTGCCGGCCTCAAGAATCTTGATGATGTACGTCCCCCCAACGTAGATCCCATTCTGCAAGCCGCTGAACAACAAATGAACGAAGAGCTCTCCACTGCGGCTGGTCTTAAAGCCATGCAGGCCAGTAAAGATACAGACAAGGAGACCTGCGCCACGACTGGCACTGAAACAACACCGCAACAGCACACAGCCCCTCCCACAGCGGCAACCGAAGCAACAGCTTATAGGGATCTGGCTTCGGATCCGCCGACATTGAGGGAACTGCACCAGCAAGCGGAAGCGTCAGGGACAGATTTCTATGATCTCCTCAGAAAGAACAATGTCGTGAACCGCCCGATGGAGTCAGGGCCATCTCCCCTGTAAGCCTGGAGTGACCATGCTTTCGATGTTTCCGGACATCTATCCCGATGAATTACTCGTCAGCGTATATGCCCGATTCCATGTACGCCTACGAGCCTTCCCCCAAAAGACCGCTCAGTTGCTATTTGGCAGTACCACGCTTTGCATCAAAGGAGATCTCCCTCATCGCTTATCTCATCTTGCCACTATGCTGCCTCCAGGGTATCGACCAAGCATTCGCGAAATGATCGTGCACCACACACTTCTTCCAATCTATGAACGCTTCAGCCTGTGTCCTCGGTGTGAAGATCATATGATGGGAATGACAGGGTATTCCTTTGAACGATCCAGTATACGCCTCATCCGCACCGTGCCGACTCTCCGATACTGCCCAATGTGCTGCAAGGAGGACCACGACCAGGCAGGAGAATACTATTGGCATCGAAACCATCAGATTCCCGGTATACCAGTTTGTTTGATCCATCAGGTTTTCCTAGAATGCAGCGATATACCTCTACTGAAGATCCCCGCAACGGATTTAATGTCGATCGCAGCAGAACTTTCGCTCCAGCCCGTTGCACCGAGACAGGTCAATATCAACAATGGGCATCATAGGACAATCGTAAATATTGCATGCGAGCTGGTGGAGTTTCTTTCAGCGGCAGGTTCTTCACATGCTCGAACTAGCAAATCTATCATTAGGCTGTTAAATCAATCCGAGTACCTCACCGAACGTTATAGTCCCAAGCCACCTAACCCCGTTGCAAAACGGCCCAAGACATTTGCTAGACAGGAGGGGACACGTCACTCTGCTTCATTGCGACAATGAATGAAACAATGCGCACCACGACTTACCGCAGCTGCATTGTGCTCCTAACCATGGCCATTTATCTCCCAGCTCCATATCCAGATGAAGTGCTCTATAGCATCCTTGCACGCCATCGGCTTCGCTTAGGCCAAACAACGACTACTGTTTTAATGCGCCAACTATTTGGGTCACCATCAGTGCATGCTGCCGTCGCTTTTCCCACTCACCTCAGCCATCTGTCGTCGACCCTTCATCCCCACGCGAATATGACGTTGGACACGCTGATCATGCGGTTCACTCTGTTTCCATATTACGCGCCCTTTTTCGCAAGGGACCATCGCCTAGCTCTCTATCAGCGAATGGCTGCTGATCACCATGGCATGGAAAGAGCCGTGCCGATGACCTGGCTCCGCAGGAACAGCGTAACGGTTTCTGAGATGCTTCGGTATTGCCCAGTTTGTGCAGCTCACGAACGGCGAGAACTCGGCGAAGCGTATTGGCATCGTTTACACCAGATACCTGGCGTGGAAGTCTGTGCCGTGCATGAAGTGTGGCTTGAATCGACTTGCGCCCCCGCTAGAGCACTTGGGGGCTGGCACCACTTTCTATCTGCAGAATCGGCGATCTTAAGTACCGCCGTTAGACATCTGAGTGCTTATGAACCAGGTCGGAATTCAATGATACAACTTACTCATGATGCAGCCTGGCTGCTCGAACAGAATCCCAGTTCTTCCGATCCGGAGGCACTATGGAGCCGATACCGATGCCTACTCAGGGAACGAGGTCTTAGCAGCTATCGTGGGAAGGTCTCGCCTAGCAAATTACTCGCTCTCATCCACCGCCTTTTCCCTGTCACATTCCTCGCACGCATTGAAGGCAATTCCGGACGACTAACATCCGGACGAGGGATTTTCAGTCTCATCCGCAAGCCACGAGGAGGACTTCCTCCGCTATATCACCTTCTCATGATGCAGGTTTTGGATAAAAGTGCTGAAGAGTTTTTTCAACTGCCTGCGAAACCTCATGACTTTGGCATCGGGCCCTGGCCCTGTTTGAACAGATTAGCACCTCACTACAAAGCAATGACGGTGATGACGTATTCAGTTCATGTGCAGAAGGATGGAGGACGCCCAGTCGCAACCTTCTCCTGCCCCTGTGGATTTGTCTATTCTCGCATTGGACCAGATTGGGGACCGCTTGCCCGATTCAGTTATACGCGTATTGAACGGTATGGTCCGTTGTGGGATCGGAAATTCTCACGTCTTTGGTCGACGCCCGAGAATACGCTCTCGTTCATCTCCCAGACGGTAGGGATGGCAGAAAAGAATCTCTCAAAACATGCAGCACGCCTGAAGTTACCGGTTTGGAAGAGACCGACTGGACATTCGGCTATACCTAGTCGCAAACGATCTTGGCGCGGACGGATGGTGCGGCCATTATCCGCCACCATTCGTAGAGTGAGACAGGAGTGGCGTAATTTGTCAGCACAAAGCGGCCGATCAATTCATGAGGAGCGAGAAGAGCGCCGACTCTACCACTGGCTGTTTCGACATGATCATGACTGGCTCATCGCTCAACCTCATCGATCGAGAATCACTCGTCAGGCTGGATCACACACGCAGGTCGACTGGAATGAAAGAGATCAGTTTCTTGCCCATGTTCTTGAAAGACAACCCTTACTTCCAGCTCTGTCAGGACATCACCGCATCTCAATAAACAGGCTCATCAGACAATCTGGATACCGACACCTCATTCAACCTAATTTACACCGCCTTCCCGCGACTCGTGCCACACTCAATAGAATCGTCACCTCTCATATGCCAGAAGACTAGAAACGAACGGAGGATCGCATGACGATGGGTATGATGCAGGGGTATCGCCAAGCAGTGCAAAAGTTTAGTGGCATTAAGAAACTCACTGACGAGGCCATGCAAGATTGGCTCGATATTGCTTTGCCAAAACTGCCGCCACGCACACAACAGATGTTCGTCGATGAGGTCTTCTTCCTGACAACAGGATTGCCGCCCTCGTATGCGGAGAGTGAGTGCCCTCAACCGCCAAAAAGTGGTAGAGCATCGCGTGCCAAAACCAAAACTATGATGATCGACGCGCAAGCGACACAGGAGGCCTTTGATCTACAGCAGCGGGTAAGTGACGTATTGGGTGGCGAAGTCGCAGCAACGGCATGGCTGACCCGTAAACATCGGGCGCTCAAGAACAAAACTCCGCTTTCCATTCTTGGAACCTCGGCCGGAAACGCTCGCGTGGAGCAGCTCTTGAAGAGGACTAAACGATCTCCACTTCCCGTAGACGCGCCACTTCAGAAAAAGAAAACCGTTGCCAGTCGAAAGGCTCGCTCCGTGAGCACGATCCGGAAAGCGGAAGATTGAGGCTGGGTAGTTGATCAGCTTATGGAGCACCGTCCTTCGGACGATCCTGTGGATGTCTCTAGATTCCATTCGGTCTGGCGAGAGAGGTCTCATCCCACAAGGATGAAGACTTCATTGAGATGAGCAGACAACAAGACAGCCCTCGTAACCTTACTCCGGCCATTATTCATGTCCGCCTCTCCGCTGAGCCCCTTTCACCCCAAAAGCAGGAACAGGTACGCCAAGAGGTCCAGGAGATCTTGAAGCGGCGTCAACACTATCTAGACCTGGCTCGCAGGCAACACCACTCTAATGATTAAATAGGGCTTGTCGTTAAGCTGGCCCGTGGGGTTTCTTTGTTTCCACGAACGCAATAGTTTCTAGGCAGGGCACTGAGCTTGCGTGGATCTCAGCTGAAACAAACTCGGCGCTGATCGGATCAATCTCAGTGGCGTCTAGGTGTTCCAATGCTGTGAGGATTTCCTGGAGGGAATGACCGGCACGCGGTTCAAGTATCACATGGAGCCGTGAGGGCACCTCGGGTTGTTGAGAGGATTTGTACATACTGGGATCATACCAAAACGAGGGTGTCGATGAGCAGATAACTCGAGAACCCGCACAGCATCACCCCGGCGATTATCCCTGTTATGCTCTCTTCTGACCCGCTCTCATCAGAAAAGCAGGAGCGCGTGTGTCAGGACATCCAGGAACTCAAGCAGGGGTGGCAACACCACCAGGACGAGATCCGACAGCAGGCTACGTTAACTAATGAGTCGGATGACGTCAACCGGATCACGTAAGGCGTGGGGGGGTCGTTTAGCCTTCCGCCATTCCCATGACGGAATGGGCTGAGCCTCAGCCCAGAGCCCCATTCGCTTCTCCCCTGCGTCTGTTTCGAGCTCCTCTAACACCGCATTTCTCGGTGCATATTTGCAATACCACCAACACATTCCTACTTTCACGAGTTGCTGTTTGAGATTGTCTCCATCCGGTAGGACGACATCTGCGAGGGTCAGATCATAGCGATCCTTTCCGAATGTCCGCATTGTGACATCTTTCCCAAGAGTGAGGGTAGATATGCCCTTTGTGGCACCCTTTCCTACAGTGCGTTGGTGCCCACATTCTGGCCGCCGCTCGTGCTTTGGAGGCGAGAGCAGCGGCCCATTTCGTTATGGCCATTGAGGAGGTGGGTTTAGCGCTAGCTTTCAGGCGTTACTTTGGGAAAGACGCCGGCGGCAGAACATGTTGCCACCCTTCTCCATTTAGAGCAGTTAAAAATGCTTCAAGATCCTCTCGTTCTTCGTCCGAAAGAAATAGTGAACCGATCGTATTGTCTTGAAACGGATTCTTTACTCCCCCATGGTTATAGAAGTTGATGACCTCCCTCAAGGTGTTAAAGCGACCGTCGTGCATATATGGGGCCGTACGGGAGATCTCTCGCAAGGTAGGTGTTTTAAATGCTCCAATATCCTCAGGCTGATGGGTTATGGCATATCGTCCTAAATCCACGTGACTCGATTCCCAACCAATTCCCAAATTATGAAATTGTTCATCTGTATAATTTGGTCCCGCGTGACATCGTATACAACGGCCCTTTCCTTGAAAAACACGAAATCCCCGTTGGGCTGACTGCGTCAAAGCGTTGAGGTCGACACCGTAATCGAAACGGTCTACAGGGCTATTGCCGGACAATATCGTTCGTTGAAAATTTGCGAGAGCGATCCCAATATTTTCTATAGTGATGTTTTCGCTAAATACTTCCATGAATAACTTGCGGTAGCCCCGAATGGACCTGAGCGTCTTCACTACGTCATCGTAAACGAGAAACCCATGCTCTACGGAGTTTACTAACGGACCGAGGGATTGTTCTTCCAGCGTGGCTGCGCGCCCATCCCAAAACAGCTGCTTGCCAAAGACACGATTGATGATCGTCGGAGCATTACGGTCGCCAGTCAAACCTCTGACCCCTCTTGAGACCGGGCGAGAGTCCGTAAACGCCACTGTAGCGATGTGGCAACTTGCGCAAGCAATTGATTGATCGATGGAGAGCCGCTTGTCGAAAAACAACAGTCGTCCGAGCTGGATCTGCCCTTCGGTCAATACGTTTCCAGCAAGAAGACGGTCATTGGGATTCTCGAGGCCTAAGAGGGAGTTCAGAACTACGGGAGTCCGTTTGGAAGGAGGTTTCTCCTGGGTGCCGGCTGTCGCATATGATGCCCCCCCGAATTGAATGACCGCCCACGTGCTGATCGTCAGTATCGAGCCCAAGACGACTCTCATGTCTATGCTCCTTCCGGTACTTCTCCGCGTTGATGGAAGACAGACGTTTTTACCCAAACCCCATTTACAACTCGCTGGGCAATCGTTTCGTACGCAGATTTGTACTGTATCAAGCAGTGATGTGTCGTCACCAAGATACGATTCAACCGAAGGCTGAACGCCACGTATCGTGTTGGGTCTTATGGTGCTGTAATGTCTCTCGGGTGATTAACTATATGATGCGCGGGAATCCGATCGACGTACAATCCCGGGATATACGCTCTCTTAGGTGCTGGCAACAATGATTTTCCGTTGTACGTATGTGGGCTTGTGGGTTGGGTGCAGACCAGAATTCCTTCTATTGTGAAGCGAGCCTGCCGTTCAAGAGTCCAAATCGCCACGGAAAGGGCATTGACCAATTAGGGCATTCATAGAGTGTTTCTGAACCTGGTTTATTGGAAAGGTCTAACGATGATCCACGTTAGGACCCTCAAACGATTCTTGTCTTTCTAGAAATTTCTGCCATCAAACCGTACGCGTGCAGGCATCTTGGCGTGTCATTCATCGAAGAACTTCATGAGAGCGCCGTTAAATAAATCCGCGCCTGAACTCCGTAGAAGTTCAGGCGCGGGGCTCCGAACAACGCTCTACTTTCCTGCCGCTGCGATGGCTGCTCGAATCACAGGGTAGTGCTTCGAAAATACAAAGTCGGTGGCATTGGCCTCATGACATCGGTTGCACTCGTCGACCTTATTCGGTAAGGATACTTCCTTGAGCGGATAGGAATGTCCAAAGCTGAAATACCCCCAGTGTCCTGGGTCCTTTGGAAAGCGCTTGGTATCCAGGACCGATACCTCAAGGCCAATAAATTCTCCTTGAAAATATCCAGCCCCGCTGCTGGCTTCTTTCTGCCCCACGCTGACCAATTCTTTCACCAACACAGTCCCGTCACGGTACTTCCCGGTCTTTTCCAAATAGGCAAAGCTTTCGGGGTCCATATACACATTGTGAAACTCCGGGAAGTTGGCTTTCCCATCATTCATATCATTCGGCGTAACCGGCGTGCCGACATAAACCCACTTCCGGTAGGCCGCTGGCGAGAGCCTCTTCATCTTACCTTCTGGCGTATACTCGACCGTTTTCGAGCCTCCATTCCCCTCTCCAGCTTGAGCGACTACACCGACACTCCCCGAATACCAAAGCAATCCTCCGAGTAACGCAGCAATCACTAACGTGCTCTTCCGTTTTGACATGCTGTACATGCGGCCCCCCTTAAATGTTTGTAGGTAGAAGACAAGTAAACCAGCTGCAAACTGTTTGTAACAAATTACGGGGTAGCCATCAGTCATGTGTATGACAAATGATTAATTACTTTTTATGTAGAGTAACCTGCACGGTCAGGGACGCGGCATTTCAAGATATGAATGGACGCGCCTGCTCAGAGAGATTGTGAGTTGAAGCGGAAGCTAACGAGTAGCTATTTCTGGCGGCATAGAATATCTCAATAGTTACAAACTATTACCGTAAAGCGTATCATTCGCTCGACTAGCTGACCAATCGACTAACTCAGGGTGTGCTCATATGGATCTTCCTCAAGCCCTTGCTAAGCGTACACTTTCAATCTGGAAGCAATTGTGCCCTTTTCGGCGGCACACCCTCAAGCACGGAGCGGAGATACACCTGTCGTCGACCAACATGAAATTCTATATCGTCGATAAGGGCTTTGTGCGACTCACGTCCATTCAATTAGATGGGAAACGGGTAACAAGAATGATTCTTGGAAAAGGAGGGATGTTTGGCCAGTTACCGTTTGTTCCGAGTCTCTTTAGAACCGATGAGGACGCACTGGCCAACGGACCAACCTGCGTCCTTGAGTTTGATTTTGTGTCTATGGAAGAAGCGCTGAGAGACAACACGGCCGCGCAGCGCCTTCTGGTGGAACTGCTTGGAGCACAGTTACAGATGCTGTCTCGCAGACTGCAGTGGCAGCAAACCAATCCGCTAGACAAACGTATCGCTCTGGTCCTTTATGACCTCTTGTGCTTCGGAGGGAGACCCTGTCCCCATGGCCCGGGTTATGCCGTTGATATTCGGGTAACGCACGAAGAGCTGGCGGAAATCATCGGAGCAGCCCGTCCAACTGTGAGCGCCATCTTAAGCATTTTTCACCAAGAACAACTTATCTCATCCACGAGAGCGTTCATATGCGTAAGAAATCTTGAACGGCTAAAACACCGTTTAGCCTATTGACCAGCCGAAGAACGGAAAGATCCATCCAATGCGTTCCTGCGCAAGGCACTAGCTGCCGGATTATATCCCAAATGTTACCTTGGCAATCCTCCGCCAGAGATAGGAATGTTAGCTTCTCGGGTTCCTGGATCATAGCGAATGCACAGGCTGCAAGCGTTCCGCTCTCACACCCGATTCCTCCTCGCAATATCTGACCAGGCTAATTCCCGTTGTTTTCGCAGGGGCCATACTCACGGCTATGGGCACAAGTCGCAAAAGCGCTCGAGGGCTGGGTATTGACGAGAACTAAGGAAAGTCTGATTTATTCCGGTTCTGATATAAGTAAATATTGAAAATCAGGGAACTCCTACGTGTTCCCGTCGAGGAGAATATATTAATCAGACTTTCCCTAAGAAAGAACCTGACGCGATTGCATTTCGCTTTTAAAGCTATCTACCTTACCGTCCTTTCCCCCGATGCGTGGATACGCTCCATTATCACCGTAGGTATCTTCTAATTTATTATTTACATACGTCATATATCTGACAGACGTGTGCACATGCCTTGCGATATTTTCTCACACTATGTCACTCATTCGAATGAATCATGGAATTTGTCGTTTTCCTATACGGAGCAAATTGCTCAGAAGTGTACGCAGCGGCGTGGTAATCAAATATCAGTGCCAGTGGGCTTGATCGAGGCAACTGAGTCATATCAGATCTGATTCAGATCTGAGCTTAACCTAGGAGGGGTGCACATGAACAAGGCTGGATACTTCATTGTCGTACTTTATTTCGTGCTCATATCAATTGCCCAGAGCAGTTCCTCGCTCGCTGAGGGGGAACAGCCCTTTTCTCCAGCTGTCGATGTTGCAACGGGAGCACTTCACGTTCCGGAAAACTATACAGAATGGCCGACGTTGGGAACGTGGGCTCACGCGAACACTGGTGAAAGTCTTGAGAAGATGGGGCCAGGCCTCCACGAATACCATACGGTATACACTCAGCCTGAGACCATCGCCTACTACAAAAAGACGGGACGGTTTCCCGATGGGGCTGTGTTGGTAAAAGAATTACTAACTGCGAAGACTATGGCGATGACAACGGGACCGGCGGTCGGTCACGCCACCACTATTAAAGGGTGGTTCGTGTTAGTGCGCGATACCAAAGGGCGTTACAGGGAATCGAGTCTGTGGGGAGATGGTTGGGCCTGGTCACTTTTCAATGCGGAGGATCCGAATCATACAGTGTCTAAAAATTACAAGACTGATTGCATCCCTTGCCATGTGCCAGCGAGGGAGCTTGCGCGGTCGAATGCACCTGATGCAGACAAATGGATCTATGCATTTGGTTATCCCGTTCTCCAGAAGAAGTGACTGAGGTCGATCTGCTCGGATTGTCAGCTCAGATCCATATGGACAGATCAAGGGTATAAGGAGAAGTGGTTGTCTGAAAACCTCGAGTGGTCATAGATATCCCTATTTGGTCCGATATGAGAACCACACTGAGGCCCTAATACGATAGCCATGGATCGTAATAGCACGGTATCACGAGAGGAAGAGATGGTTCTGCTTGAAAACACCTACGCTGAAGAGCTTCTAGGGTGCTATGTTCCTTGGCGTCCGGTCCCTGTTGTGAAACCTGCCCTGCTTCAGCTGAACTACCCGCTGGCTTGTCAATTAGGTTTTGTCGTCGACAATGTAGATTCGTCACGTTGGGCTGCCATTTTCTCTGGGAATGAACAATTGCCCGGATGTTTCCCGTTGGCTCAGGCATATGCCGGGCACCAGTTCGGGGTATTCTCTCCGACGCTGGGAGACGGTCGTGCGCTCCTCCTCGGCGAGATCGTGGACCGCCTAGCGCGCCGATATGATATTGCCCTGAAGGGTTCAGGACCAACGCCTTTTTCACGGGGAGGAGACGGACAGGCGGCACTTGGTCCGGTCCTTCGGGAGTATCTGATTGGGGAAGCCATGCATGCTCTAGGGATCCCCACCACGCGCGCCTTGGCAGCAGTCAGCACCGGGAAAACCGTCTATCGGGACACGCCGTTGCCTGGCGCTGTTTTGACGCGTGTAGCAGCGAGCCATTTGCGGATCGGTACCTTCGAGTTTTTTGCGGCCCGTGGAGAGTTTGATCGGGTGCAAAAGCTCGCAGACTACGCAATCCAACGACATGATTCTGAACTGTTCGATCATCCGGATCGGTATGTCGAATGGCTGCGTGCCATTGCAGATCGTCACGCACAATTGATCGCCCAATGGATGCATGTCGGGTTTGTGCATGGCGTGATGAATACCGATAACGTGACCATTTCAGGAGAGACCATCGATTATGGACCATGCGCATTTATGGAGACCCATGACCCACAGGCCGTCTTCAGTTCGATCGATCATCAGGGGCGCTATGCCTATGGAAATCAGCCTCGTATTGCACAATGGAACCTTATGCGATTGGCTGAAACGGTGTTGCCGTTGATAGCCGAGCAGGATCCTGGTCGCTCCTTATCAAGGGCGGTCGATATCATTGAGGCCTTCCCTGCGCGTTACGAGATTCATTGGTTGAGTATCGCGCGGGATAAGTTGGGGCTCATCACGGACGAACCTGACGACGGTATTCTCGTTCGAGATTGGATCACACTACTGGAGGAATCCGCAGTCGATCATACTCTGGCCTGGCGAAGGCTCGCCGACGCCGCGGAGGGGAAGGAACAAAGGCTAGCGTCGTTGTTTGTCACGACGACGAAATTATCTCGCTGGTTGAAGCGTTGGCGCGAACGAAGCAGACGTGATCCGGCACGAGCCGTGACTCAAGCTGAAAGAATGCGGCGCGTGAATCCCCTGTACATTCCACGGAATCACCAGGTGGAAGAGGCCCTCACGGCGGCGGCAGTTCATGCCAACCTCCAACCCTTTGAACGACTGCTGGAGGTTGTAGTGCATCCGTTTGAGGAACACGCCGATCATGCCTCTTATGCCGAACCGGCGCCTGTTGGGGTTACGGCCTGTTACCAGACATTCTGTGGTACCTGACTACATCTGCCCTAAATGTGGTCGCTAAAGACTCTTGGGAGATCCTGGGATAGAACGCGTCTTGTGGGTGTCCAGAAAAGGACAGTCCTCAAGATAAAAATACGCGGTCGCCGGTAATAAGAATGTGGACGTTATGATTATGAAGTTCATGAGAGGTCTGAAGAAACCCCGTCAACTACGAACCACTAAACTAGGCTAAACCATGTTCTTGAATGGAGACCGCCATGAGCCGAGCAGAGACAGTGATTTTAGCGGGTGGATGTTTTTGGGGGATGCAGGATCTGATTCGTAAACTGCCCGGGGTGCTCTCCACGCGAGTGGGCTACAGCGGCGGCGACGTATCGAATGCGACTTATCGCAATCATGGAACCCATGCCGAAGCAATCGAAGTGGTTTTCGACCCGGATCAGCTGCCGTTTCGAGGCTTATTGGAAGTATTTTTTCAGATCCATGACCCCACCACCATCAATCGTCAGGGCAACGATCGAGGAACGTCCTATCGTTCTGGGATTTATTACACGTCCGATGCGCAACGCCTGACGGCGGAACGGATAATCGGAGAGATTGATGCCTCGGGAATTTGGCCAGGAAAGGTAGTCACGGAAGTCCACCCTGCAGGACCATTTTGGATAGCGGAGCCCGAACACCAGGACTATCTCAAGCATAACCCTCAGGGGTACACCTGCCATTTCGTGAGACCTAACTGGAAACTCCCGAAGCCGGCGTGAATGTGTGAGTCACTAGGAACGGATACATCTGCCCAAGAGGATAGATATGAATCAACAGGCGTCGTCGCTTCTCAAGGCTCCGGAACTACGCGTCAGCCGATGGCTGAACGGTTATGGCCGACCGTGTGCTCCGCTGAAGCTAGCCGATCTTGGCACAGGATATAGAATCATCTTTTGTTTCCAACATTGGTGTCCTGGATGCCATTCCACTGGTTTTCCGACAATGAAAAGGCTGGTGAAGGCCCTCTCTCCAAAGGGATTTGGCTTTGCCGTCGTACAGACCGTCTTTGAAGGCAAAGAGGTGAATACATTCGAACGGATGCGGGACGCTCAGCTACTCTACGATCTTCAAGTGCCGTTCGGATACGACGCGCCGGAACGCGGATATCCTACGATCATGTCTGATTACCACACACGTGGGACTCCATGGTTCATCGTCATCAATCCATCTGGGGAACCTATCTACGGAGGATTTACGCTCGACGCGGAAGGTCTTATTGCGTCCGCGGACTATCTCTCCTCGGTTACCACAGAGTCGGCCTGACAATCGGCTGCGTCGGGGAGAAGGATTCCACCTCCCATCGTGCGTACAGAAGATTCGAAATAGCATGTTGCTGAGACGCGCTGGAAGTGTGCTTCCGAATTAACTGAGACGTGTATGGGGCGGTATCAGAACGGTCTTCAGCACGTGCTCCTGTTATTACAGCTATTTCAGTGAAACGTCTTTAGTGTTGATATGTGTTTAGTGCTCAAAAGGCACCTACTTCGTACAAAATAGGAGGCGCAACGACCATGAAAGTCCAAGATCGTTATTTGTACATCCAGACCAACGACATTCGTGAAGGCCAGAATGCAGTGCTAGGCTATACACGAAACGACGATGGGACGCTCACGCCCTTGCCTGGCAATCCATTTTATACAGGGGGCACGGGCATCAACAATGACACCCATGGCAAGCTCGGCCCACATGACAACGACACCCCGTTGATTGTCAGCCAGGACGGGAAGCGTCTCTTTACGGTCAACACACACAGCAATACCATTGCCGTCTTCGATATTCAGCCTGATGGGTCGTTACGGCATGTGAAGGGGTCGCCGTTTCTATCGCACGGTGTCGCCCCCAATAGTCTCTCGCTCAGTGGCATGACACTGCTCGTGTCAAATCGAAATGAGGATTATCATCAGATTGAGGCGTTGCGTGGCGCAGCGAAGGCGAGCTATGTCTCGTTCGCCGTAGAAAACAACGGTGCACTACGATTTGTATCCAAAATCGATGTCGAAAACTCGCAAAAGCCGACCCAAGTCTACGTTCCACAGTCCAACCTCCAAGTTGCATTCGGCAATGACTTTCAGGTCGATGTGGATTTCGACGGTGAAGGGACGAGATCGTTTCTGGCTGGCACCAAGCCGAGCGTGCAGGGGCAACTCCATGTCTTTCAGGTGGGACGAGATGGCCGGCTCACTGAGCGAGATCGTATGCAGTTACCTGAGACGAATGCCGGCTATAAGTATAAGGGCATGGACGGCGTTCCGTCGATGCCTTTAGGCATCTGGGCACATCCTACGGAACCACTACTTTACGTTGGTTTTGTCACCCGCAATGAATTGGGTGTCTATCGTTTCAATAAGGAAGGGGCGATGACATTTCTTGGCTCCGTCCCCAATGGTGGTCAGGATATTTGCTGGGTGTTGCCCAACAAAGGAGGCACCCGCCTCTATACGATCAATAACTTGCCTCGTACCGACAAAGACGAGAAAGCAGCAACCGTGAGTTCATACGATATTTCCGGAGAGCGGGCCGTGAAACCCATCGAAATCAGCCGCTTGCAGCTCCCACACCCAGGGGAGTGGTTCATTAACAACCGAATGTTCAGTCAGCCAGGAAGTACCGCGTTTCAATGCGCGCTGTCTCCGGACGAGACGTTTCTCTACGTGATTTGCCAACGGATCAATCAAACCGATGAGAACAAGAGTGAAGAAGGCAATATTTTACACAGCCTGCGGCTTGATGACCAGGGGATTCCGTCCATTGCCCATTCACGGCATCTTGGCCAGGACGGGGTGCACTATCGGTCCCGACCGCAGGGCATCGCCACGTATGACCAATCATGATGATGTACATGCGTGATGTCCACATAATCACGCAGAGGAATGATTATGTGATCCACCTGAATATCGAGTGGTGTTGAGAATAGTACTCTAGTCATTATTTGAGACCACGAGCCGACTTTCAAACACAAAGGAGAATGCGATGGAAACGATCGGCAAAATGGTTCTACTCATGGGGACTCTTATCGTATCGGCGTTCATGGTAGGAACAGGCATCGCAGCCGAAGAAAAGGTTGCTTTCAATAAGGATGGTTCGCTTGATCGGCCAGCCGGCTACCGTGGATGGACGCATGTTGGATCGACGATTCTACCAAAAGGTTCCGTCAATATTATCGAAAACAAGCCAATACCAACGAATGAAATCATAAATACATACGTGAAGCCATGGGCTTATGAAGCCTATATGAAAACTGGTCTGTGGCCTGAGGGAACCATGATTGTGAAAGAATTCGTGGCGTTAGGCGAACCCGATGAAGATGGTCTCGTCCACGAAATCTATTTTGCTGGGTTAGCCGCTCTTGTGAAGGACAGCAAAATATTTCCAGCACAGACCGGACACTTGGGCTACTTTGCCTTTGGTCATCAGCGAGAGCCTTATCTCGATCGCGCTGCTCTAGCAGATCGGGCCAAATGTTCGTCATGCCATGAGCATCATGCATCGGACCAGCAATATATCTTTGCGGATCGCCACATCGGCCTTCGGCGGTAGGCAGTATGTCCTTTATGCGACTGCCCATATTCATCGGTAGCCCACGAAAACCCATCGCAAAGCTGGGACAAACAGTTATCAGACGCCTCGCGCTTTACGGTTTTGACGGATTTTGGCGGTTCCGCCGTAAGGGACAACGAGACGGGGCTGGTCTGGGAACATTCGCCGGAGACAAAGATCATGAATTGGCTTGGTGCACGATTTCACTGTGCCAGCCTCAAGATCGGTGGACGCATGGGATGGAGTCTTCCTTCGGTGCATGGACTAGCCAACCTGGTGGATCATTATGTCTCACCAGGTTTAATGGACATCTTTTAGTCAACGCAGAGCCGGGAGCGATACCACAACAAATCCAAGGCACGTGTGTGCACTGTCATAGCCCAGGACAGCATCGGCTTCTGCGAACACCATCGGAGAGAGCACAGAGATCTATACGCTCGAATTTCGGTCTGACGCTACGGAAACACAAGCGCGAGCTCGCTTTTTATGGGAGTTAGAAGAGTCACTTTGTCTGCTTCCAAAGAAAGATATCCCCATCCAAAACTCTCTAGCGTCCATGAACCGTACCCTCGTTGTGATGATGTGGTGCAGTGTGAGCTCGGATTTCATCCTCCGTATGCCTGGGATGCACTGCTTGCGTTTCTTGCAGACCGACTCATTGCGCAAGTCGAGCATCTCAACAAAGGACACTACCTCCGCAGTCTCACACTTGAATCGATGGGGAAGGCATATGTCGGATGGGTCGATGTATCTCTGAGTCCCCATACGCCAGCCTTGAGAGTCACAATATCATCATCGTTGTCTGATGTGATCCCACAGGTGCTCGAACGCGTGGGGCGATTATTTGATGTGTTTCACAATCCTCAGGATGTTGCTCCAGCGATACAGGCTTTACTGCCCATTGTTGGCTTACGGGTTCCTGGTGCCGTAGACGGATTTGAGGTGGGAGTACGTGCGATCGTCGGGCAACAAGTGTCCATCAAGGCTGCACGGACTCTTGTTGGGCGCATCGCCCAGCGATTCGGAGACACAGTAAACACACCTGACACAATGGTGGTTAAAACATTCCCTAATGCCCAAATACTGGCTCACTGCATCTGCAGCGATTTAACGGCTACAGGCATAACAGCAAAAAGAGCCGCCTCTATCATTGCGCTTGCACAGGCCGTCGCCAATCAGACTATTGTACTGAGTCCAGAAGCACCGATTTCCCAAACCATTGCGAAATTACGAGAGTTGCCTGGAATCGGCGAGTGGACGGCACAGTACATCGCCATGCGAGCCCTGTCCTGGCCGGACGCTTTTCCCCACACCGACTTGGGCGTGAAACACGCATTAGGGGAACGCAGGCCTAAGAAGATTCTCGCCATGGCGGAATCGTGGCGACCCTGGCGGGCCTACGCGACCATGGCCTTGTGGCATTCGCTTTCGTCCGATGCTCCCAAACGACACAACACGTATAGGAGGGACACACATGAATCTTCTGAGTGCAGAGATCATTGAAACTCCCATTGGGAACATGCAGGCTATTGCGTCTGCACGTGGGCTCTGTGCATTGGAGTTTGTGACGCCATCTCGACAACAATTGTTAATGGCACGGCTCAGTCGGTGGTTTTCGACTGAAAGAATCGAATGGCGGAGCCATTCCGTTATCGACGATGCCAAACGGTGGTTGCAATTCTATTTCAACGGCCGGTTCAACGAACTGTTTGAATTAATGGTCGATCTGAGGGGAACGCCGTTTGAACTACGGGTGTGGAAGGAGTTGCGCCACATAAAAATCGGACGAACGATCTCCTATTCCGAACTCGCAACGCTTATCGGGAAGCCCAAGGGATCCAGAGCTGTTGGAGGCGCCTCGCGGAGAAATCCTATGTCCCTCATTATTCCCTGCCATAGGGTGATAGGTGTCGGTGGCCGCTTAACTGGATACGGCGGTGGCGTTGGGCAGAAGCAGTATTTAATCGAGCATGAGATACCAACAAAGCGGAGGGTAAGTCTTTGCCACGAAGGAATAGGCTAAAGGTGGCATGACCTTTTCATTGATAGGCTAACCAACACCTCGGTTACAGTCGAGGAGAGAGGATACGCCACCACGAGTAAGACAATCAGTGCCACAACTTCTCGGGTTAAGCTCCACATGTTACATCATACTGGAGCAGTGGGTGCGCGGGTAATCCAGCTCCAGTCACAACACTCGTTGAGAAGGAGTCGACAACATTCCTCAATCGTCTCTCATACACACTCCGCAGTATGCGGTCGCCAGTCTGCCCGACCGAATACCGCACCCAAGGAGTCGGTACGCTATTTTCAAGACTGTATCTGCCTAGACTGGCCACTGGATATCGCCAAGCCAATGCACCCACATCGCGTACGGAGTAATAGAGCATATGAGTTGCCCCATGGCACGTCATACGGATGTGCCGAGGTGTTTGGAGCGATGAGAAACCTGCCGACATGTGGAGTGGCAAGTCTGAATAATGACACGTTGCCTGGAACGTCAAGGTTCTTGAATCTTTGACGCGTCCTGGATAACGGATTGGGCTTCATTATGTTCTGACGGGTCAACCGGATGATGGGAATACCATTTCAGGCCGTCCCCCCATCACCCTGAGGGAGGGTAAGACTATGACAGGGAAATATCTTCAGATGATGATGACTGAGTCGGTCCGTGCAGCACAGCGACGGTACTACAGACGTGCGTTAATGATCGCCGACGCTCCTGACCACGATCCGCTCGGCGAAGCAGAGGTTCGCTTTATTGCCGATCGTGACAGTTTCTATCTAGGCTCAGTCGGTGAAACCGGCTGGCCCTATATCCAACATCGGGGCGGACCGAAAGGTTTTTTGAAAGTGCTTGATCCCTTCACCCTCGCGTTCGTTGACTACCGGGGAAACCGTCAATTGCTGAGTACGGGTAATTTTAACGCGAACGGCCGAGTGGCGCTCTTTCTCATGGACTACAAGAATCGGTCACGGTTGAAGATTCTCGGTCGTGTGCGAGTGGAAGATATTCGGGAGCATCCAGCGTTGGCGGAACAACTTGCACAGAGAGACATACAGGTCAAAGTGGAAAGGATTATCCTTATTGAGGTGCTGTCATTTGACTGGAACTGTTCAAAACATATTACTCCACGCTATTCTCTCGATGAGGTCGAGGAGGCAATTGCGCCGTTAAGAACTCGTATCGCCGAATTAGAGGCACAACTTGCCTCACTCCGAACCTAAGAGCGCAGTAGATCCAATTAGGTTCCCGTCGTTGCACGAAGGATCAGTTGGCTAAGTAGTCTGACAGTGGGAAACACCCGTTTTCGCACGAACATTCTCGCTAACACTAATTCATAGTTTTCAGATTCTATTATTTCGGAGTCACAAGATTAAATGACGCCAGAAGAACTATGCAGATTACACCCGGAATTATTTCACGTTAGTGCACCGGATGCCTGGCCGATGATGAAAAAGTATGGCCTTCTTTCAACGGCTAATATTCTTGACCTACTCGGCATCGATCAAAAAGAGGAGCGTGAACGGCTACTAAAACAACGTAGGCCATTCCCTGTCCCATTATGTCATCCCACCAAGGGTACTATTATAATCAATGACAATAAGCCACTGAGCGAGAAGGCCTTATCACAAATTTTAGATGACAATCTTACCCCAGAAGATTGGCTCATGATGTTAAATAGTCGGATCTTCTTTTGGAGTAATGGGCAGGCCACACAGCGTTTACTGCAAGCACGGATCAATCGAGGTAGGAAGCGTTTGGTTTTAGTTGTTGATACACAGAAATTGGCAAGGGATTATTTAAACAACATGGAAATTAGTCCAATAAACTCTGGCTCAACAATACGAAAAGCTGCACGGCGCGGCCTGCAAACCTTTACTCCTTTAGGTGATTTACCATATAGAGAATGGCAAAAACTTAGAGGGCACAATGATAAGATACTGGAAGTAATCGTACGTGATTCAATCCCGAATATTCAAAAGTATGTTCTAAGACATCATGTTACATCCGGAGATAAGGATCCAGAAATTCTGATGATGTGATCAGCGGTACCCTGACTTTACCAGTGCCCCCAAGTGGTCACCAGACAAAAAAGCTAGGCCGTAAGACGAACAGGACAAAATCACTAAGCGACCGTAAGCTCCCCCTAGATCGAGACAGTCATCAGGAGAACTTTCTGGCACAATAGTCATCCTAGCCAGGAGGTTCCCATGCGCCAGTCGAAGTTCACCGAAACGCAGATCGTGTCGATTCTGAAAGAGGCCGATGCCGGCCGCCCGGTCAATGAGATTTGGCGGAAGTACGGGATCAGTTCCGCGACGTACTACAAGTGGAAAGCCAAATACGGCGGGCTGGAGGCGTCGGATGTGAAGCGGCTGAAGGAATTGGAGCACGAGAACGGCCGACTCAAGCGGATGTATGCCGACCTGTCGCTGGAGAATGCGGCGTTGAAGGACCTGATCGAAAAAAAGCTCTAAGGCCCGCTG
>MSXN01000006.1 GCA_002083555.1 Nitrospira sp. ST-bin5 | reverse complement strand
CCATGAGTTTGGCGTGGTACTTTCGACTTCGCATGAGGCTTCCTCCGTCGTTGATAGTCGGCCCACAACTGTTGGGCTTGTGCAATATCTGCCGGTTGAGTCGCCTTGCTCCCTCCGCATAGCAGCAGCACGACCGTGTTTCCATCCAATGCGCAGTAGAGGCGGTAGCCCGGGCCATGGTGTTCTCGCAATTCGATCACGCCTTGCCCTACGGGTTTGTGATCGCCCCAATTGCCAAGGCTTACGCGGTCAAGCCTTGCGCGGATGCGGGCCCGGACGGTGCGCTCGAGCAAACCATCAAGCCAGCGAGAAAACGGCTCGTCGCCCGCTACGGTTTGATAGATGACCAAGGTCTTCGGGTGCGGCTCGCGCATGGGTTTAAAATGTAGCGTATGAGCTACATTTCTGTCAATCGGCCGCTCCAATCTCTCGGGGTGTATCCGGGATTTGTAATAGTGAATTGCCAGTTGAGTCGCCTTATTCCTTATCGTCACTCTCTCCTTTGCTGAGCAAATCTTCTATGAGCAGTGCGCTCGCGACTACAACATCTTCAACCAGGCCAGTCAGTATGTGCCGGACAATCCGCTGAATCCCGCTCAGGCTTTCGTGCCGGATAGTCCCTTCAATCCCGTCAATCGGTACAACCCCGACAATCCATTGAACCCTGCCATTCGCTATAACCCCAACACCCCCTTCGCCCCGCTCAACCGCTTGCGGTGACCGCCGGAAAAACAATCCAAGAGTGTGGTCCTGAGTGCCGAGCCGATTCTCCGCTGATTGCCGCTTGTCCTGAACAGCTCTGCGGCCACCCCCTAGGAACGAAGTTTCCGGAGCGGAGCTATTGGAAATGTCTCTGAGGACATGCAACAGCTCCAGGATCCGTTCTCATCCACGGCATGGAGCGACGCCTCTTTGCTCACGGATCTGTTCTTACAGCGGGTTGCCGGAAAGGCGAAGGGAACCGAGAAAGAAGTGGTGCGCCCGACAGGACTTGAACCTGTAACCTTCTGATCCGTAGTCAGATGCTCTATCCAATTGAGCTACGGGCGCAAACGGTCTCTTGCATCGCTGAGCCCCGGACGCTGATTCCATGGAGGAGTGAGCGGGAGGGTATGCGAGGCCGAACATCGGTAGGGCAGTTATACAGTTGTCAGGGAGAGAGGGTCAAGAGCAGAGATGACCGGCCTGCGAGGAGCCTAGTCGAGCAAAGAACGGGGGGTGACAGGGATGGCGTGGAATGGCAAAAGGCTATTCCGTGTTCAATCCCTCAGGTATGATTCGGCTATCTATGATCAGCATCGACGGGCACAAGGGATCAGAGGTGCGCGGTGATGACGGAGATTGAAAGCGATCAATCCAGGATCGGTAGAGCTGAGGGATCTGAGTGCAAGGTCTCCACAGGTGTATCCTGGGCGATGCTGCTGGCCGGAGCCGTGCTCTGTGCCGTCATCGGCACCTGGTTGGTGTGGTTCTCGTTTGTGATCCAGCGTCAGCACAATGAGGCGGATATCCGGGCGGCTTGTCAGCGTCTCATGTCGGAGACGGTCGAGCGGTGCGTCGATACGGTGGTCATTCAGCGGGGAGGGATGAGACGGTGAGTCAATCTGCGGTGTGCAAGGGTACGATCTTCGGAATTTTAATCGGGATAAGCCTCCTGTCTGCTCCGGTATTCTCTTCGGCCGAAGAGGTGGAGTCGGCGTCCAGGCAGCGCGTCGAGCTGTCGCTCAGATCCTGGATGTTCACGAACGGGGAAACGAAGTGGAGTCACGATGCCTCGGGGCTCGATTCGCGATTGGGCAATCCCACCTCGAAGCTGACCTACAAAGATAACAATACGCAGATCATGGAGCTGGGGGCCAAGATTAATTTGTCGCGCCGCTGGTTTATGCGTGGTGAAGTGGGATTTTCTGTCGATTTCGATCGCGGGAAGATGACGGATGACGACTATCTTTCAACGGGCGGTCAGCATCTCTATTCGCGAACCACCAGCGACACGACTGGGCATGGGACCTGGTATCTCAACCTTGATGGAGGCCAGCGGGTTGTAGAGTTTTCGGGTAGCAGAGGGTACCTCGATGTCTTTGGCGGATTCCAATATTGGAGAACGAAGTATGAGGCGCGAAGCGTTCGCCAGGAAGTCTGCAATCCGTCGGGCGTCTTTACCTGCAGCGCTGCCGGGACGGTGAGCAATCAAGGGGCTTTGGCGATCGTCAATACCACGCATTGGATTACCCCGTTCCGTGTCGGCGGCCAGACGGAGTATCGACTCACCCGCTGGTTCAGCCTTGAGGGAAAACTCGCGGTGAGTCCGATCAGCATTGTCTATAACGAAGATCGGCATGAACTGCGCTCCGACCTTCAACGTCCTAGTTTTACGATGTGGGGTGTTGGGGCCAGTGCCAATGCCGATGCGGGCGTGAAATTCATGCTGGCGAGAAATGTCGCGTTAACCATGGGCTATCGCCTCTGGTGGAACCGGACGTTTACCGGGACATGGGAAAATCATCCGGTGGGATCCTCGTCAGAAACTGCACCGCTGAGAGAATTCCAGACCATCCGCCACGGGGCCACGGTCGGGCTCACCGCAGCCTTCTAGCCGAACCTCAAGCAGAAAGTACTGACGTCAACGCCGCGGCCGTCCGGACGGCAGTGTGTCCTCTTCATATTGCAGGAACAGCCGTTTGGCCTCCGGGTGGAGTTGTCCCGGCTGGCCATAGGGAATGCCGGCCGTGCGGAAGAGCGGTGTGAGTTTGCCGTTGGGGTGGAGAAAGCCCGCGCGGAGCGGCACGGTCCGTTTGCTGTGGCGCACGAGACGGCAGGGTGAGGGCCGGATGGATGTGAGCCAGTCGGCGATGTCCTGGGGATTGCCGATGGAGGCGGAGAGCAACAGCAGCTTCGCCTGCGAGGGACAGAAGATGATGGTTTCTTCCCACACGACACCCCGTTCCGGATCTGCCAGATATTGCGATTCGTCCAAGATCACCAGCCCGAGCGTATCCAACCGTACATCGATTTCGCCGCTGGCTGCGTCGTAGAGCAGATTGCGGAGAATTTCCGTGGTCATGATGAGGATGGGCGCCTGACTGTTGTCCTGCCGGTCCCCGGTCAGAATGCCGACGCGGTCGCTGCCGAAGATCTTGGAGAATTCGGTGAACTTGGTATTCGAGAGCGCTTTCAGGGGGGACGTGTAGATGACCGTCCGGTTCTCGTCCATCGCGCGGCGCGCAGCTTCCACGGCAACGTAGGTTTTTCCGCTTCCGGTCGGCACGCTCACGACCACGTCTGTTTCTGCCAGCCCAGCCAGCGCGTCTTCCTGCCAGGGGTCCGGGACAAAGGGCTGTGGACTCGGCACGCCGAGCCCTTCCAGCCAGGCTGCCAGTGAAACTCCCGGATCGGTAGATTCCGGCTCATGCGCCCGATGCGGCCTCCTGCTAGGGGGAGGGGCTGCCTGGCGGGGCGCTGTCTGTCGGGCCGGGGCTGGTGTCACTTGTGCGTGTGTATGCCGTTCGCTGATGAGTGCTTGTAAATCGGATTCGAGGCCTGCGAGGTTTTGTGACGAATGTTGCAGCAGCAGTTCGATCAGACGTCGTTTGCCTGCCCGAAAGTGCCGGTGCACGCGTCCACGCGATAATTTATGGAGGACGGCAATCGGTTGCTGAACTAGGAGCTGTGTCAGTTCATCAGTGGTCATCGCGGCCTCGTGAAACGTGAAACGTGAAGCGTCTGCATTCTTGAACGAGATACGCTTCACGAACGACGAACGCCGCCCTCATGGCAACTCCTCCAGCACGCCGCGGCGAATCAGCGCGATCGCCTGGGACGCCGAATCTGCCAGGCCTGGATGGGTAGAGCGCAGAGTGTGCAACTGCGACAGGAATTCGAGCGTTCGAGCAAGCAGGCGATAGATGTCACCTTCCGCCATGGTGGTCGAGCGGCAGAGCCCGATCCAGGTCAGACTCGGGTCAGATACCCAGCGCTCGGCGACGGCGGCGATATCCGCTCGCAGCAACGGGGGATCTTCGTAGGGCGAGAGGCTTTCCGCCAGTTTGCGGACCTGGCCAAGCAGCGAGCTGAGTCCGGTGCTGACCCGCGGGAAGGCTCCGGGACGGTCGTCGTCGTGCGCGATGCTGGCCATCACGCCGGTGAGGACGGCCGGGTCTGCGCCGGCAAAGGCTTCGGCCCGGATCAATTCGGTGATGAGCAGTGAGTGATCGATCCGGATGAGCCGCGCCCATTCGCCGTCGTCCGTCAAATGCGAGGTGGGGCTCAGATAGCCGAACTTTTGGAGCACTTCGATCCGCTCCTGGAACCGGTGCCATAAACTGGTGCGTAGCGCCTGAATCGATTTGATATGCCGTTGTTGTTCCTGGCGCAGGCGGGAGGCCACGAGGTAGTCTTTTTGGCATGCCGGGCGGGAGGAACAGGTCGGGCAGGGGAAGTCCCCCAGGCTCTGCACGATCGCATCGGGGATCAGTTCGGATTCTTTCGAGACCAGAATCGGAAGCAGAGGCAGCCTGGTCGGCAATTCGGTCAGTTGGTAGAGCAACTCATCGAATGATTCGGGGGTGCACCAGGGATAGCCTTGCTGCTCCGAGCATTCGAAGAGGCGGTCGAACACATCGGTGACGATGCCGGCCGGGGATTCGGTGACCGCTCCGCCGGCCCGCAACACGGTGACCATCGGGCTCTTTTGTCCCTTGCTCCGGTATTGGCGCAAGACGATGCCCCGTCCCTTATTGAGCCCGACCACACGGCCGGGTGTCATGAAGTGGAACCGCGCTGTGACTTCGGGAGATTCGTGGCGGGCGATCTGGTGCCGATGGGGCTTTTGCCGCCGGGCCTGATCGAACGTGTGCCATTGGGTAATCCAGTCCGTACAGACGCGTGGGCCGAAGGGCTCCATTTGCGTGTGCAGGACGTCCAGTTTTCCTTCGAGCACGTTCGCACGCTGGTTGAGCTGGAACTGGGCAAAGCTCTTGGCCAGAATGGCCTGAATCTGCTCGTGCGGGTGCGCTTTCAAGAGATTGAGGACCATCGGATAACTGATGGTGAATTGGCTGTCGATGGCTTCCGGATTTCCGGTGAATCCCTTGGTCAGCACGTCCAGATCGATATAGGGAGACGGGGTCACGACGGCGAAGCCGACGTAATCTTTTCCGCGGCGGCCGGCCCGTCCGGCAATCTGCTGTACTTCCCCGATGGTCAGATCCATGAAGTCCCGGGCCTTCCGGATGCTGGATTGTGTGATCACGACGGTGCGCGCCGGAAAGTCGACACCGGCGGCCAATGTCGTGGTCGCAAAGACGGCGTCGAGGCAGCCCTGCCGCATCAACTCTTCGATCGCGATCTTCCAGGAGGGGAGGTGGCCGGCGTGATGGGCCGCCACGCCGATCCGTTGGACGGTCGGAATCAAGGGGTGTTCTGCGATGCTGGGATATTGGGCGATGACCCGCTCAAGCGCGGCGGCGATGGCTTGCTGGCGCACCGGCGGGAGCACGGTGTGGGCGTGATCGAACGCCTCCATGGCTTCGTCGCAGGCACGGCGTGAGGTGAGAAAGACGATCGCCGGCGTCAGCGATTTCTCGCGAAGCGCGGCGATGAGATCAACCGGATGAATCGAGGGAGGCATTGAGCTTCATTCCCTTTGAGATGACGACCAGGCCTGATTCCGTGACGGTGAATCGCCGGGCGTCGGCCTCCCGATCGTACCCGATTTCGCTATGGGGCGGGATGATCACGTCTTTGTCGATAATCGCCCGGCGGATGCGGCTGTGTTCGCCGATGACGACATTCTCCATCACGATGGATTCGCGCACTTCGGCGTGATCCAGGACCCGCACATTCGGAGAGAGCACGGAATTCTGGACGCGTCCGCCGGAGACGATACAGCCCCCGCAGACCACGGAGTCCAGCGCCACGCCCATGCGGCCGCCCTGATAATCTTGCGCGAAGACAAACTTGGCCGGTGGAAATTGACCTTGATAGGTGCGGATCGGCCAGTTCGGATCGTAGAGATTGAACAGGGGATCGACGGCAACCAAATCCATATTGGCTTCCCAGTAAGCGTCGAGGGTTCCGATGTCCCGCCAGTACTTCACGGCCTTCTTGTTCTCGTCCTGAAACTTGAAGGCATAGACCCGGCCTTCCTGAATCATGCGCGGGATGATGTTCTTGCCGAAGTCGTGGGCCGTACCTTCCTGGGAATCAGCGATCAAATGCTTTTTGAGCGCCTCGGTCTTGAAGAGGTAGATGCCCATGGAGGCAAAGGCGTGTGTCGGGTCTCCGGGGATCGGTGTTGGGTGCTTCGGTTTTTCATCGAAGCGATTGATGCGCAGATCAGCGTCCACGCTAATCACGCCGAAGCGCGTGGCGTCCTGAATAGGGATGTCGAGCGCGCCGACGACGGCATCGGCGCCTTTGGCCAACAGCCAGTGGAACATCTCGGCATAATTCATCTTGTAAATATGGTCGCCGGCCAGAATCAGGAGATAGTCGGCCTGCTCGGTGTCGAGGAGGAACATGTTCTGGTACACGGCATCGGCAGTGCCCCGGTACCATTCCTCGCTGATGCGCTGCTGGGGAGGAACCGACGCGATGTATTCGCCGAGCTCCGAGTTCAGAATGTTCCATCCGCTCCGGATGTGCTTGTCCAGGGAGTGCGATTTGTATTGAATCAGCACGGCGATCCGGCGCAGGCCGGAGTTCAGGCAGTTGCTCAGCGCGAAGTCGATGATCCGGTACTTTCCGCCGAAGGGGACCGCCGGCTTGGCGCGTTGTTCCGTGAGCGGAGAGAGCCGCTCGCCCTTGCCCCCGGCCAGGATCATCGTGAAGATATTGTTCATCGCGGCGAATTGTAACAGGACGGTACTGAAATGGAAAGAAAGGGGAATGATTGACTTCGGGAACCGCAGAGACAATACTAGCCTCGGTATGCGGTGGGTCTGAGGACTAAAGGAGTTCCTATGAAACGTGATTTGATTGTTGCCGCGCTTCCCCGCAAGAACGGCAAGGCCGTGAGCAAGCAGGTTGTGGAGACCGAAAGCGTGTCCTGGCGTGTGGAGCGGTTGGAAGCCCAGCTGCAAAAGCTCACCGAATTGGTGCGCGACCATGCCGAAGATGTGGACCGGTTGGTGCGGATTGTCGCGGAAGATCGGAATGTCATCCGGCAGCAGCTCTTGCGGAAGCATCACGAAAAGGTGCGCGTCCGGAAGCATCTCCGTGACGGGAGTGCCAAGGTCGGACTGGATAGTTGAGCGTGCGGTGCATCCCTCGCCCCTGTGTCCCTCGGCGCTGTTCCCCGGCATAGGATTCCGGAGCCGTGGCTGACCTGAGCATCGACATTCGAGCCCTGGTCAAGCGTCACGGCGCGACGCTTGCCGTCGATCATGTGTCCCTGCAGATCAGCCGCGGGGAATTCTTTTCACTCCTCGGCCCCAGCGGGGCCGGGAAGACGTCACTCCTCAGAATGCTGGCAGGCTTCGAACGGCCCGATGCCGGTGAGATTCTCATCGACGGTGGATCGATGGCGGGAGTTCCGCCGAATCGCCGGCCGGTCAATCTCGTCTTTCAATCCTACGCGCTCTTTCCTCATATGTCGGTTGCGGAGAATGTGGCCTTCGGCCTCGAGATGCAACGTGTGCCTCGCAGCGAAATCGTCGAGCGAGTCGGATCCACCCTGGAACTGGTCCGGTTGAGCGAGAAGCGTGACCGTCTGCCGGGTCAGCTCTCAGGGGGCGAACAGCAGCGGGTGGCGCTCGCTCGGGCGCTCGTCAATCGGCCTGCAGTCGTTCTGCTGGATGAGCCCCTGGCTGCGCTGGATCAGCAGCTCAGACAGCAAATGCAAACCGAGCTCAAAACCATCCAGGCGGCCGTGGGGCTGACCTTTGTGTGTGTCACGCATCACCAGGAGGAGGCGTTGGCGTTGTCCGACCGGCTGGCGGTCATGCAGCAGGGACGGGTGATGCAAGTCGGGCGGCCGGAAGACCTCTATGAGCGTCCGGAGAATCTGTTCGTGGCGCGATTCGTCGGAGTGAGCAATGAGGTGTCCGGTACGTTGTCCGATGTTCAAGTCGGGGAAGGGACCCTCATGCCGAGCGAGATTTCCCCTCCACGGGGAATTCGCGTGTCGGTTCCTACAGACCTCAAGCCGGGCATACAGGTCGTGCTGACGGTCAGGCCTGAGCGCATTCGTGTCACGCCGGGCCATGTTCCGGCTGCCGGGGCGAATTCTCTCTATGGCGTGGTCGAAACGATGCGCTACATCGGCAGTGAATGGCAGGGGGTTGTGCGGATCGGACCGTCGGTGCGCTGGACCATTCAGGCCTCGAATGCCGGGTCAGGCAGTCGTCCGGTGGCGGTCGGGGCGCCCGTCTCGCTGCAGTGGAATTCAGCTGATGGAGTGGTGATCCCCCTGACATGAATTCGTGGTCATCGTCCGCAGAGTCTGCCGCCGGTCTTTCTTCCCGCTTTCGAGGTCGGCGACTGCTCGGTCCCGGTCTACTGTGGACCACCGTCTTTTGTCTGCTCCCGATGGTCGTTGTTCTGGCGGTGAGTTTTGCCACGCGCGGCACCTACGGGGGTGTCGTGTGGGAGTTCAGTCTCGAGAACTATCGCGACCTCCTGCATCCCCTCTATGGGCGGATCTTCGGGCAGTCGCTGGTCCTCGCCGGGGTGACCACAGGGCTGTGCCTCGTACTGGGTTTCCCCCTGGCGTACTACATCGCCCGGCTGCCGCCGCGGCGACAGGCCTTGTGGCTGGTGCTCATCATGATTCCCTTTTGGACCAACTTCCTGGTGCGGACGTATGCCTGGATCTTTATTCTGCGGACCGAAGGGCTGCTGAATACCGTGCTCATGCAATGGCATCTGATCTCGACGCCGCTCGACCTGCTCTATTCCAATCAGGCGGTCCTTCTCGGCCTGGTCTATGGGTATCTGCCGTTTATGGTCTTGCCGCTCTACGCGGCCATTGAACGGATTGACCCGGCCTTGATCGAAGCGGCCTGGGATCTCTATGCAGACCGGTGGTCGCTGTTTCGTCGGGTGCTGATTCCGCTGGCGAAGCCCGGCATCATTGCCGGCTGTGTGCTGGTGTTTATCCCCTCGCTGGGCGCGTACCTGACGCCGGATCTGCTCGGCGGCGCGCGCAGCATGATGGTCGGGAATCTGATTCAGCATGAGTATCTGGTCGCGCGGGACTGGCCGCTGGGCTCGGCGTTGTCCATCGTACTCATGCTCATTGTGATGGGCAACCTGCTGTGGTACTTCCACGCACAATCGCCGCAGGCCGGCCGGCGAGGCGAGCAATGAGCGGACAAGGGCTCTGGCTGCGGGGCGTCAGCGGACTCGGCATGGCGTTCCTCTATCTGCCGATCATCGTGCTGGTGGTGTTCTCATTTAATGCGTCACGTTTGTCGGCGGTATGGCAGGGGTTCTCGTGGCACTGGTACGGGGTGCTGTGGCATGACGAAGCCCTATTGGCCGCTGCGATGAATTCGCTCTGGGTTGCGGCGTTGTCTACCGGTCTTGTGGTGCTCCTTGGCGTGCCGGCCGCGATGGGATTGGAGCGTCTGAGGGGGCGTGGCAGGCAGGCGTTGGATACGATCTTTTTGCTGCCACTCGTGCTTCCTGAGGTGATGATGGGTGTGGCGCTGTTGCTCTTCTTCGTGATGGTTCAATGGCCGCTGAGTCTAGCTACGGTCGTCATGGGACATGCCGCGTTCAATCTGCCGGTGGTCATTGTGCTGGTGCGGGCCAGACTGCAGAAGCTCGATCCGCGATTGGAAGAGGCAGCGAGCGATCTCGGCGCGTCGGCTTGGCAGACGTTTTACCGGGTGACCTGGCCGCTGGTGCGTCCGGCTGTGCTGGGGGCTGCGCTCCTGGCGTTCACGATTTCGCTCGACGACTTCATTGTGACGTTCTTCGTCGCCGGCCCCGGCGCCACCACCTTACCGCTCAAGGTATATTCCATGATTAAGTCGGGCCTCTCTCCGGAGATCAATGCTCTGTCTTCCGTGTTGGTCTTGTCGTCCATGGGATTGGTCGGCTTGTCCCTTTTGTACCAACGGCGGTAGCGTGGCCATGTCTGTCTCCAGGCATCTCGCCAAACTTCTAGGGTGGGCAGCAATTTCCCTCTTCATCATATGCAGCGGGTGCGACCGGGGGCGGGAGACCAACCAGCAGGGCGGCACCGGTGCGATGGCGACGCTCCACTATTTCACCTGGTCGGACTATGTCAGCCCTGAATTGATTCATGAGTTTGAGCAGGCGCACGGCGCCCGGGTTGTCGTCGATACGTTCAGCAGCAACGAAGAATTGCTGGCCAAGCTCCAAGGCGGGGCCTCCGGATACGACGTCACGGTTCCCTCTGATTTCATGGTGTCGATTATGGCTGCGCAAGGGATGCTGGCCGAGCTGGACGCTGCGGCATTGCCGAACTTGAAGACGCTTGAGCCGCATCTCCAACATCCCGCTTTCGATCCGACACATCGCTATGCTGTGCCGTATCTCTGGGGTACGGTGGGAATCGGCTACGATTCGGCCGTGGTGACACCCCCGCCGGACAGTTGGGACAGTCTGTGGGATGGCCGCTATCGCGGCAGAATCAGTATGTTGAACGATCAGCGGGAGGTCTTCGGGGCCGTCCTGCGTTCGATGGGGCAATCGATGAATACCACCGATCCGACGCTGATCGAAGCGGCCAAGCAAAAGCTGATCGCCCAGAAACCGCTGGTGAAAACCTATGCGAGTGATCACTACGATCAGCTGTTAGCGTCCGGTGACGTGCTTCTGGCGCAAGGATGGGGAGGGCAGGTCGCGCGGGCTATGCGGGATCGCCCGTCGATTCGCTATGTGGTTCCCAGGGAAGGGGGGACGATTTGGGCCGATTGCCTGGTCGTTCTCCGTACGTCACCCAATAAGGCGTTGGCCACGCAGTTCATCAATTTCTTAATCGATGCGCGCGTGGCGGCACGGACAGCTGAACGATTGCTCTTTGCCGCATCCAACCGTGAGGCCCGGGCATGGATTAAGAAAGACATCCTTGAAAATCCGGCGGTGTATCCTCCTGCCGAGCTGATTCCACGAATGGAGTGGATGGGGGAAGTGGGAAAGGCGATGCGGATCTATGATCGGGCTTGGACCGAGCTCAAAATGCAGTAACCTGGTAGCAGGATCACGTTGCAAGTGCTGAAGAAATCAGTATAATATGGTTGTCTTTCTTCAGGATTCAGCCTCCCGCTGCAACTCACCGACATGTGTGGGGACGTGCGCAGAAACGAATCGCCGCAATTGAATATGCTTGGGCTGATGGGGGTGCCGCTTGGCAGGATCATCCTCATGTGTTTCTGTGCGCTCGCACTTCCTGTAGTGTCAGATTCCCTTGTGGCTGCTGCCGAGAGTCCGGCAAAGTCTCTGAACTCAACCCCACCGGTGCCGGCTCTTCGCCTCAGTCTTGATGAAACGGTCGCGCTCTTCCTCCGCCAGAATCTCGATCTGCTCATGGCCAAGTTTGGGATCGAATCGGCCAAAGGACAGCAGATCACCGCCAGGTTATTTCCAAACCCAGTCGCGTCGATTGGGACGCTGAGCGCCTTTACCCAGGGGAGGACTCCGGGCAACAGCGGCGCGGTCATCGGACAGGTTCAGCAATTGTTCGAACTGGCCGGCAAGCGCGGGTACCGGATTGAAAGTGCGGCGTTCGGGACCCAGTCAACCGAGGCCGCTTTCGAAGATGCCGTGCGTCAGCTCACGTTTACCGTGAAAGATGCCTATAACCGTACGCAGTTGGCGCAGCGGCGCTTGGCGCTGGCTGAGGAAAATCGAGATCGGTTTTCGCGCATTCTTGATGTGAATACTATTCGCTTCAAGAAGGGCTATATCGCCGAAGTCGATCTGATCAGGATTCGCCTGCAATTCATCGATTTTCAATCGCAAGTCATCCAATCGGTTCAGGAAGGGGAGACGGCGCGGGCGGATCTTCGCCAGTTGCTTCGGGTTTCCCCGGCGACTCTCCTCGAGTTGACGTCGGAGTTCGACTACAAGCGCGTTGATCCGGACATCGGTCGACTCCGGACTGTGGCGTTGGATGCGCGACCGGATGTGCGGTCTAAACGGTATATTATGTCTCAACGCGAAGCGGATCTTCGTCTGGCCAAGGCCTATCGGATTCCGGACGTCACGGTCGGTGCAGGTTATTCGATACAAGGACCGAAAGGGCCCGACAATCCCGGCCAGGTGGCGCTCAGCCTGGGGGTTCCGCTGCCATTGTTCAATCGTAATCAGGGCGGTATCATTCAGGCAGAGGTGGCGGTGCAGACGGCTGAGGCCGACCTGAGTAAAACGCTGAACCAGGTTGAAAATGAGGTGGATGTGGCCTACAAGAATCTCCTCCAAAGCCGGCGGCTGGTGGAGGCGTTTCTCGGAGGGGTCTTGGAGGATGCCCGTTCAACCTTCACGATCGTCGAGCGGGCCTACGAGCGGGGCGGGGCGACAATCCTGGATTTACTCGATGCGGCCCGGACATCCCGAACGATTCAGCAGAACTATTTCGAGGCCCTCTTCAACTATCAACGTAATGTGATTCAACTCGAGAGTGCGGTGGGGCAGGAGATTTCGTTATGAGGGCTCAGATGGCTCCGCTGGCAATCATGACGGCGGTCCTTATCATGTCGGGGTGTGGGAAATCAGACCAACCCACGCCGTCCGATTCGGTTGCCGCCCCGCTCGCGAAGACCGTTCCGGTTCCCACACCCTCGCAGCCGCGGATCGAAACGGCCGTGGTGGAGTTCAGTCCCTCACATCAGTC
This sequence comes from Nitrospira sp. ST-bin5, assembly GCA_002083555.1. Lineage (GTDB taxonomy): Bacteria > Nitrospirota > Nitrospiria > Nitrospirales > Nitrospiraceae > Nitrospira_D. The sequence continues at coordinate 65,580 of MSXN01000006.1, read as the reverse complement.
GCTGACCTTGTCGGGGAAGGTGGCCTACGGAGAAGATCGATATTCCAAGATTTCCTCCCCGTTACAGGGCCGGGTGGTGGAGGTGCGGGCGCATCTCGGGGATCGAGTGAAGGCCGGCGATGTGTTGCTCATCATCGACAGCCCGGATATTGCCCAGGCCTATTCTGAGTATGTGAAAGAAGATTCCGAGCTCCAGTACGCCACACGTGCGCAGGATCTGGCCAAGGATTTGTACGAGAACAAGGCCATGCCGCTCAAAGATCTGAAGCAGGCCGAGAACGAGCTGGTCAAAGCCCGGGCGGAGTTTCGCCGGGCGAAAGAGCGATTGCTGTCTCTGCGTGTCCCGTCCGATGAGCTGACCAAGCCGCTGGATAAACAGAAAATTACCTCCCGTTTTGAGATGAAGAGTCCGCTCACCGGGGTGGTGGTCGAACGGGCCGTGACTCCGGGGCAGTCGGTGGGAGGGGATCCCGCACAAGTCTTGTTTACAGTGGCGGATTTGGACATGCTTCAAGTACTCGCCGATTTATATGAGCGTGACCTGGCTCTTGTGAAGGAAGGGCAATTTGCCAAGGTGACGGTGGAAGCCTATCCCGGCGTCGATTTTCCTGCCACGCTGGCCGCCATCGGTGACGTGGTCGATCCGGCGACGCGCACTATTAAGGTTCGAGCTTGGGTGAATAACGATCCGCACCGGTTGAAGCCGGAGATGTTCGCCCGGCTCCATCTCGATGTCGGCGATGCGACGCCGTTTATGGCGGTTCCTCGCGAAGCGGTGCTGGAATCGGATGGAAAACAATTCGTGTATGTGGTGGAAGAACCGAATCGCTATGTGAAGCACGAGGTCAAGGTATCGAATATTTCGACGGATCAGGTTCGTGTCTTGGAGGGGCTGACCCGGGGGCAGCGGATCGTGACCAAGGGGGCCGTTCTGATCAAGGGTCAAGAAGTCAAAGGGACATAACCGCGTGAGCGCGTACCTCTCGGCATCGCATCAGAGTTCCATCGCTCCATGATTGCACGGCTGGTTGAAATTTCACTAGTGCAGCGCTTCCTGCTGTGCGCACTGGGTTTCATGATGCTGTTTGGAGGGCTGTACGCCTTCCACCTCCTCGACATCGTCGCCTATCCCGATCCGTCGCCGCCGATGGTGGAACTGATCACCCAGAATCCTGGTTGGTCAGCGGAAGAAATGGAGCGACAAATCACGATCCCGATCGAAGTGGCCCTGACCGGCATGCCGGGTCTGACGGATATTCGCTCGCTGTCAATTTTTGGGCTCAGCGACATCAAGATCTATTTCGACTTCAACACCGATTTCTTTCGAGACCGGCAGGAAGTGCTCAACCGGCTCGGATCGGTGGACTTGCCGCAGGATGTGAAGCCCGAACTATCGCCTTGGTGGGCCATCGCCGAAATCTATCGCTATGAACTGACCAGCGACAAGGGCACTAGTCTCACCGACCTCAAGACGATTCAAGACTGGCAGGCGCGGAGGGAATTCAAGCGGGTGCCGGGTGTCATTGATGTCACGACCTTCGGTGGGACCACGAAGGAGTATCACGTCGATATCGATCCGGGAAAATTGATCAGCTACGGGGTCAGTCTCTCTCAAGTTATGACGGCGTTGACCAACAGCAATGCTAACGTCGGCGGGAACTATCTGACGATTGGAGCGCAGAGTTACAATATCCGCGGCTTGGGCCTGATCAATGATATTCAGGATATCGAGAACGTCATGGTCGCGGAGAAGGATGGCACGCCCATTTTCGTGAAAACACTCGGAGTCGTGGCTGTTGGCCATCAGGTGCGACTGGGGAAAGTCGGGATCGATGATCGGGACGACGTGGTCGAGGGAGTCGTCCTCCTCCAACGCGGGTATAAAGCGCTCTCCGTGCTCGATCAGGTTCGCGCAAAGGTACACGATCTCAATGGCTGGAAACTGCCGGAAGGGATCAAAATCAAGACCTTCTATGACCGGACGAAGCTGATCCATACGACCGTGGAAACGGTGCTGGATATCTTGATCAGCGGCATGGTGCTGGTCTTTATCATTCTGGTGGTGTTCCTCGGACATTTCCGTGCCGCCCTCATCGTGGCGCTCACGATCCCGATGTCCCTCCTGTTCACTTTCACGATGATGATCCTGATCGGCCAGTCAGCCAATTTGATCTCCCTCGGCTCGATCGATTTCGGGATTATCGTCGATGCCACACTGATTATGGTCGAAAGCATCTTCTTCCATCTGGCGCATTCAAAGACCCCCGGCCTCACGGTTCATCAGCAGATTGTCCGTGCGGCCAGACAAGTCGGTCAGCCGATTTTCTACTCCACGGCGATCATCGTGGTGGCCTTCATTCCGCTCTTTACGATGACCGGCGTGCCGGGAAAAATCTTCGCGCCGATGTCGATTACCTATGGGTTCGCCCTGCTGGGGGCGTTGCTCATGGCGTTTACCCTGGCTCCTGTACTCTGCTCCTTCCTGCTGAAAGGGAAGATTAGCGAGGAGGATACGGTCGTGGTTCGCGGGATCCGGCGTGCGTATGCCGGGACGCTGGACTGGGCGCTCAATCATCGGGTCACGGTGCTGGGGTTCGCTGGCGGAGCCTTGCTGGTCACGATGGTCGCACTTCGATTCTTGGGCGGGGAATTCATGCCGGCGCTGGAGGAAGGCAATCTTTGGGTGCGCGCGACGATGCCCGTGGATATTTCCTTCGATCAGGCGGCGCGGCTGACGAGCGACATTCGCCGTATGTTCCGGGATTCTCCGGAAGTGTCCACGATCGTCTCGCAGCTCGGCCGGCCGGATGACGGCACCGATCCCACAAGTTTCTTCAATGCGGAGTTTCTTGCGAATCTGAAGCCCCAGTCAGAGTGGAGGCCTGGTTTGAGCAAGGACGGACTGATCGAGGAAATCGAGGGGCGGCTGAAAGATATCCCCGGCGTGATTTTCAACTTTTCGCAGGTGATTCAGGATAACGTCGAAGAAGCCATGTCCGGCGTCAAAGGGGAAAACTCGATCAAGTTGTTCGGGACGGACCTCAAAACCATGGAGGAGAAGGCCGGCGAGATTGAACGTGTCATGCAAGGTGTGCCGGGGGTTAAGGATCTCGGGATCTTTCGCTTAGTCGGGCAGCCGAATCTGCTGATTCAAGTCGATCGTGAAGCCAGCGCGCGGTATGGTTTGCAGGTGGCGGACGTGAACGCCGTGGTGCAGGCGGCCGTCGGCGGCCAGGCGGTGACGCAGGTCTATGAAGGCGAACGGCGGTTTGATCTCGTCGTGCGGTTCCTGCCGGTGTTCCGCCAGGATGTGGAGGCCATTGGGAATATTCTGGTGAGTACTCCGGATGGGGTAAGAGTGCCGCTGAAACAGGTCGCCAGTATCACGACGCAGACGGGGGCCTTTATCATCTATCGGGAGAACAACGAGCGCTATATTCCGATCAAATTCAGTGTCCGGGATCGCGATCTTCAGAGCACGGTCGAGGAGGCGCAAGCAAAGATGGCAGGGGCTGTCACGCTTCCTGAACGGTATCGAATGGAGTGGGCTGGGCAATATGATCAATTAAAGGATGAGCAGCATCGTCTCGCGAAGGTCGTGCCGATTAGCCTCGTGATCATTTTGTTCCTCCTCTACACGACGTTCGATTCACTCAAGAATGCACTATTGGTTCTGGCGACGGTTCCGTTTGCATTGGTTGGCGGTGTGTTGGCGCTGGTGTTGACCGATACGCATTTTAGTATTTCGGCAGCCGTCGGGGTCATCTCGACATTGGGCGTCGCGATTCTGGGAGGCGTGCTGCTGATCTCGCGGATCGAAGAATTTCGCCAGACAGGAATCGGTCTGCGCGAAGCCGTTCGGAAAGGATCCGATATGCAGATGCGGCCAATCCTTATGGCGACTCTTGGTGCGGCGATCGGGTTGCTGCCGGCGGCATTGGCTACTGGTATCGGTTCACAGGCGCAAAAACCGCTGGCACGAGTGGTGGTTGGCGGGATGTTGACGGCGGCCTTTTTGATTTTGGTCGTGTTGCCGGTATTGTATGAGTTAGCCCATCAAGGGGATCTTACGGATGAGGAAGAGTCATAACCATGGCAAGGCGGGGAGGATCGTGACGATGTTCAGACGTATTGTGATAGCGGTCTGGGGGGTCGTGTTGGCCGTGGGCAGCGGGTTGCCAGGTGACCTCTTAGCGGGTGAGCAATATCCCGTCATTCTGGCGCAGATTCCCTATGAGGCTCCGCCGAAGCAGCAGGATGTGCCGGATATGTCGGTGCCGCCCAATACGGCTCCGCTCAGCCCGGAGGAGTTGAAGCGAGCAGAAGCCTTGCTTCCCTTATTGGAAGGTAAACAGGAATTTTGGGCTATGGGGGAGTTTGTGCATCTGGGCGAACCGTCTGTTCCAGCCTTGGTCAAAGGACTGACGATGCCGAGCCCCAGAATTCGCTACAATACGATCGAGACACTGTCGATGATGAAAGGCGTGTCCGGCGTGCCGGCCTTGCTCCAGACAGCCAAAGATCCGAATGAGCTCCCGCGCGTCCGTGAACATGCCCTACGCGTGGCGATTCGACTCGATGCGGCAAAAACGCCTGAAGCGATCGAGGTAATGTCCAAGGATCAGAATCCCTCGGTGCGGAAAGCGGCGGCGTTTGAATCTCGTTATGTCAGGCTGAAAGCGGTGATCCCCACCCTGATCCCCATGATCACCGACGACGAACGATTCGTGGCGATGTCGGCGTTGCACTCCCTCTGGATTGTGACCCGTCATGAAACCGAGTTTCACGATTGGGATACGTCGACGAAGCAGGATCGGCAGGCCTGGGTGAGTGAGTGGGTGGAGTGGTGGGCTTCGAATAAGGATGCGTTTGAGATTCCTGAGCCACGTCGAGCCGGGAAAAGTTCCTGATCGCCACATGCCGAGACTGGTGGGTTGCAGGCCAAAACCGGCCTGTGGTACCTATACGGGATCTAGATTTGTAGGCAGTGAGTGTCATTCGTATGGCGATTTTGAAAATAGCGAAGCTTGGCAATCCCATTCTGCGTCGACAGGCCGATCCCATCGGTCCGCGTCAGATCAAGGCGCTCGATATTCAACGCTTGATCGACGACATGCTGGAGACAATGTACGACGAGCCGGGTATCGGGTTGGCCGCTCCGCAAGTGTCCCGATCGGTGCAGTTAGTGGTCATGGCTTGCGAGGGGGACTTTCCCGAAACCGTGTTGATCAATCCGTCGATCGCGTTCTACGGACCCCAGCAAGTAGAAAATTGGGAAGGCTGCCTGAGCGTGGATGGCTTGCGTGGAAAGGTCACTCGTCCTTCCTTGATTCGTGTCAAGGCCCTTGATCGACAGGGGAAGGCGCTGGATTTCGAGGCCACCGGCTTGTTTGCCGTGTGTATTCAGCATGAGATGGATCATTTGATCGGGAAGTTGTTCATCGATCGGATGACGGACATGTCGACGCTGACGCAACTGGCCGAATTCGACCAGTATTGGAAGAAAGATCCCGCCGCCGTCATCTGACGAGTCGGGATGTAACCTGCCCCTGTGATAACCCTGCTTCGCGTGCTTCAATACCTCCGGCCCTATCGCCTTATGGTGCTGGGGACCTTCCTGTTCGCCGGCCTGACGACAGCATTCGAACTCGTTCCCCCGTGGCTCATCAAGATTCTGATCGACGATGTCATTCAGGCAAACCGCGTCGAGATCCTGACATGGGTTTTCGTGGGTTTGGCCGGATCCTACCTCATGCGCAACCTCTGCAGCTCGATGCGCATCCGCCTCAATAATTCCTTGGAACAGCAGGTCGTGCACGATCTGCACGTGCAGGTCTTTGCCGCCTTGCAGCGCCTTTCCATCAGCTTTTTTGAGAATCGTCCGACCGGCGAGATCATGTCGCGGGTGTTGAATGATACTGAGCATATGCAGCGGATCTTCGTCGACGGACTGGAAGAAATCATTACCGCCGGGCTGACCCTGATCGGCATCATGGTGGTCTTGTTTTGGCTCAACTGGAAGCTGGCCCTATTGGCGCTGTTACCGATCCCGATTTTGATTGTCGGGGCAGCACTCTTCACGAAGCGCGTCCACGGGTATTATCGTGAGATTCGGAAGGGCGCGGCAGAACTCAATGCGTTACTGCAAGATTCGTTAGCCGGTATTCGTGAAACGATGGGGTTCAATCGCCAGCCGTATGAACAGGACCGCTTCGGCCGCAAGAGCGATCAATGCCGGACGGATACCTTGAAGGCCATGTATCTCTGGTCGTACTACTCGCCTGGCATGATGTTGATTGGCAGCCTTGGCGGCGCACTGGTTTTGTGGTTCGGGACGGCCGAGGTTCTGGCTAAGCATCTGTCGGTCGGTGAGTTGGTCATGTTCACGTCCTACTTGGCCCTGTTCTATGTGCCGATCAACCAGATCCATTCCGTCAATCACATGCTGCAGCATGCGCTGGCGGCGAGCGAGCGGGTATTCGATGTCCTCGATATTGTGCCGGATGTGCGGGACGAGCCAGGCGTTCACGCGCCGGTGGCCCGCTGCACCGGGGCTGTGGCGTTCGATCACGTGGAATTCCACTATCGTCGCGATGCGCCGATTCTGAAGGATGTCAGCATTGTCGTGCGAGCCGGCGAACGGGTGGCGCTGGTAGGTCCCAGTGGAGCAGGAAAGAGCACGACGCTGAAGTTGCTGAATCGATTCTACGATGTCACCGGCGGGTCGATTACGATCGATGGTGTGGATATCAGGCAGATGCCGCTGGCGTTTCTGCGGAATCAAATCGGTCTCGTACAGCAAGAGCCGTTCCTCTTCAACGGAACGGTCAGGGAAAATATTCTCTACGGCGATCTCTCGGCAGGCCAGGAGGCCATTGAAGCCGCAGCCAAGGCGGCTCGCGCCCATGAGTTCATTGTCAAACTTCCAGAAGGGTACGATACATGGATCGGGGAGCGTGGCGTCAAACTATCGGTCGGGCAGCGGCAGCGAGTGTCGATTGCGCGCGTTTTGCTCAAAGATCCGCCGATCGTGATGTTCGATGAGGCCACCTCCAATATCGACACGGAGACCGAGGTCAAGATCCGTGAGGCCTTGAATGAACTCACCAAAGGCCGGACTACGATCATCATCGCGCACCGGCTCTCAACCATCAATGAGGTCGATCGTATCATCGTGGTCGAGCACGGGCGGGTGGTCGAAGAGGGCACGCATGAGGTCTTGATCACTCGCGGAGGCGTTTACTCACGACTGTATGAGGCGCAGTTTCAGGTGTAGCAGGATGCTGAAAATGTCCGTCAGCGGCGTTCTCGCATCGGTCAGACCCTCGACGTACCCAGAGGGTACGCCGAGGCCCTTCACTCGCTGCGGCCTCACTGAACGGCCATTTTGAGCATCCTGCGAAAGAGCTCTTCCGTTCAATGTTCATGCGCACAAGAGCGGTTGAAGGAAATACGTTGTTCTATAGTTTATTTGATCGCCATGACGGTTGCGGCCATTGCTCGCAGGCCAGTATACTTCCCCCTACCGAATCACAAGGACGTCATACAACTATGGTGCTGATATACGAGAGTGATCCACTGGATGATGAGGACGCCAGGGGGCGTTTTTATCATGTGTGTCGAGGCCGCATTATTCGCACGGAAATCCAATTGCCGGAAGGGCAGTCGGTCTATGAATGCGCGACCTGCGGCATCGACCTGGAACCGGAAGATTTTTGGATCGCACGACAGAAGGGATCGGTGTAGTTATGGCGGGAAGCGCAGGCCGGAAAACCGTCTCCGTCTCGCGGGGACTCATGATGCTCTGTGAGACCTGTTACGATCAGGTGTATGCCGAGAAGCTGCCGGACGCGAGGAACTTTGTCGCAGATCACGAATCCCTGTTCGATACCATCTGCCTGGGCTGCACCGACATCAATCGCCCCCTGATCGACGATATGCTGGGCAGTTCGGAATAAGTTCGTCGGTTCTTTTCCTCATATCAGCTCCTTCCTATAGATTAATGAGATTGTTTCATGTCTTCCAAGGCTAACGGCGGCTCATGCCCAAAGGGTTTTAGCCGCAGTCTATTTTGCTGAGAAGCATTGACGGAGATTAGGAGTCGGAACAAAATATATGAAATTGAAGATCGGCAGGACTGATACTTCAACTCATACTATAATAGTATGTTGTTCGGAAGATTGTGGGTCGGTCATTCGCTTTGCTGCCAGAGTCTTACATGGGATTACGCATGATCACAGGTGTCGTGTCTGCAGATGATTATATTGAAGCATATCGACTTCATCGTCGTTCCGTTGCCTCGGCAATGACCTGGATCATGGGCGGTGCCATATTGTTTGGCATAGCTCTCACGATTTTCGGTAAGAGTGTTTTGGGAGTCATCATTGTTTTCGGAGGGATTGGTGGTCTAATAGGCGAAAAGATCCATGCTGGCTTGTATCTGCCTAATCGAGCCAGGAAACACTATTCCCAGTTCAAGGGTATTGATACGCCAATTACCTATCGTTGGGACTCGGGCAAGTTGTCTGTCCAATCTGAAAGAGGTGGGGGAGACCGAGACTGGGAAACCATCCATAAGCTAAAGGAAAATGATCGGCTTTTCCTTCTCTACCTAACGGACGTGTTGTTCGAGATAATCCCCAAAGCTTGGTTTATCAGTCAAGAGCAGATGTCGGAATTCAGAAGATATGTGCTGAAATCAGAGGGGGTGTAAGTCTGGAGCTTAAAGCAGTTCTCATTTGACCTTCCAGATTTTGATCAATGACATTTCCTTCTCGCCTCGCCGCTCAACGACGAAATCAATTGGTCCTGATATCTGCAGTTGCCATCTGGTAAGAATGTACAAGATCATGTACGCTGTGGGTGGAGGTAAGGTCTATGACTAAAATCGCATCGGTGTCCTATGTTCGGGCGCATCTGCCGGAGATGGTGGCTTCGCTGGGTAAGAAAAAACGCGGGAGGGTCATTATCACGCGGAATGGTGCCGCTTCCGCCGTGCTGTTATCCCCTGAAGAGCTCGAAACGCTCGAGATTCTTGCAGATAAGAAGCTTATGCTCTCGCTTCTGAAAGCGGAAGAGGATGAGCGCGCTCAGCGGTTGGTCACACACGAAGACATCTTCAAATGACCTATCGCATCCTCTACACAGAGGAAGCTGCTCGCCGCATTGGCAAGCTCGACAAGGCGGTCAAAGAGCGTGTGGGTAAAGCCATCAAGAAGCTCTCGGAACAGCCTGAGTTAGGGAAACGTCTCACCGGGCTGTTAAGCGATCGCTGGTCGTATCGTGTGGGCGACTGGCGCATTCTCTATAAGGTGAAAAAGAACGAAGTTCTGATTCTGATCCTAACAGTCGGGCATCGGCGGGAGGTCTATGATTTATGAGGGGAGAGTCGCATGTCCCTGTGAATAGACTTCGCCTCTTGCGAAAAACGAAGCGGTAGAGTTTCTGACGAGCGCTGATTAACGAAAGACTCGTTCCGAGTCACAGCCTGGCTAGAGATGTCGCCTGCTGCTACTTACATTCTTTCCCATTGAAGAACATGCAGGTGGATTCGCCTGATTTCACCTTCCATGTTTTGATCACCGGCATCTCTCCTTCGCCGCGCATTTCCACGACGAAATCGACCAGGCCGGAAACCGGCAGCTTCTCCATATGGGGCCGCGCGATCTCCGGGACGTCGATATAGAACACTCCCCCAAGTTTGGAAATCAGTACCCGATGGTTTTCAGTATCGATAGTAATGACCGGGCTGTAGTAACTCTTATCTTCGGCCCAGGTCTGACCGGTGACGAGGAGAATAGACGCGGCGGCGAGAAGAATCTTATGGATGAATGCCATAGGGATCGCTCCTTCTAAAGAGGCCGATGATGACGGCATTATCGCATTGAAAATGGAAGAAGGGAAATGTGAAATTCCGGGTGAGGTTGAGCGCTGTGTGAACTACGGTGTGGCGATCTGAGCAGGGGACACCACGCCGCCTTTGATCCAGTAGGCGCGGATGTCGGGCGTCTGGTGCATTAAGGAAATGAGGAGGTAGGCGGGGACGGGGAGATTGATCTTTCCCCAATAATCTTCGTAGTCGGTGGCGATCTTGATATCTGTGACCGAAGGGCGAGCCGGATCGTGCGGATGCGAATGGTAGACAACTTGAAGCGTATGGCCGCTGCGCCGCATATCTTTTTGTGCGAGGGCCAAGTCTTGCGCGTCCATCACGAAGGCGATCTCGGCCCGTTCAGCCGGGCTCAGGCGTGCCAGATGTGCAACTTTTGCTGGATCGAATGAGGCCAGTTGTTGGGCACCTTCCAGAGCGACGACATTCTTGATGCGATAGATCTTGGTGACGGTGTTTTCTGTCCCTGCCAGCAACCCGCAGCACTCGTAGGGCGCGAGCTCCTTCGCATGGGTGACCATGTCAGCGAGAACGGACTGGGGAATGATCAAATCAGCCACGATAGTTACTAAATGGTGCAGCTGACGGCATAATCCATCCCAAGATCCTTGATCTTCGGATGCGGTCCGCAGAGCGGGCAGGCCGGATCTTTCGGACGGCTGACCTTCCTGAACTTCATGTCGAGCGCGTCGTAGATCACGAGTTTATCGGCGATAGTTTCGCCGATACCCAGGACTTCCTTAATGGCTTCTGAGGCCTGCAAGATCCCCATCGTGCCGGCAAGCACACCGAGTACCCCGGCTTCCTGGCAGTTCGGGACCAGGCCGGCCGGTGGCGGCTCAGGATAGAGACAGCGATAGCAGGGGTAACCGGCGTGCGGCTTGATGGTCGTGAGCTGACCCTCAAACCGGAACATACTTGCCGAAATGAGCGTTTTCTTGGCGAAGAAGCAGGCATCGTTCACCAGGAATCGGGTCGAGAAATTATCCGAGCCGTCGAGCACAATATCGTATTGCGAGATAAGCGGCAGAATATTATCGGCATCGACCAACTGGTGATAGGCGTTGACCGTGATCTCAGGGTTGATGGCCGTCAGCGTCTTCTTGCCGGATTCGACCTTCGGCATCCCGACCGTGGCCGTCGAATGCATGATCTGCCGTTGGAGATTGGAGAGGTCGACGACATCGCCGTCGACCAATCCGATCGTGCCGATACCCGCAGCCGCCAGATAGAGTCCGGCCGGTGAGCCCAGCCCGCCGGCTCCGATCAGCAAGATTTTCGCTTGCGCGAGCTTCTTCTGTCCTTTGCCGCCCACTTCATTCAAGATGATGTGACGGCTATAACGTTGAATCTGAAGTTCTGTAAGTTCCATGATGTAATGCCGATTATCGAAAGCCGCTTTTCTTATTCCACCACATTCAGTTCTATGGGATCGACGACGCAGCCTTTCTTACGAAGCCCGTCGAGGGCCCGTTCGATCTCGGCGATTTCGCCTGATAGCTCGACATCGACCCAGCCGGTGGTTTCACGCACATCGGCCCGGCGTACGTTGGTGACGATATTGTATTCGCGGCCGATCTGGTAAATGATCGGTTCTTTGACCTTGTCTTCAGGAAACCGCACATGAAAGCGCAAGTGTGACATGGTTAGCCTCCTGCAATCGCGGGCACAATGGAGACTTCATCGCCATCTTTGAGCATGGTCTCTTTGCCCTTGAGGAATCGGATGTCTTCTTCGTTGACATAGATATTTACGAAGCGGCGTAATTCACCGGACTCGTCGCAGAGGCGGTCCTTGATCCCGGGATGCGCGCTGTTCAGCGACTCGATCATGTTCGTGATGCTGCCGGCTGTCGTTTCAACTTCCCCCTGGTTCTTCGTCAGCGGCCGGAGGGGAGTGGGAATGCGGACTTTAATCATGCGTCACCACCACCGTTCTTTCCCAACTTAAAGGTTTTTTCAAAGGCCACGAGGCTCGGTTGAATGCGGGTCGGCCGTCCGACGGCGTCGATGACCGCTTCCTGCGTCTTCAATCCGTTCCCCGTGATGTAGGCAACCGTCACTTCGTTTTTCTTGATCACACCCTGCTTGACCAGTTTCTTCAGCACGCCGATGGTCACGCCGCCGGCAGTCTCGGCGAAGATGCCTTCGGTCTGCGCGAGCAGCTTGATCCCGTCGACCACTTCTTCGTCGGTCACCATCTCCATNNGCGCCTTTGCTCTCGGCGGTCGCCTTCAGTGCGTAGTAGCCGTCGGCCGGATTGCCGATGGCCAGCGATTTGGCGATCGTCTTCGGCTTGACCGGCTTGAAGAAGTCGCGTCCCGCTTTGAAGGCGGTGGAGATTGGGGAGCAGCCTTCCGCCTGGGCGCCGTTGAGCTTTGTGTGGACGTCGTCGATGAGCCCCACGTATTTCATTTCGTGCAGCCCCTTCCAGATCTTGGTCAGGAGCGAACCCGAGGCCATGGGAATGACGACCTGGTCCGGCGTCTTCCAGCCCAATTGTTCGACCGTTTCGTACGCGAGCGTCTTGGATCCCTCGGCATAGTAGGGGCGGATGTTGATGTTCACGAAGCCCCAGCCATGTTCGCCGGCGATTTCGCTGCAGAGCCGGTTCACATCATCGTAGTTGCCTTCGACTTCGACCACATGGGGTTTGTAGATGAGGTTGCCCAGCACCTTCGCGGCTTCCAAATCTCCCGGGATGAAGACGTAGCAATGAAGGTTGGCGGCTGCAGCATGGGCGGATACGGAATTTGCCAGGTTGCCGGTCGAGGCGCAGGCGACGGTTTCGAATCCCAACTCGCGAGCCCGTGTCAGCGCGACGGCGACCACGCGATCCTTGAAAGAGAGTGTCGGATGATTGACCGTATCATTCTTAATGTAGAGCTCGTCGAGGCCGAGATAGGCGCCGAGATTCTTGGCGCGAACCAACGGCGTTAATCCGGCATGGGGCCCGACGAAGTTCGTACCCTCGACCGGAAGCAGGTCGATATAGCGCCACATGCTGTGAGGACCCTCTTGGATCTTCTTGCGCGAAATCGATTTCTTGATTTCCTCGTAGTTGTATTTCACTTCGAGGGGGCCGAAACACATCTCACAGACGTGGATCGCTTTTGTGGGATATTCTTTCCCGCATTCCCGGCACACGAGGGCTTTCATCTTGGTCATTGCGACACCATCATACATAAAAAGTTAAACGCTAGGGACGAACGGCACAGCCTGCAAACGGATCTCCATCGTCAAACAGCTCGGTAATCGTCGGGTGGTCACCGCAGAGTGCGCAGTGAGGGTTGCGCTTCACCTTGATCTCACGGAAGAGTGTCTTTTTGGCATCGAAGTCCAACAGTCGATCCGTCAATGGCCGTCCGATGCCGAGAATGAGTTTCAAGGCTTCGGTTGCCTGGATCGTTCCAATGATCCCTGCCAATACGCCGATGACACCCGCTTCCTGGCAGGAAGCGACCAGGCCCGCCGGCGGCGGCGTCTTGAAAACGCAACGATAGCAGGCCGACTTCTTCGGCACAATTGTCGTCACGCGGCCGTCGAAGCGAAGGATCCCGCCATGGATCAGCGGTTTGTCGGCAAAGAAGCAGGCATCGTTGATCAGGAACTTGGCCGTGAAGTTGTCGACGCCGTCGATGATGACATCATATTCGCTGAAAATCTTGAGCGCATTTCCGGCGGTCAGGCGCTCCTCGTAGGTCTTCACGTTGACGTCGGGATTCAACGCCGCGATTTTTTCCTTCCCGGAGACGACTTTAGGACGGCCGATATCGGAGGTGTGGTGCAGGATCTGCCGCTGCAAGTTCGTCAGGTCCACCACATCGCTGTCGATTAAGCCGATTGTCCCCACGCCGGCTGCTGCCAGATAGAGCGCGGCGGGTGAACCCAAGCCTCCGGCACCGACGAGGAGAATCTTCGCCTTCGCGATCTTCTTCTGTCCCTTGCCGCCCACTTCAGGAAGCAGGATGTGCCGGCTGTAGCGGTTTATTTGCTCTTCAGTGAATTCCATATTCCACGGGATGCTGAAATAGCCCCCAACTTCGTTCTCGGCTCGAAAAATCCTCAACGTACCCCGGAGGGTACGCTTCCGGTTTCTTCTCGCCTGCGGCCTTGTTGGGTGTCTATTTTGAGCATCCCTCCTTGATCAACCATCAGATGTTGAAATACTTCTCGATGCTGATATAGCGCTCGCCTGTGTCGCACAAGATCGTCACGACATTCTTGCCAGGGCCAAGCTCCTCGGCAACTTTTTGAGCGGCGAAGACATTCGCTCCGGCTGAAATGCCGACCAGCAAGCCTTCTTTCTTCGACAGCTGCTTGGCCGTTTGATAGGCCTCATCGTCCGTCACGGTAATCACGCGGTCGAGGATTTTCCGGTTCAGGACTTTGGGAATGAACCCGGCCCCGATGCCTTGAATCTTATGAGGGCCCGGATCGCCACCGGATAAGACCGGGGAACCAGCCGGTTCCACCGCGATTACTTGCACATTCGGGTTCTTCTCCTTGAACAGTTCTCCGCAGCCTGTAATCGTCCCACCTGTGCCGACTGCCGCGACGAATGCGTCGATCTTCCCATCCAGGGCATCCAGGATTTCAGGAGCCGTGGTCATTCGGTGCATCGCCGGATTCGCCGGGTTCGAAAACTGATCCGGCATGAAATAGCTGGGGTTCTGAGCCAGGATGCTCTCCGCTTCCTTAATGGACCCTTTCATCCCTTCCCACGCGGGAGTGAGGACTAGCTGTGCCCCGTAAGAGGATAGTAGGCTTGCCCGCTCCATGCTCATGCTTTCCGGCATGACCAGTATCAGCTTGTACCCGCGTACGGCTGAGACTAGGGCCAGGCCGATGCCTGTATTGCCGCTGGTCGGCTCCACAATGGTGCCGCCCGGCTTCAGTTTGCCCTGCCGTTCGGCCTCATTGATCATGTTGAGGCAGATCCGATCCTTGACGCTGCCGCCCGGATTAAAAAACTCCACCTTGCCGTAGATCGTCGCAGAGCCGGGTTTGGATAGCCGGTTCAACCGGACGAGCGGAGTCTTGCCGATCAATTCGGTAATTTCTTTGTGCATAATCATCGTCACCGGCCTCCTCCCATGTAAAAGAGGAATTCGACCAGATCGCCCTCCTTGAGGGTGGTGGTGGCGAGATGTTCCCGATCGATCATTTTGTCATTGACCTCGACCGCAACCATTTGCGGATCGATCTTCTTGAGCGTGAGCAAATCGAGGACGCTGCCGCTCTGGATGTCCTCGGATTTCCCATTGACCTTGACCTGCATGGATTCTCCCAAGTTGGCCTAGAGATTAAGGAATTTCAGGACGTTAACAAAGAGTCTCCGCCCTTGTCAAGGCAACGCGGGCCTGGCACGTTGCTTGACTTTCAATCGGCTCCCCATACACTATGCGACCCTCTCGGAGGAGCCGTCGATGTGGAAGCAAAATTTCATGTTTCGTGCCCTTGAAGCAACCCCTCTCAAGGAGTCCGAGCAAGAACTGTTTCACGAAACCGACCCGGCCATGGATAGCGCCGGGTTGCAGTTAGAGAAGTTTTTATCCGTTTGGATTCAAGGCGAGGGGGAGGACGACAAGCCGTCGACGTATACCGGGGTGTATGTCCGCACCGCCACGCTGGATTTTCAGAAGCGGGTGGGATTTCTTCAGCCTCTTCAAGGGCGCTCGCATCAGATCAAACAACAGCTGACGCCCGGTCAGAAAGCCTTCCTGCGCGGCTGGCTCAGTACCCATTCCGCTCAAGCCTGGGATGCGTCCGACGATCACTTTCGAGATCTATTTGAAGTCGAATGATACGGCGGTGCTGGCCAGCCTTCTGCCAATCTCTTCTTCGGTGTGGGCTGTCAATTGTCTGTCTCGTGGGAGGCGTGAGTAATGCAGCCCGGGCTACGAGTATCGAAGTATATTACGCACCCGAAGATGAGCCGCTCACGAAACTGTCGAAGATCTACGATCATGCCTCGCGCTATATTTACGTGGCCGTGTTTGGGCTGACTTCGCCGCTGGCCGTGAAAGGCCTGGTCGAGGCGAAGAAGCGCGGCCTGGATGTGCGCGTCATTACCGATCGGGAGAGACTCGGCGATCAGAAGCAAAAGACCGCCGTCGAGACCTTGCACCTGGCCGGCATTCCCATCCTTGTCAATCAACACGACGGGCTGATGCATCTCAAGCAAGTGGTGATCGATGACGAGATCAACGCCTCCGGATCGATGAACCATACCGGCAGCGGGAATCGTTACAATGACGAGCGGCTGGATGTAATACGAGATCACGCCATTACGGCTCAGGCGAAACAGAAGTTCCTGACGATGTGGAACGATCAGCAGCGCTACAATCTCTGGAAACCATAAGCGGGACACACGTGGCAGGGACCATTGTCGACACAGACATTGCCGTGGTCGGGGCCGGCGGCGGAGGCGCCGTGCTGGCACTCGCGCTGGCGCAGCAGGGGATCAAGACGATCGTCCTGGAGCAGGCTTCAGGTCCGCCGCAGGGGCTACGTGGAGAGATTCTTCAGCCGAACGGGCAACAAGTTCTCGATCGATTGGGATTGCTCAAGAAGTTGCCGGTGGACTCGACCAGGCCGATCCGCAAGTTTCATTTCTGCCGCGCAGGTGGCGAACGGTTGTGCACGATCGACTACGGAGAGTTGCCCGCGCCCTACAACCATGCCGTCGTGACGTTGCCGAATGTGGCGCACCACGCCATCCTCGATGCGATCCAGGCCGAACCGTCAGTTGCGCTCTGGTATGGGGCCAGCTTTGTGAGTCTGGTGAAGGAGGGGACGCAGGTGAGCGGTCTGACCGCGACGCGCGGTGGTGAAGAGGTCACTATTCGTGCGAAGGTGGTCGTCGGGGCCGATGGCGCTTTTTCCAAGGTCCGGCAGGCTCTGCAGATTCCGGCGGATGTGCATCTCTATCCGCAGGGGTATCTGATCGCGATTCTCGATTCTCCGTTGCCGATCACTGAAGCCAAGTATTACGTTGGAAAGAAGACGATTCTAGGACTCTTTCCCGCCGCGGGCGGCAAGGTTTATTGTTTCTATATGATCCCGACCGGCACCTATGATCGTATCAAGGCGCAGGGCCTTCCGGCCTTGCAGGAGGCCTGGACCGCTATCGATCCCACCCTCAAGCCGTTATTTCAGCAATTGAAGGATTGGAGCCAGACGGCGTTCATGCCGACCGGGCGTGTGCGGACACCGACCTGGGTGGCGGACGGAGCGGTGCTGATCGGCGATGCGGCTCATGCGATGAATCCGCACGCGTCTCAAGGCCGCATGCAAGCGATGGTCGACGCGATGACCCTGGGGGATCTATTGCCGAAGTGTCTGGCTGAGCAGAACTTCTCTGCCGCGAAGTTGAAAATCTACGAGGATGCCCGGCGTCCCCAGGTTACCATGTTGCAACGATTGGCGGATGAACAGGTCTTATTCTGGAACACAGCGAATCCCGTCATCGGGTTTCTTCGCAACCGGGTCTTCCGCACGCTGGATCGGAATTCACGGCTGCGGTATCGCGTCTTGTCGACGACTGCGGGTCTGCGGCAATCGCCGCCGTTTTCATTGATCGATCGAGTCATGGCAGCAGGATTTCTGCCGGATCCGTTTGCCAGGAATACGGCAGCAGGAATGACGAGGTTACACGATGGCGGGTAGCGAATGGGTGATCGACGGACTGCCGGATGAGTATCAGCAGCACTTGCGGGCCTATGTGAAGGACGTGCAGCGGGTGTATGGCGACTCACTCGATGGCGTGCTGCTGTATGGCAGCGCAGTGCGGGGCGAGTTTCTTCCTGGACGCTCGAATCTGAATATTGTCCTGGTCGTGAAATCCACCAAGGCGGACCAACTAAAAAAATATAGTGCGCTGCATCGCCGGTGGGCCAAGGAACAGATTGTCGTGCCGCTGTTTGTGACACAGGCCGACTTGCCGGCGATGTCACGGGTATTTCCCCTCGAGTATCTGGAAATTCAGGAGCACCATAGGCTCCTTGCCGGCCAGGATCCGTTCGTCGGATTCAAAGTCGATCAGCGCCACCTCCTTGCCGAAGTGTTGCAAAGTTTGCGGGGGAATCTGTTGCGCGTGCGCCAGCGCTTTATCGAAGGCGGGGGGACGGAAGAAGCCATTACGATTCTCCTGCCGCTGTCGTTGACGGCGATGCTGCCTTGTCTGCGCGGGGTGCAGCGGTTGGTGGGGCGACCGGTGTTGTCGCAAGGTGAGCCGCTCTTGAAGGATTTCGAAACGTTCTTGTCTCTCGATCTGTCGGGCCTGCGCGACGCCTGGTTGCTCAAGCGCGGGCAGATTTCGCCGGGGCAGAAGGAAGTGCCACGGCTCATGGAGCGGTATCTTGAGAGTTTTGAACGGCTGGTGCAATCCGTGGAAGCTCGACTGACACAGGAGCAGGCGTGATCGGCCTACCGAGGAAATTCATTTCCGCGATGGCGTTGGTGAGCCTGTTGTGGCTCGTTGTGATCGGAGCTGCGCACGGGGCTCTCTATGATCGCCCGAAGGAACGTGCGCCGTTGCCCGGCCCAATGGGGTATGTCAGCGATCACGCCGGCGTGCTGGATGCGGAATGGAAAGAACGGATTCGTTCCGTCTGTCAGGATCTTGAGCGGAAGACCGGGGTGGAGATGGTCGTGGTCACCGTGCCGTCGATTAAGCCGTTTCTCTCGGCCAACGAATATGCCGCGGCTCTCTACGGAAAATGGGGAATCGGATCGGCGCAGCAAGAACACGGAGTGATGGTACTGGTCTCCGTCGAAGAGCGGCAGGCGGCGATGACGTTGGGGCGCCAGATGCTCCCCATTATCACACCGACGATCATGACCGACGTCGGCGGCGGCACATTGCTTCCCGCAATTCAGCTCGGGCATTTCGGTGAAGGCCTGTACCGGACAGTGGTGGCGCTCGCGACTCCGGCTCAAGAGGTGCGGGTCGGGACGTTACCGAAGCATCATTTCAAAGGCGTCGGCTTTTGGATCACTCTCTTTACGAGTCTTGGTGCGATGTCTTTCTTTTGGTGGATCAGCCGCCCGGACCTGCGACATCCCTATCGCCGCATTCAACGTGGCGAGTATTGGGGCACAGGGCAGGGAGGCTTCGGCGGCAACTGGGGCGGGTTCGGCGGTGGGACGAGCGGGGAAGGTTACAAGTAGGCAGGGCATTTAATCCAAGAAGGAGCATGATCATGGGCAAAGGTCAGGACAAGAAAAAAGAGACGAAGAAGAAACCGGCTAAGTCGATGGCAGAGAAAAAGGCGGCGAAACGAGAGAAGGGCAAGTAATGCAGAGGGTCGGCTTTCCTATCGAGCCGCTCCTGAAGATATCTCACATTCGAGGTTCTTGAAGGATGCCACGAGACCAACCGTTTTGAGGGCGTCCTACGGCGAGGTCGAGGCCGACAACGATTCTTTCCCCGCCCAATTGGTTGCGGTGACGCACAAGCCTATCTCGGATGCGGTCACGGGAATATCGCTGATGGTGACCTGCGCTCCGCCGTGTGGGTCGTTGGTCCACACGCGAATGGCAGTTGTTGGAACGCCTTTGGCGCTCAGGTAGATCGTGGTGTAGGCGAGATCAGTGAGCAGGCCGCCATTCTGACTCTTCGTTGGCTCGATGTAGGAGACCGTCAGGCTGGTTTGGGTGGCGGGAAGAGATTTAGTAAGCGTCGGGCAACCAGCGGGCAGCGCCATGCCGGTGGTGGTTTCCTTGCGCAGCTCAGTGGTCAAGGCGCTCTTTTGGAGCAAGAGCTGCTCGGTTTCGCAGCCGGCGCTGGTCAATCCGGCCAGCAGGCACGCATAGATCGCGGTTGTCATGTTCATGTTGCGGTGTCCTCTGGCTCGGCGTCGGTTAGGTGGTCACAGTTCGTCGCGGCACGTTTCGCCCTTCTTCCAAATCTTGCAGATCGGACCAGGCGGTCAGATCGGTCCGTGACGGATCCACGGCGTCCCGGTATTTCTTGAATTTCTCCAGGCTTTCAGGAGAACTGGGGCCGCGCGCCAACAGCTTCTGATTAAAGTCTTCGAGTTCGGTTGCTGAGCGTGGTGTCGCAGTTTGCCTGAACCAATCGACGATGCCTTCATCGCTCGGATGATTCTTCACCGCTTCCGTGAACTGCGTATCTGTGAGCCCGGCGAACTCCAATACACGATAGTCCATTGGGCAAGGATAGATATACTCGCCTTCCGTGCCGGCGAGGACCGCGCGGCATTTGTCGATCATGCGTGCGAGATGGACATAGCCCGCGAGCGTGACCCGCATGCTTCGTGGGAATGAGGTTCTCAGATCCATGGCAGTATGCCCGTCGATGTCCCGCCCGTTCCCCAAGCGGGGAGCGGGCGGGAATAGGGGGCTAGAGCAACTTGTGGTTCGTGAAGGTCAAGTTTTTGACGATGACCTGGCCGTTTTCAAATGCAATGATGCGGCGGGTGGCGGGAAGATCAGCCGCTCCCACCCGCACATGCGTGTCGGTGAAGCTCTCGACGTTGTTCAACTTCCCGTCAGTGGGGGAGTAGTAATAGACGGTATATTTGGTGGTCAGGTTCTTCTGATCCTGCGTGACGGAACTTTCTTCGACGTTGATTGAGAAGGCAAAGGGAGTCATGCCCGGATGGGCCATCTTGCGGTTAATTTGGGTGATGCGGTTATCTTTGATCCGGTAGAAGGAGTTCGATCCGTGGATATCGAGCTTGGTGCCGAAGGGGTGGCCATCCTCTTCCATCGTGAGAGAGTACTTGCCGTCTGATTCTTCGAAGCTTCGGGGTCCGCGGTGGACGGCGATCATTCCGAGCTGCTCCTGAGCCCATTTTTGTACGTCGGCATCTCCAAGTTGCACCGACACCTCACGGGGGCCCTTCACCATGACGGGACCGGTGGTCACCTTCCCGTTGATATTCACGGTCAGATCAGCAGTGAAGCCGTTAAAATCTTTCGGCCAGCGGGCAGTCTTTTCGAATGCTTGCCGCATGACCTCGCGGGCTTTGGGGTCATCGGCGACGGTCGATTGAGGGGGTGTATGCATGGACATGGTGGATTCTCCTGTGAATGTAGTGGGGCGATTATACCTACCGGGTTTGACGGGGCTCAATGGGGAAGAGTCTCTTCCTGTCCCGAGGGAGACAAGGGCGTCTGGCGTGCCTCTGGAGCCTGAATTGTATGGTGCGTGCAGCCTGTTTCAACATTCATGTGATTTCTGATATAGTTCCGCGAGTTTTTAGCTGTTCGGCAGGCCTGTTGTCTGTTTGAAGGGATGCTAGAAGAGGATGGAGTAGAATGGAACGACGCGCTGCCTCCCATACTGAAGAAGAAGAAATGAACCAACGCCGTAAGCTGTTAAATGCGGCGAAGCGGGGCGATCAGAAAGCCATCGGGAAACTGTTTGAGCTGTATCAAGTACGGGTGATGAACCCGGATCAGCTGACGAAGATCAATAAAGTGTATGCCGCCATGCCGATACCGGTGAAATCAGGATCGTCGAGATCCAGCCGGCAGTCAGCCAAGTCGGGCAAGCAGCCTCCCACGAAACCCGGTGCACCGGCGAAACCCGCTTTGGCGGCGAAGCCGGTGAAAGCAGCCAAGCCGGAAAAGCCCGCGAAGGCAGCCAAACCCACCAAGCCGGTGAAAGCAGCAAAGGCTGCGATATCTGTTGCCAAGAAAGTCGCAAAGCAACCGGCGAAACGGAAAGCCAAGTAGCGCAGCTCCGTCCCGCGCGGGTACGTGACCTACTGCACCGCCACTCGAAGCCCTCCGCTTGCGAGCCCTGACGCAATCTGTTCGGCTTGTTGTGCCTCCCCCTCAAAGACCATCGCTTCTCCTTCATGATCGATTTGATACGCGAGTTCAAAGGCGTGTGATGAGGTCATGTCCGGCACATACTTGCACAGGAGGCTAATCACCTGCTGGTAGGTATGGCAGTCGCAATTGTAGACAATCACCCGGGATTCGAGGCCGTCGCCGGTGCCTGTCCCGGTCTCTTCGGTGATGTCAGGGGTGGTCAACGGAAAGGATGGTTTCGCCATGGCCGAAAAGTGTAGCAGAGTCGTGGGAGGAGGTTAATACCCGCTCCTGATAACCAGATGGTTGGGAAGTCGCTCATTATCTCGTTCGAGCGATCGGCAGAACAGCTGAAAATGTGCGGGCGAATCGGTTGCCGTTGTCACCTGGAGGGTATGGGCGAGGTGCATTGTATAGCACTGGGCCGCGGCGGTTTTGACCAATGCCAGACCATACTCGAAACAAAAGGCGTCATCTCCGCGCAGCCGTTCGCAGCTTAGCTCTTGTACGGCCTTGACGGTGAACGGTTGGTGGAAAAAGTGCTCGTCCATGAGCCGAAGCAGCGCGGCAGGGCCTGGCCAGACATCTCGGCCGATCGTGACGGCATGGGTGGGATCGAAGAGACCTCGCTGAAAGCGCCGGTTCTCCCGAAGCGCTCCATGGAAAATAGTCCGCCACCGAATATCGGCCAAGTCACGGTCGATGGAGATCCGGCTGGCCTCGCTCAGAGGGCCGCTGACGTTGTGACCTTGAACGAGCCTTCCGGTGGTCAACAATTCTGGAAATATTCCTCCCATGCGATCGGCATAGGCGGTGGTCCCTGAGAACGGACTGAGCTGGATCGCCATGTAATCGCGAAAGTGGACTCGGTGAAACCGCGCGAGGAGGCATCGCAACGTCTGCTCATGGCAGAGATGAAAGGGGTAGAACAAGGCATCGGTTAATGGGGTGCCGTTCATCGACATTCACAGAGACTCATGTTAGGTTTCGCCCATGAAAAAAATCTTTACGTCGTGGCTCGATGTATTGCTTGTGTTCATTCCGACGGCGATTGCCCTTGAGGTCGTCAAGGCTGATCCGCTCTATGTCTTTGCCGCGTCCGCTTTCGCGATTGTTCCGCTCGCCGGGATGTTGGGCCGCGCGACCGAGCATCTCACATCGCATGTCGGTGCCGGGATCGGCAGTCTGTTAAATGCCTCACTGGGGAACGCCGCGGAGCTGATCATAGCACTCGCCGCACTTCGTGAGGGGCTCCATGATGTGGTCAAAGCGTCACTCACTGGTTCCATTCTCGGTAACGTCCTGCTGGTTCTCGGGGCATCAATGGTTGCCGGGGGATTGAAGTTTGAACGGCAGAAGTTCAACCAAACGGCGGCAGGGATGGGATCCAGCCTGCTCCTGTTGGCGGCGGTCGGTTTGATCATACCCGCGCTGTTTCATTTCACCGCCGCGGATCGGGGCGTGACGATCGAACGGGAGTTGAGCCTGGAGATCGCCATCGTGCTCTTCGTGATGTATGGGCTCAGCCTCATGTTCTCCCTGAAGACCCATCGCCATCTGTATGCAGGGGAATCACATGACGCGGAAGATCTGGGCGAGAAGCCTTGGAGCTTCCGTATGTCGGTGGCGGTCTTGACTGTGGTGACGACCTTGATCGCCGTGATGAGCGAACTGTTGGTCGGTGCCATTGAGCCGACTGCGCATAAGCTGGGCTTAACGCAGGTCTTCGTCGGCGTGATTCTGGTGGCGCTAGTCGGCAATGCTGCGGAACATTCGACAGCGGTGCTCATGGCGATGAAGAATAAAATGGATCTGGCCTATGGGATTGCCGTAGGGTCAAGTCTGCAAATTGCTCTCTTAGTCGCGCCGGTGCTGGTCTTTGCGAGCTATCTCTTCGGTACCCCGCTGGACTTGATCTTTACGCCGTTCGAAGTCGCGGCGGTGACGATCTCGGTGTTTGTTGTGGGTTTCGTCGCGATCGACGGGGAGTCAAACTGGATGGAAGGCGCCATGCTGGTCGGGGTCTACGCGATGCTGGCAATTGCCTTCTATTTTCTTCCGGCTTGATCGGCGCTGGTCACACCTTATCCATATCGATCACTTCAGTGGCATCCCACAAATTCTTCCACTCGGCATCGGCCAGATCCTTCTCTCGATCAGCATGGGTTTCGGTGCCAAACGCGAGCGGCGCAGCTTCTGTGGGTTCGATGACCGGCTGTGAGGCTACGGTCGGTTCCGCTTGGCCGGACTTGCGCTTCTTTGTTGGATCCATGTTGACGGGCATTGGTCACCTCGCGTGTAGACCTATAGTGTCTCTTTCCGTCTGGTTCCTTGTCAATGGTTGGGCGCGGGGGATTAGGTCAGAACAGGTCTGATGCCACGCTGTCGGCAAAGCGGCGGCCCAACGGGGTCAGCCTGGTCCGGGAACCGTCCTGAATAATAAGGCCCTTTGCCAGGAGTTTGGCGAGGATTTTCCGGTGGCCTGGTTCATCAGCAAGCAGTGAGTTGGGGACACCGTTCAAGAGACGCAAGCCGAAGATCAGGGCATCGCGTCGTTGGTCCTCGACGCTGAGCCGCTGGCGATCTGTCACTGGAAGTTGATTCCTCTCCAGCTGGCTTGTGTAGGTGTCGAGATGTGCAATGTTGCCGAATCGGCATCCGGCCACGTAGGACTGTGCGCTGGGGCCGAGGCCAAGGTAGTCGCCGTCGGTCCAATAGAGCAAATTATGGCGGCAGGCGTAACCGGGCCTGGCGTAGTTGGAAACTTCGTAGCGAGTAAAGCCGGCTTGTGTCAGCACCGTTTCGGCTGCCGCTTCCATCTCAACTTGAAGCACTTCATCCGGTGCAGGGACCAGTCCCCTGGCAATATCGTGCGCCAGCTTGGTGTCGTCTTCAACGGTGAGGGCATAACAAGAGATATGAGTTGGATTGAGTTGAAGAAGCGATTGTACGGTGGTTGTCCACGACACAAGACTTTGTCCAGGCAGACCGTACATGAGGTCGAGATTGATATTTGAAAATCCCGCAGTTCGGGCATGTTCGACTGCCTGCTCGGTTTCGGATACCGTGCCAGGGCGGCCAATTGGAATGAAGTCTTGGGGAGCCATGGATTCAGCTCCCAGACTGACCCGATTGAAGCCGGATTTGGCGAGGGCTCTCAAATCAGCAAGTGTGACCGTAGAGGGATGAGCTTCAACGGTCACTTCGGCATCCGGCGCGACGGTATAGATGTTTCGAATATGGCCTAAAAGTGCAGCCAGCCTAAGACCTGGAATCACCGTGGGTGTCCCCCCCCCGAAGTAGATGCTCTGAAATGCTCGTCCAGCAAGGAGATTCTGCTGGCGATAGAGGGCCAGTTCACGTTCGAGCGCTGAAAGGTAGGCGTCGATGCGAGCTGGCGTGGCGATCTCCAAGTAGAAGGCACAGAAGTGGCAGCGCTGGCGGCAGAGCGGTACGTGGAGATAGAGCCCGATGTCTCTTTCCTGCTGCATGCGCTAGATCTTGAATGGTTGAGGTTTGCCGAAGTCTTTTTCAACGACGACTTCAATTTCGTTCTCGGCGGATTTCCCCCGATTGCGAATGTGCGCTGCCCAGCCAGGTTGACGGCGTAGTGACTCGAAGACCATCTTGAGAATGTCCGGTTTGATACGCGCTTCCCATTCGCCTGTCCAAGCGCGCTGATCCTCGTCCCCTTCGTAATCATCAGGGAAGCTGGCCTCCACGCTGAACCGGAGGTTGAAGGATTGTTCCTCACGATGCATAGGTGCCTCTCATTGCGATCTGGACAGGGGAATTTTATAATGGCCCCTAACAAGGAGCGTGTGACATGCCTATCTTCGAATATGTCTGTAGCGAATGTAAACATCGGTTTGAACTGTTGATCCGCCGGTCGGATGAAGCCGCATGCCCGAAATGTCAGGCCACGAAGTTGGAACAGCAGATCTCTTCGTTCGGGGTTGGCGCGACTGGAGGATGGGCATCTCCCGGTGCCGGATCCGGTGGGTCCTGCGGCAGCTGCGGCGATCCTCGTGGACCTGGCTCCTGTTCATCGAACTAGGCAACCGTCATGGATGTGGAAGAACTGTTTCAGCGTGCGATGAATACCATTGCGCAATCTGATCCGATCATCAAGCTTCTTCAGCAAGTGAGGATGGGCAAGATGAAGCCGGAGGATGCCGGATTGCGCGTGGTAGTTGAGGCGTGGTTCGGGACCTATGAGAAGGCGTTGAAGACGGAGGGGCTGACCCAAGGGGCCCTTCGTCGACTCGACCCCGCTCCACGTGTGGCAGTGCTACTGGACGCCGGGGTCTTACAGGCCGATCACCCTTCCGTGCATGGACTTGAAATGGCATTTTCGCAGGCCTTTTCTCAGGCCCCCGTCGAATAGCGGTAGTGGCCATGCCCACGTTGTTCGTTCTGCTCATCCTCTCCATCCTCTATCCATTTTCTTCGGCGGGCGCTCAGGAGGGTCTGGGGATCAGCCCTATTCAATTCGTGGCGCTTACTGAATTCGCTGCCGCTCTCCCCAGTGATATTCAGCTACTTGACGATGCGATCGCTATCGAAGGGTTTCTTGAAGCATTGGATGGCTATCCTCCTGACTGGCCCGCGATCTATGGAGAAGGGCACCACGATCCTGGACATGACGACCGCCTCTTTCAGGTGAATCGAGTGCGCGATGACCGTCGTGCTGGGAACCGTGCGCTCGCTCGGCGAGTTGCGTTTCGGTGGTCGGGGGAGTTATCTCATTTTGATCCGGAGCAGAAGGGGTTTTCTGTGGCCCTCGGCCCTGTATTGACCTCTACTCGATGGGGGCAGGTTCGCTTCAAGTCTGAGGAGTTTCCGGGCGAGCTCAAAGCCGTTCCACCAGCGGACTCTTTGGATCGATTGCTGCGCGAGATGGCCGGTGGGAAGACTGTAGAACTTGCCGTCATCATCATCGGCCGACTTATTCCGGATGAATCGATTGTGTACGACTTCTCCCACGATCAAGAAGGGCTCGGTCTCATCATGCCTGTCATCAGAGTTGAGGCGGTGCACTACGTACTTTCTCCTTAGTTGCAAGCGATTCTTTCCTCATGTTTCCCTCGCCCCATCGAATGCATCTGCCCGCCAGTCGTAGTCACTAGTACGTAGTAGATCAGACATAGGTTCAACTGTTCATTGTATGAAGAGCCAGCCAGGGTGCGTCACATTGTGGACGTGATCCGAAGGCGCCTCCCGTACACCAGCTGTATGGAATGCCCATCAATGGGGTCCGATTCGGCAGGATAACACCTCGATTCATATAGGAATACCAGGCGAGCATCGAAGAACGAGATGCAGGGTATTGGTCTTGCTCAACCAACGCACCACAGGATGAGACCTCGGTTTCATGAAGGAGGTCAGTTATGGCGTCAGTCAAGGATGAGCAAAACAGTATGTTGTCAAGCATTGCCGAATCGATGTGGCGGCGACCCAGTCGAATCTCCATTGTCGTGGCCCTCTCACTATGGTCTTTATGTGGAGAGAGCATCTCTCTCTACGCGCATGAGGGGGGAGTGCATCCGGTTTCAGACTCTGCTTCTGCCCCGCGACATTCGCTTCTTAAACCTGTTCGGCCAGTTGATTCAGCCCTGTCGGGGGGGAAAGAGGGGGCGACGACTTCGCCGGTTTCAGAACCTGTCCAGAAGCCTTCCAAGAAGAAGAAGGCCAAGGCGACCATCAAGACACCGGCTGCTGAGTCTCAGCGCTTATCGGCGATAGAACCAAGGGCGCAGGCGCAATCGAAGATGGAAGAGGGTACGAGTGGGATGAAACCAGGGAGTCCCATTCCATCCGGAGCGCCGGCGATGGCTGGGGCCGGTCTGTCTACGATGATGAGTGGGACTACGGCTCTGGCAGCCGCCGCACCGAGTGCCGGTCCTGGGATGGCAGCGGTTTCACCTGGTTCCAGTGCATTGGCCAGTTCGGTTGTTGGGGGGGCGTCCACGCCATCCAACAAGAGCATTCAGCGATTGTCCGCAGGGATTCCAGGACTCACGCGCGTGATCTCCACCCCGCTTCCTCCTGAGGCAATAGCAGCGCCGGCCCCTCCACTCGACCCTCCTACCTCGGGGCTCCCGGTCGCGCCGGCGAACTGGTTTGGGTATCACGTGTTGAATCGTCTCACATTCGGAGGCACTCCCAATCAACTCAATACGGTGTCTCATATGACAGCGGCTCAGGCAAGAGATTGGGCTACCGCTTATATGAAGGAACAGCTGGGTCTCGATCCGGCGCAGCCATGGCCGACGAATCTCCATTCAACCTCCCCGTTGCCTGCCGCGAATCCTATCGTGGACACGGATACAGATTTGCGCTTGGCGGCCGCTCAGGGCGCCTGGAAGAAAGATGACCCTGAGCCGACTGTACTGAAGCCGGAGCTTCAGCAAGTGCAAGACCATGACCTCATCAGGAAGATTTACAGCCGGCGTCAGTTGCTCGAGAAGATGGTCTATTTTTGGGACAACCATTTCAATACCGACTACCGGTCGCATTTCCGGGGCCAATACGAGGTCTATGAGAATCAAGCTTTTCGAGCTCAGGCCTATGGGCGGTTTGTGGACTTGCTGATTGCGAGCGGAAAGAGCCCGGCCATGATGGTGTATCTGAATACCGATGTGAACAAGAAAGAGAATCCGAACGAGAACTATGCGCGCGAAGTCCTCGAACTCCATACGCTCGGTGTGGATGATCAGGGTCATCCGGCGGGATATACGCAGACGGATATCAATGAGGCCGCCAAGGCGTTTACCGGTTGGACCGTGCCGGAAGGATCGGCGCCTGGCTTCAGATTTATTTCCAGTCGGCACAGTCCGGGAACCAAAACTGTGCTAGGGCAATCGGTTGCATTTGACGGTAGTGGTCCGACTGAGGGGGAGCGAGTGTTGCAGATTGCAGCCAGCCATCCCTCAACCGCTCGGCATTTGGCGAAGAAGCTCTGCGAGTATTTCGTCAGTGAAACACCGTCTTCAGCGCTGATCACCGAAGTGGCGTCGGTCTTTAGCGATTCAGGAGGCGATATACGCAAAGTGCTGATCGCTATCGTCACGTCGGCGGACTTCAATAATGTGGCCAACTATAGAAGTCTCGTGAAAACACCCTTGGAGTACGTTGTCGGGCTCTATCGCAATCTTGGAGTGTGGTCATCGCATGAACCTATCCGTCGGCGGTTGACGGCGACCGGGCAGGGGTTGTTCGAAATGCCTCCACCGACTGGATATAAAGAAAAATCCGAGCATTGGTTGAACACGTATGTCCTGTTTCATGAGACGGCCATGGCTTACGAAGCCACCATCCCCGGGTATGGCTCGACCATCAGATTCGGATCGGATACGAGCGGGGGCCAGACACGGCTGTGGCTGAAGAGTCTCGGTTTGAGGACCGAAGCGGATGTCCTAGGTTTTCTCCTGAATCTAACGACGGATCGGGTGGCCACGGCGACGGAGTATCAGATCTATCTGACTACACTGCGAAGCGGTGGCGGAACGTTTAATTTGGACAATTCCAGTGTAGAGGCGGCGCTGGACCGGACGCTAGCGAGCATCCTTACGAATCCGCGCTATCTCTATCAATAGGTGGACGATCATTGAGAGGTACAATTATGGATCACTGTCATTGCTGCTCATCGGCGCTTCAACAGGTATCACGTCGGACTGTGTTGAAACGGGCCATGGGTTTGGCAGCTACAGCGTTTGCCGCCAACATGTTTCCTTTGGAGGTGCTCTTTCAGAGCCGGGCACATGCGGCGAGTAATGCCGGCAAGACGCTGGTGGTTGTCTTTCAACGCGGCGGGAACGACGGGCTGAATACCATCGTGCCCTATTCAGATCCGCAGTACTATGTCATGCGTCCTCGATCAACCAATGGCGGTATCGGTATTCTGCCTCCAGGATCAGGCGATGGATCCGGGCTTGACCTAGCGGGGACAGGCTTTGCGATGCATCCCTCCATTCTTCCTTTGCACGGACTCTACACCAGCAATCGTTTGGCGATTCTGCCTGCTGCGGGATTTGCTGGAAGTACGCAATCGCATTTTACGGACCAGGACACCATCGAGCATGGTTTTCCAGATCGGCGAGACGGATGGTTGAATCGATATCTGGCTGCAGTACCGGCCGCAGGGGCATCCACCATTCGAGCCGCTGCGATCGGCGACGATGTCGCCAAGTCTCTGCGTGGAACAGTGCTGGTTCCTTCGCTGACCGATGTGTCCTCGTTCAGCTTCGCCCGTCTTGGGTCATCCAAGGCCGCGTTGGAGGCGAATCTACGCGCAATGTATGCCCAAGATCCTGCGTCGAGCACGACGAACCCAGCCCGAGCTGCAGTGCATGCCCTGGGGCCTGAACTCATGAATCGGGTCGCTGCGATCGAGGGAATTGGCGCCGCTGCTCCGCAAAACGGTGCAACGTATCCCAATACGACGTTCGGACGGGAAATGCGGGATCTGGCTCATATTATTCGTTCAGGCCTCGGGCTTGAGGTGGCCACCGTGGATATTGGCGGGTGGGATACGCATGACGATCAGGGGGCAGGTGGCGCGGCAGCCAATCGGCAAGCCGGGCGACTCGCGGACTTTTCCGGAGGCATTCGGGCATTTGTCGATGATCTGGGGCCGCTCATGAATAATGTGGTCGTCATGACCTGCACTGAATTCGGTCGGACAGTCAGGCAGAATGCGAGTGGGGGAACGGACCATGGAAAGGCTTCGGCGTGGTTTCTGGTCGGCGGATCTATAAAAGGCGGAGTCTACAGCGGTGCTGCAGGATGGCCCAACTCTATAACTGAGGCCAACCTGGATGAAGGACGGTATATCAGGCCGACGGTTGAGTTCAGGGACGTGTTTGCTGATGTGCTGGTCAAGCATTTCGGGGCCAGTACCTCGGAGCTCGGCGCTGTCTTGCCCGGCCATGTCCATGCGCCCGTCGGGCTGTTCGCCTAGTAGCGGCGTTCGGGAGGTGATTGCCCTGGGCGCTCGTCGTTGGCTTCCTCGGGACAGACAAGTGCTGCCAGGATCAGCGCTGAATGGTGCATGAAAGCCGTAGTGTCCACTATTCCCCCCTTTCGAACTAACCTTTCTGCACTCTAACCAAAGCCAGTTTTCCGGGGTACAGTTCTCTCTAGCTGCACGAAGAATTATTTGGGTCGTGTTCGCTATGGGAGGCTGGAAAATGAGTATTCTTGAATGGCTGGGTGTTTTGGGGCTGGGGACGATGGTGGCCTATGCCATCGCGCGGTTCTCTAATTTCCATTGGCATCGCGCTCTGATGTGGACTGGTCCCTGTCGATCCCGTATAGCCTCGACGAAACGATGGAAAGCAGACTATGTGAGTGAAACGACGCCAGCGTATTTCCACTATGTGCGGAGACGCTACCGGTACGAGATTCATTGTCCTATTCGGTATTGCCTCAATGGGCAGATCAAAGAGGGTGTTGTGGTGGATATGACAAGAGAGGGATGGCGTCTCAAAGGACAGGAAGCATTGATTCCAGGAACGATGTTGAGCCTTGACATCACGTTGCCTGGTGCGGCCTCGTCACTACCGATTGCCTGTGCTGTTGTGCGTTGGGTAGAGGGGGGAGAGTGCGGGGTGAAGCTTGAACGGATGGAGAAGGAGCCTGCAGCCCAATTGAGTCAGTTTTTCAGCACACTCTCGCAGGGCGTGAATGTAAGGTCACAAGCGGCTTAGCCTGAATGGAGAAGCCGTCGTCAGAAACTGTCTTTGGCGCATCGAAACCCGGTTCCGCTCGGGCGGCTGTCCATGAGTCCCCAGTCGCGATCGCTGGTCCGTAAGCTGACCGCCGGTTTCAGCCAGGATCCGCCTCGCATGGATTTAATGGCGCCGCGCTCAGGTCCGCTTGGGTCGCTGAGTGGGGCCGACCGGTAATAATTTGGATCGTACCAATCCTGCACCCATT
The DNA here is from genome assembly GCA_002083555.1 of Nitrospira sp. ST-bin5. Taxonomy (GTDB): domain Bacteria; phylum Nitrospirota; class Nitrospiria; order Nitrospirales; family Nitrospiraceae; genus Nitrospira_D. Next base: position 33,963 of record MSXN01000006.1, on the reverse strand, counting down.
CAGCGGCGTTGCCGGCGAGGTCCTGGATACCGTACGGGCTGGTTCCGTCGGGGAAGGTTCCGACGGGTAGAGTCAAAACTTCTCCCTTGATGCCTTTTTCTTTGACCAGCCGTGCGCCATCGCCCTTGACCCAGAACGCCTCCCAATCGGCGCCGCTTTGAAACTCAATGGTCTGGCCGGCCCAATAGCTGGCGCTGTTCGCTTTCCTCCAACTCCAGTCGTTCCCCCAGGGATAGCGGCGTCCGTCGGTTCCTCGCGCGGCTTTTTCCCATTCGGCTTCAGTGGGGAGGCGTTTGCCAGACCACCGGCAATAGGCCACGGCATCGTCCCAGCTCACATTCACCACGGGGTGTTTGGCGATGGCTGGTGGATACATAACATCGTCCCAGATTGTCGAAGCCGGATTATTGTTCGCCGGCGGGCGGTGACCGGTCGATTGGACAAATGCGGCATAGTTCTGATTGGTCACTTCGAATCGATCAAGGAAGAATGCGTGGAGGAAGACCAGCCGTTCGGGATGTTCGTCGGCGAGGCCGTCGCTACCCTCCGCTGTGCCCATACGATATTCCCCGGCGGGGATCAGCGCCATCTCAGGGGGAGCGTCGGCGCCTAAAGCGGGCAGTATCGAACATAGGATAAGGAGAGTATGGAGAAGGCCTTTCATTCCTTCCGGCGTTACGGCTTTTTGAGGCCGCAGGCTTTGGAGACTGCATCACGATAGGTGAGCCATAGCCGCAGACTGCGCTTCACTGTGCTGAGAATGGCCTGTTGCGTCGTCGCGGACGGAGCGTTTTGAGTCACCATGTCGTAGGCATCGTGCCGATGACCGGACTCAACGAGCTGATGGGCCCGAATGAGATCCATGCAATCCGGAGAATTGCCATGATAGCGGACAAGTGGATGGTTTTTTATGGTCGTCTCGATCTCCTCCGCCGTCTTCGGCTTGGAGGGCTCCCGCAGTTCTTTCCGGTCTTTGACGCTGCCTTCCACAAAAATGGTAAGGGCGGCTGCGCCCAGGACCCATGTCGGTTGTGTGGAGACCCGATCCAGCCATGCGCGATAGGCCCGGCTTGCGGGTAACGGACGGATCTGTTCGAAATCTTTCGCAACGAACCCCAATCCCTCCATCATCGTGAGGAAGAGCTCAGGATGAGATTTGCCGAGTGACAGTCCCCCGGTATCTTCTTCATAGATATTCTCCGCCAGCATGCGACGAACGGATGGCGGTGGGTTGTGGCCATGAATTCGGGAGAGGAAGACGGGGAAATCGCGGACGTAGACGAAGTATTCCTGTTGAAAGTGAACCTTGAGCTGGTCTTTGGTCAATCGTCCGGTGGCGAAGTGATCCCATGCCCAATGGTGTTTGCCGTCCATGACTTTGAGCAATGCGTCGAGAAAGCGGGCTTGTGTCAGTCGTGATGCCATCGTACCTTGCCTTCTTGAAGGCCGTCTCGTTAGAATCCTCAGACTCTGAGAGGACAGCGATGAATCCAATTACCATTCAAAATCCCGACGAGATCCTGACCCTATTGGCCGATATCGCCTTGCAGGGACCCGGCTTTTCCACGGATTGCCTGCTGGACTATGTACTCGAAGAAGGGTTTACTGAACCGATCTTCCTCAACGCGACTGGTGAAGACGCCACAGCATTTTACAAAGGTCAGCCGAATGCCTGGGCGGTCTATCAGATTCGTGAGTGGAAACGAGTGCTGACGGTTTCCGGTGGTGGCCGGGAGCGTCGCGTGCAAATCAGAGAAACGCCCTAACTGATGTCTGAGTGTAAAGCGACTCTGCAAAAAGTGCAAACGCCCGCAAGGTTTTCTACTCGATCATTAGGGCAGGAGCGGTAATTTCTCGATGCAAATGCGGTATTTGACTACGGCTCAGGATATCGGGGAGCTTGGGATCATCAAAAGCCTGTGCGAGGCCAACGGCATTGCTTGCTTATTTCAGGATGAACACGTGAGCAGTCTGTATCCTGGAGTTTTCGAGTTGTGTTGCCAGGTGATGGTGGACGAATCTGACTGGGAGCGGGCAACCACACTGATCAGCCGCTTGCGTCTGTCGATTCGAGAAGTCGCACCATCGCCGTAGCGGATCGTATGTGACCACTCGCTCACACGCCTCGTTCATCGCGGAAGTTTTGGATGGGGAGAGTCTGTCGGGAGGTCGACGGGTTTACGTTCCCCAGATCCTTCATACCACCCGCCGATCAGCAGGCCTTCTTCGAAATAGAGATACCGGTGCTTTACCTCGGCTGTACTGATCCAATCCTCAAAAATCCATTCTTCACGCCGTAGTCCTTCCTTCGTGAAGGACGTATTAATTGTCTGCGGCCCTCCCCAGGCTTTGAGGACCTGGTCTTTCGACATGCCGGCCATTACCCGGCGCTGCTCAATATGTTTCTGAAAGTCAGGATCTCTCAGTTGAACCGCAAGAGGGACCACGACCATCATCAGGAACGAGAGAGCCAGCCCTGCATAGATGATTTTACGCACGAGGGGGCGTCGAATAAACGATGGCTCGTCCTCGTGGACGGGGACTTGTTCGGAGGCAGAGGGCGTCTGTTCCATAGTCGTAATTGCTTCCTGAATGAGCTGGCGCATGCTAACTAAGGGGGGTAGGGCGAGTCAAGCTAAGAGGGCATGAACTCAGGATAATTTAGCAGGGTAGCCCCGGCCAATGACACGCCGGTCGTGGTGAGGTCCCTTGAGCATGGATGAGGTCAACGATGAAACGATTTGCGTATCGGATCGGATCAATTCGGCCGAGGTTGGGATGGATCATGCTGGCCGGATTATTGCTGTGTGGCATGGATCCGTATCTCTGCCAGGCCCATGCGACGACGATTTATTCCTATATCGACGAGCAGGGCAATCCCCGGTTTAGCGATTCGATGGAAAACATTCCGGAGAAGTACCGGGCCAAAGTGAAGACCCATGAACAGGCGACGCCCCAGGAGCGTCCCCCGTCAGCATTGGATTCCGTGAAGGCCATCGCGTTGCCGCCGATTGCGGCAATGAAGCAGAAAGTGACGGAACTCCTTCAGGGCTTCGGCATTGCACTTCCCTCTGCTTCCATGAAAACAGCGTCGGTACCATCAACGGCTTTATCATCGGACATGAACTCTTCGCAATCGCAGATTGTGAACTATGCCGGTGCGGCAGCGGTTGTGCTTTTGCTGCTGATGTATTTTAGCAAGAGTCAATTGATGCGTCTGCTGGCTCTCTGCTTGCTGGTGACGCTTGGTGTGGCGACACCGGTCCTGCTCTATGTAAGCGATAATGGTCCAATGACGAGTATGAAGGGCCGCGCGACGGCAGTGGGACAAGCTCAACAAGATCGTCTCAAGCAGGTCGGGCCGTAGGCGAGAGCTCTGGGCCAGCCTCCCTTATGACGCGTCTTATTCAGCGTATTGGGGCACCGGAATCTTCTTGGGTTGCGCAGCGGGTGAGGGAATCACTCGTTCCGCAAATTCAGGCGAGTAGGGATTCACGATGGCCTCGTGGGTGTGACGCTGGCGCTGCTTGACCAACTGGAGGCTTTGTGTGCTGATTTCCATCCGGTCGATCGTGGCCTTTGTCGTCAGGCGATCGGGCAACCCTTGGAGTGAAAACAGCTGATAGGTCAGTGTCCAGTCCAGTTGCTCCTTTCCTTTCTCCTTAATCAAAAAGCGGGCGGCGTCTGACGGGGACCCCTTAAAGAGCAGTATCCAGATATTTGAACGAAATGCCGGCGCTTGGAAATCTCTGGAGGGGCTGAATTCAGGAACAAGCGAGGGGACTTGGGCAATGGGGACCGGCGGCGTGAATTCAATATCTACAAGCCGGACAAACAGAGGACGAGTGTCGCTCGTATCGTTGGGGTCGACGGTGTAGGCGAAGGAGTAACGCACGTCGATGCCGTTTCGGGTGAAGGTATATACATCTTCGCCGTTTTCCGGCGAGACCAGTTTGCTGAAGTACTTCTGCCAGTCTGTGATGGGGTAATAGGTGAAGACCCGAAGGGCCGACTTCCGATCGCGGACCGCTTGCGGCATCCCCAGTCGTTCGTGAAGTTCACGTTGGGTCAGGCCCAGGAAGCCATCTTCAAAGTAGGGTAGGGCCGCGAGGTTGTGCGGGATGAACAGCAGAGAGCCGAGTAGGAGCAACCACGTGAGGTGGTACCTAGATGGTCGAGTCGGCAATGGCATCCTCCGTCTGGTGCGGGCATCGTATCGACAGGATTGAAGGTCTGTCAAGAAAGCGGCCTGGCTTGCTGGTCCGGTACCCTTTCAGTATCATGGCATTCTTGCAATATTTGTCACGGGAGACATGCACCAGTGGGTAATTCCTCACCGACGTCGATAGAGCAACTACTCAAGAGCCGAATCCTGATCCTCGATGGGGCGATGGGAACCATGATCCAGCAGCGGAAGCTGGACGAGGCGGCCTTTCGTGGCGAGCGCTTCAAGGACTGGAAGCAGGACCTCAAGGGCCACAACGATTTATTGAATATTACACAGCCTGCGATCATTGAAGATATCCATCGGCAGTATCTCGAAGCCGGAGCCGATATTGTTGAAACGAACACGTTCAATTCTCAAGCGATCTCCCTGGCGGACTATCACATGGAGACGTTGGGCTACGAACTGTCCAAGGCCGGGGCCGAATGCGCCAAGCAGGCGGTCCTCAAGGTGCAGGCGGCTCAGCCCGGTCGGCAATGCTTCGTGGCCGGGGCGATCGGGCCAACGACCAAAACATCATCGATCTCGACGGACGTCAACAACTCGGCGGCTCGGGGAACGACCTACGAAGAGCTTGTCGCGGCCTACAGTGACCAGGTGCGTGGCCTGCTCGACGGCGGGGCTGATCTGTTGCTCGTCGAGACGATCTTCGACACACTCAACGCCAAGGCGGCATTCTTTGCCATCCAACAGGTCTTCGACCAGGGTGGCCGTCGAGTGCCTGTCATGGCTTCCGTGACATTCATCCAAGCCGGCAGCAATCGGGGTGTGACCGGTCAAACGGTTGAAGCCTTCTGGAACTCAATTTCCCATGTGCCGTTACTGAGCGTCGGAATGAACTGCGCTTTGGGGCCGAAGGAAATGCGGCCGTTGATCGAGGAGCTGTCGAAGATCGCCCCGATCTATATCAGCTCGCATCCCAATGCCGGATTGCCGAATCCGCTGCTGCCCACGGGATTTCCAGAGACTCCGGACACGCTGGCGCCGCAGTTGCGGGACTGGGCACAGAACGGCTGGCTCAATATTGTGGGCGGCTGTTGCGGGACGACACCGGACCATATCAAGAAGATTGCTGAAGCCGTGCGAGGCCTGAAGCCACGACCGATTCCTACGATCGCCCCCTACACGCGTTTGAGCGGCCTTGAAGCGGTCACTCTGCGTCCGGATTCAAACTTTGTGAACGTGGGTGAGCGGACCAACGTGACCGGCTCGCCGGCCTTTTCAAAGCTGATCCTGGCCGGTGACTATGAAGCGGCCCTTTCTGTGGCGCGACAACAGGTCGAAGGTGGCGCGCAGATCATCGACATCAATATGGATGAAGGCATGTTGGATTCCAAGGCGGCGATGGAGAAGTTTCTCCGTCTCATCGCCTCGGAACCGGATATTTGCAAAGTGCCGATCATGGTCGACAGCTCCAAGTGGGAGGTGCTGGAGACTGGTCTGAAGAATATTCAGGGGAAGGCCATTGTCAACAGCATCAGCCTCAAAGAGGGAGAGGAGAAGTTTGTCCAGCAGGCGACGCTGGTCCATCGGTACGGTGCGGCCGTCGTCGTCATGGCATTCGACGAACAGGGGCAAGCCGATACATTGGAGCGAAAAGAAGAAATCTGCGCGCGCTCCTATAAGATTTTAACGGAACGGGTAGGCTTGCCTGCGACCGATATTATTTTCGATCCCAACATTTTGACCGTTGCGACTGGTATCGAAGAGCACAACAACTATGCGGTGAATTTTATCGAGGCCACCAGGTGGATCAAGCAGCATCTGCCTGGTGCGAAAGTGAGCGGCGGCATCAGCAATATCTCGTTCTCATTTCGCGGGAACAACGTGGTCCGTGAAGCGATGCATGCGGCCTTTCTCTATCATGCCATCAAGGCCGGCCTCGATATGGGGATTGTCAATGCCGGTCAATTGGCCGTGTATGAAGAGATTCCCAAAGACCTGTTAGGACTTGTAGAAGATGTGCTGCTGAACCGGCGTCCGGATGCCACCGAACGGCTCGTGAATTTTGCCGAGACGGTGAAGCAGAAGGGAAAGGCGGTCGTCAAAGATGACGAGTGGCGCAAAGGGACAGTTGAGGAGCGCCTTTCGCACGCCCTCGTCAAAGGCATTACGGACTACATCGATCAGGATACGGAAGAGGCACGGCAGAAGTATCCGAAGCCCTTGTCGGTTATCGAGGGGCCGTTGATGGCCGGGATGAACGTCGTCGGGGATCTGTTTGGGTCCGGAAAAATGTTCCTGCCGCAAGTCGTCAAGAGCGCCCGGGTCATGAAAAAATCCGTCGCCTATCTCATGCCTTATATGGAAGAAGAAAAGAAGCGTGCGGGCGGCTATCAGGCGCAAGGGAAAGTCTTGCTCGCCACGGTGAAGGGCGATGTGCACGACATCGGGAAGAACATCGTCGGGGTGGTGTTGGGTTGCAATAATTATGAGGTGATCGATCTTGGCGTGATGGTGCCCTGTGAGAAAATTCTGGCAACGGCCAAGGAGCTTCAGGTCGATGTGATCGGGTTGAGCGGGCTCATTACGCCTTCACTGGACGAAATGGTGCATGTGGCCAAGGAAATGACCCGCGAAGGGTTTACTGTGCCGCTCCTCATTGGCGGCGCAACAACCAGTAAGGCTCACACGGCGGTAAAGATCGCCCCGTCCTATACGCCATCGGTGGTCCATGTGTTGGATGCCTCACGGGCGGTCGGTGTCGTGGGCAGTCTGATTAGTCCGTCGCAGAAGGCCGCGTTCGTGCAACAAGTCCGAGATGATTACGATCGGATGCGGCAGGCGCATCAAGATCGCGGGACCAAGCCGGTCTTGCCGATTGCGAACGCACGCGCCAATAGCCTCATTACCGACTGGACGACCGTGGAGATTCCTGTGCCGTCCTTCCTGGGCGTGCGGACAATCAACGACCAACCGTTGAGGGAATTGGTGCCTTTTATCGATTGGTCGCCGTTCTTTCACACTTGGGAGCTGAAGGGTCGTTATCCCGGGATCTTTGACGATGCCACGATCGGTCCGAGGGCAAAGGAGCTGTACGACGACGCACGACGATTGCTGGACGAGATCATCCAGAAAAAACTATTGACCGCGAAGGGAGTGTACGGATTCTTTGCCGCGGCAAGTGTAGGCGACGACATCGAACTCTATCAAGATGCAGCCCACATGCAGCGAGTCACAACCATCCATACGCTCAGACAGCAGTCGGAAAAGCCTCAGGGGCAACCGAATCTCGCACTGGCCGACTATGTGGCACCCCGCGAATCAGGCCGGAGGGATCATCTCGGGGCGTTTGCGGTGACGGCGGGGATCGGCCTTGATGCATTGTGTCGTCGTTTCGATAAGGATCATGACGACTATAACTCGATTATGGCAAAAGCCCTGGCTGATAGACTCGCCGAGGCGTTTGCGGAGTATCTCCATAAACGCGTCCGCGAAGAGTGGGGGTATGGAACACAGGAGTCGCTATCCACCGAAGAGCTGATTCGCGAAAAATATCGCGGCATCCGGCCTGCACCTGGCTATCCAGCCTGCCCCGACCATACCGAGAAGCGGCTCTTGTTTGATCTGCTTCAGGTCGAACAGAAGGCCGCCATCACGCTGACCGAGAGCTTTGCCATGTTGCCGGCTGCGGCGGTCAGCGGATTCTACTTCGCTCATCCGGAGGCGAAATATTTTGCGGTGGGGAAGATCGGAAAGGATCAAGTCGAAGATTATGCCAGCCGAAAAGGGATGGACTTGCGCACAGTCGAGCGCTGGCTCTCGCCGAATCTCAACTACGAATCCTCCTAGCGGTTTCCGGGTCCTGAGTCCTGAGAATCCTGAGAATCCTGTTGGATCGCGCTCTAGACGTGGGGAGTGTGCTTGGGACAGAGGCTAGACGGCCGTCTCAAGCACATCTTTGGATGCATTCAGGCGGGCTGTTTGGAGCGCTTGGAAGATCGATCTGTAGCGGGCCTCGGCCCACAAGTTGAAGGATTCTGCGTCGGCAAATACGAGGTCCCACGCTTTTGCGGGATCCAGGAGCAACAGGTGCTGAGTGTGGTCGGTCTTTGAGAGATGGACCACGAGAACGGCCGAGTTTCCGGTGAGGCTAATGTCGGTGAATACGTGGAGCTTCTCTGATGTCGGAAGATGGCTGTCTCGCATGGCCGCTTCGGCAATCGGTGCGTAGAGGCGGCGCAGAAACTGGGCGGTCGTCTCATGCGCATGGGAAGGACTCAAGAGTCGAGGGTTGGGCTTTTCTCCGAAGAGGTTTTCGGTGAGATACGTGGCGGCTTCCCACGTCGGCATGACACCGGATGTCACCAACGCTTCACAAAGGTAGGCAATCCAATTTCTGTTCGCAGTCCGCTTCTGGACCGCAGTACTCTTCTTGGCCATGGTCGGCGACCCTTTCCTCTCATCACGAATGTCGGTATCAGACAGCCTTCGGAACGTGGTGGCGATGCGGTTCCGGTGGAATGAAAAGAGTGTATCGCTGAAGCGGAAAGGGGGCAACGAATTGCGAAGAATGCGCTAAGCGGCTGTGGAATCTTGACGTGAATGGTCGGCGTATTGCTCGTGGATGTGTCGGAGGTCCTCAGGGGATGACAGGAAGAGGTCAAGCAATTCAGGGTCGAAGTGTTTGCCGCGCTCTTTGATCATCAAGTCGCGGGCGTGTTCGAAGTCAAACGCCGGTTTATAGACTCGGGCCGTGGTCATGGCATCGAAGTTGTCAGCAATAGAGGCAATGCGTCCTTCGATGGGAATCTCCTCGCCTTTCAACTTGCGGGGGTATCCGGTTCCGTCATACCGTTCGTGATGTGTCCATGCAATGATTGCGGCGACTTTGAGGAGCTCCGAGTCAGATCCTGAGAGAATCTTATAACCGATCTCTGCGTGCTGGGAGATGACGTCAAACTCTGCCGCGGTGAATTTTCCCGGCTTAAGAAGCACGTGATCCGGAGTTCCTATCTTGCCGATATCATGCATCGGACTGGCGGTTCGAATCAGGTCAACCCGCTCCGGCGCCAGGCCTACCTTGCGCGCCAGCAATTCGCAATAGTGGCTCATCCGCTGGATATGCTGCGCGGTCGAGCTATCACGGAATTCAGCGGCGATCGCCAATCGTTCGATGGTTTCTTCCCGGGAGAGGCGGAGCTCTTTCTCGCTGCGTTCCAGCCACTCAAGGGCCTGTTGCAAGGCCATCGTTCTGGTTCTGACGATGTCTTCAAGATTGTCTCGATGTAAGCGGTTTTCCATTTCCAAGCGGCGACGGCGCAAGGCATTGGCGACATCGATAAGCACTTCGTTTGATTCGAATGGCTTGACGATATACCCGAACGCCCCCATGTCGAGAGCGGCGTTCGCCAGCACGGAGCTATCGAGTCCGGTGACCATGATGGCGGCAATGTGGGGACGGTCCGCAAGCAGGTTACGGACGAGATCCATGCCGGATTCTCCGGGCATGTTCACGTCGCACAGCATCAAGGCGAAGGGCTGTTCCTCAATCTTCTGGCGGGCTTCACGCGCATCGGCGGCAAGTGTGACGGTATAGCCATGGGTTTGGAGCATATAGCCCAGTAGGCGGCGAATCGGTTCTTCATCGTCGACGACCAGAATATTCCGGTTTTCAAGGAGCGCTTGTTGTGTATCCCGATCAGGCAAAGTAGGCATGGAGTACTTGTGAGATCTTGGTTGAGAATCTGGTGTTGTGTAGGACCATTATCGGTTTGTTTTGTCGACTCTTGAGAGTGCTCTGAACTGCCCGAGAATCTGCACCTTCTATGCCAATCGAAGGCGTCAGAGCGCTGAAGGAATTATCGCATTGATGACTAAGATTCCTGAAGCTGAGCGTCGCATGAAACCTCTTTGCCAGCAAGTTGTTCGTGGCTTTCAGGCAGGAGGATTCGTTCGTGATGTGAGGAGGGGCCAGGCGATCGACTCAACAGAGATATGTACAGAATGTGTCTGCGGCGTAGGCGTATTTCGTACATATAGAGGGACTGGCGGAGTAGAAATTGATCGGAAGCAGTCGGTGGGTGTTGGTTTGCGCTTTGGATAGGGCTCCACTATAATCCCGCTCTCACTTTTGAAGATAAGAAGGGGAGTATGCGATGAGCGCGGTAGCCGGATTAGTACGATTTGATGGCAGACGGAAGGACCAGCATCGGCCGGTCAAAGTGACGAGGAATTTTACCAAACACGCCGAAGGATCTGTCCTCATTGAAATGGGGGACACCAAGGTCATTTGCACGGCGTCGATCGAAGAGAAAGTACCCCCGTTCCTCAAAGGAAAAGGCAGCGGATGGGTGACGGCCGAATATTCCATGCTTCCCCGCGCGACCCATGAGCGGACTTCCCGTGAAGCCGTCAAGGGAAAGCAGGGGGGGCGAACGCTTGAGATCCAGCGGCTGGTTGGTCGAGCGCTGCGGTCGGTGACCGACATGACGCAAATGGGGGAGCGGAGTATTTGGATCGACTGCGACGTGATTCAAGCCGACGGGGGAACCAGAACTGCGTCGATTACCGGGGCGTTTATTGCCTTGGCAGATGCGTTCACCGTGCTGAAGAAGAAAGATATGATCAAGCGTCTTCCGCTGACTGACTATTTGGCGGCGATCAGCGTCGGTAAAGTCGGCGGGGAAGTCATGGTGGATTTGGCCTATACCGAAGACTCCATGGCCGAAGTGGATATGAATCTTGTGATGACCGGCCGAGGTCGGTATGTCGAGGTTCAAGGAACGGCAGAAAAGACTCCCTTTGCCAAGCAGGATATGGACGAGTTTTTGAATCTTGGATGGCAGGCAATTCAACGCCTCACGGCTATTCAAAAAGAACTCATCGGTTCCTTAGACTAGCAGGTCGCTGTGATTTCAGAAGTCGTCCTCGCGACGAGAAACAGGCACAAAGTCGAAGAATTGACGGCCTTGCTTGCCGATCTGGGCATCCGGATCCGCACGCTGGCTGATTTTCCGCTCGTACCTGAAGTTGAAGAAGACGGTGCGACCTGTGAGGCCAATGCCATCAAGAAGGCCTGCGAGATCGCAAGGGCGACAGGGCTGGCGGCCGTGGCAGATGATACCGGGCTGGAAGTGGATGCGCTCGACGGCAGGCCCGGCGTCTATGCCGCTCGGTACGCGGGTGAGGGCGCCACGTACGAAGATAATTGCCGCAAGCTGGTTCAGGAGCTCGAGGGCGTTCCGCACGAACGACGGACCGCTCGGTTCATCACGGTAGCGGCTATCGCCATCCCGGGGGAACCCGTTCAGGTGACGCAGGGGGTTTTAACCGGGTATATTACGGACAGGGCCAGCGGATCAAAAGGATTTGGATATGATCCGGTCTTCTATGTGCCGGAGATGAAGGCGACACTGGCAGAGATTTCTGCTGAGCAGAAGAATCGCATCAGTCATCGCGCCAAGGCGTTTCTGCAAGCCAAGGAACTCCTTCGTGCACGGCAGTCTGAGAGTACCGTCGGGGCGTAGCGCAGCCCGGTAGCGCGCCTGCTTTGGGAGCAGGATGTCGGAGGTTCAAATCCTCTCGCCCCGACCAAACCGAGCATGCTCCACCCGAAGCCTTATCATTATTGGCGACGGGATAAACACTTCCAGTGTTGGCGCCCGTAGCTCAGTTGGATAGAGCATCAGCCTTCTAAGCTGAGGGTCGCTGGTTCGATTCCAGCCGGGCGCACCACGTTGGTCAGCCATTCATGCGTAGAATTTTCCGTCCTCTTCCTCTCGCTGTCATCGGTGGCGTCGCCCTGCTGCTCTATACACTGCTCGGTTTTTTCCTGCTGCCGTACCTCATCACAACCTACGCGGTGCCGAAGGTCGCCGAGACGATCCGCCACCCGGTGGTCGTGAGAGAGGTGGCGGTGAATCCCTTTGAATTGTCTTTGCGGATCGCCGGATTGGAAATTCGTGAACCCGATCAGACGCCCATGGTTGGGTTTGAGGAGTTTTTCGTGAATTTCCAGGCGGTCTCGTTGTTCCGTCTGGCCTATGTATTCGATGCCATCCGTCTGACGATGCCCTATGTGGCGGTGAAGGTGGCGCCAAACGGCCACCTGAATTTGCTCGACCTGGTTCCCCCGGATGCGCCCGCAGACCAAGCGCCTCCTGCCAAGCAGCCGGAGCAGCCGGGAGCAATTCCTGCCGTGCAGATCGGGGTGTTTGAGATTGCCCAGGGCATCGTGGAATTCCGAGATGAATCCAAACCCAGGCCGGTGGCGATCGATATTGTGCCGATCGGCATCGTGCTGAGGAATTTTCATACGAAGCCGGGTGGAGACAATACCTATTCGTTTGCCGCGGAATTGGGCAAAGGAGAAGTGCTGGACTGGAAAGGCACTATCACCTTGGAGCCGATTCGTTCTGAGGGCACGTTGGCCTTGAGCGGAGTCAAGGTCCCCACCGTCTTTCAGTCTGTAGAGGGCCAATTCAATTTCGACATTCCCACCGGCACGATCGATGCGAAGGTGCCGTACCGGCTTGATATGGGGACGGCTCCGATAGACTTCACTGTCTCGGAAGGGTTTCTGCACCTTGCGGATGTCAGCCTGGTTGAAAAAGGCGATGTGGATCCGGTGATCTCCGTCCCAGCGTTTGGAATCGACGGCATTCAGGTGGATCTGCGGCAGCACAAGGTGTCGATTGGATCGATTAGTCTGGCGAACGCCTCGGATCGGGTTTGGCTGAATCCCGATAAGAGTCTGAATCTGCAAGCGCTCTTTGCGCCTGTCGAAAGCGGAACGGCGGCCGGGAAGCCTGCTCCGGCAGCCTTGCCTAAAGAGCCGGCTCAGGAAGCTCCTCTCTGGTCGGTGGCCGTGAAAGAAGTGCAAATCAAGAATCACACGATTCGATTTGAGGATCGCTCTCTTCCTTCCACCATGCAGGCCAAGGTCGTTGTGAAGTCGGCACGGTCGCATGGTCTGGCCTGGCCGATCACAAGACCGATTCCGCTTACCGTCGACCAGACCATCAATGACACCGGCACCTTCACGCTGGATGGCCAGATGGTGGCGTCGCCCTTTCAGGCGGACTTTACGCTGGCATTGAAGAACCTGGGATTGGCGCCGTTCGAACCCTATCTGGAGCAGGCGACTCGCGTCGGAATCGACGACGGTTCGCTGGATATCGATGGCTCCCTTCATCTGGCGGTCGAACATCCGAAGGCTCCGCTGATGACCTTCCGGGGAAACCTGGGAGTGAAATCGTTGGCGCTGGTGAACCGGGAGGAAGGGCTGCCGTTTGCCTCTTGGAAGCATCTTCTGCTGAAGCAGATCGCGCTGACTGTCGATCCTACGACGGTGGCGTTGGGCGAAGTCGGGCTCGACCAGCTCCGTGTTCAACTGGTGGTGCAGGCGGATGGCACGATGAATCTGGCGCACCTGGTCAAAGCCCCAAAGGAGACTGAGTCGAAGCCCGCGCCAGCGCCTGAATCGTCTCCGGGCAAGTCAAAGCCGGCGCCAGAGATCACGATTAAAACGGTGAAGCTGATGAAGGGGGCCGTCACGTTTCAAGATGACTCCATTGTACCGTCGGTGCGGACGGGGCTCGAAGAATTGACCGGGACGGTGAAAGGGTTGTCCTCGAAGCAGGTGGCGAAGGCGGACGTCGACTTGTCGGGCAAGCTCGGCCGGGTGGCCCCACTACGGATTGTGGGCAAGATCAATCCGCTCAGCGAGGACGCGTACACTGACATCTCAGTGAAGTTAGACAATATCGATCTGACCACCGCTGGTCCCTATAGCGGGAAGTATGTCGGCTATTCCATCCGGAAGGGCAAGCTCTTCCTGGATCTGGCGTACAAGCTGTCGCAGCATGAGCTGGAGGCGGAGAACAAGGTGCTCATCGATCAATTGGGCTTTGGTGAGAAGACCGAGAGTCCCGATGCCACCTCGCTGCCGGTTCCCCTGGTCGTCGCGTTGCTCAAGGATCGAAAAGGCCAGATTGCGATCGATCTGCCGGTGCGCGGAAATCTGAAGGATCCGGACTTCAAGTACGGGAAGCTCCTATTGAATACGGTGCTGAATCTGCTGGGCAAGGCCGTGACGTCGCCGTTTGCCCTGATTGGGTCGCTTGTCGGAGGCAGCGGGGAAGAACTGCACGCGATCGAATTTGCGCCCGGCCGCAGTGACCTTGCGGAAGCCGAAACCAAAAAGCTGACGACGCTGGTGACGGTGCTCACGGAACGTCCGGCTCTGTCCTTGGATGTGGCAGGCATGGCCGATAAGCAGATCGATGGGCGGGTGTTGGCCGAAGAGCAGTTCCTTGAGCGGTTGCGGCAGCTCAAGCTCGAGGAGGCCGGCAAGCCGGCAGGCAAAGAGCCGGTTCCTGCGCCAGCGCTCTCACCGGAGGATGAATCACGCCTGACGACTGCCTGGTATACCAAGCAATTCCCTCCGGCAGTCGGTCAGCCTGACGCACCGCCGCCATCAGTGCCTGATATGAAGATGCGTTTGCTCCAGACGATCACGATCGAAGAGGGGACGCTCCGCCTTCTGGCGCAGCGCCGCGCGGAGCGGATCAGAGAGTGGCTCACGCAGCAGGGGCAGGTGGAAGAGGCCCGAGTCTTTTTGCTAGAAGCGGGGTTTAAGGACGGGAGCGGAGCCACCGTGCCAACGCCTCTCGCGATGGCCGCGCACTAGGCTCGGCGGCGCCGCGCTTGTTAGCGCTGGAGTGGTTACTTCGAGTAGCGCATCCGGATGCCCTGCAAGAGCGAAAGCTCGATTTCTGATGCGGACAGCTCTAGGGGAAAGAGCACGCCGGAGATCTTACAGGCGTTGATGGAGGCGCCTTTCAGGTTGGATTGGCTGAAGTCGATGCCACGAAGATCGGATTGCCGGAAGTAGCAATCGCTGAAATCCAGCCCGGAAGCATCCAGGCCTCGGAGATCCAGCCCTCGCAGATCGCAGCTTTTCAAATCACACTTGTCGCCTGCGGCTTTCTTGGCGTTGAACTCCTTAATGCAGCCTTCGCGGAGCAATTTGTACATCGGATCGTTTGAGATCCGCAGCGCGATCGGACTAGGCTTTGCCTGCTCCATATATCCTCCTATGCCGGTGGGCTCTGGCCTATATCGGATGCGGCAGGTGAATCCTTAAGCGGAGAAGGCCTATTGGTTTGCTTGACGGAGGAGGGGTTGAACTCTTTGGTCTGAACTCAGTAATGTATCGCCGTAGGTGTGTTGTTCAATAAACGAACTTATAGTTCTTTGTGTTAATGAAAGGAGTGTCATATGGCGATCCGCTTAGGAGATGAAGCCCCGAATTTTACAGCTGATACGACCGAAGGCCCGATCAACTTTCATGAATGGCTTGGCGGTGGATGGGGGATTTTGTTCTCGCATCCAAAAGACTATACGCCGGTCTGTACGACTGAATTAGGGACCGTGGCCAAGATCACTCCTGAGTTCAAGAAGCGGGGAGTAAAAGTCATTGCGGTCAGCGTCGATCCGCTGGACTCCCATAAGGGCTGGATCAACGACATCAACGAGACTCAGCACACGACGATGAATTATCCCATCATCGCCGATCCGGATAAGAAGGTGGCGACCCTCTACGACATGATCCATCCGAATGCGATCGACAATATGACCGTCCGTTCGGTGTTTATTGTCGGACCAGACAAGAAGGTCAAGCTTACCTTGACCTATCCGGCGTCATGTGGCCGTAACTTTGATGAGTTGTTGCGCGTGATCGACTCACTCCAACTGACCTCGAAGTTCAAGGTGGCGACTCCGGCAAACTGGAAGGACGGGGAAGATTGCATCATCACTCCGGCCGTCAATGACGCGGAAGCCAAGACTCTCTTCCCCAAGGGGTTCAAGACAGTGAAGCCGTATCTGCGCTATACGCCGCAACCGAATAAGTAACGATCGTCCAAATGCGATGCAGGGGGCGGGAGGTGCTGAGCATCTCCCGCCCTATCTTTTTTTCTGCAACAGGGGCTATTGAGGCGTCAGACCAACAACAGCCCGGCGGTGCGGGCTTTTCTCCAGCCTGGACTATTCAGAAAGGCAGCGAAATCTTCGGCCGTACCGGGGAAGCTGGCTTGTATGTCTCGAATCCAGGGATAGGGTGTTGTTTTATTCTTGCGAGGGGTCGCTTGTTTGATGACGGTTTGAAACCACTGCCCCTGTGAGTGGGGGAGCTGGATGACCGTCTTGGCAAATCGTCCTTGCAGTGTCACTGTGATCCGTCTGGTCTGTGCCGTCGAGACCGGCTGCGCGCCGAGCCACACCAATCGGCGTTCAAGTGGTAGATGGTCAGGCTCTATTCCTTTGCGGAGAAGGTTCCGTACCCAGGTCTTGGGGACGTGCGGCTCAGGCACGTCATGGTCGAACCACTGACGGATATCCATCGTGAGCCCTCGCCCCTCCAAAAAGTTCAGCATGGAGCGGCGTAAGCCTTCGCCCAGCCAGGCTGGGGTTTTCCCGACAGGGTCGCGGTGAATCAGATCGTTATCAGCAAAACCATCAAATGTCGGTCCCAGGATGCGCAGTCCATGGCTTTTGGGGTCAAGGCCGACCGGGCTGTGGGCCGTCGTGGTAAAGCGATGCCAGAAGGCCGATTGCATCAGGTCCGCTTTGAAGAGTTGCCGCACACGTTCAAGAGCATCCACGGCTTCTTGGATCGTTTCCGAGGGAAATCCGTACATGAGATACGCATGAATCAAAATGCCGGCCTCTTTGAAGGCGGCCGCGACGAGTGCGGTCTGATCGACGGTGATCCCTTTTTTCATCTTGTCGAGCAGACGATCCGAGGCCGCTTCCAGTCCTGCTGTCACGGCGATACAGCCGGAGGCGGCTAAGAGTTTGCACAGATCCGGTGAAAAAGCCTCTTCGAACCGGATGTTTCCCCACCAGGTGATGTCAAGCTTCCGTTCCAGTAATCCCAGTGCCAGCGCCTTCAGCGCCGCAGGCGGGGCGGCTTCATCTACAAAGTGGAATCCGCGTTGCCCGGTTTCGGCGATCAGTTGCTCGATTTGTTGGATCAGCCGTTCGGTCGGCGTCATTTCGTAGCGGCTGATGTAGTCAAGCCCGACATCACAGAACGTGCACTGTTTCCAATAACAGCCGTGCGCGACGGTCAGTTTGTTCCAATGACCTTCGGACCAGAGGCGATGCATGGGATTCGTGCTGTCGAGGATTGTCAGGTAGCGATCCAGCGGCAATCCCCGATAGGTCGGACATCCGACGTCATTCATGCTGAAATTAGACACGGACCGATCGTCGGCGAAGCGGACGCGATGTTCGTCTCTGTAAAACGTGCGGCAGAGGTCTGTTTTCTGGCGTTGGCCCGTGAGATGTTCGAGGAGCGAGAGAAGCGGTCGCTCCCCGTCATCCAAGGTGATGAAGTCCACGTAGTCGAACACTCGAGGATCGCTGACACGCCGCAATTCGGTATTCGCATAGCCGCCGCCGAGCACAATCGGGAGTGTTGGCCTCCGCTGCTTCATCGCCTGGGCAATCCGAAATGCGGCGTAGAGATTGCCGGGAAAGGGGACTGACAGACCCACGAGGGTCGGATCCACCCGGTCGAGGTGTGCCCACAGGGCATCCAGCAGGAATTCATCCGTCAAGCTGAGCGGCTCGGCCAGAGCCAAGGCTAATCGGTCGAATGAGGATGCGGAGTGAGCCAGATGTTCAGCGTAGCGGCTGAGGGCGAAGGATGGACTGACCGTGGCTTGGACCAGATCGGCGAGGTCCTCGAGATAAAGCGTGCCCCAGTGCTTCGCTCGATCTTCAATCGGAACTGATTTCGAAAATCTCGTCTTGCCGTCGAACCGCGGACCTTGCGGAAGAAATCCAGGATCGGTGAGCAGGCTGGCTGCCTCTGGAGTCTTGCCCTGCAGGAACGTCACCACTGTGTCGATCGTACTCAGGTAGGCGTCCTCGTCCGCGAGCATGGCGTGGGCTTGTTGGGGAAGATCGTCTGACTGTTGCCGCACAAGACGAAAGACATCTCGAAGTCCATCGGGACTGAACAGCCGTAACACCATCTCGATCCCAAGATCTGCCTGTTCAGAAGAGACTCCCTGAGACTGCAAGAATCCGGTGAGGTAGGCGGTAGACGGGTACGGGGTATTGAGCTGGGTCAGCGGGGGAATCAGTAACAGGACTCGGGGCGCGGTCATGACCTCGACATAGCATACTGTCAGGCGGGAATGCTATGTCGCCGTGCCTGCTGGCACGGATGGGCAGTTCAGAGGGCTACCGTTTCGTGTCTATGATGCTTCCCAGCATATCGTCGGCAGTCTTCAGCGTGCGAAGATTGGCCTCAAAACCACGTTGGGCCACGATCTGGCTCACGGCTTCTTCGCCGAGATCGACATTGGATAGTTCAACCTGGGCGGCGCCATAGCCTCGGTCTTTCAACACCGCAGGCCCCGCGGAATCATCTTTTTGAACGACCGGTAAAACCCCTCCGGTCCCCACCTCGACGGATTCAACCCGCGATTTGTGGAATCCTTCGGTGTTCACGTTGGCCACATTATTGGCGGAGACATCGAGCTTCTTGGCGAAGTTTGTCAGGCCCGATAAGGCTGTATCGATAGCGGACATCATAAAGCACCTCCCAGTCCCGTTCCGAGATAAGCGCCTTGGAGCCTGTGGGGAGAGTATTGTTCCGAGAGACAGCCGGCACGCCAGTGGCGCTGGAAGAGGACTGCGTTGTGGCGGCTAGGCTGACCCTGGAACATACGTCCCTCGTTAGGTCCCTTGGCTTTGCGTCCCACCCTCTCGAGTGGTTTGCCCTTGTCACGTGGCCGGCGTTGATCGAGATTGATCAACCTGGCCTCTGTTTCAACTGGCTTAAGTGTAGCAGATTCTGCGGGACCGCAGTGCAGCTGACCGGCGAGGAAGCAGCAACAACCAGCCTCAATGAGCAGCGGAAAATTTATCGAGACGCTGCATGAAATGCTCGCAGGATGCAGCGATGCCTTCCGGTGATTCCCGTATCTGGCTTCCTAGAATGAAGACACAATCACGGCCGTAGACCTCGCACATCTCTCTGATGCGGTCTTCTCCCATGCGACCTGCTGCGGTGGGAAAGATGGACCGCAGTGGTCCCCAGGACTTGGTACAGGCAGAGGCGATTCGCGTGCAGTCTTGGCGGCTGATCGGAAAATTGAGTCCGTAGGTTGGATAGATGGTGATGTCTGCACCGGCGAGTCGGGGAAGACGACCGTAGAGCACGCGTGGAGCGAGCCCCTGTGTCGGAGCCATGGCGTAGGTGCCGAGGAATGCCGGATGAGACATGATGGGCAGCGCATCAGCCGTGTCACAACGCAGATCGTGAAGCGCCTGGTATCCCACCAGCCCCGGTGAGAGGAGGATTCCATCCGCGCCTGCCTGCCTGGCGAATTGTGTTTGTGTCCGTATGGCTTCGAGCGATCCGACGACGTGAGTAAAGTAGAGGCATCTGCGGCCAGTGGAGCGGCTGGCCTCACGAATGGCGGCAAGGCAGCGCTGGATGCGTTCTTCGATGGGGCAGAAGGCATGATCTCCAAGACCTTGGTCATCCTTGATGATGTCCACGCCGCCGAGTACGAAGCTGTGGGCTAATTCTGCCAGTGCCTCAGGAGAGAGCCCTAGTGGCTTCAAGACGGCACAGACCAATGGACGATTGGCCACGTCAGTCAATGCACGGATACCTGAGATACCGTGCCGAGGGCCAGGCCAGCTTTCCGGCAGCTGCGTGGGGAGCTGAATGTCGGCGACTTGGACCTGGGGACTGAGACTGGCCGTGCCGAACAGGGTGTGCAGCATCTGCGCGAACGAATGGCCAAACAGTTCAATGGGAAAACTGACTCGCGCCAGATGCCGCGTTTCCTCAACTCGTGAGAAATCCTCGACCCGGCCCAGGAGGCCTTCGGGAATTGGGCAGGTGCGCAGCAGGGACAGCGGGGCTTCTATGGTCTGATCGGTGCACAGGCGCTCGGCCATGTTCCGCCCCTGCAACTCAGTCCCCGTGAGATGGTACTCGACAGAAAAACGGTCTCCCGAAAGCCTATGTCCATGCATCGTTGTTCTCCCGAGGTTACGAAGCTCTGCTGGTGAGGCATGTGCGTCGGTCATCATACGTGTCTGTCGGGAACGCGTAAATCCCTCAATCCAACAAAACGCACAGCACTCTTTAAAGACGGAGACAAACGGCCATGAACACTAAGGGAAGACCCTCAAGTTTGTGCCTGAATCAACCGACACGTGAGAGCTGAACGTTTGTAGTCCGCGTGAAGGATACTGTTCGATATGGCGCATCGCACAATTCCGCTCTCCGACCTGAAAGTCGGGATGTACCTGATCGGGGTGGACCGCTCCTGGCTTCACACGCCCTTTCTTCGGCATAAATTTGAAATCAACGCGCAATCAGAAATTGACACCTTGCGGGCCTCGGGCATTGCTCAGGTGACCATCGATACCGGTCGGGGCCTCGATGTGGCGGTTCCTGAGGTGACACCGTCCGATCCTGTCCCTGTGTGCGAGGCTCAGCCGGAAGGGTCCAGTCTGTCGGCTACGCATCCTGTCTCGCTGGAACGGACGGCGGTGATGCTGGCGGACAATCTTGCGCTGGCGAAGCAGCGGCGGACAGAGTGGATCAATCGGCTCAATCACATTTTCGACGGCACGCGGGCGACAGGGCTGGTGTCATACGCAGAAGCCCGTCAGCTTGTTGATGAGATGATCGGGTTCATCTTCGAACGCCAAGCCGCCTGTTACGCCGTCATGGGCTTGCGGGAGCAAGACCCGACGTTGCATGAGCATGGACTCACCGTGTGCACGCTGTCCGTCATTATCGGGCAGGCGTTATCCTATCCTCGAGACGTGCTGCAACACGTGGGCGTGGCCGCGCTGCTCCATGATGTGGGGCTTGTCCGTCTGCCCAAGAACCTTCTCAAACACACCAAGGCCATGCCGCCGGCCCAGCAAGCTCTCTACGATAGCCATCCGGCGCAGGGCCTCGTGTTGTTGGAGAAAAGCGGGGTCCGCGATGCGGAGGTCCTGTCCATCGTCAAGCACCATCATGCCGCACCGACAGGTTCGGTCGGTACTGAAGGGGGGGCAGGACAAGACTGGGCCTATGCTGCGTTGGTGTGGATTGTCGACCAGTATGACGAATTGCTGACGGGCCAAACGGGCGGGCCACCGCTGTCGTCCAATCAAGCGATGACGCAGTTGTATCAACGCTACCGTGATCAGCCCTATTTGCTCGACCACGTGTCGTATTTGATCAGAGCGATCGGCGTATTTCCTCTCTACAGTCTCGTGGCGTTGAAATCAGGGGAGGTCGGCGTCGTGGGGTCCATCACTCCCGGCAAGGCGCACCTTCCGATTCTGTTTCTCTGTCGGGATGCGAAGGGCCGGTCCTGTGCCCCGCCCCAGGAATTGGACCTTGCTCAAGAACCGGAAGGCGGACGAAGCATTCATGACATCCGGGACCCACGACGGGAAGGGATCGATGTGGAAGCGATTCTTAGGCAGGTGGCCGCATGAGCGCCCAGCCTCAACCGGAGTCGAACGCGCGCGGGCCGGGACAGATGACCTGGTTGCCCACGCGAGAAGATACCTTTCTCTTGATGGAAGCGTCGGGCGACGCCGTCTTTGTCACCGACCGAAGCGGGCGGATCCTGTCCGTGAATCCGATGGCACAGCAACTGGTCGGACGTACCCGCGATGTGATCGGCCAGTCGTTTCAGGACCTGATGGATTGCCGGTTGCCGGAGGCGAAGGGATCGGGAGTTATTCCGTTCCAACAGATGATGAAATCCGGCGAAGTTACGATGGTGCCATCCCACCAGTGGACGCGAGGGGATGGGACCCGGTTCGAGCTCTCGACGACGTTTTGGCCTCGAGTGCAGCTGGCCGAGCGAGTGGGAGCGGTCATCGTCACGCGGGATCTGACCTCTGCGATGGAAGTGCAGCGGGATGTGCAGCGCGTCGCGCGACTCGCCGAGGATTCACCGAATCCGATTGTGGAATTCGATGGCGCCGGCGGAATGCTCTATGCCAACACGGCGATGGTGGAGCTCCTGACCGTCTGTGGCGCACTGGAATGTGGGATCGAGGCAATGCTTCCTCCCGACCTTGAAGGCATTCTCAAGGACTGTCTGCGCACCCGCTCGGCGACCTGTCGTATAGAACATATGATCGCCGATCGAGTCCTGGCCTGGTCGTTTTTTCCTCTGGGTGACCTTGATCAGATTCGAGCCTACGGGTTGGATGTGACCGCCGACGTGGCGCTGCGTCGAGCGAAGGACGTGGCCGAAGAATCTGCCCGTGCCAAGGGGATCTTTCTCGCCACCATGAGTCACGAACTCCGGACGCCGATGAACGGCGTGTTGGGCTGCACACAGTTGTTACAGGACACGTCGTTGAGCGATGCGCAACGGCAATTGCTTCAAACTATGCATCGATCCGCCGAAGCGCTATTGGTATTGGTGAATGACATCTTGGATTTCTCAAAGATCGAAGCCGGCAAGATGTCCCTGGAAACAGCGGACGTACATCTTCATTCCCTCATCGACGATGTGTTGACCCTCGTTTCGGAGTTGGCGAAGAAGAAGGCGCTGGAATTGACAGTGGAGGTTGCGCCGGAGGTACCGGGAAGTCTGCGAGGAGATCCTGTGCGCCTGCGCCAGATTCTCTTCAATCTGGTTGGCAATGCGATCAAATTTACCGAGCGTGGCCGCGTAGCGGTAGCGGTCACGTTGCAGCAAGCACCCTCCCATCTGCCGGAGAGCATCCTCCTGGCGTGGAGCATCACGGACACGGGCATTGGCATGACGGAGGAACAGCAGGCCAGACTCTTTCAGGCCTACTCGCAGGCGGAGGCGTCGACCGCCAGGAAGTTCGGCGGAACAGGCCTCGGGCTGATGATCTGCCGCCAGCTTGTCGAGCTGATGGGGGGGGAGATCGCAGTCGAAAGCCAGGCCGGGAAGGGCACAACATTCCGTTACACCACACTGGTGTTGCCGGCGATTCAGCGGGAACAGGTTCAACCCGTGGCCACAGCGGTGTCCAAACCGGAGGTACGAGTCGGGAGTCCGAAGCGCATTCTGGTCGCCGACGATAACGAGATCAATCAGGTGGTGGCGTGCAAGTTTCTTCAGAAGCTGGGCTTCGAAGTAGAAAGCGCCCGGAATGGTCGTGAAGCGCTGGAAGCCGCGTCGAGAACACCCTACGACGCGATCCTGATGGACTGCGAGATGCCGGAGATGGACGGCTATGACGCCACTCGTGCAATCCGGCAGCGGGAGATGGACCAGGATAGACACATTCCTGTCATCGCCCTGACCGGTCATGCCTCCGCAGATGACGAACGAGTCTGCTTGGAGGCCGGGATGGATGGGGTCCTCACGAAGCCAGTCACGCTCCCGGCACTGCGCGGGATCCTTGACCGGGTCCTTCGGCGTCTATAAGGCCGCTCTCGATTACCACTCTTCAATCAGCACATCTTCCTGAGGCCACTGGACGCATCCCGCCTTCATCGGGTACGTTCTCACACTGTATCGGGGAGACGACCGGTGGCGCCAGACTATCTACTCTACAGCGATTTCAACTGCCCCTTCTGCTATGCGCTGCATGAACGACTGCATGAGTTGCAGTTGCTCGATCGTTGTGCGTGGCGGGGCGTGCAACATGCGCCGCATCTGCCGCGCCCGATGAAGGCGTGGGGAGGGTCGTTAGGGGCGGAATTGCGCCATGAGGTGGCCGTCGTGCAGCGGTTGGCACCGGGACTGCCGATTGCGCTGCCGCCCGGCAAACCGAACACCGGGCCGGCAATTGCTCTGGCCGCATCGCGGTTCCAGCGCGATCGTGAGGCAGGAATGCAGATGGTGCGCGCCTTATACCACGCATTCTGGGTGAAAGGACAAGACATCTCGAACCCCCTCGTTCTAGATGAGTTCGGGATTCCAGACGGGAGTGATCTCGACCAGGTGATGGGGGAGTGGGAAGTGGCCTGGCACGAGACTGGCCAGGCCGGAGTTCCCCTGGTGGTTTCACCGGGAGGCGTGTTGCTGGTCGGGTGTGTGCCGACCGAGCAGATTCAGGCGTTCTTCAGCTTGCCGGACTGACATCACCCGATGTCGAGCATCATGACGTAGTTCTGCAAGTCCCGCCGGTGCTCCTCTTCCGTTCCTTTCAGCGACTCGATCTCTTTCCGGAGTTTCTCCAGTTCCGTTTCCTGCTGATCCAACTTCTTCACATAGCGATTGTACAGATCCGAGTTCTGCTGGAGCCGCTGCATGTTCTCGCGAATGCGGCCGTGCTCTGCGGTGATCTCGCCGATCCGCTGTTCGAGTCTGGTGCGTTGCGTGCGGGTGTCATCGAGTTTGCTGCGGAGGTGCACCACCCGTTGCAGGGCCTCTTTCACTTTGGCGCTGGCCTCTTTCGCCTGTTGGAAATAGGCGAGTTGGTCGAGGCCGCTGTCCATCAAGAGAATCGACTCCTGGATTGGGAGCGTCTCTTTCACGTGCAGGGTCGCGGTTTTGCCCCCATCCACGGCGACGCTGAAGCGATAGTGGTCTCTGGTCCGTTCCGTCGCCTCCTTCGGCTCGACCAGTTTCCAGTCGGGACGAGAGGGCTGCTCGATTAAGACCGTCCTGGCTTTGTGGTCGCGATTCCTGACGAGGTAGGTCCGATCCTCAACCAGCCGGCGAGAGACCAACATCGTGCCTTTCTTGAGCGAGACGGTTGCGAGTTCCTGAGTGCCGCCTTCGAGCTTAGGCTCGACTTCCGTTTTCAAGTCGAGCGCATAGGTGATCAACCGATCCTGTCCCGGCGCCAGATCGTGGATCTGCGCATCGCCGGCGTAGGCGCCGCCATCGAATACGGTGATGGGGCCTTGCATCAGGTGGAGGGTGGAATTGTTTTTGAGGCGGTAGCCGTTGAGCGGGTGTGTGGCATTCACGGACTGGTTATAGACGACGAGTTTCTGGCCCTGGAGCGATTGGCCGATGATCGGCAACAGCGCGCTCTGATGTTTGCCCAGCGTGACCGGTTGATCCAGACGATACTCGAACAGCTCCCCCTTGTCTTCGGCCATAGCGATCGAGGCCACGCCCTGGTCGATGCGTCCCATCTCCACGTCCGCTGACATCGCCAGTTCAGCCGGCGCGTTGGCGCGTCCGCCGGCGAATCCTTCGGCCAGCTTCCCGAGTAACCGCTCCTTCTTCATCTCGCTCCGGGCCGGAGAGGCGGCAGCCGGGGTCGAGGGTTTGGCCTCGTCCATGGCGTCCCCGTAGGTCTGAGGTTTGAGATTCGAATAGAGCTCCGGTTGCACAACCGGTCGGGGGTTGTAGAGCGGCTGATAGAGATCCATGGTGAAGGAAATGGGCCGGCCTGAAATGAGCGAGAGCTTCACATTCTGCCAGTCCTGATGCGTCTGATTCTCCACGATGGCCCAGCCTTGCAGATACGGCGCCTTCTCTTCATCCAGGACCAGACGATAGGTCGTTTTCCAGACCGGTGTTTCAGTCAGATAGGCCACACGGGCCTGGCGGCTCCCGGTGCCGTCGAATTGAATGGAGACCGTCTTGCGTTGGACATCGTGGTTCGTAGCCAGAGTGGCCAGCGCCTGCTGCAATTCGGCGTTCAAACCGGCATCTAGCAATTTGACTCGCTGGATCTGCGCGAAGGGGAGCGAGCGAAAGCCCTCGTCCGTCAGGAGGTTGAGATATTCCTGCTCGATCGTTCGACGGGTCTGGCCGTCACTCAGTGATTCGGTTTTCTTTTCCACACCCAGGATAGTGCCCAGCAGGGCATTGGGTGCCGTCACCTCGACCCGTTCGCCGCGCACCTGTGTCAGGATCTGACCCATGGTCGGATTTCCGTTCAAATTGATGCCGAAGCTGCCGAGGGTCTTTGTGATGGGATCGCGCGACCCGTAGGTGACGGTAGAAACCTTCCCGCCGCCAAAATCCTGGACCACTAGGCTTTTCAAGAGATCGTTGATCTGATTCGTCTGGAGGCGCAGGTCCAAGCGCGTCCGGTCGGTCACCGTGCCGTCATGCTGGAAATAGCCGACCCCGCTGGAGTAGAGGACGATCTTGGATAACGGCAGTGAAACCGCCGTGTCTGCGGCCGGGCTAGGCGCAGGAGCCAGCAGGGCGGAGAAACCGGCACAGGAGAGCACGACCGATGAGAACACTGCACGCCAGCCGGTACGCATAGGAGCCTCCATCGTAAAGAGTGTCGCTGTGGATCGTGCGATCCAGCGCGTAGGTGATATGACCTATCCGGATATGTCGTCAAGGGGCCGATCCTTTCACCCGTTTTCCAGGGACCAGCGCTCATGGTAGGGTGGGGCCATGAATAAGGCTGAAGGCGATACGATTCGACAGATTCTGGCGGACTGCCGGACGATTGCCGTGGTCGGCGCGTCGTCCAATCCCGCTCGCGCGTCTAATCACGTCGCATCCTACATGAAAGCGCAGGGCTACCGGGTCATTCCGGTCAATCCGAATGAACAGACGGTTATCGGCGAGCCGGCCTATCCGTCGCTCACCGCTGTGCCTGGTCTGATCGATCTGGTCGATATCTTTCGCAGGTCGGAAGACGTGCTGCCGATCGTCGAAGAAGCGATTGCGCGTGGCGCGAAAGCTATCTGGATGCAGGAGGGTGTCGTCAACGAAGCCGCGGCGCAGCTCGCGCGAGAGGCCGGCCTCCATGTGGTCATGGATCGCTGTTGGCTGAAAGACCATGTGGCGTGGCGTGCGCATGAATAATCCGTCAGCGATCCCTCCGCAAGAGTCCTCAGAAGGGACAATCCGCCGCCCGGCCCTCGTCGAGGCAGCAGAATTATTGGCAAAGGTGCTGGACACCACGGTCAGAATTCCAGGGACCTCTCTCTACCTCGGGCTCGATCCGTTGATCGGGCTCATTCCGGGCATCGGAGACGTGGTGGCGAATCTAATCGGGACGGTCATCCTGGGGATGGCCGCGCGTCTGGAAGTGCCGCGTATCGTCATCATCCGAATGAGTCTGAATCTTTTGATCAACGGCGTCATCGGTGCGATTCCCATCCTCGGTGATCTCTTCTCCGTCTGGTTCCGCAGCAATAGCCGGAATGCGGATTTGCTGCGTCAGGCGGCGACGCAAACAGCCAGGGGCACCCACGCCGATTGGTCCTATGTCGTCGGCATCATCGGCGGGACGGTGGTGCTGCTCCTCAGTTTCGTCGCCTTCGTGCTGTGGGTGGCGGTCAGCCTCTGGAGCCGGTTTGCCGGAATCCAGTAGCGCGAGTCCGTGCCGGTCAAAACCCATCTTGTCCTTGGTTCCTCCTGGCTTTCATGGTACATGTGGAGCGGTTTACTCAAGGAGGTGCCATGAACGGTTCGGGTTGTGTGCAGCCGAGTGCGACGGGAGAATCCACCACGCAGGGGACGGTCTTGGTCGTCGATGACGACGCAGCCGTGTGCCATGTGACCGGCCAGATGTTAGAGATGCACGGGTATCGGGTGCTCTATGCTGAAAACGGCGAACAGGCGATGGCGTTGTTCGATGAAAATAGCGATCAGATATCGATCCTGGTGGCGGATATCGTGATGCCGAAGATGTCCGGACCGCAATTGGCCCATCTGCTACGCATCCAGCGGCCGGAGTTGCCGGTCCTGTTTGTGTCGGGTCTGGTATCGTACTCGAATTTTGAGGGTATCATGGGTGGATGGATGCTGAAGAAGCCCTATTCTCCCTCGATGCTGGCGTCGAAAGTCCGCGATGTGTTGGCGACAGTCGAGTCGAAGTCTGAGATGGCCTCCTAGCCCAGCCGGTCCTTGAAGGTGAGCTCGGCGATGGCCGATTTATCCAGCTCGCCTTTCCCGCTCGCTACCAGCCGTTGATATTGCGCCAGCGTGGCGTCAGCCACGGGGAGTGAGAGGCCGGCGGCACGGCCCAAGGCCACGGCGATGCCGGAATCTTTCGCGGCGTGGGCCGCAGAAAAGTAGCAGTCATGGGCCCGCTGCTGCATATCTTCTCCGTCGGTTTCCAGGACGCGCGAGTTCGCTCCGGTCTGGCTGAAGACCTCGCGGAGCATCGTCAGATCCAGCCCGAGCGCCTGGCCTAACCCTAATCCTTCCGCCAGCGCTGCCGTATTGCAGTTCATCACCATATTCACCAGCGCTTTCACTTCTGCTGCCGTTCCGCTGGCGCCGACGTAGCGGACGGTCTTCCCCAGCGTTTGCAGCATGGGCTTCGCCCGTTCGAACGTCATTTTGCGGCCCGCGCACATCAGATAGAGCGTGCCCTGCCGCGCTTGCGGAATACTGCTCGCCATACAGGCTTCAAGTGAGGCGCCGCCGAGTGCCGTCACCCGCTGTTCCACGTCGCGATGGATCGACGGGGAGACGGTGGCGCAATTGATGAAGAGCCGGTCCTTCGCGTGAGCGAGGAGGCTGGTGGCATCGTTCACGGCAAAGATCTGATCCATCGCGGCATCGTCGGTGACGACCGTGATGACAGTCTGCGAGGATTCGGCGACAGCCGCCGGGTTGGCGGCGACCTGACAGCCGAGTTCCTTGGCCAGTTCCGCGGCGACGGCGGTATTCCGGTCGTAGACGGCGGAGATGGGAAAGCCGAAGTCTTTCAGGCGGCGCGCCATGTTCGCGCCCATGCGGCCGACGCCGACAAATCCGATCGTCTCATGCGTGTTTGACATCGCAGTAGCTCCCTACAGGGGCACGGGGATCTCGCGTGCCCGGTACGACTAGAGTGGTTGTGAGGTGTCCGATTGTGGCGTGAGGCGAGTCCAGCGGAGGCTGGTCTTCCCGTCGCTGGTGGTGAAGCCGCCGTCCTGCGTGGCGACGATCCCCACACTTCGTTGCCGCTTCTGCGTCGGCTGTAACTGCACGATCCCGCCCTTCGTGACGACCGTGCCGCGCGTCTGATCCATGATGAACAGATCTGAGGCTGCAGATGCTTTAATGGTCCAGACAAAGGTGGCCGGTCCGCCTGCATAGGTGCCGGTACTTTCCCAAATGCCCACCAACGCGCGATCCACGCTCTTCAGTTGAAACACCGGGACGCTCGTGGTGTTCTTCCGCAGGCTCCAGAGTTCAGCGGGGATTTTGCTGGGAGGTTGAGCTTCGTCCAGCTTTGTCCAGGTGCCGTGGAGACTGCCGGTGGTCACAAACGAATCGGGTTGCCCCGTCGCGTAGGTGCCTTTCCATGATTGGCCCTTGAACGTGTTCGCGCGGTCGAGGGACCAGCGGCCGGCCTCGGCATCCAGCACCCCGTCGAACTGAGTCAGGGACGAGAGTATCCAGGATTGATTCGGTTCGATCACGAGCAGGTAATTATGCTTCGTCGTGCCCTGGAGGGCATGCGCCTGCCAGGTGCCCACCAGTGTACCGGTGTCAATCGTCGAGGCTTTGGTGGGGCCGATCGAGTCTGTCTCGCCCACAGTTCTTGTCTGGGTAACCGTCACCGGCGAAGTGCGCAAGATCAATGAGGATCCGGTCTGGCGATCGGCTGTGGCCGCGTCCGTGGAGGCCACGGGAGGCGGAGGTGGAATCCGGGAGGCCACGACGGCAGCTCCATACCGTTCCGCCGCGCTTCTGCCGATGGTCATCACGGAATCTGAAAGGTTCGTCGCATGAATGGAGGAGACCATGACGGTGATGAGATTGTCGCTGCTCAAAAATGTCAGGCGCGATAACGAGGGCGGGGAATCAATGCGAATAGCCCCGTCTCCCAGGCCCGCCACGAGCACACTATCGCGTCTGAGCCGGTCCTTGTTGAATCCGGCGCGCCGGTCCTTCCCGGGGGTTTCGTCCACCTGCACGGTCACGGCATTGGCGCTGTCGCGGGTTGATTTGAAGACGCAGGTGGTCGCATCGGTGCGCTGGCCTTCCTGGGCCGGTTCGCCCAGCGCGCGTTCGGCCTCTGCCGACGTAATCAGGGTACAGGGGTCGGTGTTCGAGGCAAACGGCGATATGCCGTTCCCGCAGGAGATGAGGGTCAGACTAGAGAGGCACAGACTGCCGAACGAGAACCAGCGTGACATAAAAATAGAGACTCCAGAAGATGGAGAAATGATTGTACATGGATCGGGGGTCAGGTGCTACCCGCTCCATTGGGGGGAGCGGGTCTGGACCGAGTTGAACAACCTAGGGAAGTTCACATGAATGAGGAACAATGGGACCGTCGATTATCCCGCGACAAATTTCAGCGAGACGCCGTTGATGCAGTAACGCAGGCCGGTCGGCTTCGGGCCGTCATCGAAGACATGGCCCTGATGGCCGCCGCAGCGGGCGCAGTGGACTTCGACGCGGGTCATGAAGAATTTCGAATCGGTGCGCGTCTCGATCACCTTCGGATCGATTGGCTGCCAGAAGCTGGGCCAGCCGGTGCCGCTGTCGAACTTATGCTCAGACGAATAGGCAGGGAGGTCGCAGCCAGCGCAGTAGTAGATGCCGGAGGCGTGATTCTCA
Source organism: Nitrospira sp. ST-bin5 (assembly GCA_002083555.1). Lineage (GTDB taxonomy): Bacteria > Nitrospirota > Nitrospiria > Nitrospirales > Nitrospiraceae > Nitrospira_D. Next base: position 3,321 of record MSXN01000006.1, on the reverse strand, counting down.
TGCAGTGGACTCGTAAACGCCCGCTCGGTGTCTTCATGGCGCAACACCTGATAGGCCGCAGGCGACAGCAGCTTCTTCCACTCCTCGTCGGTTTTCGTCACTTTGGCAATGGCGGGGATCTCAACTTTGGGAGGCATAGGGCTTCTCCTTTATCGGTCTGAAGAGGGAATGTGCATGGTAGTCGGATCGCGGAGGTAATCCTTACATAAGGCAATACGGAAGGGCAAGGAGAGGGGAGGGTGGGGCTGGGGCTCAACTGCTCTCGCACCTCCCGGAGCGACCCATTCGGGCTCCGCTAAGCGGAAGCCTTCGGAAATTCCCTCGCGGACTCGGTCAGTTTCCGCTTTCCTTCTTAGCAGAGCCTCGAAGGGTCCCCGCTCCTCCGGTGACGTTCGCGTTAAGCCCCAGCCCCTTAGGGGGGAATGGGGAAGATAGTGCAAGTCACAAGGGTGCGCACCAGTCTACAGAGCAGTAGCGCAATGACGCTAGTTAGGGTGAAAGCGGTTGATCGTTTGATGTGAGTCTTGAGTGCTGATATCAAGACATCTTGCAGAGGCCTGCGCCATTGGCGTAGCATAGGCCATGCGGTTCGTCGAGACTCCGGTATTTACCGCCGCGCTCCGTCGCCATCTTGACGATGAGATGTATCGCGCGCTTCAATTGGCAATGTTGCTTCGGCCTGCACAAGGCCCCCTTATTCAGGGTGGCGCGGGATTGAGAAAGCTTCGTTGGGCCGCACCGGGTCGGGGTAAACGCGGGGGAATTCGTCTCATCTATTATTGGGAGCAGACAAGCCAAACATTTTATATGTTGTATCTCTATGCAAAGAACGAGCAGGGCGATTTGACGGCCACACAGATTAAGGTGCTGGCTAAACTTGTTCGGGAGGAATTCACATGAAGGACACGGCATTTCAAGAACTGCTGACGAGCATCCGAGAGGCGGGGAACATACGGCGAGGGACCATGAAGCCTGCTCGGGTGACCACCTTTCGACCGACTGATGTAAAAAGCGTTCGGGAAAAGCTCAAGGCGTCACAAACCGAGTTTGCCTTGATGATCGGGGTGAGCGTGGCGACCTTGCGTAACTGGGAGCAGGGAAGACGAACCCCTGATGGTCCTGCACTCGCGCTTCTGCGCGTTGCGGCTCGGAACCCTCGTGCGGTAGCCGAAGCTCTGCACCGCGAACCGCGCAAAGGCGCAGCCTAGTCATATCTTCGACCAACGGCTCTTGGCCTGTCGGCCGTCCTCTTCTCGTTGTCGTCGGGATCAACTCTCGATTTACTTCAAAGCTGGCAGATTCGTGGCGGCGTCGGCGGCGAGGTCGCGGAGGAGGCGTTGATACTCCTGGTCGTTCCGGAGGAGTTTCGTCGCGGCAAGGAGGAGGTGATCCAATTCCTCGTCGGTCAGCGCCAGATTGGTGGGGATGTTCATCAGGCGCGCCTGTTCCTCGGGGTCGGCGACCTCCGTTAGGCTGGCATTGATGAAATAGATGTCGGCATCCGCGGTGAAGACGCTCTCATCGCCGGGCGGGCGCTGGCGGAGTTCCCGTCGCCATTGCGCCACGGCCTGGCGCATGAATTCCGCCGTATCGGTGGAATAGCGATTGATCGGAATGTCGACCAGCGCCCGGCTCACCCGCATGAGGCCGGGTATTTCGTTCAACATATACTGGCTCGGGTCCGGCGTGGTCTCGGCGCTCACCATCAGATAGACCAGCTTCCGGATCTGCTTCGCACCCAGCGAGCGAAACGTAGACTCAAGGCCGCCGATATAGGCGGTGTTTTCCAGCACCGCACGCATGCCGATATTGTCGGAGAGCCCGCCATCCAACAGATGAATACAGGGGCGCTTCTCGGGATCGAGATACGACCGCAGCTCATTCGCCCGCTGCCGGCCAAATGCCGTCGCTTTGTCCTCCTGGAGCACCGGCGGAGGAATATACCCGCATTGACCGGCGTAGTTCGTCATCGAAATCGGGCTGAGAATCAGCGGCAGCGCGGCCGATGAGGCGGTGGCCACCGAGATGGGGAGCTGGCTGAGGTCGGAGCAGAGCAGGTCGAACTGCCACTGATTGAACTCAAACCGCGCGAGGCTGGCCATGTCGGAGGCGTGGATGAAGACCATTGGCCGCCGGCGCTGCGCAACCAAATCGCCGAACGTGTGCCCGTCGAAGAGCGCTTCGTCCAACAGTTCCGAGAAGACATGGGCCCGGCCGAAATAAGGAGACCAGAGCCGTAGCCAGTTCGACGGCGAGCGGAAGATCCGCGCGCGCAGTTCGCTCTCCCAGTCCTTCCGGAGAAACCGGTATTCGAAGTCGTGAAAAATCTGGTCGCCGTAGAGGGCATAGTAGGCCGCGGTGAAACTGCCGCCCGACAGGGCATTGATGATGTTCAGCTCATCGACCAGCCGCTTGTCGACGCCCTCCCACCGGATCTGCGTCCGCGCCAGCTCCCGCAAAACGCCATAGGAAAGCGCCGACGCCCGCGCGCCGTCACCGGAGAAAGACGAAACGATAAAGAGCCCGTCCGTGCTGCCGGTTTTGGACGGAGGCAGATTGGTGGAGCGATAGCCGTAATCAGGGTCAAACTGATCTAGCGGCGCATTCATCGTCGGCCGCACGTATTGGCAGCCGAGCGTCAGGCCCAACAGGGAAACGAAAAGCCACGTCGTCGCCAGCCGGCCAATACCTAGGAGCTTTTGTGATGAGCCAGTCATTGGCGGCGAAGATTACGCAGGAGAGGAAGGCGAGTCAACTGAGGAGAGGGGAGGGTGGGGAAGCGCCTAATGTGATGAGCCAGTGTTCTCTCAGCTGGCTTTTGCCGTTACGCGCAATTTGACGTGAGCCTTTTTCTGAAGCGCATTCACAATGCTAAAGAAGTTGTCCGTGCTGGGGTTGCCACGCGGCGCCAACATCCGATGCAAGCTCTTGCTTGGTTTCTTGAGCGTCAGGGCCAGCTCTTCAAACCCTACAGTGGCATTGACGAGATCCCGTAGGATGGCTTTGCCCACGGCGGTGTCACCTGCAAAGTAGGCGTTGAGCGCTTCCGTAAACAGCGCTTCCCGAAAGCGCGGATCCCGTTCCGCGCGCGCCGCGATGTTGTTTCTAAATTCCCGTGTGAGTCCCATTATTCCCTGCGTTATAAGGCTAGTAACGAATACGTTACCACTGCGGTTAAGTAGCGTACAAGTATTTATTCTGGGAAGAGGAGGGGGATCAATTATTGATAAAGAGGTAACAAGTCTTAAGCCAGGAGGTCGAGGGTCAGTTGGTCGGGCTTGCCGTGGAAGTATTTGAGCAGGGCGGCGTTGAAGAGGGTGT